>JAHDBD010000012.1 GCA_020630575.1 Bernardetia sp.
TTTGTTAAAAACAAAATAAAATTTTGTCCGAAAGCAAATTTGCGAAAGTCATATACAAACTTAACTAGAATAAACTTATGGGATTAATCAAAGAATTTAAAGATTTTGCTGTTAAAGGCAATGTAGTCGACCTTGCTGTCGGTGTAATTATTGGAGCTGCTTTCGGAAAAATTGTTACTTCGTTTGTCAATGACATCGTTATGCCACCTATCGGATTGGCAACTGGAGGAGTAGATTTTGCAGACCTAAAGCTAGTATTAAAAGAAGCTGTTGTAGATGCAACAGGCACAGTTACTACCGAAGCTGTAAGCATCAATTATGGTAATTTTTTGAATATCATAATTCAATTTTTGATTATTGCTCTTTGTGTATTTGCTGTTGTTAAAGGCTTTAATTCATTAAAGAAAAAAGCAGAAGATCCAAAAAATCCAGAAGCACCAACACCACAAGATATTTTATTACTTACTGAAATTAGAGATTTATTGAAGAAATAAAATTTCAGGTTTCAATATTTCAAAAAAAGTCTGATACTTAGAAAAGTGTCAGACTTTTTTTGAAAGCTAAAAGAAATATAGTTTTTCTATTCATTTCTGATGTTTCCATTAACAATATAATTATCTAAAAAGCTCATAATATACATATTCTTTATGAATATAGTCTTTTTCACTTTTTTGAAAACCTGCTCTTTGAAGTAACTCAATTGTAGCAACATTTTCTTTTGTGGTATAAGAAAGAATATAATTTTTATCTAATTGATTAAAGATAGCTTCTTTAAACGTTTCGATAGCTTCCAACGTATAATATTTTTCTCGGTGATTTTCTGTTGTAGCAAAACCTATTGTACAACGTTTGTGATTATCGTTTAGCTTTTCTTTACTCAAATCATAAAGATTAAAAACACCAATATATTCGCCTGTTTTCTTGCTTTTATAAAACCAATCTGCTGCACCTCTTTTGAAGGAATATTGAGCAAAATTAAGTTGATAGTCTATATATTCTTCTAATTGATCTATTGTTTTATAATCATTCATAACAAAAATACTCCTATCTTTTTCAAACATAGTGAGTAATTTTCTATAATTGTGCCAGTCTATTTGTTCATATTCTAACCGTTCTGAATCTTCTAAAACTGGAAGGGTAATCGGAATAGAGCTTATCATTTTTCTATCTTCTTTTTTAGTCATTTTTGCAAAAGTATACGTACAGTACGTATTTGCACCTTAAAAGGTACGCTACACTATTTCGAAGATAACAAATTTTAGATAAAATTGTCTTATTCTTCTGCAATTTTTTTGACAAGCCAATTTATAACCAAAATACTTCCTATAAAAATTCCAAAAGAAATTCCGAAAAGAGTCCATTTAGAAAAAATAGCATACCCAATTCCAAACAAAAAGCTATATCCTAAAGCAATTCCGACAAACCAAGCTGCAATCATATACGGCAACTGATTTTTTGGTTTTGGAAGGTTTAATGAAATACGAATAGGTTGCCAACTACCTTGAGGACGTACTCGCTCATAAAATTTTTGTAAGGTTTGCTCATCAGTAGGTTTTGTCAAAAATGTAATTAATACCCAAGCAACTGTCGTAAATCCTAAAATAAAAAATAAGGAATATGGAGATTCTAAATGTAAAACAGTTCTATTTAAAATAACTCCAATAAGAGGTGTAATAGTTGCAGCCAGTTCACTAAAAACATTTATTCTCCACCAATACCAACGCAAAATCAAAACTGCTCCTAGTCCTGCCCCTGCTTCTATCAAAAATACAAAAGCATCTTCTAATGAGGTTATTTGTGTAGTAACCAAGATTCCAAAAAGCATAATTACAAATGTTGCAATTCTTGAAGCTGTAACAAGTTCTTTTGAGCTTGCTTTTGGCTTATAAAAACGTTGATACAAATCATTAATTATATAACTTGCTCCCCAATTTAATTGTGTAGAAATGGTACTCATATAGGCTGCAAAAAAAGCAACCAATAAAAGACCACGCAAACCTGTAGGTAAAAAGTCCTTCATTGCCAAAACATAACCTAACTTTTCTTCTCCTGCTATCGGATTTGGATATAAAATAATAGCTGATAAAGCCACCAAAATCCACACCCAAGGACGCAAACCATAATGTGCAAGTTGAAAAAATAAGGTTGCTTTAAAAGCGTGTTCTTCATCTTTAGCAGACATCATACGTTGAGCCACATATCCACCTCCCCCCGGTTCTGCCCCTGGATACCAACTTGCCCACCATTGAATACCTATGTAAGCAAAAAAAGTAGCCAAACTAATACTAAGCATCTGAAATCCATTTTTTACTAATTCTGTATTACTAGAATTTTCAATTTGAGGGAAAAAATTAAGTGTATTTGCAGGTAATTTTTCTATCAAACCAGATACTCCCCCAATTTTTGGACTATCCAACACTAAATAAGTAAGAACAATACAACCTGTCATTGCCAAAACAAACTGCAGAACATCAGTAATTGCAACACCCAAAAGCCCCGAAAGACTGGAATAAATAACTACAATAACCATTGCAGCAGCTACATAATAAATAGTCTGATTTGCAGGAATATCAAAAAACACTTGCAAAAGAGCTGCAAGCGCAACATTTACCCAAGCAATAATGACAGCATTAAAAAAAAGCCCTAAATAAACAGCACGAAAACCACGTAAAAATTTAGCAGCTTTTCCAGAGTAACGTAATTCTATTAGCTCCAAATCAGTTATAACTTTTGCTTTTCGCCACAAACGAGCAAAAAGAAAAGTAGTGAGCATTCCTCCAATTAGTCCGTTCCACCAAAGCCAGTTTCCACTAATTCCATTTTTTACTACTAATTCTGTAACCAAAAGAGGCGTATCGGCTGCAAACGTAGTAGCTACCATAGAAGTACCTGCCACCCACCAAGGAAGATTGCGACCACCTAGAAAAAAGTCTTCGGTTGAGCCACTTGCTTTTTTGGTGTAATAAATTCCAATTCCTAAAGTGAGAAGCAGAAAAGAAACGATGATGAGCCAGTCGGCAAGTTCAAGTATCATAGATTAGGAACAATTACGAATTACAAATTAAAAATTACGAATTATCAATTACTGCAATTTGACACGGCTAATTAAAATTTGAGAACAGTAGTTTGCATAATTTTTATTTCTTAATTGAGAATTTAAAAAGTAAAATTTCTGAAAGATACAGACTAAAAAAGAGATAAAAAAACTAAGTATGTTAGTTTCCTTACAGTTTTTCAATTCTACATTTTTCTATAAATTTCAAAAAAGCAAGTCTGTGTTCACATTCTGTACAATACTTGTCTTTTAGCTTTATAGTATTTGAAACTTCTTTTACAAAATTGAAATACTCAAAACCTATTTTTTCATTTTTATCTAATCCAAAATAAATTGGATCATAAGAACCAAAATCTACGCTGCAAAATTCACAAAGTGTTAGTTTTAAACCAAATAAAACTTCATATTCAACATATTTTCCTTTTGAAGAATTAGGATTTGCTCCACAATCCATACAAGGATTGACTTCTACATTAATTAGTTCTGAATGACATAATGGACAAGATGAACTACTCATAAATTTATTTTATCTTTTCAATAAATGATTTCCCTACTAAAATTTTTACTCCCAAAATGATTGTATTCTTATTATAACCTAAATACGAAACCATTTTTTTCCAAAAATCAAAGGCTTGTTTTCTATCTTTATCGATATAGGAATGAACAGCGCAAAACTGATACGAATGACCTTTTAAAATAGTAAGTTCAGAATCGGAAAGCGATAATTCATTTTCTAAAAAAGTAGTCGCTTCTAATCTTGCTGAAATAACTTTTTTATTATCTGCCATCGAACGATTGGGGTGGTCGTTTACCGTAATTGTTGTTTTATCAATTACATAAATTGGAATCTTGTGGATATAAAGATTTCTAAACAAAAATATCCAATCTTCACAGATATTAAATTCAGTTGGAAATGGTTTTAAGCCTTCTTTAGTTTCAATCAATTTTCTATCGAAACAAACTAAAGTTCCAAAATAAGAACCTTCTAAAATCAATTTATAATCATAAAAACCTTCCTTTAAGTGTGAAATGTGAGAAGGAAATATTTTACCTTCATTCTCAAACTCAAATTTTGTTGCCAAAAACTGTGCTTTTGGATTTGCTTTTATTGCTTCATAAAGCGTCTGCAAATGATGAGGCTGCATAAAATCATCCGAATCAAAGAAGAGAATATAATTTCCTGTTGATTTTGAGATACCAAAATTTCGTGCTACCGAACGTTCTTCATTTTCTTTTTGAAAGTATCTCAAACGGCTTTCAAATTTAGTAGAATTTTTCTCTAAGAAAGTTTTTTCAATGAGTTCTTTTGTATTGTCTGTACTGCCGTCATCTACTACGATTATTTCATAAGACACATTTTTATCTTCTAGTTTTTGATTAAAAATAGAAGATAAAGTAGCTACAATCAAATTTGCACGATTGTAAGTAGGAATGACGACGGAAAAAAATGGAGTTTCGATAATATTTATTTATTCAAATTTGCATTAAAGACAGGAGGAATCAAAATGATGAGACATTTATTAATATAATAATCAAAATTATGGGAATAAAAATCAATCCACCAACAAGAAGTAAAATTCCTAGCAGAGTTTCTCCTAAAGCAAGAGCAACAATTCCACCTATAAGTCCTCCCAAAATTAATAAAATTGAAAGCAATAGAGCAATATTTGTTCCGTCGTCTTTCTTAGATTTAATACTTTTTGCTTGTTTTTTCTGTACTTTTTTGATTTTCTTCTTGAAAAGTTTTAAAGCTAATCGTTCTTTGAAATTGGTTTTTCGCTTCTTGGACTGAACTACAATTTTCTTTTGAGCAGTGATTCTAGTATCAAAGTTTTCTTTTTTAGGCAGACTTTCCGATATGCTTTCACTAGCAAATGAAGCAAAAAACAGAATTGAAAAAATAGAAAGTAATAGTAGTATTTCTTGTTTCATAGTTATAGTAAATTTAAAAAGAATCTATCCTATCAGAGCAATGACTAAAATGATGGGAACAGCAATCAGTCCTATAAGAAGTAATAAAACTCCTAGTAAAACCTCTCCCGTAGCAAGGGCGATAATTCCACCAATAATACCAAATAAAATAAACAATACTGAAAGCAAGATAGTACCAACAGCATTTGCTATGCTTTCATTCTTCTTGACTTTTTTAGTTTTAGCTTGTTTTTTCTGTGCCTTTTTGATTTTCTTTTTGACAAGTTTTAAAGCTAATCGCTCTTTGAAATTGAGTTTTTTCTGTTTTTTTATACTAGCTTTTTCTGATTTTTTTACAATGTGATTTATAGTAATTTCTTTTTGAGTTGAAGTTTTAGAATCGCTTTCACTTGCAAAAGAACAGAATGAGATATAAAAGAAAAAGAATAGAAGAGTAATAAAATAAGTAGTTTTCATAGTAGTCAAGTAAAATGTAAAAATTGTATTTGACTTTTTAGATGTTGCTTTTTATGAAAACGTTGCTTTATTAATCAAACATAAGTATTTCTTGGATTATTTATTCATTGCTACTCAAAATAATTCGCCCATCTAATAAAATGGGAACATACTGATAAAATCCTCTTTCATCATGCATAAACTTTGCAATTAGAATCCAGTTTTTACTTCCTTCTACTTTAAAAATTATATGAGTAAAACTTATTTCTGTCAAAATATATTCTTTGTTTGAGTTTGGGAAATAATACCGATTCTCTAAATATAGTTTTGCATTAGCTGCAACCTGTTCCAAATCAAGTTTCATTTCACTAAGTGAAGGTAAGCTATCCAAGAGGTTTTTATCTATTCCCCAAACTTCAGTTGTTTCTGTTTTACTTCCAGAAGATAGAATTTCGTAATAAGAAGTAGTATCTGAATAATCACATTTGTAAAATTTCAAATCACTAACATCTGGTCTTTGAGCAGAAACAAAAGAAATTGCAAAAAAGGAGAACAAAGAAAACAACAATAAACGCATAGCCTAAAAATTAAATTTTGAAATAATATTTTACTCGCCATTGTTGGTGTCCCCACCAACGACACAATCAAAAAGCCATTTCCACATACTTTCATCTTCATAAGCAGGTTTCCAACTTCCGTGTCTTACTTTTTCATATTCTGTATAATGAATGTCTTTGTTTCCTGTTTTCTTTATGGCTTCTACCATATTTCGGCTGCGCTGTGGTTTTACAGTTTGGTCTAATGCGCCATGAAAAACCCAAATCGGCATAGATTTTAAAGAATCTGCTGTTTTTTCGTCTGCACCTCCACAAATAGGTACAATAGCTGCAAATTTATTTGGAAAACGAGCTGCCAAATCCCACGTTCCATATCCTCCCATAGATAATCCTGTGAGATAAATTCTAGTCGAATCTATAGGCGATTCTGTTTGTAATTTTTCCAAAAGCTCAACAGTCAAATTCATATACTTACTCATTTCTTTTGGTTGATTGTGTGAATCTGCAGACCAATCTACTTCTACCCATTTATTCTTCTTTTCGCATTGAGGAACAAGCACAAAACATTCATAGTCATCTCTATTTTTTTCTTGCAATGCCCAAGCTCCTATATGTTTGACAGTAAGCGAACTATCGCCACGTTCTCCTGCCCCATGAAAAAATAAAACTAGGGGATAGGTCTTTGTAGAATCATAATTTTTAGGAAAAAGTAAACGATAAGCCATCGAATCTGTTTCATTTGTAGAATTATTATGCATGACGAACAACTTATGTTCAAAAAGTTCGTATCTTAGTAGTTGAGTCTCTTTTTGTTGTCCAAAAACTGGAACTGACAAACTAAGCACAAACACACACAATAATAGACACAAAGAAGCACTAAAAGAATACATTTTATTTTTCATAAAAGAAATTATTATAAATCCTAAGGGTTTTGAGAAACCATTAGGGTTTAGAAACTACTTAGACAACCAAAATTAATTATGAGCGAAATTCAAGCCGATTCCGTTTCTTTTGCAGGTCAAGACTCAAATTCAGGCGCAAAAGATAATTCAAAAGAAGATTTTAAAAAACAAATAGACGAAATTTTTGAAGCACAACAAAATAATCGTTGGGCAGTTTCAAAAACAACATCAAAAGAGCGTATTGAAAAACTAAAACGTTTGCAAGATGCACTCTTCAATTATCGTTCAGCCTTTCATCATTCTCTTCGTCAAGATTTTGGAAAGCCAGAAGCAGAGACTGATTTGTCAGAAATTTATCCTACATCAAACGAAATAAAACATGCTATTTCGAATCTTGAAAAATGGATGAAAGATGAATCTGTAAGCACTCCTGTAGCTCTTTTAGGTTCAAAATCATATATTCGTTACGAAGCAAAAGGTGTTTGTTTGATTATTGCACCTTGGAATTACCCAGTAAATTTAATCTTAATTCCTCTTATTTCTGCCATTGCAGCAGGAAACTGTGTAATTTTGAAGCCTTCTGAATATACGCCAAATACGAATGCGATTATGGCACAACTTATCAAAGAAGTTTTTGCAGAAAATGAAGTAGCATTTATAGAAGGCGAAGTAGAAGTATCAAAATATTTGACTGAGAAGCCATTTGACCATATTTTCTTTACAGGAAGTACAGCTGTAGGAAAAACAATTATGAAGGCAGCAGCAGAAAATTTGACTTCTGTAACTCTTGAACTTGGTGGAAAATCACCTGTTATTGTTGATGAAACAGCAAATATCAAAGAGGCTGCCAAAAAAATTGTTTGGGGTAAATTCTTAAATGCAGGTCAGACTTGTATTGCTCCTGATTATGTGTTGGTTCATGAAGACATTGAACACGAACTTATCCAACAAATGCTCAAATATTTAAGTGAATTTTATGGGCAATCTTCTGGCGAACGTTTAGATTCTCCAGATTATGCACGCATTATCAATGAAAAACAATATAAAACGCTTGTTGAGCTTATTGGTAAAGCAAAAGGGCAGGGGGCAGTTATTCATACAGGTGGAACAGTTGTGGCAGAACAGCGTTATATTGCTCCAACAATTATGTCAGAAGTTCCTTTGGATTCGGAAGTGATGCAACAGGAAATTTTTGGGCCAATTATGCCAGTTATTCGTTACAAATATCTAAATGATGCGTTAGATTTAATCAATAAAAAAGATAAGCCATTAGCGTTGTATCTTTTCTCACAAGAACGCAAAACGATTGATAATGTGCTTGCTTCTACTTCTTCGGGTGGAGTTTGTATCAATGATACTGTTATTCATTATTTCCAACATAATTTACCTTTTGGTGGTGTCAATCATAGTGGAATTGGAAAAGCGCATGGTATTTTTGGATTTAGATCTTTCTCTAATGAACGTGCTGTTTTGGAACAACCAACTCGTTTTAGCGCACCTCAACTGATGTACCCTCCTTACAAATCAGAAGTTCAATCACTTATTGATTTTACTGTAAAGTGGATTTAATATAGTTTTAAGATCGTTGGTGAAAACACCAACAATGGCAAAATATTTTTATAAAAACCTATTCTTTCTTTTTTGAGAGAATAGGTTTTTTTGTATATTTAAAAATTGAATTTTAAATATTAATCTTTTTATATGGAAAAATATGGAACAAAGTGAATCTATAAGAGAACTTACACAAAGTATTGAAAAAGGAACGATTTCTTTACCAGAATTTCAGAGAGATTTTGTTTGGGATATTACCAAAACATACGATTTATTTGACTCAATTATTAGAGGTATTTTTATTGGTGCGATTATATATGGAAAACCTTCTTTTGAAATTGCAGTAAGAGAAGTAGACGACCGACCAAGAAAAGGACAAGGAAAGAATCGTAAATTAAAAATAGATAAATTTACTCGTGAACAGATTGCAAACAAAGTAAAAGTAGATAATTATAGAATTGTTTTAGATGGACAACAAAGAGCTACTTCCATGTTTAGAGCTTTCACAGGTATTGATGAAGTTTGGTTTGTTGCTAAAAATGAATCAGATTATGAATATAGTGAGGTTTTAGATAAAAGTCTTTCCGAACAGAGTTTGGAAGAAATATTATATGAAATTAGTGGAAATCAAGATAATGAACGCATTTCTGTTAAGTTAAGTGATGTATATAGCATGATGCAAGAAAATTGGAGAGAATCTAAGATAGAGAAAGAAATTTTCAAACTGCAAAAATATAATGGAGATGATGATGAAGGCTATAATGATAATTTTGAAAAATATTTAACAATTTGTGATAAGTTGCAAGATATATTTAAAGAAAGTAAGCTATTAAACTACTATCTTTTAGATATGGATGTAGATAAGTTTGCATTATTTTTTGAACGAAGTAATAGTAAAGGAATAAATTTAAAGTTTACAGATATTTTAGCAGCAAAATTATATGCTGGAGATTTTAATCTTAGAAGTAAAATTGATGAATTTAAAGAAAGCAATCCTAATTTTGCAAATCACTTTAATCAAGAAATTGTAGTGAGAACTTTGGCTTATATAATTGGGGATGGAAGAGAAAAAATAGATAAGTCATACATTCTTAAAAAGTTAAATCATGAACATTTTACAGAATATTGGGACAAAATATGTACTTGGTATAAAGAAACACTCAATTTTTTATTTGATAATCATTATATCGTTTCACAAAGTTGGATGCCTTATGAAAACATGATTATTCCTTTAATAATTTTTAGATGGGAATTAGGTAGAGATTTCTCACAAATGAATGAAAAACATAATGAATTTATACAATATTGGTACTGGTCTTCTATTTTTTCACAGCGTTACACAGGCTCTTCTAACGAAATGATAATTAAAGATGCTAATTATTTAAGAAAAGTAGCTAAGGGAGAAAGAATATTAGAAAAAGCTTATTTTAATCGTTTAGCTAGACTTCAAATTAATACCAAAGATGATTTTTATGATTACAATAGAAAGGCAAGTGCATTATATAAAGGAATTCTAAATCTAGTTAATTTTCAATCAAAAGGTTTAGTAAGTTGGGAGAATAACAATAAATTAAATTTTAATGACAATAGGTTAGAAGACCACCATATTTTTCCTAAAAACTATATCAAGAAGAAATTCAAAGATGACCTAGAAGCGCAAGATAAAATGTCTTCTGCTATAAACAGAACACTAATTCCAAAAATATCTAATATTCTAATTTCAGATAAAGCTCCTTCTAAATATTTAAAAGAAATAGAACTTAAAAATTCTTCATTAAGAGAAAGTTTAAAGAAACATCTTATACCATTAGACATAATGGAAGTAGATATGGATGAGTATTTCTTAGTAATTCTTGATGAAAGAGCTACAAGGTTATTTGATATACTTCAAAAAATGTTAGTAGATAAACAAACTCATATTTTACAGAATCATTATAAAGAGAGAGAGAACCAAAAAGGAAGCATAGAAATATTTGCTACTTACCAAAATCAAGAGATACAAGCACGTTTGGACTTGGAAACTGAAGAAGTCATATATAAAAATGAACATTACTCTCCTTCTGGTGCAGCATCTAAAGTAAAAGAAGAAATTTCAGGAAAAGCAACTTCAACAAGTGGATGGCATTTTTGGAAATATAAAGATGAGGAAGATGAAGTAAAACTAATTAAAGAGTTAAAAGAATAATAGAGAAAAAACAAAAAACCTATTCTTTCCTCTTGAGAGAATAGGTTTTTGCTTTTAAAGCAATTTATCTAAATTTGCTTTCAATCATTAAAAATACACCCAAACTTATCTACTCTAATGTTGCAAAAAATAGTATATCTTATCTCCGTAATTGCATTTTTATTTTCCTGTAAATCAAATACAGAAACAAAAGAAATTGTATCCACTCCAAGTGAAGAAACTACAAATTATGATAATCAGATTGCTCAAATTGATAAAATCGATAATTTAGCAAATCGTTATCTTGATTTGGGGCGTTTTAGTGGTACACTATTGATTGCTCAAAATGACTCTATCATCTTTAATAAAAGCTACGGCTTAGCAGATTATGTCACTATAAAAGAATTTACAGACAGTACAGCTTTCAAAATTGGTCATCTTTCTGAGCTTTTTACAGAGGCTATTATTAGAGATATGATAAATCAAAATTTGATACAATCAAATGAAAAAATAGCTACATATATTCCTCAAATAAAACAGAGTTTTACAGTTGAAGAATTATTAAATCACAAATCAAACCTTCAAACAATTGCTCAAATACAAGAAGTAAATCCGAATAAAACCTATTCATTAATTGATTATGTAAATCTATCAAATAATGAAAATCATAAAGCAGCAGAAACTCAATCCGAATTAGATTATAATATTTTAGGGCTAGTTATTGAAAAAATCACGAACAAAACATTTTCAGAGGTTTTGGAACAGTACGCTCAAAAATGGAATTTGGAAAGCACTTATTTTCATAAAACAGATACAACTCACCTTGCAATCGGTTATTTGTTCTATAATTATCGTAATCAAGGATTAAAAATAACACCATCGCCAAAGTATCAAGACAGTATGGCTTTTAGTAGTAGAGGAATAAAAGCAACAGCAAAAGATATTTTTAAGTTTGTAAATAATTTTGAAAATCAAAGTTTAGGCATAGAAGGATATTTAATGAATGATGGTTTTAGTTATTCACTCAAAAAAGATAATGACAAAAAACGAACACTTCTTATTTTGAGTAATCGTAAACACCCAGTTGCTAGAGAAATGTCGGAAAGTATTGAAAAAATATTGAATGATGAAGAATATGAACTCCCTTTGCCTCGTCAAGAAATAGCAATAGAACCGAGTTTATTGAAAGAGTATGAAGGAACTTATGCAATGAATGAAAATAGGAATTTGACTTTTGTAGCTGAAAATGATAGTTTGTTTGTACTGATGGGAGAAAATAAAGTGGAGCTAAAACCACAATCTGAAAATCAGTTTTTTATGTTTGAAAGTGATGCTTCTATTCGCTTTGAGAGAGATGAGAATAATAAAGTTGCAAAAGCTATTTTATTAGATGGCTTTTTGGAAGGAAATACAATTTTGAAAGTTAAGGGATAGTTTGCTAATTTGAAATTAAATGTATTCTTAAATGACTTCCTAAGTAAATTCAAATCTTTAAAACTCTAAAAAATATGGCTTTGATTCTTCCTGTTCGTGGTTTTTCTCCAAAATTCGGTAAAGATTGTTTTCTTGCTCCCAATGCAACTATTGTAGGAGAAGTAGAAATGGGTGATAATTGTAGTGTTTGGTTTAGTGCTGTTATTCGTGGTGATGTAAATTATATCAAAATTGGTCATCATACCAATATTCAAGACAACGCCACTATTCATGGAACTTATCAAACTGCCCCGACAACTATCGGAAATTATGTAAGTATTGGACATAATGCTATCGTTCATGGCTGTACTATTGAAGATAATGTTTTGATAGGAATGGGTGCCAGATTGATGGATGGCGTAATTGTCAGAACGGGAAGTATCGTAGCAGCAGGTGCGGTCGTTTTAGAAGGAACAGAAATTGAAAGTGGGTTTATTTATGCTGGAGTGCCTGCAAAAAAAGTAAAACCAATTGGAGAAAGAGGAGAAATGTTAGAACGAATTGCTAACAATTATATAAAATATTCTGGCTGGTTTATGGAAAATAAAGAAGAATAAAACAAACAAAATTTCCTTTTCCTATCAAAAGTTCTTATCTTTGTAACTCATTTTCAAACAGATATGTAAAATTCTGTAAATCAATAACTTACTTTGTTTTGATATGAGTTTTACTTCTTTTTTAAATGAATTTTATTCAAATTATTTTATCACAGTTAATTAAACACCTTATAAGCATAATTTCTTTTACTTGATTCTAATAAATCAGTTAAAAAAAATGCTACAAAGGCAGGCACTACGACAAGCCTGAAAGTAATTGTCTTTTTTATTTTATTATATGAGTAATTCAAACACTTCAGCAGGCGAAATCAATTGGGAAGAATTAGAGTCTAACAAAACAGGCTTTGGTGCTGGCTATAAAGATTCACGTCAACAAGAACTTGCAGACCTTTACGAAGAAACACTTACTGAGTTTTCAGAAAATGAACTTGTTACAGGTACAATTGTAGGCGTTACAGATCGTGAAGCTATCGTAAATATCGGTCATAAATCAGACGGACTTGTATCTCTTTCAGAATTTAGAGATTTACCAGAACTTAAAGCTGGTGACCAAGTAACTGTTTATGTAGAGAAACAAGAAGACGCAAACGGACAAATTTTACTTTCTCGTCGTAAAGCAATGGCTCTTCAGGCGTGGAAAAAAATTGAGCAATCGCATCAAGGCGATGAAGTTATCGAAGGAATTATCAAACGCCGTACAAAAGGTGGTTTGATTGCAGATATTTTTGGTATTGAAGCATTTTTACCAGGTTCACAAATTGACGTTAAGCCAATTCGTGACTTTGATGTATATGTAGATAAGAAAATGGAATTGAAAGTTGTCAAAATCAATTATGCAAATGACAACGTAGTAGTTTCTCATAAAGTTCTTATTGAAAAAGATCTTGAAAAACAACGTTTACAAATTCTTGACAACCTTGAAAGAGGACAAGTATTGGAAGGTGTGGTTAAAAATATCACTAACTTTGGTGCTTTTGTTGATTTGGGTGGCGTAGATGGATTACTTCACATTACTGATATTTCTTGGGGACGTATTTCTCATCCAAATGAAGTGTTAGAACTTGACCAAAAACTTAATGTTGTTGTTCTTGATTTTGATGAAGACAAAAAACGTATTTCATTAGGTATGAAACAACTTCAAGAGCATCCTTGGGATTCGCTTGAAGCTACTTTAGAAGTAGGTACAAAAGTAAACGGACGTATTGTGAATGTTGCTGATTATGGTGCATTCTTAGAAATCAAACCAGGTGTAGAAGGTTTGATTCACGTTTCAGAAATGTCTTGGTCACAACACTTGCGTAACCCACAAGAATTCTTGAGTATCAATGATACAGTAGATGCAGTTATCTTGACTATTGACCGTGAAGAGCGCAAAATGTCATTAGGTATCAAACAACTTACTGAAGATCCTTGGACGAAAGAAGAAGTTAAAACTAAATATGCTTCTGGTGAGCGTCACACAGGTACAGTTCGTAACCTTACTAACTACGGTTTATTCTTAGAGTTAGAAGAAGGAATTGACGGACTTGTTCATATTTCTGACCTTTCTTGGACTCGTAAATTCAAACACCCATCTGAATTTATCAAAGTAAACGAAAAATTAGAAGTTCAAGTATTAGAACTTGATACAGAACAACGTCGTTTGGCTCTTAGTCATAAACACATGGAAGAAAATCCTTGGGATACTTTCGAAACTATCTTTACACCAAACAGTGTACACAAAGGTACTTTAGTGAACAAAAATGACAAAGGTGCAAATATCGAACTTCCTTACGGTGTACAAGGATTTGCTTCTACAAAACACCTTACTTTGGAAGAAACAGGTAAAACTGCTGAGGTTGGAAACAACATCGACTTCAAAGTAGTAGAGTTTTCTAAAGACGAGCAACGTATTATTCTTTCTCACGTAGCTACATACCGTAGTGGAAAAGAAGAAACTGCAGCTCCTGCAAAGAAAGCAAAAGCTCCAAAAGGAGAAGCTAGTAAAGAAACAGCTTCAAAATCTAAAGACATGAAAAACTCTAAAGATTTGGAAACTACTAGTTCATTAGGAGACAATTCTGCACTTTCTCAATTGAAAGATGACATGAAAAATGACGAAGGTAAATAATCTATTTTTATTTGAATAGAATTATTTCTTCAATTATAAAAACCCTTATTTCAATAAAGAAATAAGGGTTTTTTTGTTTTTTAGAATTTGTTTTATTTATGAAAGCACGTTCTGAAAATAACGTTTGAGCCACGTATTAGAAGCCTTATTTTGCCACTGAGAATCTAGCTGTTCTTTTATTTGAACTAAGTTATCAAAAATAATTGTATCAGAAGTGATTTTTTGCTCAATAACTAATTCTTTAAGTTTAGAAAGAGAGGTAATAGTTATTTTATCTTCTTTATCAAAATAAGCGACTTTAGTTCTGTCAAAAAGTGAAATTTTGAATTCATCTTCAATAGCTTTCATAAGTGCTACAGATTTGTCAATAGAACATCCTGTTGCTTTTGTAAGTTCTTCGTTTACTGCCAAAATTAAAAAACGCTTATGACGAATTTCGAAAGACGAAACTAAAGAGTTACCATGGGCTTGCCAATTTTCAATAAAATTTGTTAAAACATTCGTAATTGCCACAACTTCACTATCTGTAAGTTCTCTATCAGACTGATAAATCCAAATACGAGAATAAGAAGGCATTTTTTCAAAAGAAAGAAACATAATAATATTATTTTATCACTATTTTGTTGTAAAAAAATAGTTTGAATTAATTTAAAAGATTAAAGTTTTTATAATGTAGATAATCCTATTTTAGTAAAAAATTATAGAAGCAATATAGAAATAAGATAAAAAAAATGTTTCAAATTAATTATAAATAGAAAATAGCCATTAAAATAGTTGATTTATTAGAATAATAACACAACTCTACAAAGTTATGTATTTTATTAGAAAGTTGCAAGATTAAAGAGGCTGCTTTTGTTTTATGTTTATAACATATTGATTTCAAGTAAGTTCAAATATTCACTATTTTTCTATTACCAATTACTATAATAATTTAAGCAATATTACCTACATAGCAAGGTTTATGTGTATACTATTAAACTATGTTTATTTGTACTTCCTTTAACAAACTACGCTCATTTAAAGTTATATAATTGAGTTCATTTTTTTAACTTATTAAACTTAGACCTTAACAAAACAATTTAGGCAAAACAATTCTATCACTATTTTTATAACTCATTATGTCAGAATCTCTATTAAAAAATACTACTATTACTCATTCTCAATCTAGTCTATATTTTCCTCTTGAAGTTTGTAAAGGAGAAATAGGTAAAAAAGTTCCAATTTCAGAGCTTTCTCAAACAGTTTTGTGTAGTTCTTATAACCAACTTGTAATTAGCTTTTGTATGGAATGGCAGAGCAATAAAAATGAATTTATAGTTCATACATCAGGCTCAACAGGCATTCCAAAACCAATTACTCTTACTAGAAAACAAATGCAAAATAGTGTTTTGGCAACAGCTAAAGCATTGAATTTGAAGCAAGATGAGCGTTTTCTGATATGCTTAAACACAGAATATATTGCAGGAAAAATGATGTTAGTTCGGGGAATGGAATTAGATGCAGAAATGATAATAGTTCCTCCCAAACGTAACCCTTTAGAAGATTTTGATGAAAAAATGTGGTTTGATTTTGCTGCTTTTGTTCCTATGCAATTACAAACTATTTTAGACGAAACACCTGAGAAAATTGCGATTTTGCGTCAGATGAAGGCAATTATTATTGGTGGTGCGCCTGTTTCATATTCTCTTATCAAAAAAATTCGTTCTATAAAAGCTCTCAACCGAGTTCCAATTTATTCTACCTATGGAATGAGCGAAACTGTTACTCATATTGCATTGAAAAGGCTTAATGGAAAAGGAAAAAAGGAAATTTCGGATACCTACAAAACACTTCCAAATGTAAATATAAAAACGGATCAGCGTGGTTGTTTAGTTATTTCTGCGCCTCACACTTTGGGAAAAGAAATCACAACAAATGATTTGGTAGATATAAAAAATGACAATGAGTTTGAGTGGCTTGGGCGTGCAGATTTTGCTATCAATACAGGAGGTGTAAAAGTTTTTCCAGAAAAAATAGAAGGTTTTATTGAAAGAGCTTTTTATGAATTAGATTTACAAAAACGCTTCTTTATTTCTTCTATACCTGATGAAACATTAGGCGAAAAAGTGATTTTGATTATTGAAGGATTACCATTTGATAAAAATTTTGAAAATGACCTTTTACAGCATCTCAAAACAAATCTGCCTGCTTATCATACTCCCAAACAATGTTTTTATATTTCTAATTTTGCTATGACACAGACAAGTAAAATAGATAGAAAAGAATGTCTGGATTTAATTTTTTAATAAAACTTAAAATATAAATATAACTAAACTACTTTTATTTTTTTGTAATTTTCGTTTCAAAATTATAATACCTAAATTTTATCTGTATGAAGTTATTTTCGTTTTTTGCACTCTGTTTTGTTTATCTTTTTACGCTCTCAAATTCATTTGCTCAAACCAATAATGACTCTAAAGAAACAGAGAGTTATGAAAAAGTAGCACAAAATTTTGATAATTATTTCAATAATTCTGATTATGATAGCATTTTTGAGATGTTTTCTTATGGAATGAAAAAAGCAATGCCTTTGGAAGAAACTAGATTGTTTTTGAAAAATTCATACCAACAAACAGGAAAAATAATAAAAAGAGAGTTCTCTAGGTATGAAAAAGGAAGTTATGCTGTCTATAAAACAAAATTTGAAAAAGGAACAGCAGCATTAAATATTTCGGTAGATAATCAAGGCAAAATAAATGGATTGTTTATTAAACCGTATGAAGAAATTACTGAAATACCTACACCTGAACGCAATCAGACTAAACTCGTCTTGCCTTTTGAGGGAAAATGGACAGTTACTTGGGGAGGAGATACAGAAAAGCAAAACTATCATGTAGAAAGCCAATCACAGAAGAATGCGTTTGATTTTTTGATTATGAAAAATGGAAAAACCTATACAACAAATGCAGAAAAGAATGAAGATTATTATGCTTTTGGACAAGAAATTTTTGCACCTTGTGATGGAGAAATTGTTTTGTCAGTAGATGGAATAAAAGATAATAAGGTAGGAGAAGTCAATAATCAGTTTATTACAGGAAATACAGTGATTCTGAAAACAGAAAACAATGAATATTTATTTTTTGCTCATCTCAAACAGAATTCTATAAAAGTAAAGGAAGGACAAAAAGTAAAACAAGGTGATAGTTTGGCACTTTGTGGCAATTCTGGTC
The DNA here is from genome assembly GCA_020630575.1 of Bernardetia sp. GTDB lineage: Bacteria > Bacteroidota > Bacteroidia > Cytophagales > Bernardetiaceae > Bernardetia. The sequence continues at coordinate 17,946 of JAHDBD010000012.1, forward strand.
ATTCTACTGAACCTCATTTACATTTTCACATCCAAAATACGGAAAACTCAAATCAAGCAACAGGAATAAAATGTTATTTCGATAAAATTATAGTTGATGGAAAAGAAAAAACAGATTATTCTCCAATTCAAAATGAAGTAATTGAATACTCTAAATAGAAATAATTATTTTTGTATTTATCTCAAAGAAAATACAGACTTACTATAAAATGAAAATAGCAAAAATAGTATTATTATTTACTTCATTTCTTTTAGTTTTATTATTTGGATTTGAAGTTTTAGGGCAAACGAATTTTCTTATAAAAGGAAAAGTTATCGATTCAGAAACCAAAGAACTCTTACCTTTTGCTTCCATTGGAATTGAAGGAACAAGTGTAGGAACGGCAAGTAATTCGGTTGGAATCTTTGAATTTCGCCTCAATCCTACTTGGAAGGATAAGTTTATTGTTTGTTCTTTTGTAGGTTATCAGCCTTTAAAGATAAAAGTTTCAGAAGCATATCAGCATTCTAAAAGTAATCAATTAGTTTTAGAATTAAAATCTAGTGAATCTCTCAAAACAGTTACGATTAGCTCCAAACGAATTCCTAAGGTAGAAAAAATAATGAAACAGGTCATCAAAAATCTGCCTGAAAATTATCCACAAAATCCTTATAATGCAGATTTTTTTTATAGAGAATATCTAAAAGATTCGACGGCTTATGTTCGTTTGGTAGAGGCTGCACTTCATGTATATGACAAGCGAGCGTATGTTCCTATTATCTATAACTACAAAAGTAAAAATAGTTTTGCTCCTACTATTTTGAACCTAGAAGAAGATTATTTTGCACAAGTAAAAGAGAGAAGAGCATCTTATGATTATTCAAAATCAAAGATAAATAATTTTTTTATTGATGTAGAATACGGCACAAAATATAATTGGATAAGAAAAAATCAATTCATTTTTGATAAAATGATGTACGAAAAATTTGACTATGAACTAGTAAATCTAACTTCAATAGGCAAGAATACAGTTTATGAAATCTCTTTTTCTTATAATGGAACAATTGACCGATTCAGAAAACTTAAAGGAAAACTCTTTGTAAATGACGAAGATTATGCTGTTCTCCAACTTCATTTTTCCTATCTTCCTGTTGGTGCAATGGGGGGCTATAATGCAGAAGAGCGTTATGGATATAATATTTATTTAGAGAACGAAGAGCATTTTTATTTCAAGAAATACGATGAAAAATATTTGGTAAGTTATCAATCGTTGCGCTCCATCGAAAAATATTATGAGAGTCAAGAAGCATTTGAAGAATCTGTTTCTGAGTATTTTGTCGAACAACTTACAGTAAATGTAAATCAAAAAAATCCGACTCCACAAGATTTGCAAGATGATTCTAAACTAAAAGAAATTGATTATAATACTGTTTTTTGGGAAAATTATAATGTATTAGCAGATTCTCCTCTAAATATAAAAATCAAAGCTGATTTGGAAAAAAGACAGTCTTTAGAAAAGCAATTTGAATTGAAAAAGTAATTATTTTTTTGAACAAATTTTTGTATTTTGTATAAACAAAAATATATAGAGTCCAAAAATTATTACTTGTATGAATATTCTACCTTACGAAAATCTGACTTATAAAACTCATTTATCTAAAGATGAAATTCTAAAAAGAGTGAGAAATGAAACAGAGCCTAAACAATGGATTCGAATGACAGGTGTTTTTTCAAGTGGAAATCATAAGGCTTATGAGGGAGTTGTAAATGAAAATTCTTTCAAAATAAGTCGTATTATTGGTTACCGAAATTCATTTTTGCCACGAATAGAAGGTAAAATTGAAGAAAATAAAGAAAGTACACTTATTCATATCAAAATGAGATTACACACTTTTGTAATTGTTTTTCTTGCTATCTGGCTTTCTTTCATGTTTGTAGCTACTCTATTTTTGATTCCTATTTTTAGGCAAGAAATGGAAAACCAATCTATATTTAATTTGGCTTCTTTTACTCCTTTTTTGATGATACTAATTATTTCTGTAGTAACTGTTTTGGCATTTCATTATGAAGGAAATAAATCAAAGAAGTTTTTTGAGAATCTTTTTGAAGCAGAAAGATTAGAAAAAATAAATAAAAAAATACCATTATAAAGTTTTTCAACTTCGTAATGGCATTTTTAGACAACTTTTTATAAAAAATTATCCTAACATATTTGTACGAATCATTTCTCTAAAATCTTCATAGGGTTGATTTTGTCTCGCACCCCAAAGCTGTTGTGCATCCTTTCCTAAGACATAACGAAGTTGTTTTTTCCCATCTGTTGCTGCACCAAAAATCCCTTCTGCCATTTGTTCGGCTGTAGAATAATTTTCTGAACGTTCTGTTCCTTCAAAATTCTGCAATAATCTTGTAATTGTTTTTTGATAATCCTTATCGTTTTCACTCTCAAACATATCCAAAGAACGCCCTGCAAAATCAGTTTTTACTCCACCCGGTTCAATTATTTTTAATTCAATTCCGAAAGGATTTAGTTCATATTGCAAACTCTCAGTCAAGCCTTCAACTGCCCATTTTGTGGCGTGATAAACAGAAAATAAAGGCATAGTAATAAGTCCACCAATAGAGGAGACATTTATAAAAAGACCACTTTTATTCTCTCTAAAATGAGGTAAAAAAGCACGAATTACATCAATCAAACCAAATAAATTTACATCGAATTGTCTTTTAATTTGCTCATCTGAAGCACTTTCCAAAACACCAGCCGTTCCATATCCTGCATTGTTCAACACTACATCTATTTTTCCGAAAGTTGCAATAGAATCTTTGACAGCCTTTGCAATACTGTTTTTGTCTTGAACATCTAAAGCAAATTTTTTGAGATTATCAGTTTCTGTGAGTGCGTCTGATGTATTACGCATTGTTGCTGCGACATTCCAGCCTTTGTCTGCAAAATATTCAGCTGTTGCTTTTCCGATTCCAGAAGATGCACCTGTAATGAAAATTGTTTTTTGGGTTGCCATAATTGTATTGAATTTGAGTTGAGATTAATTTATAAGTGAAAAAAAAGTCATTTTTAGTTTTGAAAAAATAGACTATTTATTAAAATAGCCTAATTTATGTTTTCTGTGTTTTCTATATTGTTTTCTTATTTTCTGATTCCGTGCCAGTAGATTTCAAAGCTCTCTTCTATTAGTTTTGGTGTGTAATCCAGCTTTTTTTGAGTAATTTGAAGACCAATGTGATTAGCCATTCCTTGAAATACACTTATCAATAATTCAATATCTAAATCTTTGATATCTGATGAATCAATTCCTTTTTGAAAAAATGATTTTGTCTTTTTCATAAATGAATCTGAAATAATTTTATTCGAATCATCTAAGATATTAGAACTTGCACATTGACTCATAAAATGTATTTCTATCTGATTATGAACCAAATAATGTAAATAATTTTGCCAAACAAGCTGCATTCCTTCCTTGATAGAATACTCTTCAATATTCTCTGGAAGAAGTTCTGCGCTTACTCTACTTTTGATTTTTTTATAGAGTTGATTAATAAGTTCTTTCTTATTTTTGAAATAAATGTAAAGCGTTCCGTGTGCTAAATCAGCTTCTTTTGCAATATCGGAAATACGCAAACCTGCTAACCCTACTTTTTGAGTAAGTTGCAAAACAACTTCATAAATACGCTCTTCTTTTTCTATGGATTTTATTTTCATAACTTGATTGTGTTACAAATATAAATGACTTTTTTGTCATTTTAAAGTTTAATCTAAAATTTTTATACTCTTTTTTAGTTTTTAACCTTTGCTAAGACAAATTTAGTAAAATCAATTTTCTAAATTTTTCAGATACCTATACTAAAACGAACACCAAATTTTTTAATAGAATTGGGTCTGCTTTCTAGTGTTCTGTCTTGTTTTAGAGAAGGATTCAGAGCAAACACAAAATCAGTTCGTACAACTTTAAAAATATTTTCAAAGCCAATGCTTAATTCTGTATAATGTTTTGCAGCAGGCGTATAAAGATAATTTGAACTAGCTACAAATTGCCAACCTAATTTTTTCATAAATCCTATTCTGTGCAATAAATAACCATTAAAATGCTGTTCGGCATGAACTTCTACAAATGGCTTGGTTGTGCTATATTCATAGAAAGGCAACAATAAAAACTGGCGTAAATTGTTTTTTGCTATAAAAATAGGCGAAGTAGAAAAGTGAAAATTATCTACAAAAGAAGTATAATTATTCCATAAGAAAGTTCCTGTTTGAATATCATAATTAATTGTACCTAAAATACCTAAATTCATTCCATCACTAATATTCAAAACTAATTTTCCAAAATATGCTTTACTTTGTGCTATGTTTTTTATGGCTTGTGTGTAAGTAAGTGCTAGCAAAGGATATTTACTAGATAAACTAATTCGTTGTTTGGGACGTAAAATATACTTTTCACCAATTAGATATTCAAAGCGAGCTTTTATCAAAACAGCATTATGAAGTTCGAAAAAAACAGATTCACCTTTATAGTCAATAGGCAAATTAGATGTGAAAGTTATATCTTTTCTATCTATAAGTGAAGATGCTTTTGGATTATTTTTCAAAGGAATACGCCTTTCAAAACTTCCTTGCAAGCGAAAAAATACACCTTGAAAAATACGTTGTCCTGCTCCAAGTTGAAAATAATTTTTCTGATAAATCTTCATCAAATTTTGTTCTCTGAGCTGTGTATAAACTCCATTTACAAAATATGGAATGGCATTTGGTTCAAATTGTTCTACGAAAGCTCCACCTTCTATAAAAATATATCTATCGTTTATTCGATTAAAAAGATGAGAAATTTCTCCTTTGGCTAAAAATTGTTTGCTTCCGAAACCATATCTTGCATCTGCTCCTAATTTGGTCTGACTCAAATCTTTTTCTCTATTTTTTATTCTATCTACTCCAAAATTAAGTGCCATTCCTTCTACTGTATTAGATTGAATTACATTTAAGAGAGAGGGAAATTTATAGGTCAATTCTTTTTTACGAATTTTGTAAGAATAGCCTACTAACAAATCTTTAAACTTAAATTTATTGCTTTGTCTGTCCATTGAATCTAAATAAAAAGGTTGGCTGTGTGCTTCTTCTATGCTATCACTTCTGTGATAATGGTTGGCTTCTTTCGTCGTAAGGGGAACAGGACGCACTTTTTGCCAATATGATGTAGTTTTTTGAGTAGAACTATCTAACAAAATAGATAATTCGTTGCTAAAAAAATCCTCCTCAGCTTTAACTTGTTTTGTTACTAATTCTTTATTTCTTATTTTTTCTTCTAGTTCGTCTAATGATACAGTATCGATAATGGAAATTTGTTGTTCATTTTGCTTTTGGTTCTGTTTTTTTTCCTGTTTTTCAGTAATTCTATTTTTGTAAAATGAATCTTTGTCTAACTCATCTATATCTTTTTCTAATTGTGCAGAAGTAAAGTTTGGATTTAGTTGGTAATTAAAAAAACTTCCTGTATAATTTCCCTTTCCTATCACTTCAACACTAAACAAATTAATCTTATAATTAAACAAAAAAGATTGAGAAGAACACATCCATAATTTGTCTGTTATAGGTGAAAAAAGTTGTTTTATGGTAAGCGTATCAATAACTTCTATTCCTGCTTGACGACTAATTTTTAAATCCACACTATGGATTCTCCAAGTGCTATCTTGAATATAAATATCTCCAAAAAATAAAGGTTGTCCTGTGTGTTTGGGAATGACTTTTATCTTATGGACTTTGACTTTTTTATCAGTTCTTATATTTTCTGTAAACTCTGCTTCATATACATGATCGTAATAATTAAAGGCATTTTTTGCAATAGGAGAAATAAATTTTCTGTTTCCAATAGGAAGCGATAGAGAATTTTGATACAAATCAAAAATTAGAAAAAACGAACTATTCCAAGCAAAACCTCTGCTATCACCATTTGCACGAGAAGAAATAATTATTTCTTTTTGATAATTGGGAGCTAAGAAATAATATTTGGACACTAATTCTGAAAAGTAAATTACTTTATCTGTTTGCCATTCTTGTTTTAGTTGCTTTACTTGTTTAGTAGAAAATAATTTAGGAATATGAAAAGTATCTAATTGCTGTACATTTTTTATGTAAATATCACAAGAAAAAGCCTGTGCTTGATTTCTATAAAATTCTCTTTTTTGCTGTGCTGCTTGAATGATAGAATGAGCTTTATTTATTTCTTTTTTGTTGTCTTTATTTAAATCAATCAATATAGTTTCTAAAAGCATCGTCAAATGCTTCATTTGTATATTCAGCTCTATTTTTTCATCTTTTTGTACATTTTCTTTTGTAACAATTACTTCCTTAATTTGAGTTTGGTAACTGATAGAACGAAATACAATTTGATAAGTACCTTCATTTAGATGTAGAAAATAATTTCCTTCTTGGTTAGTGATAGTTCCATAGGTTGTTCCTTCTTGATAAATGGTTATAAAAGGTAAATTTTTGCCTTCTGTACTAGTTACTTTTCCGAAAATTTGCACAGCTTTGGTATCAGGAGAAAGTAAAAAACAGGTAAAAAAAAGAAATAAAGCAAAGAAAAAATGTGCTTTTTGAGAATTCATCTTAGAAAAAAATAAACAGAGTTAGTTAAAAAACTAATAGATATATCATAAAGAAGAATTGGAGGAGAATTGTTTTTTAATCAGAAATACTTCAAGACCAATAATACCATACAATCAATCATATTTTATTTTTTTTCCAAAAAACAATAACAAATCAAATCTGTTAGTTACTGTAATTTAAACCGATTAATAATTTTTAACATTTTTTTATTTAATAACTATTAAAAGCTAAAAACATGATAGTAAAACAAACGCAATTTTTTGTCCTTAGTTATTTTCCTGAAACAGAACTTTTAGAATTAGAGTGGTTGGCAGCAACTGCTAATATGACTGTTGAAGAGTTTCAAGAACATGTTCGTTTAGAAAATGAAGTCCTATTAAAGCACCGACCAAAGAAAATATTAGCAAAAACGCTTGACATGCAACATACTATATCTCCTGATGAGCAAGAAAAGCACAATGATATAATATTACCTACCTTTAAAGCAATTGAACTTGAAAAATTAGCTATAATAATAAGCAAAGATTTATTTACTCAGGTTTCCATTAGTCAGATAATAGATGACGATACTACTGCTGGTTACCAATCAAATTATTTTGAAGATACTGCTTCAGCAATGGAATGGCTTAATAAGTAATTTGTATAGAAACTAAATTGATTAAATTTTTAAAAAGGTTGTTTAATAAAATTGAACAACCTTTTTGATAAAGATACAATAACCTAATAAATAATTTTGCCTAATTATTTAATGATTATTTTAAGTCAAATCAATTTTCTAAAAGTCAAACTCATACGAGAATTTTCTGTATTTGATTTTAGAATAGCGTGTTGCCAACTGTTTTGAATTTCTTGATTCATATAAAAAAGACTTCCAGAAGTGAGTTCAAATTCTTTGAAACTAGTTTTATCTTCTATATTTCTGAATTTTAAAAGCCTTGTTTCTCCTAAAGAAATAATTACAATTCCTGTATTTTCTGCTAAAATATCAATTTGGTCAGAATGATAACCCATTTTTGACAGTCCATTTTCATAATAATTTATCAAACAGTTATTTGGCTCAAAATTCAATTCTAGTTTTATATTCTGACAAATTTTTTCCAAAAAACTAGGAAATTCTTGAAAAGGATAGCTCATCTGAGAATAATTATAAGCCTTTCCAAAACTTGCTGTTTTGCGTGCTTTCATTCGGTTATCCCAAATTATATAAATATTAATCAATTCAAATAGACTTTGTGGATTTTGTATGAAGTTTGGTTTTAGCAGAATGTCATTCATTAGAGTTTAATTTTTATAAAAAAAAGGTTCAGAAATTACTTCAAAATAAAGCAGTTTCTGAACCATTAAGTTCATTTTCTAAAAGACAGAAAATTGGGTTTTATAGATTTGCATCTAAAATAGTATCGTCTTTGATGTAGGTTTCATCATCATTTGTTTTCCAATTTTTCTCTAAAATTTTATAAAAGCCCCAACAGGCTAAAACTCCAAAGGGAATAGCAATTAAGCCAATTATATTTTCATCTATACTTTCAATATTGTAGTAAGATGACAAGAAAAGATCAGAAACTACAAAAATAATAAATGCTCCTACCACAGTGCCTACATAATAGGAAAGCACGCCCAAAACAGAAAAAAGCCATTTGTTCTTTTCTCTTTCTTTAGCAAGTTTGAAAAAAGCTCTTCCTATAGACCATATTAGGAATAGACCAATTATCATAGTGTTATAAATTAAAGTTTTACTTCATTTTTTCTAATTCTTGTTCTATCAAAGCACTTGCAACTTTAGGGTCGGCTTTTCCTTTCGATTTTTTCATAACCTGTCCCATAAACATTCCTAACAAGCCTACTTTTCCACCGTTATACTCAGCTACTTTATCAGGAAATTGAGCCAACACTTCTTTCACGATAGGCAAAATAGAATCTTCATCGCTGCTTTGAATCATATCCAATTCTTTTGCTTTTTCTTCTGGAGATTTGCTTGTATCTTCAATCAGAGCAGGGAAAAGTTTTTGAGCAGCTAGAGCAAAACTTACTTTATTTGAATCGACAAGTTCAATAAGCTGTGCCATTTTATCTGTATTTATTTTTGAAGCAAAATCAGAAAAAGAGATTTTATTTTCATTCAAATACGATTTTACAATATTAGTAATCCAGTTGGAAGCAGCTTTGTAATTTTTCGTTTTCTGACATAATTCATCAAAATATAAAGCTGTTTCTTTATCATCAATCAAAATATTGGTGTCATATTCTGAAAGCTCATAGTCTTTCATAAAACGTGCTTTTAGTTCACGAGGAAGCGCAGGAAGTGAGGCTTTCACTGTCTGTAGATAGTCCTCTGTAACTACTAAAGGCTGTAAATCTGGCTCTGGAAAATAACGATAGTCATTCAACGTTTCTTTTGCACGCAAGCTGTATGTATTTCCCGTATTTGCATCAAACATACGAGTTTCTCCATAAATTTCGCCTTCTGTAGCTGGGTCTTCATAAAAATCTACTTGACGAATTACTTCAAAATCAATTGCTCTTTGTACATTTCTAAACGAGTTCATGTTTTTTACCTCTACACGAGTACGATAGGCTTCTTCTCCCTTAAGACGTACCGAAATATTGGCATCACAACGCATCGAACCCTCTTCCATGTTTCCATCACAAATTTCTAAGTAACGCAAAAGACGACGCACTTCTTGCAAATAATAATACGCTTCTTCACTAGAACGCAAAACAGGTTCAGAAACAATCTCAATCAAAGGAACTCCTGCACGATTCAAATCGACAAGTGTGTCCACTTCGGCAGCCAAGTGCATCGATTTTCCTGCATCTTCTTCCATATGAATGCGTGTAAGAGCTAATTTTTTCTCCTCTCCACTTGGCAAAGTGATGGTAATAAATCCATTTCTACAAATCGGCGTTTTGTCTTGTGTAATCTGATAGCCTTTTGGTAAATCGGGATAAAAATAATTTTTTCTATCGAAAATATTGTATTCTGTAATGTCACAGCCACAAGCAACACCCATTTTGATAGCATATTCCAGTACTTTTTTGTTGCATTTTGGAAGTGTACCAGGGTGAGCGAGCGTAATTACACTTACATTTGTGTTTGGCAAACTACCATATTCGTTTGGGTCGGAAGAATAGGCTTTTGTTTGGGTAAGAAGTTGAGCATGGACTTCAAGACCAATTACAATTTCGTATTTTTCTAATGCTTTATCTAGCTTGTTTTGTAATTCTTGTGCTGTCATTTGTAGAGAACGTATATTTTCAGTTATTTTTATAGCAAAAGTAAGATACAAAGATAGTTTTTTTCTTTGTAAAAGTTTTGAGTTTTGGAAAAACTACTTTTTAGTAATTTATTACGGTTAAGGATTGGTAGCTAAACTATTGTCAGAGTTGTTTTGGATTGCCGAAAAGCTATTTACAAACGTTGATAATATATCTTTATTTCTAAATCAAAAATAATGAAACACCTCCTTATTTTACTTCTAGCAATTTTACTTTTTGTAAGTTGTGTAGATAATTCGAAAATATCAAATCAAACGGACTCTGAAACAGCAGAAAATGATACTGAAAACCTTCCCACCTTTCAAATTTATGGAGAACTATTACCAGTAGATTGCTTGAATGGTAAAAATCCAATTACAGAAAAATATGGCTTTCGAATAGAGAGAATTTCGGGTTGTAATGTAGGAGTTTTTCAGGTTATAATAGCCAACATAAATAATCAGGTAGCATTAGAAAAAATGAATGCAAAATATGGCAAGAATTGGCAAGCTAATTTTGAGAATGAAACAGGATATAAATTATGGATTCCTCTTGATTAATCTTTTTTTAAAAGGCATTATTTTACTTCTGACTTTATTTTTTTGTAAGTTTGCTTTTTTTTAAGATAGAAAAATAAGTAAAATTTCAAGGAAAACCACCAATAATTAAAATAGAATTACTCACTAGAACACAGAAAAATAAATATCTATGTCGCCTAATAATACAGAAAACTCAAATCGTTTGAAAATAGCGATACAAAAATCGGGTCGTTTGAGTGAAAAATCACTTGCTTTACTTAAAGAATGTGGAATTCAAATCACAACAAGTCCGAATGCGTTGCGTGCAGAAGCCTCTAATTTTCCTTTAGAAATTCTTTTCTTAAGAGATGATGATATTCCAGAATATGTACAAGATGGTGTTGCTGATGTTGGAATCATTGGCGAAAACGTAATGCTTGAAAAAGGTAAGAAATTGGAGCTTGTCGACAGATTAGGGTTTGCAAAATGTCGTTTGTCTTTGGCTGTGCCTAGAGGAACAACTTATAATGATGTTTCTTTCTTTGATGGAAAAAGAATCGCTACTTCGTATCCAAAAATATTGGGTGATTATTTCAAAGAAAAAAATGTAAATGCTGAAATCCACATGATTAGTGGTTCGGTAGAAATTGCACCTAGTATTGGTCTTTCAGAAGGAGTTTGTGATATTGTAAGCTCTGGAAGCACACTTTTGAGCAATGGACTAAAAGAAGTAGAAACGGTTTTGAAATCGGAAGCTGTTTTAGTAGCCAATCCAGATTTTAATGGAGAAAAGCGCAAGAATTTTGAGAAACTTTTATTTAGAATGCAATCTGTTAGACGTTCGCACAAAAATAAATATATTCTCTTGAATGCGCCAAAATCAAAATTGGATGCCATTATTTCAGTTTTACCTGGTTTGAAAAGTCCTACTATTATGCCTTTGGCTGATGATAATTGGGTTTCTGTTCATACTGTTATTAATGAAGATGACTTTTGGGAAAAAATTGATGCACTACAAGGAGCAGGTGCAGAAGGGATATTAGTTATTCCTATCGAAAAAATGATTGTGTAAAAACTAAATTCTAGTTCAAGCTTCGATGTTTGGACTAGAATCTATTTTTATTCCTACAATGGTAACATCGTCGGTTTGTTTGGCAAAATCACACCATTCCATAAAGGTCAGTTTTAGACGTGTTCGTTGCTTGGACATGGGAAGTTTATGTATTGTAAAAAATAATTCTCTCAAGTTTTTACTATAAAATTTTCTATTTACTTTTCCTCCAAACTGGTCTTGAAAACCGTCTGTGTACATGTAAACTGTTGTAGGTACAGAAATATCTATTTGGTGATTAGTAAATCTATTACCTATTTTGGACTTGAAATTTGAGTTACCAATACTCATTTTGTCGCCTTGAATGGTTTTCATTTCTCCGTTCTGAATATATGTAATTGGATTTCTAGCTCCTGCAAAATGTAATTTCTTTGTTTCATAATTAATTGTTGAAATAGAAATATCCATTCCATCTCTTATATTATGGACACTTCCACTAAAAAGAGTAGAAAAATAAACTTGTAAGGCATCTAAAATCAAAGCAGGTTCTGTAATTCCTTTTTCTAACACAATATTATTCAAAAGACTTTCTCCTATCATTGTTAGCATTGCCCCCGGAACGCCATGACCTGTACAGTCTGCTACTACAATTATTTTATTTTTGTTTTTTCCTTTTGCCCAATAAAAATCTCCTGAAACAATATCTTTAGGGCTATAAAAAACCATTACATTTTTTTCTCCAAACAGATTATCTAAATCAGAAAAAGAAGGTAAAACAGCTTCTTGAATTCGAAGAGCATATCTGATGCTATCAGTAGTATGTTTATTAGCATTTTCTAATTGTTCTGACTGTATTTGTAGTTCTTCTGTTTGTTGAGCAAGTTCATTATTAAAAGACATAACCTTTTGACTTTGCTCTTTTAATTTACTATTTAACTGAATTAAATCTTTTGAAGATTCATTAGATACATAACTATAATACATCGTAACAATGATTACTATTACAGAAACACTACTAATATTCAAAATTTCAAAAACAAATACTTCTATTTCCTCAAGGGGAGCTATTGGTTTTTCATAATTAGTATAAGTCGCCAAAGCGATATAAAAAACTACACAAGTTACATTGATAATATGAGCAGCAATAGCATTGCTTTTGGAAATAACCAAAGCTGACAGAATAGGAATAAAGAAGTAAATATGAAAGTTAGGTGTCCATCCTAATAAAAAAATAGCAAAAGTAGCATGAACAAGTATCTCTAAACTCGCTAAAATAAGCAGAAGAGTAGGGTTTCTTGATGAGCTACGATTAAAGTAAAAAATGCAGGCAAAAGTTAGAATACTCCCTATATTTAGATACATCATAAAATGAGAATCAAACAGGAAAAACAGAATAAAAAATACAATATGAGCTAAAAAACCTAATACGCCTGCCGTAGAGACAACAGCAAAGTCTTTGTGTTCTTCGATAGGTAATTTTAAATGATGAGGAACGTCAAATAAAATAGAAAGAGGACTTAATGACATAAGTGGATAATTATAAAACAGACATCTAAATACAAAGAAGTAAGTGTTTTTATTTCATTTTGTAAAGCATTGATATAAAGGTGGTTATCTTTTTTTGGATAAATAAATATAATAAAATAAATTGAGAATTGTGCTGTCAATTAAGATAATATTCTTATAACTTTTGTATGGCATAGTAAAAAATATAAGTACTAAAAGTATAGTTCAATTATTTTATTATAATATCATATTTTCAGCCCAATAATGGTTATATCATCACGCTGTTCTTCTTTTTGTCTGTGGACTTTCATTTCTTCTAATAAGATTTTTTTTTGTTGATTCAAAGCTTTTCCCATAAAAGAGGTTAGTAATCTTTTGAAGCGAAGTGTTCCATATTTTTTGCGCAAGAAGTTGTTCTGATCTACATAACCATCTGTTGTTAGATAAAGAATATCACCTTTGTTTAATAAAACTTCACACTGTTCATATTCACTTCCTTTTTTTTGTCTTCCTCCAATCGTTTTTCTACTCCCTTGTATTTGTAGTAATTTATCGCTTTTAAGGATAAATAAAGGTCTTTTAGCACCTGCAAAATTTACTAAGCGCATATTTAATGAATCAGTCTCGTTAAATACACACAAACAAATATCCATTCCATCTTGTATACCTTGCTCATTTTTAAAAAGTGTAGAAAAGTAATGTTGCAGAGCATCTAAAATTAAGGCTGGTTCTGTAATTTTTTTTTCTAAAATGATATTATTCAAAAGACTCTTGCCTATCATTGTTAGCATTGCCCCCGGAACGCCATGACCTGTACAGTCAGCTACTGCAATTATTTTTTTTTTGTCTATCTCTGTAGCCCAATAAAAATCTCCTGAAATAATATCCTTAGGACTGTAAATAACTATCACATTTTTTTCTCCAAACAGATTTTCTAAATCAGAAGTAGAGGACAACACAGCTTTTTGGATTCGAAGAGCATAACGAATACTATCATTAGTCTGATTATTTATTTTGATAAGTTCTTTTGCTTGTCTACCTAATTCTTCGTTAAAAATAGTTAGTTTATCACCTTGTTTTTTGAGTTTCCTATTGAATTTGGTTAGTTTTTGAGACGCATGATGAGCTGTATGACTATAATATCTCGTAACAATAATTACAATAAATGAAACACTAATTATATTGAGAACTTCGAAAACAAATAATCCACTTGTTGAAATTGTGATAATGGCAGAGAAGTGATTTGTATATACAGCTAAAAAAATATAAATAATGGAATAACTGATATTCAAAATATCAGACAGAGTAGTGTTTGTACTAGCTGTTAATAAAGCCGCTAACATGGGTATAAAAAGATATAAATGAAAATTAGAATCCCATCCTAAAATAATAACAGCACAAGTAGCATGGATTACTATTTCAAAACTAGCTAAGATTAATAATATAGTGGCTTTTCCTATTGAATGTCGATTGATAAAGTAAATAGAAGCGAATATGATAAGACTTCCTATATTCAAATATACCATAAAGTATACCTTGACGAGCAAAAAAAGAACTAGAAATGCACAATGAGATATAAAACCTAATACACCTGCTGAAGAAACAATTGCAAAATCTTTGTAGTTTTCAATAGGTAAATTCAGGTGCTTAGGTATTGCAAATAGAGAAGCAAGAGGATTTAACATAAATAGCTAATAAGAATGTAGCAAACAAAGTATTTAATATTTCAAACATGGCTTTCCAAAAAAACATGAGTTTATATTTAAATTAACTACAATGCATTCATAAAGCTTAGACTCTTAAGATAGTGAAAAAAAATCACTTTTTGTGTTAATTTAAATTAAAAAAATACCAATTGTTTTGACAATCTAAAATATATAGTACAAAAAAAGAGTTTGATTTCTCAAACTCTTTCTGAATGCAAAAAATAATACCTTTTAGAAAAAGAAACCAATATCTAAAGAGAAGTAATGCAATAAAGCTCTTGTATTGGTAGCATCATTTTTTTTATTAAAACGAGTAAGTCCATTGTGATAACTCAATCCAAAATCTAAAGTGCCAACATTGTCAATGTCATATTCTACACCTGCACCTACCAAAAAATCTACACTTAACGGCTGATAAAAATCACTTGTTTTACGACTTTCTTTTTCAGAACCTGCAAAACCTGCTGTAGTTTTTGAAGAAACATTTAACCCTAATTGTCCACCAAAAATACCACGAATACGAAGTCCATCAGCAATATCTCCAGAACGCATTTTGAGAGCCAAAGGTATTTCCACAGCAGTAACTTTAGAAGTAGTGATATAAGTAGTAGGTCCATCAGTAGGACCTACAGCTATGGGGCTTACTGTTTCATATCCTTTTGATACGATAAGTACTCCAGTATGAAAAGCTGCACGTTCAGAAAAATTAAAATCTAACATCAAACCACCCGAAAAACCAAGTTTTGAGCTTTTTTCAAGTCCATCAATAGATTTTTTGTCTTCGTCAGTTATTCGTGCATACGAAATAATAGGATTAAATTTTAAACCCAAACGAACAGGAGATTGAGCTAATGCTTTAGAAGAAAAGCCAATAAGAATAAAAAATAGGGCTAAAAAAGTTAGTTTTCTCATAAAAATTAAAGAGTAAAAATGATAAAAATTGGATATTAAAAATTCAAAATTACATAAAAAAACGTTTCACATCTTGTTTTACCAATTCAAAAGTAGAAATTGTCTTTTCAGAAAGTGTTACTAGCTCAGAAGAAGAAATAGATGGTAAAGATAAAGTTGAAAAAGTTAAGGTAGCTGAATTAGTCAAAAATTTATCTTTCTGCTTTTCTATACGATGACGAATGTCTATAAGTTGTTCGTTGAGAGTTTCTAAAAGGAGTTCTGTTTGTGCTAAAGTTTGTTTTTGTTTCTCTTCAAAAGATTCTTTTAGAGCTTTTGTTTCAAAATTTTGCGACGTTTGGGCTACTTGTTTACGTACTTTATTACGTAAAGAGGATACAGAAAGGGTAGTAAATAAAGCAAATTGTGTTTCTAGCTTTTGCATAAAATCTTCCATAAAAATCAGAAAGTCTTCTACAAAAAATGGATTTTCTTCTATAATTGGAAGCATCAAATCATCTAAGAAACTAGCAATTTCTACAATCAAGACTTGCAACTGTTGTTTTTGAGTTTCAAATTTATCTAATGTGATTTCTTTTTTATCTTGTAATTGAGATTGAAAAGATTGAAGTGTTTGTAATTTTG
Organism: Bernardetia sp.; assembly: GCA_020630575.1. Classification (GTDB taxonomy): domain Bacteria; phylum Bacteroidota; class Bacteroidia; order Cytophagales; family Bernardetiaceae; genus Bernardetia. The sequence goes on from JAHDBD010000012.1 coordinate 34,113, forward strand.
ATTGAAGAGAATTTTGAAAATTATTTAACATAGACTTTGAAATAGAACTAACAAATGAAGAATTAGTATTTACTTGTTCATCACTTTGAAAATTATTTTGAGAATCATACATAAAACGGAGTATTTTTGAATAAATGAATTTCTTTTTTTGTGTCTGTGTTCTTTTTTATTTCTATTACTTACAGCAAATTTACTGACCTTTTCTCAATTTTGAAGCATTTTAAGTTCTATTGACCTATCAAATAAGCAGAAAATATATACCAAAATCAAAATAAAGAGTAAATAAATTGTGCTACTTTTCTGTTTTACAACTAGAAAACTGTAATTTTGTAGCTACAATTTCCGTTATACACATGTTACAAAGCTAATTTAAAATCAAGTAGCCATTTTGAGTGATGTGGAATCATTCTGTTTTACATCAAAAATTATCTTGCTTTTCAATTTTAGAAATTCTACGAAAAAATAACGTTCTATTTTCTATTTCTATAAATAAGACGTTTCTATCATACATTATGAATTCAATACAAATACTAAAACATCATTTCCCTAAAAGTTTACTCCTTAAAAATAAATTTTCTAATCTGCATACAGTTTGGCAATTTCTGTTCTTAGTTCTTTTTATAGTAGGAATAACAGCTTTTACATCTCCTTTGCTAGATAGAAAAGTTAAAAACTTTATTTTTGCTTCAAAAGTAGAAAACTCTTTTGCTCAAAATAAGGCTGTTCAGAATTATTTTCCCCCTTCTTTTTCAAATTCTTTTCTTACCCCACTTTCTAAGGCAGAAATATATCGTTTGATGTGTTTGCCTGATGATTCTTTAGCATTAGTAGAGCTTTATAATGCTACTGATGGCGCAAACTGGACAAATCCGTGGATACTTACAGACCCTTGGACTACTTGGGCGGGTGTAGTATTGAATGCAAATGATAGTTGTGTCTTAGAACTAAATTTGAGTAATCGAAATATAACAGGACAGATTCCTGCCTCTATGTTTGGAGGAGATAAATTGAATCAAATTAACCGAATTGATTTATCGAATAATCAATTAACAGGTTCTATTCAAACAGGGTTTGGTACTTTGCTTACTTTGCAAGAATTAAATTTAGGAAATAATGATTTTACAGGAGAAATTCCTGCTTCATTAAGTGATTTGTTATTATTACAACGATTAGACTTGAGCTTCAACTCCTTGACTGGTAATTTCCCCACAGGATTGACTGATATTGGAACACTTTCAGCACTTACTTTTATTAGTATTGATTCTAACTTTATTGAAAATGTGCCTACTTTTCCAGTAAACCGACCTATTACACTCAATTTTTCTAATAATAGATTAAAACTAAATAGTCTTGTTCCGAATAATAAACCTGACTATACATTTACTTATTCTCCACAAGATAGTATAGGAAGTTTTAAAATTATTAATGTTCCACAAGGAGGTACTTTTAAAGATACTGTTTCAGTCAATCAAATAAATGGAACAACTACTTATCGTTGGTTTCGTGCAGCAGATTTAGTAAATGAACAAGATGATGATAGTGTTTTGGTAGTTAATAATGCTACTATTGCAGAACACGAAGGAATTTACACAGCACAAATAACTCATACAGGTGCGCCAAATGTAACGCTGAATAGAAAACGTTTTTTTGTAAATGTAATTGAATGTCCATCTAATAATTTGATTACTACACCAGATACAACTATTTGTCAAGGTCAAACATTGCCTACACTTGTGGGTTCGGATGCTATTTTGGGAGAAGTTTCGTTTTTTTCTTATCAATGGCAACAGGCTTTAAACGGAGATACAACAAACTGGACAAATGCAAATAATGGAAATGTTCCAAATTATGCCCTCAATAATGCAGGTATTACTATTGCAGACACAGCTTATTTTAGAAGAATTGTTATTCCTGCACTCAATCAAGGATGTAGTAATGATACAAGTTTGAAAGTAAGAGTGGTTACTTTACCTAATATTACTACAAATACGCTTTTTCCATCAATTCAAAATGTTTGTTTGGGAGTTGTTCCGACTGATATTTACGGAACTACATCAGACTCTTCAGCTACAAGTTTGCTTCGTTATCGTTATCAAGTTTCTTTAGATTCAGGATTGACTTGGATTGATAGCCTTCAAACTCAAAATTTTGCTTTTACAGATACATTACAAAGTGCTGATACAGTTCAGTTTAGAAGAATTGTTACAGGAGCATGTGCGCCTGATACAAGTAATGTAATTACACTTAATTCGATTCCTCGGGTAGTTGCAGATTCTATTTTTGAAAGTCAGACAATTTGTATAGGTACTCGTCCTGATACAATTAGAGGAGATACTCCAACAGGAGGGGATAGAACTTATAAATATATATGGCAAATAGCAACACGATTAGATACAGCCGATTGGTTGGGTGTAGATTCGACAAGAAATCGTTTTGTTCCACCTATTGCCAATGATACTTTTTATGTTCGAAGGATAGTTCGAAGTGCCTGTTTTGCTGATACTAGTAATGTTGTCGATATTTTTATTTCTCCAGATTTAGGAAATGATACTTCTGCTATTACAGCCACACGAACACGTATTTGTGTAGGAGATGCAATTCCTGTTATAAATGGAACTGCTCCAGTAGCACCAACAGGTTTTAGATATTTGTGGGAAGTTTCTTTAGATTCTGCTATTTGGACAAGTGTAGATTCAGTTCAAAATTATGTACCAAGAGATTCCCTGCTTTTTGATACTATTTTTATGCAAATACCTGATAGCTTTTTAGTAAGGCGTTCGGTAGTTGATAGTTGTAGAGCTTATCCAAGTAATGTTGTAAAATTATTTATGATAAAGCCTATAGATAGTGCTACTAATTTAATTTCTTATGATAGTACAGGCTTTTGTCAAACCGATACTACTTTTAATTGGGTAATTGATGTAACAGAACCAACAGGAGGAACTAGTAATTATAAATATCAATGGCAAGTTTCTTTTGATAGCATAAGATGGGCAGATAGAGATGATTCTATTCGTATTTCTGCTTTTGATTTGACAGAATCTACTTACTTTAGACGTTTGGTAATTGATAGTTGTAGTACAGACACAAGTAATGTAGCCTTTATTCCTATCATTAACTCTTTTGGATTGAATGAAATTAGCGTTCCATTTACAGATATTTGTACAGCAGATTCTGCTACCATTACTATTTCAGGTACAGACCCAGAAAGTACAGGTGAGTACAGTTATTTTTATCAACAATCTAGGGATACAATAGCTTGGTTTAGTAGTTCTACTTTTACATTCAGCACAGGTAGTTTTACTCAAACACATACATTTGTGCCTGACACACTTTTTGGAGGTTCAAACTATTTTAGAAGGGTTGTTTTAGGAGGTTGTAAAGTAGATACCAGTAACCGAATTTTTGTTAATGTAGTTTCTGCAATTCGAAATAATTCTATTTCAGAAAGCTTTAGTGGACAATCACTTTGTGAAGGAGATACAGCTTGGACAGTTAGTGCTACTCAGCCAAGAGGAGGAACTGGCAGATATAGTTATCAATGGCAAGTCTCTTTTGATAGTTTGGCGTGGGCAAATAGAGATGATTCTCTGAATATTTCTAACTTTCCTTTAACAGAACCTACTTATTTCAGGCGTTTGGTAATCGATAGTTGTAATACAGATACTAGTAATGTTGTGTTTATTCCTGTGCAAAAACCATTTGGAATAAATCAAATCAGTGTGCCTTTTACAGAAATTTGTGTAGGAGATTCTACAACAATCACTCTAACAGGAACAGACCAAGAAAATACAGGTAAATATCAATATTATTATCAGCAATCAAGAGATACAATTTCGTGGTTTAGTAGTTCAACTTTCACATTCAGTACAGGAAGTTTTACTCAAACCCAAACTTTTGTTCCTGATACACTTTTTGGAGGTGCAAATTATTTCCGAAGGGTTGTGTTGGGAGGTTGTGCGCCAGATACAAGTAACAGGCTTTTAGTAAATGTAGTCTTAAATGCACGAAATAATTTCCTTTTTGGAGGACAAACGATTTGTGAGGGGGAAATAGCTTCTATTATTACAGCTACTTCGCCAATAGCAGGACAAGCAGGCAATATTATTACACAGTGGGAAGTTTCTTTTGATAGTTTGGTATGGATTCCTACCGAAACTGATACTGTAATAGCTTATGATCCTGTTACTCCTCAACAGACAACATATATTCGAAGGAGCGTCAAATCTGGAAACTGTTCTCCTGATTATAGTAATGTCGTCAAGATAAATGTTATTCGACATATAGAAAATAACAAAATATCCTCTTTACAAACTACAGTCTGTGAAGGATTTGCAGCCGATACGTTACGAGGAACTTTTCCAACTCAAGGAGGAAATGATAGTACAGCTTATAGATTCTTTTGGCAATCAAGAAAACTAAATGATTCGACAGCTCTTTGGCGAACTGTTGGAGGTGACCAAAATTATTTTACAGGCAGAGTCAATTTTGATACAGAATATCGTCGTATTGCTCGTGTTTCTTGTTTTGCAGATACTTCAAATGTTATTTCTCTCAGAATTAATCCTACCATTAAAAATAATGTTATTGATGCTGGTTTTGTAGATTGTAGTTTGGATACTTTGGGTAGACTTACTGGAACGGTTCTCTTAGATACACTTAATGATATTGGACAGTTTCGTTATCAATGGCAAAACTCAAGAAATAGAATTAATTGGACAGATATTGCTAATACAAATACAGCTAGTTATCTGCCTACCCCAATTGATACCACTACATTTTATAGAAGGTTAGTGATTAATGATTGTTTTACAGATAGTAGTAATATTGCTGAAATTACAATCCGTCCAGCTCCAATTTTGGAAATTACGCCAGATACAACTATTAACATTGGTTATGATGTACAGTTATTTGTTAATGGTGCAATAAATTATGTTTGGACACCAGACCCAACACTAACAGGTGATTCTACTTCTACACCAACCGTAAACCCAACTATCAGTACGATGTACACAGTAAGGGCAGAAAATATCTATGGTTGCTTTACGTATGATAGTGTTTTTGTAACAGTAATAGGAACACCAAAAGTCAGAACAGTTGATGTAATTACACCAGATGGAAATGGACTCAACGATCAACTTTATATAGAAGAGATTGAACGTTATCCAGGTAATGAACTGGTAATTATCAATCGTTGGGGACAAGAAGTATTCCGTAAAAAAGGATACAGAAATGATTGGGAAGGAACAAATGAAACAGGAGGAGTACTCCCAGCAGGAACATATTTTTATATTATAAAATTTGACTCTGTCAAAACCATTTTAAAAGGTTCTTTTGAAATTATTAGATAATGAATGATAAACCTAGTTTATATATCAACATTTAAACTAGGTTTTAAAACAAAAAAAAGCCGTTGTTTGCGAATACTCAAACAATATAATTCGACTCTTATTTTATGAAACAGATAGTACAAACATCTTCAAAATCTATTTTACATCTTTTATTAAATTTCTTTTTGAGTATTTCATTAGGAATTATGATTTTAGGAATAAATGGTTTTTCAAGTCAATCTTTAGCTCAACAAGTACCAGTGTATAGTCAGTATTTTTCACATCCTTTTGTGCAAAATCCAGCTTGGACAGGACGATCTGATTATAGTTCAGTTTTCTTGACCTATCGTTCTCAGTGGGCAGGTTTTGAAGATGCTCCCAAAACAGTTCTCTTAACAATAGATTTACCTTTTTATGAATATCGTTCTGGTTTAGGTTTTTTTATTCAGCAAGATGAGATAAAAAGCACAAGTCGTACAAAAGCAATGGTTTCGTATGGTTATCACGTTTTAGGACAATATGAAAACAGTTCAAAGTTATCTTTTGGTTTGATGGGAGGACTTGTTTATAATCAAATTAATTTTGATGATTGGTATATTAGACATCCAACAGACCCTGTTTTACTCAACAATACAGGTAATTATGTAGGTTTTGAGGTTGGTTTTGGTGCAAGCTATACATTTAAAAAATATTTAGAAATTGGACTTTCTGTTCCTCAATTATTAAATCCTGCTTTTAGTCCTGAAGATGAAACAGATGATAATATTCGACTTCAAAATCATTTTATGTTATCTCTTCGTGGAATGATTCCTGCTGGGGCTGGAGAGTTTCGTCCAATGGCTGTTGTTAGACAAGTGCCTAATGTGCCTATTCAATATGAAGGAGGCTTACAATATATGTATGATAATACTTTTTGGGTAAGTGGTGCATACCGTAGCAATTATGCTATTAATGTTGGAGCAGGCGTAAATTATGGACGTTTTAGTTTTGGTTATGTTAGAGATTTTCCAATTGGAGATATAGTAGGAGCATTTGGAAGTACAAACGAACTAATGTTAGGCTATAAATTTAATGAGCTTCCAACAGCAGATTATGAAGGACAACGAGGCTATGGACGTGGACTTATTCGTAAGAAAAAATATCATCCTTCTCGTCCAGGACCTTTGATGAAAAAATATCCTAAGCAACCTAAAAAGAAAAAACCAAAAGCAAAAGGAAAGTATCGTAGATTCTAATAATCTAAAAAACTTTATGAATGAGAGTAAAATTATAATCTTATTTATAAAGTTTTTTTTTATGAAATCAAGTATTCCATCACAACAATAAATCTATTTTCAATTTTCTACTAAAAATACTTTGTATTACCAAAATGAAAGTGTAAATTAGGTTAGCTTTTCGACAAAAGCTGAAATTAATAGATATAAAAAACCTAATGTTATTTTTGTTGTTAGTATAAAACTACTTCAGTTTGTTTTTAATCAAAAACGGTTTAAATAACTTGATCAATCATTTAGTATAAAAAATAAATTATCGAAACAATTCTATCCTATCCGTATAAATCTAGTGTTTTTCTTCGTTATCTCTTTGGAAACTAGTAAAGTAAGTTGAGCAAAATGACCTGCACAAACTAAGAAATAAAGAAAAAATAGTATGAGATTTATATAAAATATATATGTATTTATGGAGTCTTCGACACTCAAAGAAAAAAAAGTTATCCAAACTAAACCACCACTAACAAAAATAAAAAAGAAAACTTCAAGTAGGTTTTCAAGAGGAAGACGATTTGCCAAAAGTAAATGGCGTATGCGTCTTGACCGTCTTTTTTTTAAATCAAATACTATAGAAGGAAAAGTATTTGATACAGCTCTTTTGGCTCTTATTGTACTCAGTTTGATTGTTGTGATGATGCAAAGTGTATCTGAAATAGACCAACAATATGGAACTTATCTCTTAGCTATTGAAATGAGTGTTACGACACTTTTTGCTATTGAGTATTTGCTTCGGGTAGCTACTTCGCACCGTCCTATGCGTTATATTCTTAGTTTTTATGGAATTATTGATTTGTTAGCCTTTGTGCCTGCTGTTTTTTCTTGGACATTTGCAGGAAGTAATTTTTTCCTTCTGCTTCGTGTAACTCGTATTATTAGTATTTTCAAAGTATTGGATATGAACCAGTACACAGGAGAAGCACAAATTCTTAGTCAGGCTCTGCGTGCTAGTCGTCATAAAATAACTGTTTTTGTGATTTTTGTGGCTACTAATGTTGTATTGTTAGGCTTTATTATGTTTTTAGTAGAAGGAAGAGATAATCCAGGTTTTTCGAGTATTCCCAAAAGTATTTACTGGGCAATTGTAACCCTTACTACGGTAGGTTATGGAGATATTGCCCCCCAAAGCGCACTAGGAAGAGCAATTGCAGCCGTTGTTATGGTGCTTGGTTATGGTGTACTTGCTGTTCCAACAGGAATTGTATCAGCCGAAATTGCTACCCAAGTAACTCACAAATCTGATGAAGATGAATTTGGAGAAGAAGAAAGAGAGTTAAAAGAAGAACTAGAAAATGAAAAGCGAAAGACGCATCTAGATCAAAAAGAAAATGTTAAAAAAGCATCTGAAAGTATAATTGAAGAATGTTCTCATTGTGGCGCAGAACATCATACAGAGTTGGCTAGTTTTTGTTATAAATGTGGAAACGAATTAATTTAAGTTTCTATATTCATAAAAAATAAATTTTACAAGGCATTTTTCTATTTTGAAGAATGCTTTTTTGTTTGAAATGGATGGCATTTAAAATATGTTTTTGCTGTTTTTTTAGTAGATTGTAAACAGATAATTTATTTTTGACTACTCTTAATATAAGTTGGTTAGTATTCTATTTTAAGATTTTTTCAGTATCTATTAGTTAAAGTAGTAAAATAAAAATCTAAAAATTCCGTATTTTTGAAATATTAGCGTAATAAAACAATAACACACACACTAATTAAATAACACAAACCTATTAACCACCAAAACAATGACGCAACAAGAACGTAGAGATAAACAACTTTCTCATCAACATTACGATAAATATACAGAAGAGAATCATCAAGTATGGCAAATTTTGTATGAAAGACAAATAAAAGTATTACCCAATCGTGCTGATGAAGCTTATTTTGAAGGAATGGAAGCCATAGGTTTTGAGGCTAATAAAATTCCTGATTTTGAAGAAGTAAATGAACATTTGAAAGCTATCACTGGATGGAGTTTAGTGGTTGTTCCAGGTCTTATTGACAATGAGCCATTTTTTAACTACCTCAAAAACAAACAATTTCCTGCTACTACTTGGCTTCGTACAATGGAAGAATTGGATTATTTGGAAGAACCAGACATGTTTCATGATGTTTTTGCTCATGTTCCTATTCTGACAAATAAAAACTTTTGTCGTTTCTTAGAAGAACTTAGTCGAATGGCTCTCAAACATCTAGGAAATGCAGATTCTATTGAATTTATTTCACGTATTTATTGGTACACTGTAGAGTTTGGACTCATAAACAATAATGGCAGTTTAAAGATTTATGGAGCAGGCATTCTATCTTCGGCGGGAGAGTCTGTTTACTCTTTAGAAAGTGATATTCCAAAGAGAGTTCCATATAATGTAAATGAAATTTTGCATACTCCTTATATCAAAGATCGTTTTCAAGAAAAATATTTTGTTATTAATTCTTATAAAGAACTTTTTGATTCTCTTCCAGAAATTGAAGAAACATTAGATAATATGCTCGTTTCTAAATAACTATAAATTATTAATGTTGAATTATAAATGAATAAAATTTTTTATTAATTTGCCATTAAACCACTAAATCAATACAGGTGTCGGTGTTGCTATCGATGACTTTTAACACAAAAAATTATGATACAAGAAGATATTTTGCCATTAAAAGGCACAGACCATATAGAATTTTATGTAGGAAATGCAAAGCAAGCAGCCTATTATTATCAAGCAGCTTTTGGCTTTGAAGTAGTTGCGTATGCAGGACAAGAAACAGGTGTTCGTGACCGTTCATCTTATGTTTTGCAGCAAGGAAAAATCCGTTTTGTTCTTACTTCACCAATGAGTAGTGATTCTCCTATTGCAGAACACATCAGAAAACATGGAGATGGTGTAAAAGTATTAGCTCTTTGGGTAGATGATGCTGAAAAATCATATTATGATACAATGAGTAGAGGTGCAAAATCAGCCTTAGAACCTACTCGTTTATCAGACGAACATGGAGAAGTTGTTGTTTCAGGAATTCATACCTACGGAGAAACAATTCATAAATTTGTAGAAAGAGGAAATTATAAAGGCGCATTTATGCCAGGTTACAAGCCTAAAAAATCATTTTTTAAGGTAAAATCAACAGGCTTGAAATTTATTGATCATTGTGTTGGAAATGTAGAGCTTGGAAAAATGAATGAATGGGTAGAGTTTTACGAGAAAGTAATGGGATTCAATCTGCTCGTAACTTTTGATGATAAAGATATTTCTACTGAATATACAGCTTTGATGTCAAAGGTAGTTTCAAATGGAAATGGCTATGTCAAATTTCCAATCAATGAGCCTGCTGATGGACGTAAAAAATCACAAATCGAAGAATATATTGAGTTTTATGAAGGTGCAGGGGTTCAGCATATTGCCATTGCAACAGATGATATTTTGGAAACTATTGAGGATTTGCGTAGCCGTGGAGTAGATTTCCTTTATGTTCCAGATAATTATTATGAAGACCTTGCTGAAAGAGTTGGTGATATTAAGGAAGATATGGAAGAACTCAAAAAGCTAAATATTTTAGTAGATAGAGATGATGAAGGTTATTTATTACAAATATTTACTAAACCAACAGGTGACCGTCCAACTGTTTTCTTTGAAATTATTCAACGCCAAGGAGCAAAATCATTTGGAAAAGGAAATTTTAAAGCTCTTTTTGAAGCTATAGAAAGAGAACAAGAACTAAGAGGTAACTTATAACTATATGATGATTTTAACATTTTAATTGAAAAAGCCTATAATTCAAAATTATAGGCTTTTTTTGTACCATTTAAGTGTTTTTTTTGCTAAAATTTAAACTTTGATGTTAGTATAGAGTAATGTTTTTTTGTATAAAGATAAAAAAAATTTGCATTAACAAATAAAGCTACTATATTTGTGTATCAGTTGTATGGTATAATACTAATGCCATAAAATAGGGAGCTATTCCGAAAATCCTTATAAATAGAGTAGGAAAACAACATCAATTTTATCTCTTCACAGATTATGAAAACAAACAAAAAATTAAAACTGAATACTAAAAAAATAGTCATTTTATCTAAGGAGCAGCAAGCTTCTGTACAAGGTGGTATGGTGTATACACAATATAAAACTTGTCGTCAATGTCCTCCTCCAGTAGATTTGTCAGATTTTGATTAATAAATTAATAATTTTAATACTTATCAAAAAAGCTCGTAATTCTGAATTATGGGGTTTTTTGTAATATTAAAGTAGCTTTTGTTCCATAAATCAAAATTATATGTTATTGTAAAGTAATATTTGCCGTACAAAACTAAAAAAAAGTTTGTGTTTAAAAATAAAGCTACTATATTTATGCATCAGTTGTATGGTATAATGCTAATACAATAAAACATAGGAGTATTCTGAAAATCCTTATAAACAGAGTAGGAAAAAAACACCAATTTTATTTTTCAAAACATGAAAACGAACAAAAAATTAAAACTTAACACTAAAAAAGTAGTGATTTTGTCTAATGAGCAGCAAGATTCTGTACAAGGTGGTACATTTTTGACTAGAAACTGTCCAAGAACATGGTTTGAATATACTTGTGATAGAAGACACTGTAACTACACTACTAGACCTGAATGTCCTGTGGAAGCATAAATTTTCTTTTTTCAAGTTTCAAAAAACGAAGTTTTTATACTTCGTTTTTTTTTACCTTTTTTAATAATATTTTGAAAATATTCAATAATTTACCTGTTAATTTTTATCAAGATTTTGGATATCTAGGTAATTTAGGTAGTCTGAGTTTGTTATCAAACTTTGATACAGAACTAACAGAAACTATGTTAGCTAAATTCTATGAGCAGATAGAAGAAGCTCCTTATGTTCAACCTGATATATATGGTTTATCTAGTTTAGGTATTTTGCTTAATTATCTAAGTAAAGTAGATAAAAATCGCTTTGAAGAGTATAACGAAGAGTTTGTTAATGATTTTTCTGATGTAATAGTAGAAGCTAGTCAAGTTATGGCAGAAAAGCTAGAATATGATACATTCACAGGTCTAGTATGTACACTAAATTTCTTTTTGCTGACAGAACAACTAGAAAATACCATTAAGACAGCAGATTTACTTCAAAAAGTAACACAAGAATTGTATGAAAAAAATGACTTAAATAATTTAGGTCTTGCTCATGGAGTTTGTGGAATCATTGCTATTTTGGCTAAGACAATTCTTTTTTTAGAAAAAACAGAAACTACAAACGAGATTTTAGTAAAACATAAAGATACATTAGAACTCATTACAACTCATGTAATCAAACAAAAGGGTAAAATAGGTAATTTCTGTTTTCCTTATAGTGTGGGAGGAAAAACTAGCCGTTTAGCTTGGTGTTATGGCGATTTTTCTGTTTGCATTGCTCTCACTTGGGCTGCATTAGTTTTGCCTAATAAAAAGGAAATAGATGAGGTAGTAAAAGATACAATTAATAATGCTATCAATATAAAAGATACAGAGAGGCTTTTTATCACAAATAAAGATACAAATGAATTTGATTTAGGACTTTGTCACGGTGTGTCTGGAGCATATTTAGTTTTTAAAAGATTGTATAAATTTTACCCTATTCAGGAATTAGCAGAAGAAATAAAAAGACTAAAAGAAGAATTAGATAAAGAAGTTGAAAAAGAAATAGAAAATATTAAATTTCCTGTATCAATCCAGCAAGAGCCATTAGTTTTTGAATGGAATACAGATTTATCTTTTTTGAATGGTTTATCTGGATTTTTGGCTGCTTACCACGATGATGAACTAGTAAAAGGCTGGGATGCTCCTCTTTTAACTGATTTTTAAATTATGCTTTACTTAAAAGCATAAATCTTTTTCCATTAAAGCCCATGATGAATATCACAATTAACAAAGTTTATAATTATTTGATGATTTTCATTCTCCATTAAAAGTAATCTGTTTATATCTCTTTCACCTGTTTTGAGTTAATGAGATGCTTTTTTATGAAAAAGACAAAATTATTCGTTAGTATAATGTAATTTTTTTTTAAAAAAAGATATTTTTTTTGGATTTGTAAATAAAGCTACTATATTTGTGTATTACTTTTATTGTATAATACCAATAGGTAAAATTATAGGAGACCTCCGAAAATCCTTATGAATAGAGTAGGAAAATAACATCAATTTTATTTCTTTATAAATTATGAAAACGAACAAAAAATTAAAACTTAACACTAAGAAAGTAGTCATTTTATCTAATGAGCAGCAAAATGCTGTTCAAGGTGGTGCACTATCACAAGTTGAATGTGCTACTCGTGCAGGACTTTGCGAATCAAATATTGTTTGTCCTACAAGAGGTTGTGGTACTGGTGGTGGTAATACTCAAGGTTGCGATCCTTATCACACAAGAGTGATAGAATGCGTGTTAACAGTTAGTTGTTAAAAACTTTTAAACGGAACTTTATGAAAGTTCCGTTTTCTTTTTTACTTAATTATTATTATTCCATTTTTTGTGTTACACTTATTTTCAGACTTACCTGTTCATTTTTATCAACAATTTAGTTACTTAAGAAATTTAGGTAGCCTAAGTTTGATAGCAAATTTTGACATAGAAAAAACCGAAGAACTACTTGCCAAATTTTATGAGCAAATAGAAGAAGCTCCTTATATCCAGCCCGATATTTATGGCTTATCTAGTTTGGGTATCTTGCTTAATTATTTGACTAAAGTAGATGAAAATCGTTTTAGAGAATATGAAGACGAATTTATTGATGATTTTTCTCTTGTTATGTTAGAAGCTAGTCAAGCTATGGCAGAAAGGTTAGAGTATGATACATTCACAGGTTTGGTATGCCTGTTAAATTTCTTTATACTAACAGAACAAGAAGAAAATACTCTAAAAGTAACTGACCTACTTCAAAATGTTACGCAAAAACTCTATGAAAAAAATGAATTAAATAATCTAGGTATTTCTCATGGAGTATGTGGAATTGTTGCTATAATGGCTAAGAGTATTATTTTTTTAGAAAAAAAACAAACTACAAACAATATTTTAGTAAAGTATAAAGATACCTTAGAACTCATTACAAATCATGTAATAAATCAAAAGGAAAAAATTGGTAATTTCTGTTTTCCTTATACTATTGGAGGGGAAAATAGTCGTTTGGCTTGGTGTTATGGTGATTTGTCTGTTTGTATTGCACTTACTTGGGCTGCACAAATACTGCCTAATAAAACAGAAATTGACGAAATCATAAAAGATACTATACATAATGCCATCAATATAAAGGATACTGATAGATGTTATAAAACTCAAGAGCAAACCAAAGAGTTTGATTTAGGACTTTGTCATGGTGTTTCTGGTGTCTATTTGGTTTTTAAAAGACTGTATGAGTTTTATCCTAGTCAAGAATTAGATAAAGAAATAAAAAGATTAAAAAAAGAATTAGATAAAGAAATTGAAAAAGGTATAGAAAATATTATATTTCCTGTATTAATAAAGCAAGAGCCCCTAACTTTTGAGTGGAAAACAAATTTATCTTTTTTAGAAGGTTTATCTGGATTTTTAGCTGCTTATCATGATGATGAGCTTGTAAAAGGTTGGGATGCTCCTCTTTTAATGGATTTCTAAATTATATTTTACTCATTTATATGAAGTTGTATTAAAATGAAAAAGTATTTTGGATACCCTAGAATATAAAAAAATCATTTTAAGTAGTTTCACTATAAATTGATTTTAAAGCTATTCAAAAAAAGAGAGCCAAATTATTTGTAAAATAAATTTTCAATGCTCTTTTTGAAGTAATAGAAAGAGAGCAGAAACTAAGATATAATCTATAATTATTTTGATAATTTAATTAAAATAAATATAATATCATTACAAGTTTTTTATACTTTATAATAAGATTTATGTGTTTTTAGATGTTTTATTATGATTATATCGTGATTTTTTTGTGAAAAAATGAATGAAAAATTTGCATTGGTGGATAAAGCTACTATATTTGTGTTTCAGATGTATGGTACAATACTAATACAAGAAAGCACAGGAGTATTCCGAAAATCCTTAGAATAGAGTAGGAGCACAATGTCAATTTTATATTAAAAAAAACATGAAAGCAAACAAAAAATTAAAACTCAACACTAAAAAAGTAGTCATTTTATCTAACGATCAGCAAAATGCTGTTCAAGGTGGAGGAGGTACTATGCCATCAATAAAAAATATATGTGTTTATACTGAATTGTGTGTTGCTTCAGTTAAAAATCCGTGTATTCCTGCGACTGAATATAATTCATGCCGTTGTCCAGAGATGTAATTCTTTGTGTTATTTTTTTTAACGGAACTTCATGGAAGTTCCGTTTTCTTTTTTATAATTATTCTATTTATTTGTATTATACTTATTATCAGATTTACTTATTCATTTTTATCAAAAATTTAGCTTAGGGTCGTATTCTTTTAACTGATTTTTAAATTATATTTTACTTATTACTTATATAGCAAATGGATTATTTTTTCTTACGTAGCCCTTTATCTCCTCTTTTTTCAGAAAAACCAGCAGATGAGTTGGCTATTTTTTTATCTTCTCCTGATTTTCAAGATACAGTTCAACAATATGAAGAAGGAAAACTAAAAGACAAAAAAGTAGAAAAATTTTTACTTTCTAAAGCAAAATATGACTTGCGTTCTCGCTTTAGATGTACTCCTTTTGGAACTTTTGCAGGCATTTTAGCAGGCAAGCTTTCTTCAAATAATCAAGGTTTCGTTCACCAAGAAATAAAAAAATATCATTTGTCTTTAGATATGTCTGTTTTGGGGGCATGGATAGATAAACTGCATCAGATAACTGAATTTTTAGAAGTCCTTACTTTTTACCCAAACAATACACTTTATCAATTTGGAGAAGATAAACGCTATATAGAATCTTATTTTGAAGGAGAAAAAGCTAGAAAGTATGCCATTTCAAATATAGAATGGAATGAGTATTTGGAGAAAATTATAGAATTTGCAAAAGAAGGTAAAAAAATAACACAAATAGCAGAACAGTTGGTAGACGAAGATATTTCCTTAGAAGAAGCAAAAGAATTTATCTTAGAAATTATAGAAGCTCAAATTCTTGTTTCAGATATAGCTTTAAAAATTACTGGAGAACCTTTTGAAGATATTTTGAGAAGCAAGTTAGGGTTTTATTTAGAAAATAATCCTCAATTAGAAAATAGTGAAAAATATAGTTTCATAAAAGAATCATTTCATCTTCTGTCAGAACTAAAAGAATATTATCAGAAAAACCATCCCAAAAGTGCTGAGCTATTTGATTTTTCAGAAAAAATCAAAAGTCTTGAAATTCCTTTCAAATTAAGTTCTTTATTTCAGATGGATACGGTTTTAAAGTTTGAAAATCCATCTCTTCATCATTCTATTAAAGAAGAAGTAGAAAAAGTAATTGATTTGCTAAAATATGTTTATTCTTATAAAGAAATTTCTACACTAACCTCTTTTAAAGAGGCATTTTCTACTCGTTATGAATCGGCAGAAGTTCCTTTAATGCAAGTGCTTGACCCAGAAATTGGTTTAGGTTTTCCCTTAAGAAGTCAAGCAAATAATGATAATGCACCTTTATTGAAAGGAATGCCTCTAAATGGAGGTAGAAATAGCCAAAACCCTTCTCTTCAACAAACAAGATGGACACAGTTTTTACAGAAAAAATTTATAGAAGCTCTTCAAAATAAATCTTCTGTAATTGAGCTTACTAATAAAGAATTAAAAGATGAAATAGGTTATATTCCTGAAAAATATAGAAATTCCAAAAAGAATAAAAATAATAATACCAAAAAGAAAGAAGATAATAACATACCCTTCTCATACTCTTCTATGATTACTGTTTTAGCTTCTTCCTCTGAGGCAATTGAGGAAGAAAACTATAAAATAATTCATAATGGAACAAATGGTTCTTCTGCTGTTACTCTACTAGGACGTTTTTGTCATGCAGATGCTCAAACAAATGAGTATGTATTGGATTGTATCCAACAAGAAGAAGAATTATCAGACAAGATTTTTGCTGAAATTGTACATCTTCCAGAAGCTAGAGTAGGAAATGTTATCGCTCGTCCACAACTAAGAAAATATGAAATTCCGATTGGAGTAAGAACAGCCGAAAATGCAGAAACTATTTCTTTAGATGATATTAGAGTTTCTGTAAGTGATGGAAAAATAAAATTGCGTTCTCTCAAATATGATAAAGAAATTATTCCTAGAATGAGTAATGCTCATAATTATAGCATGACAGAAATTCCAGCGTATCATTTTTTATCTACGTTACAAAACCAAAATGTTCTAAGTGGACTTCAATTTAGTTGGCAACACTTAAATAATGAACCATATTTGCCTAGAGTAGAATATGAGAAAGTTATTTTGAGTCCTCAAAAATGGGTTATTTCTCTCAAAGAAACTAAAATAGATAAAAAAATAAGTACACAGCAGGCTTTAGAAAAGTTGAGAAATTACTTCCAAGATAGAGGTATTCCTAACTGTCTTACATTTGGACAAGGAGATAATATTTTACCTTTATTTACTGATGATGATATTAATTTAACTCTCTTTTGGCAAGAATTAAAAAAGATGCAACGTATATCTGTTCAGGAAATGCTTTATAATGAAGATAATTTATTTATTAAAGATGAAGAAGGAAACGGTTATACAAATGAATTTATTATTCCTCATTTATCTCCTTGGGTAAAATCTGAACAAGAAAGTCAAATTAATACTACTACAAATTTAGATTCTACATTACAAAGAGAATATACTATCGGTTCTGAATGGATTTATTTCAAAATTTACTGTGGTGTTAGTACAGCTGATGAATTATTAATACAAAAGTTATTTCCTTTAGCCTCACAGTTATTACAAGATAATACAATTACAGAATGGTTTTTTATTCGTTATGCTGATCCAGACCACCATTTGCGTATTCGTTTTAAAGGAACAAATGATTTTTACAAAACAGTTATTGAAAAGCTACACGAAAACCTCAATGAACTTGTAGACAATAAATCTGTGTGGAAAATTCAAATAGATACTTATCAAAGAGAAATAGAGAGATATGGTTCGAAGAATATGGCAAATAGTGAATTGCTATTTCATAAAGAAAGTCAGCTAATTTGCACTATTTTACAGAATATAAATGAAGATGATGACTTGCGTTGGAAATTGGCATTTTTGGGAGTAGACAATTTACTTACCAATTTTGATTTAGAAATAGGACAGAAAAAACACTTGATGGAAATATTATCAGAAAGTTTTCATAAAGAATTTGGCTTAGAAAACATCAATGATACTAAGATTCTTTCTAAAAGTTACAGAGAAAAACGCCAAACTATTGAAGAAATTATAGAAAACCCTGCTATCTATTCAGAATACAAAGAATTACTGACTCATTATTCTTTATCTATAAAAGAAAATGTAGATAAGGTACTTCAACTCGCTAAAAATAATGAACTAGAAATGAGTTTACCCAATTTGGTAGCCAGTTATATACATATGTTTTTGAACAGATATTTTAGAGCCAATCAAAGAAAACACGAGTGTATAATCTATTATATGTTATTTCAACATTATCGCTCTGCTGAAGCAAAAAATAAAGCTAGTGTTTTAGCTGATTAAAAGTAGATTGAGATGAATAAAGAAATAAAAATTGGTTTAGTTTTGTATAGAATTAAACAAATCTAATTCATTGGCTGTTTTCCGATTAGTTTGTTATCTAGTAAGATTCTAAAATAAATAGGTTTAAAAAACACCAATTCATCTTCATTTAATCAATATAAACAGTGATTACAGTAAAAAACATAAAAAAAGCCTTTAACGGAAAAGAAATTTTGAAAGGAATTAGTGCTGAATTCAAACAAGGCGTTACTAACTTAATAATTGGCTCAAGTGGAACAGGAAAAAGTGTACTCTTAAAGTGTACAGTAGGACTAATAAAACCAGATGAAGGTTCAATTTTTTATGATGGAAAAAATTTATATGAATCTGACCGAGAAGAGCAAAGAGCTATACGAGAACAAATAGGAATGCTTTTTCAAGGCAGTGCACTTTTTGATTCCATGACAGTAGAACAAAATGTGCGATTTCCTTTAGATATGCGTAGTAAAGGAATGAGTGATGCTGACAAATTAGAACGTGTAAATTTCTGTCTGAAAAGAGTTGGTTTAGAAGGCTCAAACGACAAAAAACCTGCTGAAATTAGTGGAGGAATGATGAAGCGTGTAGGAATTGCACGAGCAATTGTTATGAATCCAAAATACCTTTTTTGTGATGAACCTAACTCAGGACTAGATCCACAAACTTCTATCATGATTGATAATTTGATTTTAGAAATCACAGAAGAATACAATATGACAACCATTGTAGTAACTCACGATATGAATTCAGTTATGGAAATTGGTAAAAACATTGTCTTTTTGAGTGAAGGGCATAAAGAATGGGAAGGAACAAAAGAACAAATTGTACACTCAGATGTAAAATCTTTAAATGATTTTGTGTTCTCAAACTCGTTAATGGTAGCCTACAAAAAAAGTGAAGAAGAGAGAGCAAATCGATAAAAATAGAAACTCTAAAAAATCACTTGATATGAGTAAAATCTGCCTCTAAAATAATAAACTACTTTAAAATTAGTTTTCTTAGTAACTTTTCAAAACTTTTAGCTCAAATTTTGTATTTTAGAAGATAGAAAGCCATAGTTAGTATAAAACGTAATAGTTGGACTAAAAAAAACTTTTATAATTTAAAGTAATAGAAATATGTTAATGAAAATTTTACTCATTTGGGCAGTAATTACTGGAGCAACTTACCTTGTAAGTGCCATTGCTTCAGAAGTAAAACAGTGGGCGACTCGTCGTGCATTGCGTCATGTGAGTCCAAAGGAGATTGCTCAGCTCATCAAAGAAAATGAGGGAAAAATTACAGCACAAGAATTACATCAACGTACTGCAATTCCTTATTGGGTGGCACAGCTCGTCCTGACAGAACTTACAGAACAAAAACTTTTAGAAGAAAAGTACGAGAAAAATAGATTTGGAAGACGTGTCAAACAATTTGCACTTTCCGTATTTCCTACCGAACAAAATCTACGTTTTCAGTTACAAGGATTGAGTTCTACAACACAATTAAAAGCAAATGATCCTTTGTCAGATGCTGATGTAATTCGTCATGCTGTAGATGCAAAGGGAGATATTACAGCTACACGCCTTTGTTTGAAAGCAAGTGTAACTATAGAAGAAGCTGCCAAAAAACTTGATCAGTTACACACAAAAGGTGTTTTTGATATACAAACAAGTGATGAAGGAGGATTTTTTTATAGCCTTAATGATAAAAGTTTATTAAGTTAAGCTAGTAGAAGAAAACAAAATAAACAATCAAATAGATTGATTTTGATTATTTGATTTTAATTATTTTTTTTCTAAATTTAGAATTGTATTTTACAAAACAATTTTGTGTTATATTCTATTACATAATTATTTTTTGTAAATTGGTTCTATCAACTAGTTAATTAGATTATTTCTTACAACTTGTTTCTATGAAATAATAGACATTTTATCACACTTGCTAACTTATAATAAAGTACATGAATCCACCTATTTTTTATATAGAAGGAAAAAAATATATTCCAGAAGTTCGTTTTGATTCTACAAAGGGACTTTTAGAGTTTTCGGGGCAATGTTATCACGAATATACAGAAGAATTTTTTGCTCCTATTTATAAATGGGCGAGTGAGTATTTAGAAGAACCTGCTCGTACGATTACACTAGAGTTCAAGATGAATTATTATAATACAGTTTGTTCTCGTTGTTTTTTAGAGTTTTTAGAGATGTTTGAAGACTATGCACTCAATCAAGGTGGACAAGTTACAGTAAACTGGTATTATAAATCAAATGACTATGATATGATGGAAAGTGGAGAAGATTATCAAGATGATTTAGAGCTAGATATCAATCTTATTTCCCATTAATTTAGAAGCCTTTGTTGGTGTTTTAGCGAAGCGACACCAACAAACACAATTCATTCTTAATAGCTTCTATATATTTATATTTTTTAATCTTTATTTTTTTAATTTATTATTTTTATGAAAAAGTCCGTCGGAATTATAGTATTAGTTATTGGTATTTTACTTGCTGCTTTTGGTTTTTATCAAAATGAAGCCTCTTCAAAAACACTCTTGAAAATTGCAAATACAGAAATTAAGACTGAAAAAAATGCGCCAAGTACAAATCCTCTTATTATTGGAGGTGCAGTTGTAGGTCTTATTGGTGTTGTAGTAATTATTGTTGCTAAAAAATAATTTCTATATATTCACATTTCAAAGTCTGATTTTTTTCTATAAAAAATCAGACTCTTTTTATTTAATTTATAGTAAGTAAATGAGCAAAATAAAATATATCTAATAAAAAAATAGAAAGTGAAAATTTAAACTGTCAAGACACCTTTGAGGTGTCAGACAGATTTTATTTGCATACAGAAAATGCCGTTGTTGGTGTTTTAGCGACAGCGACACCAACAACCACAAACCCTGTAATTTTGCTTAGTTACTTATTTTCTATAAAATGCTATAATTATTCTAATCCTATTTATGATTTTTATAGTTAAAATTTATATAATTGAGAGTGAATAGGTGTAATTTTTGTAAATTTACGGATATAGATAGTATCAAAACTTCTTTTAGAAAAATAAAGTAAAAAATAAAGCATATATAAAAAACACTATGAAGTTCAACATAACTTATATTATTTTTTTGGGAATATTTCTTTCTATATTCTCTCAAATTTCATTTGCCCAAACCGATTCTCTTTCCGAAAATCTTCCAAATCAACTAACAACAGATACAAAACCTATTATTTTACTCAATGGAGATAAAAAAAATAGAGACGTAGCCACTCAATCAACTTCAGATGGTGAGGCCATGCTATTTTTAGATTTGAAAAAAAATGGTTCTACTTCTAAAAAAAGAAACAAGAAAAATAAAGAGCCAAAAGGCTATTACTACGGATTGGAAACAAAACGTATTTTTAGAAAGTACGAACAAGGACGCAAGACTATTGTAGAAACATTTTATTATCTTAAAGATTTTAGAAACCCTGATCCTTTGGTAGATATTTATTATGTCTTTGATATAAAATCTGAAAAAATAAAAACACTTCCTCGTATAAATGCTGAAAATCATCTAGTTTTACACGGTCCTTATGAGCGAAAAGAAAATGGGAAAGTGGTCGAAAGTGGAATTTATTATGCAGGTACAAAACACGGACGTTGGGAAAACTATCATTCTAGTGGTGTCCTGACAAATAAAGAGATTTATTATAAAGGTTTTCCAAAAAATACAAAGTTTGTCTATTATGACAAGCAGAAAACAAAAATAAAAGAGATAATTCCGATGGAAAGTAATTACGTTCATGGACATTATATTATCTTTTTTGAAAGTGGAGCAATCAAAGAAGAAGGAAATTATCAATATGGAAGACGTGTAAAACGTTGGATGAGTTATTACGATGGAAAAGCAAAGAATGCAAAAGGACAACGTCATATAGAAACGCAATACACAGAAGACCCTTTTGATAAAACCATAAAACCTTATACACTTAGAGAGTGGGACGAAAAAGGAAAATACATAAAAGACAATAGAAATTAATGAAAATCATCTATTCTAAACTATTCTTTAGTAGTTTATTGCTATCAGTTTTATTTCCTTTTTTTGGTTTTGCACAATTAGATAACAGTTCTTTTTACCCTAAAAAAGAACTGTATTCTTTTTCAGATTCTGCTTCAAAAGTAAATAAAAGCTTAAATCAAAGACAGCTAAATCTTGAAATAGATTATTTTGGTTTTTTTCGTAATAGAGAGTTTTTTGAAACTATTGCAGATGGTTATACACTTTTTGGCTCACACTTTTTGAGTAAATTATCTTATTCTGCTGATACAACCCTCAAAATTTCGGGAGGTATGTTTTTACGAAAAGATTTTGGAAGTGCAGCTAATAATAGCCGTTTTAATCAAATACAACCTTATTTTCAGTTCTTATATAAAAAAAATAAACATCAATTTGTTTTTGGAAACTTAGAAGGAAATCTACAACATAATTTAATAGAGCCATTATTCAATTTTGAGAATATAATAAATAGAAGAATTGAAAATGGAGTGCAGTATAAATATGTATCCAAAAATACATTGTTAGATACATGGATAGATTGGGTAACAATGATTTATCCTTACTCAGATTTCGATGAAGAATTACATTTTGGATTGAATATAGAACGAAATATAATTACTTCTAAAAATAAAAAAAAATGGAAAAGTACAATTCCAATTCAACTTACAGCTATTCATAAAGGAGGACAAATCAATACAACAGATAATCCTTTGGTAACTATTTTTAATGCTGCAATTGGAAACAAAACAACTTATTATTTTCAAGACAATAAGGCAAACAATAGTTTTTATTTGAAATATATCAGAACACATCTTTATAGTGTATTTTTTATAGATAACTCTTCTGTTCCTAATTTTGCGTTTAAAAATGGGATGGGAATTTATGCTAATTTAGAGTTGGCTACACAAAAACATCAACTTATGTTGTCCTACTGGCGAGGACAGGATTTTACAGCCCCGTTAGGTGGAGATATTTATAGCTCTGTAAGTCGGATTTATGCGCCAAATACAGAAAATGAACCCTTGAGAAATTTGTTTATTTTACGTGTTCTGACAAATTTTTCTATTCCAAATATTGCAAAAGATGATGCAAAGATAGTTTTTCGTGCCACTCCATTTTATAATTTAGGGACGAATGAACTGAATTTTAGTACAGGTCTATATGCTATCTTTAACACTAATTTTTTATTGAAGAGCTTTAAGAAATAGAGATATTTATTTTTTTAGAAAAAGGATTTATTAACCTTCAAATATTTTTATACCTTTAAAATTTAAAACCTTATCTTTTGCCGTTTGGTGTTTTAGCATAGCGACACCCAACAAAATAATCTTATCTTTCATTTTATCATCAAGAAAACCAAACACATGAAACAATTAATTGAATGCGTTCCTAACTTTTCAGAAGGGCGTAATATGGATATTATCAATCAGATTACTAAAGAAATTGAAAGTGTAGAAGGCGTTTCGCTTTTAGATGTCGACCCAGGAAAGGCAACCAACAGAACCGTTGTAACTTTTGTAGGCGAGCCAGAGCCTGTTTTGGAAGCTGCTTTTTTAGCTATGAAAAAGGCGAAAGAACTTATAGATATGAGCAAACACACAGGCGAACACCCTCGTTTTGGTGCAACAGATGTTTGTCCACTTATTCCGATTGCTAATATTTCGATGGAAGAAACAGCAAAATTAGCACACAAGTTAGCTGAGAGAGTAGGAAAAGAGCTAGATTATCCTGTTTATTTGTATGAAAATGCAGCTACGAAAAAAGAGCGTAAAAACTTAGCTTTTGTTAGAATGGGAGAGTATGAAGGACTAAAAGAACGAATCAAAACAGAAACTCCAGACTTTGGAAAAGCTGAATTTAGACCAAAAACAGGTGCAACAGCAATAAGCGCAAGAGACTTTTTGATTGCTGTTAATTTTAATTTAAATACTACTTCTTCAAGACGTGCAAACTCTGTGGCTTTTGATGTACGTGAAGCTGGAAGAGTATTGAGAGAAGGAAATCCAATTACAGGAAAGATAAAAGAAGATAAAAATGGAGAGCCTTTGCGCCAAGAAGGAACATGTAAAGGAACAAAAGGAATTGGTTGGTTTATCGAAGAATATGGAATTGCACAGGTTTCGATGAACATTACTGATGTAAAAGCAACTCCTTTACATATTGCTTTTGAAGAAACACGAAAAAGTGCAGAATCTCGTGGAATGCGTGTAACAGGAACAGAAATAGTAGGTTTAGTTCCATTAAAAATGATGACTTCAGCAGGCAGATATTTCTTAGAAAAGCAACAGCGTTCGACAGGAGTTTCGGAAGAAGAATTGATAAAAATTGCTATCAAGTCAATGGGCTTAGATGATTTGAAGCCATTTTATCCACAAGAAAAAATTATTGAATACAAAATTGCTGATGCTACAAAAACGCCTTTACTTCAAAAAAACTTGACAGAGTTTGCAGAAGAAACAGCTTCTGAATCGCCAGCACCAGGGGGAGGTTCTATTTCAGCTTATGTAGGAAGTTTGGGAGCAGCTTTAGGAACGATGGTAGCCAATCTTTCTTCACACAAAAGAGGTTGGGACAGTCGTTGGAAAGAGTTTTCAGATTTAGCAGAAGAAGGACAAATTTATAAAAATCAACTTTTAGCTTTAGTTGATGAAGATACTCATGCTTTTAATGGAATTATGAATGCTTTTGGTTTGCCAAAAGAAACTGAAACGGATATTGCTGCAAGAAAAAAAGCTATTTCGGATGCCACAAAAAATGCGATTGAAGTTCCGTTGAGAATGATGGAAATTTGCGCTTCAATGTTTGACTGGTTGGAAAAATTAGCCAAAACAGGAAACCCAAATTCGGCTTCTGATACAGGCGTAGGTGCAATTTGTGTACGTGCTGCATTGCGTGGAGCTTACTTGAATGTAAAGATTAATACTGCTTCCTTTGATGATGCAACCTTTATTGAAGAAACTTTAGAAAAAGCAAAAACCTACCACAAAACAGCAAAAAAAGGGGAAAAAGAAGTTTTGAAATTGGTTAAGAATGCAATTAAGGAAATGTAAATTTTATAGAAATTCTTTTAAAGGAATTTTTTATTAATCAAAAGACCATTTCAAATTTGTTTTTGAAATGGTCTTTTTCGTATTTCTTTTATCTAAATCAATTTAAAATAATTGTGCTGCAATTTTTTCAGTTGCTCCCGAACGCCCCATTGTATAATAATGCAGACATGGTACACCTTTTTCCATAAGTTCTTTTGATTGCTGAACAGCCCATTCTATCCCTACTTCTACAACAGCTTTGTTATCTTTACAAGCAGAAATAGCAGCTACTAAATCATCTGGAATATCAATATGAAAAATACGAGGCAAAACACTAAGTTGTTTTTGTGTTGTAAAAGGCTTCAAACCTGGAATAATTGGAACATTAATACCTGCCTCTTTACATTTTTCTACAAATGAAAAGTATTTTGCATTATCAAAAAACATTTGAGTAACAATATATTCTGCTCCTGC
This sequence comes from Bernardetia sp., assembly GCA_020630575.1. GTDB lineage: Bacteria > Bacteroidota > Bacteroidia > Cytophagales > Bernardetiaceae > Bernardetia. Next base: position 59,867 of record JAHDBD010000012.1, read on the forward strand.
ATCTACCTTAGCTTTCAAATATGCCATGTCACTATTTAAGTTTGGCGATTCAAAGTGTTTTTCAGGATAACCAGCTACACCAATACAAAAATTTGTTGGAATTGGGTGATGCAAATCATCATCGATATAATTTCCTTCATTCATATTTACAATCTGCCCAATTAAATCAACAGCATAATTATGTCCATCTTTTTCTGGAATGAAAGAACCTTCTGATTTGACAGCGTCTCCACGAAGAGCAAGTACATTTTCAATTCCTAAAAAAGACAAGTCTATAAGAGCATTTTCAGTTTCTTCTTTTGAAAAGCCTCCACAAATAATATGAGGAACAGCATCTACTTGATAACGATTCATAATAGCTGCACAAATACCAACTGTCCCAGGACGTTTACGAGTTACTTTTTTCTCCAAAAGTCCCTCACCACGTGTTTTATATACATATTCTTCTCTATGATAAGTAACATCAACGAATGGAGGATTAAATTCCATTAAAGGGTTCATAGCATCAAAAATAGATTGAATGCTTTCTCCTTTTAGAGGTGGAATAAGTTCGAATGAAAAAAGGGTTTTACCTTTATTTGCGTTTAAATGTTCTATGACTTTCAATGCTATTCTGTTTTAGAGTAAGACGATAAAGAAAATAAACCAAATAATAGTAATTTTTATGGCTTAATTTTATTTTAAATACTGTGTAAAATGCGTTTGTTTTGTATCTAATGGATTACAAATATACAACTTACAACTTATTTAATTAAATTTGATTTGGTAGAATTGTTAAATTTGCGTTTTGAAGAGAATGTTAAAACAAAAAGTTTTAAAAGATGGGTTTTAATTAAATTTTTACTCTTTAGAAAAAAACACATTGATGATATTCTTAGGTCTTTTAATCTAAGTGATACCAACAATGTCATAATTTGTATGTATTTCTGTTAATTTTGATTTCTAAAATCTTACTTTTTAATTTGTATGAATCCTTGTGTGATTTGGTTTATTGGTCTTTCAGGTTCTGGCAAAACAACACTTTCAGATGCTCTTTTCGAAGAACTACGTTTTAAATACCCCTCTATTTTACTTAAAAAACTAGATGGTGATTTGCTCAGAAATGGACTCAACAGTAACTTAGGTTTTTCTTTAGTAGATAGAAATGAAAATATTCGTCGTTCGGCAGAGGTAGCCAAACTTTTCTATGAGAGTGGTTTTGTTGTATTGGCTTCTTTTATTACTCCTACTCATCAAAATCAAAAATTGCTTACTGATATTTTTCAAAAAAGTAAAGTTTTTCAAGACTCTCAGAGTACCACTAATTTGTTCAAAGTTTTTATTGATTGTCCTTTGGAAACTTGTGAACAAAGAGATGTAAAAGGACTTTACAAAAAAGCACGCACAGGAGAAATAAAGGAATTTACAGGAATTAGTAGTCCTTTTGAGAAACCATTACCAAATCAAGTAGATATAATCATCGATAGTAGTAAATTTACGATAAATGAAAGTATAGGATTTATTTTGGATAAATTAGAAGAAAAAAGTTATTTGTAAAAACTGTTGCCTACAATTTCAATAAAAAGCCATACAATACTAGAAATTTTAAAAAAAAATGCTACTTTGTGAAAGCATTCGATAAAATCTCTAAAAAAGTTTTTATTGAGTTTTTACGTTCAATTTTTATATAAAAAATACTGCGATTATGAGTTTGCTCAAAAACCTTATTAATAAATTTCAACAGCTTTTTAGTGGTTCGGCTGCTCCAAGTCCAGATTCAAGTAGAGCTATCCAAGCAAGACAACAACTTTTTGTGGCTATTTTAGAAGCCTGTGAGGATGGTGTCATTACAAATGATGAAATGTCTGATGTTAGAGCCTTACAATCTAAACTAGGGATGTCTGACTCAGAGCTTAACAGCATCAAAATTCAAGTTTTACAAAATCTCATAGATAGAGTAATGGAAGATAATATTGTTACTGAAGAGGAGATGGATTTTATCGAACAAATAGAAATTGACCTTCAACTGGGTGTTGCTGATTCTTTAAAAATAAAAGGAGATATCGAAAGAGTAAGAAAAATGTACAAGCGTTCAAATTCTGTTGGTGGAGATGAATTTGATGATGAAGATTTTTTTGATGATGATTATGAAGACGACTATGAAGACGATTATGATGATACAGAATATGACGAAGATACAATTGATATTGGCGATGCTGCTGCAATAGCTACTGCTGTGGGTGCAGGAGTAATTTTGGCTAATCAACTTAATGAAGATAGCGAATTAGAAGATGATCCGATTGACGAACAAGAAATAGAAGAAGAAAATGAAGAAAATACAGATGAGGTAGAAACATTTTCTGATGAATCTTAAAAAAATATAGTCAAAAAAATAAAGGTAGTTTTTTTAAATAGAAAGTAGAAAAGAATTATTATGAATTTTAAGCAATAATTTTCTACTTTCTATTGTGTATTTCTATTTTCTCTCTGATGCAACTTCATCAAGATAAAATTCAGCTTCGTCTCTAGTAGCAAATTTTATAATTGGATGTTTAGCTCTCTGTGTCGAACGGTGGATTTGATAATCAGCAAGATCATCAGCAGAAGCAAGTTGGGCTGTTACTAAAAGCCCTTGTTCAACAAGATAAACCTGTATCTCTTGATGTAGATTTTCTACTTCCTTAGACATACTTCCCATCAAACGAATATCTGCAAAAATAGTAAAATGAGGTTTCATAAAACTAGCAGCCTTCTTCCAATCAGGAAAGAAATCTTTTACTTTATCTCTATTCATCCATCTGCCAATTACTTTAATGTATGCTCTATTTTTGTCAGTATCTACATAAATTTCGTAGTTTTCATTTCTTGCTATTTCTGTTTTCATTTTCTGATTGTTGAGTAAATATCTAAATAAATAATTTAAAAGGAGAAGCTAATCTAAAACCTACAATATAAACTTGTCTTAATAATCAGATAATTATTTAGTAAACTCAACAAAAGTAATGAATATTTAGATTAAAATGCTATTTTGTTATGTTTTTGGTTGTTTTTTTAAAATAAAAACAAAGGGTTGTGTAATATTTGCGAAGGTGTGCTTTTTTTTATTTAGATATTTTTTCTTTCAAAGAATAACTATTTCTACTAATTCTTGTTTTTAAGAACAATACTTTTTAATTCGTATTTTAGAGCTGTTTTTTAATAGGAAATCCAACTTAATTCGGCTTATTTTTTGTAATTACAATTTAGACCTCAAATAAGTCATATTGTTTGTAAATTCATTTAGAAGTTTACTACTTCACAAATCATAATTCCCCCTCTCTTAAACTTCCTCTTTACCCTTACTTTTGCAACTTATGATTTCAGCACCTTTACCTACTAATGAGAATGAACGTTTAGAAGCTCTTTTACGCTACGAAGTAATGGATACTGAATCTGAAAAAGAGTTTGACGATTTGGTAAAATTAGCCTCACAAATCTGTGAATCAGAAATTTCTTTAGTTTCCTTGATAGATTCAGAACGTCAATGGTTTAAAGCAAAAGTAGGGTTAGATGCTCCAGAAACACATAGAGATATGGCTTTTTGTGCTCATGCTATTTTACAAGATGATATTTTTGAAGTAGAAAATGCACTTGAAGACGAACGCTTTCATGACAATCCACTTGTAGCCGATAAGGATGGATTAAATATTCGCTTTTATGCAGGAATGCCACTCAAAAATCCAGAAGGACTAAATCTAGGAACGCTCTGTGTTATTGATAATAAGCCTAAAAAACTAACAGAAGCTCAAAAATTTGCCTTAACAACATTAGGACGCCAAGTTGTTACACAATTAGAATTACGCCTAAAGTTTAGAGACTTACAAGAAGAAATGAAAAAGGTGCAAGCTGCACAAAGACAACTTATCGAAACTGAAAAAATGGCAACCTTAGGACAACTTGCTGCCAATGTAGCCCATGAAATTAATACACCTCTAGGAGCAATTCGTTCTTCGGCTGATAATTCAGTTGTTACAATGGATGGACTATTACCTCGTCTTACTGGGTTTCTACAAGCATTATCTCCTGAGAAATCGCTTATTTTTAATAATTTAATCAAGTATTCGGCAAATGCCAAAAATAATTTTTCTTCTAGAGAAAAACGAGCAATAAAATATAGATTGATAGAAGAATTTGAAAAATTACAGATTGATGAGGCAGATACAATAGCTAATTTTATAGTAGAATTAGAAGTATATAATAATCCAGAACTTTATAAGCCTTTATTAGAAACAGAAGATCCTTGTTATACTTTTAAAGTAGCACACCAATTATCAAGAATTGCTAAGAATAACAAGACAATAAAACTAGCTACTGATAAGGCTTCTAAAATTATTTTTGCTCTTAAAAATTTTTCTCGTCAAGACAAAACAGGAGAGAAAGCAATAATAAATATTAATCGTGGTATTGAAGATACAATAGTTCTTTATGAAAATCAATTCAAGCGTGGAATAGACTTACAACTGCATTTAGAAGAAATTCCTGAATTTATGGGATACCCAGACGAGCTAGTACAAGTTTGGACAAATCTTATTTATAATGCCATTCAGGTAATGGAAAGTAAAGGAGAACTAAATATTACTACAAAGTTAGTCACAGATTCATATAACAAAAATGTAGTTGTCTCCGTAACAGATACAGGAGCTGGTATACCAATAGATATACAAGATAAAATATTTGATGCTTTCTTTACAACCAAACGAGAAGGTGAAGGAAGTGGATTGGGACTAGATATTACCAAAAAAATTGTAGAAAAACACAGTGGTAAGATTTGGTTCGAAACTCAAATAGGTAAGGGAACTACTTTTTTTGTAGAATTACCTCTATAGGTAAAACTAACAGTTTCTATTTTTATTGAAGAACTGTTTATTTCAAAACAAACTAAGTCGATAAAATATTAATCAATTGACAAATAGTCAAGGAGTTGTATTTTCTGAATTTTACAAAGAAAGTGTCAGTTATATCATTTTACTACGATGTAATTTACTTTTGGTAAGAAATAAAGATAATTTAACTAACTTTGAAAACCACTATTATCATTATAAACGTATTCAAAATTTTTATCTTATGGCGAAAGCAAAAAAAACAAAAGCAATTTTATGTGTAGATGATGACCATATTATTTTAGGAAGTCTCAAAATTCAATTAATGCAAGAGTTTAATGATGATTTTATCATTGAAACAGCAGAGAGTGGAGATGAAGCATTAGAAATTTTAGATTTTCTTACAGAAAGAAATATCAATACATTAGTTGTAATTACCGACTGGCTAATGCCTGAAATGAAAGGAGATGAACTGTTGGTTGAAATAAACAAACAGTTTCCAAATGTAGCTAAAATCATGCTTTCTGGTCAAGCTGAGGATGAAGCTATTCAAAATGCTTTTAAAGAAGGAAATATGCACTTTTTCTTATCCAAACCTTGGGATAAAAAAGAACTTATTGATAAAATTTATCAATCTGTTGAAGTGATTAGTAAATAATTTTTTTCTTTTATAGAAACTAAAACAGTTTGATAAAGCAATTTTATAAAGTTGGTTTATCAAACTTTTTTTGTTTAAATGATAGTTTTAGAGCTTTCTACTGATGTCTTTTGCCGTTGTTGGTGTCCCCACCAACGACAAAATAACTATCACACTTTTTATAACTAAAATAAATTTATTTTTTTCGTAATTTTGTAGTATGTCTATTCCCTCCCATATCATTGACCAAATAAGAGAAAATGCCCACATTGAAGAAGTAGTGGGCGATTTTGTTACGCTCAAAAAACAAGGTTCTAGTTTTAAGGCATGTTGTCCTTTTCATCAAGAGAAAACACCTTCTTTTGTAGTTACGCCAAGTAAAGGTATTTTTAAGTGTTTTGGTTGTGGCAAAGGTGGCGATAGTATTACGTTTGTGATGGAACATGAAAACCTGAGTTATCCTGAGGCTTTAAAGTTTCTTGCAGGAAAATATAGTATCGAAATTCCTGAAGAAAGCGAACGTAGTGATGAAGCCAAACAAGAACAACAACACCGAGAAAGCCTTTTAATTGTTCTTGCTTTTGCACAAAAATTCTATACTGAAAATCTTAAAAATACTGACGAAGGCAAATCTGTTGGAGGAAGTTATTTCAAAGAACGTGGATTTATCCAAAAAACACAAGAAAAATTTGAGTTAGGATATGCTTTTGATGAATGGGATTCTATCCTAAAAGCTGCTACTGAAAAAGGATATAGTAACCAGTTTTTAGAAGATACAGGACTAGTAATAAAGAAAGAGGATAGACATTATGACCGTTTTCGTGGGCGTGTAATGTTTCCAATTCATAATGTTTCAGGTAGAACAATCGGTTTTGGAGCAAGAGCCTTAAAAAAAGACCAACAACCCAAGTATCTCAATAGTCCAGAAACAGAAATTTATCAAAAAAGCCATGTTCTTTATGGAATTTTTCAAGCAAAAAATTCTATTCGTAGAGAAGAAAATTGTTATTTGGTAGAAGGTTATACTGATGTAATTGGATTGCATCAAGCAGGAATTGAGAATGTAGTGGCAAGTTCGGGAACATCACTTACAGATGGACAGATAAACCTTCTAAAACGTTTTACAGACCGTGTAACGCTGCTTTTTGATGGAGATAAAGCTGGTTTAAAGGCTGCTATTCGTGGAATTGATATTATTTTAGAACAAGGATTAGATGTTCAAGCTGTCGTTTTGCCAGAAGGACACGACCCTGATACATTTGTTACAGAACAAGGAGGAGAAAAAACTAAAAATTATTTGGAATCCAAAGCGCAGAATTTTTTGCGTTTTAAATATCAAGTTTTAGTACCTGATAAAGATGACCCAATGGCGAGGGCGAGTGCATTAAAAGAGCTTTGCCAAACGATTGCTGTAGTTCCTGATGTTTTCAAGCGTTCGTTATTGACAAAAGAATTGGCACATTGGATGGAAATAAGTGAGCAAGATGTAATCTTGGAAACCAATAAATTCATTCATAAAAGAGCAGAACAAAAACTAAAGGAACAAGAAAGAGATAAAAACAGACAACACAGAGAAAGACAACAGAATAGAACTAGTCAGACCAATACCCAAAATAATTCTTCTGATGAGTTTGGCTATTTTCCACCCTCTGAATATGGACAAGGAGGACAAAATCAACCAAATTATTATGAAGAGTTTGGAGGACAAGCCATTGATTTATCCGAATTAGAAGCTGCATTAAATCCTCAGCAAAAAAACGAACAGCAAAATACAGCTTTTTTTCGTCAGTATGAAGACGAAATCACACGCCTGATGATTCGTTATGGACATCAAACTATTGCAGGAGGAGAGTATATTTGTGACTATATTTTGGAAGAGATAAGTGAAATTCCATCACTAAATCCTTCTTATGCACAGCTTCGTATTATTTATGAAAATGCACGAATCAATGACATCAAAATTTCGTACCAAGAATTATTAACTGATTTTATTCAGAATGATGAAAAATTAATCCAAATTGTTACAGGATTTTTGACTGATTCATCTCAGATTAGTCCAAATTGGGAAAAACGCATGCAACTTGTCATTCCAAACGAAGAAAAACAACTAGCTACTATTATTCCTCAAACTATTTTGCATCTGAAAAGAGTTTTTTTAAAAGGAATTTTGAATGAAAACTTACGTAAAATAAAAAAAGCAAATAATCAAAGTCAGGAAGAAATAGAAAAATTATTACTTATTTATCAAGAACTTAAAACACAAGAAATACAAATTTCGAATGAATTAGGTATTGTAATTCATAAATAAGCAATTTTTTTTAAAAAACACTTTATTATGCTCATTTAATGAGAATAATAGAATAAAAAATTTTGCATTTTGCTAAAAGTAGTGTAGATTTGAGAACAAACAAATCAATTATTGATTTTGAGTTAAAAAAAAACATAAAAAAATACAATTATATAAAAAATGAGAAAATAATTAGTAGCCAGTTAGTATGGTATTTGAATGCCTATAATTAATTATTATTATTTTCTAATTTTCATTTACCATTTTTATCATTCGAATATATTTATTATGGGTTCTAAAAAAATACTTATTGCAGAAGACAGTTCTGTAATTCAAAACATTACTCGCAAAGTATTGCAATTTCAAAACTATGAAATTGAAACAGCAAAAGACGGTTTACAAGTTTTGGAAGCAATGGCAATGGGAGATTTTGATGCAATATTAATGGACATTAATATGCCAAAAATGGACGGAATGGAATGTGCTAAAAAAATTCGTGCTATGAGTGACCCTAAAAAAGCTAAAATTCCAATTATTGCAATTACTGGAAATGCTCGTAATTATACTGCAAAAGATTTTAGTGCAGTAGGAATTAACGATTATATGCAAAAACCTGTAAATTTTGATGATTTGGTTGAAAAACTTTCTTCTTATTTAGAAAAATAAGCTAGAAAATAAATTAAAAGATATTCTTTTCCAAAATCCAATTTTATTTCGGTAAAATTAAAAACCTTTATTATTCTATTTTTGTAGAACGATGAAGGTTTTTGCGTTTATGAATAATCTTATTACAGTGTAACATAAGTTTATTTGAGTTTTACTATCGTTGTTGGCAACACCGAAAATGGCAGAATTATAAAGTGAACAGGGTTTTAACCCTGTTTTATCTTAGTAGTATTATTTCATCTTTACAGGAAAACTATACGCCAAACGAAGAGAAAAAACAGAATTTCTGACAGGAAATCCAAATCTATCTAAAAAGACACTATTTCTTCCCCAGTAATGTCGGAATTCTGTAGAAAACCAACGCCAACTCCCAGTTTCATATCTAAAACCAAAACCAACTAGCCAGCCTACATCAAAGTCATGCGTTGCCCAACGCAAATCATAACTAGGATTTTTGTCATACTGAGCTTTCCAAAGATATGCTCCTGAAAGTGCTGCTGAAACTTGATAACTCCAGTAATTTCCTTCGAAAATATAAGAAAATGAATATTGATTTTCTATATAATGAAGCCTTAAAGAAGTTGTATTTGCTCGTACTTCCCCTACATCTCCTCCTATTTGGCTGTATAAAAGTTGAGGACGAATACGCCAATTATCTTTCAATTGTATTTCTAAAAACCCTCCTGCACCGTATGCCAACCGACGAAAATTTTCAATATTGCGTATTCTTGAATAATTTCCCTGTGTAAGAAAACCTGCTGAAATTAATTGGGCTTGAGCAGAGTTTGAAACTAGAGAGAATAACAAAGAAAAAATAATCAAAAACGTACTTCTGCACAGAAAAAAAATAGGTTTGGATTCTTCTGTTTCTCTCTTAAGTCTGTGGTTCAAATCATTCAGACAGCATACAAAACAAAAATTGTCGGTATTTTGTGTAAATTGGGTATTTCTTTTTTCCATTCTGCAACCGTTTTTGTTTTGATAAATTGATTTTCAGAAGTAATATTTGAAGCAACACAAATTTTTGTTTTCGGATTCAAGACCTTCAAAATATCTGTCAGTAAAGAATTATTTCGATAAGGCGTTTCCATAAAAATCTGTGAACGCTTTAGTTTCTGACTTTCAGACTCTAAACTCTTAATTTCATTTTTGCGTTTGGTTGCATCAATAGAAAGATAACCATGGAAAGCAAAATTTTGTCCATTAAAGCCTGAAGCCATTAGTGCAAGCAAAATTGATGATGCGCCCACAAGAGGAACAACTTCAATATTGTTTTTATGTGCATATTCAACAGCCAATGCACCTGGGTCTGCAATTCCAGGGCAACCTGCTTCTGACATAATTCCTACTTTTGTAGGTTCGTTATTTTTATCATTTTTAGGGATTTGTTTGAAGTAATTTTCTAATTCAGTTTTTGTTGTTTTTTTATCTAACTGAAAAAAGATTAAATCATCTATTACAACTCCTAATTTGAGCGCAGAAATAAAACGTCTTGCTGTTCGTAAATTTTCTACTAAAAAATATTTTGTTTGCCCAATAATCATTGGTATTTCTTGTGAAAGACTTTCTTTATTTCCTTCTTCTAACCAAATTGGAATTAAATATATTTTCATTTTATATGCTAATTGCTATTGAAAAATAATAAAATAACACAAAGATAAACTAAACTTAACAAATCGTTCACTTACTAAATATCAAGAGTGGCTAAATGAAACACTAACTTTGCAGTCAATTAGAGAATACCTATTTATACATTTAATTAGGGTAATCAAAAAGTAAATTCAATAAAACGAACAATATTCAATTCATCTTGAACCTACCTCTGCAAAATCCTCTTCCTGTAAGAAACGAAAATAAAACAAATCTCTCAAAGATACTACTTCGCATTTTATATGCAGTATTGATTGTTTGTTTGTTTTTGGTTTCGATTGATATGTTGATGAGTGCTTTTCGTTTGTTTGGAAAAGAGGTAGCAAATGCTATTTTTTCAGTTTCAGCGCATCCTTTTGTTGGAATTTTTATAGGACTCCTAATCACTGCCATTCTGCAAAGTAGTTCTACTGTTACAGCCATGGTAGTGGCAGCCGTAGCAGCAGGCGCACTGACTATCGAAACAGCTACTCCTATTATTATGGGAGCAAATGTAGGAACAACTATTACGAGTGCTATTGTTGCTTTGGGACATATTTCGAAAAAGAAAGAGCTCAGAAAAGCGTTTGCAGCAGCTAGTTTACACGATTTTTTTAATGTCTTGACTGCTCTGATTCTTTTTCCATTAGAATATTATACTCATTTTTTATCTGATTTGGCTAAGTATGTAACTGAACTACTTCCTTTTTCAGCTAATTCTGGAAATTTTATTCCTCCTATCATTTCTATTCCTTCAAATTTTGTGGTTAGTCAATTACACGATTATCCAATCTTAATTTTGATTTTTGCTATTCTGTGTTTGTTTTTGGCTATTCGATTATTTATTAATCTTTTAAAAGAACAAATGATAGGAAAACAAAGACAACAAATGCACGAACTTTTTTTTGGAAGCACTTGGAAATCTTTTGTATGGGGATTTATTACTACAGCAGCTATTCAGTCTAGTTCTGTAACAACTTCATTGGTTGTTCCTTTGGTAGCTACTCGTAAAGTAAATATTCAAAAAGCATTTCCTTTTATTGTAGGAGCAAACATTGGAACAACACTCACAACACTTTTAGCAGCACTTTTTAAGTCAGAAGCAGCTGTTACGATTGCGTTAGTTCATATTTTATTTAATCTTATTGGTGCTATTATTTTTTTAGTGATTCCTTTTATGCGTAGAATTCCAATTTTTCTTTCACAACGTCTAGGAATGGCTGCTATGAATAATCGAAGTAGTGCTTTGGCTTATTTGTTAGTTGTGTTTTTTGTTCTTCCTTTTGGCATGATTTATAGTTCTTTCCAACAGAATGACTTAGATTTGCAGAAAGTAAGCACAACAGAGACAAAACAAGACTCTTCCTTGATTCAAGAAAAAAAAAAGTGAGCTTAAGAGAACAAATTTTGATAAATTAATATACTATACTAGTCTATAAAAATAACTAAGTACAAAAATGGATTTTCATATCATATTTATGATTTTGGGTTTTAGTTTTGCAGCCTATTCGGTGGTGGGTAATGATGTAATTCAAACATTAGGAACATTTATAAGCTCCAATGGAAAAACGCCTTGGTATCTGCTGTGGGCTTATACAGGATTTATTTTGATAAGTGTGCTTTTTTACGGCTGGTATTCTGGACAGGGAGTAGCCTATGGAAGACTTAATAAAATTCCTTTTCCTGAAGTATTACAATGGTGGCATGTCTTGCCTCCTTTAGTTTTACTAATTATTACTCGTTTTGGCATTCCTGTCAGCACGACTTTTTTAGTGCTGAGTGTTTTTGCGACTAAAAATATTGGAAGCATGGTTACCAAATCTGCTTTGGGTTATTTGGTTGCTTTTGGAGCAGCTATTTTTGTTTACTTCTTGATAAGTCGTTTTTTTGAAGAGAATTTTATTAGAAAGGAAATAAAAAAGAATGAAAAGAGAATCTGGACTGTTTTACAATGGATTTCGACTGGGTTTTTGTGGTCGCAATGGTTGATTCAAGATTTAGCCAATATTTATGTTTATCTCCCTCGTGGAAATGACCTTTCTACTACTGCTTTTGTCTTGTCAATGCTTATGTTATTGGCTCTATTGGGTTATATTTTTTATAGTCGTGGTGGCAAAATTCAGAAAATTGTGACAACCAAAACTAATACTACCGATATTCGTTCGGCTACTATTATTGACCTTATTTACGGAATTGTTTTGTTTGTTTTCAAAGAAATGAGCGATATTCCAATGAGTACAACGTGGGTTTTTGTTGGTCTTTTAGCTGGACGTGAGCTAATGCTCAATCTTCGTATAAATATGCAAGCTGCTTTTGAAGCTCGCCTAAAACAAGAAAAGAAAAAAGCTAGAAAGAAAGGCTTCAAAGAAAGTTCTGAAAATGTATTAGATAAAGGTGTTTTTGCTGATAATAATCAAGATATTTTGAATCACCCTCTTTATCCACGTTATTCGGATACACTAGCAATTTTGAGAATGATAGGTTCTGATTTATTGAAAGTATTTGCAGGTTTACTTGTCAGTTTGATTTTGGTTTGGCTCATCAGTTTTGTTAGATAGATAAACTGATAAGCTATATTTCCATAAATTAGAATTTAGAAATTCTAATTTATGGAAAATCCTTTCTTGATGTTTTAAAGTTACTTTAGCAAAAAACACTTTAGTTTTAATACAACTTATGGATAGTTGTCAAAATTTCTTCCATTTTATTTCCTATCGTTCTTGAAGATTCTCTATGATGATTATTTTGAAATGAAAAACAGAACTTGCGACCACTTTTAGTAATCAAGAAGCCACTCAAACAATGATTATTACTTATTGTACCTGTTTTTCCATATAAAAATGGTTTTGCATTTCTTGAAAATTCGTATCTACGTCTTAATGTTCCTGCTTCTCCTCCGATGGCAAGTGTTTCAAATAATTTTTCTTCTCCCATATCCTTACGAATAGATTTGAGCATTTCTACAAAATTACGAGGTGTAAAAAGGTTATAACGAGAAAGACCAGAACCATCAACCCAACGAGGACGATTATAAAATTTATTGAAATAATTTTCATCCAAATATTCAATCACTTTTTGTGTAGAAAGTGTTCCAAAAAGCTCTGCCGAACACATAAGAAGAGTCTGTTCTGCCAAAAAATTGTCGCTTTGTTGCATCATTCGTTTATACATTTCATCACTTTTTGCTGTATAAAACGTAGATGTATTTTCAGGCATTGGATAATCCAAATGGGTAATCTCTAAACCTAATTTATCTTTTAGAAGCAGTGTCATAAGTTCTGGTGTAGCATGAAAAGGGATAGATTTTCCATTCTTATAATACAAATCTCCAATATTATATTCAAAAGAATTGATACCCAAATCTCTTTCTACCCTAAAATTGTTAGTGTTTATATCACTATTTTCTTTTATCAAATTCTTAAAAATAGATGGGTAGACTTCAATTTCACATGAAGGGTCAGCCTCAAAATAGACAGCATTTCCATACATAGGCAAAACCGATTTTTCTACGCCATACGTCGTTCGATAATCTTCCCATGCCCAACCATCGCCAAAAGGTTCATCTTTATAGTTAGTAGTAGAAAAGTAGAGTTTTTTTGTTTTAGATTTTAATAATAGAAAATCAATTACAGCAGAATTTCCAAAAATGGGATGCAAAAAAGTAGGATCACCTGTTCCCCAAAATATAAGAGAATCTCCTTTTTCAAAATAACTTAACGAAGGCAAACGCTCGCTCAAAATTTTGGTTGCTGCAAAAAGAGAAGCTATTTTTACGTTGGATGCTGGTGTAAAATACTTATCAGCATTATATTCAAAAATGTACTTCGAACTATCTAAGTCATATAAAACAAAACCATGAAAACTGTCTTTAAAACAATCTTCACCAAATACTTCGATTAAATTACCTATATAATCATTGTTTTTCTTTTGAGCAGTAGCTGAAAAATTAATAAAACAACAACTAGCAACTAAAAAAAAGAGTAATTTTCTTGAAAAAATAAACGTAATTGTCATAAATAATTTTTAAAAAGTGTAGATAAAATTTGGTTGTAGTAGTAATCTTGAAATAAAAAAAGAGAGTAAAATGTATCTTGATTTAATTTCAAACGCAGAATCAAAAAGTATTGTTCAAACGTTGTTCCTACTTTACTAATTTTATAACAAAGTTTTAAATTTAATCTACCTCTAAATTCTTGAAAGTTGTTGTGGGTATCTTGCCGACGATATATGACTATTTCTGATACTGAGTTTACATTAATTTTGATTTTATCTAAATCTTAAAACATAAGAAACTCCACCTCTAAATTCTTGAAAATCTTGAAAAGACTTTGAAGAATTAGCAATTAAAGAAGAGTTAAGAGAAAAAGTATGACGTTTTTTAATGGTTGTACTTGCTGTAAAGTTGGATTGAATGACATTTCCATCAGCAATTTTATCTACAATACTTTGATTATAGGAAGCATCAAGATTGAGTTGAAGTGTTTTTTTGAAGATAGATTTTCCTGTACCAAGTGTAAAACCATACAAGAGGTTTTCCAAATTAGCGACTTCTACTCTATTAAAATTTAGTCCAGAACTAAACGAAAAACCAGACTGCATAAACTGTGTAGAATGATTCAAAGAAAAAACTAAGGCTTTCATATCTGCAAAACCTTGCGTAAAAATATTATAATCATTGACTTGTTGATAGACAGCAGAAAGCGAAATAGTATGAATCTGTGAAGTATCTTTTACAATATTATAAAAAGGCGAAACACTAATTGCCTGAACTGTATTACGAATTCTCAAAGAATCTGAAAGTGGAACATTTCCCTCTTCTTGATTATTAGTGTTGTTGGTATAATTGAAATTAATGCCGTAATGAGGTTTTGGCAAGAGATTAATATTCAAATTTCCGATAGTGCGCCATGTGGTTTCACTTCTTGTATTCAATAAGTTATTTCGCATTATTCCAATTGTTCCATTGACCAAAATTTTGTTTTTAGCTAAAGAAATAAAAGGTGTAAGACTAAATCTTTCCATGTCATTAGCAAAAAAATACGCTCCCAAAGTTTGGTATTCAGGCATTACTCGTTCGTAATCTAATTTCAAAGAATATGATTTTGCTCGCCAAGAAAGACCTATTTTTCCTGCATACGAAACACGAGAAGAGGCTTTTGGATTGACAATCTTATATTCAAAATTTCTAAAAGATGTTGAAGCCAAATCTCTAGTAAAAAAACTTACTCCTACATCTGTATCTAAAGTTAGTTTCTTAAAAACAGTTAGTTTTCCTACCAAGCCTAACGCTACATTTTCGGCAGGTGTAACGCCTGTGCTATCGGTCGGACGAAAAATAGAAGTAGAATCGTCTTTTGCCTTAAAAAACACCAAATTGACAAAATTTTGCGTACTTCCATAGCCAGCTTTCATGGCATAACCTTGTCTTTTATAACGAGGTAAAGCCAAATCTTTAACATCTTGTTGGGGCAAATCACTATTAAAAATACCATTCATTGCACCAAAACGAAACTTTCCAGTATTAATCTCAACGGCTGCACCCAAAAAAGTATGACCATTTAGCGTATAATTTGAATAGGTAAGATTTCGATAGCCCAAATGAAGAGTCAAGAATTTCCATTTCGGACTCATTCCAAATTGAAAAAAAGGACGCTGAAAATCTAGCTGTTGTTTGCCTAGTGTATAAGAAAATGGCAAGTCGATGCCACCTTTCAAACGCAAACCAAAATTTCCTGTTACATTCCAAAAAAATGGATTCGAACGCTGAGGAATTCCACTTACTCCATAGACATTAAAAGACGAAGAAACCGAACCATACCAATTTACAAGATTTGATTTCTTTTTAGAATCTGAGTTTATTTGAGTAGAATCTGTATTTTGACCTGTTACAGAAAAACAAAGGCAACAGAAAAGAGCCAAGAAAAGCAAGTTTTTTAATAATTTCATAAACAGGGGTTTTTATGAGAACCGTCGTTTAGGCTCAAATACAGCCGTAAACTAAGTTTTTTTAAATGTTTTATTGACCTAAACGACGGCTTTATGCCTTGTTTACGGTTGAAAAATTATCTCAAATCAATTTTCACTTGGTTACTCAATTCAGATTCTGAACCGTCTTCATAAATTAATTTTATGACATAGACAAAACCTTTTTGATTGTTATAAAGCGAATAATCTATGTACTCATTTTCTTGAATTGTTGTAATTGCTACAAATTCAGCTTCTTTTTCTTTGCGTAAAATCATCACTTGAAAATCTTGCGTTTGCTTTTCTTTCCATTCTTTTCCTTCCCAAAATAAACGAAGTTGTTTTTCCTTCTTCGAAAACTCTGCTTTTAGTGTTGGTACAAATTTCTGTTTTCCATTATCATAAAATTGAATTGGTGTAATGGTCGTAATGGCTGATAAATTTTCAGATTCGTCTTTGGCTTGAATGGCGTATTGATACCACTTTGATTTCTCGGTTTTCTTGTCCAAAAACTGACTGGTTGTATCTTCAAAAGTGCTTAAAACTTGCCATTCGTCATTTTCATTTTCTCCATTACTTTCTCTTCTTAAAACAGAATGAGAAACTACATATAAACTGCTACTTCTTTTAAAATCTACCTTAATTCCTTTATCATTTACTTCATAGAAAGCAATAAAAGGCGAAGTCGGTGGAATAGTATCAGGCTTTGAAAGCTCCAAAATTTCAGAATAATCAGAAGCGTTATAACGCATATCTATTGCAGCAATTTTGTAATAAATTTTATTCGAAAGTGTATTTAAAGAAATGGTATCTAAAAAAACATCATCTGCAATAGGAGAAACTGTCAGTTGTACGAATTCTCGGTCTTCTGCATTGGCATAATACACTCGGTAGCCTATCAAATCGGCTTCTGTTCCTTCTTCCCAATTCAGTCTTACAATTCCCAAACTATCGATTGTTCCTTTTAAGTTTGTGGGTTGTTTTGGTGGAATGCTATCTACAAGCGTGTGCATTGCAGTCATTGATTTTGAGATATTTCCGTTTTTATCGTGTGCATAAACAGTATAATAAGAATTAAAAACGCTTTCTGGATTTTTGTCTATAAATTCATTATTTCCACCTGTTGAGCGAATTGGATTTTCATTGATATAAATAAATTCGTGTTCGATATCCAATGCTTTTGCTACATAATACCCTTCTAAATCGGGTTGTTCGCCTATTGTTTCCCAAATTATTTTGACAGAACCATCAGGCAAAGTTTGTGTAAAAATCCCACCAAAACCAGCAGCAGGAGACAAGTCAATTCCTTGTCCTTCTACGGCTTCAGAAGGCAAACCTTCATCTCCAAACGGTGTAATTCCAATTACTCTATAACTTGCTTTTTGATAATTTTGAGAAACCGAATCGATATAAAAATTGTAAGGAATATCTTGGTCTGTAATAGTTGGGTTTTCATTTAATACAAAAAAAATCTTTCCGTCTGTTGATTTTTCTATTTTAAAAGCTGAAAAAGTATCATTTCCATCTTTATCCCAAATTATTGTAACAGCATGTTCGCTCTCCTCTGTCGTAACTCCAATAACAGGATACGGCTCATATTTTTCTGTAAAATCAATTCTTACAATCGCTGTATCTACTTCCATTCCGTCTATTTTTTGAGAAGGATAAATAGAATAAATAGCAAAACCATCTGTCTTTTGAAAATCATCTTTAAAAGACAATCCTAGACCTTGTGCAGCTTCTTTTTCCATATCAGCCGAAAGCATAGCAAAAGCATAACGCATTTGTAGTTCATTTTCAGTTTGCTCGGCAGCTTCAAAGGGCGAAGAAATGGCTGCTGTATTTACTGAAACAGTTCCATACATCGATTCTGCTGCTGCTGCAACATACTGATTGTCTGTATTAGTTTTGCTTTTCCATTCTTCCAATGTGTAAGGCAAAATAGGACTTTGAGTAATTTTTTCGGTTTTGAAATCGCCATTACCAACATACATTCGTTCTATTGTATAACCAATTTTGTTTTTGTGCATGGTGCGCCAAAGCAAAGGCGAAGAAGGAGCAAAGCGCAACAACACTTCTGAGCCTGTAAAACGTCCTATTGCTTGAATATTTACTGTATCTTTGAAAGGGTCAGTATCTTGTGCAACTGCAAAAGATAGAGGCAAACCCAAAAAGAGTAGAGCTAAAAGTATTGTTTTAGTGATGTTGGTGGAGACACCAACAACGGCTTTATTTATATTTTTCATTGTTTTTTATTTATAAATCAGCGTTGAAACTCATAAGAAGCCATCAACGATTCTTTTTGATTTAATTTTGATTTTATCTGTGTTCTGTTGTGTGCAGAACACAGATTTTCTAGTTTCTTAAAATGGATTTTAATTTTTGATAGAAATACCTGAAGGATTTTTGATTTTATAGATGAAGTTTTTTCCTCCAATATTGATAGTATATTTGTGCGAACCTGTTAAATACAAAGGTCTTTCGAAGGAGTTTCGTAAACCACTAAACGTTTGCATAAGTGACCAGCTAAAGTTATCTATAGTCTTTTTGGTCAATTCAATATCTTTAGCTAAAATATAATTTCTGTACTCAATAACTGGAATATAGAATTTTGCATTACTAGCCTTCCCAAAATCTGGTTGAAACTGATTTTTTGGAGGTTTTGGTACATTTATTTGTAAATTCATTCCTCCTAGATTCAAATTTTGCTTAGGAGCTTTCGCTTTTGCTTTCTCAATCTCATTTCGTGAAAGCAGTTTTATAGGCAATGTATAAGTTATTCCTTTTGGCTTAAATAATGTATTTGGATAAAGCCCAGCCTTTCTATTAGTACCAATTTGATATACTTTTTGGTATTTAGGACGATAGAACATAATTGTATTTTTTTGTTCTAGGTACTTAGATGTAATAGGGCTTGGGAAAGTCTTATTTTTTCCAAATTTATAATCTTCAAAATAACGATTCTTTGAAAATTGAAAATAGTGCATTTTCATCTTAACATTTAATCCAAAATTAGATTCTATACTAGCAGCTCCAAAATGTGATGTTGCATACTCTTGTGGAAACTGATTTTCGTTTTGATGAGCTGTCATTAAACCAATGCCATTTAGTGTTGGTGGATTCAAATAAGGATTATCTCCAAAGCCTAGTTTTCTTGTCGATTGAACATATCCATACGCACTTACAATATCAATTGGTTCATCACATTGAACTGCAATCATTGCTACTTCGGCACGCTTATTATTTCCTATCGAAATTGTGGCTAACTCTGCTTGTTTGATACTCATTGAATATATTTTGGATTGCAGATTTTTAAACTTACCAGTTTTGAAATGATAGGTTAAAAGTATGTCTTCAACTTGTTTTTTAGAATTACGACTTGCTTTGAGAGATGTATAATATGCCATACTATTTCCACCAATATTTTTTTCTACATCCTTGGTATTAGCTCCTGCTGATATTTTATCAGCCACTGCTTTACTCTCAATTCTGATAATACTGATTTCATAAATAGTAGATTCTTTTAGTTCTGGAATTTGGAAATTCACTTCATCAGCATTACAAGTTACATTCTTTGTGTCAATGCTTTCTCCTGTTTCAAGGTCTGTAAAACGAGATACAAAAGTAACAGAGCCTTCATAAATAGGCATTTTATCGAAAAGTGGTTGATCACAAATAGATTTTGTGAGTTTTATCTTTCCTGACCTTGCACCTTTAAAGGCAAAACGTTCTCTATCAAATGGTTCTGCACTTACAATCTGATCTTGAGGAATTTCATCTAATCCTTTATCTGTTGTGAAAGAAGTTGATTTATCTTTTGTTACAAGTTTTGTCTGAACACCACTTTCAATATTGCGTTCCCAACCTGAAACCTCTACATAAAACGTATATTTTGTAGTTGGTTTTAAGGCATCTTTTGCTACGAAATAGGCTTCTTTTTCGTCTTGGCTTAAATTTACTCTCCCTTCAACAAGCACTTTTTTTCCTCCTTCTTGGTAAGATAATTCAGCCTTTTCTAAGCGAACAGAAATGACAGTTATATCATCTTGCTCCTCTTCACCTTCAGCAGGAACAATAAGTTGATACGTGTTATAGTATTTTACTGTTTCTTTTTTTGTTTCATCTCTATCAATTGCCAAGTTAAATGAAACACTTGGGTCAGTCATTACGCTTGCTTTTTTAGAGCCTTCTTTTGGAGCAATTTGAGAAATGATAGGATAGTCATCAAATGGATTCTTTGCTTTTCCTGAATATGTACATTTTTCTCCAAATTCAAAGTCAAAATTTATTTTTATTTTGATACGATTTCCTAAAAGTCCTCCTTTTACTAAAAAAGCTCCACTCATATAGCTAGGGTTTGGTGCTTCTACGTCTATTTGTGCAGCAGCTTTTAAGCTTATTAATGGACGGTCTATTTCTTTACCCAAAATTTTGCCTTTGAAGTTTACACTACCATCAAGATAACCAAAGGCTTGCCCTTCTGCTCTCCAATTATTGATTCCAAATTTTGAGTTGTTATTACATGTTTCTCCTTTTAGATTTGCAAGTACGATATCAAAACCTGCAAACATTTTAAAATCAGCACTTAAAAATAAAAATTTCGCATCAAATTCTCTTTTAAAGCCCATTCCCATAGCAAAAGCAGCCCCCTTTGCTACATTAGGATTTTGTGCTTTTTCTTTTAAACCAATTCCGAGTGCTTCACGTACTTCTTTAGGAGGAGAGGGTAAATATTTAGGGACTTTTTCAGATTTTCCCATCATAAAATAACCATTATAATTAAGCTTCATACCTAATAGATTAACGTCCATAATCAGACGACTTTTATCAAGCCAAGGTTCATCTTGCATGGCTTGGTCTAGCGACCATCTACCCAACAACAAGTACCATTCATCTTGTTGGAAATGAAGCTCAAGGTTTCCACCACCTGTTATAATGTCTTCTCCTACATTTACATCAATTTTACCAGCCATATGGAAAGAGGGCATTTCAGCATTAACTTGTATTCTGACTGAAACTTTTGCTGCTGCATTAACTTTTTCAGCCATATTCATATCAATCGGTTGCATAAAATAACCATCACCTTTTAAGACAAGTGAATCCAAAGCAAGTCCTTTTGTGGCGTGATTGCTCATAAATACCTCAAAGCCCAAATCAGCATTGAAACTAGCAGCAGCGTCTTTGCCTCCTGAAAGACCCAAAACCATATTCGCTTTAAAACCAAATTTGCCTTTTTGAGGAGTAAATTTTGTGCCTGAAACGGTCTGACCTGCTTCTGAATTTTCATCAAAATCAACAGTTTCAAACTGCTCATAAGAAACTGCTTTTGGAGACTCTCCTCTCTCCATATTATACCATGCACCACCACCAAAACCATAGGCTGATAAAGAAGTTGTCATTGGAACACCTGTTTTTAGCAACGCCATTGCATCAAAATACCAATATCTAAACCCTTCTTTTGTAACTTGATTGTTTTTGTTTTTGATAGAAAGTGTTTTTCCAATTTGAAGTGTTGCATCGACTTTTACCAGTTTTTTAATATCGACACTTACTGCACCTCTAAAACCATTTCCAAATGTATCATGTTGTTTGTAAATATCAACTTCTCCTGTAAAATGAGCTACACCAATATTTGCATCAATATCAATACTGTTCAATGTTGTTTCTTCATAACTCAATTTTTTAGTATTTTTATCATACTTGGAAAAAACAGTAAAAGTAGTTCCTCCTTTTATTCCGTTTGCAAGATTTATAAGTGTCAGTTGTGGCGATAATTTTATTCCATAGATTTCTCCATTTCCTTTATTTTCAGAAATGAGTTCTAAAGGTTTTTCAGGATTGAAAGACAAAGGAAAATCTGCTAAACGGCTCTGTTGTTCATTCGGATTTTCTAAGGCAAATTTTGCAAAAGATTGAATGAGTTTGTTAGAACCACTTTTTAAAGCCAGTTTTTCGAAACGAATATTAGGAAGTGAAAAACTAGAAACACTATTTTTCTTTAACTCTTCTTCTTGTCCTTCCGAATTTTTGGCTTTTCCATCTTCCCAGTTTATACTTATAGCTCCATTTAATTCTGCATCAACTCCCCATTTATTATTTTTTTCTTTGATGGTAATTTTAGAATCTTGTTCTAAATCTAAAGTAGCCATCCAAGCCGAAACTGAATAATCTTCATTGGTTATGACAGAGAAAACAAAATTAGCATCTCCATTTTGATTGGCTTGACTAATAGAACCTTCATAGCTTAGAGCTTCATCAGTCAGAGGAATTTTGAGTTTTCCTTCCATAAGTCCACCAGAAAGCGAACTGTTTTTGAGTGTAATTCCGAATTTTTGTAATGAAATAGCCCAATCATCAACACTTCCATCTTTTAAGGAAAGCAATTCTCCACTTGCATTTATTTTTCCAGAAAATCCTAATTTGTCAATAATAAACTCATTCGCTTCCAATACTAAAGGCTTTTTGTTTTTCTCAAAGACTTTCGGCAACGTTACACTCAAATTTTGAATATAAATTCCAACCCAATCATTACCTTTTTGGTATTTTTGTTTGACAGTAGTAGGCGTTTTTTTGCCTGATAAATCCAAAGACAAAGAAGGTGCAGCAAAGACCAAATTTTGAGCCGATGGCAAAACAAAAGAAGGGTAATTAAATTGAGCTTCAAAAACCCAATCTCCTGCCTGTTCAATTTCAGTTTGAAAATTTGCTTTTAGTTTTTTGTTATCTCCTTGCACCACTTTGTTATCTTGATACGGCAAAACTTTATTTCTTGACCATTCCAAATTACCTTTTAGAGCTACTTTTTCAATTCCTTTACAGCTAAAATTTGCGTAGGTATTTTGTTGTCCTTTCTCTAAAATCAAAACCAAATCATTCGAAAGTTTCAGGGTTTTATCACTAGTAAGTGAAATTCTTCCCTCTGTATCAGCACAAAAACCATTCGGACGAATTCCTAAGCCTGTTCCTGTAAGTGTAAAAAGGTCATTTTGCAAAACTTGAGGAATTTCTACTCCCAAAACAGTGTGCATTTTGGCTTCGGTAGGAGAAAAAATAATTCCGACAATCGCCAAATTATAATTATTATTATCCAAACTTAAAGGCAAACCAATCGGAATATTTCCACCCATTTTCGAAACCTGTCTTGAAGCATTTCCCAAAAATTGATTGATTTGTTTTGCTTTACTGGTGACACTTTGCAAATCTGCATTTGGATTTTCACTAATAGCTTGACTAACCAAACTTTGATTATCCACTTTTGCATAAATATTTCCTTCAAAGAGTTCGAAGCTATTATTTACTTTTATATTATTGAATTTTACTTTTATAGGCGCATTCAGAAAAGCTACCAAAATTCTTCCTTCGCCCGAATTATTTCCGTTGATAGAAGTAATTTTCATCTTAAATTTTCCTGCAATTATTTCTTGTCCTGCTGAAAGTTTCAAGGGGGCAGAAGGCGTTGGCGCAACAATCTGACAAGCAGCCATACATTCGGGCGAATCTTGTGGGTCTTTGGGAATGTTTGGATTATC
Source organism: Bernardetia sp. (assembly GCA_020630575.1). GTDB lineage: Bacteria > Bacteroidota > Bacteroidia > Cytophagales > Bernardetiaceae > Bernardetia. The sequence continues at coordinate 83,417 of JAHDBD010000012.1, forward strand.
ATCATCGTTTGGTAAATCATCATTATCAATCAAGACAACAATATCATCAGGAATCTGATTTTCATCTCCATTATCATCATCGTCGTCGTCATCGTCATTGTCTCCATCAACTACAATTTTATCATCATCATAAGTAAAAGAAATAACTGGACTATGCCCTTGATTTTTGAATTGAATTGAATTGCTAAGGTCATAAGCTGTTACACGAATAGCATATTTTCGCCCTTTTTGCAAAGGAGGCATTGCCAAAGTATATGAAAATGTATTTGTGATAATATTATCTTTTTCAAAATACGTTTGAATGGCTGGATTATTAAAAGCATCATTGATATTGAATAAATTATTTGCACTCATATCCACAATTTTTAGACGATAACGAGTTTTTGAAGGAACACCAGCAGGAGTCCAAACAAAATTTACAAACTGTGGAGTCGTCAGATTTATTTTGGCTTCATCAAGTGGCAAAACCATAATCGGAGGGTCATAATTGGTTATCAAAATAGAAGCACAACCAAACTCAGATGATAAAATCGTGTTATTCTGAAACTCAAAAGCCTTTATACACAATGAATATGAACCTTCTGGAAGAGCTTCATTTTGAGCCAATGTAGAAACAGAAACGCCTTGAATTTGCACATCGTTTTCTGTCAGATTTGCATTAAAACTCTGTAATTGATTGTAAGTAAACGTCCGTGTTTGGCGTGGATTGAGAATAATTGGCGCAGTAGGAAAATAACTTTTCTTTACTTTTATAGAAACACCATTATTTCCCTCTAAAGACGGAATAAGACGGATTTGCTTTGTTTCAGCACTTGTATTTGTAAGCGTAATGATGACAGAATTTCCTTTATTGATGTAATTTTCCAAATAAATTGGATAGGGAGGAATGACTGTAACATTTACGTTTATAGGTTGTGAAAAAACAGTCTGAATGTTGCCCAAACAGACTACAAAGAGTATTAAAAGTGATAGATGAAAATGGTGTTTGTATGTCCTCATTGTTTACTTTGGTGATTTTTGATATAATTATTTTTTTGATTTTTGTGTAAAAAAGGCTGTATTTTTTAGCCCCATTTTTTGATAAAAATGAGTAGTTGTGTTTTTATTTTTGTTTGTAATATAGCTCGTAACGATACGAGTAATGGTAGATTTTATTCTTTAATAAAGTAGGATTTGCAAATTCTACTTCTATGGGAAAATAATATTTAGATAAAACAAAGTTTTTTTTATTGCCGTTGCTTGTGAGGACCCCTTGTCCGTTAAGTTAATTTTAATCTACCTCATAAACAGGGTTAAAACCCTGTTCAATTGAATAAAATAATTCTGAAATTATGAATTAGATAGGGCTTTAATCCTGTTTTTATTATTAGCTTGACGGATATGGTGTCCTCACGAGCAACTCACTTAAATATAAAAAGTCGACAAATATCTTACTTTGAGCTTGTTAAAAAATGTTACGTCAAAAATCACTAAAAAGGTTCTGCAAGGCAAGTAAAATGATGTAAACGGTAACTTTTGGGGCGAATGGTAAGGTAGTTATATAATTTAAACCCGTTTTTTTGTAAAAATTTCTAGTTTTTCTTTAATAATAGAATTGTTTTTTCTTGATACAGGAATTAGTTCATCACCATAAAAAAGGTGTAATTTATGACCTTGTGCATTTCCAGAAATGTGTTTAACTTGATGAAGATTGACTAAATAACTTTTATGACAACGGAAGAATTGAGGGAAATCTTTTTCTACTATTTCAGTAATTGATTTGAGTGTATTTCTGATTAGCTTTTTTGAAACAGATTGGTTTTCTAAAAAAATAATTTCTAAATAATTATCAGCTGCTTGAATGTAAAGCAAACTATCAGCTTCTACTTCAAAATCTTCTCCCTTGTTTTCAGTTGGGATACAAACTAATAACAGTTTTAATGTTGCTGCTTTTTTAGTTTTTGGTAAACTGTCTATTTGTGTTTCTTTTATCTGTTCTATTGTTTGATGTGGTGCTAAAGTGTCGATAAGATTATTAGTAGCTTTTATAGCTTCAGTTTGTGTTGCTTCAATAACTTCTTGATGTTTTAGATTTTGCTTTAAAATTTTTATGCTTTCAAAGTAACTTTTGATAGAGAACGAGATAAGAATAGGAAATATGGAGACAGAAATAGTATAGAATTCAAATTTTAGTACTCCCCAGATTGTTAAGTCAATAAACCCAGCGCAATTAGCAAATAGAATATTTACAAAACCAATTGTTCCGACATTGATAATGGTTACTACAAATTCTTTTGTTACTGTCCAATTTTCAGTTTGAAATAGTTTAGGAAAAAAATAGAATGATACTACTTGAAACAAAAACATTACGGTAAAACAAATAAGTCCAGACCCAAAAGCAACCTCAAAAATATTGAATTGATGTCCGTAGGCAATCCCAAAAGGCTGAAAAATTAGTAAGAAAAAACTAATAAATAGACTGTACACTACACAAGTCCAAATGCGTTTGTGAATAGAAGTTTCTAGTGGGTACTGTCGTGTAAAAAATGAAGTTATAGTTTCTTTGCTCAAAAAAAACTGATAATATGCGACCTTGTGTTTTAGTAGTGCATTTTGCTCTCGTACAATTTTTTTATCTTCTCTTATAGTTTCCAAGGGTTGCTGCGTAACTTCAGGTTCTTTTTTTAGCACATTTTTTTTTGCTTGCAAAGCAAATGAAATAAACAAAACCTCTAGAACTGAGCCTAGTTGTACAGGGTTTAAGTAGTTACTGGGAGGTAACAAAACCAATGTTTGAGCTATGGCTAAAATAAAACCTAGTGTTAAGAATCCCCAAGCTAATAAATAATATTTGGCTGGATAAAAGCCTCTATAATAACTTAAAATTCCTGTGATAAGCGATACAATTCCTAAGGTCAGGATTCCCACCTGCGAAAGCATCCAAGCCTCAATTTTAAAGCTAGAAAAAACCAATAGAATAATCAGAAATCCAAAAAAAATATAAAAATTCAGAAGGAAAGAAAGCCACTTAGGAAATATGCTTTTTGTAAAAAAAGTCTTGGTAAAAATTACAGCAAAGATTTGCATCAGAGCAGCTTGTAAGATAATGAATTGATTCAATTCTGGCTTCTCTGACCACAAGTATTTAAAAGGATAACCATAAATACTTGCCATAAAAAATGTTATAGAAAAAACATAAAGTACATAAGTTAAATACACACGTTTTCGGATAATTAGAAAATTGAAAAGGTTGTATAACATAACTAGAATCATAAAACCTAAGTAAATGCCTTGAGCAAAGTCAAAATCGTGAACAAAGGCAAGATAATTCTCTGCAGTCCACGAACGCAAAGAGAATAAGAGGGGTTGTAGCGAACGAATGCGTATGTAAATTGTACTTTCAGCAACTTCTTCAACTGGAAATGTAAAATATCCTACCTGAAACGAGCGACTTGAAAAAGGATAGTTATCTCCTGTAGTGACTTGTTGAATAATTTTTCCTTCGGCATTCACTTGATAGAAAGTAACCTCGTCTAAAGAAGATGCCCCTAGTTCAATACGATTGTCTCCTGTTGGGATACTTTGGTAAGGTAATTTGAGCCAAAAAGCTGAATAAGAACTTTCTAAATTTACATATTCTAATGTGTTTTTTTCAAATTTGTAAACTTCACTCCCTAGCAAGTCTTGAAGCGTGAGTTTTCTTTCAACATCTTCAAGTATAGAAACCTCTTTGCCTAATGTATGAAAAGTATAAGCCTCTACTTTCAAAGGAACACAAAGTAGAAAAATAATTAAGAAAATTTTAATAAAAAAGCTAAACCCAACAGCACCATAAACACACTTTTTGATAGATGTTTTTAAAGGGTATTTTTTCCTTAAAAAAGAGGTAATAAACATAAAATAAGAGTAGTAATAGCTTTCTGATTGAGAATGTTAAGAAAAATCATTCAATTATCTACCAATAAAGTGATATTTATTTAAAAAAACGAATTGACCACTCAAGCAAATTAAAATATTATAACATATCAAAACACCTTTAATTACTATAAAATAGTTGTGAATTACTTAAATTTGAAAAAATCTCTTTTCTATATTTCTTTTTTAGCATTTATAGACTTAATCAAACTATTTCATTTATCAATTTTTCTCAATGAATATTAAATACAATTATTCAAATATGCTACTTTTTATAGTAGGCATGTTTATTTGTTTTGCTTCTCAAAATGCCTTTGCACAGCGAGATAAAAATATAAATCGTTCTTATTTCAAACAACTTGATCAAGAACTTCCTACACCAAATGTTTATCGTGCAGGTTCGGGCGCACCAGGACACGAGTATTGGCAACAAAAAGTAGATTACAAAATTCAACTTACTTTAGACGACGAAAAACAGCGCATTACAGGTCAAGAAACAATTACGTATCATAACAATTCGCCAAACGAACTTTCTTATTTTTGGGTACAGTTAGACCAAAACATGAGAGCAAAAGATTCTGATACCTACAAAACTTCTACAGGAACGCTAAACGAAAAGACAACTTTACAAGGAATCGCTTATGTAACAGGAAATTCTGATTTTGAAGGTGGTTTCAATATTGAAGGCGTGATGACAACAGATGGTACAAAACTCCCTTTCACTATCAATAGAACAATGATGAGAGTTGATTTGCCAACGCCATTGAAGGCAAATGAGAAATATTCTTTTCAAATAAAATGGAATTATAATATTCAAGATCAATTAAAATATGGTGGCAGAAGTGGATATGAGTATTTTGAAGGTGATAAAAACTATTTGTATGAGATTGCTCAATTTTTCCCAAGAATGGCTGTGTATGACGACGTAAATGGTTGGTTACACAAACAATTTTTAGGACGTGGAGAGTTTGCGCTAGAGTTTGGAGATTATGAAGTAGAAATGACTGTTCCTGCTGACCACATTTTGGGAGCAACAGGAGTTTTACAGAATCCTGATGAAGTTTTGACACCTGCACAAAAAGAGCGTTGGGCAAAAGCTCAAACTTCTGATATTCCTGTGGTAATTGTTACACAAGATGAAGCAACCAAAGCAGAAAAAAACAAAGCAAAAGAAACAAAGACTTGGAAATTCAAAGCTGAAAATGTGCGTGATTTTGCCTTTGCAAGCTCTAGAAAATTCATTTGGGATGCTATGGCAGTAAAAATGCCAAATGGGAAGACAGTTATGGCAATGTCATATTATCCAAAAGAAGGAAATCCACTTTGGGGACAATATTCAACAGAAGTAGTAGCCCACACATTAGAAGTGTATTCAAAACATACAATTGATTATCCTTATCCTGTTGCTATTTCGGTTCATGGGCCTGTTTGGGGAATGGAATATCCAATGATTTGTTTTAATGGTGGAAGACCAGAAACAGATGGAACATATTCTGAACGTATCAAATATTCAATGATTTCGGTAATTATTCATGAAGTAGGACATAACTTTTTCCCTATGATTATCAATTCTGATGAGCGTCATTGGACTTGGATGGATGAAGGATTAAATACATTTATGCAATTTATTACAGAAGAAGAGTGGCAACGTGATTATCCTTCAAGACGTGGAAATGCAAAAGATATTGTAGATTATATGAAAGGTGAAAAAGCTGGTATTATGCCAATCATGACAGATTCGGAAGAGATTTTACAGTTCGGAAATAATGCTTATGGAAAACCTGCAACAGCTCTTAATATCTTGAGAGAAACGGTTATGGGAAGAGAGCTTTTTGATTATGCTTTTAAAGAATATGCACAACGTTGGGCATTTAAACATCCAAAGCCTGCTGATTTTTTCCGTACTATGGAAGATGCTTCTGGAACTGATTTAGATTGGTTTTGGTGGGGTTGGTTCTATACAACTGATAATGTAGATATTTCTATTGAAAATGTAATGTTCTTTGAGCCAAATTCTGCAAATGCTGAAATAGCAAAAGCAACTAAGAAAGAACAAGAAAGCATTACATCACAACGCAACAAAACAGCTCTAAAAACAACTCGTTTGGAGCGTCGTCCACAGCTTAAAGATTTCTACAATTCTTATAATGGGGGAGTAACAGAAGCTGAAGCAAAGAAAAACTATGAAAGTTATATGAGTAGCTTAACAGATGAAGAGCGTACTTTTATCAAAGAAAACCCTTATTTCTATCAAATAGATTTTAAAAATATAGGTGGACTTGTAATGCCTGTAATTATTGAGTTTACGTATGCAGATGGAAGCAAAGAAATGCAAAAAATTCCTGCTGAAGTTTGGAGAAAAGATAATGCTATGTTTAGCAAAGTCTTTATGACTAAGAAAAAAGTAGTTTCTTTCCGTTTAGATCCAAATTTGGAAACAGCTGATACAGATGTTTATAATAATTCATATCCTCGTCAGGAAGTTCCTACTCGTTTTGAACTTTATAGAAGAGATAACAATTATTCTTCTCCAAATCCGATGCAAATGCAAAAGAAGAAAAAATAATAGTATCTGAATTAAATTTTTAGAGATAAAAAACTCATTCTATATTTTTTATAGAATGAGTTTTTTTCTAGTCTTTAGTTTATGTCTGTGTCGTCGGTGAGACACCGACAATGGCAAAGATTTGGAAAGTAATTATTATTAGTACATAAGGTGGTAAATAATTTGTTTTTTAACTGTACTGACACCTCCAAGGTGTCTGACAGGAATATTTAATACCGAGTTCACGTTATTTAGCAAGTGCATTTAGTTAAAAACAAAAAAAACGGATTCAAACATTATTTTTTGAATCCGTTTTTTCTTAAAATCAAAATTATATTAATTTGTGATTAGTCATTAAACTCTACAAAGTCACTTGATTTCTCATGCCATTGTAAACCATATTTATTCAAATCTTCCATGAATGGATCTGGATTAAACTCTTCTACATTCCAAACACCAGCTTTCATCCATTTTCCTTCCAACATCATTTTTGCACCTATCATTGCAGGTACACCAGTTGTATAAGAAACGGCTTGCGCTCCAACTTCTTTATATGTTTTGGCATGGTCACAGTTATTATAAATGAAGAAATAAGCAGGTTTTCCGTCTTTAGTTCCTCTGATATGACAGCCAATAGAAGTTTGTCCTTCATAATTTTCTCCCAAAGAAGAAGGCTCTGGCAAAACTGCTTTCAAAAACTGAAGAGGAACAATTTTTTGTCCTTGATATTCTACTTCATCAATTCTTGTCATGCCTACATTTTCCAAAACTCTCAAATGAGTAATATATTCATCTGAAAAAGTCATCCAAAATCTAGCTCTTTTTAAAGAAGGGAAGTTTTTAGTAAGTGATTCTAATTCTTCGTGATATAATAAAAATGATTTTTTTGGTCCTACCTCTGGATAATTAATCATTCTATTGATTTCTAAAGGCTCAGTTTCTGTCCAGTCACCATTTTCCCAATATTTTCCTCGTTGAGTAATTTCACGAATATTAATTTCAGGATTAAAATTGGTTGCAAATGCTTTTCCATGACTTCCTGCATTACAATCTACAATATCCAAATATTCCATTCCATCTTTATCAAAATGATATTTTGCTGCGTGTGCTGTAAAAACGCCAGTTACCCCTGGGTCAAAACCACAACCTAAAAGAGCCATAATTCCAGCTTCTTCAAAGCGTTTTTTGTATGCCCATTGCCAACTATATTCAAATTTTGCTTCATCTATTGGCTCATAGTTAGCAGTATCTAAATAATGTGTTTTGGTTTCCAAACAAGCATCCATAATTGGTAAGTCTTGATAAGGAAGAGCTACATTAATAACTAATTTTGGCTCAAATTTTTTGATAAGTGTAACCAATTCTTCAACATTATCAGCATTTACTTTTGCTGTCTGAATATCTCTTCCTGTTAGTTCTTTTACTTCTTTTGCAGCAGCTTCTACTTTTGGAAGCGTACGACTAGCAAGCATAATTTCTGAAAAAACATCAGGTAACATTGCACATTTTTTGACAACAACATTACCAACTCCACCAGCACCAATAATCAATACTTTACTCATAATAATTTCTTTTTTTAGATGTGAATTTGTGTTTTGAATTTCTTTTGAGAATAATGATTCAAAGATATTAAATAAATTTTGAAGTCAGAAGTCAGATTTTAGAAGTAAATCCAAAATGTATTATGTCTAGGTCAAAAAATAAAGTTAAATTTTTCAGTATTTAGTTTTTATAAGAATCTGAAAAGAACTTTTTAAGGATAATTTTAGTATTTTAGAATAAGAAATCAAAGTTAAAGTAAAATACGAGTAATCTTTACAACACAAAGCGAAACTCTAACGTATTACTTATATAAGCCCTACAAACTAGCACTTCCTAAAAGATTTATAAATCATGCATATTCATCAATTACACCCTGAAAAACACGAAAAATTCTTAACTCAAGCACGTATTGATCCAATTACGGGCGATACTTTGGAAGCTGGCGACAAAATTGTGCTTTGTGCTGAGTGTAAATCTGCTTTTCATTCGGATAGTTGGGCATATTTAGGCAATCGCCATTGTAATCAAACACGCACACTTCCTGCTATTCCTCAAAGCACTTCACTAGGACATTTCAAAAAACGTTCGGCTGAATATTATAGCCGAGTAAATTCAAACTTTAAAATTCATGAAAATTTACAAAGTGTAGTGAGTGCAGGACACCGTTTAGGAAGTGTTTTGATAGATTTAGCTTTAGTTTGGCTTGTTCAATATATGCTTTCTTACACACTTTCTCCTTTGCTTTGGACTTACTTTTTATTAAGAGATTTTTCATATAAAGGACGTTCTTTAAGTTTAGGGAAAAACTTAATGAATATTGAAGTAGTAGAAGAAAGAAATGAAAACAGACTAAGTTGGTGGCAATCTGTGCTTCGAAATGCACCTATCGGAATTCCTCAATTAGCAGGTGTTTTTGGTGCGTATGCTTATAATTTAAGTTATAGTTTTGGAAACTCTTTTAAAGTAGCTGATAATTTAGTTTCTGCTATTTTTACCATTATTTTGATTATTGATGTAATCCTTCTTTTTGGAAATAATAAACGAATTATGGATAGAGCAATGGATTTGAAAAGTATTTTTAGAACTAGAGAAAATAACTAGAAAAGCACTGTACCCTACTATTTTTTAAAAAATGGTTTTTAATTGCAGCGCAACATAATTTAATTTGTGTTATTTCAATCAAAAATATCAATATTGCGTTGTTCTACAACTTAAATTTCAAATAAAAAATAGTAGGATACAGTAGCAGAAAAGTATAAATATAATAGAACTTTAACTAATCTTCCTTTTCAAAAATAATTGTAGCTCTTGTACTATATACTTTACAAGCAATAATTTCTAGTTTTTTATTTCTGATAAATTCTACTTTACGAAAAAACCATTCGTTACCTATAAATAGATTCTCTTGGAAAGGATTCAATATTATATCCTTATTTCTACTATGGGTAGCTACAAGTTTATTATCTTTTACTTTGAAAATATAACTTGTTCCTAATTCTTCACTATAATATCTACCAGTATATTCTTCTACATCTACCTTCAATTTATCAAATGACTTCAAAAATACTTTTTTTCCATTATACTCAAAGTCAGAAATAGTCAGTTTTAAGTAAAAATCTTTTTCAGTTTCTTTTTTGTGAAATGAGAGCTTATAATTTCCCATCATAAACTCATTTTCAGATATAGGATATAATTCTGTTTTTTGATTGTTATCAGATGTTTCTACAAATAATGTATCTGAGTTAGAAGTAATTGTAAAAAATAATCCTGCAATAACTTCATAATTACCTTGATATGATTTTAAAATTTCATTTTTGATATTTATTGTTTCTTTTACTTCTGTTATTTTGGGAGCAGTTAACTCATTTTCTAAATAATAGTCTACAATTTTATAGGCTATACTTAGTGGGTTAAATGTTTCTGAGTTACCTGCAATAGCTAAAGTAAAATTTTGGCTAGGAATACGAAGTAAATAAGAACGATAACCTGCATCACCTCCACCATGAAAAATTACTTCTAACCCTTTGTAATTTTTGATTTCTTGTCCAAGTGCATACGATATTTCTTCACCACTGTTGAGTTTACTTTTTTTCTGCATCTTATCAAAAATAGCTGTGTTTCCTACAATTCCTTTTTGAAAATTTAAAGCCCACAAACTCAAATCTTCTACAGTTGTACACAGCCCAGTCGAACCAACAATAGAATAATTGAGTAGACTTTTTTGATAACCACTTCCGAAAGGACAATATGAATACACTCTATTTTTAATTATTTTTTCAGCATCATCTAAGAAAAAAGAATTTTTCATATTCAAAGGTGTAAATATCTTTTCTTTTGTAAATTCTGAAAAAGATTTTCCAGATACTCTTTCTACTACTTTTGCCAGTAACATAAATGCAGAGTTACAATATTCATACTGAGAACCTACTTCAAAGTTGATTTCCTTTTGATTAGTAACTATTTTAAAAGCATCCTCATTTGTAACTACATCTACAAAACCCACACCTGCTAGGTAAAGTAAGTCGCTTTGTTCTCTTGTTCCACTGGTATGATTGGCAAGGTTTCTCAGCGTTATTGTTTTGCCAAAAGTGTTGAGATGTTCAAGTTCTGGAATGTATTTTTTTATATCGTCGTCTAAAGATAGTTTTCCTTCTGCTTCTAAAAGTAAAATTGAAAATGCTGTAAACTGCTTAGAAACCGAAGCTACCGAAAATATAGAAGTTGGACTAATTGGAATGTTATACTCTAAATTTGCCATTCCAAACCCTTTTTGATACATCGTTTTGCCATCTTTTGTAACCGAAACTGCAACTCCTGGAGTATCAGAATTATCATAAATAGATAAAAGCTCATCTATTTTTTCGTTTGGAGTTATTGCTTTTGGTTTTATTGTTTTTACAAAAAGTTCGTATTTTCCAACCTCAGCATTTTTTTCTAACATTTCTACTTCTAAGGTATATTCTCCTGCTTTAGTAGAATTAAGTAGAATAATTTCAGTTCCAAATTTTCCATTTGGGCTATCAAAATTTTCTATTTTATTATTTTCAGAATCATAAGTTGTAATAATTACATCTGCATTTTGCTGTTCTAATTTGAGAATAAGAAACTGATTTTCTTTCAATTGTATTTTACAATGATGCTTCTGATTTGCTGAAATATCGTTTTTTAGTGTTGTCTTTTCTGTGAAAATATAGTTTTTAATGTCTTTTTTTTGCTGTGCTTTTGCTTGTGAAAGTGATAGTAAAAAGAAGCTACAAAAGACTACTAAGAGAAGAAGTGCTTTTTTGATAAAAGATAATTTTCGTAAGGTCATAATTTTTTAAAAGTTTATTTGAGTGTGATAAAAAAGTTATGAAACAAAATTGAGGATAAAATCAAATGGATGCGACCGACTAAAAAAAGTCGTACTCTTTTTATAAAAAAAAATGAGTACGACTTTTTGCATTTTATAAAGTACAACTTTTTTAAAGCTACCTTTAGATACTTAAAAAGGTGTTTTTCGATATAATGAAGGAGTTGTCTTTGTGTATTTTTTAAAAGCTGTATTGAACGAAGATTTTGAATTAAATCCGACTTGATAGAGAATTTCTAAGATAGTTACTTGATTTTTTGTAGAATCTTTTAGAATAGATTTTGCTTTTTCGATTCGATATTCATTTATAAAATCAAAAAAATGTTGGTTGATATGATGATTAATTAAAACTGATAAATCACGAACAGGAATGTGAATTTGTTGTGCCAATTCTTGAATAGTTAAGGAAGGTTCAAGATAAGGTTCGTGTTCATTCATATATTCTCTTAGCTTCTGAATTTGGTTATTTATTTCAAGATTATTTTGTTTTGTGTTTTCATTAATTGAAGTTGAGTTATTTTTTACTTCATTCTCATTTTTGCATATTATTTTATCTTGAATTTTATTTTGTTCTTTGAAAGCAATAATTTCATTTTCTTCTAATTTGTCTACTTGCTCTATTTTTTTTTCTTGAATAAATTCTTTTGTAGATTTTAAATTCAAATCAATTTTTCTGAAAAGAGTAGGATAATAAAGAGCTTTAAAAACAAAACTACAAAGCACTATAAGTGCGATAATACTTACAAGAATATTAATCCAAAGAAAAAACTTGCTATATTCTGTATAACTCAAAATATCTTTTATTACCACAAAAAAATGAGCTAAACTAAAAGTTAGAAGTAATTGAAAAAGCCATCTATAAGTCAGATTATCAGATTGTGTGTAATTTTCAAGGTAGATTTTTTTAAATTTCATTAAAAGTAAGAACATCAAAATAATATAAAATAGCCATTGAATTTCGCCAAAAACAGAGAAAAAATAGCTTATTGAAGATTTATTATTTTGTAAGAAAAATATCTTTTGCTCTGTTGTTTTTAGATAAAATGTAGGAATAGAAACAAGATAAATAAACAGAAAAGGAATGCTATGAACTAAATATTTTGGTCTCCATTTAAAATTAATGTCTAAAGCAGAACAGAAATAGAGATAAAATAAAGGCATTTCTAATAAGAATAATGTTCTACGTAAAAACTCTATTTTAGGGTAGGCTTGCAAATAGTCATACATCACAAAGCCACTAATATTGATGGCTGTCAGTATTGTAAAAAGACCAAAAAAGAAATTACCTAATTTGTTTTCCGTCTTGACTGTAAATAAAAATATAGCCAAAAGCAGAGAAACAAATATAAAAAGCGTAGCAGAAGTATGTATTATCTTTAATTCCATAAGAGGTAGGTAACATTTCTTTAAAAGGTAATTCAAAGAAAGCAAAAATTCCCTTCTACTCCGAAAAGTAAAAGGGAATTTTTCATTTATATAGAAATTTGCCGTCGTTGGTATTTCCACCAATGACAAATTAAATTATTAGTCTAAAGTAATTTCAAGAGCAAGACCACGAAGTTCGTGAATCAATACGTTGAAAGACTCTGGGATGTTTGGCTCTGGCATGTTATCACCTTTTACGATACATTCATACGCCTTAGCACGTCCAAGAACATCATCTGACTTGATTGTCAAGATTTCTCTCAAGATGTGTGAAGCTCCAAATGCTTCTAATGCCCAAACTTCCATCTCTCCAAAACGCTGACCACCAAACTGAGCTTTACCACCCAAAGGCTGTTGCGTAATGAGTGAGTAAGGTCCGATAGAACGAGCATGCATCTTATCATCAACTAAGTGACCTAGTTTAAGCATGTACATAATTCCTACCGTAACAGTTTGCTCAAATTTTTCTCCAGTACGTCCATCAAAAACTTCCATCTTACACCATTCTGGTAAGCCTGCTTCTTTGATTTCTGCTGCTACTTCTTCTTCAGTTGCTCCATCAAAGATTGGTGTAGCATATTTTTTACCCATTTTAAGACCAGCATGTCCCAAAATAGTTTCATAAATCTGTCCCAAGTTCATACGAGAAGGTACACCAAGAGGATTCAAGACAATATCAACAGGAACACCATTAGCAAGGAATGGCATATCTTCTTCACGAACGATACGAGCCACAACTCCTTTATTACCATGACGACCTGCCATCTTATCACCTACTTTGAGTTTACGTTTCTTAGCAACATATACTTTTGCCAGTTTAACAATTCCTGCAGGAAGTTCATCTCCAACTTCTAGCGCAAAACGCTGACGTTTGAACTCTGCTGTAATTTCATTACGTTTTTGGTTGTAATTTTTTACAAGTTCTGCCAAAAGTTCATTAGTTTCTTCATCTTCTGTAAAATCTTTCAAGATTACATCAGCGATAAAGTTTACTTCTTCTGGAACATTATAGTTACTCTCATCACGGTATGCGTTTTTGCTTGGGAAGAATGCTTGCTCAATATTTTGTGGATTGAAACCTGAATCTTTTGCCAAAACTACATCACCGTATTTATGAACAATTCCTTGAGAAGTTTTATTTTCCAAAAGATCTGCCATCTTACTTATCATCTGCGAACGCATTCCAACAAGGTCACGGCTATATTCTTTTTTCAAAACATCAACCTGCTTACGTACTTTTGCACGCATATCTTTATCCTTTTTAGGACGAGAGAAAAGCTGTGTATTGATTACAACACCTTGAAGCGAAGCAGAAGCACGCATAGAAGCATCTTTTACATCACCTGCTTTGTCTCCAAAGATAGCACGAAGAAGTTTTTCTTCTGGTGTAGGGTCTGTTTCTCCTTTAGGAGTAATTTTACCTACCAAAATATCTTGTTCTTTTACTTTTGCACCAATACGGATAATACCGTTTTCGTCCAAATCTTTAACTGCATCTTCGCTTACATTCGGGATTTCAGAAGTTAATTCTTCCTCTCCTCTTTTTGTATCACGAACTTCAAGCTCAAATTGATCAATGTGGATTGAAGTATAAATATCATCTCTTACTACTTTTTCAGAAATAACAATTGCATCCTCAAAGTTATAACCCTGCCAAGGCATGAAAGCAACCATAAGGTTACGACCCAATGCAAGTTCTCCTTTTTCAGTTGCATATCCTTCACAAAGAACATCTCCTTTTTTTACTTTTTCACCTTTCAATACAATAGGACGTAAGTTGATACAAGTATCTTGGTTAGTTCTACGGAATTTAGTAAGCGTATAAGTTGTAAACTCGTTATCAAAGTTTACTAATTTTTGTTCTTTTGTCCAATTATATTTTACTACAATTTTCTTAGCATCTACATAGTCAATTACTCCATCATCTTCTGCTACAACTAATGCCCTAGAGTCCATTGCAACACGTCTTTCAAGACCTGTACCTACAATTGGAGCTTGTGGACGCAAAAGAGGAACGGCTTGACGCTGCATATTCGAACCCATCAAGGCACGGTTGGCATCATCATGTTCTAAGAATGGAATAAGAGAGGCTGCCACCGAAACGATTTGATTTGGTGCAACGTCCATGTATGTTATATTTTCTGGAGACTCTAAAGGAAAATCTCCCTCTAAACGACATTTTACAAGGTCAGATGTAAATTTGTTTTTACTATCTAGTGTTGCATTTGCCTGTGCAATAATTTGCTCATCTTCTTCTTCTGCTGTTAAGAATTTAACTTCATTAGTTGCTTTCTGATTCTTAACAATACGATAAGGCGTTTCGATAAAGCCCATACCGTTTACGGTTGCATGAACACAAAGTGAGGAGATAAGACCAATATTTGGACCCTCTGGAGTTTCGATAGTACACAAACGACCATAGTGCGTATAGTGAACGTCACGAACCTCAAAACCTGCACGTTCACGAGAAAGACCACCAGGTCCTAAGGCAGACATTCTACGTTTGTGTGTAATCTCTGCTAATGGATTGGTTTGATCCATAAACTGTGAAAGCTGATTTGTTCCAAAGAATGAATTAATAACCGACGATAATGTACGAGCATTAATCAAATCAACTGGCTTAAAGTCTTCATTATCACGAACGTTCATACGTTCTTTGATAGTACGAGCCATACGAGCCAAACCAACACCAAACTGGCTATAAAGTTGCTCTCCTACAGTACGTACACGACGATTTGAAAGGTGGTCAATATCATCTACGACTGCTCTTGAGTTGATAAGAGTAATAAGGTGTCTAATGATACGGATGATGTCTTCTTTTGTCAAGACACGCACACTCATTTCTAAATCCAAACCTAGTTTTCTGTTGATTCTATAACGACCAACTTCTCCTAAGTCATAACGTTTTTCACTAAAGAAAAGACTTTGGATTACATCACGAGCTGTTTGTTCGTCTGGTGCTTCTGTGTTACGAAGTTGACGATAAATTTGCTCAACTGCTTCTTTTTCTGAGTTTGAATTATCTTTTTGTAATGTATTATAGACAATTGCAAAATCATTAATATTAATATCTTCTCTATGAAGAATGATTGCTTCTGTATTTGAATCGATGATAGTTTGGATATGCTCCTCTTCAATTTCAGAGTCACGCTCCAAAAGTACCTCGTTACGAGTAATACTTACAACTTCTCCTGTATCTTCATCTACAAAGTCTTCTGTCCAAGTACGAAGAACACGAGCAGCTAATTTTCTACCTACTACTTTCTGAATATTCGCTTTAGTAGCTTTTACTTCTTCAGAAAGACCAAAAAGTTCCAAAATTTCTCTATCTGTACCATATCCAATAGCACGTAAAAGAGTAGTAACAGGAAACTTTTTCTTACGGTCAATGTAAGCATACATGATATTATTTACATCTGTCGCAAATTCAATCCAAGAACCTTTGAATGGAATAATACGTGCTGAATATAATTTTGTACCATTAGTATGTTTACTTTGAGCAAAGAAAACGCCTGGTGAACGGTGAAGCTGAGAAACGATAACACGTTCTGCACCATTAATAACAAAAGAGCCACGCTCAGTCATTACAGGTACATTTCCTAAAAACACTTCTTGTTCGATTGTTTCGAAATCTTCATTGTCTTCGTCGTTACAAAGTAAACGTAGCTTTGCTTTTAAAGGCACTGCATAAGTAAGACCTCTATCAACACATTCTTGTACAGAATATTTTGGTGGGTCTATGATATAGTCGACAAATTCCAAAACAAAGTTATCTCTTGAATCAGAAATTGGAAAGTTCTCCATAAATACTTTATAGAGTCCGTCTGCTGTTCTTTTTTCAGGAGGAGTACCTAGTTGGAAGAAATCTTGAAACGACTTTACCTGCACATCTAGGAAGTGTGGGTATTCTAAAATGGAGGTCGTTTTGCGAAAGTTTATTCTGCCGTGTTTTAATGTAGCCAAGGCTCGTATAGGTTTGAGTGAACGAAATGGAATGCTTTATTCTTTATCAATTACGAATTAGAAAGTTACGACTTATAAATAGGCGCAATTAGTTAATGCTAATTCGTTGGTATAATACTTTATAGCTATTTATTACTGCTTCTAAATAATCATTTTTTATCTTTTCTTATTTGTCTAAACTTATTAAAGTCAGAAAAATCCCTAAAATTAGGTAAAGAGTTATTTTAAAATTAGCTCTCTATTAAATTTTACGGTTTTATTCTTAATTAAAAAATTGTGAATTGAAGTAATTTCAAATAGTTTGGAATACTTTTTATAATTCTAAATAAAATGCAGATAAAAACAAGAAAAATGCTATATTTTGGATATGTAATTATGATTTTGTTTTGATTTAGAACCAAAACTATACATTTGTAGCCAAAATATCCTGCAAATATAAGAATTATTTTATCATTTTCAAAAATAATTTTGTATTTATTCTTGCATCACAACAATTTAAAGTTGTTCTAACTCAATATCAAAAATTAGAGTTGAAAGTGTTGGAATTATTTCTCTTCCTTCCTGAGTTGTTCTTCCAGCCTCTCCATAAGCATAGCGAGATGGAATAAAAAAACGTGTTTTTTCCTTTAATTTCATTTGTTTGACAGCTTCTTCAAATCCTACTACTACCGAACTAGCACCAATAGTAAACTCTAAAGGGTTGTTTGTTTCATAAGAGCTATCAAACTGTCTTCCATAAAGAACTTTCCCTACATAATTTACTACTACTGATGCTCCATTATTTGGAGTAGCTGTTCCTTCTCCTTCTTCCAAGACAATATAATAAATCCCTAAATCTGTTTTTTCAGCTGTAAGGTTATTTTCAGTTAAATATTGCTGAATGATTTGGTCTTCTCGCTCTGCCTGTACAGTTGCGTCTATTAGAGGTTCTATTTTATCTTTTTTACAAGAAGAAAATAGAAATGACATAGATAAAAGCAGGAAAATATATTTTGATGATTTCATTTTTTAGCTGATTTTTTACTAAAATGGATAATTATTATTATTGCTGTTCGAAGAAGGATTTTTTTATTATTAATTGAATACTTCTATTCTAAAAACTAATATAGCATAGGGTGGAATATCTGAACCTGCTCCTCTAGCTCCATATCCTAAATGGGAAGGAAGGTATAATGTTCCCTTTCCTCCTTTTCCAATGAGAGGTACACCTTCATTCCAACCATCTATAACACCACCTCCAACAGTAAAAGTAAATGGTTGTCTACCAAAGGAAGAATCAAATATAGCTCCTGATAATAGTTTTCCTTCATAGTTTACTGTAACTCTTTCTCCGTTTTGAATAGTTGTTCCTTGTTCATCAAGAACATAATACAAACCTGATTGTGTTTTTTGAGGAGTAATATTATTTTCAGTAAAATAAACTTGAAGAATACTATCTTGTACTAATGGATTTGATGGATTATTAGTTAGTGTTTCATTATTTTCATCTTTTTTACAAGAAGAAAATAAAGCACCTCCAATAAAAAGCAATAAAAGGCTTAGTGTAATATACTTTGATAATTTCATTCTAAATTAGGGAAATGGGTATGAGAAATTATGTAATAAGCAAGGGTAAGCACCCTCTAATATAAGTTTGTTTGTGTTTTTAATATCGTCGGGGGGAGACTAACAATGGCAGACTTATAAATTGTTTTATGTACTGTAGTAAGTTTAGAAATCATGAGGTATAATAGAAATTGAAAATAAGTAGTATACTTTATTATTTCCAACCTCTATTACCTAATTTTTTTATTAATCTAATACTTCAACTCTAAAAACAAGTGTAGCATTTGGTGGAATATCATTTCCTGCACCACGCTCACCATAAGCCAAATGAGAAGGAATATATAGAGTACCTTTTCCACCTGTTCCTATAAGAGGAATGCCTTCATCCCAACCTTGAATAACTCGTCCTACACCAATAGGAAACTCAATTGGGTCATTTCTATCAAAAGAAGAATCAAATTTTTGACCTGATAATAGAGTTCCTTCATAATGAACTTTTATAGTTTTTCCTTTTTGGATAGGTGTTCCTTGCTGATTGATTACATAATAAAGACCTGATTCAGTCTTTTGGAAATTTGTAATTCCTTTTTCTACAAAATAGGTATTTTCTAAATAGTCCATTTGATTTTGCACTTTTGATTTTTCGTCCATTTTTTGTTGTTTTTGTTGTTCTTCTTGTTTTTTAGCCATTTCTTCCATGTATTTTTGCTGCATGGCTTCTAATTTTGCAGCATATTGTTGTGCTGTATAATTTGTCAGAATTTTTATTTCGTGTCTTAAAGAGCTTCCTTTAGGAATAAAAATAGGGCGTATCTGACCATTTTGAAATACAGAATCAGAATGAATAAACAAAGTCAGGCTATCTCCAATTTTGCCTTCATTCATCATAATTTCTACAATAGGAATTTGTCTAGTCGTGCTGTCACGTAAATCTAAAATAAGAGGAAAGTCTTCGTTTTCTGTACTTCTAAGCAATGAGTCAGTACTATTATAAATACTCATACTTAACTCTACAATACTAGAATCTGTAATTGAAAGAGCTTTTTTACGCTCCTTTTTGGTAGTCTGTAATTGATAACGAATACCTTTAAATTCTTTTTCGTGTTTATTTTTGTCTTTATTATTTTGTGCATTTATAGAAAAAGAAATGCAACTTATTAAAATAATTAGAATAAAACGATATAAAAACATAAAATTTATTGTCAAGTAATAAAAGATTGATTTTTTATAAAGAAGTTGTGCTAAAAAGGTATACATCTTCTTAACACAACTTTTAAAAGTATCTGAGTAAATAGTTTTTTGAAACTAGAGAATTGGGTTATTTTCCAGCTTTAGTTACTTCTTCTAGCACTTCTACTCTGAAAACAAGCATTGCATTTGGTCCAATTGCACCACCAGCACCTCTTGGTCCATAAGCTAAGTTTGAAGGAATATATAGATATCCTTTTCCACCACGACCGATAAGAGGAATACCTTCATCCCACGCTTGGATTACTTGTCCTTGTCCGATAGGAAACTCAAATGCCTCTTCTCTATCAAAAGAAGAGTCAAATTTTTCGCCAGTCATTAGCAGTGTTCCTTCATAATTTACTTTTACTTTATCACCTGCTTCAATATCTGTTTTGCCTTGCTTATCTACTTTATAGAAAAGACCTGATTCTGTTTTCTTGAAATCAGTAATACCTTTTTCAGGTAAATATGTATTTTCGATATATTCTACTTGTTCTACTGAAATTTTTGCTGATTCTGCTTGTGCTTCAGCTTGCTTTTTCATTTGTTCTTCCATGTATTTTTGCTGTATTGCTTTTTGTTCTTCAATATACTCTGTTGGAGTCAAATGCTTTACCAGTTTAATTTCTTGACGAATAGAACTTCCCTCTTCAATAAAAGGAGGGCGAGGCTGACCTTGTACAAAAATAGAATCTGAATGGATAAACATTGTAACACTATCTCCAATTCTACCTTTTTCCATTAATATTTTTACAATACCCATTTTTGTATTGTTTGAATCACTCAAATCTATCATTAAAGGAAAATCTTCTGTGTATGTATCACGAAGTAAAGAGTCTGTACTATTATAGATTTTCATAGAGATTTGAACTACGCTAGAGTCACTAAGTTCCTGTCCTTCTCCACGCTGACGAAGCATATAACGAATTCCGTCAAGTTCTTTTTCTTTATTAAGTGAGTCTGAATTACAAGACCACATAGTAGCACTAATAAGAGCAAATAGTATAGAACGATATAAAAAAAGAGATTTCATTTTTTGTTTGTTAGATAAAATAACTAGAATAAATAATAATATTGAAATAGAGTACATTGAAACTAGCCTACAAAGGTCTAATATAAAAGCCAAAGTAGAAAAGATTTATGGAAAATTAAATTTAAATGTAGGATAATTAATGTGTAGTTGTGAGTTCTGAACGATGCTCTTCGATAAGTTTCTCAAAATATGTTACTACTTTATCGACAGGCTCTGTACTTCTTCCTCCTGCTGCATTGTGATGACCACCACCTCCAAAATAAGTACGAGCAAAATCAGCTACTGAAAATGTTCCAACAGAACGAAAAGACATTCTGACTTCATTGCCATAATCAATCAAAATTGCAGCAAATTCAATTCCTTCAATAGAGAGGGCATAGTTTACAATACCTTCTGTATCACCCGACTGAGGATTGTATTTGCGAGTATCTTTTTGTTTTAAAACAAAGTAAGCTGTTTTTAAATCCTGTCTGACAGTCAAACAACTTGAAAGTGCATGTCCTAAAAGACGAATTCTATTTTCGGTATTGCTATCATAAATCATACGTTGAACATACGAAGAATCTAAACCCATATCTATCAAATCGGCTGCAATACGATGTATTTTTCCTGTTGTATTAGGGTGTTTGAAAGAAGCTGTATCCGTCATAATACCTGCATACAAACATTGAGCTATCGGAATATCTATCAAATGTCTATCATTCATCAATAGAATAAGGTCATAAACTAATTCTGCTGTTGCTGCTGCTGTAATATCCCATAACTCAAAATGAGCAAAATCAGATTTACCTCTATGATGATCAACCATCAAAATAGGTGTATCAGGATTTTTTTCTATAAAAGAATCTAAAGGAGCTGTTCGATTAGGACTAGAAAAATCCAAACAACAAATCAAAGTAGATTCAGCAACTAACATCTCAACTCTTTGATGTGTTGCTTCTGAATAGACAACTACTTTATCATTGTCAGACATCCAATTCAGAAAGTCAGGATATTCAGTAGGCGAAATAACTGTAGCTTGATGATTTTTCTTTTGTAAATAAAGAGATAAAGCCAAACAAGAACCTAAAGCATCAGCATCAGGGCGTTGATGTGGAAAGATGACCACTTTTTGAGGAGTGCTTAAAAGTTCTGCTAGACCTGCTAAATTTTGCATTCAAATACGCTTAGTTAATAAATTTTGAAAATCAAGATAGTCTTTAATTTCTTACAAACTATATTATGTTAAAACTAAAGGAATCTAATTTTCATTAGAAAAACGTTACAAAGATACCAAAACTTTTGAGTTATTGATTTTTGTTTAGGTAGAAATTAGAATAAATTATTTTTCAAATCACAAATGTACCCTATTAATCCTTTTCTACAAATAATGCTATTTTATAATTTTTGAGAACAAGATAAGGTTTTAAAAGTTAGGTCTGCATACTATATCTTATTACAAAGATAATTTTTTAAACTATGAAATCCAGTAAATCTAACCGAAGAGAGTTTCTTAAACTCTTAACCTATTCTACACTCGGAGTAGCCACAACACCTATGTTGGCAAGTTGTGCTACTCTTTTTTCTACAAAAATGAAAAATAACGGATTCAAAAAAGCCATTGTTATTGGTAGTGGTTATGGTGGTGCAGTAGCTGCATTGCGCCTAACTCAAAAAAATATTCCTACTTTACTTATAGAAATGGGGCAAGAATGGAAACTAACACCCAAACACGATACATTTTGTAAAATGATTACGGCAGACAAACGCTCAAGCTGGAGAAGTTCTACACCTCATGCACCTATTACTATTCCTTTTTTTATCAAAAAATATGCAGGCGTTTTAGATAAAGAAAAGCATCCTAATATGGATGTTTTCTTAGGACGTGGATTAGGAGGAGGTTCTTTGGTAAATGGAGGAATTGCTATTACACCAGATAAAAATTACTTTGAAAAAATACTTCCTTCTGTAAATAGCGAAGAAATGTTTGATAAATATTTTCCTTTAGCTAATAAGGCTTTGCGTGTCAATACTATCGAAGCTGATTTTTTTGAAGAAACTCCTTATTATCAGTTTTCAAGAATAGCTAGAGAAGATGCAAAAAAGGCAGGTTATCAAACCAAATTTTTTCCTAATGTATATGATTTTGAATACATGAAAAAAGAAGCAAAAGGAGAAGTTTATAAGTCAGCTCTAAACGGAGAAGTTATCTATGGAAATAATGCAGGAAAATGGACATTAGACAGAACTTATATTGCTCAAGCACAAGAAACAAAAAACTTGGAAATCCGAACTTTATGCCAAGTAACCAACATAGAACAGCTTGAAAACGGACATTATAAAATTCTGATTACTAAGCTCAATACTAAAGGAGAACCTATTGCTCAGGAAACTTATACCTGTCAGTATTTATTTTTGGGTGCAGGAAGCATGGGAACTTCCAAACTACTTATAAAATCGAAACATGAAGGAGGATTGTCAAAACTCAATGAAAAAGTAGGTCAAGAATGGGGAAGTAACGGAAATATAATGACAGGAAGAAATTTTGTAAATGCAACAGGAAGAAAACAATCTACTATTCCTGTTTTGGGAATAGATGGTTGGAACGATTCTGAAAACCCTATTTTTGCCGAAATTGCTCCTTTGCCTATGAATCTTGAAACTTGGACAACGCTTTATCTTGCCATTACTCAAAATCCAGAAAGAGGCTATTTTGCATATAATGAAATTACAAAAGAAGTTCAATTAATTTGGAACAAAAATCAAAATGACCCAGCAAAACAGGCAGCTAAAAAATTTATTGATAGAATGAACAAGGCGAATGGAGGCACAAGGTCTCATTTATTATTCAATAATGGGTATGGGGATGATTTTTGTTATCATCCTTTAGGTGGTTGTGTATTGGCAAAGGCAACTGATAATTACGGCAGAATAGAAAACTATAAAAATTTATATGCCATAGATGGTTCTCTTATACCTGGAAGTGTGGGTGTAAATCCGTTTGTAACTATAACAGCATTGGCAGAACGAAATATGGATTATATTTTAAAAGAAGATGTTTTAAATGAATAAACGTGGTGTATTACATATTTCCTAGTCTGTGTAAATAGTAGAGTAAGTTTTTTGAATTAAAAATACTATTCATTCACCTCCATTAGTTGTAGTGTTCCAAGTGACCAAAATAAATTGTATTTTTTGTATTTAACTTTTTAGTTTTGGTAAGAAATTCGTAAATCGTGTACGTGTGTCGTTGATCATTGTAATAGAATTGCCAAAACTAAAGATCAACAACGAATTCTTTTTTTCTATAAAATGATACATCAACAAGAATGCAGTAGAACTATGAACTTGCCTTTATCACATACTCGTAAAAAGCTTATTAGCTGGTTATTTGACTGGACAATGATTTTATATTGTAAATTCAAGAGAAAAGTAGCTTGGGGTATAACTACCACTCAATTACTTGACATGCCATCTTATAGTTTAGGTTTTCATTTAGGGCAACTACTTCATAAAAACAAATTTGAACTCATACCTAAAGTAGAACGACATGATATATATCATCTAGTTACTGGTTATGGCACAACTGTAGAAGAAGAGATTGCCTTGCAATATTGTTGCTTTGGAAATGGAAAGCGTACTCTTTATCTGTATGGAGTTTTGCTAATAGGAACATTTCTACTGCCAGACTATATTTCAGATTATATTAAAGCCTATCAATTAGGTCGTAATGCCAATAGTTTTCATCATTTTGATTACAAAGAACTACTTTCTGTAAATTATGAAAATTTCAGAAATGCTATTTTTGCTAAAACTCAATTTCCTATTGTATAAAATTTTGTTTTTTACACAGGCAAAAATGCGTTGAACAATTTTATTTAGTAAGGCATTAATGACACTCATATTATTTTTCACTCTGCTGCTTTTAAGATGATATTAAAATTAATTCTTATTTTTGCATAAAATAAAATTGACACATTTCAAAAGACAAATAACTTGAATAGCTTAGATACAACTACACAACTCTCAAACGATTTTACGCAGCACAAAACTCAAATCTCTACTTGGTTTCAAGGTTTGCAAAGCAGAATCTGTCAAGCATTAGAAGAAGCTGATGGAAAATCAAGTTTTCAAATTGATACTTGGGAACGCAAAGGTGGTGGAGGTGGAAAATCTCGTGTTATCGAAAATGGAAATTTAATTGAAAAAGGAGGTGTTAATTTTTCGGCAGTTTTTGGAGAATCTCCTGCCCAAATGCTAAAACTTATGAAATTAGAACCTGCTGATTTTTTTGCAACAGGTGTTTCTATTGTTTTGCATCCAAAAAATCCACTTGTTCCGATTATTCATATGAATGTTCGTTATTTTGAAATGAGCAACGGAATTTATTGGTTTGGTGGTGGTATTGACCTTACTCCTCATTATGTTTTTGATGAAGATGCAAAATTCTTTCATCAGTCTTTAAAGACAGCTTGCGACAAACATCATAAAAGTTATTACCCAGAATTTAAGAAAAAAGCAGATGATTATTTTTATATTCCTCACCGTAAAGAAACACGAGGTATTGGAGGAATATTTTTTGACCATTTGAAAGAACAAGAGGATATTACAAAACAAGACCGTTGGGATTTTGTCCGAGAAATAGGAGAAGCATTTGCACCAATTTATACTCAAATTGCCAATAAAAATAAAATTCTTCCTTTCACAAAAGAACAAACAGAATGGCAGCGCATACGACGAGGACGTTATGTAGAATTTAATTTAGTTTATGATAGAGGAACAAAGTTTGGCTTAGAAACCGATGGAAGAACCGAGTCAATTTTGATGAGTTTGCCACCAGAAGCAAATTGGCAATACGCACATGAACCCCAAAAAGGAAGTGAAGAAGAAAGAACTCTAGAACTTTTGAAAAAAGGAATTGATTGGGTTTAATAATCATTAATTAACATTTTTATTCATCATAAAAAACTCAAATGAAAAATATATCCTATCTACTCCTGTCAATTTTATTAATTTCACTATTTTTTAGTTGTACAAATCAAGAGTCTAAAAAATTGCAAGCCAGTGAAGAAATAGAAAAAGTACGTCAAGATTCTATCAGAAAAATAGAAGCGCAAAGAGCCGAATTTATAGAAGATTCTTTAAAAAGAATAGAACTTCAAAAAGAGCTTCAAGCAAGAGAAGAAGCTGAAAAGCAAGCCTATTTTGAAAAATTAGAAGATTCTGCAATGGTCGAACTTATTGACTATGATTCTAGCTTAGTTTTGGATATTCGATATGCAACAGAAAATAATTTTATGAAGCAAAAAGTCTATCCTTGTCCGAAAGCACTTTTAAGAAAAGTAGCAGCCGAAGCACTTTTTGAGGCTCATCAAAAATTTAAAGAACAAGGTTATAGAATCAAAATTTATGATGGATACCGTCCTTTGTCTGTGCAATGGATTTTGTGGAATACCACAACAAATAAAAATTATGTTGCCAATCCTAAAAAAGGCTCAAATCATAATAAAGGCTGTGCAGTCGATATGACGTTGGTAGATGCAGATGGAAACGAGTTGAATATGGGAACAGGATATGATTTTTTTGGAAAAGAAGCACATCATACCTTTACTGCTTTCCCTGCTAAAACAAAAGATGAAATTTTGAAAAATAGAAAGATACTAAAAACGATTATGGAAAGTGTAGGTTTTAAATCTATTTCGAATGAGTGGTGGCATTACGATTTTAAGATAAAATATCCTGTTTCAGATACACCTTTGCCCTGTGAATAATAGGTCAATGCTATTTATTCATAAGCCTTTTTTTGCTACTTTGTCGAAACAATGGATATTCTTAAAAGAAAAAGCACACTTTTTGAATTATAGGAATTATTAATTTACCAAAATCCAAATCTAAAAAACTTTTTATTTTTATAATTATGATAAAAAAATATTGTTATACAAAAACAGTTTTTCTTCTCAGTTTACTCTGTTTTGTATTTTCCCTCTCAGCTTCAGCACAACAAGTTCCTATTCCAGAAGAAGTTTGTATGAATGGTTTTGAGCAGCAACTTTATGCGCTCATTGATACGTATCGTGGTGAGAATGAAGCTCATAAAATAGAAGTTTCTAAAAAACTTACTTTTGTAGCCAAACTTCATGCAAGAGATTTATATCACAACCGAATAGATAAAGATTCATGTAGTATGCAAAGTTGGTCTGATAAAGGCTTTTGGAATGCGTGTTGTTTTAGTGAAAGAGATAACTCAAAACAATCATGTATGTGGGACAAACCAAAAGAAATTACAGGATATGGAGGAAAAGCGTATGAAGTAATTTATAATGGAGGAAGTGAACCCAAACGAATTATGGAACTTTGGAAAGGAAGTTCTTTTTATTCAGATATTCTAAAAAACTCAGGTCGCTATGCTGATAAAGATTGGGCTGCTGTAGGCATTGGACAATATAAAAATGTAACTGTAGTTTGGTTTGGAGAAGTAGAAGACGAAGATAAAGATGTGCAAAATTGTAGTGGTGCAGAGCCTGAATATGATTTGAAAAATGGAACATTATCAACTTCTACTCAAGTTGCTGACAATGGAAGCAATGAGGTAACTACACTTACAGGAGATGACGAAAATACAGATGCTGATGCAGGAAGTACAAGCTCAAATACGGGATTAGAAAGTGGAAAATTTTATCTGATTTATGGAAGTTATTCTACACAAGAATACGCTGATGCTGCTGTCAGACAATTGAGTGGGCAGTTTCCACAAGCAAGAGTTATCACTACAAATGATAGCGACCGTTACAGAATTGCGCTTTACGAATACACTACCAAAGAAGAAGCACGAGATGCTCAAAACAAATTAGATTATACGTATGTAGGTGCTTGGGTGCTTGCAGCAGAATAATTTTAGAAATTTATTTTTCAGAAAAGCCTATTTGATTTTTATTAAATCAGATAGGCTTTTTTTATGCTTTTTAAAATAATAGAAACCACAACTAGACAAATAGCGTAAATACAAAAATGAAAAATATCTTAACACTTACTGAAAACCAAACTCATTTCTTAGACGAAAAACGTAAAGACCCGATTACAGGAGATGGTTTTGAAATAGGTGATGAAATAGTTTTTTGTGCTGAGTGTAAGTCTGCTTTTTTAAAGGAGAGTTGGGAGTATATGGGAAATAAGCATTGTAATCAAAAACAAACACTTATTCAAATTCCTAAAAAGAGAAATCTAGAAATTAGAAAAGCAGAGGAGTGTAAATATCACACTCCGATAGCAACAGAAATAATTTTTTCTTGGATGGTAGATACAGTTATTTGGTTAATAATCAATATTTTGGTTTGGCAATTCTCAAAAGACTACTTCGAAAATACATCAGTATTTTATAAAATAGTTGCCATACTTACACTCTTGCTAAAAGATAATAATTTGATAGTTACAAGTTTAGGTAAATTTGCTAGAGGAATAAGTATTGTATATCTCAAAAATCATAAAAAAGTAAGCCCGCTTTTATTTCCCTTGCGTCATGTTATTTCTTCCATTTCACTTGCTTTAGTATTATTTGTCAATCAGGTAGAGCTTGTTATGAGCCTTGCTCCAGTTCTTTTTTGTATTTGTTTGTCAGATATACTATTTCAATTTGATAAAACTAGAAGAATAATAGACTATATTTTGGGAACTGCTATAAGACAAGATAATGATGTAGAAGAAATCGATGTTTTTTTTCAAGAAGGAGGAACTTCTATATGGAATGGCTATCAAGACCCGACTTCACTTGAATAGTTTTAAAATTATTATTTATGTTTTTTAATAAAAAATGTAAATAAATTGAATTGTATTAACATTTTTAAACAATTAATAATTAAACCTTTCTTTCTAAGAAGTGTCTAATTAAATATTTCAAATTACTTTCTGTTGTTTAAACTTTTATTTTAATACTCTTTCTGATGAAATCTATTTTTTCCTGTCCCATTTTTATTCTTTCTTGCTTTTTTATTCTTTCCTCGTCTAATTTTGCTTTTGCTCAAAATTATAATTTACAAGGAGTTGTTTTAGAAAAAGAAACATCTGAACCTCTTATTTCTGCAAATATTGTAATGCGATTTGCGAGTGATACTTCAAAATTTGTTTTTGCTACAACAGATATAGAAGGAAAATTTTCATTCAAAAGTCTTACTCAGCAAAATTATATTCTTCAGATTAGTTATGTAGGCTATCAAAACTATTCTCAAAATATTGTTTTATCAAAACCAAATACAGTTTTAGAACCTATTTTGATAGAAGAAAGTACACTTTTAGCCGTAACTGTTGAGGGAAGACAAACCATTTCGGAGCAAATAGGTGATACAACTCAGTACAATGCTTCTGCTTTCAAGACTGAAAAAAATGCAGATGCTGAAACTCTTTTGAAAAAAATGCCTACTATCACTACCGAAAATGGACAAATACAAGCACAGGGAGAAACAGTAGGAAAAGTTTTGGTAGATGGTAAAGAATTTTTTGGAAATGATGCTAGTGTAGCTCTCAAAAATCTACCTGCTGAAATTATTGATAAAGTACAGGTCTTTGATAGAGAAAGCGATCAATCTCAGTTTTCAGGTGTGAGTGACGGAAATACAGTCAAGACTATAAATATTGTTACCAAAAAAGATAGCCGAAACGGACAATTTGGAAAAATTTATGCAGGTTATGGAACAGATGAACGTTATTTTGCAGGAGGAAATATTAATTTTTTTAATGGAAAACAACGTATTTCTGTTATCGGAATTACAAATAATGTAAGTCAACAAAATTTTTCTACACAGGATTTGTTAGGTGTGGTGGGCTCAACAGGTAATACAAGAGGTAGAGGACGCAGAAATAGAGGAAATCCTGGTGATGTAAATAATTTTTTGGTAGGTGGACAAAACGGAATTACAAAAACTAGCAGTATAGGAATTAATTATTCTGATGAATGGGGAAAGAAAATTAAACTTTCAGGTAGCTATTTTTTCAACTGGAGCGATAATAGTGCGACTACAAACCTAACGAGAGATTTTTTCTTAAAAGATGATGAAAGTGGAACAACTCAAAATCAATTTTATAGACAAGATCAAATTAGTAGTAGTGATAATCAAAATCATCGTTTTGCGCTTCGTTTTGAATACAAAATTGATTCGGTAAATGAATTGATTTTGACACCAAGATTAAATATTCAAAATTATAAAAGCAATAGCCTTACTGATGCTCAAACACTTTTAGATGATGACTTTCTTTTAAACAGAACTGTAAATAATTTTAATAATAATTCAACAGCCTTTAATTTTGAAAATGATGCTCTCTTCCGTCATCGTTTCAAAAAACGTGGTCGTACTCTTTCTGTAAAATTAAATACACAAGCTAATTTACAAGACGGCAAAAATAGCCTTTTAGCAAATGTAGAAACATTGAAAAGTTCTGATACGCTCAATCAAGAAACTTTTAATACTAAAAATGATATTCTTTGGGCAACTGAAGTAGAATACACAGAGTCTCTTTCAGAAAAATCTAGTTTACAAATTGAGTATGAATACTCAAATAATCAAATAGAAAACGAAACAGAAACCTTTGATGTTTTTTCAGAATTGAATCAGGGCAGAATATTAAATAATCAACTTTCTTCTACTATTGAGAGTGATTATCTGTATCATAAAGCAGGTTTAGGTTATAGTTACCGTACCAAAAAACTCAATATCAATACTAGTTTTAATTATCAAAATGCAACTCTAAATGGAGGACAGACTTTTCCTTTCGAAACTAACTTTGAAAGAAATTTTCAAAATATTTTACCTAGAGTAGTGATTCGTTATGAAATTTCAGATAACAGTAACTTGCGTTTGATTTATCGCTCTTCTACTCGTAATCCTCAAATTACACAGCTTCAAGAAGTACTTGATAATAGCAATCCTTTACAGCTTTCTATTGGTAATGAAGACCTAAATCAACAAATAGAAAATCGTTATATTGCTCGTTATTCGTATAATAATCCTGATAAACGTATTAACTTCTTTACGTTTGCATATCTAAGACAAACAAATGACTATATCACAAACTCTACATGGATAGCACAACAGGATTCAGTAACTGTAGAAGGAGTTTTATTGAATGAAGGTGTTCAGCTTACTCGCCCTGTCAATGTAGATGGTTATTTGACGGGACGTTTGAATGCAATGATTGGGATTCCGTTTTGGAAACTTAATTTTAATCTCAATAATCAGTTTGGTTACAATAGAATTCCTACTGTCATTAATGGAGAAAAAAATATTGCGAATAATTATAGCTTTACAGAAGGACTGACAATTAGCAGCAATATTAATGAAAAAATAGACTTCGGAATTACATATAATTTAGGTTATAATATTGTTGAAAATACTATCCAACCACAAGCAGACAATAATTATCTGACACATACTTTAGAGTTTAGAAATTTATTTCTATTCAAAAAAGGATTTTTATGGCAAAATGATTTAACTTATCAGAGTTATAATGGTCTTTCAGATAGTTTCAATCAAGATTATTTATTGTGGAGTATGAGTGTAGGAAAACGTTTTATGAAAGATGAAAGAGCAGAATTAAAACTAACTGTTTTCGATTTGTTAAATCAAAATAATAGTATTTCTAGAAATGTTACCGAAACTTATGTTGAAGATATACAAACTCAGGTTTTAAATCGTTATTTTATGGTAAGTTTTACCTATATGATTCGTAATTTCAAGACTGCCAAAGCAAAAGAAATGGAACAGGAAAAACGTGGACAAGGCTCTGGAAGAGGCAAAGGAAGAAATTAACTTGATTATTATCCTAAGAGCCTTTTTAAGACTCTTAGGGTTTAATAAAGGTTTCAAGGTTATTTTTATACAACAGTCTTCTAGACCGTTTAATTTCATAAAATACTGTTTTTAAAGTTCAGACTTACAGGCTGAACTACCTTAATACAAACCGTGATAAGGTTTAATAAACTACCTTTTATCCTTTTATTTTTAGTAATTTTGGCATACTTTTAGGGAATTTATAACTAAATCTTATTATAAAAATATCCTATAAAAACAGCTTTCTATAAAACTCATTATTTATATGAGATTATTACCTAATTTAATAAAATGATAAATAGCACTACATTTCTTCGTCCTACTTTTTCGTATAAAATAATATTAAGTAGCATTTTTTTACTTTCTTCTTTGTTTCTTTCCACAAATGTACAAGCTCAATTCAATTTCAAAAAAGATTCTACTAATAGAATTACAATAAATAAAGGAAGTCATTATACCAAAACTCCTTTTGTTACTCTTCAAATAGCAGCTTTTGATGTTACACAAATGCAAATCAGTAATCGTCAAGATTTTATTGATGCTCATTGGATTCCTTATCAACCAACAGTCTATGGTTGGAAACTTATTCCAGAAGATGGTAATCAAAAAGTATATGTTCGTTTCAAAGATGCTAAAGCAAACATGATGGCAATTGTAACAGCAGATATTCATTTGGATATGACAGCACCAAAAAATCCTAAAATCAAAATTGATGTAGAAGGAGAAGCTATTAAAGATTCGACTCAACTAGTAAAGCTCTTTGTAAGTGCAGAAGAACCAGACAAACGTTATTATGTAATGGTTTCGAATCATCGTTCTTTTTATCGTCAGCGTTGGCAGCTTATTACACCAGAAATTGAAGATTGGCAGTTAGGAAGTAAATTAGATGGTGTAAAAATTGTTTTTGCTAAATTTAGAGACCGTTCGGGTAATATTTCGGATGTAGTTTCTGATAAAGTAGTTTTAGATACACAAGGTCCTGTTCGTCCATCAATTACTATAAATAATGGCGAACCTGCACTTACCAAGCAAGCTGCTGAAGTTCAACTTACTCTGACAGCAGGAGGAGCTACTGAAATGATGGTTTCTGATAATGAATCTTTTGAAGGACAAGAATGGCAGCCCATCAAAAAGTATTTAAAATGGAAACTCTCAGAAGGCGATGGTGAGAAAAAACTCTATGCAAGGTTTAGAGACAATGCAAAAAATGAAACAGAAGTGGTTTCTGCAACTATAGATGTAGATTCTACGCCTCCTTCTGATATGACAATTATTATAAATGGAGGAGACCAAACCTCAAGACATATTGATGGAGTTGTTGAGCTTGCTATAAAAGCAACAGATGCAAAGTATATGATGATTTCGAATAGTGATAATTTTAGAGGTGGACGTTGGCTGCCTTATGAAGAACTAGTCAGTGATTGGCGTTTGATTGGAGAAAATGGAAAAAAAGCTGTTTATATAAAATTTAAAGATGATGCTGGAAATGAGTCCGAAGTAATTAGTGATGAAATTGTTTTGATTCGATAATCGTTTTGATAAAGTATTTTAAAGTCCTTGTATAATTGATTTTATACAAGGATTTTTTTATGAAAGTATTTTATGAGGATAGCTAACTTGTTTATAACTATTTCGTTATATGCTAAACAAATCGTATATTTGTGAGACTAAAAGTGTATAAAATAAATATATAATCTTATAAAATTAAACAAGTGTAATTTTATGTTTAATCTAGGTGTGGATGTATTTTGTATGTCTTAAAAGACTTAACTACTATAAATAACTATTTACTCAAATCTTTTAAGATGAAAATTACTATCAAAGAAAATCAGCATTATAAATTATATACAAACTCTACCAAGAATAGAATCTATTTTAGTATGGTAGGAAAGGTACAAGATGAAAGCCAAATTCCTTATTTTATTGAAGATTGGAAAAGAGCTATTGCTCAAGTATCGACTAACTTTACTATTCTTTCTGATATTAGGCTAATGGATTTACAAGGTAAAACAATAGAAAAGTTGCATAAAAAAGTACAGTCTTTTCTTACTGAAAACGGACTTTTAGAAACTGCTGAAGTAATGCCTATGAATGATATAGCAGATTTACAAGCCAGCCAAATGGTAGAACATTCTGGAATGCCAACTACAAAATTTAGAAGTATAGAAGAAGCAGAAAATTATTTGGATACAATAGTAGCCTCATTTAATAAATCAAAAATAGAAGAAAAAAGAAATGATGCTTCCCAAACTAAAAATGAAAATAACCGTAAATCTGATTTTAGATAACAAACTTTAAATTATTAATCATCAAAAAATCCTTGTATAATTCATCTTATACAAGGATTTTACTTTTTATTGAATCACAGCTTTAGCTATTATTGGTATCTCAATAATAACATAAAAATTATTTTTTCCATTTGATTGAACAACCAACAGCTTTAGCTTCTTTTTTAGTTACTTTTTTACCAGCTAAAAGTGCATCTACTGCATCTACTACGTATGTTTCTGTAACTTGGTCAGCACTTTTTGCATTGTCATCAATAGCACCAATATATTCTACTTTTAATTTTCCGTCGTTTTTGCTCAATACATAAACATGAGGTGTTTTTGTTGCTCCGTACGCTTTTGCAATACTTTGGTCTTCATCAGAAAGATAAACAAATGGAAACTCTTTTTCTGCTGCACGCTCTATCATCATCTCAAAGTTGTCATCTGGTTGTGTCAATACATTTGGATTGATAGCAACTACTGGATAGCCTTTTTCTGCAAATTGATTGTGCAAAGAAATCAAACGGTCTTCATATAATTTTGCATACGGACAATGATTGCATGTAAAAGTAACAATATAGCCTTTTGCATCTTCCATTCCAGCAAGAGAAACCATTTCGCCATCGATATTTTTGAGATTAAAGTCTGTTGCTTCATCGCCAACAGTATAACCATTTTCGTCAGTTGCAGCAGTAAATAAAAATGCAATAGCAAACACTGCCACTAGCATAGAAAGAGAAGTAAAAATTTTGTTGTAGTTCATAATTTTGAGAGTTTTAAGGATTTTTGAAAAGAACAGATTAATAAAAATAAATTGAAATAATATAGGTAGTAATTAATTTTTTTATAACGCCAAAAGTGAATCAATCGTATGATATAGTTCTTCTTGATTGTAATCACCTTCGTGAAAATGATAAATATTTTTTGTTTTGTTGTAAAAAAGAGTTGCAGGAATAGAACCCGACCAATCTTTATCTATCTCAGGCATCCAGTTATCATAATCCATGGACGTAATTAAATATTTATCCATAGCATAATCTGAAAAGTTTTTTCGTTCAAAAAATGGAAGTACTCGTTTTTCCAACTGGTCATCAAAATCCATGCTGATAAGTTTCATTGAAATTTTGTCATTCGAATTATTATATTTTTTGTGTGCAGCATTAAAATAAGGAAGTTCACGCACACAGGGAGCGCACCAAGTAGCCCAAAAATTGATTACAAAGAGCGAGTCATCTTCTTTTTGTGTAAGTTCAATAAGCTTATTTTTGTTTATTGGAGTAACTATTTGAGTGTTTTTGATAAAATCTTTATCTGATTTTATGATAAATGAAAAACAAATTAGGCTTACTAAAATAGCTGAAAATGAATATATAAAATTTCGTTTTTTCATAGTTGAGTTTTTAATAATAGCTGTGATAACACTTTGACTATAACAAAGATACGCCTTTATATAAGTAAAAAAAGTTTGTGCAATTTAAAAATTAGTTATAAAATCCTATCGTTTTATAATTATTATTAAATTGATTGACCCAAAAATTGCTTAAAAATTGTGTATTAAGAATAATCGTTTCTAAAACTTCGATTGTAATTCTTTTTCAAGTTCGTTTTATTACTATTACATTTATTTTTTATGAAAAATCTAAGAAAAAAACTTTCTATCAAAAACTTATTTATTGCTTTAATCTGTATTTCTTTTTCTTCTTGTAAGAATGAAAATATAGCTTCTCAAAATTCAGAAAAAATACTTCAGGCTAGTGAATCAAATCCTGTTTCAGATAATGTAAAGTCAAGTAAGGTCAATTCTTTTTCTCCTTCTGAATTGCCTAAAAATTTGCTTTTGGGAGAAGGAGAAGGACTTTCTAGTGTGATTGAGTACAGCTATGAAAATCATCAGGGTGCTTGGTCGCCTGAAACATTGGTACTTCGTAATCAAGACGACTTTAAAAATTATCTTACAGATAACAAAGGACAATCCAGTTGTTGGTATTTTGGAGATAGTTATAACCCAGACAAAACTGTTCCTCAATGGGCAATTATCGAAATCAAAAAACCTATTTCTATCAATTATTTAGGAGTTTTGAGTAGTGAGTATTATTCTTCAGAAAGCTACTCAGATAGACATGTAAAGGATAGCGAAATTTGGGTTTCCAGTACAGATAAAAACCAAGGTAGTTTTAAAAAAATTCTTCCAATTACTCTTCATAAAGATAAATTCTATGAAGTTTTCAGAATTGAGCCACAAGAAAATGTCAAATATATAAAGTATAAGATAAATTCTAATTATGGACATAAAACAGAGACGGCTGTTGCTCCTTTGGCTGTTTTTTATGATGAAACTCCAAACAAAACAACTCAAGAAAAAATAACAAGTGGAAAAGCTGATTTTTATTCGATTTTCTTTGGATTGAATAGTGATTTTGTTCGTTCAGAAAGTAATCCTGTTCTAGTTCAAATCAAAGATTATTTGACAACTAATCCGACTAAAAATATAGAAATATTGGTTCATAATGATAAGCTAGAAAATGAAAAAGCAAATCAAGAACTTACTCAAAAACGTGCTGATGCTTTAAAAGCAAAACTAAAAGATTTAGGAATTAATGAAAAACGAATCACAGCAAAAGGAATGGCTGCCACAAAGCCAGTTGCCTCAAATGAAAATGAATACGACCGTTCGAAAAATAGACGTGTAGAAATAATTTTTAAATAGATTCTTGATTTAAGAAATGAAAAATTATTTTAATTTATTATACAGCTAAAAAAATTGATTTTTAGCTGTATAGATTTCTGTAAAGCACCTTCTACAACTTTTCTCTAATATCTTGTTTATTCCTTGTTTTTATTTACCTTTGTGTGTTTAATACTTTTTAAAGTGTTTTTTGTCCTCAACGACGGTTCAGACCTCGTTGACGGTTAAAATAAAAATAAGAAATTCCATTTTCATAGAAAAAATACAACCGATTTTCATATATGTTAGATAATTTAACAGCCCGATTAGACAAAGCCATGAAATCGCTGAAAGGCGAAGGAAAAATTACAGAAGTAAACGTAGCAACGACCATTAAAGAAATTCGTCGTGCTTTAGTTGATGCCGATGTAGATTATAAAGTAGCCAAAACAGTTACAGACGAAATCA
This sequence comes from Bernardetia sp., assembly GCA_020630575.1. GTDB lineage: Bacteria > Bacteroidota > Bacteroidia > Cytophagales > Bernardetiaceae > Bernardetia. Next base: position 120,145 of record JAHDBD010000012.1, read on the forward strand.
AAGATGAAGCTTATGGACGTGAAGTTCTTATTGCTGTAAAACCAGGGGAACTTTTTACTAAAATTGTCTATGATAAACTGACAGCTTTGATGGGTGGAGAAAAGAAAGAAATGAATCTTTCTGGTAATCCTTCTATTATCTTGGTGGCTGGTCTGAATGGTGCTGGTAAAACGACATTTACTGCAAAATTAGCTAATCATCTTAAAAAACAAGGTCGTCAAGTTCTTTTGGCAGCTTGTGATATTTACCGTCCTGCTGCCATTGAGCAGTTGAAAACTTTAGCTGAGCAAATCGATGTTGAGGTTTATGCAGAACCTGAAAATAAAAATCCTGTTGAGATAGCTCAAAATGCTATCAAACATGGTAAAAGCATAGGAAAGAAAATTATTATTGTCGATACGGCTGGTCGTTTGGCAATTGATGAAGCATTGATGAGTGAGATTTCAGAAATGAAAAATGTTCTGAATCCTACCGAAACTTTGTTTGTTGTTGATGCAATGACAGGGCAAGATGCTGTTACGACTGCAAAAATATTCAACGACCGTATCAATTATGATGGCGTTGTTCTTACAAAATTAGATGGTGATTCTCGTGGTGGTGCTGCCCTTTCTATTCGTAGAGTAGTTGATAAACCAATTAAGTTTATCGGTACGAGTGAAAAAATGGACGGAATAGATGCTTTCTATCCTGACCGTATGGCACAACGTATTTTGGGAATGGGTGATGTTCTTTCACTTGTTGATCGTATGCAACAAGCGTATGATGAAGACGAAGCACGTCGTATCAACAAGAAAATCCGCAAAAACCAATTTGATTTCAACGATTTTATTTCTCAAATCGAACAAATCAAGAAAATGGGTAATATTAAAGACTTGGTAGGAATGTTACCAGGTATTGGTTCAAAACTTAAAGATTTTGAAATTGATGATGATGCCTTCCGTCCTATCGAAGCAATCATTAATTCAATGACTGTACACGAACGCTCAAACCCAGATGTTTTAGATGGAAGTCGTCGTCGTCGTTTGGCTGCTGGTAGTGGACGTACTATTCAAGAAGTAAACAACCTTATCAAACAGTTTGGTGAAATGCGTAAAATGATGCGTAAGATGAACCAATTCCAAGGCGCAGGTGGAAGTAAAAAATTAGCCAAAATGATGAAGGGCAAAAGATAATTATTAATGATTAATTAGTTGTTAATTATTAATTTTAAAAAGCGTTTTAGATTTATTTCTAAGACGCTTTTTTATTAAAAATGATATTTTATTTTTCAAATTTTATACTTTCTAAAATCTCTTCAATTTCCTTTTGTTGTTCTTCTGAAAAATAGCGAACAAATATTCCTAAGGCAAATTTATCTATAATTGTTACGTAATGTCTTTGGTAAACCGTAAAATCTATATAGTCTTCTGAACCTTTTGCATAATAAAACTCGTTATTAGAAAATTTTTTCAGAGTAAATTTACTTTCCATAAGCTCTGCTCCTCCTGTTGTTTGCCTCATTTTATCTACGTAATAAAGATAATCATCCCCTTTTTTTATATCAGGAGCATCTTCTATATTTTCTGCTATAATTGCAATCATAGGACTATGAAATATATCACTACTAGGATTATATTTATTAGTGTGTAATAAATATTTTATAGTAACGTCTGTATTTTTGAAAATTTCTTTTCTTTTTGGATACCTTTTTATCGTTTCCTCCTTCATTGTGATTCTCATGCTATCTAGCTCTTGCTGACTTCTTACATACCAATCTTTGGGAACATCTATTTCAAAGCCAAATTCTGAATTTTGATATTTTCCACTTTCAATATTAAATCCTTCCGTATTAGAACTAGATGAACAGCTATAAACAGAGAATAATAAAAGACTAAATAAAGCAAAGTATATTTTTAACTTAAAATTTATTTGTATCATATTTTTTTTTTGAGAGAATAAATTTTAGCTAGAAAGATATGAAATATATTCTTTTGCAAAAAAAAAACTACTCAGTTTCATATTTATACAAAATTGAGTAGTTTTTCTATTAAAACAATTTAGATATTTCTAAATTACTTCTTAGTAAGTTGTAACATTTTTACCTTGATAATTATTCCATTTCTCATGGATATGATTATAATCATCTTCATCACGTGGTTTTGCTCCGATGACAACACCACCATTTTTGATACCTTCCTTATAAACTTCTGCGTGTTCTTCAGGAATTCCTGAGCCTACTAATGCGCCCAAAAGTCCTCCAGTAAGACCACCAGCACCAGCACCAGCTAAAGAAGCCAAAACAGGACCAGCAGCTACCAAACCAAGACCGATTCCTGGAAGAGCAACAGCAGTTACTAATCCTACTACTGCACCTAACACGCCACCAATGGCTGAGCCAGTTCCTGCTCCTTCCATAGCTTTATTTCCAAGTTCAGTATCTGTATTTTTGAAATGTCTATCACGAGTTTTGTCTGACATCATTACGTTAATGTCTTTGTCTTCATAGCCACGTTCACGTAATGTATGATAAGCTCTTTCAGCATGTTCAGGTTCATTGAAAAGTCCTGTCATCATTCCTCCTTCACGGTATTTGCGAGTGCTATACGTGTTTGTAGTGTCAAGAGGATCGGTGTTTCTGTAATTGTCCATAGGAATAAATTGATAAAGTTTAAAAAATAAATTAAAAATGATAACTAAGTTATCAAAAAATAAAGAGTAAAAAACAACATATAAATATGAATGACTCTTCGCTTAAAAGAACAACCATTTTGAAATAATGTTTTGATAAAGAATCAATATTTGTCATTTTGTTTAATGTAAATTAATTTTTTAACAAATAAATAGCTGATTTTAATAAACAATATCGTAATTTAATATTATAGAATTAGAATTTATTTTAAAATAAATATCATACAAATAGATATAAAATTTGTATGATATTTTTTAATTAAAAAATCTGTTTTTACGAATCATATTCTATAAATTTTTGCTTATTTCTTATTGAGGAATGAGTATTTATTTTTTATAATTTGTAATTCATTTACAAAATCCGTATTTTTTGATACAAATTAATCTTTAGTATTTTTCCAAACTAAAAACATTCCCTGTCTTATGAAATCACACGAAATAGATTATAAAATTATCGGAAACGATATTCAGATTGTAGAAGTTGAGCTAGACCCAAATGAAACAGTTATTGCAGAAGCTGGCGCAATGCTTTATATGGAAGAAAATATAAGTTTCGAAACTAAAATGGGTGATGGTTCAGAACCTGAGCAAGGAATTTTTGGAAAACTTATGTCAGCAGGGGCAAGAATGATAACTGGAGAATCTCTTTTTATGACGCACTTTACACAACGAGGAAGTGGAAAAGGAAAAGTTGCTTTTGCTGCGCCTTACCCTGGAACAGTTACGCCTGTTCAGCTTGCTTCTTGTAATAATCGTACACTGATAGTTCAAAAAGATAGCTTTCTTTGTGCTGCCTTAGGTGCAAAAATTTCAGTTCATCTCAATCGTCGTTTTGGTTCTGGCTTTTTTGGAGGTGAAGGATTTATTATGCAAAAACTGCAAGGTGACGGAATGGTGTTTTTTCATGCAGGAGGAACAGTTATCGAAAAAGAACTTAAAGGAAATACATTGAAAGTAGATACAGGTTGTATTGTAGCTTTTGAAGAAGGTATAACAATGGACATCAAAAAAGCAGGAGATTTAAAATCTATGTTTTTTGGTGGCGAAGGTCTGTTTTTGGCTACACTTAGTGGAACTGGTAAAGTTTGGTTACAATCAATGCCTCTTTCGAAACTTGTTCAAGCACTTTCTCCGATGAGTAAAGCTGCTTCAAAGGCGACTTCTTTAGGTGGAATGTTGGGAGGTGATTAATATAAGAATTACATTTTTTGATATAATCTAGTCAAGTAATCCTTGTTTTTAATTAATTCAGTAACTTTTCCCTCAAAAGTATTTATGTTTTTTAGGTTGGGAAAGCTAAGTTTTGCTCTTGCAATCGAAATTGAGCAAATTAAATTTGGATAGTTATAAATAAGGATTAATTGTTTTATCGTATCAGTTTCTATCTTTTTTAATCCAAACTTTTCTGCTGTTCTTTTATTGATAATATAAGTTGTTCCCTTTATTGTTACATCTTCTAAAAATTGAGCATCTTTGGTTTCATATTCTGAAATTAGATTGAGAAGTCCTTCTAAATAGTGTTTTAAAATAAAATTTGAACGTTCTCTTCCTGTTAGTTTTCTATCGATGACAAAAAAATAATCGAATAAACTACCTCCATGTACGAGAATAATTTTGTTTTTCTCTCTTTCTGCAACAAATAATGAGGAATAATAAATGAGCTGATTATTTTCTTTCAAAGAAGGAATATCAAAAAAAGGAGCTATAATAGAAAATGTAATTGCTATTGGAAAAAAAATAAAAAGAAGTAGATTCAAATAGGCTAGTATGCAACCTATAGTTAGGTTTACAAGTAAAGACAATACTATTATTTTTGCTGTTATACTATTTTTTTCTTTCTGAGATTTTGAATAATAAGGATGCTTCAAAGCAGGATTATTTAATAAGTAAAGTTCGATAGTTTAAATTTACAACATGTATCATGATAAAAAAATATCTTCAAACATTTGAAGTTCTTTCAGAAACAGAAATTGATGATTTTGTAAAAAATATCACTCCAAAAAAACTCAATAAATCAGATTTTTTTATTCGTGAAGGAGAAATTTGTAAGGAGATAGCCTTTATTAAGTCTGGAACTTTTCGGTCTTTCTACACTTCAAATAAAGGAGAAGAATTTACATATTGTATTATGTTTCCCAATAATTTCTTGGCTGCTCATTCCTCATTTATCACTGGAGAACCAACTTCTGAAAATATACAAGCAATTACAGAAGTAGAGTTATTAGTTATTTCAAAAAATAAAGTAGATAACTTAATACAAGAAAGTACAAACTGGCTCAAAGTTGTCAAAATTATAACTGAACAACAATATATTGAATTAGAAAAAAGAGTTTTCCAACTCCAAAAAGACAATGCTGTTCAGCGTTATAGAGACTTAATTGAAAAACAGCCTCAATATATTCAACAAATTCCATTACAATATTTGGCTTCTTATTTAGGAATAACACAAAGACATTTGAGCCGAATTCGTAAGGAAATTGTTTTTTAGACATTTGTCCTATATCCTCATAAACCTCTTTTCTACTTTTGTTTAATCGCAGAAACTCATATAAAAATTACTAAAAAGATTAAACAATGAAAAAGAAAATTCTAATCATCAATGGACATCCAAATAAAGATTCTTTTAATTTTGGAATTGCTCAAGCCTACAAAGAAGGAGCAGAAAGCTCTCAGACAGAAATAAAAGAAATTGTTGTTTCAGAGTTAAATTTTAATCCAAATCTAAAATATGGATACCAAAAAAGAACAGAATTAGAACCTGATTTGGTAGAATCTTGGGAGAAAATAAAATGGGCAGACCATTTAGTTTGGATTCACCCTGTTTGGTGGGGAGGTTTGCCTGCTATTTTGAAAGGATTTATTGACAGGCTTTTTTTACCTACTTTTGCTTTTCAATATAGAGAAAACTCTGTCTTTTGGGACAAACTTTTAAAAGGAAAAACAGCACATATTATTACTACATTAGACCAACCAAGTTGGTACTACAAATTCATAAATGGACAGCCAAGTACAAAACAACTCAAAAAAAATACATTAGAATTTTGTGGTATTAAGCCTGTAAAAGTAACCTATATCGGAGTTGTACGAAACTCTACCCAAACGCAAAGAGAAAAATGGCTAAATAAAGTAAAAATATTAGGCAACAAGCAAAAATAACACAACTCATATCGTTAAGACTTTCGCAAATTCAAACCATTACTAAATTTTATTTTGTGCAAATGCTATTTTTTCCATAGCGTTGGGTTTGCAAACCCAACGCTATGAAAAAAACAAAATACTATTTTGTTTAGAAATGAATTTGCGAAAGTCCTAATCGTTAAAAACACTTTTATTTTAGAAAAATAGAAGTGTTTTTTGTTTCTGAAAATGCGTACTTTGTAAAAAAACAATTCAAAAATTTTATACAAGAAAAATATGCGTTATTTCATTATTTACAAACCTTACGGAATGATTTGTCAGTTTTCAAAAGAAGGTGATAAAGCAACTTTGGCTGATTTAGCTTTTGATTTTCCGAAAGATGTTTATCCACTTGGAAGACTAGATACAGACAGCGAAGGATTATTAATTTTGACCAATGATAAAAAACTCAATCATAAATTGTTAAATCCTGATTTTGCTCATGAGCGCACTTATTATGTACAAGTAGATGGACAAATTCATAAAGAGGATTTGAAGCAGTTAGAAGAAGGTGTTGTTATTCGCATCAAGAAAAAAGATTATTTTACGAGTCCTGCAAAGGCAAAATCCATTGAAGAACCAACTCTTCCACCACGTAACCCTCCAGTTCGTTATCGTGCTTCAATTCCTACATCTTGGATTTCACTTACACTTACAGAAGGAAAAAATAGACAAGTAAGACACATGACAGCAGCCGTAAAATTTCCTACTTTGCGTTTGGTACGTTATGCCATTGAAAATATTGAATTAGGAGAAATGCAGTCTGGCGATATTGTGGAGCTTTCTGGAACAGAACTTTATACAAAATTGGGAATGAAAGTTAGGGAATAATTATAAATTGAAATTCAGTACGACAAATTTTATTTTTAAAAATTTATAGCCAAACAATTACAAATTCTCTATCCTCGTTTTCAAAATTATGATGAGACAAAGGCAGCCATTCATTTGAAATTAAATCATTTTTAATTCTTCCAAGAAGCTGATTTTTATTATCTAAATTATTTACAAGAGAGTTATTTTTGTAATTATCATTAAATTTTACGTTTAAGTCTTCTTTAAAAAAAAGTCCTTCAATATCTGCATATTTATAAAGTGCTTCTTTTGAAGACCAAAAACGAGTTTGTTCTTTCAATGTTTGTGCTTTTTCCTGTTCTTTTTTACTCATAACACGATGAAAAATTCGGCTAATTTTTGGTGTAAGCGATTGAATATCAATTCCTACTTCATTATTTTGGTCGATAATGGCAGCGCAAAAAGGAAAATCATGAGAAATGGAAAGTTTTAATGTTGTGTTGCCTTTCAAAAAAGGCTTTCCTGTTTGTGTTTTTTCTAAAAAAGTGTATTCAAAATCCATTTGTTCTACTAGATTTTTTAGCAAAAGTCGAACGGCTAAACGCTCAAGTTTTTTCTCGTTCTGTTTCGTTTGTAATCTCTCATTTGAGCTTTTATCTGAATATTTACTATTGATATATTCTAAATCTTCTTTTGGTAATTGATTTTCAAAAAACAGACTATTTTCTGTAATTTGCCAAAGTGCAACCAAACGATTTTCGGATTTTTCTAAAACTTGTAAAGGCATTTTTAAAAATTATAAGTGATAAATTGCAAACAATAAGTTATGCTCCTTTTTATAAAAACTTCACCGTTGTTGGTGTCTGACCAACGACAAAATAACCACTAATTTAATCAAAAAATGAAAAAAATAATTTACGTGTTATATCTACTGTTTTTTGCAGTATTATTTGTTTTGCAAAGTCAAATTAGTTTTGTTTTTGCTCAACATGCAAAGATGACTTTTTCTCATCAAGATTCCTTGCGAGGAGCTTTGAGGAAAGAGCGAGCTTATGATGTAAAATATTACGATTTGAATGTAAAAGTTGATATTAAAAATCAATCTATTTCAGGATTTAATAAAATAACGTTCCAAAACCTTGATTTAGATTCAGTCTTACAATTAGACTTATTCGAAAATTTTGAAATTGATTCTATTGTCTATTATAATCAACATACGACTCAAAGTTTTATTAATCCTACTCAAACTCTACGAAATAAAAGAGAAGGAAAAGTTATTTGGGTAGAACTTCCTACCGAAATTAGAAATAGCCTAAATACTTCAAAAAAGAACAAAACTAATGAAACTATAAGTATTTATTATCATGGAAAACCTCAGAATGCTGTTAATCCTCCTTGGGATGGTGGTTTTACATGGAATAAAAAAGCAAATGAAAAACCTTGGGTGACAGTTAGTTGTCAAGGATTGGGAGCTAGTAGTTGGTTTCCTTTGAAAGATCATTTGAGCGATGAGCCTGATAGCGTTCGTATTTATACAGAAGTTCCAAAAGATTTATTTTGTGTTTCGAATGGTGATTTAATTTCTATCAATAAAGAAACAACAGACAATAATTATATTGGTTATGAATGGAAAACTTCCTATCCAATTGCTTCTTATAATATGACTTTGAATATAGGCGATTATGTTCATTTTGAAGATAAATATATCTCTAAAACAAAGCTAACAAATCCTATAAATAAGCAAGATTCTTTAAAACCTATACAACTAGACTATTATGTTATTAAAGGAAATGAGAAAAAGGCAAAGCCTTATTTTGAGAGTCAGGTAAAGCCAATGTTAGAAGCCTTTGAATATTTTTTTGGAGAATATCCCTTCGAAAAAGATGGTTATGCGCTTGTAGAAACGCCTTACTGGGGAATGGAACATCAATCTTGTGTAGCTTATGGAAATAATTACAAACTCAATCCGTATGGTTTCGATTTTATAATTATTCACGAATCAGGACATGAATTTTTTGGAAATAGTGTCAGTGCAAACGATAATGCAGAACTTTGGATACACGAATCATTTACAACTTATTCGGAAGCTCTTTTTGTAGAATATTTTCAAGGAAAAGAAAAGGCAATTGATTATTTATTGACTCAAAAACCTAAAATTTTGAATCAAGATGTTATTCTTGCGCCTTTGTATGTAAACTATAACGATTGGCTAGGTGCAGATATGTATTACAAAGGAAGTTGGATGCTGCATTCTTTGCGCTCTGTGATCGATAATGATGGATTATGGTTTGCTACAGTTAAAGAATTTTATCAGACCTACAAACATTCACACATAAATACACAGCAAGTTATCAATTTTTTCAATCGAAAAACAGGTAGAAATTTAACTCCTATTTTTAATTATTATCTAACTAATAAAGAGATTCCTGTTTTGGAATATGAGATTTTGGAAGAAGATGATAACATTTTTTTATCTTATAAATGGAAGGTAAATCAATCAGAAAATACTAAAAACACAGATTTTAATATGCCTGTTGAAGTATTTTTGAATGGAGAAAAAGATGTAATTGAATTAAATGCTACAACAAGCATTCAAAAACTAGATATTTCGGAGAAAATCAATAAAAAAGATAGAAAGAAAATAGAGGATATTGAAATGACAATTAATGTAAGGAAATATTTAGCTTCTGCTATTAAAAAATAATTAGATAAAAATTAGACAGGGTTAAAACCCTGTCTAATTCAAAAAATACAATTTGATTAACTAACTAAAGTTGTATAATCAGCAGCAGACATAAGCTGAGCTACATCATCAACATTATTGACTTTAATTTTTATCATCCAACCACCCGTATAAGGGTCAGAATTTACTGTTTCTGGAGAATCTTCTAATTCAGCATTTACTTCTGTTACTGTTCCTGTAATTGGCATATATAAATCAGAAACCGTTTTTACAGCTTCAACAGAACCGAAAACTTCGCCTGCTTCTACTTCATCGCCTTCTGTTGTGATGTCTACATAAACGATGTCGCCAAGTTCAGATTGAGCAAATTCTGTAATTCCAACAGTTGCAATATCGCCTTCTAAGCGAATCCATTCGTGTTCTTTTGTGTATTTTAATTCTTCTGGAAAAGTCATTTTATTAAGATTTTTTGATGAAAAAGGTTGAGAAATAAGTTACAATCCATTACTAAGATTTAGCTAGATTGTTTATGAGTCAAATATACAAAAATAGAATAGGCAAAAATAAAATTTACGAATCTTTTATTAAAATAAATTTGATTTGCAAAGTTTGATTAGTAATCTAAATTTTTTCTTTTGAATCTTACAAAATATAACTCTTTGCTAATCAGGATAATCTCAGTAAAGGATTTTCCCTCAACTGCCAAAAAAAGTTTGTGTTTGTATATGTTTCAGGGAATGAAATTAATTCAATTAGAGTTTCTTTATTTCTATCTGAAATAGAAGTCAAAAACTTTTTAATGAGTGTAGTTTGTAATTCTGTTTTTATTTTGATTCCACTTTTATCTTTTATTTCAATTATTGATTTGTCATCTGATTTGTAAGTCACAACTACTTTTTCTAGGTGTTTATAACTGATAAAACTTTTCTGTTTTTTTTCTGAAAAATAGATAATCAGCTCATTTTCTCCAATGCCTAACATTGCCTTATCTCTGTTTAAAGAATAAACCACTCTAATATAATAGTGAGCCAGACCAAGAAGAATAGGAGAAGTCATTATTCCTGCAAGTCCTACTCCGATGCCAAACATAAAAACGATATACATTATCATTCCTAAAAGAAGAATTAAGCCTGTTCCTTTTCTTTCATTATAGACTATAATATTATTTTTTATAGATTCATATTCACTTGTCCAAAAACTATTCTTTATCTGTTTACTAAACTGTTTGAAGGATTTTGCACCTTCTAATGGAATAAACACGGTTTCTTGTTTTGCTTTTGCAAGAACAAGACTTTGTCCAAAAGTTGGTTTTTTGATGGTTCTACTTTGGTGACAATGTTTTTTATTTAGATAAAGCCATGTATCTTTTAAAAAAGCTGATTTACAACTTGCACAAAAAACAACTTCATCACCCTCTTCTATCAAATCTCCTGTAATGGGGTCTTGACGGTTTTCTTTTAAAAAATCGGAATGTAAAACGGCATCTATTTTATGAATGTGCATAAATTTAAAGTAGTTTAGTACCACTATATCTACTCTTTTTCTTCTTTATAGTTTATTTTTTTAGCAAGATTTAAAGAAGGTTTTTCGATAAGTAAATAATAAATATAAGAGGTTATAATACAAATAGTTATTGCAACTAAAACAGCCGTTGTGCGTAAAGATTGATTTGTGGTTAATACTTCTGTAATATTTATGATACGTCCACCGATTGGAACGTGTATTAGATAAAGTGAGTAAGAAATTAAACCTAAAAAAGCACTTCCCCAAAATTTGAATTTTGGAAAATATTTTATCAATAAAAATGCAGGTAAAATAATATAAAAAATCAATCTTGATTCAAAAAACAAAATTCCTAACAGGGCAACAGATAATGCATAAAAATAAATCTCTGTATCTATTCCTATATAATTTCTAAATAAAACTATTCCTAATCCAAAATAGGGCATATATTTAAAAATAAAATTTGGGTTTGGAACTAGAAAACTCAAACCATACCAAATACCTAATGCAATCACTAAATAAACTATAGGTTTTCTGATAAGTAAAGGAAAAATAAGTGCTATAACAATATAATATTGAAACTCAATGGCAAGTGTCCAATATACAGGACTATAAAAAGGATAATCTGTAAAGATATTTAGATAACCAATATGAAGAAGTAGGTTAGTATAATCTATTTCAAAACCAGTTCCTCTATAATATGGACTTAATGTAGAAACATAATTAAGTACAATAATTAATACTATACTGACTAAATAAGGAGGTTCTATACGTGTAATCCTTCTCAAAAGGAAGTTTTTTATATTTTTTAGTTCATATTTGGCTTTATACATACTATAAGGAATGACAAAACCAGAAATGATGAAAAATATTTCTACACCCGTCCAACCATACTGTCCAACTTCTCTAATAATATTGCCTTTATCTAAAAAATTAGGATTATTGCTTAGATGAAACACACAAACCATAAGTGCAGCAATACCTCTTAATGAATCTATAGCATCTATTTTTTCTTTTTTTATCATATTATTTTCCTAATTAAAATGTCGATAGTTTTGATTTTGTAAAGTTATACTATTTTTGAGTATTTTAAATTCATTACCTTTGTAATACTGAAAATTTAATTCATTTCGTATTATTCATTTTTAATTTGTTTATGACTCCAGACCAATTACGTGCCTTGCAAAATCGAACAGAAGATTTGCGAGGCTATCTTTGACTACGAAACCAAAAAGTCCGAAATCGAAGAAGAACAAGCCCAAACTTTCAAACCCGATTTTTGGAATGACCCAGAAGAAGCCGAAAAGCTGCTAAAAAATATTAAAGCAAAAAAGATATGGACAGATAGATTTGAAAAACTTTATACTCAACTTGGAGACTTAGAGGTTTTATATGAATTCTATCAAGCCGAAGAAGCTACAGAAACTGAAGTCAATAAGGAAGCTAAAAAAGTAACAAAAACTTTAGAAGACTTAGAATTTCAGAAAATGCTAAGTGGCGAAGAAGACAAACTAGATGCTATATTGGAAATAAATTCGGGTGCAGGAGGAACAGAAAGCCAAGACTGGTCTGAAATGTTGCTTAGAATGTACAGAATGTGGGCAGAAAAAAACGATTACAAATACCAACTTCTTGACCTTGTGAATGGAGATGTTGCAGGAATAAAATCAGTTACTATTCGTATTAGTGGCGATTTTGCGTATGGCTATCTCAAGTCTGAAAATGGTGTTCACCGTTTGGTGCGTATTTCTCCATTTAATTCAGCGGGAAAACGTCAGACTTCTTTTGCTTCTGTTTATGTGTATCCTTTAGTAGATGATTCTATCGAAATTGAAATCAATTCTGCTGATATCGAAAGGCAAACTTTCCGTTCAGGTGGTGCTGGTGGACAGAATGTAAATAAAGTAGAAACGGCTGTTCGTTTGAAGCACATTCCGACAGGAATTGTAGCCGAATGTCAGCAAGAGCGTTCTCAGCTTCAAAATGGAGAATTAGCTATGGAAATGCTTAAAGCAAAACTCTATCAGATAGAAATAGAAAAACGTAATGCAGCTAGAGATGAAATAGAAAGTTCTAAAAAGAAAATTGATTTTGGGTCACAGATTCGCAATTATGTTTTGCATCCTTATAAACTTATTAAAGATGTTCGCACAGGTTATGAAAGAACAGACATACAAGCTGTTTTAGATGGTGATCTGACCGAATATATGAAAGCATTTTTGATGGAGAATTAATAAACCTTTAAATTTGATTTTCAAAAGCCTATTATTTATTATAAAAATAATGGGCTTTTTTTATTGTCTAATTTTAAATGTTTGAAATAGAGGTTTAAAATCGCCACAATTTTTGAAATATTTGAAAATGGCTTGTTATCTTGAGTTTAGATTTGCTTTTTCATTAAAAAAAACGTATTTTGGGTACATATCAAAAGTTACAGAAAAAAATAGGTTTAACATAATTTATTCAATTTTTAACTTGAATTATCACTATTTCACTAAACCTAAACTACTGGTTTTACGTTCTTAATTGCGATTACATTAGTTATCAAGTTAAGAATCAAGAGTTTTCTGAAAAAATAATTTGAGTTAATGTGAGTTCATAAGGTTTTGTAAACAAACCTCAAAATAAACTTATTTAATTTTTCACTCAAATTTTTACTTAAAACTTACTAAGATAAGAATAAAGCAACTTTTGATAGCTACACACACAAATAATAAACACTCACTATTAAATTTTTTTCGCTTATGTTAGAGTATCAAAAAATGATTATTCAGAAAGTTAGTTTTTCTAAAATACTTTTTGAAAAAGAATTACGCAAAACAATAGCTATTCTTACTTCAAATGAGGTTTTTGAACTTCGTAACTGGGCTATTTCTCAATTCGGACAACTGTATTATGATATTTTACTACGTTGTTTTGCCAGTTCAAGAGTAGTAGCTTAAAAAGCTATTTCTATCATTTTAGTCAAATTTTTTAATACATATACTTAGCCAAAAACTATTTGCTACATTTTTAATCTATAAAACTTGATAAATCAAGTTCATATATAAGTTTAACCGACAAAAATTATTTTTATAACTTTTCTATATAAAATAGGAAAGTTATTTTTTTGTAACTACTTTTTTACAAATTCTATATTTCGTTTTAAGCCTTCAAATTTGGTTCTTTTTATAGCACTACCTATAAATAATTCGTCAAAAAGCTCGTTTGTAAGTTCGTGCCAATCTTTTTTTGTCATTTCTTGTAACAATTCAGGGGGCAAAAAATCATTTTCGTTATGAGGAATTTGAGCTGATTTTCGCTTATTCCACGGACAGACATCTTGACAAATATCACAACCAAAAATCCAATCTTCAAATTTTCCTTGCATCTCTGATGGAATTTTATCTTTTAGTTCTATTGTAAAATATGAAATACATTTACTTCCATCAATTTGATAAGGATTTTCTATCGAAAGTGCATCAGTCGGACAAGCATCTAAACAGAGGGTGCAATTTCCACAGCGATCTTTTGTAGGATTGTCATATTCTAATTCTATATCCAAAACTAAGGTTGCCAAAAAAAAGAAACTACCCGTTTTGGGATGAATAGCATTTGTATGTTTTCCTTGCCACGTAATTCCACTTTTTTTTGCCCAAACTTTTTCCATAATAGGAGCAGAATCTACAAAAGCACGTCCATTAAAATCTCCAAATTCACCTTTTAAATGATTGATAAGATGTTTTAATTTCTTTTTAATGACTTTATGATAATCTCTCCCATAGGCATATTTTGAAATTTTGTAATTATTTTCTTGCTCTAATAACACAGGTGGATAATAATTGTAAGCAAATGTAAGAACTGATTTTGCATTATCAACCAAAAGACGAGGATCAAGACGAATATCAAAGTAATTTTCTATCCATTGCATCTGTCCATTTTTACCTTGTGTAAGCCATTTTTCCAAATCTTTTGCTTCTTTTTCTAAAAATGTAGCTTTACTGATTCCACAATGCAAAAAACCAGCTTCAAAAGCTAAATTTTTAAAACTTTCTGTTTTTTGATGTAATGATATTGGATTCATAAAAGGAAGAAAAAAATTAAAATAAGAATAATAAAAAAAATAAAAATAGTTATTCCAAAAAAAGCAAAGGTAGAAAAGGTAGCTAGAAACACAAATAAATAATTTGTATTAATTTGATTAAAATTTTTTCCAAGCTCCTTTCGATAAAAAACAGATAATTAGATTAATTACATTTAAAACTGTATATTTTCAAGTATTTAGAAGTTTATTTTGAAAAAAATATTCTTTGCAGTGATTCATATTGTATTAATCTTTTGTTAAAGAATACTATTATACGTAAATTTAGACCAAAATAATTTTCAACCATCTAACAAAAGACTTGTTTTTGAGTCTTTAGGTTTTCTGAAAGGAGAATTTTCTTCTTATTTAGAATGTATCTAATATCAACTCAAAATATGGTTTTAATTAAAAATCAATGAAAAGTACCTCCTCTTTCTACAAGATAATTTTTCTTTTTATTATCTTTTTCTTACCCCTTAATTCTTTGTTTGCACAAAACGTAAACTCAAAAGAATTACCAAAGGCAGACATTACAACTGAACTTTATATTATGTTTGCTCAAGGTGCACCTCAAGATGCAAAAGTATTTGAAGCTGATATTTTGAAGCTCCATCTAACTACAATAGAACAAGCAGATCGTTTTTTTAATTTTTTCAATGATAGTAGTGTTCAGTTTGAAACTAATATTATAACACAAAAAGTAATTGTTACCCTTATTCCTGATGCTGAAAAGCAAAGTTGGACACTAAAAGAATGGGAAATATATCTTAAAAATAAGGTATCTGCTCAAAGACAACAATTCGGAACTTATATTGACTTTACCAAAAAATAACCAGCTAAAACAATGAAAAAATATTTTTACGTGATTTGTGCTGTTTTACTAACAGCATTCTTCTATACCACTTCATCGTGGAACTCCTTGTACGGACAAGGAACTACTTGTGCAACTTCTACTCCGTTTTGTACAGCATCAGGAGTAACTTATCCTGCAGGAACAAATAATGGAAATGCACCTGTTGGACCAGACTATGATTGTTTGACTACAACTCCAAATCCAGCTTGGTTTAATCTTCAATTGGATGTAGCAGGGACAATAGAATTATCCCTTTTCAATTCTCCTAATCAAGACATAGACTTTATTGTATGGGGCCCTTTTTCTCCTGGAACTACTCCTATTGAGGCTTGTGACCAAATATTTGCACGTACAGCAATAATTGCAGATTGTAGTTATGATGGTATTCTTACCTCGCCTGTTGAAACACCAGAACTAATAGGAAATGCAGGTGATGTTTTTATTATGATGGTTACTAATTATGGTAATCAACCTACTGAGCTAAACATTACTCAAACAGGTGGCTCAGCAGCAACAGATTGTTCTATTATTGTAGATGATTGTGAAGTAAATCTAGGAGCAGACATTAATCTTTGTGAATCAGAACCTCTTCCTACACTTGATGCTTTGCGTCCTTCTCATGATGCAGATACACGCTACGAATGGTTTATAGATGGAGTTTCTCAAGGAGCAGCTTCTGCTACTTCTACTTTCACAGTACAAGCACTTACTCCTTCACTTACTCCTCATGTATATAAAGTAGTTGTAACAAGTGTAGCGACTGGTGAAACGGGATGTGATGAAAATGAAGATGAGATAAATGTAACTATTAAACCTGAGCCTATAACTGACTTAACAGTCTTCCCAAATGATAGTATACTTTGCTCAAGCGCAGGAGCTTTTGTTAGAATAGTAGATTCTCAATTAGATATTGATTATCAAATTCTTAGAAATGGAACTCCTTTTGGAGGACTAATGACAGGTACAGGAGGTACAATACAACTTCCTCTTACAGGACTTCCAATAGGAATCTCTACGATTCAAGTTCAGGCAGGTTATATAGATGCACCTACTTGTACTGTTTTGCTAGACGAACAAGCTGAGTTAGAAGTATTAGATGATATTCAAATTGATTTGGGAGATGATAGAATAATATGTGAAAATACTTCTATAGATTTAGATGGAACAGATGCTTCTCACCCAGCTAATGCAACCTACCAATGGAAACGAAGTACAGATGGAGGAATAACTTATATAGATATTCCATTAGCTACCAATGTAACTTATACAGCATCTGAGACACTGCCTATTCCACAGACTCCTTTTGAAGTTTTTTATAAATTAGAATTACGTGTTCCTGCAAGTAGTTGTGTGTATGAAGACGAAATAAAAGTAACCTTTGAACCTTTACCTATTACAAATCTTATTGTAGAAACAGATTCAATTTGTAATACAGGAGAGGGAACAGTTACGATAGTAAATCCAGAAGTAGGAACAAGATATACCTATCAACTTTATGAAAATAATGCAGGTATCATTGGAGCTCCTATTGGATTAGTAGAATCTTCAACAACAGGAAATCCTATCATTTTTACCACTCCTACTATAAGTACAACTACAAAATATTTTATTGTAGTAAAAAATACGTTTTCAGAAGGTACTTGTGAAGTAGTTTTGGATATAGAGCCTGAGATTATTGTATATCCACTTCCAACAGCCGAATTTAGTGGAGAAACAAATCTTTGTCAAGGAGAGGATGTTGAACTTACCATAACAATGACAGGAACACAGCCTTTTACTATTGTTTACCAAAGAGATAGCGAACCAGATGTTACAGTTACTGGGATTAATGCAGATACCTACTCTTTTATTACAAATCAAGCAGGAACTTATACTGTAAATCTTGTACAAGATGCTTTTTGTGAGAATTTGGATAATCCAATAACAGCAACAGTAAATATAAATCCTATTCCTAGCTTTACATTAGGAAACGATACTACACTTTGTGATACAGAAGCTCCTTTAGTTTTGGAAGCGCAAAATATAGTTGATTTTGATAATCCAAGTTACCAATGGTTCAGAGATGGCTTAGAATTAATAGGACAAACCTCAAGTACACTCACAACTACTGTTAGTTCGGTTGGTTTAGTGCCTACTACGTATGAATATAAATTGAAGGTAACTAATAATGAAACTCCAAACACAACAAATTGTGATAGCTCTGATGTTATGCTGGTTACATTTTTTCCAGTTCCAGAAGCAGAAATTAGTTTTGCAGGTTCTACATTTACCAATACATTACAGTTTTGTGATTCAGAAGGACAGCAAGTATTAAGTGGTGTTACACCTGACCACGCAAGTTTTCCAAATATTACCTATGAATGGATAGATTTAGGAACAGGGGTAGTAGTAGGTACAGCCCCAACACTTACAGTTGATAACTTTAGTGCAACTACAAATTATCAACTTACAGTATCAAATGGAGAAACCACTTCATGTGCAAGAGTAGCAACAGCTACAGTTCAATTTATAGAAAATCCTATTGCAGAGATTTCTCATAATGGAACAGCTGTTTCAAGTGGTGGAAGTTTAGATTTTTGTTTTGATGATGGAGCGCAGATTTTGAGTGGTATTCATCCAAGTCATGTAGGTCTAGGTACAGTTACTTATGAATGGACAGATATTACAAATGGTATTTCACTAGGAAATACTCCTCAAATATCTATTTCCAACCCAACCAATACTTTTGCTTCTATTGACTACCAATTAATAGTAAATGATGAGTCAAATGCAGTCTTTTGTGAGAATACAGCTACTATAACAGTTAATTTTTATTCTAACCCAGAAGCTGAAATTAGTTTTAATGGAAACATTGAAACAGGAAATACCTTGCAATTTTGTAATGTAGAAGGAGTTCAAACCCTTAGTGGAGTAACCCCAGACCATGCAGGTTTTGCAAATATTACGTATGAATGGAAAGATGTTACTACTAATACTGTTGTTGGAACAGGTTCAACTTTAGATGTTTCTAATTTTGGAACAACTACCACGTATGAACTTTTAGTAACAAATGGTTTAACACTTTCTTGTGAACGAACGGCACAGATAACAATTCAATTTATAGAAAATCCTATTGCAGAGATTTCTCATAATGGAACAGCTGTTTCAAGTGGTGGAAGTTTAGATTTTTGTTTTGATGATGGAGCGCAGATTTTGAGTGGTATTCATCCAAGTCATGTAGGTCTAGGTACAGTTACTTATGAATGGACAGATATTACAAATGGTATTTCACTAGGAAATACTCCTCAAATATCTATTTCCAACCCAACCAATACTTTTGCTTCTATTGACTACCAATTAATAGTAAATGATGAGTCAAATGCAGTCTTTTGTGAGAATACAGCTACTATAACAGTTAATTTTTATTCTAACCCAGAAGCTGAAATTAGTTTTAATGGAAACATTGAAACAGGAAATACCTTGCAATTTTGTAATGTAGAAGGAGTTCAAACCCTTAGTGGAGTAACCCCAGACCATGCAGGTTTTGCAAATATTACGTATGAATGGAAAGATGTTACTACTAATACTGTTGTTGGAACAGGTTCAACTTTAGATGTTTCTAATTTTGGAACAACTACCACGTATGAACTTTTAGTAACAAATGGTTTAACACTTTCTTGTGAACGAACGGCACAGATAACAATTCAATTTATAGAAAATCCTATTGCAGAGATTTCTCATAATGGAACAGCTGTTTCAAGTGGTGGAAGTTTAGATTTTTGTTTTGATGATGGAGTGCAGATTTTGAATGGTGTTCATCCAAGTCATGCAGGTTTGAATATTACTTATGAATGGACAAATCTAACTACAGGAGCATTTGCAGGAAATACAGCACAAATATCAGTTACTAGTCCAAGCAATACAACTCAATCTGTTGATTATCAATTAGTAGTGAGTGATGAGTCAAATACATTATTTTGTGAGAGTACAACTACAATAACTATCAATTTCTTAGCAAATCCTATTGCAGAAATACAGTTTGGAGGAACAACTGCTCCTGATAACTTAGCTTTTTGTGATTCGCAAGGCGCAAGAACACTAGAATGTGCTTTGCCTTCTCATTCCGATTTTGGCTCTGTTTCGTATGTATGGACACAAGTAGGTGTTGGTGTGGTAAGCACTACAAGCACACTTGTTACACCTGCATCAAACTTCTCTAGTTCAGCTACCTATGTATTAGAAGTTATTAGTAATGATAATCCAAATCTGTGTAGTAGAACTGATGAAATTACAATAGAGTTTTTCCCTTCTCCAGACACAGAAATTAAATTTGAAGGAAGTGTAGTTACTGATTTAGGTTTTTGTACAAGTGAAGGAGCGCAAACTCTTTTTGCTCCTGCATCTCCTTTCTATACCTATGAATGGTTTGTGAGTAGTGTTTCTGCTCCTACCTTGATTCCTCTGGGAACAGGGCAAAGTCAAGTTGTAAATAATTTTGCTCTTCAAGGAGGAGATACAAATGAAGCAATTTATACGCTTATTGTTACAGATACGAGAGCAACTTGTCCAGCACAAAGCTCTGTAAATGTTAGCTTTTATGCTGAACCTGAAGTGGATGAATCTACATTGGTTGTTTCTGCTTCTCCAGTTACACATTGTGCAACAGGAACTTCTACTATTTCGGTTATTAATGCAGAAAGAGATGTAGAGTATCAATTATTTAGAGAAGGGGTAGCTGTAGCAGGAGCAATCCAAACTCCAACTGTTGATTTGGCTACAATTACCTTTACGGGATTACCTGAAAGCACTACACTTACAACAGGAGAAGATAGGTTTATTTACTCTGTACAAGCTACACGAATAGGAGATTTTGGAAGACGTTGTACACAAATGTTAGCTGATACGGCAACAGTTACTGTTTATCCAGAACCAACAGCTACTGTAAGTGGAACAGCTACTGTTTGTGCTGATAGCCCTACTGATGTTACTTTTACAATTACAGGAAATTTCCCTGCAACACTTACCTATCAAGTAACTGATACATTTGGTATTGTACGAGTAGAGACTGAAATTATAGGAGCAGTAGGAAGTCCAAGTCCTCAAACATTTGTAATAAATACAAATACAAATACTTATCAAATTCTTTCCATTACAGATAAAAATTGTAGTGGAACAGTTACAACAGATGAAGTAGTAATTACAACAGTACATCCTCCAAAAGTAAATTGGGTTGCTTCAAGTACAGCCTTTTGTATTGATGAAGCTGCAACTTTTGAAGTAGTGGGAGGAATTAATCACCAATATTTTATCAATGGTTTGCCTGTTTCTACTTCAAATCCATATATTATTCAACCTAATACGCTTGAAGCAGGAACATATCAAATCTATGCTAAAGGTTTTGCCACTGCAAATGGTTGTTCTTCTAATAGTGATACCATTACGTTTGTTGTTCATCCTCTTCCTGTTGTTGATTTGGGAGTAGATAGAATAAAATGTGTTGATGATGTTGTGCCTCTAGTAGCAACTCAAGATGGTTCATTTATCTATGATTGGAGACGTATAAAGGATGATGGTGATATTGTTACGGTAGGAAATGGAAATGATTCTCTATATGTTTCTCTTCAAGGAACATATTTTGTGATTGTTACTAATCTTGAGACAGGTTGTAGTGATTCTAGTAATATTGTTTCTGTTAACAATTATGATACACTTGATGTAGACTTAGGTCCAGATGTATTTGTTTGTAACCCTTCAAGTTTGCCATATCGTTTGGTAGGTTCTGATATTTCTCATCAAAATGGAACTACCTATGAATGGTACAAAGAAAATGACCCTACAATTATAGGAACAGATTCTGTATATGATGCAACAGAAGAAGGTATTTATACAGTAACTGCCATTGACCCAAGAGGATGTGAAGCAAGAGATACAATTCGTGTAAACTTTACAGCCGATCCAGATTTCCAAATCTTAGGACATGATAATTACGCTTGTGGAACGCAAGATACATTGCGAATAGAAGCTACAAACCTTCGTAACATGCTTATCGATTGGCAGGGAGCTGGAATTGTAAGTTTAAGTGATTCCAACCGAAGAGCTATCGTTAATGTAAGTGGAATTTATACAGTAACAGTAACAGACACCAGTACAATCGCTAATTGTTCTGTAACCAAATCTGTAGAAGTATTTGTTCGTCCTAAAATTGAGTTGCCTTTATCAAATACATCTAATGGAACGGATACGACAACTATTTGTCAAGGAGATTCGCTTATTTTGGATGCTTTTGACCCAACTCATGATGATGATTATCAATATGTCTGGACATGGTTAGAAAGCAATCAAGTAATTTCTACAACTTCAAAAGTCAAAGTTACTTATCAAACAACTGAAAGTTTTGCTTCACAGCGTTTTGAGATAAAAGTAACTGATCCAAATGGAGGTTGTTTTTCTACTGATACTGTAAATGTTCGTTTTAGAAGAAAACCAATTGCACAAATAAATGCAAGTGATTCGGTTATTTGTATAGGAGAAAGTGTAGTTTTAGAAGGAGGAGAAAGTTTTGGAAATCGTTTTGAATGGATAAAACTTCCTGAAACAACTTCTTTTGCAACAACTACAAACGTAACTGTAACACCTCAAGAAGTAGGCGAACATATCTATATTTTGAAAACGTATTTCAACTCTTCTACTGAGTGTGGTGGCGTAAGTGATACAATCAAAATTCGTGTAAATCGTAAAGCTGTTGCAAATATAGAAGAAGAAGAAATTCGTTTGTGTGAAAACGAGCAACTTGAAATCAATGGTTTCTTGCCTGATAATCCTGCTCTGACAAGATATATTTGGACACACGAAGAAAGTAATGTGCTTCTTTCAAGAGATTCTGTCTTGAACATTTCTTTTGAAGACATTCAACCAGCTTCTTACGAGCCTTTCCATGTTGTCTTGACAGTTTATGATTCACTTACAGGTTGTGATTCTACAGATAGAGTTTTGGTTAAGTTTAATCGTGCATCTGATATTACGATTGATTCTACTTACAAAACGGAAGTTTGTATGGGAGATTTTGTTACACTTAAAGCAAGAGGCGCAACTTCTTATCTTTGGAGTACAGGAGAAACCACTCAAACTATTACTGTACAATTAGATTCAATTGGTTTCCATACTTTCACAGTAACAGGTGGATATTTGAATGAATGTCAAAATACAGGGGATACAGCAATTATTTTTGTAAATCCATTACCAACTATTAGAGCGCATAGTGTAGATACAGTCAGTATTTGTGCTGATGATTCAATCACACTTTATCCTTCTGGTGGTAAGAGTTATGTTTGGCTCAATGACCCAACTGCTTTTGATACAATCACAGTTAGTCCGAAAGTTCCGACAGATTATATTGTAATGGGAACAGACTCAAATGGCTGTCAGAATATTGATACAGTTCACGTTTATGTAAGTCCGACTTTTGAGTTGCCAGAATTATTACAAGTTTGTGAAAACGAAAGTGTAATGATTGGAGATACACTCAACTTTTTAGATTCTGCTACTGAGGCTCGTGCTACTTATTTCTGGACTCCAACAGGAGATACAACACCATTTATAAATGTAACCAAATCAGGAATATACAGCGTAGAAGTAAAAATAGATGATTGTGTGTTTACAAGAACAACAGAAGTACAGGTCAAAGAGAAACCAATTTTAGAATTAGTTTCTGATACGACACTTTGTTTTGAGTTGGGAGAAGAAGACCGTTTTGAAAGAGGACAAACGCATATTCTACGTTCTAAACTTCTGAATAAGGATTCTACAACTACCTATTTATATGTTTGGACAGATTCAACAGGACAGTTTTTAGGAAACAAAGATTCTCTAGAAATTGAAGCAGGTGGAAATTATCGTTTGCGTGTCATTGCTCGTTATTCAACAGAGTGTGAAACAAATGATAGTGCTTTTGTAACCGAACTTTGTCAGCCACGTATTTTCATTCCTGAAGCATTTACGCCAAATAGCGACAACTTGAATGATAATTTTGAGATTTTTGGTAAGCATGTCAAAAACTTCGAAATGCAAATCTTCAATCGTTGGAGTGAGGTAATTTATGAAGTACGTGCCGATGATATTTCAGACCTAGAACCTCAAGATTTTTGGGATGGAACTCACAAAGGTCAAGATGTACCAACAGGAGCATACGTTTGGATTATTCGTTATACAGATCCTTTTAGTGGTTCTACCAAACAAATCCAGAAAACAGGTTCATTTATGATTGTTAGATAATAATTATATAAACCTATAAAACAAAAAGCCTATTCAGTCGTAAAGATTGAATAGGCTTTTTTTAGTTATAAAGTTTATGTATAGTCTGTGAGATACCTACAACGGAAAGAAATTAATAGCAAATATGTCCTTAAATGTTAAGATAATAAATACGGCTGATGATGTTTCAGATTTACTTGTAAGCAAATGAATGCACTTTAAGTCTTTTTAGAGAAAATTAAAAATTGCTGATTTGACAAAAAATAAGCAGTTTTTGAGGATAAAAAAAATATGTATATCCACTAAATTGATTTAAAAAAATCAAAAATAAATACACTTAAAATCAATACCACAAAACATACAAATACCAAAATCATTGATATTCCGATAGATTTAAAATACGATTTGAGGTTTTGAATGGCTTTTTTTAGAATGATTTCATCTGAATTCTCTAAAGACTCTTTCAGGTCTTTAGAAAATTTGAATAAATAAACCAAAGGAATAAAAGTAAACAACGATAAAAACCACATTGGAAAAGCTTGACCCAAAGTAGCATTACGATTTATAACTGAGAAAACAAAACTAAAAAAAATAAAGTTATCAAACCTGCTATGGAAATAAATTTTGCCCAAAAAACTATCATGTTTAAAAGTCTTTTTGATTCACTATTGATTCCAAATTGAGAGATTTCTTCAAAAATATCTTTGTCTAAGTTTTTTACTTTGTCTTATTTGGGTAGTTTTTAAAATAACCTTACCAATTGAGGAAATAAAATAATTAAAGTCATCAACAAAAGTTGAATGATAATAAAGGGAATAATTCCACGATACAAATGTCCTGTTTTGATTTCTGGTGGCGCAACACCTTTGAGGTAAAACAATGAAAAACCAAAAGGAGGAGTAAGAAAAGAAGTTTGAAGATTCATCGAAACCAAAATGGCAATCCAAACCAAATCCATTCCGTAGGCTGCAAAAATAGGTGTTACGACAGGCATAAAAATAAAGACAATTTCTATAAAATCAATAAAAAATCCTGCTATAAAAACCAAAATCATTACTAATGCTAAGAATCCATACGGACTAAGATGCGAACTTTCAATCAAATCTATCAGAATTTTATCGCCACCCATTCCACGAAAAACAAGACCGAAAGCAGTTGCTCCTACCAAAATAATAAAGACCATACAGGTAAGATACATTGTTTCTTTATTAACTTCTTTAATGATTCTGAGATTTAATTTCCCTTCAAAAGCCGTCAAAATAGTTGCAACGAGTGCGCCCACACCAGCAGCTTCGGTAGGCGAGGCAATTCCAGAAAAAATAGAACCCAAAACCGATAAAATCAATACCATTGGCAAGACAAAAGCCTTAAAAAGTAACCCAAAAGTGAGTTTGTCATTAAATTCTTTTATTTCTTCTTTCGAAATAGCAGGAGCAGATTTTGGGTTTTTCCACGCAGTAAAAAAGATATATAAAATATACAAAGCCACCAACAAAATACTTGGCACAATTGCACCAACAAATAAATCACCCACCGAAACATTCATTACACTTCCCAGCAAAACAAGCACAACACTTGGAGGAATAATTTGTCCTAAAGTTCCTGCACTGGCTATTGTTCCTGTTGCGAGTTCGGGTTTGTAACCTCGTTTTAGCATCGTCGGAAGGCTTAAAAGGCCCATTGTTACGACCGTCGCACCGACCACGCCAGTAGAAGCAGCCAAAAGCGCACCCACAATTACGACAGCAATGGCAAGTCCACCACGCAAACGACCCAAAAGCAAAGCCATTGTTTCTAAAAGCCGTTCTGCAATCCCTGATTTTTCAAGCATCACGCCCATATAAACAAATAACGGCACAGAAATCAAGACAAAATTTGTCATTGTTCCATAGATACGAAGAGGAAGTAAATTGAAAAAATCCCAACCAAAAAGATAAATTCCAAACAAAACAGCTACACCTCCAAGCGTAAATGACACAGGGTAGCCTTTGAGAAGTAATACAAAAAGACAAGCGAAAAGTAGTAAGACGAGCATTTTTCTAATTTGATTTCTTGAATAATTTGTTAATTTTAATCAAAAAAAACATCAAAGTAAAATTATATTTTTTGTGCAACTCATGAATACTGATTATCAATTATTAAAAAGTAGTTTTGAAAAACTTCTACCCAAATTAAAGGCGATGAATGATGAGTATAAACAATTATTCGAAAATGATGATGAATTTGAACCTCTTTTTCGGATAGAATCTAGTTCGGAAAAAGAAATTTTAAAACTGGAAAAGTATATTCAGTCTTCTATAATTGAGCCTTATAGGTCTTTTATAAAAGAGTATAATCCGTCAATACAAATATCACGTGATGGACGAGGTGTGCGATTATTAGGTATTAAAGAAATGAAAGAGGAGTTTGACAATACGTATGAATTTAAAGAACTTTTATCAGAAAATATATTTCCGATTGCTTTAGATGGGGCTGGAAATTATTTTGGCGTAAAAACTAAAAAAAATAATCAATTTATTTATTGGATTAATCATGACGATGATTTTTCTCATTCTTTAGAAGGAAAATTTATTGATACGATGATAAAATGGATAGAAGAAGGGGTATAATTACTCCCAGAAAATGATCTATTTATGTCTCTAAAATTGTAAAGTAAATAAATTCAAACATGCCCTTCACATTTTCTCACCCTGCAATCATTTTACCTTTTGGTTTTGTTGGGAAGCATTACTTTTCTCTGACAGCTCTCATTATTGGAAGTATGACACCTGATTTTGAATATTTTTTGCATTTGAAGGTACGTAGTGATTTTTCACATACTCTTTTTGGTGTTTTTTGGTTTGATTTACCTTTAGGAATTGCTCTTTGTTTTGTGTTTCATTTGCTCGTAAAAAAAACACTTTTCAAAAATCTACCTTTTTTTCTACAAACTCGTTTCAATAATTTCTTAGATTTTGACTTTATAGATTATTTCAAAAAGCATTTTTTAATCGTTATTTTCTCTTTGCTTCTGGGAACTTTTTCGCATCTTTTTTGGGACGGATTTACGCATCACGATGGATTTTTTGTAGAATTTTTCCCTACTTTACAAACCAAAACTATTTTCTATTCTATTCCTGTTTTTAAGATTTTACAGCATTTGAGTACGCTTTTAGGTGGAACTTTTATTGCTTTATGGATTTATAAATTACCTCAAAACACAAAAAATATTTATCCTATTTCCTTCCACTATTGGCTTTCTGTTTTGTGTTGTTTTGTGTTTCTGTTTTCTATTCGACTTATTTTTCTGTATTACTTTCAAGAGAGTTTTCATGTAGGTAATTTTATTGTGAGTGGAATTTCTTTGATGTTACTTTCTTTGATTTTTATAGGAAGGTATGATTTTTTTAATAAAAAAAGCGACACAAAATAGATTTGCATCGCTCTTCAAAATTATAATATGATACCGTTAATATTAGACATTTGCTGCTTTTTCTTTTTCTGCATCTTTCAAAACACGACGTAATATTTTTCCTACATTTGATTTTGGCAACTCTTCTCTAAATTCATAATATTTAGGAACTTTATAACCTGTCATATTTTCTTTGCAATATTTTTTGATTTCATCTTCTGTAAGCGAATCATCTTTCTTGACAATAAATACTTTTACAGCTTCTCCAGATTTCTCATTTTCAATTCCGATTGCAGCTACTTCCATTACTTTTGGATACATTGCAATTGTATCTTCAACTTCATTTGGATAAACATTGAAACCTGAAACCAAAATCATATCTTTCTTTCTATCCACAATTTTGAGGAAACCATCCTCTTGTAAAACTGCTACATCTCCCGTTTTGAGCCAACCATCTGCACTCAAACAATTAGAAGTTTCGTCAGGTTTTTGCCAATATCCTTTCATTACTTGAGGGCCTTTTACACAAAGTTCCCCTGGGTTGTTAAATCCTTCTACATCATTACCCTCATCATCAATAAGTTTTATTTCTGTACTTGGAAGAGGCATTCCGATTGTTCCAATTTGTACTCCTCCAATAACAGGATTACAACTCACAACAGGCGAACATTCTGTAAGACCAAAACCTTCTACCAAAGAGTTTCCTGTAACTTCTTTCCATTTTTTAGCTACTGCACTCTGTACAGCAGTTGCACCAGCAACAGCTACTTTAAGTCGTGTAAAATCAACAGTATTAATATCTGGGTGGTTTGCAAGTCCATTGAAAAGTGTATTTACACCTGTCATAATTGTAATCTTATGAGTAGCCATTTCTTTAATCAAGGCTTGCAAATCTCTAGGATTTGTAATCAAAACATTGCTACAACCATACGCAAAGAAAATAAATGTATTTACTGTAAGAGAGAAAATATGATACATTGGAAGAGGAGTCAAAACTACCTCTTGTCCTTCTCTAGCAAGTGGTTTCATCCATTCTTTTATCTGCTCAGCATTTGCAATTACATTTTTGTGTGTCAGTTCTGCGCCTTTTGCTACGCCTGTTGTTCCTCCCGTGTATTGAATAAATGCGTTGTCTGAACTCTTTACTTTTACGGGCGTAAACGGATATTTTCTACCTTTTGCAAGTGCATAACGGAAAGGAATTGCACGAGGAAGGCTATAAGAAGGAACCATTTTTTTGACACGTTTTACTACAAAGTTAGTAAGCGAACGCTTAAAAATGCCCATCATATCCCCTACTTCTGTTACAATAACTGTTTCGATATTTGTATGAGGTAATACCTTTTCAATGCTATCAGCAAAATTTGCCAAAACAACCACAGCCTTTACATCAGCATCCGTAAATTGATGTTCCATTTCACGAACTGTATAAAGTGGATTTGTATTGACAACAACCAAACCAGCACGAATAGCACCAAAGAGCGCAATTGGATATTGCATTACATTTGGCATCTGTATCGCAATTCTATCTCCTTTTTTTAGATTAGTTTCATTTTGCAAAAAAGCTGCAAAATTAGCTGAATAATTACCAATTTGTTTAAAAGTCATTTCTACACCCATGTGAATATAGGCTGTTTTATCTCCATATTTTTCTATACTTTCTTCAATTAATTCTATCAATGAATTATACTGGTCTGGATTAATATCTTTTCTGACTCCTTTTGGATAATGCTGTTTCCAAATTGCTTCCATAATGCGATAATTTATTTTTTTGTTGTGGGTTATTTTAAGTCGTGGTTACGATTATACAAACAATATTCTTATTTTTTTGACAAAAAGCAAATGAATAGTACGCTTTTCGATTAAATTCTTAATGAAAATTTAAAATCAGGCTTTTTTATTCAAAAATATTTAAAACAAAATTGAAATATATAGATTTAACTGTTTTCAATTTTTCAATTTACTAAACTAATAAAATCTTCTTGTTTCCAAAGTCCACCTTTCGTCTTTACTTTTTCTACTTTCTGTGTAGTTTTCTTTTTTCTTGTAAAAGTGCTTCTAACCTTTTACCTATTTCTGATTTTTCTATTGATTATACTAAAAATGAAATTGATAAAACTGTTTTTTTGTTAGGAGATGCAGGAAATAGCGATTCACTTACGCCTATTTTTTTATCTCTAAAAAAAGAATTAGCTCAAAATCCTTCTTCTGCCTTGATTTTTTTGGGAGATAATATTTATCCTTATGGATTAATTCCTAAGAATGAAATAAAAGGGAATCCAAAATTACTTGAAGAAAGACAAGAAGCTAAAAAACATATTGATTCTCAACTCAAAATTATAGAAAATCACAACAAAAAAAACATCATTTTTGTATCGGGAAATCACGATTGGGGAATAAATAAAAAACAAACCTTTGTAATAGAAGAGCAAAATTATGTCACTCAAAAAGGATATAATTATTTACCAAAAAATGGTTGTAGTACGCCATCAGTTCTTGAATTGTCAGACAGTGTAGTTTTGATTTGTTTAGATACTCAGTATTTAATTCAAAAAAAGTTGATTCAGAAAAATAAATTATCTGACTGTGAATTAGAAACAAATGAAGAAATTTATACTAGCTTGGATAGTATTATTTCTGAAAATAAGAATAAAAAAGTAATTGTTGCAGCACATCATTTGTTGGATAGTGAGAGTTCGCATGGGGGTAAATTTCCTTTGCGTCCTCATCTTTTTCCTTTGGTAGATTTGAAGAAAAATCTTTATATTCCTTTACCTATTTTGGGTACAGCTTATGTTTTGATGCGAAAAGTAGGTTTTTCAGAACAAGATATTTCGAATCCTAGATATCAAGATTTGAAGAAAAATCTATCTTCAATTTTTGAGAAACATCCCAATTTGGTTTATGTTTGTGGACACGAACACACTTTGCAATATCATAAATTTAATCTTTATACAAAAGATAAAAATAGACAAGTTTGGCGACAAATAAATAGTGGCGCAGGGTCAAAAAAAACATTTATAAACAGAAATTATAAAAAAGACAAAAAAGCTTTTTTTGCTTATTCTAATTATGGTTTTGCTCGCTTAGATTATCTGAAAAATGGAAGTGTAATCGTTTATTATTACAATCAGAATGGAGAAGTTTTGTATTCTGATAAATGGTAATTTCTAAAAATAGAAGGTATTTGTCTTAATCTGCCTAAACAAATACCTTCAAATTTTTACGCACCAATAAGAGTCATTCCACCATCAATATTATATTCTGAACCTGTAATATAAGAAGCATCATCAGAAGCTAAAAAGGTAACTAATTTGGCAACTCCTTCAGAAGTGCCAATTCTTTTGAGTGGAATCCCATCTACTACTGAAGCCTTAAAACCAGCTACCTGTTCGTCATTCATTCCTGTTTTATTGAAAATAGGAGTTTCAGTAACACCAGGGTTTACAGCATTGACACGAATATTCTTAGAAGCTAATTCTGCTGCTGCTGTTCTTGTGAAAGAATTGAGAGCAGCTTTTGTAGCTGCATAGATGATAGTAGACGGCATTCCTGTATATGCATTTACAGAAGAAAGATTAATAACAGATGCACCTTCACTCAAAATAGGTAAAAATTTTTGAAGCGTAAAAACAGCTCCTTTGAAGTTGATGTCCATTTGATTATCATATACTTCTTCTGTAATTTGTCCTAGATAAGAAGGAATAAAAACCCCAGCATTGACAAATAAAATATCTACTTTGCCATGTAATTCTTTTACCTTTTCTACCAAAGAATCAAGATGAGAAAGATTGGCTTGGTCAGCTACAATTCCCTCTACCCCTAACTCTTTTGCAGCTTTTTCTACTTTTTCAGCATTTCTGCCTGTGATGACTACTTTTGCACCTTGTTTCAAGAATTCTTCTGCTGTGGCATAGCCAATTCCACTATTTCCCCCTGTAACAACTGCTATTTTTCCTGACAATGAGTTACTCATAACTTTTTTGATTTGAAAATTAAATAAAAAAATAAAGACAATTTTAATGTGAGATATAATTTCAGAACGTTCGTTCCAAAATAAGGTTTTTGTTTTCTGTATTTTTAGTTTTTCTTAACACAGAAGGCTTAATACACTGTTTCTGTTTTCTTAGTTAATCTACTTTATTGATGCAGCATTTTAGTAGAAGTTTGCGTAAAGACAAATAGAAAGAGTATTTTAAACAAATTATCTTTTTACCCTTGTGAATTTCCCCAAAATTCTGATTAAACACACATTAATACTACCATTAATCTATATCTTATAATTTCCCTCTAAAGTTATGTATCACAAATTTACTTTATATAGAATACCCTCTTACCTTCCTAAATACAGTCTATCTAGTCTTTATTTTTTTATTGCTATTTTTTCTGTTTTTTTCTTATCTGGTTGTGAACGAGACGATTGTAGCTATTCTTATACTGCTTACGAACCTATTTTTATGAGTTATGATGAGTTTAGAAGTGTTCCTGTGGAGCTTCAAAGTCCTCGTTCTTTAGATAAAGTGGGTAAAATATATTTTTATAACGATTATTTATTTGTCAATGAAATAAATAAAGGTATTCATCTCATTGATAATTCTAATCCTTCTTTACCTATTCAAGTTGGTTTCTTAAATATTATTGGAAATGTAGACATTGCTATTGCTGGTAACACTTTGTATGCTGATAGTTATACAGATTTATTGGTTATCAATATTAATACAGTTACAAGCCCTCAACTTATCGAAAGAATAGAAAATACATTTTCAAATCAAATTTTTGGAAATAATGGTTATGCAGACCCTAATTATGGAATTGTAGTAGATTGGAAAGAAACAGAAGTGGTAGCTAACTATAATTGTAATGATAATAATGAATATTTAGAATATGATCAACATCGTGAAGGTTTAAATTCAGGTGTTGCAGGTTCGATGGCTCGTTTTGCTATTACTCAAAATCATCTTTATACACTCAACGGAGATAATCTAAAATCATATTCTATTCTCAATCCTGTTTCTCCAGAAATGAAAAGTGAGATAAAATTAGGATGGGGAATAGAAACACTTTTTCCGTATGGAGCTAACTTATTTATTGGTTCACAACGAGGAATGCACATTTATGACTTATATGAGCCTAGTCAGCCTAAATTTATCTCTACGTATGAGCATATTACAAGTTGTGACCCTGTTGTAGTTTTGGGAAATACAGCCTATGTAACACTTAGAGATGGCACAAATTGCCGAAATGGTGTAAACGAACTTCATCTAATAGACATTTCTGATTTATCACACCCTTCTTTAATCAATACAGAAGCCATGACAAATCCCTATGGTTTAGGGGTAAATTCAAATTATACAAGCAAAATGCTTTTTGTGTGTGATGGAGATGCTGGTTTGAAGGTTTTTGATGTAACCAATCCATCAAATGTAGAACAAATAGCTTCTGATGAATCAATCAATGGATATGATGTAATTGCTCATCAAAATATTTTAATGCTGATAGGAAAAGATGGATTGTATCAATATGATTATCAAAGCCCACAAAATTTGAAACTCTTGAGTAGTATCAAAACAAAATAAAAAATTGAAGTATACATCTACTTTCTAGTAAATGAAAAACTTTTGAATTGATTTAACGTTCCTATACTAATACTATAGGAACTTTTTTGTATAGAATAGAAAGAATTAAATAAAGGATTAAGTATATATTATGGCACGAAAGAAACAATTTGAAGAACAAGAAATACTCACTAAGGCAACCAATTTGTTTTGGAAACAAGGTTTTCATGCTACTTCTATTCAAGATTTAGTCAATCATTTAAAAATAAATAGAGCTAGTCTTTATGATACATTTGGAGGAAAAGAAGAATTATTTAATAAGGCATTGGAGAGTTATATAAATCAGAATAAAGAAGCTATACAATCTTTTTTAAATAATCAATCGTCAGTAAAAGAAGGATTAAAAAACTTGTTTTTACTAGCCATTCTAGGGGAAAAAAATGTTCAGGAGAAAGGCTGCTTTGTTATTAACTGCATGAGCGAACTTATTCCCAATAATGATAATATATTAGAAATTGCTATACAAAATAAAAAAGAGTTTGAAGAATTTTTTATAGAGTATCTCAAAAAAGGAATAGCAAATGGAGAAATTGATCCTCAAAAAAATGTAGAATCTATTGCTTCTTTTTTATTTATGTTTTATAGTGGTTTGAAAGTAGTAGGAAAGACAAATCCAGACAAAGAAGAATTAAGAGAAACTATTGAAGTAGGCTTATCGGTTCTATAAAAATGTAATTATTTCTTAAAAAAACGCTCTTCTTGTCCTTCAAAAAGCAAATAATAAGCCCCCAGAGTTAAATTGGAACAATCTACTGTAAGTCCGTCTCCTTCCAAAACCAATTTTCCATTATTATCTAATATTTGATAATTAGTAGAACGAGAAAAAGTAATACGGCTTGTTACACTTTTGGGATAAAAGCTAATTTGTTGTTCTCCTTCAGACACAAATTTAATTTCAGGTGAATAATAATACTTACCTGTTACATCTAAGTATTTTATCCTATAAATATTTTCTCCTCCACGATGTGTAAGAGGCAATGTATATACATTTTGTTGTGCGCTTCCTTTACAGCTAATTACCTTTTCGACTATCCAAGTACGATTATTTTTTATCTGAATAAAAAACTGTCCAAATTTTTTCTCTCCTTTTGTTACCCAAACCATTGTATTCATATCTACATGTATGGAAGAAAAGCGAAATGGAAGCCTATCTTTAATGGCTTGTGGATTGAGAACTTTTGGAGTACAACTTGCTGTATGAATTATTCTGACTACTACCTCATCATTAATTTTTAGAAAGGACATATTAATATCAAAGGCTGTTGTTGCAGGAAACTTTACGGCTTTATTATTAACAAAGATTTCTTTTACACAATATTCAGTATCCGAAGTAGAAGAATTTTGGATATATAGATTTGTTCCATGATAAACTCCTTTTATTACTAATTCTTTCTTGGTGTTGTCCTTGGTATTATCTTGGGCAAGAATAAAATTAATAGATAAAAAAGAAAGTAAAATAGCTAAGAAGCTAGACAAACAGAAAAATATTGTTTTTTTCATACATCTGTATAAATAAAAATTAAATGACAAGAGGAATTAACAAATGTGTATGCCAAATTAATCAAAAAAAAACAGTTTTCTAAATTATGCTCATAATTACTTGATTTATGAATAAAATTTAATAGAAAACTGTTTAGATTTTATTTTAGTATAAATACTACTTTGTTTCTGCTTTAAATTTCTCAAGCATTTCTATGAAGTTATCTTTTTCTCTATAACCAGGAGCAACAGCAACTTCTTTTTTATTATTTATCAAAACAATAGAAGGGTAACCTGTGATTTTGAAAACTCCACCAGAAAGTTGTCTATAAGTTAGTTTTTGTCCATCAAATGAAGTTGCATCTTCACTTTCAGCATCTAATTTGACAGCGTGATAATTATTAGCTACATATTCTACTACTTCGTCAGTTTGAAATGTGTTTTTGTCCATTTTTTTACACCAACCACACCAATCTGTATAAACATCTATAAAAACAGGTTTTTTGTCTTGCGCTGATTTTTCCATAGCTTCTTCAAAAGTAAGCCATTCAATCTTAGATTTTTTAGTTGTTTCTAGTGTTGTTATTTTCTCTTTTACTTCATTTTTAGAAAAAAAGACAAAGCCACTTACGGCAAAAAAACAAAAAATAAGAGCAGCAAATAAAGTTATTTTTTTCATGAGATTATTGTTAGATAAAAATGAAATAATGTAGGGATAATTATGAGAATATGAGCAGTTTGTTTAAGTACACATCAAGTAGCTTAATATTCAAAATAACAAAACTGTATTTGAAAAGTTATAGAAATATAAAATCTACTTTTCTTCATTTAAAACAAATGCGAAGCCAAATTTTATTTTTTAAACTCTCAATAAGTTGATTTGGAATAAATTTAAGAAAATATGTCTTTTTTTACACTAAAAGCCTTAAATTAGCACTCTAAAATTAATTTTACCTAATTTTTTAATCAAATTTAGCTGCTCTTTTTAGCTCATTTTTTCCTATCCCTAAATATTATTATGTCAGTTCTCATGAAAAATATAAAAAAAAATACAACTCTTTTACTGCTCTTTTTCTCAGTTTTTCTAGTATCTTTTTTGATGACAAGTTGTGGTTCTGCTCCCCAAACTATTTCTAAAGAGACTTATAAAGTCTATAAAAAACAAGCAAAAGCAGGAAACTCTACTGCTATGCTCAAAATTGCAAATGCTTTTAAGGGCGATATGTTTACAAGTGGAGAGTATAGAGACTACAAAAATGCTGTAAAATGGTATTCTCAAGCTATGGCTACAAGTTCGATACAGAAAGTTCCTGCTGCTAGAGAGCTTTTTGAAATTTATATGACTGGAAATGAAGATATTCCTAGAAATTTAGATGCAGCTAGAAAATGGTTAGATGTAGTAGCTGATAGTATGGATTTGCACATGTATTACCAAGACAATACAGACCTTTATCTGATGGATATTTTTGATACGTATAAAGAAGCTACCAAAACAGAAGCAAGTGCAGAAAGTCAGTTTTTGTTAGGACGTTACTTCTTAGAGTTTGAGATTGATTATACAACAGGCATGCAGTTTTTAGATAAAGCTGCTAGTACAGATAGCGCAAGATATAGCCAAAATGTAAATTATATGAAAGCAAAATGGCAATTTTTCAGAAATCGTCGTAGTGATTTTATAAATGAGATGCCTTTTGCTTATCAGAAAAATAAAGCACATCAAGTAATGAAGCGTTTTGCAGAGGATGAGAGTGAACTTGCCAAATTAGAGTATGCTAATTACCTTGTTCATCAAGCACAAAAGCCACAAGAGGTAAAAGAAGAAACTGAAAAGCTACTCCGTAACTTTGTAGTTCCTAAATTTGCCAATAAAGAACATCAGTTAAAGGCTACTTATTTATTAGCCCTTGTGCAAGAAGGAAAACAGCATGTCATTGCTTTTCGTAAACTATACGCCCTTAAAAATCAAAGTTTTAGTGAAGAACAGTTTCCTTATATGGATAATGCTATCGATGAATATAAAGAAATTTCAACACAGTTAGAAACTCTTACAGGACTTGGAAAACTCACTACCGAACGTCCAATGTTTATTGATATTCCTTTAGAAATGCCTCAATATTATCAGCATTATCAAGGTGATATTCGTCCTTTAGTTGCAATAAAAAATGCTATTACCACACCTGAAAATATAGAGTTTTTGACACCTGCAAATGTAGAAAAGTACAAACAAACTCTTTTGGAGCAAGTAGATGATATTTTTGATAAAGCAGATACTCCTTCTGAACTTTATAGTTTTAAGAATGCTTTAGAAAAGGATAAATTTTTTGAACCATTAGCAAAGCCTTATTTGGATAGTCTTATTCAACAACGATTAGACTTAAAAGGTCTTGTACAAGAAGACTTGGTTTATGAATACGAAAAAGAACGTTTAGAAAACATAACTTTTTATAATTTAGAAGAAGGTAGAAAATTTATAGAAAACTTGTCTAAGAGAAATGATTTAGACCCAGAACCTGCTGCTCCAAAAAATCGTTGGTCAAGAAAACCTGTCAAACAAGAAATACGTAAAAATGCTCTTTTAAAGCGTGCTAAAGTAAAAGTTTTAGAAGATATTTATGGAAACTCTCCTACCATCAAACAGATTGAAGAACTCAATAAAACTGTTCCTAGATATTCTTGGCTTGCACCTGAAGGAAGAGAATGGGCAATTGGCTTGAAAGGTAATAGTGAAAGTTGGTTTACAGGAATTGTTGATGTGAGCAAAACTCGCACTCAGTATTTTTATGAAGTAAAACGTTTTGGAGATTCAGATCGTTTTTTAATGGAAATAAAATCTATTAAAAATAATAAGTCCAATAACGCATATAGTACAAATCTTGAAGTAGAAAAAATGGTAAAAGGAGGAAGCGAATCTGGAGATGTAGAAGGATATAATGTTACTATTTTTGGAGCAAAATATCAGACTTATGGCTGGAAACAAAGCAAAACAGACTTTTTTAGAGTAATATGTAAACCAAGCACTAACAAGTTAGAGAATGCCGTCTGTACAGGTTATATGACTGTTAATAGAGATAAATCTTTTTCAGATGATTTTTTAAGAAAACATAATGTTTCTTCTGATTCTCAAAAAGATGCTATTCGTGCTGTAGTGCGTTACTTTATTTTAGAAATGCACCAAAATTTGGGAATTCGCTAAGAATGTCTTTAGTATTATTGCTAGAATACTAATAGAAGAAAACGATTAAGAAAACACCTGTTAGATTTTTTCTTCTAATAGGTGTTTTTTTATAGATGATAATATTTCTAAATTCTAAATCTACAAACTTTCTTTTTCCATAAAAAAAAGAGTTATTTGTAATTACTTAACTCC
Source organism: Bernardetia sp. (assembly GCA_020630575.1). Taxonomy (GTDB): domain Bacteria; phylum Bacteroidota; class Bacteroidia; order Cytophagales; family Bernardetiaceae; genus Bernardetia. The sequence goes on from JAHDBD010000012.1 coordinate 157,964, forward strand.
AATTGCATAGAATAAAAAGATGTTCTACTCTGTATCAAATAAAAACATGCTATTTTAGTAAAATTTGTAATTGTTCAGACTAGTACAGTGTAACTATCGTCAGTTGAGACACCGAGAATGACAAAATTATGAATTGAACAGGGTTTTAACTCTGTTTTACATTTGAAAAATAAGAAAAGGCTTGTTTTAGTAAAAGAGATATAATTTTTCTATTATTAGAAGAGCAGTATAAATAAAATAATTAATAAAGTAACTATGAATAAATTGATTATCAACAGATTGAATTGGAAAATATTTTGGTTTGTAATTTTTGTGGTAATTATAGCTCCTCAAACAGCCTTTTGCCAAGAAATAACCCTTCAAGTAGGAACTACAACCATTGGTTTGAATGAAGATTTTGAAGTTACAGTCACAGTAAAAGATGGAGAATTAAAAAAATACTCTGAATTTCCTAAAATAAATGGAATGGATAAAGCTGAAATATATACTTCACAGTCAATAAACTTTGTAAATGGTCAGGTTTCCAAAACGCAAGCTGTTACGCAACGCTACCGAGCTTCTAGGCAGGGAACGTATTTTTTACGTCCTTTTGATATGACTGTTAATGGTGAAAAAGTGCGCCATGCAGGTGCAAGTATTGATGTAAAAGGCAAGTCTACTACTACAAATCCATTTGATAGCTTTTGGGGCAAAACTGAAAATACAGAATATATTTCAGTAAAAGATGATGCCTTTTTTGCTATCACAACAAACAAACAAAACCCATATACAGGAGAAGGATTTACAATTACAATGTCTTTTTATGTAGCTGTTTCGAATCGTGCAACACTTAATTTTTATGAATTAGGAGAACAGAAAGCCGAAATATTGAAACAAATAAGACCAAAGAATGCACTTGAAGAGAATTTTAATATTATTCAGCCTGTTCCAGAAATGGTTAAAATAAGAGGTAAAGATTATCGCCAGTATAAAGTGTATCAAGCTGTCTTTTACTCTTTAAGTCCTCAAAAAATATCTATTCCTGCTATTCCTTTCAAAATGGTAAAATATGATGTTGCTGTCAATTCGCAAAGTATTTTTAATCAGATGAAAGAGAATATCAAAACCTATTACAGTGAACCTATTTCTATTACTGTTAAAGAATTACCTCCACACCCGCTCAAAGACCAAGTGCCAGTAGGAAATTATATCTTAAAGGAACAAGTAGGAAGTAAAGACTTGAAAACAGGACAAAGTGTACAGTATCAATTTAGAATTGAAGGAGAAGGTAATTTGTCTGTTATCGAAAAACCACAGCTTCCAAAGACAGCAAATTTTGATTTTTATGAACCTACCATTTCTGAAATGCTACGAAGAAATAATAATGCTGTTTATGGAACGAAAGATTTTAATTATTATATCATTCCAAATGAACCAGGGCTTTATCCAATGAAGGATTATTTTAGTTATATATTCTTCAATACCAAAAAGGGCAATTATGACACACTTTCTTCAAATATAACATTGAGTGTAACAGGAGAAAGTAGAAAAAATGCTTCTATTGGAAATGCTGATTTAGGTTCTTTTTATGATAGAATTAATGAAGAGAGTAATAGTTTGAGAAGTAAAAATGAAATAACATGGGAAAAATATGGAATCAATGGAATAGCTATTTTACTCGTCTTAGTATTAGGGTTAAGCATTTTGGTAGGTAAAAAAATACGTCAAAGAGACTTAGATAAAGAGGAATAGAAAATGGAAATGACAAAGAAACAAGATTCATTCACAGGAAAAAGTCAGTATTTTTCTGTGAATGATTTTTTTTTGGTTGTTTGACAATTTTTGCACCTTATTGATGGTCGTCGGTGAGTACACCAACGACATAGTGCAAAAATTGTCAGAGAACCTTTTTTTTAAGACTCTAATTTCTTTGAAATATAAAAAACTAGAATACAAAAGAGAGGAATAAGAGGAGAAAAATAAAACCGAAGTAAATTTTCAGATAGATTAAATAAAAATTTTGTCTCAAAGAACTTATAAATTAGCGTTAGGGTGACAACAAGTATATAAATCAAACAATGAACAATTATGGTTTTTTTGACAATTGGAACAGAAAGAAAAGCCAACCAAATAATCCATCCATTGAGAAGAACAAATAATAAACTCACTATTCCTGTATCTAAAACAGAAATATAAGGAAGATACGAGAAAGCATCAGAAATAAAACTTGCTAATTTCATACGGCTCATTCCTAAAAAAAACCATCCTAAAAAAAGCAGAATTATTCCAAAAATACGTAGAAGGTAAAACAGTCTTTTTTGCAATGTAATTAAGATTTTGTTTTCAAACTTGGAATCATAAATTTATTTACCCAAATCATCCAAATCCAAAAAGTAACACCATACACAATAAACGTAAATACATAATGATGATTAAAATCTACACTTTCAGGATAATATTTGAAGTTGAGAGTAAGAGCAGAAATACGAATTACATTGAGTAGAAAAATAACAACAACACCCAAAGGAATAAATAAAAGTTTGGGCTTAACAGAAACAGGAGTAGCTAAAATAAAAGAAGCAAAAAGAGCAAAAAGAGCCAGTCCATTGCAGGGCGCACCTACTGAAACACAAGCCAAAGAATTGAGATAAACCGTGTGAGCCATTGACTGATAAGAGGCTTCAAATCCTAACCATGTTAATAGTTTTGTGCTGCTTTGTCCTACCCATTCTATCAAAATTGTATCAATTGGAGTGTTTTCTGCCAGCCAAAGTTCATACAATACATACCAACTTCCATAAATAGCTACAAATAAAATCACAAATCGAATAACAGGATTTTTCATGTCAATTTTTAAAGTATATAATTTTGAGGTTGAAATGTACGAAATTAAATTAAATTTAGAAGACAAAAAATAGAGTGTTCCCTTTTCATTTTTGCATTACATTTTATACCTCTAACTTTGGATTAGTTCTACAAACATATCTATTCCAGTTTGTGTAATTTCATCAGGAAAATCATAATTTGAATGATGAAGTTCTGGTGTATTTGTTCCAGAACCTAATCCAAACATAGCTCCTTCAAAACGCTGTGTAAATTGTCCGAAATCTTCAGACCAACTAAATGGTTTTTCTTTGTTTTGATACTTTAAATCTAGTTTTTTAGCTGCTTTTTGAATAAGTTCTACACTTTTTTTTGTGTTTGTGGTGGCTGCAAATTTCTCTGAATAACTTATTTTGAGTTTTAAATCATACTTATTAGATAATTCTTGCGCTTTTTGTTCGGTTTTCTGAGAAAGAAGCTGTAAATCTTCATCTAAATAACTTCTTAAAGTCGCACAAACACGAGCCTTTGCAGGCGAAACACCAAAGGCAATATCATCCAATGATTTTCTTGAAGTTTCTCCCAAAATAGCATCTACAACAGTTACTAATACAAAATCCTTATTTTCTTTTTCTTTAATAATATTCTCTGATAAGAAATAAAGAAAAGTAGTTAGTTCGCTTAATGCTAAAGCAGGATTTTTTCCATTTTGTGGCTCGGCAGCGTGTGATGTCAAGCCTTCAAATTCTATAATTATTCCTGTAGAAGCTGCTGCAAAGGTTTTTTCTCTACAAACAATTAGGTTTTTTTCGTAAGAAGGAATATTATGAAGAGCAAAAAAGTAATCAATTTTTAGATTCAGTTTTTGCATTTTTTCGTCCTCTAACATTTGTAAAGCTCCTTCTCCTGTTTCTTCGGCAGGCTGAAAAAGTAAGATTATTCTTTTATTTTTTTGCTGAATTAGTGTATCAAAATTTTCTTTCAGATACTGAGCAACTCCTAGCAAAATAGTCATGTGTCCATCGTGTCCACATTTATGCGAAACTCCTTGATGTTCTGATTTATAATCAAAATTATTTGGTTCTGGAATAGGTAAAGCATCCAACTCGGCACGAAAAGCAATCGTTTTGTGTTTAGTTGTATCAAAATTTTCACTTTCCCAAATTGCTATAATCCCTGTATTTCCTATATTTTGATGGATAGAACTCGGATTACAGGTTGTAAGAAAATCAACTACAAACTTAGCTGTTTTGTATTCTTGATTGGAAAGTTCGGCTATTTTATGAAGGTCTTGACGAATAGATAACATAAGAATACATTTTATTAAACACAGAATCCACAGAGGAACCCAAAGAATGAAAAATACAATTTCGAACCAAAGGATAAGGAACATTAAAAAAATAAATTTACATTTTTAGCTATCTGTAAAAACAGGGTTAAAACCCTGTCCAATTTATAATTCATAGCCTATTTTGAAAAAAAAACTTTTGTAAGAAACACAAAAAGTAGTTTTTAATTGAACAGGGTTTTAACCCTGTTTAGTAATGCCTTAATTTTTTAAAGTGTAAATTTATTAATTTTACATTATTAAGAGAGGAAAAAGAAAATTACAAATAATTATCATTTCCCAATTTTAATTTCTACTTTATAATTCTCAATTAAGAATTTTGCCAACGCATCTCTAAATACTTATTTGTAAATCCTAGTTTTTCATAAAGTTTTTTGGCTGGATTATCAGGTTCTACATGAAGAGCAACTGAGCCATTTACACTGTTCATTGCTTCTTGCATTATTTTTTTACCAATTCCCTTTCCACGCTGCGAACCATCAACAGCAATATAAACTAAGATATTTTCTGGAATATAATCTTTCATGCCTGTTTCATTGATGACAGTTGCACCAACAATTTTTTCTTTGCCTTCTTCATTTTCAACTGCATAAAAAATATATCCTCCTTTTCCAGTTTCTTTTGATAGTGAATAATCCATAGCCTTTCTGATATCAGCTTTTGGATCGCCATATTGTTCTAAATGTTTAAAAAGAAATTCATTTATTTCTTCTAAAAGAGAAGTATCAAAAGTAGAACTTGGAGTGAGCTTTTTTATTGAAATAGACATTGAGTAGGGTTTTAGTTTAAAAAGTTGATCTAGATTTCTAAATCATTTCGAAAAACATAAAGGTAGGCAAAAAAAGGCTTTTTTTCAAGTAAAATTATCTATCCAATCCCTTAACACTTTAGAAAAATTGATAATCAAACTGAAATAAAACTACAAAAATATCTACTTTTCAAAGCTATGTAATTTTTATTGAAAATCAGATTTTGAAAAGTTGTTTGCATGATAGTAGATGTTTTTTGTATCATATTTTAAAGAATATGTATAATTAATTTGTTGTTTTATAAGCAATCAACAAAAAATCAACATCTCGTTTTAGTCTAATTATTATTATTCTCCGTATTTTCATTGTTAATTAATGATAAAGCTGTTTTAATTATTCACTAAATTTTTTTTCAATGAAACATCAAGACAAACTTTTCAAGTATCTCCTTCTATTTATAGGAATACTTTTTTATACACAAGCTCAAGCTCAAAGATATGTAGATGCCTCTGCTACTGGAGCTAATAATGGCACTTCTTGGACAGATGCCTATACAAGTTTACAATCTGCTATAAGTGGTGCTACTGCAGGTACACAAATATATGTTGCTAGAGGAACATACAAACCTACTAACGGAACAAATCGTAATGCCACCTTTCAGATTCCTAGTGGAGTAGAAATATATGGAGGGTTTTCTGGTAAAGAAACTAGAATTAATCAAGTTCTTCTTGATGCTCGTGATTTTGTTGCCAATGAAACCATCCTAAGTGGTGATTTGAATGGAGATGACAATGTAACAGGCACATTTCCTACACTTATTTATGGAAACTATGCTGATAATTCTGTTCACTTGATATATACTAGAAATGTTTCTAATGCTACACGTTTAGATGGATTTACCATAAAAGGAGGTAATGCAAATGATGGTAGTGCTTCGTTTGATTATGGTATAAGAGCTGGAGGATGGTATAATAATGGTAGTACTGGAGGTGTTTCTCAACCTACTGTAGCAAATTGTATTTTTACAAGAAATATAGGTAGCGAAGGAGGAGCAATGGCTAATTATGGATGCTGTGGGGGTAACGCTAATGCGACAATAATTAATTGTAGTTTTTCTCAAAATCAAGCTGCTCAAGGGGGGGCAATATACAATGATGCTTGTTGTGGTGGTCGGGCAAACCCAAAAGTTACTAATTGTAGTTTTTCTCAAAATAGAGCAACAAATCAAGGTGGTGGAATATATAATGAAGGTGGTGCTGGTGGTACAGGTATTGCCACAGTTACAAATAGCATCTTTTGGGAAAACGCTGGTACTGGGAAGTCTTGGTTTAATGGAGGTTTTAGTGGTTCAGGAGTAAATGTTTCTTATACTCTAGTTGAAGAAGCAGCATTTCCTGTAGGAACTACAAATAATGGAAATAATCTATTTAATCAAGATCCCCTTTTTGTAAATGCAGCCATTGGTAATCTAAATTTACAAACAACTTCTCCAATGATTAATATTGGAAATAATGCTCCTATTCCAGCCAATATTACTTTGGATGCAGCAGGTAACCCTCGTATACGAGCTACAACAGTAGATTTAGGAGCTTTTGAAACTTGCCCTTCTACTTCAGCAGAAATAAATATACAAGGTGGCACACCATTAAATAATATTGTAGATGGAGCAGGAATTCCTGATATTTTAGTAAGCAATAATACAGACTTTGGACTCGTGCTAACTACTAGAACACTTACTTATACAATTCGTAACACAGGAGGAGCAGTTTTAAATATTTCTTCTATTTTATCAAGTAATACTGCTGAATATACTGTAAGTAACATACCTACGACTGTGTCTGCTGGTGGAACAGCAACTTTTGATGTTACTTTTACGCCTATTGCTTGTGGAGATAATAATGCGACTATTGTTGTAAATACAAATGATTGTGATGAGGCAATCTATAATTTTGTAGTACAAGGAATTGGAGGAAATCCAGAGATAGATGTACAAGGAAATGCAGTTTCTATTGTTGATGGAGATATTACTCCAGTTTTGACAGATGATACAGATTTTGGCAATGTAGTTACTAATAGAACAGTAACTTACACAATCCAAAATACAGGTTCATTAGCTTTAGATATTACTTCTATTGTTATAACAGGAGTAGATGCTGCTGATTTTGTATTGAGTGGTATCACACTTCCTACCTCAATAGCTGCTGCTGGAACAACAACCTTTGATGTTATTTTTACACCTGCTGTAGTTGGGGTAAGAAATGCTATGATCACAATAAATAATAATGATTGTGATGAAGCAATTTATAACTTTTCCATAAGAGGAACAGGAACAACTGCTTCCGAAATCAATGTTCAAGGCAATGGCAATGATATTGTAAGTGGAACAGGAACTACAAGTCTAACCAATGATACTGATTTTGGAGACGTAGCTGAATGTGGAACAAATAGTCTTGCTAAAACATACACTATTCAAAATACAGGTGGCTCAGCATTGGAAGTAAGTAATATCACAGTTACAGGTGCAAATGCTGCTGATTTTACTTTAAGTGGTCTTCCTGCTTTCCCTGCGACAGTAGCAGCTACAACAGGAACACAAACTTTTACCGTTACTTTCAATCCTTCTGCAATAGGCATTCGAAATGCAACTATTAGTATTGATAATAATGATACAGACGAAAATCCTTATACCTTTGCTATCAACGGAAATGGAACAGCAGATAATGTAGCTCCAGTAGTACCAACATTATCAGATGTAACAGCCGAATGTAGTGTAACACCAGTTGCACCAACAACAACAGATAATTGTGTAGGAACAGTAACAGGCACAACAGGAACATTATTTCCAATTACAGCGCAAGGCACAACCGTTGTAACTTGGACATTTGATGATGGAAACGGCAATACTTCTACAGCTGATCAAAATATAATTATTAATGATGTTACAGCTCCAGTAGTACCGACATTAGCAGATGTTACAGCTGAATGTTCGTCTACTCCAACTGCACCCACAACAACAGATAATTGTGTAGGAACTGTTACAGGTACAACAGGAACAATTTTCCCAATAACTTCTACTACCACTATTACTTGGACATTTGATGATGGAAATGGTAATAGTGTCACAGCCGATCAAGATGTAATTATTAATGATGTTACTGCTCCAGTAGTGCCAACATTAGCAGATATTACAGCTGAATGTTCTGCTACTGCAACTGCACCCACAACAACAGATAACTGTGTTGGAACAGTTACAGGCACAACAGGAACAGTATTTCCAATCACAGCGCAAGGCACAACCGTTGTAACTTGGACATTTGATGATGGAAATGGAAATACATCTACAGCAGACCAAAATATAATTATTAATGATGTTACTGCTCCAGTAGTACCGACATTAGCAGATGTTACAGCCGAATGTTCGTCTACTCCAACTGCACCCACAACAACAGATAACTGTGTAGGAACAGTTACAGGCACAACAGGAACAGTATTTCCAATCACAGTGCAAGGCACAACCGTTGTCACTTGGACATTTGATGATGGCAATGGCAATACCTCTACAGCAGACCAAAATGTAATTATTAATGATGTTACAAATCCAACGATTACAGCCCCAACAAATGTGACTGTAAACACGGATGTAGGACTTTGTACAGCTTCTGGAGTTGCTTTAGGGACCCCAACAGGAAGTGATAATTGTGGACCACCTACCTTCTCAAATGATGCGCCTGTTACTTTCCCTATTGGAGTAACGACAGTCACTTGGACAGCCGATGATGGTAATGGAAACACACAAACAGCCACTCAAACCGTTATTGTAAATAGCACTAGAGAAATCGATGTTTTAGGAAATGCAGTTTCTATTGTAGATGGTGATGTTACTCCAAATGTTTCTGATGATACAGATTTTGGAAACACAGCTATCTCAAGCACTATTACTTATACGATTGAGAATACTGGAACAGAAGCAATTACGATTTCTTCAATCACTTCAAGTAATCCAACTGATTTCACAGTCAGTTCTATTCCTACTTCTGTTGCAGCAGGTGGAAGTGCTGCTTTTGATGTTACTTTTACAGCCGTTTCAACAGGAACAAATACAGCAATCATTACTATAAATAATAACGATTGTGATGAAGCTGCTTATGATTTTGTAGTAGAAGGAGCTAATAATTCCTCTGGTGATGTTCTTTTAGTAGAAACAGGTATTTATTATCCTACCATTCAAGAAGCTGTAGATGTAGCTGTAGCAGGAAATACTATTAATCCCACAGGAAATAGAAATTATCCTGAAAATGTAGTCGTTGATAAAAATCTCACTTTTACCTCTGATTTCACAGATTATAAAAATGTAAATATCAATCAGATTTTAGTAGAAAATGGTAATAAACTGACTATTACAGGAGATATGAGTATTGTAGAGGTTTTACATTTAGAATCTACTGGCGAAATGGAAGTTACAGGTTCAACAACTGATTTTGCCTTGCTTTCAGATGCAACTCAAACGGCTTTAGTAATCAATGATTCTCCTACAAATAGTGTTGTAGGAAATGTAATTATGGAACGCTACTTACCTGCTGTTTCAGATTTAGGAGGCACAGATGGAAGAG
>JAHDBD010000061.1 GCA_020630575.1 Bernardetia sp.
GGAATTAAGCAGTGCAGGAATTGCTAATACAGGACAACAAAACACACAAGTCAATTTACAACCTAAATTTAATGTTCAGATTGGAGATCGTGATGTAGCTGCTGTAATACGTGAAATAAATGAATTAGATGATGCAAGAAGCTAATTGTTGCTCTAAAGTCGGTCTAAATATAGTCTAAAAGCCGTCTAAATTTTCTGAAAAAAGATAGGTTTAGATGGCTTTTTCTTTCCCAAATTGATAACCATTAAGGCACGTTATCGTGTAGAGTAGTGTAATTTAAATACTAACTAATTAAACTAAGATAAAAACTATGCTACAAAGACTTGATACCACCACAATGACAAAAGAAGAAATTTTTGAAATCATCATTTCTAATCCAAATAAAGCTCATTTTTTACTTATCAAAACAGAAGAAATGAGCAAAAAATATAACGAAGCTGCAAGGGAATATGAGCTTCCAAACTGCCCACTTGGGAAAGATTTTATGAAGCAAACTCAGTATGGATTACTCAAAATTTTTATCTATTGCTAACATTAGGTATTAATTAATAGGTATTCCTACAAAAAAAATAGTTCCAACTCCTTCTTCAATTTCAAACCAAATTTCCCCATTGTGTTTTTCAATTATTTTTTTTGTAATATCTAACCCTAAACCACTTCCTTCTCCTGCCTGTTTGGTGGTAAAAAAAGGATCAAAAACTTTATCTTTTATTTCTTTAGGAATACCTCCACCTGTATCTTGGATAGAAATTATAGCTTTTTGATCCTTTACTTTAGTCTTAATTTCTAGTCTACCTTTTCCATTCATAGCTTGGATAGCATTATGAAGAATATTTGTCCAAACTTGTATTAATTCATCTGGATAACCCATAAATATTGGAATTTCTGTAAAATCACGACTCACATCAATACCATGTTTAATTTTATTATGATAGAGCGTTAGGGTTGTGTTAAGACTCTCATTAATATTTACAGCAGATTTCTCTTCTGTTTGGTCTTGACGTGCAAACGTTTTAAGAGCTAATACGATTTTAGAAACTCTATCAGTTGCCATTTGGATGGTTTGATTACTTTTTATAATATTTGATAACTGATAAGCTATATTGATAAGTCCTTCACCATTTTTATTATTAACTAATAAACTAAATAATTCCTCCTCCGTTTGCATATTCATATCCACTAGTATTTCTGAATATGTTTCTGCATCTTCTATTTCATTCTGTTCTAGTTTTTCTAGTAAGACACGACGTATCTTTCTTTTTTCTCTAGTGGTAAGTGTATCAGGTTTGGAAATAGATTTTCTTAAAAAAACCATAAAATTCTCTAGTTCTTCTTGTGTACAGTCTTTTGAAATTAAAGCTAATTGTAATAGGTTGTTTTCTAGATTATCAGATATATTTTCATTAGAAGAGCGAATAGCTCCTAAAGGTGTATTGATCTCGTGAGCAATATTAGCTACTAATTGCCCTAAACTTGCCATTTTTTCAGATTGAATAAGTTGCTTTTGAGTAGACTGAAGTTCCTGATAAGCTGTTTCTATTTCATTTTTTTGTTCCTCTAAAAGTTCTTGAGTAGTTTGAAGTTCTTCTAAGTTTTGACGTAATTCTTCTTCAGAGACTTGAACTTTTTTATAGGCTTCAGAAATTTCAATCTCTCTAAGTTTTTGTTCGTGTATATCTTGCACTGATCCAATCACAGTGCTAGGAATATCATCCTTTTTGAGAACTTTTCCAATAGCTCTATAATAGCGATACTCTGTAAAATTTTTAGTTTTTAAACGATAAGCTACATCAAATTCATCTAACTGACCTTGAGCAGCACTCGTGAGCGTTTCAATGATAAGATTTTGATCTTGAGAATGCATTAGTGGAATAAGCTCAGCCATTGATTCTAACTTGTCTAATTGGTAGAGTGCTAATAAATTTTTAGAGTGTATTACATTTTGTGTAGCTAAATCTATTTCAAAACTTCCTAGTTTGGCTATTTTCTCTGCCTCATCTAATACGTTTTGTTTATTTTTAAGCTCCTTTTGTAGATTTTTTTGAGATGTGATATCAATCTGAACAGTAGCCAAACCAATGACTTCTTCAGTAGATTTATCTTTGAGTAAAAAAGCATTTGCATCTGTATGGTAAATCTGTCCTGTTTTATGATTTATTAGATCTCTTTCACCTCTCCAATATCCTTGTGTTTCGATGGCAGGTAATACCTCTTGTTTTGATTTAGGCTTTTCATATTCTGGATAATAATCTGTGGTGATAGTTTTTTGATATTCTTGCTTTCCAAACCCCGAAATATCTTGTCCTTTTTTATTAAGATAAACTACCTTTCCATCCAAAGTTGCAATAGCAATTGCAGCATCAGCCTGTTCTACTAAATCGACAAATTTATCTTGTTCTTGTTTTGCATCTAATAAGTGTTCTTGTGTAGCATTGAGTTCTTCTAAATTTTGACGGAGTTCTTCTTCTGTTGCCAAAAGTTCTTCTTTTTGGCTCTGAACTTCTAATTCGGTTTCTTTTTGTGTATTGTAATTACTAACTATTTTGATTATACGGATGATTTCTCCTTTTTGATTCTTTACTGGACAATATGCTCCAAAAACCCATAAATTTTTATTGGATTTGGTTTTTCTTTTAAAAATACCACTTACAGTTTTTCCTGTTTCTAAATCTTTCCATAAATTTTCAAAATAATATTCAGTATTTTCATCTTGATGAAGAAGTTGCTTGTGAGAAAGTCCAATTAACTCTGTTGGTTTAAATTCTGTCCAAGCAGCAAATCTACTATTTACATTAGTAATTGTTCGATCTAATTTGAATTCTACATACCCAAAGTTAGTATTAATTGCTTCTAATTGATATTGATTTATTAGAAAAACTTCTTGGAGTTGTTCCTGTGTAGCATTAAGTTCTTCTAAATTTTGGCGAAGCTCTTCTTCTGTTGCTTGTAACTCTTCATTTTTAGTCTTTATTTCTTTTTGAGATTCAACAAGTTCTTCTTGCACCTCTAAACTTGCTCTAGTTATCTTGAGTTCTTCTATAGTATGGTGCAGTTGAGTTTCATTTTTTTCCATATCAGCTGTAAAAGAATGAATAATCGCCCATAAAATAACCATATTGAATAAAATATAAACTATTCTTCCAATTTTAAGCTCTTCTGAATTAACATTAATTGTTTCAAAAATACTATAGTCTGAACTTTCTGAAATGATATAGAGTATAAAAGGCAAAATAAAAAATATTGTTTTCCATATTTTTTCTTTATTAGTGAAGAAAAGTCCTGCAATAGGTATTCCCATTACAAAACTTAAAGCGTTGAATGCAGCTACGTCTGATGAATTTACCCTATAGAAAATAATACTATTTATAACCAAAAAGAAAAATAGCTTAGCAAAAAGTAACTTTCCATAATAATTAGCAAAGAGAGAAGTTAGTGCTTGTAGAACTACAAATCCTAGGATAAAAAAGGTTTTGCTTGTTTCGATAGAAAGAATAGAAGTTGTTAACAAAACAATATAAAGAATGCAAACACAAAGCATCAATAAACTAATGATATTTACAATCTTAACAGTTCTTTTTTGCTGAGAAGTATTGGCGTATTGTAACCCTAAATTGAGGAGTTTTTTTATAAAGTGCATAAATTTAAAAAATAATCAGATGATAAATTAGACAGCATAGAGTCATATAACACAATTTGTATTTTATAAAAAGGTGCCATTTTTTTTAATTGTATTGAGCTTAAGTATTTACACATCTAAAACAATACCATTATAAATAAAATAGACTTCTGTATAATTAGCATTTGGTAGTTTAGAAAAACAAATTCTTTGTTTAACCAGTATTTATATTTTATTAACTAATTATGCTATGTAAAGAGCTTCATTTTTTTCTGTAGAAAAATGGTCTAAGAATTGATTTTTGTTAACGAAATTAAAATAGTTCTTCAATTAATATTTTTGGTTAAAATAAGTGATTTAGATAGTGAATTGTTTTTATACTAAATAGATGACTTTAAAATAAATAGTCCTGCAAAAAAAAACGCATCTAGCTGTAGAAGTTAGATGCGTTTTTGTTTTAGAGGCTATTTAGCCATATTTCTTATTATCACTTCGAAAACTTACTGGATTTAGAGTCCATCTAGCCATAGAAGAAGTTTAGCAAAATTACTATGCTCTGTTCCTACTATCGGACTGCAAGTTCGAAGCGAGTAATTTCTGATTAGATTTAAATGAAAACCGAAATGGATTTTTAATTCTTGACATATCCTTGACGGTGATTGCTTTTGTAGGATTCGTTAAATGATACTGACTATTCAAATCCACGGCATCATTGTAAATCTTTGGTTCATTCCTCTCAATATAGGAGTGGGTACGAGGCATAAGAAAATCCGAAAGATCTGTAAAATCTTCATCTTGAGTTTTCTCTTGATCAACTACTAAAATGACTTTTGCATTTTCCTTATCAGGGAGGTCATCATCAAAAACTGTCGCTGCAAAGGCAGGAATAATAAAAATAATAAGCATCGCAAAGAGCAAAAATCTATAACTTTTCATACTCAGTAAATTTGGGGTTTGTATTAAAACTATCTATGATTAACTAAAATCAAATATAAAAATATTGATTGGTTTATTTATGAAATTTTCAATAAAAAGCTAATATTTTTGTAAATTTGACAAAATAAGTCATTGATAACTATAAAATTACAATAAGATGGCACTTGCAAAAATTGAAAAAGAGAGGTTAGTTGATAGCTTAGAAAAAGTAGAAGTTATAAAAGAAAATGAAGCGAATCTTTGGTATGAGGATTTACAAGAAATTTTAGAAAGCAAAACTGTAAAATGGTTAAAATTCTTCGCAGGGAAAAAAGTAAAGCGTATTTTAGAAATTGCTAATAAAATTGTCGGTTTGATTACTTTTATTCAAGCTCTTGGAGGGTGGGAGAATTTCAAAAATGTAATTCTAAAAATCATTGAAGTTGGTGGACTTGACGAAACACTTGAGAAATTAGAAAATAAGCCAAAAAAAGTTGGAATCAGCAAATGAATAAAATGTTTTTCAAAGCAGTAGGATTTACTCTTATAACTCTAATTATTATAGTTATTCAAATGTTGGTTAGCTCGGTAATCTCTTGTTTCTATGAGAAGAATTATATGTTAGCTATTTTCTTTTCGAAGTTGATTGTGATGTTATTTCTAGCGTGTGTGTGGATTGTTATACAAGTAATGAGTAAAGATTAATTATTAAAATAAAACGAGATGATAGAATTTAGCATAAACGCAATCAACTGGATAAGTGGAATTTTATCAGCATTATACTTCTTCAACTTGATTTATTATCAGATAAAAAAAGTAGAATTAATAAGTGATACTGCTTCAGATATTCACTTGACTGTGATTGTTGTTTTGGGGCTTGTGAAAATTCCTTTGATACAGTCTCTCAATGTTTATCAGTATGCTATGATTTTTATGATGATAGCTTCTTTGGTTTATCTCTTATATAGGAAACAAAAAAAATAATGCAGCATCAACTCTCAGCCATAGACGGCTCAATCTACATCTTGGAATTAGCAGAACCTTTCGGACGATTAGAATTACAAGAAGCTCCAAAAGAAATCACTAAACAGCGCACAGGCAACTATGCCGAAATCAACGTGCCTGGACGAAATAATCCGTTGCATCATTACACAGGAGGTAGCGATAGTTTTTCTATGTCTTGTCAGTTTCTGTACGATGGAAGTGGAGTAGATACAGTCAATAGAGATGTAAATTGGTTAGAAGGATTGATGGGAAATGATTCCTATAATGCGCCCACACGACGAGTAAAAGTCATTTTTGGAAAGATTTTCAATAAAAAAACCTATATCGTAAAGAGTGTAAGTTCAAAACTGACTGACTTCATAAACGATAAAGGCTGGAGTAGTAGAAGAGCCGAAGTAACTATTTCCTTTGCCTTGGATATGGATAACAATAGAAGTATTTCAGATATAAGACAGTTTTAATAAGTAGAATAATGGCAACAGAAAAACCAATCCGATTACACGAATCCAATCTTTACGCAGGAGGAAGTCTGACTATCTTCGATGATGGTAGGCGAATTTTAGAAGTCAAGGAAAGAAATGCTACAAAAAATCTAAACTTTCAAATGCACTTGGTAGTCGCAGGAGATGATTTGACTGTTTTGTCGCACAGGTATTACGGCTCTTTAGTTCCGAAAGCGAAAAACTATTGGCACGTTATCGCTGATGCAAACAACATCGAAAAGCCTTGGCAGCTTACTGAATATATTGGAAGTGAGATAATCATTCCTGATGTTTTACAGTGGAAGTTGGGTTGATTTTACTTTTCTCTAAAAATTCTTCTGCCATAGCTTCAGTAATTTTATTGGTTTCTAAACTCACTAAATAGACTTTTTGCAAAAGCTCAACAACCTCTTCTTTGTAATCAGCAAAACGGTATGTATTAAACTTTTCTCTAATTGTTGGGTCTTTTGGCTTCTTTTCTTTGTATTGGTCAAGCACCCATTCCAAAGCCGAACGGTTGCCTAATACATACTTCCAAGCACTTTTATCTATTCCAGAAAGTGTAGTTTGTTCATCGATATAGATTAAACCTTTTTCTTTATCAGCTTTGAGTATTACTTTTAGCTTTCTTGCTTTTTCAGAAGATGCTTCTTTTTGATATAAACTACCAGCCACAGAATCAAAAATAGAAGTCTGATTTGCATGTTTATTTTTAGATTTATCTATTTCTTTGTCTTCCCTATCTAATAATCCTACAAGTTGAGTTTCATAATTCAAATGTAAATCCATCAATAATTTACCCCAACATTCCCATTTCCAAAAGTTATTGTAAAATGGAATGCGTGGAAACTCTCTTTTTAGATTTTGAGCATATTTTTTCTTGTATTTTGGATTGTGAAGAACAGCATAAACATAATGGAAGATAGACTCTTTGGTTATCCTTCCATCTTTGTAGTTATTTTGGAATTGCTTTAATGACCAATCTGTTATATTTTCTTTTTTGTTACCTTCGTTGGTGTAACGGTATAATGGAATACCTAAACTGTCTCCTGTAAAATGCAAATCATAAATCTTATCAGTTCCTAACAAGAAAAAATTTTTTGAAGATGTGACGTTTTTTAATGAAATGACTTTGTTTTTATTCTCCAAATCATTTCCAAACATATCATAATGATTTTGAGTAAATACATCATTCATCATTTTTTCAGAGTACCAATACTTTTTTACAAAAGGGCGAAAGCTCTTTTTTGTGCTTTTATTTATCTCAAAATTTATATTTTTCTTTTGATTAAATTTATTTTTTAAATCCCTACTCCATTTAATTACCTCATTCCAAGATTTATCATTTTTACTTAAAAATTCATTGTATTTATCAATAAAAAATTCAATTTTATTTTCTAGATTATTTTTATCAAAATCATAAACCCATTCGTCTCTATTGGTAGAAACTCCTAAAGAAGAAAATTCAAATAAAGTATTTTGATTTTGTTTATCAATTAATGCCATCAACTCCTCAAAATCATTATCAGTCTGATTTATCCAATTGCCTTTTTTATCTGGCGTGATTGATTCAAAAGGAATAGAATTGAAACTTTTTGATTTTGTGATGTATGCAAACCAATCTAGTTTTTCTTCTTTAGTTTGCTCGTCTTTTAGTGTGAAATATTCTATTCGGCATTTAGAATGCTTTTCTTTTTTGCGAACCATAAAAACAACAGCTACACCAGTTTGTATTCCAAAAACATTATGCTTTGTTCCTGATATTTTTGGGTTTGCACGTACATCTGACTTTGTATCTATGATATAAATATTACTAAAGTCTTCAGCAACCGTTTTTCTAAAACCATCAAAAGTCCGACTATCTATAAAGCTGCGATTACAGATAAAAGAAATAATACCATCGCCTTTCTCTTCAATCCTGTTTGAAGCCCAACACATAAAACGAGAATACATATCATATACTTTTGTTTTTTGCGCTGTACTTTGTTTGATATAGGTATCTTTTATAATAGCGTCTATTTGAGGGTATTTGCGATTTTTATTATTGTCATTCTCGTTTTGCTGATTTGCGTTATACGGAGGATTACCAATTATTACAGATATTTTTTGAGTGTTTTGGGAACGAATACGCTCTAAATTTACACTACTGATATTCCCAAAGTTCATTTGAACTCCTTTAGAAGAAAAGCCTCCTTTTGTACGCAAACCCATGACATTATCTAATGTATCCACAAAGCACAAGTTTTTAAACTCTGCGTACTTCTTCATACGATTCTGATAAACAGCTTCTATATTTAAGTTGGCAATATAATAAGGAAGTAGAGCCATCTCATTAGCATGTATTTCATTTTTGTATTTATGCTCTAATTGATGTGTAGGAATACTTTGTATGATTTCGGTTATATACGTTCCTGTGCCAGTACAAGGGTCAATTATCGAAACGCCTTTATCGCCAAGCGTTTTATTGAAATGCTTATTGAGTAGATGATTTGTTCCATCTACCATAAATTTTACAATCTCATTGGGCGTATAAACAATTCCTAGTTTATCAGCTCCTTTTGGATTGTAATCTTTATAAAAACTCTCATAAATGACTTTTAAAAAGGTTTGTTTTTCATGATGCGAAACTAGCTCATTAGCTCTTGCTTTCACATTGTCATAATAAGGGCGAATAACGGAGAGTAAATTTCTTTTTGTTTCTCCTCTTAAAAAAGTTTTTTCTACTCTATAAAGTTCTTGAGCAATATTATTCTCACGGTGCAAATCAGCATTGTTAAAAACAGAAGTGAAAATATCTTCTGTTAAAATATGCTGAATAAGCATTTCACGAACGTCATTGAGAGTAATGGTAGGACTAATAGACTCTTGACAAACAGCTAAAAAAATATCTCTTTGCTTTCTGTATTCAGCATTCTCTACATTTGCCTTTTCTATCGCATTGCGAAGAGAATCTAAAATATTAGGTAAAAACTGACCAAAATTAGTAACAGTAGCATTAAAACTTTTTATTTCTGGTCGCTCGTAATTAATAAATAGACTCAATCCTTCTTCGAATCCATCTAGTTCTTTTCTACTTTTTACATTTATAACTTCTTTATTATCTTGAAACAGAATAAGGCGTTCGGTGTCTTCAAATAAAATATTATCGCTTGGGTAGCCTTTATCAAACTTCTTTTCTATTTCTGAAAGAAGATTAGTTTGGCTGTTTTTACTTTCCCAGTAGCCATAATCTAACTGCAATATATTTCTCAATATTCCATCAGGACGAATTGTATCTCCTCTTTTACTTCTAATATCTAACTCAGAAATAAGGCGCAACTGCTTTGGCTCTGCCATACAATTTACCAAATTTATAAAGGCAGGTTTAAAAGGATCTTCTCTTTTTGTTGCTCCAAACTGCTTTATTTTATCTATTTCATTAAAATAATTTTGAATATATAAATTAGTCATAAAATAGCTGTAGTTAGTTGTGAGTTGCTATATTTTTGAGCAAATTAAAAAGCCTTAATGCATCTTTAAAATTTAACGATTACAGTATAACGATTTCAAAATATGTGTTTTTTAACTCAAGATGAAGGTTCTGTATATCATACATATATATTACAAAATTTATAATCTCGTTACAAATTCAAGTATAAAGTTTCTATTATTTATTTTTAATTAAAATAAGCATAAAATAAAATTCAAATTTTATTAGCAAAAAACAGATTAAAAAAAGCACAAAAAAAACTCTCAAATTAATGAGAGTTTTTACACCAATTTTTATCAGAAAAATGAAACTACCAACGCTAAACACATCAGTCATTTAAACGCTGAAATCATCAACACTTCAAATTTAGCAAAAAAAATCAATTAAATTATAAATATTGCAATTAAATAGCTGTATTTTTGCTAAATTAGTAAAATAAATACATTTAAGTTAAGTGATTAATAATCAACTAGATGAACATTGGTGATTTAGTGTGTCTAAAAAGTAATCCAGAACGTGCCATGACCATCGAAAAAACAGATGGTAAAACTATCACTTGCGTTTGGATTCACAATGACGGCAGTTTGAAAAGGGAAGAATTGAATAGCTCAATGCTTGAAATAACTCATACTTCTCATATAAAAATTGCTGATGCAATTACAGATTTTTTAAACGAACTATCAAAAGCATTAGATTAAAATGGAATTTCAAGTAGGTTCTCCTTTTTACAAAGTCTTTATAGCTTCCACAGGTCAGGA
>JAHDBD010000028.1 GCA_020630575.1 Bernardetia sp.
CCTGATATATATTTAATTTATCTAAAAACCTGTAACACTATTTCAGGACGAGACAATTAATGGGCTTATAGGAATAAGCTAAGTAATTTTCTAGTTTTTTGGAGAAACTCTACGGATAGAACGGAAACGTTTAGCATAATGACCACTTCCATCTTTTGAAAGTGTACTATATGCTACTGAATATTTTTTCCCAGAAGTAGCATGAATAAACTTTATAGGCTCATTTGGATTGTTTTCTACTACAATTCCAACATGTCCCGTACGGTCAATGCTTGGGTCTGTTCCTGTAAAACAAATGATATCTCCTTCTTTTGCATTTTCTAAAGTAATTGTTTTACCTACATTGTCGTACATTCTTGAAGAAGCAGGAAGAGCAATATCATGATTTTTGAACACATAATAGACAAATCCTGAACAGTCAAAACCTTTTGGTGACTTGCCTGCATAAACATAAGGAACACCTTCCAAAGCAGTAGCTGTTTCTAAAACAGAAGTTACAAACTCGTTTCTCTCTGAGTTAGTATCTTCTTTTTCCTTGCTGTTATCTTTCTCTACTCTTTTTTCTGTAATTTTACCTTCTCCAATAGCAGAAGCATCAGAAACTGAAAAAACCTTTCCTTCATTCTTGTTTATGTTCTCATTTTGAGAAAAAGCTGCACAGCCAAAAACTGAAACAAGTAATAAAGACGATAAAATATAATTGCGAATAGTAGTCATAGGAAAATATTTTTAGTGAGTATTCAAAACAAAATTAATAGTAGCAGTAAAATAAGTAAACTTTGTTTTATATAAAATATACTATAAATAATTCAATTACCTTGCCAAAAACAGCATTTATTAGAATCATTCCAAATAAAATATAACTTTAACACTAAAAAATGTAATTTTAATAAGTTAATTACTGTTTTCTTGAAAGCTAAAATCAAATTTGGCTTATCTAGTAATTACACGAATACTGCCTTTAACTTTATCAATTTTTTCCTTTAATGATTCAATATCATTTCCCAAAATGGTAATATGTCCCATTTTTCGTGCTGGTTTTGTTATTTTTTTTCCATAGATATGAGGATAGACATTTTCCAAATCCAATAATTTATCTAATCCTTCATAGAATGGCTCGCCTGTATGCTTTTCTTCTCCTATTAAATTGAGAATTGCTGCTGAGCTTCGAAGCGTTGTCTTTCCTAAAGGAAGATTCATAATTGAGCGCAAATGTTGAGCATATTGTGAAGTAGTAGAGGCTTCTATGGTATGATGTCCACTATTATGAGGGCGTGGCGCAACTTCATTAACTAAAATAGCTCCTTGCTTGTCATTATTTTTTGGAATAAATAATTCAACAGCCAAAAGACCAACCATTCCATCTATACCTTCTTTATTACCTAATTTTTCAATAACTTCTTTGGCTAAACGAATAGACTCTTCTTTTTGGCTTTCTGTAATATTTGCAGGTGCTAACAGATAATCAAGCAAATTATATTTTTCATTTACAACCATTTCGACAGCATCAAAAACAGCTATTTCGCCTTTTTCATTTCTTGCCACTATTACTGAAATTTCTTTCTCAATATCGACTTTTTCTTCTAAAAGCGACGGAGCATCAAAACCATTTTGCTTTGCATCTTCTAGGTTTTTCAGAATCTGAACACCTTTTCCATCATAGCCATCTTTTCCTAATTTTTGAACAATAGGAAATTTGTCTTGATTTTTACTTAAATAGCTTATCAATTCTTCTTTATCGTCAATCAAAACAAAATCAGAAGTAGGAATTTGATTATCCTTGTAAAATTGTTTTTGCAATCTTTTATCTTGAATCAAACGAATAATAGCTGATTGAGGAAAAACTTTTTTACCTTCTTTTTCCAACTGCTCAAGCGCATCAGCCGAAACTTTTTCAATTTCTATGGAAATAATATCCATTTTTCTACCAAAATCTAAAACATCTTGGTAGTCTATAATATTTCCTTTATGAAAATTTCTTGAAACAGTCGAACAAGGTGCATCTGAATCATTTTCTAAAAAATGTAATTCAATGTCTAAATCAATGGCTGGCGAAATCAACATTCTGCCAAGTTGTCCACCTCCTAAAATTCCTACTTTTTTCTGTTGCATAACTAATTTAATTATAAGACATTTTTTTAAAAACTCTACATTATTTCTACATAATTTTACAGTTTAACATCATTTTAAATTGAGTAGAGTTGCGTAATTTTACAGTTCAAAACTACTGATTATTTAATAGAAAAAATAGTCCTTATAAAAATGATAAAGAACAAGAAAATAGCCATTTAAAAATAACTAGTTTAAAATCAATTACCACTATGGAAAATTCAATCATTTATACAGATTCTCACGTAGAAATTCATTTTGATAATGAAAAAAAATATTTACGTTGCCATTGGCGTGGAACTGTTCTGACAGAAGAAGCTCTATCTGCTTACAAAACAGGTTTAAAGTTTATGCGAAAAAATCAAGTTTTGATGTGGGTAGATGATTTTACAAAAATAAATCTTCCTCCTGAAGAAACGCTCATGTATATTGAACACATGTGGTATCCTGATGCAGAAGAATATGGAATGCAAAAACACGCCTTTTTAGTAGAAAAAATGGGTTTTGAAGCCAGTGTATTTGAAGATGCTGTTGTGATGGCAAACAGAAAAACAAAAATTAAAGTAAAATTCTTTACAGAAATACAAGAGGTTGAAAATTGGTTAGCTACTACACAAATAGATTAAGAAATTCCAAACAAAAAAAGGATTCAGAAAGTTAGATTTTAGAGTTTTGTTTGATTTTTGATAGTAAAAGATTAAACAATACAATATAACATCTGCATAAAGATAAAAATTAACCACTATTTATTTTGAATACTGTACGTATGAGCGACAAAGAAAAGTCAGAAAACAAAAAAGAAAATATTTTTTTTGATGAGAAACAAAAACAACAATTCGAAAACTTTGTCAATCCAATTGATGCCGATAAAATAGCGACCAACCCCGGACTTTTACCTTATGCACATACAGTTGGAGGTGCTATCATTGTTCCAACCGAAAAAGGAATTATGAAAAGTAAGGCACTTGCTGCCATGGAACAACAAACGGAAATGCAACTTGACCAAATTAGAGAACAAATCAATCTTTTAGCACAACAGGCAAAAGAAATTCAGTCAAGAACGCATATTTCATTAGAAATTTATAATGCTGATATGGGTTTTGAGCCACTTGTAAATCATACCTATTTCCTTTATGAACGCTCTAAAACAGGTGAAAAAGTTCTTTCTATGATTGCTCCAGACCAATGGGGAAGAAGCTCAAAACTTACTTTTATGGCAGAAGTTTTATTATTAGCAGACCGAACTTGGAAAGTAATCAGAGAGAATACAGAAGATGAAAATAATATTGACATTTAGGGCAGTTAAAAACAATCTTCTACTTATTAATTTTGCAAAGACAAATAAAAAGTTCTACCTTTGTGGTTCGTTTTGAAGCGCACAGCCTCCAACATTTTCCCTTATCTTATTTTATTTGTTATTGTTGGTGTCTCCACTAATAAAAATAAAATTTGCTAATAAAATTTAGCTTTGGACTGTCTTTAATAAAACCTGTTACTGGTGTCTCACCAACAACAAATAATTTTATTAAATGATTATTAATATCATTCAAGACTAAAATTATTTTTAACCCAAGTTGTGAAATATACTTTGAGGAATCTAATTGTCTATCAAACTCTTTATTTCAAACTTACCCAATTTGTTTCTAATGAGAAATCAATTTATTCAGATGGTAGAAGCTTCTAATGCAGAAGCTCGCAAAAAATTTCCTCAATTTCGTGCTGGTGATACAGTGAACGTAAGAGTTCGTATCAAAGAAGGTGATAAAGAGCGTATTCAGCAATACCAAGGTGTAGTTATCCAACGTAAAAACCCTAACACAAACGGAGAATCTTTTACAGTACGTAAAGTTTCTAACGGTGTTGGTGTTGAGCGTATCTTCCCACTTCTTTCTCCAAATGTAGAAGGAGTTGATATGGTTCGTCGTGGTAAAGTACGTAGAGCAAGAATTTATTACTTACGTGGTCGTATGGGTAAAGCTGCTCGTATCAAAGAGCGTCGTGGTAATTATACTGCTTCACAGGCTTAATTTACATTTTGTAAAATTAGCTTATAGAAAAATCATTTTAAGAAACCAACTCTATTTTTTTAGTGTTGGTTTTCTTTTTTATTTAACTGGTTGAACCAGTTATAAAAAACTACTTTTGTGATTTATGCAAAACATAAACCTTTCCCCATCAAAAAAAATTTATATTGCTTCTGATTTTCACTTAGGATATTCTAAAGATAAGCTTGGTTTGGATTCTTTAGAAAGAGAAAAAAAAATACTTCGTTGGTTAGAAATGGCTCGTAAGGATGCCGAACTTATTATTTTATTGGGAGATATTTTTGATTTTTGGTATGAATATAAAAAAACCGTTCCTAAAGGTTTTGTACGCTTACAGGGTAAAATAGCAGAAATTACGGATAGTGGAATTGATGTTGTTTTCTTTACAGGAAACCACGATTTATGGATGTTTGGATACTTTGAGAAAGAACTGGGAGTAAAAGTTTATCATGAGCCTCAACAAGTAGTTTGGAACAATGAAAAAATAACTTTAGGACATGGAGATGGATTAGGAAATGGAGATTATTCATACAAGTTTATGAAAAAAGCATTATTTAAAAATCCTATATGTCGCTTCTTTTTCGAATGGTTGCACCCAAATATCGGAATTGGTTTAGCTCACTTTTGGTCAAATAGCCGTAAACCTTCTAAAAAACCAACTAATAAAAAACCTAAAGAAATAGACACCTATAAAGGCAAAGAAAAAGAATGGATTTGGAATTATTGTAATGAAATTCATCAAAAAAATCCACAAGATTATTATGTTTTTGGACATCGTCATTTGCCTCTTATGATTGAAATGGACAAAAAAACAATAGCTTCTATCACCGATTCACAAACTGAACCTAATGATAAAAGCTATTATTTTAATACAGGCGAATGGATGAACCATTTCACCTATCTAGTTTTCGAAGTTGAAAATACCAGCCATGTTGCGACTTTTAAGCGTTGCTGCTTTGAAGCAGATACAAAATGGATTATTGATTAAATCAGCTTTCAAGTGATTTTCGTCTTCGATAAAACTTAATTTATCTTTTCAATTAATGGATTTTAGTAATTTTGAATAGAAAATAAGTTACTAAGTAGTTAGCCGTTCAGTTATTTTTTTATCTATCTTAAAATCATAAATCTACATTAAGAATTATCCATTTGTATTTTCTGTTGTTACGCTTGCCGTACTCGGTACGTTTACTGCGTTATGCTGTATATTTTCAGCAAAAAAAGTTGTTGCTTTGTCTAAATTAAGCCATTTACTTGTATTCAAATATTTTTTGTCTTTGAAATAAATAAATAGACAAGAACCACTTTTGACATAATCTATAATTTCTTGTGCCTTATGCATTTCTACAGCAGGACAACCAAAACTTCTTCCTAATCTTCCATTACGATTCATAGTTCTTGGGTTTACATAATTTGCTCCGTGCATAACTACAGCACGATTTCTCGCTTGGCAGTTATAGCCTTTATCCATTCCATTGATAAGCATCGAAATGCCATTTTTGCCAATGTAAGGTGAGTCAGTTACATAAAATCCCATGCTACTTTGATTAGAATGCAGTTTATTGGAAAATGACGTAACCATATCATGTCCAGAATTTTTGCCATGAGCTACTAATTCTCTACGGACTAATTTTTGGTTTTCCATATCAATAATCCACATACGCTCAAAACGAGAAGATTTTGTAAAATCTAAGATTGTCAATATTTCTTTTTTGAGTTCTCCTTTAGCTTGAAGGTTAAGATAACCCACATACGCTGTTTTGAAAGCAGGATAATCTAATTCTGCCTTTTTCAATTTCAACTTCTGATACATACCTTTGATATGATTTTCAAAAGCGATAGAAGTATTCTCAATAGTTTTAGGTTCTTTTGACGGAAAAGCATCTACTTTTGATGCACTTTCTAGCGAACTGTTCGTAGCCGAAGCAGTTGCAAAAAATTTAGAAAATCCGAAAAAGAGAAGTACGAGTACGGCGATACTGCCGCTCAATACGATTCTTTGCATTCAGGATTTCTGTTTAAGTTAATGAATGATTATTTTATTAGCTTTTATGATTTT
Organism: Bernardetia sp.; assembly: GCA_020630575.1. Classification (GTDB taxonomy): domain Bacteria; phylum Bacteroidota; class Bacteroidia; order Cytophagales; family Bernardetiaceae; genus Bernardetia. The sequence continues at coordinate 6,214 of JAHDBD010000028.1, forward strand.
TATGTTACTCAAAAGAGAAATCTACAAATTACATAAAAACTAAAGTTTTACATTACGTAAGGATATTTTTTCAGTTGAATTTACGAATATCAAACTTTCTCAAATTTAATAAAACTAATTCATAAATTCTGATTCTTTTAATAGGATAGTTATCGTTGTAATTTTCTACAAGTAAAATACTTATTTGTTAATTACAATAAAAGAATCTAAAGTCTTAGATATAAAGGCATGTTGATAGAAATGCTACTTATTTGTTTAATTTCAGAAATAAGCGTTGAAATCCCTTTTCACAATTGGCTTTATACTATAAGCTAATTTTATGATTTTATTAGAAATCTAAAATTTTAACTTCATAATTCTAAAAATTGACACAAAATTATATAAAACACAATTGCAATTAGCCTCTACGAATTTGAAAAAACATCAAAAAACGGTTTCTTCCAAAACATTTCATTTTCCTAGACTGAATAAATCAATTTACAAAAATGAATTTGTAAAGTAACTCTCTTTTGAGTAACGTTACATATATATAACAGTATTATACCAAGAATTGTTTTAATTAATTTAAATTTTTTGTATTGTTTACAAATAGTTTTACTTTTAAGTAATACTATTATATATACAAAAGACCCTCAATAAAGCAAGCATTAATTATCAAAATAGTTTTGTCTTTTAAGCTATTTGAAGTTTCTGTATTTTTTTCATTTCTTGCTCAAATCTATTACTTAATTCTTTTGAAGCATTTAACAGAGGAAGTCTTACATCAGGCTTTATAATTCCCATCAAAGATAAAATTTCCTTGATTCCAACAGGATTACTTTCTACAAATAAATGTTCGAAAAGAGGAAAAAGTTGATGTAAATATTCATTTGCCTTTTCAAAATCACCTTTAAGAGCAGCACGAGTAAGGCTTCCAAACTCTTTTGGATAAGCATTCGGAATTACACCAATTACACCATCTGCTCCAAGAGAAATTAAAGGCAGTGTAAGTGCATCATCTCCCGAAAACACCATGAAATCTTTTGGCTTATTTCTCAAAATTTCAATACACTGTGCCATGTCTCCAGAAGCCTCTTTTGTGCCAATAATATTAGGGTGTTGAGCAAGTCTTAAAGTAGTTTTGGCTTCAATATTTGATGCTGTTCGGCTTGGCACATTGTACAAAATAATTGGCTTCGGACTTGCATCAGCCATTTCCATATAATGTCTATAAATTCCTTCTTGAGTTGGTTTGTTGTATGAAGGGGAAGCCGAAAGAATTGCAGCAACACCTTCTAAATTAGATTTGCCAATCAGCTCTATAAGTTGTCTCGTATCATTCCAAGCCAATCCGTAGACTAAAGGCAACTTGTTTGGGTTATTTTCAGCTATAAAATCAAATATTTCTCGTTTTTCTTGGCGTGTGGTAGTAGCAGCTTCGCCAGTTGTTCCATGAACAACCCAAAACTCTACATGATTTTGTGTATGTACAAGTAGTTTTTTGAGTGCATCAAAATCTACATTTTTATTTTCATCAAAAGGAGTAACAAGGGCAATTCCTGTTCCTCTAAATAAATTATTCATAGCTTTTTGTATATAAAAGTTGTCAATAATAAACTGACAACAACTTAGTTTCGAAACCCTAAAGGTTTTCAAAACCCTTAGGGTTTAAAAATATATTCACTAATGTTTACAAAGTTAAATGATAATAGTGATTTTAAAAATAGGCTTTCTCTCAAAAAAAGTAAAATTTAATCGTTTGTGTCTTCATTTTTATCTTCTTTTTTTATGTATTCTGTTTCTGTAAGTGGAGTTACCCAATTATAGAGTCTCCAGCTTCGTTTTTCTTTTGTCAAATCGACACTTGAATCAATAAAAGACTGTTTTTTTCTTCCATTCAATGACATTTCTGATTCTACTTTTATAATTGGTTCTATATAACCTTTTTCTTCTTTATAAAATTTTTCTAAAAAATGAACATATTGAAGAATCATATCTGGGTCTTTTTCCATTTTTCGAAGTTGCCTGTACGACAAATGCACACTAGGATAGGCAATTTCTTTTTTGTCTGATTTTGCATCGCTTACTTTAAAAGTTGTAATTCCTCTTTTTGTTCGGAGCATCATTCTCCAAGAAAAAAAATGTCCTTGTTCTGTCCAACTTGGGTCTTCTCCATAAAAAAAAGCTCTCCAAGGAAGAAAAAACTGTATAACGAAAAATAAAATAAAGAAGGAATAAACAAAGTTTTGATATAACTTTGATTCATCTGAATACTGAAAAAAATGTGTGTTCTGTTTTGGAATTTTTGTATCAAAATACTTGAAAACCCACCAGTTTCGAAAAACAGAAGGAGGAAAAAATAAAGCCGTTGCAGCAATAGAAAACCAAGGAAAAGTGCCAATTCCGAATGTAACTGCATTAATAGCATGAAAAAAGATAGCTAAAATAAAAGTTACCTTTCTCGTTTTTTTCCAAAGCATCAGAGGAACAACCAACAAATCAAAAACAATTCCACCATAAGCAACCAAAAAAGCGTGATATTTATGAGCAAGCAAAATTCCTAAATAAGGAATAGGATGGTCTTTTTTTGCAGCCAGCCAAATTTGCATGGGTTGAGCATGAAGCCAATCAATATTTAACTTTGCAATTCCTGCATAAATATAAACGATACTGAGCTGAAAAATAATGCAATAGACTGTCCAAGCAGGTATTTCAGAAGACTTTAATTGAGGATTTTGATGTGCATCAATCGAAAAAGCTCGGTTTGCAGGAAGAAAAGCAAAAACTGAAAACAGTATGCAGTATAAATAAACATGGTTAATATACAATGTCTTTTCCATCAAAAAAATAGAAGTAGCCGAAAAAAACATAGCAATACAGGCAAAACGATATTTAAACCCAAAAACTACCATCAAACCCAAAATAAAATTTACTCCAAAATGAATGTACATCATTATTGGTTCTGACCAAGGTTTTATAAAAGGAGCAAAAGAATATGAAAAATGATAATCTCCCGTTATAAGAGTTCTTCCATAAGGTGATAAAGCTCCTCCACAGAGTTCGATAGTCATCAAAAGTCCTAAAGTAATCCTTGCATAAATTAAAGGAGCAATATCAATAGGATGATTAAGAAAACTCTTTATTTTATCTATTTTATTGGGTTTAATATTTGTATTCATATTACAAATATACATTAATTCCTTTTTTTTGAATAAAAAAAAGAAACCTTTACAAATCAATTAATTGATTTGTAAAGGCTTTGTGTTTCGTAATATATCTTGAGTTAAAAGCTTTTTTTTCTGTATTTTTTAAATGATAAAGCTAACAAGGCTATTACTGGTAACATGTGGATTGATTTATCTAAATCGTACCAAAAGAATCCTAAACACCAAGCAATAAATATGATAACTACCATTGTATAGAAAATGAATTCTAAACTTTTCATGTACTTAGCGCAATAAAATATATGATAAAATTAAATAGAAAGGAAATCAATTTTTAATAGTCAAACTATATAATTTTTCCACCACGAATAACACGAAGTAAAACTGCAATAATGGCAACAACTAAAAGAACGTGTATAATTCCACCTGTATAAGCTCCAGTAAAGAAACTAACAGCCCATATAATAACAAGAACAACAGCGATGATATATAATAAATTACCCATAATAAATAAAGATTAAAAAATTGAGATTAAAAAATGGAAGATTTGGTTGTCTTCTCTGAAAATTGAATAGTATTTTTTGGTCGGAAAGGTATAGAAATTAGAAAGAAAACGTACTTATCAGACCACCGTAGCTTCTGCATCATTCATTTTCTTTCTAATTTTATAAAAATGAATTTTTATATTTTTGATTGACTAAAGAGATTTAATCATCTTGACTACTTCATCTCTTGTCTTACCAAGTTTTTGTTGAATTTTGCCTAACATTTGGTCTTCTTGACCTTCTGCATAAGTTAAGTCATCATCAGTAAGTGAGCCGTATGATTTTTTTAAACGACCTTTTACTTCGTTCCAAGTTCCTTGATATTCTAGCTTGTCCATAATAATAGATAATAAAGATTAAAAAATTGAGATTAAAAAATAAATTGCTCGTTGAATGAATTAGATTTATAATCTAATAACGATTTGCTATATTAACATTTTTTAAATCATTTTGTTTTAAAAAATGTATTTTTTTTAGCCTTCTACTTTTCCACTTGTAGTTTTGAAAAGTCCCATTCCAGAAAGGAAAAAGATAACACCAAGTACGGCAAAAATCCAAGGATTTTGACTAGAAAGGTTTTGTCCGAAAATACCAAAGACACCTATTACTAATCCAATAATGCCTAAAAGAATAAGGAAAATGCTAATTATTGCTTTAAAATTCATAGTTTGTAAAAATTTATGTCTATATGTAACAAGACTAGGTAAAAAAATGGAAATTAGAAATTGTTGTTACTAATTTACTTAATAGAGTTTTTGATAAATGTTTTCTGTTTTTTTGACAGTATTCTTAATAAGAATAAATACTTTATTTAGTAGAATAGTTTGAGAAGGAATATAAAAAAAGTGATAGTTTCCTTTTCTAAAAAAATGACTTTAATTTAATTAAAGTGAGAACTATTTAAAGTGTCTGTCTGCTTATATATACTTTGATTGAGGAAGAAAGGTTACATAAAACACGAAAAAAAACAGAAATAATTTGTTTATTTCCCAAAACCCTTATTTTTGAGGCATATAAGCACAAAAAAGCCGTAAAAATATTTTTTAATTATTTTTACGGCTTTTTTAATATGAGATTATCAAAAATAGTTTTGACAATTTTATCAAGTATCTACACGAGCATAACGAGCATTTTTCTCAATAAACTCTCTACGTGGAGCAACCTCATCTCCCATAAGCATAGAGAAAAGTTGGTCAGCAGCAGCAGCAGACTCTACATCTACACGCTTCATACTTCTAGTTTCTGGGTTCATTGTTGTTTCCCAAAGTTGCTCTGGGTTCATCTCTCCCAAACCTTTGTAACGCTGTACGCCTACTCCATTCATATTTCCACTTGAGCCACCGAGTTCTCTCATCGCTTGTTCACGTTGAGGTTCATCCCAACAATAAACTTGCTGTTTACCTTTTTTGACAAGATATAGAGGAGGTTGAGCAATATAAACATATCCTTTTTCAACCAAATCTTTCATATAACGGAAGAAAAGTGTCAAAATAAGTGTTCTAATATGGCTACCATCAACGTCTGCATCGGTCATGATTACGATTTTGTGATATCGAAGTTTATCAAGGTTTAGATATTTTTCGCCATTCTCATTTTCTCCAAAACGAATACCCAATGCTGTAATAATATTTTTTATTTCTTCATTATCATAAATACGATGTTCTTGTGCTTTTTCGACATTCAAGATTTTACCACGTAAAGGCAAAATTGCTTGTGATTGTCTATCACGTCCTTGCTTTGCAGAACCACCTGCTGAATCACCCTCTACGAGATAAATTTCACACTTTTCTGGATCTTTTTCCGAACAATCGGCTAATTTCCCTGGAAGTCCTGTTCCACTAAGAGCCGTTTTACGCTGAACCATTTCACGAGCTTTTCGTGCAGCAAGACGAGCTTGTGCAGCAACAGCCACTTTTTGAATAATGGTTTTGGCTTCTTTCGGATTTTCCTCTAAATAATTGTAAAGTGCATCAGCTACACATGTTTCTACTGCACCTGAAACTTCAGAATTTCCTAATTTTGTTTTTGTTTGTCCCTCAAATTGAGGCTCCATAACTTTTACAGAAATGACAGCAGTCATTCCTTCTCTAAAATCACTTCCTGAGAGTTCTACTTTTTTGTCTGTGAGCCCATTTCTATCAGCATAACTTTTCAAAGTTCTTGTTAAGGCACGGTAAAAACCTGTAATGTGTGTTCCTCCTTCAATTGTGCTGATATTATTTACATAAGAAAATACATTTTCAGAGTAAGAAGTATTGTAAAGAATGGCTACTTGAACTGGAACATCATTTTTGTCTCCTTCTACATAAATTGCATTTGGAATAATGGCAGTACGGCTTTTGTCTAAATATTCTACAAACTCACGTAGTCCACCTTCTGATAAAAATGTTTCGGTTACAAAATTTCCTTTTTCATCTTTTTCACCAAACTCTTCTCTTACATCTGAAAGGGTAATTTTTACACCTGCATTCAAATAAGACAACTCACGAAGACGATTAGCAACGGTTTCATATTTAAAAACAGAATGTGTAAAAATGCTTGCATCAGGATGAAAAGTAACTTGAGTTCCTGATACATCAGTTGTTCCTATTTCACGCACCGAGTATTTAGGTGCACCACAAGAATATTCTTGCTCAAAAATCTTCCCATTTCTGTGTACTTCTACTCTCAAATCATCTGATAAAGCATTTACACATGAAACACCTACACCATGAAGACCACCAGAAACTTTATAAGTATCTTTATCAAATTTACCTCCTGCGTGAAGCACTGTCATTACAACTTCTAAAGCAGAACGATTTTCTTTTGTATGAATATCAGTAGGAATACCACGACCATTATCTCTAACTGTGATTGTATTTCCTTCATTTATAGTTACATGTATCGTATCACAATGTCCAGCAAGAGCTTCATCGATAGAGTTATCTACAACTTCCCAAATCAAGTGATGCAATCCTTTTATACCTACATCGCCAATATACATGGCTGGGCGTTTACGTACGGCTTCTAATCCTTCAAGAACTTGAATATTATCTGCGCCATAATTACCTCTATCATTATTTTCTGAGTTATCTTCTGGAATAGGAGAAACTGTATTTTCTACATCTGTTTCTACTATTGCGTTTTCCTCTTTATTATTTTCTGCCATTTTAATTATTACTAATTGTTTTTGCGTTTTTACTTTTTTGATTTAATACGTTTTTATCTGTTTTAACTAAAATCCTTACTAGATAAAAGGCATATTTCATTCCAAAAATTATTATACAAATATACACAAAAAACGCATCTATTACAATTATAATAGACATTGTATCAAAAGAGTAATTGTTCTTTTTTTAAATTTTCATAATATACGGAAAAGCTAAACTGAGCAGCATAGAGGCAATAACAGAAGTTGTAACTAAAACGACTGTAATAAAACGAAGTTGAGTTAAAATTGAATCTTTTTTATTTTGTGAGTAAGCATCTAATTTATCGATACGTCTCAAAATCTTTTGGTCTTTTAGATTAGTCTGAGCTGTAAATCCCGTTTCTTGTCGGTAACCAATATCATAATCTACTTCTACAAAATGATAAAAAGCATCTTTATAGGCATTTAGATAGGCAAGGTATTTATATTTTTCTTCTAATTCATAAGTGTTGCTAACAATATTTTCGGTAAGTGTTTCAAAATTTCTTTTCCATTCATTCAACGAAATGCTATCTAATCTATTTATAAAATCTTTTTCATGTCTACGAAGCTGTAAAACTAAAACTTTGTCTATGTGAGGTTGAACTTCTAATAAGCGTATATACTCTCTCATTACGCCTTCCAAACCATAATCTTTATATCCTCTTAATCTCATCTTGCGGGCTAATTCTTTCATCATATCTGTACTGAGCTTAACTTCATATTGCAGGGAATCCAAATTCTTAGTCATATTCCACTTTTTGGCTTGAGGAGATGTTTTGATGGAATTTATTGAACCTAAGATTTGTGATTGATTGACAATATACTCTTTCAAAAAACGACTGTGTCCTGTTTTATAAAACTCTTCATTGAGTGGTTCATTCAATAAAAAATCGCTTCTTAATTTTGATAAATTTCGAATATGGATATGTAGTTCATGAACTTTATCAGCCAACAGATTTATTGATTCAACACGTCTAAAAAGCCAAAAACTGAGTGTAGCCACAGCAAAGGAGAGTAAGGTGTAAATCAAAAAAGCTATAAAAATACGTTGGCGTGGATATATTAATTTTATCATTCTACCCTAAATATCTAATCATTTTGTGTTTTATGCAAATTACTAGCTAATAAGTACGCAAAAATTACAATAATCTACTAAATAATCGCTTTAAATTAAATTTTGAGAAACATGCACTCAAGACTTATACAAGTGATAAAAGCTCTGATATTCAAGTTTTTATATAATTTGATGGACTTAATTTTGTATTAGTTAAAATAAAAAATCCTGTCTTACTAACTTTTCATATTATAAAAAAATGTATATTCTTAAAATTAATCTATTTTCTTTTTTATCTTCATTCTTTTTTTCAAAAAAAGTAGTTTCTGATTTAAAAAGTAGTCCAGAAAAACCTTCAAAAAAAGAAAATTCAGAAGAACCTTCTACTGAAAGCGACTTACCAGCTTCCAAAAAGGAGAGTACTGCTATATATTATCTTCCTGTACATTTGATGTAAAAACAAAACACGCTTTTTGCATAAATTTTTTATACAAAAAACGTGTCTTATAATAACCAATACACTTGATTTTATTTTCTAAAAATCCAGTTGATAGCATTTTCTTTGCTCATATAAAATCTACATTCATAAGGCAACATTTGCTGTAAGTAACTAACTACATAGTCAATTCCTACTTTGTGCATAGGGGCATTGGTACGTAAAATCGCCAACTTAGCTGATTCTATTTCTTGTTTTTGCATACGAGGAATCCAGTCTAACATCAACCAAGCACGGGCGAACATACTGACATAGCCCAATTCCATAGCATCAATCAATAAACCTGTAATGCCGTAGAGATAACTAAACTCAAGTAATTTGTTCATAACTTCCTTGTATTGCTCATCAGTTATGTCACCTCTCCATTTTAGAGCTAGAATACCATCTTTTATAGCTTCTTTATTTGTTTTATCTTTTGGGATATAACTAATTCTAGCAAAAGGTACTTCAAAAAGAACCGTATTATGAATAGGAATTTCTACAGATTTTGTATCTAACCTTTTTTTATAGGCAGTATGAGCATCATCAAAAATTTGTTTTTTTGAAGCGTACTCTTCTTTATGTATTGTCTTAAATGAATGCATTATTATATAATTATTAAGGGGAAAAAATTTAAAGCAAAATAAAAATTAGAAACTAGTTAGTTATAGAGAAAGTTTATAATAAAAATTAGACACAACTAATATAATAAGGGAGGGAATAATTTGTATCTAAATTTGCTTAAAACTTGCTTTACAATTTAAAAAAAATTCTTTTTTGTTAGTTTTTTGCTTTTATCAAAAAATAATGCTGTAAAATTGACAAAATATTTTGATATTTGCTAAACGATAGTGTAATTTGAAACGAATTTAATGAATTTTTTGTTACTTTTTCTACTAAATTTTAGATTATTTAGGAAAAGTCTTAATATTATTAACTTAATAGGTCATCTTATCGCTTTCATATTTCTTATTTGGTAACTTTTTAAAGTAAGAAAATCAGAAAAATGGAAGAGGAAAGTCTGAGCAGCACAGAGCAACATGCTTCCTAACGGGAAGGCTATACCAAGTTAAAAGAAGTTGTAAGTATAGACGGAAAGTGTTACAGAAAATAACCACCTTTTTACTTTTTTGAAAAAATGAGTGAAAAGGAAAGGGTGAAAAGGTGTGGTAAGAGCGCACCGACAGAAAAGGCAACTTTTTTGGGCGAATAAACCCCATGTGCTGAAAGACCAAATAAGTCTGCGAATGTTTTTATTCTTATTTAATTATGAGAATAAATACAAAAAAGTTGCTCGCTGGAGCAGACGGGTAGGTCGTTAAAGCTGTTTTGTGAAATGCAGCATAGATAAATGATAGGACAGGTTTGTTTTTTATTTTAAATGTAAATTTAAAATAAAAAAAAAACTGGACAGGACTCGGCTTATAGACCTATTTTTACAACTTATTTATTACATTAAAGTCAGTATTTTGAATCAAGATTCGATATACTGACTTTTTTATAACTATTATAATTAATCAACTTTTAGTCAATTGACTTTTAATGAAATTAATTAATTTTTGTTTGTAGTTTGGTTGTGAAATATCGAACCAAATATATTCTTTGTCTTTACGAAACCATGTCAATTGTCTTTTAGCAAATCGTCTTGTGTTTTGTTGAATAGTTGAAATAGCTGTTTCTAAATTTATTTTTTCTTCTGTTTTTTCGTTATTATCAGCATCAAGATATTCAAAAATTTCTTGATACCCTACTGTTTTTAAGGGTGCAAGATGAGCGTATTCTTTCAATGATTTTACCTCTTCTACCAATCCATTCTCAATCATGAGCAAGACTCTTTTATTTATTCGTTCGTAAAGTTCTTCTCTAGGTCGGTCTAACATTACCTTGATGAAATCAAAGCCTAATTTTTGCAATCTCTCTGTTCTTGCTTTTTCTTGGTTTTGTACATTTTTTTTCCTGAACTCTGAATAGTTGCAGCCTGTGCTTCTAATTATTTCTAATGCTCTAATTACTCGTTGAGGATTATTTAAGTCTGCTTCTGATGCGTATTCTGAATCTTTTTCTTGCAATTCTGAAACTAAACTATCTAATCCATTTTGTTTCAATTCTTGATTTAACTCTTCTCTGAATTTTGTTTCGATGGTTGGCATTTCATCAAATCCATCACAAATAGCTTGAACAAAAAGTCCAGAACCTCCTGTCAGAATAAGGATGTCATTTTCTTTGTTTCTAGCTTTGAATAAATTATTAATAACAGATAAAGCCTCTTTTTCAAATTGCCCTGCTGATAAAGGATTTTGAATAGAATGAGAATCAATAAAATGATGTTTGATTAGCCTAGAAGTTCCTGTTTCTGAAATGAAAGTCATCTCCTCAAGGGTGGGTTTTGCTGTGCCGATGCTCATTTCTTTATAAAACTGTCTTGAATCAGCTGATATAACTTCTGTATCAAGGTAAGCTGCTAATTCTGTACATAAAGCTGTTTTTCCTACAGCTGTTGCTCCTGCAATTACAAGTATTTTTTTCAATTTGATTTATATTTTTCACACTAAAGTACAAACTATATTTAATTATTTCTGTTTTCCTTGCTATTATCCAACTCAGCAGGGATAAATAATTTTTCTAATTCATCTTTAGTTTTTGGTTCGAAACTAGGCAAAATTACCATAAAAGTAGAACCTTTTCCAAGCTGACTAGCAAATTTGAGTTCTCCCCTTAGTTTTTCAACAGCCTGACGAACAATATAAAGTCCCAAACCATTTCCATCAGAGGTTTCGTTTCCACGATAAAACATATCAAAAATGCGTTCTTGATAGGCTTTATCTATGCCTACACCATTATCGGTAATTTTCAAAACAAACTTTTTGTCTTCTCTCAAAGCAGTTTCTACTATAATAACTGATCTTTTTTTGGTTCTGTCTACAAACTTAATTGCATTTGAGAGTAAATTTCTCAAAATTACATTTAGTCTTAAATTATCAGTATAAATAGCTCCTTTTTGAGTTGACTTAATTTTGAATTTTATTTCATTTGCATAAGGTAAAAAATCTAAATCAGCAATATTTTTATGAATTAAATATTCTATTCGCAAAGGTTCATAATTAGTTTCCAAATTACTTGTCTGAGAATAATTAATGATAGATTGTACAAATTCGTCAAGTTTATGAATTCTTCCTCTAATCATTCTGATATGAGAAAGTGCATTTTCTTTGTCAATTTCAGCAATATTTAACAAACCTAAAATAGATGTGAGAGGAGAACGCAAATCATGTGAGGCTTTATAGACAAACTGATCTAATTCATAGTTACTTACTTTTAGTTCTTCTAAAGTTTGACGCAACATTTCTTCAGCTTCTACTTGGTCAGAAATATTTTCAATAAACATTACAATAAATGCAGGTTTTTTATCGTCATCTTTTACCACTGAAAGCGACAGATTGAGCCAAATGGTATCTCCATTTTTATGAATATAACGTGTTCGCATAGAATACCCTTCACTTTTTTCATTCAGAACACGACGAAGCTGCATAATATCTCTTGGCAAATCTTTTGGGTGTGTTATTTCCCTCAATTTTTTGATACTAAGTTCGTTTTGAGAATAGCCTGTCATTTTACAAAAATGAACATTGAAAGCTGCCCACGACAAATCTATTCCGATATGAGCAATTCCAATCCCTGCTTGTTCGAAGGTAGAACGAAATTTGAGTTCACTTTCCTTTAGTAACTGTTCTGTAATTTTTCGCTCACTAATATCTCTTACAATAGCGACAAAACGATTTTCTCCATCATCTAAATCTACATATTGCAATAAAAGAGCAACAGGAAATTTGCCTCCACTTTTATGTAAAAAGGTTGTATCTAAGTTGATTTGATGATTTGTATTATTTACAACATAAGAAGTGAGTTGTTGAAAATCTTCAGGATTAATATCACTCATAAGGTCAATGAGCTTCATGGAACGAAGTTCTCCAAACGAATATCCCACGGCTTCTGTCGCTCCTTTATTAGCATAAATAAACAAATGTGTAGTGGCATCAAACATAAAAACACTATCTTTGGTAACATCTAATGTTCGTTTGAACTGTGCTAGAGAACGCATAATCTGTGCTTTTTCCTGCTCAAATACTCTTCGTTCACTAATATCTCTGATTACATAAAGATAGCCAATTATGCTTTTGCTAGAATCATAAACAGGTGTAGAAATAGTTTCTGAATAAATTAGCTTTCCATTTTTAGACTTTAGAGCAATTTCGAAAACAGACATTTTTTCCATTATATCAAAATGATCAGAAATTAGGAAAAAGCTTTCTTCTTCGAATAGGCTTGAAAAAATTTTACCTGTATATTCCTCTTCATCATAATTTAAAAGTTTTTTTATAGCAGGATTTACCCATTCTATTTCTAAGTTTGGATTAGTAAAAACGACTCCATCAGGAAGTGAGTCTAAAATGAATTGTAACATTCTTTTCGTATTGTCTAACTCGTGGTTAGCAAGAATGCGTTGTGTCACTTCTGTATCTACTCCCTCAATGCGAATAGGATTTCCCTCTTTATCTACTGTTACTTTTACATCTGTCTGAATCCATTTCGTGTTTCCTTTTGTGTCTATGATACGATATTCATAAGATATACTTTGTCCTTCTCTTGCTTTTTTACGAGATTCATTGACAAGTTTTATATCCTTTGGATGTACTTTTTTTAGCCACGCATTTGGATCATCTTTTAATTCGGCTTGTGAAATATCATAAATTTTTTCCACAGCAGCAGAAATAGTAAGTAATTTATCTTTTTTGACATCATAAGACCAAAATACATTATCTAAAGATTGAAAAATGCCTTCTAATAATTCTTTTGTATTCCTTAAATCTTTTTCAATACTTTTCTCTTCAGTAATGTCTTTTGAAGAAAGAATAAAAAACTGTTCTTTATTACGATTATAAAAATCATTAATATATAGTTCGATGTCAATCAATGCACCCTTTTTTTGCTTTAGCTTCCAAAAACGTTTTGCAGTAGTGTTTCCTCTGCGAGCTTTTTTTAAAGTATTAATGCTATCTTCTCTTTCGAAATCAGGCACAATTATAGAATATACTTGACCAATTAATTCTTCTGGTGTATAGCCAGTCATGAGTGCATATTGCCTATTTACATTTACAAAATAGCCCCATTCATTAATAACAGCTAATCCAATTTTGGCTGATTGAAAGATTGACTCTCCAAATGTTTGACTATCACGTAATTTATTTTGTACTTCTTTTGATTTTGTAAGGTTTCTCACTAAAGCAATATAAACCGTTTTTCCTTTTTCAAAATGAGTTTCGTTTAACGAAACACTTAAAGGAAATTCAGTTTGATTTTTGTGTTTTGCAATTAATTCTATATTATGAATGACCTTTAAATCAGAAGAAGACTCTGCTACTAGCTGCGTAAAACGATCAGGTATAGGTTTATTAGACAAAAGTAATTCTACCGATTTGCCTAGTAATTCTTCTTCTTTGTAACCAAAAATATTCTCAGCAGCAGGATTAACCAAAGATATAATTCCCTTTTCATTGATAACAAAAATACCATCAGGAACAGTTGCTAGGATAGTATTCAACTGCTTTGTCTGTATGGCTCTTGTTTCAATAAATGTTTCTACTAAATCAGGGTTAATAGTAGTTGATGTATAAGCAATGGATATATAAACGTAATTTTCTTTTGTAGAAATTGTAGAAATTTTATATTCTTCTCTATTGTTTATATTATTTATGAAGCTATACGATTCAATTATTTTTTCATTTATTTGGATACGTGTTTTGTCAAGTTGATTTATTAACCTAGTAATCAATTCTTTAGTACCTATTTTATTCTGTCCTTCAATTCTTTTTTCTATTTCTTCTATAAAACTTTCTCCAATTAAGAATTTTTCTTCTCTTTGAGCAAGTTTTTCCATAGCAGTATTGGCGTGCAGGATACGATTATGTATATCTAGCACACAGAGAGCTTCTGTAGATAGTTTAAAAAAGGGGCTTGTATGAGGCATCAACGACCAGCTTTACAGATAATATAAATACGTTTATCCAATATTTGTCTTTAATTTATGAAAAAAAAAACACTTCTGTGATTTTTATTTAAAATAACTCTTTTTTTTTGATTTCAAGATAAGTTTAAAAGGTAACTTCTGTGTACTGTGATTAGAGTGAAACATAGGTTTTGCGAAACTCATAATCTAAATACAGTCTGTAAAAAAGGATTAAAACTGTGTTCAATTTATAATTCTGCCATTGTCAGTTTCCCCACCTATGATAGTAAAACACAGGCAAACTTATGTTACACTGTACTAAATGTCTACATCTATTTTAACTCCTATAATCAAAACATCATCGACTTGTGAGTAATTACCTTTCCATTCTTCAAATGTATCTTTTAAGATTTGATATTGCTCTTTCATAGGTAGCTGATAAATTTCTAATAATAGTTTTTTCAATTTACCTTTCATAAACTTTCTATCTTGTTCTCCTCCAAATTGGTCTTGATAACCATCAGAAAACGTATATAATACAGTTGGAGAGTCAATTTTGATAGTGTGATTTGTATATTTTATGCTTTCATTATCAGAATAATTCCCACCTATCGAAAGTTTATCAGCCTTTATTTCGTGTAACTCTCCGTTTTTGATATAAATCAATGGGTTTTTAGCCCCAGCAAATTCTACTGTATGAGCTTTTTGATTCCATGTCCAAATATTCATATCCATTCCATCACGATTATCTGTTTCTCGTTGTCTTAAGATATTACTTATTTCTTCATTAAGAACATTAAGAATAAGACTAGGTTGTGTAATAGAATAGTCTTGAATTACTTTATTGAGTAAATCATTTCCTATCAAAGACATAAATGCTCCTGGTACACCATGTCCTGTACAATCCACAGTAGCTATAACTATTTTTTCGCTTTGTTTTTCTATCCAATAAAAATCTCCTGAAACTATATCTCTAGGCAAAAATAATATAAAAGACTCAGGTAAAAGTTCTTCCACTTGTTCTAGCGTAGGAAGCATTGCTAATTGAATACGTTTGGCATAATTAATACTAGAAATGATATTATGATTTTGTTTTTCGATAAGAAGATTTCTTTCATCTACTACTTGCTGCTGAGTAATCAGTTCTTCATTACTAGATCGAAGTTCGGCAGTACGTAATTTAACAATCCTTTCTAACTCTTCAGCTTTCATCTTAATTCTCTTTGTTCTTGCAGCTACTACTCCCCAAATACCTCCTCCTGCTAAGAGAACTATCAATCCAATAAACCAAGGTGTTTCATAAATATGAGGTCTAACAACAACTTTTACACTTGCACCCTCATTGTTCCAAACGCCATCATTATTAGCTGCAATCACTTGAAAATTGTATGTTCCGTTAGGAAGATTGGTATAAATTGCTTCTCTTTTATTATTTTTTGCTACCACCCACTCTTTATCAAAGCCTTCTAATCGGTATTTGAACTTTACTTTTTCAGGCGCACGAAAACTAAGAGCTGTAAAATCAATAATGACACGCTGTTGCTCAGGTTTTACAATTACTTTTAAAGGTTCTAAAAAAAACTCATCATCTAAAAAAACTTTCTGTACATATACAGGAGGGCGACGAGAATTAATAGGTAAAAAATTAGGATTGATGTGTAAAATACCGTTGTTAGTAGGAATCCAAATTATTCCGTGAGGAGAAATAATTGATTGAGTTGCCCCCTTACATTGTTCGGAACGCATACCATCATTTTTGTCGTATTGTGTCCAGTTTAAGTCTATATCTTCTCCATTGGCTAAAGAATTGAGTTCATTTTTATTTATGCGTAACACTCCTCTATTGGAAGAAAACCAAAAATATCCCTTCTCATCTTCTACAATATCAAAAATAGTTTCATTCGGCAAACCGTTTGAACCATCAAAAACAAATGCTTTTTGATCTTTCCAGCGCACCAAACCAGCATTAGTAGCCAACCAAATTATATTTTGCTTATCACAATAAATATTAAAGATAAGATTAGTAGGCAATCCATTTTCAGTAGAGAACAAATCAAATTTACTTCCATTTTCTACAGCTAATCCTCCATTATTTGTTCCTACTAAAAGGTTTCCATTATTATCTTCTGTTATTGACATCACAAAGTCAGGAGTAAAACCTCTTTCTAGACCAATTTTTGAAAAACTATCTTGCCCTGTTTTCTTATCTTTTTTATATTCTACCAATCCTTCTCCTCGTGTTCCTATCCAAAAACGACCTTTTGAATCTTGATAGGTAAGTCGCAAAATATTAGTTGGAAGCCCATCTTTTGTAGTAAATAATTTTTCGTTTCCATTAGTATCTTTCCTTAATAGACCGTCATAAGTAACTATCCAAACGATTCCTTCATTATCTTGACGGATATTGAATATTTCTTGTCCAGTAATATTTGTTTTTAATGGATAATCAAACACTTTATTTTGAGTGGAATTTATTCGATGAATTGTTCCACTACTTGTTCCGACCAAAACATCTGTATTATTATAAACACCCACCGAGTTTACAGAAGGATAAGCAAGTCCTTCACGAACAGTATAATTAATAAATTTTCCATCACGCAAACGACACAGTCCATGTCTAGCTGTCGGAATCCATAAGTCATCTTCTTGATCTAGCCAAACTGAACGCACATCATCAAATGCTTCTCCTGTATCGGTGGTAAGAAGTTCTAATTCCTCTGTCAGAACATTATGACGATAAATATTATTACGAGTAACAATCCAAAAATTACCTGCTGGATCAAACCTCATATCATGAATTCGCTCTTCAGCTAGTTTTGGAAATTGTCTGATAAACTTATCATTTTCATATTTTAAAATTCCTTGATATGTTCCTGCCCAGACTCTTTTCTTACTGTCTAAATATAATTTTAATGTACGGGTATTTTCTAATTCAGAAGCTACTTTTAGTAATTGGTTATTTTCCAAAGTTAGCACGCCTTGATTCCTTGTAGCTAACCAAAATTTACCTCTAGGATATTCTAAAATATCATAAATAGATTCAGAAGACAATTCTTTTGAAAAAAGAGGTGAAATTTTTTCTTTTTTTATATCATAAACTAACAAACCACTTGAACGAGTACCAATATAAACTGAATCACTATTATCTAAAATATGAATTGCTTCAATGTATTGTTTTTCTAAACCATGTGATTTAAAAACTCCATTTTTGTAACTGACCAATCCACTTCCTTGTGTTCCTATCCATAACGTACTGTCTTGGCTTTCTGCCAAACGAGTAATATTATTTGTCTTAAAAACGTCGTTTGTATTTTTGGTGTATAAGTCAAAACTATTTCCATCAAAACGCAAAAGTCCATCATAACTTCCTATCCATAAATAACCATCTTTTGTTTGAATGAGTTGAAGAAGTGTTCCAGAAGGTAATCCCTTTTCACTATCCCAAACGTCTATTAAGAATTGGGAGAGTTGTTTGTTAGGATCAAAAGGAATGTGTTTGTTTTGCTTTTGTGCATTAACAATAGGTGAAACACAGAGAAACAAAATCAAGACTAAGCCTTTTACTAAAGATTTTGAAAAGAAATTCTCAGTAAAAAGATGAAAGTAAATTTTAAGAAAAGAGATAATTGATAATTTTTCTCGTAATTTTTTCAAGGGGAAAGTAGTCTAAAGAATGTGCAATTTTGAGCAAATAATCTGATAGTAAGTAGCACAAAAATAACATTTTTTTTGATTTATCAAACCCACATTGAAGTTAAATCTTAAAAATAGATATAAAAACAGCTAAAATCTTTGTTTGATTGAATTCATAAAAGAGATTTGATTATTTTGCTTTTTTTATTTTAAATTTATGTAGCTTGTCTTACCAAGAGCAAAAAAGTAGTATGATAATTGGGTTTAATGATAGAACTCTTTTATTCTATAAGTATCTAAACAAAATTATATGAAAAATAAGTATTATTCAAATGTATATTTAACTCTGTATTTATTTGCTTTTTTATTCTTTAGCTTTATACAAAATTCTGTTGCACAATCAAAAAAGCAAGAGTTTTATAAAAGTGGAATACTAAAAGCTGAAGGAAAAGAAGTAAAAGGAAATAAAGAAGGATATTGGTTCTTATATTATCCAGATGGAACAACAATGGCGTTTGAGAACTACCAATACAATAAACTTAATGGAACATCAAAGTATTATTCACCAGATGGAAAGCTAGAGCGAAAAGAAATATGGATAAATGGAATGTTACAAGATTCAGCTTTTTTTTATTATCCAAATGGACAAGTAAAACGTACAGGTATTTATCGTGATGGTGCGTATGAAGGTCTTTGGCTAACTTTTTATGAAGATGGAACTCTTGCAAGACGAGTTTTTTATACAAAAGGACAATTAGATGGGTTAGTAGAAGAATATTTTACTGATGGAAGTGCAATTCAATCAGGAACATACAAAGATGGACAAAAACAAGGTTCTTGGACATACTATGATCAAAACGGGATTGTAATGAGTAGAGGAGTATATAAAGAAGGAAAAAAAACTGGATATTGGATTCACTATGATGAAAAAGGAAAACCAAAATATGAAGGTCAATATAAAGAGGGAAAAGTAACTGGCGAGTGGTTTTATTATAAAAGAGGAAAACGAAAAACTGCTAAGAAAAACAAACTACCTATTAAAGAACTAGAATTTGAAGAAGAAAGCAATGAATAATTGTGAATGGTTAATTATAAACGGACTACTTTCATTCATTTATAATTAACCATTTATCACTAATAATGATTTTAATCTATCCACTTAAATTTATATCCTGCACTTGTGTCTGTTTTCATTCTTTCAGCTACACGCAAAAGTCTAGCAGGAAGTTTCATAATATAATCTCTTGCTTTTTCGCCTGTTTCATTAAGGTCTTTCAAGTTTTCGATATTCCATTTCTTGATTAGCACTTCCATAATATCAACATAATCTTCTGCTGTATAAACCCCCAAACGTTGAGCGCAATCAGAAAAATGCTTGAAGGTTTCGCCTACTTTTCCACCAATTTCACGTAAATAATGCGCTGGCATTACAATTTTTTTACGCATCATATCTTCAAAAGCAAAAAGCATTTCATTTGGATCAACTTCCAAAATCTTTTCTACAAATGACATATACGCATACGCATGGCGATACTCGTCGGCAGCTACCATACTACACATTTTCTCTAAATCTGAATTATCATGTGTTCCTGCCAGTTGAGCTACTCGTTTGTGTGAAATGTTAGTAGCTAATTCTTGAAATGAAGTATAAACAAAATTACGATAAGGGTCTGTTGCAGTTCCGATATCAAAACCATCAGCAATTAAGTGTTGAGTAGAAATTTCTACTTGCTTCATATTTACTCGTCCTGATAAATAAAGGTATTTATTGAGCAAATCTCCATGACGATTTTCTTCTGCTGTCCAGCCTCTTACCCATTTTGACCACGGATTTTCTTTGTCGCCTTGATGTACACCTTCTACATCCATCAACCAAGATTCGTAAGTTGGAAGAGCTTCCTCTGTTATCATATCGCCTATCAAAACAATCCAAAAATCATAAGATAGTTCTCTAGCACGTTCTTGAAGATCTTTTACTTTATCAAAAAAATCTAGTTTAGAAGCATCAGGCAATAAATCGGAAGGCTGCCAGTTTACATCAATAGGACGTAAAAATTTACTTGTCATTTGATCCACATAGCCTTCTAAGTGGCGCATGACTTCTAAACGAGAAGGAGAAAGGGTTAGAATATTACTCATAGACTATTTTTTTTGTATCAGTTTTATTAAAGTCTATTACTTAATTTTAGCATAGAATTGAACCGATAAATTATTTATTTAATTGTGTGTATTTGTGTGTGCTGTTTATTTTGGCTTGCAAGATACAAATTTAATAAGCGCAAAACACTATCAAAAGTTGCTTTACTTACTGATTTTTGACAGTTTTTATACAAAAAACCGACTTTTAGATTATTAAAAAACAAAATTATTTTTGCTTGTTAAAAGCTAGACCATTTGTATTTCATCCAATTTACTTCAAATTTTCATAAAAATAAAGCTCTTTATTTTTGATTAATTCTGGATGCAAAATTTTGATAAAGTCTTCCAAAATTTTGTCTGGAAAAGCTACACCACTCTCAAAATAGTCATTTCCACCACTTTTTAGTTGTCTTTTGTTGTGATTAAAAACCTTTTTATTTTTGACAGATTTAAAAGAAACAAAACGTCTATCCGAACTTATAAGTTGATTCATATTCTTCCAATCACTAGCATGAAACCAATAATCTGCCTGCTGAGCTTTTTCATAAACCGACTCTATGGCTAAAG
Source organism: Bernardetia sp. (assembly GCA_020630575.1). GTDB lineage: Bacteria > Bacteroidota > Bacteroidia > Cytophagales > Bernardetiaceae > Bernardetia. The sequence goes on from JAHDBD010000028.1 coordinate 26,946, forward strand.
GAGAAGCACCTGTTCCTTCCAAATCATTCCATAAATAAATTGCTCCTGCATCTTTGGCAAACTGTGCTACATAACTATCTCCATTTGGCATAAACCAAGTTTCATTATACCATGCATTAAAAAAAAGTGTTGGTTTTTGAGTTTCTTTTAGATTGCCTGTCAGGTTTTTTAGAGAATCATAATTGCTTTTTACCTGATTGAAAATTTCGGTTGCTTTTTCTTCTTTTTCAAACAAAATACCAAAGAATTTTATCCATTCTGCTTGTGCAAGTGGCGAGCTTTCTAAAGTTTCATTACAAATAATCATAGGCAAACCCAATTCTTTCATTTTTTGCTGTGTATCGCTTGTTCCTCCATACAAACTGGCATCATAGGTAAAAATGGCATCTGGTTCTAAACTAAGCAAACCTTCAAAATTTACTCCTGAACCATCATCGTTTCCAACTTCTTTGATTTTTCCTGCATCCAAGCCTTTTCTAATTTGTTCATCCGAAACATACTGAGAGCCTACAAAACCTACCAAATTATCTACATTTTCTAAAAGTGATATAAAAGTCGCATACTTTGTAGAACGTGAAACGATACGTTTTAAAGGAATTTGAAGAGCAATATCATATTCAAAATTCGTTTTTGGTTTTGTTTCTCCTTTGTACAATAGATAACGCTGTTGTAAATTTTTATTTTTATCATAAACTTCTAAAGTTCTGAAATTTGGATATACATAAGAGCGAAATTGAGTTGCATGAGCAAGAGAAACAGAATCGGTAGGAATCTGTGTACTTTCCCATTCAATACTAGATTCATCTTCTTTTTCTTTATCTGTCATTTTATCAGAACTACAAGAAAAAAAGAATAGAAAAAGTATTGATGCTACTAATGGCGATTTTGATAAGAAAGATAAAAATGAAGAAGATAAAGAGTTAGTTTTCATTATTTAGAAATATTTTTTTGAAGTTTTATGTGGGATAATAAACCGCTTATCCATCTGATACAGACTTTTTTAATACCTTTTACTTAGCTAGAAAGCTCAAATAACGGAAAATTTAGTGATTAGAAAAAGTAACACAGTAATTATAAAATTTTATACTTTTGATTTTTTTTCTCAAATCTAACTTACTTACTTATGGATTATTTACAACTTATGTATCTTCATTTGGCTACCGTAGTGCCTAGTTTTTTTATCGGAACAGTTCTTTTACTCATCAAAAAAGGGACACAAATTCATAAAATTTTTGGAAGAATATATATGATTTTGATGCTTTTTACAGCAATTATTACTCTTTTTATGCCTGCAACGATTGGATTTACAGTTTTCAATCATTTTGGGTGGATTCATATTTTTAGTTTTGTCGTTCTTTATACTGTTCCAACGGCTTATTTTGCCATTAAAAAAGGAGATGTAAAATCCCACAAACGAAAAATGATTTTACTATATTTTGGTGCGCTCATTATTGCAGGAGCTTTTACTTTTTCACCTGGTAGATATTTGTATGGTGTATTTTTTGGATAGGCAAAAATCCTTTTTATTTTTCTTAAAAGTAAATAATTAGGCTTTTTGAAACTTTTTTTTCAATTTTGAAGTAATGTAAACTATTGTCGTTGGTGGGTACACCAACAACGGCAGAAAAACGAAAAATAGTGTTTGGTTTTATTTTATTCCATTCATCATTCACAATTCATCATTCACAATTCAATATGTCCCGTATTCTCACAGGTATTCAGTCTTCTGGTCGTCCACATTTAGGAAATCTTTTGGGCGCAATCTTACCAGCTATTGAGCTTTCAAAAAAAGCAGGTAATGATTCTTATTTTTTTATTGCTGACTTGCACTCTCTCACAACGGTAAAAGATGCCGAAACGAGAATTCAAAATACAAATGCTGTGGCTGCTGCGTGGCTGGCTTTTGGTTTTGATATAGAAAAAAATACGTTCTATCGTCAGTCAAGAATTCCAGAGGTAACCGAACTTGCGTGGTATTTATCGTGCTTTACACCTTTTCCAATGCTTGCTAATGCACACTCTTTCAAAGATAAATCAGATTCTCTTTCTGATGTAAATGCAGGACTTTTTACCTATCCTGTCTTGATGGCTGCTGATATTTTGATATATGATGCTGAGTTTGTTCCTGTTGGAAAAGACCAAATGCAACATTTAGAAATTACTAGAGATATTGCTTCGGCTTTTAATAATAAGTACGGAGAAATTTTTGTAATGCCAGAAGTTAAGGTAGATGAGCAAATAATGACAATTCCAGGGACTGATGGGCGAAAAATGAGTAAGTCGTATGGAAATATTGTCGATATTTTCTTACCTGAAAAGCAACTCAAAAAGCAAGTTATGTCTATTGTAACAGATAGCACGCCTTTAGAAGAACCAAAGGATACCGAAACTTGTAACGTCTTTGGCTTGTATAAATTATTGGCAAATGAGAGTGATTTGAAACAAATGCGTCAGAACTATGCAGGTGGAAATTATGGCTACGGACACGCAAAAAAGGCTCTTTTAGAACTTATTTTGGATAAATATAAGAACGAAAGAATTATTTTTGATAAATTAATGGCAGATGAAAAAGAACTTGACAACAAACTCAAGATAGGCGAAGAAAAAGCACGAAAAGTAGCTTTTGAAGTCTTGCAGAAGGTTAGGAAGCAGTTGGGGTTTGCATAAAGTTAGATGCTCGTAAATTAAATGACTCTGATTTTTATAAACTAAAATCAAGAAAAATGTATAACTTATAAATACAAAAACCACGGCTACAAGCCGAATACATATTACTAACTTACTAGGAAGCAAGCCTTTAGGTTTGTAGTAGATAAAATAGATGTAATTTCTTATCTTGTATTTAAGAATTCATCTAGTAGGAAGAGAACCTATGATGCGAGCCAGACGAGAGCTATTTTTTTCAAGAATGACGGCTGGAGGAATTTTAAAAGAGAAGTAACATGAATACTAATAGTTATAAGAATTATCTAGATGATTTTATTGATATACAAATAGATAAGTTATCTGAGTTAGAACAGGAAATTTCTTCCTGTGAAAAAGGTGATAAAGACTATATTATGGGACAGATAATGGGATATTATGATTCTTTGACTATTTTAAAATCTCAAGCTGAATTATTTAGTATTGATTTACCTAAGTTGCAAAATCTTGATTTAGAAAGATATTTAATGTTAAAGTAAGTAAACCCCAAATAGATGTAGAATTCTAAAACAACAATAAAAAAATGAGTGTTGGGTGTTGTCTTTAGCGAAGATAACTAACAGAAGTAAATAGTCACATATAATTAAAAAAAATGAAAAATATTAGATTTAAAGCAGTGTTTTTATGCTTAATTGCACTTTATCTTTTGTTATCATTGATATTGTATCTTTTCTTTCTAAGAAAAAGCACGGCATTTATACCTATTTCTTATCATATTACCCATGCTACTTTGATAGGATTTATCACAATTGCTGTTTCTTATAAAGAAATAATTGCAGGAGTAAATGTTAACATTTTTTCTGCAATTATTTTAATTATGTTGTCTATTTGTTTAGCATTTATTAATACTGAAGGAATACTAAAGTTCTCTACTTTATTTTTGCATAAAAGAAGTGCATCATTAGAATGTGTTCAAGTAACTGGTACTACATATAGAACTAAGAAACATATATCTCATGATGCTCTCATAAAAATGTCTAACTATTGGGGTATAACACCTGTTTATCCAATAACAAAGGAAGAAAAATCCTTTATCGATAAACATATAGAATCCTGTGTGTGTGTAGAATTATTATTTTACGAATCCCCACTAGGCTTTTTTTATACTGAATTGGGAGATAATAACGGGGTATTCAAGCTTTGTGATAAGACAGATTATAGAGCTATCAAATGAGTAGTTATGTATTTTGACTGTTGGGCGTTGTCTTTAGCGCAGCGATAACACAAATCTTCAGATTTACAAATGTAAGTAGTTTTGTATTTACTTGAAAACACAAGTCTAAGATTAACAACAAGTCGCTATCAATAAAAGACCAATAACAGCATTTCTCTTTTTAAAAGATGACTCTTTGTATTTTTTTGAATTATGAGTTAATTTAAGAGAAATTTCAAACAAAAATGGCTTAGAATAGCTCTGTATTTCCAAAATTGCCCTTTTCGCACTATATTTGCGTATTATTTTTTCGGCTTTTAATAAAAAATAGGTAATCTTGCTTTTTTACTTCCTGCTTTTATTCGTATCTTCATATATAAGTAAAAAATAGTTTTATGATTAAAAAAATTATAAAAAAATCAATTTGAAAGAATATATTGATTTATAAATCAGTAATTAAATATTGATTAAAAAGCCGCTACATCAACCATTAACTAAAAGATATAACGTGGATTTATTCGAAAAATTAAAAACAAATCGTGGCCCTTTAGGTCAATTTTCTTCTATTGCACATGGCTATTTTGCGTTTCCAAAGTTGGAAGGCGAATTGAAGCCTCGCATGAGATTTAGAGGAAAAGAAGTATTGACATGGAGTTTGAATAATTACTTAGGACTTGCTAACCACCCAGAGGTTCGTAAGGCAGATACAGAAGCTACAAAAGATTGGGGACTTGCCTATCCAATGGGTTCACGTATGATGTCTGGAAACTCAAATACAATAGAAGAGTTTGAATCTCAGCTTTCGGATTTTGTACAAAAAGAAGATACTTTTATATTGAATTATGGCTATCAAGGGATTATGTCTGTTGTAGATGCACTTCTTGATCGTAAAGATGTAGTAGTTTATGATTCTGAATCTCATGCTTGTATCCTTGACGGACTCAGAATGAGCCTTGCAAAACGTTATGTTTTTCCTCACAATAATATCGAAAACTGTGAAAAACAATTAGAAAGAGCTACTAAATATGTAGAGAATACAGGAGGAGCTATTTTAGTAATTACAGAAGGAGTATTTGGAATGCTTGGCGACCAAGGTAAACTAAAAGAAATTGTTGAGCTTAGAAAAAAATATAATTTCCGTATGCTTGTTGACGATGCTCATGGCTTCGGTACAATGGGAGAAACAGGAATCGGAACAGGAGAAGCACAAGGCGTTCAAGACGAAATTGATATTTATTTTTCTACATTTGCCAAATCTATGGCAAGTATTGGAGCTTTCGTTTCAGGTCCTGAAGACGTAATTAATTATTTACGTTACAACATGCGTTCACAGATTTATGCAAAGACATTACCAATGCCTCTTGTTGTTGGCAATATGAAACGTTTGGAAATGCTTCGTACTATGCCAGAACTAAAAGCTAATCTTTGGAAAGTAGTGCGTGCGCTTCAAGATGGCTTGCGTGAAAACGGCTTTAATATTGGCGAGACAGACTCACCTGTCACACCTGTATTTTTGAGTGGTGGCAATAATGAAGCAGGAAATCTTATCATTGACCTTCGTGAAAATTACTTTATTTTCTGTTCGGTTGTAATTTATCCAGTTGTTCCTAAAGATGTAATTATGTTGCGTCTTATTCCAACAGCAGCGCATACATTAGAAGATGTAAAACAAACCATTGAAGCATTTAAAGCAGTTTCGGATAAGCTCAAAAATGGAGTTTATGCAAACAATGAAATTAGTGCTGCTATCTAATTAAATCCGTATAGCTATGTTATTTTCTATTTGTTGGTGTTTTTTTAAAATTAAATACTTACTTGACAAATAACACTAACTAATTGTTTTTCAGATTGTTAAGAAGTTTTTCTATCAATAAAAGAAAAAATATAATTTCATTATTGAAAAAAATATATAAGAAAGTCTAAAAAAAACGGCTCAAAACGCTGTTTTTGATAGTTTTGTTAGTATATTGTCATTCAAATAGGGCATAATAGAGCTATACAGGCATTTTGTCTTATACCTTTTTTGCTTTTAAAAGCATTTTTTTAAATTTAATTTATAACCTTCAATTTACTTTTCACTATGGGTCGTTATCAAGAAGTCGAAGACTTAATCACACAACTTAAAGAAGATTTTTCTAAATTTTACGATAAAGAAAATCAAGCAGCAGGAACTCGTATCCGTAAAGGAATGCAAGACCTCAAAAAAATAGCACAAGAAATCCGTACAGAAGTACAGGAAACTAAAAACAAACGTACTGAAGCTGCTAAGAAGTAATTTTTACTTTTTAAAAGAATCTTTACTCTTGTTATAAAATTAAAACCATTTCTATTTTTATAGAAATGGTTTTTTGCTTTTCCAAAACTTATTAGGAATAAGAATTAAATAAACTACTGCTTTTAAATTTGTAAGTACCTTGTAACATAAATTTATTTGCGTTTTACTATCGTCAGTGGGGACACCGACAATGGCAGAAAGAATGAAACCCATAACTTTAGTTATGGGACAGTTGGAGGATATTTTCCACCTTTCTGATCCTCTTTTCCCACGATTAAAATCGTGGGTTTTGTTATTAATTCTGCCCAATTACTTATTCATTAATAATTAGCTTGGCTGCTTTGGCAGATCATCATTCCTTAATGCACTTTCTCATCTGCCAAACTATCATCAGCATCAAGTTCTAAAGTCGCATGATGAACAGAATGATGCAGAAGTTTATGACGAATAATCAATTTAAGACGTTCCCAACGTTGAAGAGGAGTTTCGGTATTGCTATTTGCAGCATCTAAGGCATATTTTTTTAAAACAACATGCACAGTCATTGCATTTTCGGTACTGCTCAATGCCCAAACATGCATGTGATGAACTTTATCTATTTCTTCTATTTCTAAAAGAGACTTCTTTATATCTTCTATTTTTATACTGCTCGGAACGCCATCTAAAACCAAACGCACACTTTCATTAAACAAATTCCATGTCGAAACCAAAACAACAATTGCAATAACGCAGCTAATAATAGGGTCAATAATTGTCCAATCTGTAAAATAAATAATCGTTCCTGCAATCACTACACCTACTGAAACAAGCGCATCGACAAGCAAATGCAAAAAAGCTCCTTTTACATTAATATCATCTTTTTGTCCTTTAAAAAATAAAAATGCAGAAACTGTATTTATCACAACTCCAATTGCAGAGACAACAATAATAGTAGTTCCTGTTAAAGGAGAAGGATTAGTAAAACGGTGAATTGCTTCATAAATAATTCCTCCAGCAACAGCCACAAGCAAAACAGAATTGATAAGAGAAGCTAATAAAGAAGCCTTTTTAAAACCATAGGTATAGCTTAGAGTAGCTGTTTTTTTGGCGAGTTTCATCCCAACAAGAGCTAAAATAAGACTTCCTACATCACTTAGATTATGAGTGGCATCTGACAAAAGAGCTAAAGAATCAGTGGAATAACCATAAATAAATTCGATAGCTGTAAAAACAATATTGAGAGCAATACCAATGTAAAAAGCTGAATTGATATTTTCTAGACTTTGGGGAGCGTGTTCGTGGCTATGTCCTGTATGATTATGGTCGTGTGAATGTGACATAAATTGAAGTTTAAAAAATGGAATAAATATAAACTAGATTTTCAAAATTAAAAAATAAGCAGCGCAATTTTGTTGCATGTGTATTATATCAATAGAATTTGGCTTAATTTTGATAATTATTTAATTTTAGTTTTGATAGTACACTATTTCTCATAATTCTTTATTAATGAATATTTTTTTACGTTTAATTTCTATTTTTAAAAGCCCTATTGCAAAAAAAATTATTCTAGTCTTGTGCTTTTTGTTTGCATTTAGTTTTTCTTTTGAAAGCTTTGCACAGTTTTCTACTATTTTAGAGGGAAAAATAGCTCCAGCTTCTTCTTACGAATTAGTCATAGAATACCAATATCAATATTTGACTTTTCAACCCAAAAGACACCTTGTTACAACAAATGAAAAAGGAGAATTTAATTTTATAATTCCTCTCAAAAAATCAACTTGGCTTTTATGGAAATGTAAAGACAAACAAGGACAAATTTATCTTCATGTAGGTGATAGTTTAAATATGCAAGTAGAATTAGGTGCTTTGCCTTATGGAACAAAATTTTCTGGTTTGGGGGCAGCCGAGAATAACTTTCTACAAAAATGGGAAACAGAATTTGGCAATAGTTCTAAAAATGCGTTGTATCCAAAGAAATATAAAAATTCGAATGAAAAAAATTTTAAAAGCGAAGTAGAGAAATTACGTAAAAATCAATTCAAGCTTTTAGAAGAAAACATAGGTAAAAAACCTCTTTCTGATGATTTTATTTTAGCAATGGAACAGCGAATTGCTTATGAAAATGCAAATCATTTAGCTGAATATTCTGTTTTACATGCTTTTTTAAATGAACAAACACCCAAAATTCTGTCTGACGAATATTACTCTTTTTTTGAAGAAACAATTATTCAAAGTCCATCGGCTCTAAATCAGCCTGCTTACTTACGTTTTTTGAGAAATTATTTAGAATTTCGTTATGTTCAATCTCATCAGGAAACTTCTCTGAAAGCGTATTCAGATTTGTATTATCCACTTCTCTTTGAGATTACAGAAAAAGAACTCCTTGGAAGCGTACAGGCACACGCACAGTCTATTTTAATTATAGAATTAGTAAAACAAGGAAACGAAAAACTCTATAAAAAATACTATAAAAAATATCTTGCTATTCATAAAGACGACAAATCAGCTTCCGTTTTAAAAGAGTTTATAGAAAATAGTCAGAAGACGAAAATAGGCAAACTTGCACCAAATTTTTCTTTGCCAGATGCAACTGGTGCAACTGTAAAATTATCTGATTTTAGAGGCAAAATTGTTTATTTGTTTTTTGGATCTTTAGAAAGTGATTTTATAGAAAATTATTTAAAAGGTTTCGAATACTTAAATAATCAAATAAAAAATCAAACTGAAAATAAATCAAATCAAATTGTATTCCTTTGGATTCAGACGGCAAAATTAAGTTCTACCATTTCTTCAAACAATAAAAATTTAGAGGCTAGATTTAAAGAACTAAATATAACTTCTCTCGCTTGCTATTTTTCTGATACATTAGGGTATAACTTGAATAACTTACCATCCGCTTTTCTAATCGATAAAAAAGGCAAATTGGTATATTCTGACACCAAATTACCTTCAGATATTGGACTCTTAGAAGATATTAGCTATTTTTTAAATGATTAAAACAGAAGATTTTGATTAGAGATTAAATTGTATCAATATTGGCAATCCTGACAAGTTTCTCTTTATCTAAGATAATAATTTCCTTTCCCTTTAATTCTATAATTTTGTCTGTATTGAGTTCGGAAAGATAACGAATAGCACTTTCTGTGGCAGTTCCGACAAGATTTGCTATTTCTTCTCTGCTTAATCTGACATCAATAACTTGAGGTTTTTCTTTGTCTTGGTAGCGATTATGAAGCAACAAAAGAACCTCTGCAAGACGTTCTCTAACTGATTTTTGCATCCAATTTGTCAAGCGTTGTTCCATATCTTGCGTATCTTTTGCCATCAGTTGCATCATTCGACGAGGAAAATCTTTATTTTCATCAATGAGTTCTGAAAAAGTCGAAGTAGGTAAAAAACATACTACAGCATCATCTAGTGCCTCTGCTGAAACATTATAAGGCATTTGACTAAGTAAAGAATTATATCCCAATACCTCTCCATCTGAAGCTATTTTGACAATCTGTTCTTTTCCATCAATTCCTAATTTGGTCAGTTTTACTTTTCCTTCATAAATACAGTGTACACCAATAGCACGAGAACCTTCATAAAATAAATTTTGACCTCGTTTATAAAAATTACAACCTTTTGTAGCTGACATATTTGCAACTTCTTCTTCTGATAAATCACAAAAAACAGAACTTGCTCTTTTAGGACATGTTTCACATTTTGGAAATTCAACTTTTTTCTTTTTCATGGTGGATAGTATAATACTTTTTCTTTACTGATTGTATTTTTTATAAAATTAAACAACAATCTAATCAAAATCAAGCTAATGACAATCAGCCACACCATTTTGCCAAGAAATTATTCCCATTCCTAAAAACCAAATGCCCATAAGTATAAAAGCATACGGATAAATGATTTTTAATTTTTGAAAAATGATGTTTTTTGTATTTATTTTTTGAGAGAAATATTTTGAAAAAAATAAAGAAGTAAGAAGTAAAGGAAGTGTTCCAAGCCCAAAACCTGTCATAAAAATACCTCCTTCAAGGCTTGTTCCTGCTGCAACTGCTCCTAAAAGTGCAAAATAAACCAAACCACAAGGCAAAAGACCATTTAGAAGTCCTGCAAAAAATAATTTATAGGGTTTTTCATCAAATAGATAATTTCCTATCAAAGGCGTTATTTTTAAAGAAATCCATTTCAAAACAGAAATTTTATTGGTTATTCTATCCAAATTAAAACTAAAAAGACCTGCCAAAATTAGTGTACCACCCAACAGAAAAGCAGCATAACTTTGCCAATTTGAAAAAAACAAAGCCTGTCCGACAAAACCAACTCCCATTCCTAAAATGGCGTACATCAGAATTCTGCCTAACTGATAAAAGAAAAGTTTTTGAACAAAATTTTTGCCCTGCATAAACGCAAATGTGAGAGGAGCGCACATTCCCACACAATGCAAACTACCTGTAAGACCGAGAAGTAAAGCTGGAAAAAACATATTTTTTTATGTATGACAGACTTACTAGTCCGTTGGAAAAGATATTTTTACACAGAATGGAAGTCTGTGATACTTTATGAAAATAATTGTTGAAGTATATCTAAAAATGGTTTTTGATTGTCAATATTTGATGAATTATTGAGTTGTGTTTTTAGATTCACCACAGGAATACGCATTGCTTTCTCTTCAAAATCGGTTAGCATTTGCATCATTAAATGTTTGTTTTTATCATCTAATTCAGCACTGTATTTATTTGAAATATTATTTTTGACTTCTTCTAAAGCCATTTTGTAAGGTTGTAAGAGAAGAATATATTTATGTTGTTCATTCCATTTTTCAAAACCTTCCACTCCTTTTTCCAAAATTTTATAAACCAAAGGCAAAGCTGCTATTCTTTCTTTCTTTACAGCTTTTGTTTGTTCCTTCAAATCATCAATCGTATATATTTTAATAAAATTATTGAGTTTGCTTTCAATACTTCTCGGCATAGATAAATCTATAAAACACTGATTAGGACGTATTTTTTTTGCATCAATATTTGAGATATTGAAAAAATTGGGTTGAGAAACTGAACTTATAACAATATCTGCCTTTTGAGCTTCTTGAAAAACATTTTCAAATTCTACTATTTCATACGCATTTTCAGTAGCAAGCATAGCTGATTTTCCGATAGTTCGATTTGTAATCTTGACATTTTTAATTCCCATTTTTCGCAAATGACGAACCGTATCAGCACCAATTTTTCCGACTCCAACTACCAAAATTTGTGTCGCTTCATTTCTTTGAATATTGTGTTTATCCTTCAAAAGTTTTCTCACTAAATCAGCCGTAGCAAAAGAAACGGATGCAGCACCGCTTCGAAAAACAGTCTGTGTAGTAATTTTTTTACTTGTTTGTAAAACATGATTTATCAGTTTATGAAAATATGTTCCAATTGTTCCTAACTCGTAAGCAAGCTGATAGGCTTGTTTGACTTGATGTGTAATTTGCCAATCGCCTACAATTTGAGAATCTGCTCCTACACTAATTTCAAAAAAACGCTTTACTACTTGCTTCGAATTGCTATTTGATTTGAAACCCATTTCTATCAAATTTTCACTAGAAACAGATTTTAATTGAGCAAATTTCTCTTTTATGATAGACAGAGAGTCTTCTTTTCCATAACAATAAATTTCGGTACGATTACAAGTAGAAAGCACAAAAACTTCTTTTATAGATTCGGAACTTTGTAGGGCAAGTAAAAGCGTTTCGGTTTCTCGTTCGGATAAAGAAAAACGTTCTCTAATTGGCACATTTGCCTCTCTGTGAGTAATATAAAAAGTGTAAAATGAGTTTTTCATAATTGTAATAAGTATGTTGTTGGTGTCGCTACGCTAAAACACCAACAACGGCAGGGATTGTATCTTTTTTGAACAGACTAGGAAGTCTATTATACTTTTTTTAGTTCGAAGCTACCAAAGTCGTTTCTTGAAAGAATTTTTTATCATTTCCTGTTTTGTCTTGTTGTGTCCATGATAATTTTACTTTCCAAAGTCCGTGTTCTATTTTTTGAGTAATGATTTGATTTTTTGTTTTTTCTAATTGAATAGGAACAGTAAAATCCAAATCTTTATCAGAAGGACGAAAAAAAGAAATTTCACCATTTATTTTTGATTCCAAATTTTCAGAAGCAGGAAATTTTATTTCTACATTTCCATTTTCTAATTGCTTGACTGTGGGTTTTTCTACGAGTGCAGCCACGTTGGATTGCTCGTTTATTTGACTTTGAAAATCTACTCCTTTTGTGTAATAATTTTCTGTTACGAGTTCAATTTTTTGTTGCATAGACATAACAACGAGCGACAACATAAAAATTACAAAAGCAGAGTAGAACAGAAAAATACCTGTTCCCCAATTAAATTTTGACCAAAGTGATGTTAAAGTATTCATAGGTTGAGGTTTTTTATTATAACCGTCGTTGAGGCTCAAATGAAGCCGTCAATGAGAATTTAATTAGCTACAAAAGGTGACAAAAATTTAGTGTTTACGGTTTCTATTTGTTCTCCATTAGAAAATATTTGCAAATGAATATCTGAACGCTTTGGAGGTAATTTATCTTTTGGAAAATCTATCAAGATTACTTCTTTGACAGTTTGTTCTGGAAGCAAAATATATTTGTCTGTTCCAATCATCTGAATTGTTCCGTTTTCCTCTTCTAATTTTACATTAATATTTAGTGTATCACTTGTTTTATTGATTAAAAGAAGCGTAAACATATTTCGAATTTCTCCTTTTTCAGTGGTTTGATACGTTGTTCCTTGCGCTCTCAAAACAATCGTTTCTACTTGTGTACGAACTGCCAAAAGTCCGACCATTGCAATCATTAGCAACATCAAAACAACCGAATAAGCTATCATGCGAGTTGTAAACTTAAATTTTTGTTTTTTCTCAATTTCATTTCTTGAAGCATAACGAACAAGCCCAGTAGGCAAATCAAATTTTGTCATAATCGAATCACACGCATCAATGCACGCCGTACAATTTATACATTCTAGCTGTGTTCCATTTCGGATGTCGATTCCTGTCGGACATACATCTACGCACAAATGACAATCTACACAATCTCCCCTTGGGTCTGCTGCTCGTTCTATTGGGTCACTTTCTCGTTTTCCTTTTCCTCTTGGTTCGCCACGCACATCATCATACGCCACAACAATCGAATCATTATCTAATAAAACACCTTGCAAACGACCATACGGACAAATTGTAGTGCAAACCTGTTCTCTCAAAAAAGCAAAAACACCATAAAACAAAAATGTAAAGACAATCAAAGCAATAAATAAAGACATGTGAGTAGTAGGTGTATCTTCAAACAAAACCCAAAGCCTATCTACACCAACGATATACGCCAAAAAAGTATGACTTATCAAAAATGAAATTCCTAAGAAAATCAGATGTTTGGCAGTCTTTTTTCCAATTTTTTCGGTGTCCCATTCTTGTTTGTTGAGTTTCTTTTGTGCTGCTGCATCTCCTTCAATGAAATATTCAATTTTACGAAAAACCATTTCCATAAAAATTGTTTGAGGACACACCCAACCACAAAAAACTCTACCAAAAACTACTGTAAAAATCACTACAAAAACAACAAACAATAACATTCCCAAAACAAACAAGTGAAAATCTTGGGGTGTAAAAAGCTGTCCCAAAATCACAAAACGCCTTGAAAGCACATCAAAAAGTAATAATGGATTTCCATTTATTTTGATAAAAGGCGCACCAAATAAAAATACTAATAAAAAAGCAGCGACAATTTTTCGATAAAAATGATACCTCCCACTTGGAGATTTTGGGTAAATCCAAGCACGCTTACCAGAAGAATCTATGGTAGAAATACTATCCCTAAATTCGTCTTTATCGTAATCGCTAACTTTATACCTCTTCTTTTTGGTTGGTTTTTCTGGTTTCATAGCTTTGGTATTTTATCTTTATTTAGACCCTAAGGGTTTTGAAAAACCCTTAGGGTCTTTTTTTGCTGATTTACTCTTTTATCGGCTCATATTTTTCTCCTTGTGGGTCTTTTGCATTTGGAGGATTCGTTCCTTTCAAAGACAAAATAAAACTAGCCACTTCTTGCATTTCTTGAGGAGATAATTGGTCTTTCCAAGAAATCATTCCTTTTGCAGGAACTCCGTATTTTACAGTTTTGAAAACTGATTTTATATCGCCTCCATGAAGCCAATATTCATCTGTTAAGTTAGGTCCTGAAAGTCCTTCTGCATTTGCGCCATGACAGGTTTTACATTTTTTTGCAAAAAGGGTTTTTCCTTTTGTTACTCCTGCTACATCGGCTAGAGTTACATTTTCTTCATTAATAGAATTTGCCATGTCGGCTAAATATTGTGCTTTCAAAACATTTCCTTCTGCTACAGCTACTTGATATTCTTCTGTCGAATCGGGAGCAATTCCGTTGGCATAGACATACAAATAAATAATTCCTGCTATGATACATAGATAAAAACCATATTTCCACCAAGGTGGAAGGTCATTATCTAATTCTTCGATACCATCGTAATCGTGGTGCATCAAAACAGCTCTTTCAGGTTTGGCAGCATTAAACTTCTTCCAAAACCACTCTTGGAAAGAACTATTTTCTGGAATACTTTCTTCTTCTCCTCTAGCAATTCTATCTTGTTTCAAAACAGAAATACTATGATTATAAATAGAAAGACTGGCAATAAGTACCAAAATCACTACAAAAAAAGTAAGTGCTACAAGTATCAAAACACCTAATTCTAAAGGAGTAAAATCAGTAGATAATTTTGTAGGTTCTGCAATAGATAAAGCAAAACTACTTTGAGAGAGAAAAAGAGTAAAAATCAGTAGAAGAACTGCTTTTTTCTTTTCTCTTAGATTTAAAATATTATATAATTTCTGTTTCATTTTTGATTGTATTTTGAGTAAATGAATTAGAATAAGTATTTTCAGTAGCATCTTCTAATGGCAATTTTTCCCAATGTGCTACATTTGATTTTTTGGCTGAATACACATTGACAATCATTATCACAAAGACAGAAAAGAAAATAATCACTCCTATCATTGGATAAATATCAATGCCTTCGATAGCTCTAGCTACGTCTTTGTACATAGTTTTTATGTTTTTTATTTAGACCCTAAGGGTTTCTGAAAATCCTTAGGATCTAGTTAATATCTAGTTTATTTTTTAGGCAAATATTGAGGGTCGACCTTTTTCACATCTGTACCTAATCGTTGTAGATAGGCAATGAGTGCAATAATTTCTCGGTCTGCTTTGACTTCAATATTATCTTTGGCTAAATTCTCTTGAATTATTTTAGCTTGTCTTGCCATATCTTCATGTGCTTGTTTCTCAAATCCTTTTGGATAAGGAACACCCAAACTTTGCATCGCTTCAATTTTTCGTTCTGTCAAAGAAGTATTTAACTGATTTTCGATCAGCCAATAATAAGGAGGCATAATCGAACCAGGAGACGTAGATTGTGGGTCGTACATGTGATTGAAGTGCCACGAATCAGGCATTTTTCCACCTTCACGCTGCAAATCTGGTCCTGTTCGTTTCGAACCCCATAAAAACGGACGATCATAGACAAACTCTCCTGCTTTAGAGTAATCTCCATAACGTTCGGTTTCATCTCTAAAAGGTCGTATCATTTGAGAGTGACAAACGGCACAATTCTCACGGATATACAAATCACGTCCTTCAAGTTCTAAAGGTGTATAAGGCTTGACGGCTGCAATGGTAGGAACATTTGAACGAATCAAGAATGTAGGCACAAATTCGATAATTCCCCCAATAAGAATAGCGATTGTACTCCAAAATAAAAGTTGTAATGGACGTTTTTCAATCCAAGAGTGCCAGTGTCCACCTTTTTCTTTTTCCTGAACTTTGATAGCTGGTGCAGATGCTTTTTCTTCTGGCACAAATCTTCCTTGTTGGATAGTTTTGAAGATATTATAAACCATAATTAATGCACCAATGATATATAAAGTACCACCAAATGCACGCATATAATACATTGGCAAAATCTGTGTAACTGTTTCTAAAAACTCATATTTCAAGAAGCCAGCAGGAGTAAATTCTTTCCACATTAAACTTTGTGTCCAGCCTGCCCAGTAAATCGGAATTACATAGAATAAAATTCCTAAAGTACCTATCCAAAAATGAACATTTGCCAGTTTGGTAGAGAATAACTTTGTACTGAAAAGACGAGGCATAAGCCAGTAAAGCATTCCAAAAGTTAAGAATCCATTCCAACCTAATGCGCCTACGTGTACGTGAGCGATTGTCCAGTCTGTATAATGACTAATTGCATTTACATTTTTAAAAGAAAGCATTGGTCCTTCAAATGTAGCCATACCGTAAGATGTCAAGGCAACAACCATAAACTTCAATACAGGATTTTCACGAACTTTATCCCAAGCACCACGCAAAGTAAGAAGTCCGTTGAGCATTCCACCCCAAGATGGAGCAATCAGCATCAATGAAAAAACAGTTCCTAACCATTGCGCCCAATCTGGTAAAGCTGTATAAAGCAAGTGGTGAGGACCAGCCCAGATATAAATAAAAATCAATGCCCAATAGTGAATAATTGAAAGACGATACGAATAAACAGGACGGTTAGCTGCCTTTGGAACAAAATAATACATCAAGCCTAAATACGGAGTTGTCAAGAAAAATGCAACAGCATTATGACCATACCACCACTGAACAAGCGCATCCTGTACGCCTGCATACAATGAATAACTTTTAGTAAATGAAACAGGAAGAGCCATTGAATTTACAATGTGTAAAACAGCAACAGTAACGAAAGTAGCAATGTAAAACCAAATCGCTACGTACAAATGTTGCTCTCTACGCTTGATAATTGTTCCCATCATATTAATACCAAAAATAACCCAAACTACTGCAATCGCAATGTCTAAAGGCCATTCTAATTCTGCATATTCTTTAGTGGTTGTATATCCCATAAACAAACTAAGAGCAGCAAAAACGATAATAAGTTGCCACGCCCAAAAGTGAAGTTTACTCAAAAAATCACTAAACATACGAGCTTTACAAAGTCGTTGAAGCGAGTAATACACTCCTGTAAAAATTCCATTTCCTACAAAAGCAAAAATAACAGCATTAGTATGAACAGAACGAACACGCCCAAAGGTAAAATATTCAGTAAAATTGAACATTGGATGCGACATTTGAAGTGCTGCCAGTAGGCCGACCAGCATTCCGACAAGTCCCCAAAAAGTGGTTGCATAAGCGAAATTTCTTACGATAGTATTATCATAAGAAAAATGCTCTAGTTGTAAGCCTTCCCATTTTCCTTTTTTTTGAGGAGGGCTTTCGGGTGTAATTGGATTGGAGGTTTGATTTTCCATAGATTATTTATATGAATTGATGTATAGAATTTTAGATTTTGTTCCTGATTGAATTTCTATTTTTATCGATCAGACAGGGTTAAAACCTGTACAATTGATATATTTTTGTTAAAGATTCTATTTTTGAATTTCTTTTGAATCTGCCTTTTGAGCAATTTCATTGTCATCAAATAAAATTCGCATACTTGGTGTATAAGTATCGTCATATTGATTGTCTTTGACCGACCAAAAAAAGGCAGCCAAAAAACCAAGAGCGACAATTAAACTACATACAACTAAGACAATTAAAACCTGCATATTTTTTATTTTTTGAGAATAGAAACTGATAAATGCTTTCTTTCTGATTTTCTATACTACAAATTTAGACTACCTAAGTACCTAGAAATAGGAGAGTGTTCAGTAGTAAATATGACTTTTGACAGGTTTTGATTTTTTATACTCTAGCGCAAGATTCTATCCTGTGCTTGTGTTTTTGTAAGCACATGGTTGCTGAAATGATAGACACAAGGTAAAACCTTGTGCTAGTATTACAAAGCATAAAAAAACACCTTCCTTTTATTCTGAAAGGTGTTTTGAGAAAAGTTAGTGAGTGTGTGCTAGTTTTTATTTTTTGTTGAACATTGTACGGCTATTGCTATAAATTGTGAAAGCAGCCATAACCAGCAATACACCTATAAAAACAGTTATTGCACCAAGTGAAAGAAGTCCGATTTCCTCTAAAGTAATGGTAGCCTTACCACTTGCAGATTGCGCAAAAGTAGAGTTAGAAAATAGCATCGTTAGCATAAAGAAAAAGATACCAACAATTTTGCTTATTTTTTTAGTTACTTGTTTAGAAGATTTTGCGAATAAAGAAACGAGTGTGTTTTTCATCTTATTTATAAATTTTGAGTGTAATTTTGAATTGAATAATTGAAAATCATGAGAGTAAATTAATTTTGAATACTCTTTTTTGATTTTCTATACTACAAATTTACGGCACTCAAACGCCTAAAAATAGAACAGGCTTCAATAGAAAAGATGATTTTTGGCAGGTTTTAAACAGAAGTATCTCAGTACAAAATATTTTCTATAATATTTTTTCGTCTATCCAAAAAAATATTATTTCCATTTAACTTTGAAAAAGCTGTAACCAAATTGAAATATTTATCTTTACCTAGTGATTTACAAATCAAAACTTCATTTATTAAATTTAACTCTTCAACAATAATCAAAAGTCCTTTGTGTATACTTTCTGATTTAATATCTCTAAAAGTAAATACATCGATATCTTGATAGTTAGATTTTATTCTTTTTCTATATAGATAATTCATTAAAGTTGTTTCTTCACGCATTTGTGATATTTCATTCCAATCTTTTAAATCTAAATTCTTTTTTATATGTCCTTTTTTTGTTTTAAACCTTTTTTTGACACTTGATTCTTCTCTCAAGGATCTTATTTCTTTTTCCCTAGTGCTTTTTAATAGCTCACAAATTTTTGCTTCACATCCTTGTTTTGATGAGCTTATATGAAAATCATCAACTCTATTATCACTAACTATATTTGCAAACTGAATATTTTTAATATTTCCGTAAGAGTAATAACTTACGTTTATTGGATATTTTTTTCTTTACATAATTTTCCAAATTTTTTCAATATAGCGTTATGAGAAGATTCAGTATAACCAACAGTTTTGAAATAAGCTAAAATAGATGAAAATATAGAGTAATATGCTTGTGGAAAAGACCATTGTAAAGCAAATTGATTTTCATTATTTTTAAGAATATCATTTGAAGTTCTCATTATTTTTTCTGTATTCCAAGAATTTTTCAACCATTTGCTAATATCATTGAAATCAGCATTTTTTGCTTCTTTTACATTTAAAAGAAAAGGCATTTGCTTAATTATTTTTTCACTTTCGCAATGTCTTTTCATATATATAGCTAAAGCAACAACTTGATTATAAGTTGTAGTTGCTTTAAAAAATAGTTCATCTCTATTATCATTTTCTATCAACATAAATTGCTTCAATTTCAAACACGTACTGAAAAATATTTAATAATCAAAAATACAATTTTATAGCTTGAAATAATATCTAACTATATGTGTTTTTATAATATTCTTACTCAACACTATATACAGAATTTTCATTCCAAAAAAACAAAAAATGAATCTACTACAAACCGTCCAAAACTTAGAAAACAAAACTGATGAGCAGCGTTATGATTTGATCATCAATTTTTTAGAAGAAAATGAAATCAAGTATAAAATTCATCACTACAAGACAGGAAAAAATATAATTATCAAAACAAATGAAGATGATAATTCAGACAAACCTTATATCGGAATAAGTTCGCATTTTGATGTCGTTCCTAATTCGGGTGGTGCAAATGATAATGCAACTTCAATAGCCGTTTGTTTGGATATTTTGATGAGAATAAAAAACGAGCTAAAACAAAACTCTTCTTTTTTAGAAAATCTAGCTTTTGATATACGAGTTTTTATTTTTGATGAAGAGGAAAGACAACTTTTGGGTTCAAGAGCATACATAATGGAATTTGGACGGCAAGAAATACGAAAAGGCAAAATCATCGGACTTATAAACCTTGAAATGTTAGGACAAGGAGACAAACTTGCACTTTGGGATTTGGATGATACTGAAAAAGCAGGAAAGGTATTAGAAACATTAGAAAAAACGGCAAAAGAGAAAGGAGTTTTCACAAAACGTTTTGATAAAATTGTTACCAATACGGCTGACCATGTGAGTTTTAGACATGCAAAACTTCAAGATGCTTTTACCATTACGTGTATTTCTCAAAAAGATATGGAAATTTCTTATCAGTATTATGAAGCACAAGATACTGGCGCAAGTATTATGACGCTAATGGAAATTATAAATCAAGCTCCTATTTTTCAACATTATCACAAACCAAGTGATTTGAGTGAACATTTGAATGAAGAAAGTATGCGAAGAGTTTCAGATTTGATTTGGTAAACTTTGAAGAATATCTAATCTATTACAGTTTCTTTCTATTTCTTACCTGCCAAATAATTGCCAAAATAAGTCCTAAAATTCCTCCTAAATAACTAAAGTTGTGCATAGAACCAACCATCACAAAGCTATTAAAATCAATGACAGAATCTGGAATTCTCCACTTTGGTAAATTTTCTCTTGTTACATTACCCCATTTGATATAACCATATAAAAGTCCTGTTAGTCCAATAAAAAGAGCTACAACAAGATTGATAAAAATAGCTTGCATACTTACCAAAAACATTCGTTTTGGCGTTCTATGAATAAACCCAACTGCACCAATCACTATTCCTAAAATAAGTCCAAACCACCAAGTCGCCATAAAACCTACAATAGAAACTCCAAATCTATCCCAAAAATAATCAGCTATTCCAAACTGAATAAACTTAAACTGAGTATAATATTCCTCAGAAATAGAATAGGTAATTTGGTCATGTAAAATCCCATACATTCCAGCAATGAGTGGACTTAAAATAACAATCAACAAAAAAATAAGAGCTTTTTTCAAAATAGTCTTTTTATTAAATTTAGATGTCAAAATCAAATAACAATCAAAAATACAAACTTCACTAAAAATGTACGACGAAAAAAATCATCTAACTAAATATGTACTCAAATATTGTAGAGCTTTTATGACAGATGAAGAGAGATTAATTTGTGATTATCTTCTGTATAAAGAATAAATTAGGACTTACTCCAAAAATACAAGAAGCTATTGATGCTATTTTTGAAACTAAAACCAAAGAAGAGTTTTACAAAGAAATGGTAGAAAGAATAGTAAAAAATCATAACTCAGACTTAAATCGTTGTCCAAAATGTAATGAAGTTGCTAGAACTGATACAGCAAAACAATGTAGATTCTGTTCTCATGATTGGCACTAGTTATTTTATCAAATAATTGTTTATGTACAATCAAATCACCTAATATGTCAAAAATGTATTGACAGTTTTATTTTTTACAGTATATTTGCCCTTGAATATGGCTTGTTTAATTTGTGTTCAACAAAATTCATTACTATTTTTTCCTTATAATATTCTTATTTTAAACCACTTTAAAATACTTATTACTAATTGATTACAACCAAACTCCCAAAGGTAGGTACAACTATTTTTACAGTTATGTCTGCGCTTGCTCAAAAGCATAATGCAATTAATCTTTCACAAGGTTTTCCAGATTTTAGTGTCAATGAAAACTTAGTCAAGGAAGTCACAAAGGCAATGAATGGCAATTTTAATCAGTATGCGCCAATGGCGGGCTTTATGCCTCTACGTGAACAAATTGCTCAAAAAATAGAGAAAATGTATGGTGTTACTCCTAATCCTGATACAGAAATTACAGTTCTTTCAGGTGCATCAGAAGGGATTTTTGCTGCCATTGCTGCCACAGTAAGAGAAAATGATGAAGTGATTATTTTTGAACCTGCTTATGATTTATATGTCCCAGCAATTGAGCTTCAAGGAGGAATCGTAAGACATATTTCTCTGTCTGCGCCTAGTTTTAGACCTGATTTTGAAAAGCTCAAACGTCTTATTTCTCCAAAAACTCGTTTGATTATCTTCAATACACCACACAATCCAACAGGAACAACATGGATGAAAGATGATTTAGAAATGCTAGATTCACTCTTGGAAGGAAGTCAAATTTTAGTAATTAGTGATGAGGTTTATGAACATCTTATTTTTGATAATCAGAAACATCAAAGTGTTCTTTCTTATCCAAATTTGAAAGAGCGTTCGTTTGCTGTCTTTTCGTTTGGCAAAACTTTTCATGCAACAGGTTGGAAAGTGGGCTATGTAATTGCACCACAAAAACTAACTGCGGAGCTTCGCAAAATTCATCAATATATTACTTTTAGCACCGTTACGCCTATTCAAGTGGCATTAGCTGAATTTTTAAAAAATGAAGAAAATTATATTCATTTAGCTGATTTCTACCAAGCAAAAAGAGATTATTTATGTAAACTTTTAGCTCAAACTAATTTCGGTTTCACACCCACACAAGGAACTTATTTTCAACTCGTTGATTATTCTAAAATTTCTGACCAAAAAGATACTGATTTTGCAATTTGGGTAACTAAAAATATAGGCGTTGCAAGTATTCCAATATCTCCCTTTTATCAAAACGAAAACAATAATTCAGCTAAAATTCTACGTCTTTGTTTTGCTAAAAATAATGAAACACTAGAAAAGGCTGTGGAGAAATTGAGTAAACTGCAAGTTTTTTCCCACAAATAAATTTGTGGGTTTTACTCAAACCAAACCCATAATTTTAATTATAGGTAGGAATTTACTCTTTCCCCAACTCTTTCCAAACTTGAAAGTATCCCTTTTGGAAATTTTTATTTAATGCTGGGTCTAACAAAACATATCTTGTAATAATTTCTTCTGGGTTTGCAGTTGGTTGAAGATAATAATCTTTCTTTCCAATGTCCTGACCAAGCTGTTGCCATTCATTTTTAGAAATATCCGTTTGAGTAAGGCGTTTCAAAAGAGAATTAGTGAGTGCTAAATTGAGTTGAGAATAACGAGCTGTCGCATAAATCAATACATCTTTTTCTTCTTGTGTCTGTATTTTCTGCCCTACTTCCTTCCAAAACAAACTAGAATCAGCATAAGTAAGTCCTGTTTTCAATCCTACATTTAGTTCTAGAGCTTCTAAGGCTTCTTCCCAGTTTTGGATAGTTATGGCATCATTTGTTCTCTTTTCTAATTTTTGTGTGAGCAGCTCTGTATGTTTTTTTAATTCACCTTGTGGCTCTTGTTTTCCTATTATGCTTTTTGATTTGATAACAAAACTAACAGCTTCTGACAAATTATTTTCGTACAAAGCATTTCTAATCTGTGCATCTAAATATTCTAATTGGTCTTTTTTTGCATTATCTAATCGTGGAGCGAGCTGGTCTGTACAATTTGGTAAAAATGGGTTTTGCTTACAAATTTCCTCTGCTTGAGAGAAAAAACTAAAGGCCTCATCAAATTCTAAATTTTTGGAAGCATAATCTCCTTTTCGTATAAAAAATGCAAACAAATCAAAATAAACACTTTCTATAGCTGTTTGCAAATCGCTTTCAGTTTCTAATGCCAAGGTAAGTTCATTCCCTTTTGGAAGATGTGAAAGGTCTTGACGAGCATTGTCAAAATTTCCTTCTTGATAAAATAATTGCGCTCTACGAATTAAAGAAGGAACATGAGTAGGACATTTTGCCAAAACAGCAGTAAAGGTTAGTTGTGCCGAATTTGCTTTTCCATTTTCCAAATACTGTTTTGCTTGTTTATAATCATCTTGACAGGCTTTTTCAGATTGAGCTGTTGTAGCAAAAAGCAGAGAGCGAGTTTGTGTGTAAGAAGTCTTGAGGTTACTCAATTGCTGACGAAGTTTTACAGGATCTTCTTCATCAGTAATAAGTTCGCTTGCATAAGCATCTAGTTTACCAATTGCATTTTCGATAGGAACTAATCTTTCTTTTGCTTCTTGTTCTTTTTTTGAGTTTGCTTCAATTCCTTTATTGTTTTCTCGTTCTTTCTGAATAGTCGTCAAATCTTTCAAAAAGCCTTCTATTTTCTGTGATTCGTTATAATACTCATCTATCAGTTTTACACGAGAACGAAGTCCTCTTTCCTGTAATTCTCCATAATGAAAAATTATATTTTCTATTAAAATTGGAGTAAATTCTTCTGTTGTAGGAAAAGCAACATCAACACTTACTTTGTGATTAATATCAAATTCTACTTTAGAAAATTCCTTTTTTATTGTTTTATCATCTATTTTTCCATTTTTGACTTTATGCCCCCAAGTGACATCAAAACTTATTTGTTCGGGAAGTAAATAATCAGCTATCGAAAAATTACGATACATTCCTCCAGTTACTTCTTTAGAAATAAACGTAATTGTATAATTATCTTCTTTTTCAGAATTGAGGGCAATTTCTACATCATACTTTAGCTTATAAGCAGTTGTTTTTTCATATTTAGACAATATTTTTAGAGCTTCTTTTGGAAAATTATCATCTTCAAGTGTAGGTGATTTTTGTTTTTCAAAAACAAAATCCATTACACTTATTTCATTTTCACCTATATTATTTTGTTCTTCTGATTGAGCAAAAACTACTGAAATAAGTGTATAAAAAATTACTAAAAATGCTGTAAGAAACAATTTTGAACTAACAAAATGGCTTTTAGTATAAAAAAAATAGTTCATATATTTTGATAGGTGTTATAGATAATTTTACTTTCCTTCTGTTTTAATTTTTCAGAATTTTATAGTTTTATAACGGAAATATACGCAAAACCTTATAAAAAAGGCACAAACACTAAAAAAAGGGATTTAGATGTTTGTGTCCTTTGACTACAATTTAAAATGATTTACGTCCTATAAAAAATCAAATAGCCAAATCATCTTCAATAGACTGTATTTCTTCTTTATTTTGTCTGGCAAGTAAGGCAAAACCAAAAGTAAGTACTCCAACACGCCCAATAAACATCAAACAAATAACAATAATTTTTCCTGCATTACTCAAATCTCCTGTAATGCCCATACTTACACCAACTGTTCCAAGTGCAGAAGCTGTTTCAAATACAATTTTATCAAGTGAATGAACTTCGGTAAAAGAGAGTAGAAAAGTAGCCAAGAAAATAATGCTTGTATAGAGAATAAACGTAGAAGTTGCTACATAAAGCCTTTCGAAAGGAATAGTTCTATTCAAAAAATTGATACGTTTATCTCCTCTCAATCTACTCCAAAGGATAGAAAGCATAGCTGTAAGTGTTGTAATCTTCATTCCTCCTGCTGTTCCAGAAGGAGAAGCTCCTACATACATCAAAAAAACAGTCAAGACAATCATGGGCATTGCCAGACTTCCCAAAGGAATTGTATTGAAACCAACAGTTGTCATGGCTGTCATAGCTTGGAAGAAAGAAGCCAAGAGACGTTTGTCCCAAGAAAGTGACATCACTAGAGGTTCGGAAAAATAAAAAAACAATGTTCCTGCTGAAAGTAAAATAGCAAAGCCATAAAAAATTATCTTTGTAGTAAAAGTGATTTTATCAGACTTTCCTCTTATTCTATTCCAAATATCAGTAACAACAATAAATCCCATAGAGCCAGTAATAGCAAGAATTGAAATAACAATATTAATAAAAACATCATCTCTCATAGATTCAAAACTATCATTGTAGAGAGCAAAACCAGCTGTACAAAATGTAGAAACACTATGATAAATACTGCTCCAAAGTGCCTCTCCAAAATTCATTCCTTGACCTAAAAACGAAATTAAAAAACAAACTACACCAAAAGTTTCCATAATGGCTGTAAAGAATATTACAGACGGTATAAAATCCTGTACCTTAAAATCTTTAGGCATGGCAAAAGAAGCATTTACCATTCTTTCGTGCCAAGGCGTAATTTTTCTTGTGGTAGAAAGTATATAATAGGTTGTCAATGACATATAACCAATTCCTCCTACTTGAAACAGTAACATAACTACCATTTGACCACCAATATTATATGAATCAAAAACACTAATTGTAACTAGCCCTGTAGTAGAAACAGCAGATGCAGAAATAAAAAGGTTATCTAAAAAACTGGTATCTTGTTTTTGTAAAAATGGTAAGCTAAGAAGAACCCAGCCTAAAATGATATAAGCAAAAAAGCCTAACATAATATTAAACTGAGGAGATTTACTTTCTCTCAGATGTTGATAATAAGAAAAAACCTTCATAAAAATAAAGCTTTAAAACAAAAAATAATAGTTTAAAAAATGATTAAATCGTTTTAGCAAGCTCAAATTTATGAAAATTGTTTAATATTTATCAACACAACATGTTTAATCTATTCTTTAATTGCCATCATAAGTCCATCACGCAAAGGCAAAAGCATGCTAAAAGTACGATTATCTTCTTTGTTTTTTTGATTGTATTCTATCAAAGCTCGTGTGTCTTTGTCATTCTTCTTGAGTTCTTTTGGATCTATCAAAACTTTTCCACTCCAAAGCACATTATCAGCGATTATTATTCCTCCCTTTCTGACTTTATCAAAAACTAAATCATAATAAAGACCATAATTTGATTTGTCTGCATCGATAAAAACCATATCCCATTCCTCTTTTTCTGTCAAAATAGTCGGAATAATATCAGCAGCATTTCCCAAGTGAAGTTTTATTTTGTCTTCCAAACCTGCTTTTTTCACAAATTCTCTTGTAATGCTTTCTTGTTCTACATTATTATCAATGGTATGCAAAACTCCCTCTTTTTGTAATCCTTGCGCCAAACAAATGGCTGAATAACCTGTATATGTTCCAATTTCAAGAATGCGTTTTGGCTGCATTAATCGTGAAATCATTTGAAGGAAATTTCCTTGTAAATGTCCAGAAAGCATACGAGGTTTGTTGGCTCTCAAATGTGTTTGACGGTCTAATTCTTTCAAAACTGGCAGCTCTTCTTGAGAATGTGCCAAAGCATAGTTTTCTAAATCTTCTGGTAAAAAATCCATTTTATGTTCAATTACGAATTAAAAATTACGAATTACGAGTTAAATGAAGTATTTTTGATAATAAAATTTACTTTCTCAATTTTAAATTATCTATTAAACTGAATGTTTATTAAAAACCTTCATCTCACTCATTTTAGGAATCACGAAGATACAAAATCTACTTTTGAAGAAAACATAAATTGTCTTGTTGGCAAGAATGGAAGTGGAAAAACAAATCTTTTGGACGGAATTTATTATCTCTGTATTGGTCGTGGTGCATTTAGTTATACCGATACACAACATTTGCAACACGGCAAAACTTTTTTTTCATTGAAAGGAACTTTCGAAAAAGAAGGAAGAAAAAATACGGTTCAGTGTATTGTAGAAAAGGGAAAAGCAAAAGTCATAAAATTAAATAACAAGCCTTATCCAAAAATAAGTGAACATGTAGGGAATTTTCCTTGTGTTTTGCTTGCTCCAAATGACACCGATTTGATACGAGAAAGTAGCGAACTAAGACGCAATTTTTTTGATACTATTATTTCACAGATTCATAAAAATTATATTGGGCTTCTTATAAAACAAAAACAGATTTTAAGACAACGAAACCAACTTTTGAAAGATGCCGACCAGCAAGAGAAATTTTTAAAGAAAGATGTTTTAGAAATCTATGATGCACAACTTTTACCTATTTTTTCAGAAATTCATCGTTTTAGAATTGAATTTATGACTGACTTTATGCCTATTTTCTCAGAAATTTATGCATCTTTGGCAGATGAAGAAATGAAAATAAATTATCGTTCGCATTTAGAAGGCAATGAGAAAGAAGACGAAACAATAAAAGAACAAGAGAAAGAAAACGAAAATCAAGAAACAGATGAAACAGAACCTAAAAAATCAAAACGAGCTAAAAAAGAAACACCTAGTTTTGAAAGTATTTTTAAAGGAAATATGTTAAAGGATTTGATTTTGCAGCGTACCGAAAAAGGAACGCACAGAGACGATTATAAATTCTTGTTACGCAAAAAAACATTAAAACATTATGGTTCGCAAGGTCAGCAAAAATCATTTGTCATTGCCCTAAAGTTGGCTACATTTTCTATTATCTATAATCAAACTCAGATAAAACCAATTTTACTTTTAGATGATATTTTTGATAAACTAGATGAAAGCAGAATTGAAAACCTATTAAAACTTCTCTCTAAATCTGACTTCGGACAAGTATTTGTAACCGATGCAAGACCTGAAAGAACACGCAAATTATTAGATTCTTTTGGCAGACCGATTGCTTTTTTTGAAGTGAAAGATGGAAGTGTTGAAGTGATGAAACATACATCTGTATAGTCTTTTTTATAAAAATCAAAGTCAAAAATTCACTATATTTGAACCAAAATAAAAAATAAATTAGCTACTATTCGGCATACTTACAAATATAGACAAAGACTGTCTGACCATTGAGAGGAAATACTATGAGCAAACAACAGATAACAGGCAATATAACACCTCCAAACAAGGATTTGGAAATACTAAAACAAAATTTCCCAAACTGTTTTGATAAAAATGGAGAATTTGACTTTGAAAAATTCAGAAAACAACTTGCAAAAAACGAAATAAACTTTTCCAAAGAAAGCTACTCAATGGATTGGTTGGGCAAATCATACGCTCGTTTACTAGCAACCGACGAAGCTACTACCCTTTTAAAAGAAGATAAAACCCACAACCAAAAAGAAGAAAATGCAACCTCTGAAAACTTACTCATAAAAGGCGACAATCTTGAAGTGCTAAAACACTTATCAAATGCCTATTATGAAAAAATAAAAATGATATACATAGACCCACCCTACAACACAGGAAGCGACGGTTTTGTATATCAAGATGATAGAAAATTTGATGTACCTACCCTAATGGAACTGGCAGGAATAAATGAAGAAAGAGCAAAACGAATTTTAGCATTTACGCAAAGCAAAAGCAACTCCCATTCGGCGTGGCTTACTTTTATGTACCCACGATTGTATATTGCTAAACAACTGCTTACAGAAGACGGCGTTATTTTCGTTTCTATCGATGATAATGAAGTAGCGCAATTACGTTTATTAATGGACGAAGTTTTTGGCGAAGAGAATTTTATAGCAGAGTTTCCTAGAATTACTAAAAAAGCAGGCAAAACAACTGATACTATTGCAAAAAACACAGATTATTTAATTTGCTTTGGTAAATCCTCAAACATTTCATTAAAAAAAGAATCCTTCATTGACGAGAAATATAATAATTCTGACGACTTCAAAGAATTTAGAGGTTATTATAAGCTAAGTCAAACATTGGACTATAGTTCTATTCAATATTCGAAATCATTAGATTATGAAATAAAAATTGATGGAAAAATTTTTAGACCAGGTAATTCTACCAAAGAAGAAATGGAAGAAAGGCAAAAGGCAAATCCTAAAAGCGATTCTTGTTGGAGATGGTCAAAAGATTTATTTAACTTTGGATATCGTAACGACTTCATTGTTGTTAAAAATGATAGAATTTACACCAAAACATATAGAAATGCAACAATTCAAAAAATAAATGGAAAATATGAAGTTGTTGAAATTGAGCGCAAAAAAGCTATTTCTACACTTGAATTTACGGCGAATGAATATTCTAACGATAATGCAAAGAAAAATTTATCTAAATATTTTAAAAATAAAGTTTTTGAATATTCTAAACCTGTTTCACTTATTTCTAAATGCATCAATATGTCAAACGATGGAGATGAAATAATCCTAGACTTCTTCGCAGGCAGTGGCACAACAGGCGATGCCGTTATGCAGCTCAACGCAGAAGATGGAGGAAATAGAAAATTTATTTTGGTACAATTACCAGAGCTAATAGACAAAAAGAAAAACAAAACGGCTTATGATTTTGTAAAAAATGAGTTAAAATTAGAAGAGCCTACTATTTTTGATATTACCAAAGAGCGTCTTATCCGTTCATCAAAAAAAATTCAAGAAGAAAATAAAGACAAAGATTTATCAAATCAAGATTTGGGTTTCAAGGTTTTTGAAACAATGCCAATATGGGAAGATTATAATTTTGAGGTAGAAGAACTAAATGCTAACCAAACAAAGCTTTTTGATGAGAGCAAGCTCACCGAAGAAGACATTAAAGCCTTATTGATTACTTGGAAGACTTATGATGGTATTTCGCTTACTCAAAAAATACAAAAAATAGATTTAGAGGGTTATGAGGCTCATTATTGTAGTGAAAAGTTGTATCTAATGAATAAGGGTTTCAAAACTGAAAATTTGAAAGTGCTATTAGAAAAAATAGATAGCGATAAAGAGTTTAACCCAACTACTATCATTGCCTTTGGCTATCATTTTGAGAGTAAAAGTTTGCGTGAAATAAGCGAAAATATGAAATCGTATGCCAATAAAAAAAGTATTGATATTGACTTTATAACTAGATATTAATTTTTAGTTCTAAGTTTTGAATCCTCGTTGACGGCTGCATTTGAGTCTCAACGACGGTTTACTTTATTTCTCAACTAGCTTAAAATCTTCGTTGAGGATAAAAAATAAAAACTCTTATTAGCATTATCAACTAAAGCCAATATTAATCACCAATAATTTAGCATTAACCATTAAAAATGAAAGGATTTAATTTTGAAAAAAACCTAGCCCATCAAACTCAAGCTGTAGAGAATACAGTTTCAGTTTTTAAAGGTTTAGAAACTCATGAGGTAGCACAAACCGAAAAACAATATATCAATCCCATCTATAATAATATAACTAGGCAAGGGGAAGTATTTGAAAATAGGTATTTGCCTGTTGGACAATTTTACAAAAATCTTAAAGCACTACAAGAAAATAATACTATAGAAGAAAAAGTAAAGCCTAAAAGCAACATCATAGACATTATGATGGAAACAGGCACAGGAAAAACCTATACCTATACCAAAACCATTTTCGAACTCAATAAACATCACGGAATTTTTAAGTTTATTGTTGTTGTTCCTACACTTTCTATCAAGGCAGGAACTATAAATTTTTTAAAAAGTGATAGCGCAAGAGCGCATTTTAAAGAGCAATATGGCAAAACTATCAAATTACATATTGTAGAGAGCAAAAAAGGAGGTAAAAACAACAAATCGTTTATGCCTCCAGCCGTCAATAGCTTTGTAAATGCAGGAGCTTATGAGAAAAATAGTATTCAAGTAATGGTTATCAATGCAGGAATGGTAAACTCAAGCACCATGCAACAATCTTTTGATAAAGGAATTTTTGATAAACATTTAATTCCTTTTGATGCAATTTCGGCTACAAAACCTTTTCTAATAATAGACGAACCACACAAATTTGGAACAACTAATACCACTTGGGAGAATATTCAAAAGATGCGCCCCCAATTTATTTTGCGTTACGGTGCTACTTTTCCTGAAAAAGAAATAAAAGTAAAAGACCATCTAAGCAATAAAATAGTAAAACAAAAAGTAAAAGATTATCAAAATCTAATTTATACCTTAACTGCCGTTGATTCTTTTAATAAAAATTTAGTAAAAGGTGTAATAGGTCATATCACAGAGTTTGAAAGTGATAAAAATGCTATTGTAAAACTCAATAATACAGATGGCAAAGAAGCTACTTTTGAATTGTCGGAAGACAAAAACAAAAAGATATTCAAACTTAGTAAAAAAGAAAGTTTGCAAAGAGTACATCCAGCAATGGGAGATTTGTATGTAGAGAGCTTGAATAAGAGTAAAGTTGTTTTATCTAATGGAATTGAATTGTCAAAAGGCGATAAACTAAACCCTTATTCTTATGCAGAAAAATTACAAGAAATAATGATTCAAAAAGCAATAAAAAGCCACTTTGAAAATGAAAAACAATTACTTACAAGAAATGTAAAGATTAAACCTATCACCTTATTTTTTATTGATAATATTGAAGAGTACAGAAATGAAGAAGGTTATTTAAGAACTACTATTGAAAACTTGATAAAAGCCGAAGTAGAAACTTTACTTAAAACCGAAACGCACCCTTTTTATAAAGCATATCTTGAAAAAACATTACAAGATATTAGTCTTACCCACGCAGGATATTTTTCAAAGGACAATTCAGAAAAAGATGAAGCCATAGAAAAAGAAATAAACGAAATATTGCACGACAAACAAGCAATGCTTGATTTGGATAATCCAAGACGATTTATTTTCTCAAAATGGACTTTACGTGAAGGTTGGGATAATCCGAATGTTTTTCAGATTTGTAAATTAAGAAGTAGTGGTAGTGATATTTCAAAATTACAAGAAGTGGGTAGAGGTTTAAGACTTCCTGTAAATGAATATGGAAACCGAGTAAAAGACGAACAGTTTTACCTAAACTATTTTGTAGACTTTACAGAAAGTGATTTTGTAGATAAATTAGTAACTGAAATAAACGAGAAATCTAGTGCAATTTCAATAGAAGAAAATCCTGAAGAGTTATCAAAAAAGTACATTAAAAGGATTTGTGAATTATATGAAACCACAGAAGATGATTTACTTGATATATTAGATGATAACAATGTGGTTAAAAGGTCTAATAAATTTAAAGAAGGGGGTTTTGATTTCATCAAACATAACTATCCTAAAATTTTTGAAGGTGTTGGCTCTAATAAAGTTAGAAAATCTACAGATAAGAAAAAACAAGTAAGTATACGAACAGAAAAATACAGCGAATTAAAAGAACTTTGGGAGAAATTAAACGAAAAAGTAATTCTAGAATACAAGTTTGAAAAAGAAGACACATTCAAATCACTTTTTATTGATTTCTTGAATGAGCAAAATAATAATTTTACTATTGAAGGAATAAAAGGAAGAAAAGCACAGATTGAGATAACTGATAATATAGCAGGAGTTAAAGAAGAACAAGAAATTTTTGGAAATGAAATAATGCCAATTTCTACCATGAAGTACAGTAGTTTTTTGAAGGAATTAGCAAAAATACTACATATCAATATAAAGACTCTAAACAGTTCATTTATTGATTCTACTATTGATATAAATAAATTCTTAAATGGTGCAACAGTTCGTATTATTAAGCAAAAGTTTGAAAACTATTTAATGTACAATGCCATAGATAAATTTGGAATTGAGTATCAAAAAGTGAGCAATGAAATTCATCCAACTAAATTTACTGACGAAAAAGGAAAT
>JAHDBD010000062.1:0-2331 GCA_020630575.1 Bernardetia sp.
TCTTGCTTAAAATTTTCTTGGTTAGTATCTGCTTTTTCTTCCTCTTGAGGTGCAGTCTTCGTTTCTTCTTTTTCAGATTTATCGATAATACCTTTCGGTTCTTTTTCGTGGTCATCAAATGTTTTACCTAGTCCTTCACCGAAAGTATCATCAAGAGGTTTGGTTGGATTAACAAAAGTTAAACGAGCCAGCTTAGCGACTCCTTTAGGATATTCTTTTTTGAATTCTGTTTTGAATTGAGATTTATTTTCTGTTTTGGTTTTGAGTTCATCCATACGAGCTTCATTCAAGATTCTATTCTCTTTGAGGTACTTGAAAACAACATCATCTCCCTCCATTCCAAGCATCACAGCACAAGGATCTGCACCATCCCAAACGGCAGACTGTTCAATCACTTCTGTAATTTTTGTTACTATGAAATGACAAAACTCTCCATTGATTATATTGCCGATGTTATACCAAGATTCCCATTCTTCATCAAACTCATGAGAATACTTAAATTCAAACTGAACCCCTGCGCTAGTTGCACGAATACCAGCAGGGTCAGAAGTGAGTAGCTCCACTTCTTTGGAAAACTCTTCACGACTTACTCTAAAGAAACCATTCACTCCAGCAGGAATAGTCACTCCATCTTGAATAAAGCCCTCATCAAACCAAACTTCAACGACATTGCCGATGATGTTCTTGGTAGATAGACTGTGATCAACTCGTAAAACTTGTCCTTCCCACATCTGAGCTGCTTCTTGCAGCACTTTTTTAGGAAAAAAGGAACAGTTCCAACCTCCTGCGCCAATAATAGAATCAGCCGAAAGCAATCTAAAAGGAATATAAGCGTACTTGGTATCAAAGTTTTTAATTTGTGGAATCCCATTACCGATGATTTGTATCGCATAAGGGCGGGTCGTTTTATTCTTATCCATATCGTTTTATAAAATTAAAATTATCGTTTTATCTATCCGTTATTTTTTTTTATTTCCTTCAAATCACCTTTCACTTCTCCTAAAATCTCAGAGAAATTTTTCATAGAAGCATTCAAATGAGTAATCGAAATATCAAATTTTTGTGCAATATTGATAAAGCGTTCTGAATTTTTTGACAACTCATTTTGTAGATTTTCAGTGTCTTTCTCAACTTGTGTTACACGAGCTTCATATTTTATTCTTTGCTCTCTTTCAGCAGTAAGTTTGTCGCTTAGAGCCTGCTTTTCAACACCAAGTTGCTTTTCAACAAGGAGAATATCTTCTCCGTTTTTTAAAACAATCTTATCCAGTTCTACTACTCTTTCAGAGCTTTTCATAATGCGATAAATCCAAATTCCTATTCCTGTATTAGCCAGAAAAAGTAATACGATTACTATTGCACCCACTATTTTTAATTCTGCATCCATTCTATTACTTTATCAAATATTAAAACTATATATCTGCGACAATTCTTCCACGACATTTCGGATGCACGGCTTGCGCTCCAAACCCTTCAGCTTGTCTTTCTGCTGCACTCATATTTTTAAAACTATCCAAATCCATTGCCGTAGCGAAAGGCGAAATACCTACTATATCTTCAGGACTTGAAGAAACGAATGTTTCGGCTTTTCTTATTTCAGTTGCTACTTCGTAAACATCTCCGTCCATTGCCTGGCAATATGCACAAGTCAATCTATCTCCTATTTCTACCCTTCTAAATCTTTTTATTTCAGCTTGATGTAAATACTTTATGTTGGCAAAATTACGTGCATTGGTCATTGTTGTTTCTATAATCCGACGGATTTGAAACAATTCTATATCCATTTGCACTTCCATTAATTCAGCAAACTCACTCAGTGTTTGGCTATTACCTATTTCACCATCATTTGCTACATAAAAATCAAGCAGCATTTGAGTAATACGACGTTTTGCAGCTTCATCGGTAATGAATTTACCTAAATAAAAGCTATCAGTTTCTGCTAAATACTCAATCAAACGAGTATCTAAAAAGTCTTCTATTACTTCTGGAGGAGAAACAAAACGAGTTTTTATAGCTTTCGAATTTTCTGTTTTTGTTTCCTCTTCCTTTGGGAAAATAGATTTGTCTTTACGATACTTTTTATACACCTTTTGTGTATAGTTTTCAATATTGTTTTGGATTTTATCTTTGAAAAGAATATCCCAATTTTGCTCAATGACTAGAAAGAAAATAGTAACTAAATCATTTTCATTTTCTAATCCGAAGTCTTTTATCGTATCAGCTACTAATTCAATTACTTTTTTAGAAGCTGATTTATATTTTTTACTTACAATTTTGTAATAATTATCTGCATTTTTGGTCAGGTAATCATCTTTAAAATCTGTCTCTTGT
>JAHDBD010000062.1:2431-10073 GCA_020630575.1 Bernardetia sp.
GTAATAATTATCTGCATTTTTGGTCAGGTAATCATCTTTAAAATCTGTCTCTTGTACTTCAAAGTTTACTTTTTTTTTGCTTTTATTTTCTAATCCGACATTTGTTTCTTTGTCAGGATTGGTATTGTTATCTGGTTCAACTACTACTTTTGGAGCTGCTTTACTTTCTTCTTTTTTAGTTCCTGTTGCACTTTCATGACCAAGTTCTTGAGCTGCTGCATCATTGCTAATATACCCAGCATCTTCTTTCGCTCTTGCGTTGGCAATATTAACAGATTCAGTTTGCGCTTCTTTGAGAGAATCGCCAATTAAAGGTTTTTCAAAAACAACATTTATCCAATCTAATTTGGTAAAACCTTGTAACTTCAAATGAAGTAGAAAAACACCACTCAAAACAGAAGCAACTGTTTTCTGAACACTATCAATGTTACCAATCAAAACTTGTAATAATACTCGTGCGAAGGTTTCAGAGGTATTATTATTTTGATTCATAAAAACACCATCGGTATTCAATCCATTATTCAAAAGGCGATTGATAATTTCAAAGGCTTTTTCTGCTCCTCCGAAATTTATATTGGTCGCATTCATTTTGAAACTTGCACCTCCTTCAAAACCTATTGCATATCCATTCGAAAGCCCTTTTTCAACTTCCTTACTTGCTTCAACTATATAAGTTTCACATCGGCTGTAGTAAGCCTCATTACTCTCTCCTTGATTTTGCTCTGGTGCATTGATGAGAACTTCCAAGAAGCCCATCATTCCCAATTTTTTAATGATAATTTTAAAATTATCTAGCATCTCCTTTTGAGTGGCTATATCTTCCATGGCTGCCAAGAGCGCAGGAACTGGATACGGATTTTCTTCTAACTGATTGACACATTCGTAAAAGAATGTTTCTTTGCGAAGAATAATTTCAGACTTACCGACTACGTTTACATTGACCTGTTTGGCAATAAACTCGTCTTTTTCTGAATTATAATTGAAACGAATATTTGCAATATCCATAATCGCTAAACGCTTAACAGCACTTGGATACGGATTGAGAAGTAAAATCGCATCAACAGCAAGTCCACCTGAATAGGTTACTGTACGAAGAGCATTTCTTGTAAAGGAGTCTATCTTTGAATCCTTCTCAAAAATGCGAATCGTTTCCATGATTCTTTTTCTATCTCTTTTAGATAGATTATCAGGAAGCTCAATCTCATAAGACGTTTGAGCTAAAGCAACACTATTATTTACAGCTCGCCCTACATTTCTATCAAAAACAGAATAGTGGCGTAAAATACTAATCCACTCTAAAGAAAACTCTGGAAATATTTCTCTTTCTTTATCTTTTCCTATCAATGAATTTTTAGCAGAAACAGAAGAGCCTCTAGCACCGCCACTTATTGGATACTTGAAAGAAGTTATTTTATTTTCGTCTGAGTTTGGTTCGTGTTTATACTCGTCATTGCCTTTCGCTTTAACTCCTTTTGCCCAAGAAAATAGTTTATCCAGTCCTAGAAACATCTTCTGTTTTTACTTAAAATTATCTTTTCCTTTTTTTGATTATGCTGCTTTCTTCTTTCTCAAATTCATTCCCTTCTGACCAACACTAACTAGTTTGTCAAGGGCTTCTAAGGCTTCTTCTACAAATTCTTCTACTTCGTCATTTTCGATGTCAAAATCTTTTTTGAAGAAGTCGACCAGCTCTTGACGTTTTGCAGGATTTGTTAAAAGTTTTCGCTGCTCAATCGCTTGTGGAACACCGACTAACTTTGTGGATTTCATAAGAAGACCAAAACCTTCTTTGGTTACTTCTTCTTTTTCTGTCTTGCCATCTTCTCGAATTCTAGCCACAGCTTCACCTGTGTCGCACAAGAAAGAAACTACATCTTTCAATTCTTCTATACTTTCGTTTTGTATTTTTTGCTCTGCCATCTTTGTAATAAATTAAATGATTGATTATGAAATTCTTAACGTTTTTACTATGTAATTGTAAAAATGATAAAAATATTTGAATTATTTTACAAATTTCACAATAAAAATTAATTATTTTTGTAAATTATTTAAAATAATAGCGATTTATTGAAGATTTTGTAAAAAACAGACCTAAATTTTAAAGATATGATAAAGTGGATAAGCGATTTGATAAAAATGATATTTCCTTCTTTAGTAAAAAATAAAGAAGTAGAAAATCAAAAACCGATAGAAGAAGAAAAGGAAAGTACAGAAGAACAAGTAACAGAAACACCTGATAAAGAACCGATTGAACTAATAGAAGAAGAGGAAAAACCAAAAGAGCATCCCAATAAAAACAATGTTATCGTTATTAGGAATGGACATGGCTTGAATACTTCAGGCAAAGAAACTCCTATGCAAGATGATAGAACAATTATCAAAGAATACCAACTCAACAAATGGATTACTAGCGAATTAATCCCAATGTTAGAAAGTTTAGGGTATGAATGTATCATTGCTAATCCTTATGATTATGAAGATCCAAATCCATTTAAGGCATTGAATATAGTAGTTGGTCATGTAAATAGAATTGCTCAAAAAGCTATGTCAGAACACAAGAATGTAGTTTGTCTTGACGTTCATTGTAACGCTCATCAAATTGATAAGAATAAAATAGAATTCACAAGCGCAAGTGGTACAGCATCCTTTTATTGGGAGGTAAAAACAAAGGATAAAGATGGGAAAGAGATAATTAAATATAGCAAAAAAGGTAAAAAACTGGCTATTGCTATACACGAACAAATGGTAAAACGAACAGGGCTACCAGACCGAGTTTGGAGTTTTAATAGAGGAAAAGCTATTGGTTGGAATTATCAAATGGTCAGAGATACTATTTGTCCAACCGTAACGATTGAGTGTGCATTTATGACTAATCGTAGTGATTTGGCGTATTTAAAAAGTGAAGTTGGAAGAAAAACTATTGCAAAAGCTATCGCAATAGGAGTGGATGATTATTTTTGGAAAAGATAATGGAACTTTCCAAACTCAACTAGGGTTGATACTGAAAATTAGGCTATAGCTCAGTTGGTTAGAGTATTTCACTGATACTGAAAAAGTCATAGGTTCGAGTCCTATTAGCCTAACAAAAGGGAACTTTGTAGATATGGCAATCTGCACCAGACTGTAAATCTGGAGTCTTGCGACTTTCTAGGTTCGACTCCTAGCGTTCCCACAAAATGGAGAAGTAACTCAGATGGTAGAGTGACAGACTGAAAATCTGTTGGTCATTGGTTCGAGTCCAATCTTTTCCACAAATTATAATGCGAGTTCGAGAAGTGGTTTCTCACCAGTCTCATAAGCTGGGGTCATGCGACATACGTTGGTTCGAATCCAACACTCGCATCTATTTCAAAAAAGCGAAATTAGCTCAAAGGCAGAGCATCAGTTTTCCAAACTGAGGGTTGAGATTTCGAAATTCTCATTTCGCTCATATATAGCAGGATAACGGTGGTTGTTTACTCCTCTTGGACAGGAGAGGTCGCAAGTTCGAATCTTGCCTGCTATACTTTTCAATTAGCGATATGACGGAACTGGCATACGTATTAGTTTTAGAAACTAAGTTTTGAGAGTTCGAATCTCTCTATCGCTACAAAACACCCTTCACTATATATTGAAGGGTGTTTTTATGTATTTGTCGCCAAAAAATAGCCATTTATTAGAAATTATCGCCACATGTACATTTTCAATAGCCTTTGATTATTACAAGAAATTAGGAATGGAAAAAAGCGAAAATAAAAAGTTTCCCTATAAGGCTGCACGGTTCGTAAATGGTAAAAAACCATATATAGAACTTCATACGTGGGACAATGAAAAGAAAAAGCTAGTCAGAAAGAGAACCTACAAAGATGCTAATGAAGAATTAGCCAAACAGATAAATATAGACTTAGAAGAAGGTAATTATCATGTGCCTTCAAGTCTTGAACTACTCGTTGCAGAAAAAGAAGCAAAAAAACAAAATGAAACAGCTATAAATGCCCTTCAATTTGCCTTTGAGAATGCAAAAACACGTTTACGTTCTCCTTCAGCAAGTAGTTACAGAAGTCATATAAATACATTTTGTCAATTCCTAAAGGAAAATTATGAAGCTCTTACTATTCGTACTTTACAACAATCTCATATACAAATAAAAAAGGTAAGTAACACGACTAGGAACGCTTATGGCGCAACTCTTCGCCTTATGTTATCTGATTTGAAAGAACTTGACTATGTAGATACTAATGTAATGCAAGACTTTAAAACACTAAAAGAAAGCAAATCAACGGCTCACAAGTTTTATACGGCTGAACAAAGAAAAAGGATAAAAGAAATAATTAGTATAGAGAATCCTAATTTATGGCTAGTATGCCAAATTATTTTCTATAGTGTATTTGTATTTGTGGTTAAAAAGGCACAGATTTGTACATAAATTTATGTTTTTTACTATCTTTTGTTTCTAATTTATCGATTTGTAATTGTTGTTGTAGAACAGCAAAATACAAATACACGGCAGGGATGCCGAATACATAATACTCACTTGCTAAGAAGCAAGCGAGAGCAATCTGCGAGGAACAGCATGGAAAAGCTAAATTATAAAATTATCGATAAATTGTCGGAAGAACCAAGATTTTTTTTGCTTTATGAGCTATTTTTTATGATTTAGTTGTAAATAATAGTAAGCAAATCTACTATTTTTAGTAAGACTTGATTAGTAAATGATTATTATGATAAACAGGATTTTTATGATAGATACAATACCTAAATCATAAGAATCATATAAAATCTCTCGCTATTTATATAATTTAGAAATGGTAGAGTGAAGCAAATCAACTACTTTATATTTAAAAATTTATTCAAATTATGAAACGAATTACAACAACTTTCCTAATTGCACTTATTAGCCTTTTTGTTTTTGCCTGTGGAGGAAAAAAAAATGAAGGAACTTCTACAACTGATACAGAAAATAGTTCTGCTGAAGAGCAAGCCGAAGCAATGGTAGAAAAAACACTCAAAGATGCTGGTGCTTACGAATTTCTGACAGAAGACAAACCTTGCGAAGTCTTGACAATGGCAATGGTAAAGGAGGTAATGAATCCTCAAGCAGAAGTCGAAAAAAGTGATGCTTACGGCTGTATTTATGAATGGGACAGACCCAACCGTGCTGAAATAGACGAGCAGATGAAGAAAGCTCCATTGAAAGAAATAACAAAGTTCAGACCTACATTTACTGTTGACCTTATGATTTCTAAAGCCAACGGAGCAACGCCTGAAAGATTTATGCCTAAGAAAATGTCTAAACAACAGCAAGATGCCATTGCAGAAAAGACCGTCGAAGAAGCCAATAAAAAACTGACAGACAAGCAAAAAAAAGTCATTGGAGACGATGCAGCCAAAGCTTTTACTAAAAAAATGCTAGACAAAGTAAACAACGCTGAATACGTAACAGTGGAAGGAGTAGGAGATGCTGCTTACTGGAGTCCAATTGGAGGAGGAAATCTAATGGTTTTAGCAGGAGACAAAGTTCTTACCTTAGGAGTTTTTGTAGATGAAGATTTGGATAAAAACATAGTTAAGGCAAAAGAGTTGGCTCAAAAAATTCTAAATCAATAAAGCAATTTTCCATTTTGTGTTGTATGCAAAAAAAAGAAAAAAGTGCTTTTTACATTTCATTGCGCTGCAACTCCACTGCTGCCCCTCACAAGATTGCTCTCGCTTGCTTCCTAGCAAGTGAGGAATATGTATTCGGCTTTCAGCCGTGTATTTGTATTTGATGTTATACAGTTACAAATCTAAGGAGATTCTATAAAAAATCTTGCTTGCTTCTTAGCAAGTGAGTATTATGTATTCGGCATCCCTGCCCTGTATTTGTATTTCGCTACTCTACTATAGAAAAAATACACTACTGCAAAGAACAGCAACTACAACCACTTGCCTCATCACTTTAGAACGCCAGCCAGAGGCTTCCAAATAGCTACTCA
Organism: Bernardetia sp.; assembly: GCA_020630575.1. Taxonomy (GTDB): domain Bacteria; phylum Bacteroidota; class Bacteroidia; order Cytophagales; family Bernardetiaceae; genus Bernardetia. Next base: position 8,386 of record JAHDBD010000062.1, read on the forward strand.
CTCGGATGACCCGAGCGAGGGCTGGGGTTTCGACGAACTATCAAATGAATATGACTAGGCATAATCACATAAGCAAAAATAGCTAAATCTTTTTCCTTCTGATAAAACTCTAAATTTTCTACAATTATATCAGCATATTCTTTACGAGTAAAAACATCAATCCACCCCACAACAGTAAGCGTAATAAAAAATAATCCACCTTCATACGTTTTTCTATATTCTGACATATTTTTTAGTGAAAATAAGATTGCCCTCACTTACTTCCTAGCAAGTGATTACTATGTATTCGGCATCTCTGCTGTGTATTTAGCTGTTTTACAACAACCATCACAAATCTAATAAATTAGCAGTAAAAAATATAAAGCTGCAACTAACATAAGCACTTCTTTACATCTTATGTAACACCAAATACGAAAACCACGGCAAGATGCCGAATACATAGCTACTCACTCGCAAGATGCGAGCGAGAGCCGTTGTTAGACACCCGAGCTAGGGCTGGGGGCTGGAAGCCGTTTTTAGACAGCCGAGCTAGAGCTGGGATTCTGTTTTTTTGTTTGAAACCTTTTTTCTCTGTAAAAAACACAAAAACCAACGGCAGGATGCCGAATACATAGTCCTAACTCGCTTGGAAGCGAGCTAGAGCTACTTTTTTATTTGTTTTTCGGCAGCCGAGGCACAGCTAGGGGGCTGAATTACTTCTCAGTTTTTTTATTATTAGCTTCCCACTTTTCTTTTAAAGACTCTGTATGAATAGGTTTTTTGTTAGAAGAATCTTCCATATCTTTTTTTATCTCCTTAATTTGATCGACTAGCCATTTCCAACCATTTCGTCTTATTATAGATATTAAGATAAACGTTAGCATTATTACAACTATAATGAAACTAATAACAAAAGAATAAACACTATTTATAAAGAAATTTTCTATGAATGAATCCATTGTATTATATTTTTATCATTTAATAACCCAAACACCACCAGTAGCTTTTATTTTTTTACCTCTAATCAGTGAACCTCCAAAAGACCCACTAATAACAATTTTAGATTTATAGTTTTTAAACCCCCACCAATTGCTAGATTCAGATTCATAACTAAAAAAACCAAATGAGTATTTATTTTTCCATTTAACAAGACCTGTTTTTTGGTTTGTTTCTTTGCTCAACATAATTCCACTACCTAATGCTCCTGCACCTGCAGAAGAAACAAATAATTCTTGTTTTTCTTTTACCCATTTTCCAGTTTCAGTATTTAAAGCTGATTTATATTTTGTTACATCAGCAGAATTTCTCATTTGAAATGATAGTCTCCAGCTCTAGCTCGGGTGTCTAAAACGGCACTGCTCTCGCTTGCTTCCTAGCAAGTGAGGAATATGTATTCGGCTTCCAGCCGTGTATTTGTATTTGATGTTATACAGTTACAAATCTAAAAAGATTCTATAAAAAACACGAGGGAAGTAGAAATATACAAAAAAATCTTATTTACATAGCGTAAATAAGATTTTTTACTTTTACCATTTAAAGCCTAAACCGTCCTGTTTAATTTTTGATTCAATAGTTGATTTTAAAGAACCATACTTATTCCAAACTAAAAAATACGCTTACGGCTTAGTATGCGTTGTTTTGGTAGTTTTGGCTTAATCTCTCTATCGCTACAAAATGCTGAATTGACGAAATTGGCAGACGTGACAGGT
>JAHDBD010000029.1 GCA_020630575.1 Bernardetia sp.
AGTTTGTAGTAAATAAGAAGTAGTAAGAAAATTAGAATCTGACCTATTTATATCTGTTTGTATTGTTGGTGTAACAAAGTGATCATCAGATAAAATGTAGGGACTATAACTGGATTCTTGTTTTGAAGGAGCAACAACTACTTCTATCCCTCTATGTTCTAAAGCAACTTGCATCGCTAATGCCATAGAAAAATCAATAGTAGATTGATGACCAACAACAAGTACAGTTGTAGTTTTTTGGTCAGAAGTGTCCGTATTTTCTGCAAAAGTATCTAGGTTGATACCTACACTAAAAAGGAACATAAAACAGAGGAATTGAAAAATTCTCATCGTTGTAAAAAGAGTTAAGTGAATAATGAATTAAATCGTTTTTTGCGCTTAATCTATGTTACAAACTTACGAGAGTGAGCAAGTACACTTCCCACGAATGGACACATTTGGATAAAAGTCTCTACATATTCCTACAAATTCCCACAAATGGACACAAATTCCCACTCCATTTTTTTAGTAAATGGCTGATTATTTGTAAATTGCAACTGTAAATAATACAAATGTTATATATCAATTTTACTTTACTTACTTAAACTCTACAATTATGGATAGTGCTGCTGCTGCAAATAACCCCATCGCATCGCACACTAATAAGTGTCCACACAATAATTTTAAAAGAATGAATTTAGAAGGGACTTTACCAGTAAATCGTCCAATGACCAAAGGGGAGCTGAAGAATTTTTATAATATAACCTACAAGACCCTAAAAAGATGGTTAAAAGATATTCTACACAAAATAGATTATGATAACAAAACAACTTTCTTTTCTAGGGATTTGAGGGTAATTAGGGAACTTCTGGACGGTGTGCCTGTGGAATATTAGACATAAAAAAAACGCCTATTCTTTTTTTTGAGGATAGGCATTTTTTCTCATTGTTTTTTCAAAACTAGCTTTTTAGGACACAAAAAAAGAAAATAGGTGTAATATAAAGCTATATTTGTGAACCATTCAATAATATGCTTTTAACCTTCAAAAGAAATTATAGTCTTTTGAAGGTATTTTTTTTATGTATATATTTACTCACTATTTACAAAAAAAGCATATTAAAATGAAAAACTCCTTTATTTCCGTACTAGAAAAATATCGTAAAATTTCCTTTTCAGAAAGAGATAAAGGAGATAGATTTGAACGCTTGATGAAAGCCTATCTACTTACAGACCCAAAATATGCCTTCAAATTTCAAAATGTTTGGTTGTGGGAAGAGTTTGTAGGTAAAAATGATTTAGGTGGAAAAGATACAGGAATAGATTTGGTAGCTCTTACCAATGAAGGGGATTATTGGGCAATTCAATGTAAATGTTATCAAGAAACCTCAATCATTGATAAACCTTCAGTAGATTCATTTTTATCTACTTCTAGTCGTACTTTTAAAGATGCTGACCTCAAAACTCAATCTTTTTCGCATCGCCTTTGGATTTCTACTACTAATAAATGGGGAGGAAATGCCGAAGAAGCCATAAAAAACCAAAACCCTCCTGTTTCAAGAATTAATCTTTTTGACCTTATAGATGCGCCTTTAGACTGGGAGAAATTAGACAAAGGAATTACAGGAGAAGTAGCACGAACAGACAAAAAAACATTACGACCACATCAAACAGAAGCCTTAAAAAACACAGAAGAACGCTTTCTAACAGAAGATAGAGGAAAGCTAATTATGGCGTGTGGAACTGGAAAAACATTTACCTCTCTTCGTATTGCTGAAAATCAAACAGAAGGCGAGGGACTAATTTTGTTTCTTGTCCCTTCTATTGCACTTTTAGGACAGACTTTAAATGAATGGTATGCTGATGCTTTTGAACCTATAGATGCAATTTGTATTTGTTCTGACCCAAAAATTACTAAAAAAAGAAAACAGTTAGATGAAATTGATACAGCTTCGGTACTTGATTTAGCTTTACCTGCTTCTACCGATGTAAAAGATATTATAAAACAGTTTCAATCTTTTGAAAAGAGTAAAAACAAAGGCTTAAAAGTTGTTTTTTCTACCTACCAGTCTATTGACGTAATTATCAAAACACAAAGAGAATTAGAAAAAATAAATTCAAAGTATGCTCAATTTGATTTAATAATCTGTGATGAAGCGCATAGAACAACAGGTATTTCATTAGCCAATGAAGACGAATCGGCATTTACAAAAGTCCATAATAACGAATTGATTAATTCTAAGAAAAGACTTTACATGACGGCTACTCCACGTCTTTATGATGACACTAGCAAAAGTAAGGCAGCACAAGCAGAAGCTATTTTGTGTTCAATGGACGATGAGAAAATTTACGGAAATGAAATATATAGAATTGGTTTTGGACAAGCTGTTGAAAAAGGCTTATTAGCTGATTATAAGGTGCTTATTCTTACTTTGAGTGAAGACAATGTTCCTCCAGCAGTACAAAAAATGATAGCTGATAGAGAAAGTGAAATTAATACTGATGATGCTTCAAAACTTATTGGTTGTATCAATGCACTTTCAAAACAACTTTTAGGAGATGAAGGGATTTTGAAAAAAACTGACCCTGACCCAATGCGAAGAGCAGTAGCATTTTGTCAGAATATCAAAGTTTCTAAAACAGTAACGAGCAATTTTAATACGGCTTCTGAAACTTATGTATCTGAATTACCTCAAAAACAACAAGATATTACGCAGCTTGTAGCCTCCAAACATATTGACGGCTCAATGAATGCGACAGAAAGAAACGATTTGTTAGCGTGGCTAAAAGACGAACCAAGTGAAAAGGAGTGCCGAGTTTTGACTAATGTACGCTGTTTGAGTGAAGGTGTTGATGTGCCTTCTCTTGATGCTGTTTTGTTTCTTTCAGCTCGTAATTCACAAGTAGATGTAGTACAGTCGGTAGGTAGAGTGATGCGAAAATCGCCTAATAAAAAGTACGGTTATATTATCATTCCTGTTGTAGTGCCTTCTAATTTAGAAGCAAGTCAAGCCTTAGATGATAATAAAAATTATCAAGTAGTTTGGACAGTCTTGAATGCACTTAGAGCGCACGATGACCGTTTTGATGCCATTGTAAATAAAATAGAACTTAATAAAAACCGTCCAGATCAAATTCTTGTTGGAAGACCCGAAATTTCGTTTGATAGTGAAGGAAATCCTGTCTATGGAAACGAAGGCGATGGAAGTAGTGAAAGAGATAAAGCAACACAATTAAATATCCATTTTGAAAACCTGCAAAAAATTGTTTTTGCAAGAATGGTGGATAAAGTAGGAGATAGAAGATATTGGGAACAATGGGCAAAAGAAGTTGCTCAAATTGCTCAAAGACAACAAGAACGAATTACAAAACTGATAAAAGATAATCCAAAACATAATGAAGCCTTTGGTAAGTTTTTAGAAGGATTGCACCAAAATATTAATCCTTCTATTGTAGAAATAGAAGCTATTGAAATGTTATCGCAACATATCATTACAAAACCTGTTTTTGATGCTCTTTTTGAAGGATATTCGTTTGTAGAAAATAATCCAATTAGTAAATCTATGCAAAAAATGCTAGATGTTTTGGAAGGAGAAGCTCTTGAAAAAGATGTAGAGAAGCTAGAAAAATTCTATGATTCTGTCAAATTACGTGCCTCTGGAATAGACAACGCAGAAGGAAAACAACGCATTATTATCGAACTCTATGATAAGTTTTTCAAAACTGCTTTTCCTAAGCTAGTTGAGAAACTCGGTATTGTATATAGTCCTGTGGAAGTAGTAGATTTTATTATTCATTCGGTAGATGCCATTCTAAAAAAAGAATTTGATAGAAATATTTCTGATGAAAATATACATATTCTTGACCCTTTTACAGGAACAGGAACATTTATTACTCGCCTTTTGCAAAGTAATCTTATCAAAAAAGAAGATTTACTAAGAAAATACACAAAGGAAATTCATTGTAACGAAATCGTTTTACTGGCTTATTATATTGCTGCTGTAAATATTGAAAATGCCTTTCACGATTTACAAAAAAAGCAAAATGAAGAAGAGAATACAGAAAATGAGTACCAAACCTTTGAAGGGATATGTTTAACTGACACCTTTCAATTAGGAGAAACACAAAATAGTGAGCAGTTATTTTCTGATATATTTCCTCAAAACTCAAAACGTGTCAAAGACCAACAAAAAGCTCCATTGCGTATAATTATGGGAAACCCTCCCTATTCCGTAGGACAAAAATCAGCTAATGACAATGCTCAAAATCAAGATTATCCAAAACTAGATAGCAGAATTGCAAATACATACGTCAATTTATCTTCTGCAAGTTCCAACAAATCTTTATACGACTCTTACATAAAAGCCTTTCGCTGGAGTAGTGATAGATTAGACAAAACAGGAGGAATAATTAGTTTTGTTTCGAATGGTTCGTGGCTTGATGGAAATAGTACAGACGGTTTTAGAAATTCAATAGTAAATGAATTTACTTCTATTTATGTATTCAATTTGAGAGGAAATCAACGTACAAGTGGAGAGTTGAGTAGAAAAGAAGGGGGGAAAATATTTGGTTCTGGCTCAAGAACTCCTGTTTCTATTACTCTTTTAGTAAAAAATCCTGCTATCCAAACCGAAAAAGCAACTATTTACTATCATGATATTGGAGATTATTTAAGTCAAGATGAAAAATTAGGAATTATCAAAAAATTCAAATCATTTGGGAATAAAGAAATGAAGTTTAAGATAATTAAACCAAATGAATATGGGGATTGGATAAATCAGCGAAATGAAGCATTTGATAATTTTATTCCCTTAGCTCCAAAGAAAAAGTATAATATTAAAGCACAATCATTTTTTCTTACAGTTTCTTTAGGAACTACTTCAAAACGTGATGCTTGGGTTTACAATTTTTCAAATAATTCATTAAAATCTAATGTTAAAATAACAATAGAACATTTTAATGAACAATTAGAATTAATAAATTCAAACACAAAAAAAACTCCTGCATTCAATTCCAAAAAAGCAAATTGGTCAGGAGATTGGATGAAAAAATTAAAACGAAATAAAAAAATAGTAGAAGAAGAGAATGAATATAGATTAGCTTTATATCGTCCGTTTTTGAAAACTAATACATACTTTGGTAATGATTTGAATGCTAGTCGTTATCAATTAACCAATTTATTTCCTAATAAAGATAGTCGTAATATAATTATTTGTGTTTCTGCTAGTGCAAATGATGGCTTGGCTTTATTAATATCAAACCATATTGTAGATATTCATTTTAACGGAGATACTCAATGCTTCCCCCTTTATTACTATGAAGAAAATCAATATATCCAAAAGGGAATGTTTGATGATGATAGTAATAAATATATACGTCGTGATGGTGTGAGTAATTTTATTTTTGAGAGAGCAAAAAAACAGTACGGCAAAAACGTAACTAAAGAAGATATTTTTTATTACGTCTATGGTTTTTTACATTCTCCTTCATATAGAGAAATGTTTGCTAATGATTTGAAAAAAATGCTTCCTCGTTTGCCTTTGGTAGAAGATGTGAGAGATTTTTGGAAATTCAGTAAAGCAGGACGAGAATTAGCAGAGCTGCATCTGAATTATGAAGATTACAAAGTCGGAAATAGTGGTGCTTTTGTATTGGTAAATCGTATTCCAATAGAAGATGTATTAACAAATACAGAAGATGGAAAATTGAAAGAAGTGAATTACAAAGTCAAAAAGATGCGTTTTCTTAAAAAAGACAGGAAAGATACCATTATTTATAACTCTCAAATTACGATTGAAAATATTCCTTTGGAAGCCTACGACTATGTAGTAAATGGAAAAAGTGCGATTGAATGGATTATGGAACGCTATCAAGTAAAAACACACAAAGATAGTGGCATCGTCAATAATCCAAATGACTGGTCAGCAGAAACAGGAAATGAAAAATATATTTTAGAGTTGCTTTTGAGTATCATCAATGTAAGTCTTCAAACCGTAGCGATTGTGAAGGAATTACCAAAGGTAGATTTTGAGTAACTTTCTCTACTAAATCAGTATCAAAAAATTATCATTGCTTTATCTGAAACAGATAGGCTGTAATAAAATCTTAGATTAATTTTTACTTCTCCATCATAAATAAAATTATGCAATTTAACTATCTGTATATCGACGGCATATTAGACTTTAAGAAAACACAATTCCAGTTTAATGATATAAATATCTTTTTAGGTGCAAATAATACAGGAAAAAGTTCTGTACTTAGAATTTTGGAGCTTTTACAAAATAGCTTAGATATTTATAAACGAGATGGTATTAATCTAAATTTTGAAGGTACTAAACTTGCAAGTATAAAAAACATAAATACTGAAGATATAATCACGTTTAAATTACCTTTTTTTGTTTTAGGAGCAACAATATTAGAGTTACAATACAATAACAAGGGAAAACTAATAGTACTAGATTTTAAAAATAATGATATTTCTATTATTAGAATGCAAAATTCTGATTGTAACATTAACTTTGAGGAAGTTGTAAATTATTTAGATAATGTTTTTTTACCGAAACAACAAGATGAAAATAAAAATAGATTTGCTTTTATGCAGCCTAATACTGAAAGAGAAAAAGCAGACAAAAGTGCTTTAATACTTGTAGAAGAAGATTTAAAAAGAACAAAAGAGGCATTAAAAAATGTATGGGAGAAGGGCAAATTCCTTCAATCTAGCAAAGATGATGAAATAGATAAACATTGGATTTCAATTTCAAGCACAAAAACAAACATTCTAAAAAAACTTAATATTTTTTTAGGAGAAAGAGGTAGAGATTTTTATGATTTTGAATGGAATCAAAGAAGGTACTCTCATGCAATAGTTCCTATCTTTAATTTTATATCAGTGCTAGAGGTTTTAAGTAGTGAAGCTGAAATGAGTGGGCAAGAAATAATACCTACAGAATATGATGAATATGGTAATGTTATTGATGAGGATGTTAAATCTTTAAATTTTTTAAAGGAAAATAAAGATGTCCCTCTTTTTTCTCAAAAATTTAAGTATCTATTAGATGTTATTAGACTATCTTTAGAAAAAGGGTTTTTAGATTTAATTGAGTTACTTAATAATATTTCATATTTATCTGCTATTCGCTTTAATACAATATCTCCATACATTGATGGCTCAAATAATGGAACGTTAAACAAATTAAGTGAGCAGTTTTTTTATGTGGAATTGGAACGTAAAAATTTTGTGAACAAGTGGTTAGAAAAACTAAAATTAGGAAAAATAGTATCAAAGGGACTACAACTCAGCGAAATAAAAGAAAATAAAACTCATTTAATTGATTTAGAAATTAAAGCATTAATTTTTTATAAATTCAAAAACGAGGGAATAGATGACACAAAATTGTTTACTCTGAATAAAATAAGCACTGGTACTTTACAAATTATTGTATTACTAATGAAAATTAGCTTATCTAACAAGAATAGTATTTTGTGTATTGAAGAGCCAGAAACAAACTTACACCCTCGCTTGCAAACTACAATCGCAGATATATTGAAAGATGCTAATGAGAAATTCAAAATAAACTTCATAGTGGAAACTCATAATGAATATATGCTTAGTCGCTTTCAAAATTTGATTGCAGAAGAAAAATTAAATGCTAAAAAACTAAGTAAACAACTAAGTATTAATTATTTTCAGATTTCTGACAGCTCAAAACCACAAGTTACATCTGTATCCGTAGGAGATGATGGCTATATAGATTACAGCATAATATATGATAGTGAGTATTATCCTCAAGGTTATAATTTACACTTATCATTGTTAAATAAACGAAGAGAAAATTTTATAGAACTATTTGAGAAAGCTAGAAAATTAGTAGATATTGGGCGTGAAACAGATGAGGAAGCCATTTATCAAAAACAAGAAATTATTCATCAAAAAATAGATAGATATTTAGTAGGTCAAGATTATTCTAATTACATATCACTATTAAATAGTGAACTAGAAGTATCTGATGTATCTAGTAAATTATCTCCTGAGGTTGTAGGGCTTCTAACCAGTGGATTATTCTTACATAATAATTTAGCTAATGATTCTTCCCATGATTTTTCTCCTACTGTAATGCAACTAGGAAAAGCTGTAGAAAATGTTATTATAACAGCATGTAAAAATATATTTACCGTTAATTTTACTGAAAATAGACTCAATCGCCTTAAATCAGAGGAAAGTTGGCTATTTACAAGTACAAAATGTTTTCGGCTTCAAAAAATGAGTAGCTCTCACGCTCAACATTTATTATATTCTTTAGCAGCACCAAATACAAGAGTCAAGATGGATGATGCGTATTATAGCAATTTTAGCAGTATAATTGATTTGACTAAGCTAGAAGTTAGTAAAAATAAATTTAAAGACAGTAATTTGGTAGGTAAAATAAGAGATTTACGTAATAATGCTGCTCATCAATCTGCACAAATAAGCCTAACTGAATCATCTACAAATTTAAACAGAGTTATAGAGTTTTTCAAAATGTGGATTGACGTTATTAAAAATGACTCAAGTACAGAATAGATAGAAAATTAAGAGGACATCAATCACTATCAAAAAATCATTGTTGCTTTATCTGAAATAGATAGACTAATGAAGGACATTGATAAAATTATTTAGACATCAAAAAAAAGAGGGTGTCCGAAAAGTATTTTTTTATTAAAAAAATGCTTGAAATTTGCTCAAAAACAAAGATTTTTTTTACGTTTTTGGACTTTTCGGACACCCTCTTTTTTGTTGCTGACTCATCAAGTTTGTAATATCTTCTTACTTAGGTTTTCTAGTAAGAATTATAAAAATTGATTCTCTTTACTTTATCTTCTTTTGTAATTTCAAAGATTTTAGTTCTAGGAAGATAATCCTCAATAGTTCCCAATTCATAAACTCCAGTAGGAGGATTTTCTAGGGTAAGACCATCATCTATTACGTCATAGTAACCACCATTGATAAAGAGAACAGAGTCTTCTATATTATCATTTTTCAAGAAGTAATCTATTTGATAAGGAGTATTGGAGTTCGCATAATAGTCTATTTGATAGGTTTTAGATTCTTCTTCTGAAGAAGTGTTGTTTTTTTTCTCTATCAATAAATAGGATAAAATAGCCGTTGAGAAAGCTAAAATTAAGATAAGTAGGTCTTTCATAGTTTTTTTTATAGATAAGAAACAGATAAAAATAGATAAGGAACAGACAAGAAACAGATAAAAATAGATAAGGAACAGACAAGAAACAGATAAAAATAGATAAGGAACAGACAAGAAACAGATAAAATACAGACAAACTACAATTAAAATAAATAAAAAACTAAAAAAGTCTTCAGTATTTTTGGTACTGAAGACTTTTTTTAGCGTATTCTATTGTTCTGAAGAAATTTTACTTTGTTTGTATAGGTCTTCTATGTAAGCAATCGGTGTAGTTCGTCCATCAAAAAGGACTTGCTTATTTTTAAAGCTCATAACTTGTGCTATTATGAAACGTATTTTCTCAAATTCAAATCCAAGTACATTATCAAAACGACATTCAATAGTATCTTCTTTGTCAAAATACAGAGTAGCATGTATGTAAAAATCATCTCCAGACCAATGAAGTAAAGAGTAGGAGTAAATTATCCCCTTTTCTTTAAAAAACTTCTTACAAAAGAAATCTAAGGCGTTTTGAGAAACTTCTTTTGCAACTTTATCACCTACATAGGGATACTCTAATATGAGCTTTTTATATATAAGTATATATTTGTATATCTGATTTGAGTAAAAGGCACAAAAAACCGTATCATTTGGGAATGATACGGTTTTAATGGATTAATAATTATTTTTTAAATCTTCTGGAGGTCTGAATAGAGTTTTTTTCATAAACTACTGGAAAACTAAAATATTGAGCTATTGTAATTTTTATTTTGTGTAATAAATTGGAATAAACATCTAAACCCATTACTTCTGCATCTATATAAATTTCAGCGCAAAGAGTCCACTCAGTGATTTTCAGAAACTTATAGTATGGCAGTTTTTTTAATACTGACTTTAAAAAAGCTATTTCGTCTCTTTTAATATTAGGTTAAAAACGCTTAGTATTATACAATCCTAAGCGTTTTATTAATGGATTGATGATTATTTTTTATTGAATTTTAGTTTTGCACCTGTTGTTTGCTCCCAAAAGTAAATCCTACATTCGTCTGAACAGTATTGCTTATTCCAATGCTTATAATTAAACTCTTTTTGGCAATTTTTACATTTTCGTTTTCGCTCTTTTTCACTACCCACGGTCACCGTTAAACGGTCACCGTTTAAACGGTCATCGTTAGAACCGTGAGCGTTGTAATCAAAACCTATTGGATTCCGTTTTGATTCGGTTTTATATTCAGAACTGTATGTTTGAAAACCTGCGCTTTGTCTTGAATAGGCTTTATTCGGTTCTGAAAAGGTCTGATTTGCCTGATTCTGAATAGAATTAGATAAATTTTTGAATAAATCTTTGATTGATTCGGTTATATCATTCATATCAAAATCATTGTTCTTTCTATCGTCTAAAGCGTTTTTCTTTTGAAGTATTCCGAAATTAACGCCTTCTCTTTCGCAATTCCTTAAATAGATAAATTTGTATCTATAAGCCAAAATACAGAAGCATTCAAGAAAGAAAACAATAAAACCGACTAACAAGGATAAATCAAAATTTTCTTTATCTGCAAGCAAAATTTTAGCATCAGAAATTTTTTGAGAAGTCGTCAGTTTTCCGTCCAGCTTATCCAAAATTTCATTTTTGGCTGCTGTTGCTTTCTCTAAATCGGCTCTTGCATTGTTTGCTCTCCACCCTGTTTTATGTCTCACTAGCGTTTTTTGAGCCGAATTAATAGAGCTGTCGTAAGCTGCAATTTGTGAGCTGTACAAGTTTTTCAAAGAATCCATTTCAATTTGGCTATTATTCTGAATAGAATCCGTTTTATCATTTAATTCTATACTCAAAAAACCTCCTCCAATAGCTGAAATAATAACAGATAAAACGAATGTTCCAAACATTCCAAATTTCGCTCCTGTGGTGGGTGTTTCTTCTTTGGCTATTGCTTTGAAAACATCTGTACTAGCATTTGATTTGAATAATTCCAAACCTCCCAAAATAGTAACTAAAATAGTAGCAATTAGTAAGGAAAAGAAAAAGGTAAATGAATTGTCTGTTGTGATAAACATTTTAGCAACTAAAAAAACGGTTGCTAATCCTAAAAGAAAACTAACTAAATGATACAAACTAGCATAACCATTTACAAATAAGTACGTTTTTCTATTTCGTTTTGCGTAAGGAATTGGTTTTAATAATTTCTCAGCTTCGGAATAATAACCGTATTGCTCTGTTTCTTCCAGTGTGTCCGTATATCTGTCTAAGTCGTGAGCTTCACTTGGTGCAACGGCTGTTTTTTTCGGCTGCTCCTGTTCCTGTGGATCTTGGCTTGGAGTAGGATTTGGGTTTTTATCTTGAGTATTCATGATTTATAGATTTTAGAGTTTTTAGTTATTTCCATTTAAAAAATAAGAGAAGAAAAAAGCCTACTAAAAGCCAAATACCTGCTGCATCACGGATAGGAAAGCTCCATAAAAACGGATTTAAAACAGCTTCATAAACTGCTGCAACAATGTAGATTGTCAATAGAAGTAATAGAAATTCAGTAATTTTTGAGGTTGCTGAACTCGTTTTTGTGATTATTACCTTTTTAGGGGTTGTGGTTTTTTTTCTTTGAGTAGCCATAATCAATTAAGGTAGTTTTGATTGTAAATTTAGTTTTAGAAGTTCATCAGGTGCAATGAGAATGGTATCGAAAGGCGAATCAGTGCGAATACAAATCTTTCGTTTTATCGTTCCTAAACCTCTACATTCATTTGGATTAAAATTTTCAAATCGTTGAGGTATGTTGTAGCTAGAAATAAAATTATTTATTCTATCTACATTATCAGGATTAGATAAAATTTGCTTGCTCATTTGAAGCCCAATAGTTACTGGAGTGAAAGTTCTGTTTTTAACATACTTCCATTTTGAATGAAGTTCTCTAACTTTTTTACGTTCTGTTTTTAAAGCTAAAGAACTCATTTTTTTATAGAGAAAATCAATTTTGAGATTGATTACTCTTTGCTTGTGTGGTTTCATTTTTTAAGTAATTTGATTGAGATAATATTTTGCATTACATTCAAATTCTTCCAGTGTGATAGCTTCGTATCTGAATAAAATCAAATAGTTTTTCTGTGTCGTAACGGCTCTTATTATTTGCTTTCTCAAATCTATCAATGTAGCTTCTTTTCGATACTCTTCCACATTTTGAGTATTCGCATGATTGGGAATTAAATAGGGTGTGAGTTGCATATTTAATTCATTTAGAAGCTCAATTAAATCACAAATAGGAATTTCAATTTTCCATTTTTTTGTGCGCTTGCTATATGTTTTGAAAGTCATATACTTTGTTTGATTTCTGTTAAATGGTTATTGATTTCAGTTTCAGAATTGGATTTAGTAAAGACATGTTGCCATACTGATACACGTCTGCTTGGAGGTTCTTTTTGATTTTTATTTTTGTATAAATCGTATAGCTCCTGTACGGCTTGCGCTTTTTTGTTATCCAAAGAAGGATTTGAATTTGTCGTTACTTTTGGAGTGGAACGGAAACCTATTGGACTTTTAAACTCTTGGTATCTATCTTTCGAAACCGTTGCAGCTTCAATGTTTTTTTCTTTTATAATTTGTTCAGCTTCACGGATTGCAACTTGGTAACGCTCATGAGCTTTGCGTAAATAAATCATTGCATCATCAAAAAATGAATCTAAATGTTGAATATTTCTGAGTAAAAGTTCTCTTTTGATATGTTTCTCATCATCTGCATCAACACTAAGATTTTCCTTATCAAATTGAGTTTTGATTTTCTCCCAAACTTTGATTTTTTGTACTCTCTCTTGGTCTTTTTCACGTTCTTCAACATCAATATTTGATTGAAAGGCTACATGAGGTTTAGAGTTGTACACTTGTACTGATTTTTGTACGTTTTTAGGCTCTTGGTTAAACGAAGTCCTGAATTGACGACCATTTGTTCGCTCATACAATTCAATACATTCTCGCCACTCTTTGAGGCTTTTTAATCGTTGTTGTACGTTTCCTTTTCGGTCTGTAATTGCTCCAGTTCCTTGTGGAAGTCTGAAAATTTCTGTTTCACCTTCATAAATCATTAATTTGCGTGGGATTCTATTTTTCCAATTTTCTTGGGTTTGTCCTGCTAAGACTTTTGTAAAATATGGGAATATATCTACCAAAGTTTTGCCCCACTTTGGGGACATACGATAGCCTTTTTGAGAACTTTTTAATTCTCCAGTTTCTGTGTCAATAAAATCAGATTCTCCCCAAAATAGTAAGACAATGCGAAATTGAGGGCTGTCAGTAGCGTTTAAATTGATTTGGTTCATTTTTCTTTTTTTTTAAAGAAAAAATCAAAAAAATCTTTTTTTTGCCTTTATAGCTATAAATACTGCTTTAAATGCTTTAAAAATCAGCTTTAAATGGTTAAGGTACTTACTACGTAAGTAGCTTTAAACTATTGCCTTAAATAATTAGCTATAAATTGTCGAAAAAAACATAAAAAGGCTGTTTAATAAAGGCAAAGAAAAAGCAGCTCTAAAAAAGAGAATTTTTGATTTTTTGGATTTGTGATTGAAAATTTTAGCTTTTGAAACGTTCTCTTCTTGTTTTGAAGACAAACATATCTGTATTTATTTTGAGCCGTATATTGGCATCAAATCGTACTTTTTTTGGTGGTACTAACCAATTTGGTAAAAAGACTTTGCAGCCGTCCTTGGCTGTTTGATGGATTCGTTCTAAATGGTTAGCTGCCGTAACTTCGCTATCACAAACGGCTGTGTAATGATGTTTTAATAACCATTTTGAGGTTTCAAAATACACGTTTCCTGTATCATCAACCACTATAAATGTACAATCTCCATCATTGTACGAGTTTATGAAACTACGGTAAATTTCTTTTGCTGTATTGAAAGCATTGAGCCGTAATTTCTCTTTTTTGCGTGTTTTGGTGGCATTGAAACGGATAGATTCTGTTACTATTTTGTTGATAGTATCCTGATGAGAAATGTAATACTTTTTTTGAACTACATGACCCAAATCAAAACGCTTATCAATGACTTTAATCTGTGTGTTGTTCATTGTTAGTAGGTTTATTTTGGTTCTCTTTTGTAGCTATACAATTTGGTATTCCTCGTTCATTCCAAACTTGACAATAATACTCGTCTTTTCCACATACTTCACAAATAGGGTCGTAATTGATAGGTTTATTTGCTTTGCTGATTTTTGCGTTCAGTTCTGCAATACTATACCCTTGTATTTGAGTGTGTTTTTTACTTCCTGTAACAAATCCAAAAGTGAGCGTTTGTTCTTTATTATCGTCTAAAGAAACCCAAAAACGCTTTCTTACCTGCTGCCATTCGTCCCCTGTGTACCTCGCCTTTGCTTCTTCTAGTCCTTTTTGAAGTATTTTTTTTAGAAGATGCTCTATTGCCTTTTGATTTAGTAGTTCCATCTTTTTTGTTGATAATTAGATTAATAATGAGCAATAAAATTGCTTTTGGTGTGAGTGGTTTTTTCTCGTAACTTCCTAAATAATAGCCATATCCAAATGATGATATATTGACTAAAATAGCTACTAAGCAAAGAGAAATTATAAAGGTTGTTTTCATAATTAAAACCAAAATGTTCTATCCCACCAGTCTTCGAAACGTTGCCCTAAAACTATTTTTCCAATAGTATGACAAATTAGGGCAATACCTAAAACAAGGATTCCAAACGCTCCTATACAAAGCAAGATAATGACTAAAATACTAGCTGCCTGATGAAAAAATTCTGACATAATGAGTATAAGATTTAAGAGTTGATAATTTTAAATTTGACTTTTTCAAGTGATAAACCACTTTCTTTTTCTTCTCTCTCCAGTACCAGTTCTTTTATTCGTTCTTGATACTGTAAGTTTTCAGATTCCAAAAAAACTATCTTTTCAGTTTGTTTATGATTAGCTATTTGAGAACCTATTAAAAGAAGTGCAAGGCAAATAATAGCTAGTACCATAATTTCTAAGCGTTTTTAATTTGGTTTTTGAGTGATTTAATAGTCTTTTTGTGTACCTCAATTAAAGCGAGTTCCGTTTGAATACCGTTTACATATTCCATTTCTCTATACTTTTGTAAACGTTTTCTAGCTGCATCATACCTGTTTTTTTCTTCTTTAAGAAGCTGCTTTAAGTCGCTCATTATTTCTTGTGTGTGCGTGTTCTAACTTATCACATACATTTTTAAACTCTGTATCAGATAGTAAATATAAACCTTGTAAAACCCATTTTAAGCCGATGCCTTTATTATCAAACCGACCATATAAAGCCTCTTTTTCATCTTCAGGTAATGTTGTATAACAGCCTTTAGAAATAGGTTTTGAGGGTGTTTCTTTTCTTATTTCTCCAGTTTCCATATTATTAAATGGTTTAATAGTGTGAGTGAAATTTATCAATATTGAAACAAAGGTTCAAAGAATTACGATATAATTCTATATATTTGTATATAATTCAATATTGCATACACAAATATATACAATTTGGTTTAATAATCAAACCAAATTGATTCAATTATTGAATCAATTCTCAAATATTTTTTTAACTAACTGAAAATTAAATAGTTATGAATGGAAAAAAAATGAAAGAATTAGCTTCTTCTTTAAAACTAACTTCTAGGGAATTAGCTAAAGCAATGCAAATATCTACTGGAACTTTATATGATTTATATAAAAGAGAGGAGGTAGGAATAAAATATGTTCAGAAATTTAGTATTGCATCAGAAATTCCGATGTCCGAACTTGACGAGAGTTTCAAAAAGGAAAACGATATTAAACCTAGTGAGTTTCAAAAATTAAAACAAGAGAATGAAGAACTAAAGGAAAAAAATTTAAAACTTGAAAAACAAAACAGTTTTTTATCTAAAGAAGTACAAGGAATAAGGAAGGAACTATCGGATATGAAAGACAGATTTATAGCTTTTCAAGAAATGGCTTTTCAAGAAATAGCTTTATACAAAAAGAAAATGAATGATGTTGAACTGGGAAAGGATAAGATGTATTCAAAAGGCAAGTTTGAAGCTAAAAAGACAAAAATGTCTAATAATTTAGTTACAAATTTGAATACATCAATTCTAGCTGAGTGCTAGAATCTTGCACCACTATATAATAACAAGGTTTTTTTATAATTCAGAGTGGGACAATATGGTTCACAAGTACACTTCTCAAAGACAAATAAGTGATTTTTTAGAAGCTAGAAGGCTATATATATTTATGTATATAGCCTTTTTCTATGGAATGAAGTGATTTTTTAAAAAATAGACACTAAAAAAGACACTTCATTTTGTAGTGTACTATTTTAATTACTTCATTAAATTTAAAAAATTATTTATGTTAAAAAAAGATGAGATTAAAGATTTGGTTCTTTATTCGAAATAATTCTATTACTTGCAAATTAACAAGTAAAAATCAAAGTAGAGTAGAATTTTCAACTGGAATACGCTGTATAGTTGAAAATTGGGACAAAAAGAAAGAACGTGTAAAAAATAATTCAGTAGATAATGCACGAATTACAGAACTAAGAGCTGCATTTGAACAAAGACATGAAGAACTTTTGATTGTTCAAAAACACAATCCTCACACGTTAAGACAATTATTTGAGGAAGTTTGGTTAAAAAAAGCAACTCCACACACTTCAATTTTATCTTTAATAGATGAATGGCAAGATTATTTAGAATGCAAAATAGGCACAGATTTAGAAAAATCTACCTTTACTGCCTACAAATCCAAACTAAATAATATTAGAGATTTTGTAGCCTTCACAAAAACAAAATACATAAATGCAACAAATTGGAATGATGGTGTTGCAATGGAGTTAGAAGCGTATGTAAAGAAGTATAAAGGAGGACACAACCACGCAAATAAAGTTCTTTCAGAGCTTTGCAAAGTCTTCAAATTTGGACTAGCAAAACAATATTTGCCTTCACTATTAGTAACTTATTCTATTTCAAGATTGCCTGTTGATTTAATTTACCTCACAAAAGAGGAAATAGAACGATTTGCAAGTGTAGATGTCAGTAAACAGGCAGAGCATGTACAAAGAGCAAAAGACGGTTTTTTACTGCAATGTTATACAGGTGTAGCATTTGCAGAACTTACTCGTTTAGAGAAAAACATGATTTTCCAAACTGAAAAATTAGAATGGAAAGAGTGGATTTTGATAAAGAGAAAGAAAACAAAAAAACGAAAATTACAACCGTGTATTATTCCACTTTTACCTGATGCAAAATTGCTTTTTGAAAAGTACGATTATAAATTACCAAAATTTCACAATGGTAAGTATAATCTAGCTATTTCTTGTATCGCAACTTTAGCGAAAATAGAGAAAGATATTCACAGTCACAATGGTAGAAAATCCTTTGGAAATTATTTGAGTGAATTAGGAATTTCTAATGAAGCTATAAGCAAGATGTATGGACACTCTAGTACAAGAATGACAGAGCAATCGTATGTAGAAATACAACAAACTCGTATTGCTAGGGAAATTGCTAATGTATTTGGTAAAAATAGTTTGTAAATAATTTTATCCTATCTTTGTGTAGGATAAAATAGGACTTATGACAATCCCCTTGTTATTTTTTCTGTAAGGTTTCCCTTAAAATCTTAAATAAAGTACAAGTCCTATTTTTATCGTTTTCATAAAAAGTGCATTTTTGATAGTTTAAAGATAGATTGTGTTTTCACCTGTTGAGCTGCTCCTTGGTTCAGCTTCACTTTTTGCATCACGTAAGCAAACACAAAAAAAGCTACATTTTTTCAAACATAGCTTTTTGTATAATTACCTTTTTTTAGTTCTAATCGTTTTAACCTATATCACCAATTGGTTGCGCTCCTCCAAATCCTTGTGGTGGCTCATGAGTTATGAATGAAGCTGATGCAAATAACACTTGGTATTTTCCATCTTCTGCATTTTCTAGCTCAATACGATAGTGTGGATTTAATCCAACACTACGCTCAACTGCACATACCTTCACATCTGTAATTGACACAACTGCGTTGGGACTTTGAGGTGTGTAATTCTGCTTATATACAGAGATATGAGCAAGTTTGTCAGAAATCTGATTTTCTGTAAATGGACATGGTAAGTAAATTACATTACTTGTACACTCTCCTACTACCGTTTTGTTTTGCTCATTGCAACAATCTGTTACTGTTGTAGTAGTTGTGGTTGTGGTGTTTTCTGTTGTTTTCATTGTTTTTTGATTGAAATAAATAAGTGATAAAATACTAAAGCACAAAGATTTGAATTTGAATTAAAATTAATCTACTCCCTTTGGAGGTTGATTCCCTCCAGAATCATCTACGATTAGGAAAGGTGCTGCTGTAAATACAATTTGACATGTTCCAGTTTGAGGTTGGTCATTTTCTAGTGTAATAGTATAAATTGGATTAAGACCTACCGAACGAGTAAAAGAAGCAAACTTACTCAAATGTGAAAGTGAAAGAATTTGGTTTCCTGCTAAATTCATGAGATAAATATCAACATGAGCAATGTTAGAAGAAATGCCTTGTGAATCAGCAAACGGACAATCTACTTCAATTACTCCAGCTACTATATCTGCAAATACTGTTTTAGTTTTTGAATCTACATAGGCTTTATCAACAATACTTCTTGCTGTATAATTTGCAGAGTAATCACTGTGATAACCAAAAGGAACGCCATTGGCACAATGAAAAAGACGTTGTTGTAAATTAATAGCTACGGCATCTGGTGTTTCATCATTCGTTGAGATTCCATTTACTCTTGAAATATAATTACCACTCATGTCAATATCTCCAGTCATTACTCCTCCAATTATGGGTAGAAAATCGCCACTAGCTCCACCACCAGTAGGAGGGTCTATCCAAGCTGTATCTTTATCCGTATTTGATGCCTTTGCTAATAACTGTCCTGTTGTTCCCCCATTCGGAATAACTCCACTATTTAAAGTATTAATACTTTCGTTGATTGTAGTGATAGAAGTATTTGCAGCGTCTACTTGTGCGTCAATCACATCATTTACTTGTCTTACTACTGCTGGTGTGATAAGTTCTTTGTCATTATCAAGTATGACTTGGTCGGATATTACTTTTATTGCTCCCATTGTTTCGATTATTTTTAAGTAAGTGTTTTTTTTAATTATTCTTTATTGTTTAATTAAACCGTATAAGGAATAAATGTAGCTGCTGGATTGAATACAACATGATATTTTCCATCATCAAGTCCTTCAATTTTATAGCTATCATTTTGAAGTGCTACATTTTTAGTGATTTTTGTAGGTTTTTTTTCTTCATAGCCTATTTCTGTGTCCACTCCATTGACATAGATTTGTTCGTAGATAGCTATTTTTGAAAGCGTATTTGAAGGATAAGGATTAGCAACATTCAAAATAGAACTTGTAGAAATTCCAACAACTGAAACAGGTCGTAAAATTTCAGTTGTTTTATTTGTAATTTCAGTATCAATAAGCGTATGAATAGCTTTTAATTTAGCTGCTGTAACGCTCTTTTTGACATTATCTAGTAGAGAATCGTTTGATAGGGTTGTGATTTGTCCCATAATATTTTTTAAGTAAGTGGTTTTTAATAGTTGTTTTTTTAAGCGAATTCATCAGAGAATTCGTCTGAAAATTCTCTAGTTTCTTCTGTTTTGGAAAGTCCTAAATTTTCAGTTAGATATTGGATAGCTAATTCAACGGTAGGATATTCGTTGCCCTCTTCATCGCTTACTTTTTCTACATTTCTGTAAAAATTATGTTGTACGGAAGTAATTAAAATACCTGTTGTAGCTGGTGTCATTCTTATATCGGCTGCTGGAAGAACATCTACAATTCTTCCTTTATCTTCTACGATGACTAAGCCATTTTTTTGATAGATTTTCATAGTTTAAAATATATTAGTTGAATTAGTATTCGGTTGTTCTTTCTCAAAAATTTCATACTCCCCACTTCCAAACCTTCCCATAATATCAGCTTTACCTTTTTTCACATCAACGATTACATCAACATCATGCGCCCATTCTTGCGAACCTCTGAAAACGCCACTTTTTGTAACTTGACTGACTAAAACAAAAAAACTATTTGGATATTGGTTTCTCAAATCTCTCCATGCATGAATATCCAAACCTAACGCATTGATTGAATCAATGACAATAAATTGAAAGTTTTGTAATGGAACATTTAAATTTTTAGAAAAACGCATTGAATGAGTGTAACCGATGCGCTTTACTCTATCTTGTAATGACTTTGAAGGTTTGCCGTCTGACATCATTTCTTCATTTGCTACATAGAGTAAAGAACCTTTTTTAGACAGCTCGTTGGCTAGTTGAAGAGCAAAGGTAGATTTGCCATGTTTTGGTTTTCCATAGACTAAAATTGATGCGTTTTTAGGCATATCATCAAGACCAATTTTTGAAAAATCAAAACTCAAATCCATTGTTTCATAATCCACTTCTAAGAGTTCGACACCACTTAAAGACTGTTGTAAAACCGTTCCTATCATTCCACCAATTGCACCACTCGCAGCTCCAGCCATAACAGCTTTTCTACTTACTTTTTCAAAACCGTTTAGACTAGCTTTTTTTTTACAAATGCCTTCTAAACCTCGTAATGTAGTTTTTGTAGCTTGGATAGTAGAATTGTTTTGTTCTGCTTTTTTGAGAACTTTTATTGCTTCAGCAATTTCTTTCGAAAACGGATTCTCTGTGTCCTCAATTTTCTCTAATCGTTTTAGAAGATTAGCTTGTGTTTTACTAAATTTCTTGTTTTGAGAATTATAGAAAGAACGAAGTAGAACATTTGGTAATGCTTCTTTTGCATTCATATACGGCTCTAAAATTTCGCTTCCTACTTTGTCTAAACTAAATCTAAACCTGTTGTAATCAGAATTTAAGGCATCAACTAAACTTTTAGCGATATAATTGATAGCTTCTGAATGCACACTTTTTGCTCGTATCTGTTGAGAGCTTGCAGCTTTATTAATACGATTGAGTAAATTTTGTACGTTTTTACGTTCTTTTTCTTTTCCTAACATCAATAAAAATGATTTTACAAATGTAATTGCAAGCTGACTTTCAGATTCATTTTTTGCAGAAGGAAACTGTTTTTTTGGTACAGCTTCTTTTTTTGGTCTTGAATTAGGCGTTTTTTTTACTGGAGCTTTTTTTTGTCTTGGCTCTTTTTTTACTGGAGCTTTTTTTGGTGCAGCTTCTCTTTTCTGTGTTGATGCACCTGTTTGTCTAACCATTTCTCTAAAAGCATCATAATGCTCATTTACTTGCTTAGAATAGTCAGAATCATCAATCATATCATACTCGTTCAATTCTGCTAAAAACTCATGTCCTGCTTGAAATGCTTTCCATACATCACTATCAAATTGTGAGGAGTTTAGATTTGCTGTTTCGTATTGTTTTAAATAACTAAGATAATTCATAATATAAGTGGATTAGGCTGCAAATTTCAATTTAGCACGAGCTTGTAATTGTAGTAATTCTAGTGCTTTTGCTTTCAGTTTTAGTTTAATTTTTAGTTTGTCTTTGCTACCATCGTGTAGCAATTTTACAGGAGTGGATTTTGGTTTGTCGGTAGGAAGTGGGTTTCCATTTATATCGTTTACATCAGCCATTTTGTAGTCTAACAAGTAATTTAGACTAGCAAAGTCTTTCGCTGCATCTTGTGGGGAACGTCCCTCAATATTGAGTTTCTTTTTTTCTTCTACTATTTCATTCAAAATTTCATTTTGAAATTCAGCCGTATTGAGTTTTTTAAGTTCCTCATTTTGATTATCTAAAGACTTTTGGATAGTTTCTATAGCTTTTTCTAAGCTCTCATATCTCAAAATTATATCCTTAGATTGTGAGATAATCGTTAAAGATGCCCTAAACAAGCCTAATTGGTCATTACCGTCCTCTCTAAAATAATTGTATGCTCTATCGTCCATTTGTTGAATTTTAACACCCAACTTTACAAGAGCTTTATCATCTTCTTTATCAAAAACATTGATTAAATCTAAAATACCTTTGTATTTTATTATCGTTTTATTGAGTTCGTTTTCCTCTTTTTTGGTGTCTTTATGTAATTCAAGAAATTCTACCAATTTTATTTTTAGAGAATCAAACTTATAAATCACTTTACTTTTAGAAGAATTAGCTACTTTTTGTGCAGCTTCAATTTTAGAAAGGGTACTTAGTTCATTTTCTAATTTTACTTTAGATTTTGATATATCCTTTTCTATTTCACTTAAACGTAACACAGTCAATTTTTTTAAGTCTGTGAATAATGCGTATTTGATTGCACTTGGGTTTAGGCTCTCTTGGTCAAGAACATTGCTATCGTCATCAGCTTTAGACCAAATGTCATTGATACGAGCCGATTTTTCCTCTAATTTTTGGAAAATAAACACGTCCATTGAGTTCTGAATGAGTGGAATAACAACACGAACATAACCAAATTCATTACCTTGTCGCCATATACGACCTTCTAATTGACGTAAATCGGTAGGATTAAAATCTGGATAGAGATTGAATATAGTTGTTCCTCTTCTTTGTAAATCAATCCCTTCTCTAATCGTAGCAGAACCGATAATCACTTTTACAGTACCATTTAAAAAGGCTTCTTTTACAGCTTCCTTTTTATCTGCTGTTCCGTCTGAAGTAATTATTTCTACTTCATCAAATTTTCGGTTATTTAAAGTAACACCAGTTTTGAATCCTAATTTTTTCTCTAAATATTCTTTGATAAAAGGGAAAAAATCTTTGCCTATGTTGGAATAAATAATTTGACCAGACATAGGCGTATTGGTCTTTTTATGATGCGCCTGTACTGATTTGATACACTCCATGGTGTATTTTATCTTTGGACTATTATCAACAAAATCTTGATAATCTTCTGGCTTGTCTTTACTTATCATAAACGGACTGAAAGCGTTTTTACGGCTCAAACTCATTCCGATTAGCGTATTTGCACCACGTTCTTTCAGTCCACTTCCACTCTCAGCAATTCTTATGGCTTGCTCTTGATAAATCTTTTGAAGTTCAGTCATTTCCAAATAGGTTGTTATTTGGTCTTTTGGTGCTAACTGAACTACATTTCCATTTGTATCTTTGTAGGAAAGTCTAGGTAAATTTATTTTAACAGGACGACGAACACCTGCATCTTCTCCAGTCTTAAAGTTGATATAATTGAATACTAATGATTGTAGAGAACGCTTATTTTGAAAGGATTTTACAACAGGTCGTTGCTTCAAACTATTTGTAGAAGAAACTACATATTCGCTAGTTTCTTGAATAAATGTTTCCATAAATTCAGTAATAGAACCTATACCAGCCTTTTGCATCTTATTAAGGGCAATCAAAGAAAGCATACTATACACTTCTAAAGGACTGTTATTAAATGGTGTAGCAGTAAGTAAAATTACATTTCCACCAAATTTATTCTGTATGTAATTACATATCATGAATAATGATTGCGCTCTACCAGATACTTGTCCACTTACACTATATCGTTTTGTACCTTCCTGTGCTGGAACATACGCAAAAACATTTCTGAAATTGTGTGCTTCATCTACAAAAATAGAATCAAAACCCATCACATCTATATCAGCAATAGTACCTTTTGCACTACGTCCAATTAGATAACGCAATCTTTCGAATTGTTTTTCTTTTTCTCGTTCTGTTTCAGTATCGTTATCATCAACATGAAGTAGAATTTTAGCGAGTGAGCTAAATAGTTCAGCTTCTAAACTTTCAGAAAAACCAATTTTTGCTAGTCCTTCATACGTAACAATTGATATACTTCCTTCTTCTACTTGTTTGTTTATGGTTTTTGGATTGATATATCCTTTTCCCATATTTCCAAGTGAATTGATTTTTATATCTAAATGAGAAAGAATACCCTCAATAAAGTTTCCTTTTTTGTCAGTATATCCAACAATTTCATTTATCCATTTTTGATACGTAGGCTTAGGAACTACGATTAAAGGGCGTTTGTATGTTCCATTCTGAATGTTTTGCGCTGCAATAAGAATCGCAGCCATTGTTTTACCAACACCTACATCATACCCTAAACAACCAGAACCTGTTGCATCAATGAAAGCTATTGCTTCTCGTTGAGCGTCCATGAAAGTTAAAGGCATTCCTTTAAATAATGCACAGGTAGCTAATCCAATAGGAACTCTTTTATAATTGAGTTTTGCAAAACCGTTGTATTGTCTGTTCCAAGACATATCTAAACGTTTTTGGTCATTGATAGATATTCCTTTGTTGAGGAAAATATCAAATAATCTATCGCCTTCTTCTCGTGTGTATTTTTCTAAAAACTCTTTTTCTGCTTTTGGTTTACGTCCACCTTCTAAATAAATATCTATAATATTTCTTACTGAAATACCATCAACTTCTATCAGATTCGCATTTCGGCTCAACCAACTTTTAAAAAATTCATTTAGGTTTTTTTCTACTGGATTTCCGTCAGCATCTTCTTCTACTTTGTATTTGAGTGCAAACTCTGAAAAAGGTAGAATTTTTAAACGTTTGGTTGAATCTGGATTGAGTACAGATAAAGAGCGAGGTTTTGCATCTTCTAAAACACGAACATGGTTATCATAAATAGCTTGTCCGTAGGTAGAAACAATGTATTCTTTCTGTGTTTCAAGTGCGAGTATTTTGTCATAGATATTACCAAAGGTGTAAAGTGGTAAAGGCAAAAGGTCAGCTTCTCCAAAAAACAGGACACCTTCTTTAATTAATTTATCTATTTCTTTTGGGTCTGCTGTTGCTTGTGTACGTTCTGTTTTTACGTGTGCTTTATTTACCCATTTCAAGCTCCCTTCTTTGTCAGTAAAAATCACATAATTATCTTTACCATACTTGTTTTTAAAACGAGTAGGCTTTCCTAAAATTGAACCAGAAGGAACAGTTACCTCATCAATAAAACGATTGTCTTTAATGCGTGTAGGTTGAATAGTAACCAGAACCTCTTCTACTTTTCCACTCGTTTTGATAAAGTATTTTTCCCAACCACGCATCGGACTACCTTGACTTTGTTTGTACCAAACCCATGCTTTGATTTCTGATAGTGTAATTCCTTGATTATACCTTTTAAAATTATCCTCAAAGGTATTTATCAGTTTTTTACTATCCGTTTCTTTTGCTATAAGTTGAGCCAATTTGCTCCTATTACTTTCAATACCTTTTTTATCTACTTCTCCTAAACAACCCAAAACACCATCTAAACCACTCAGACTGTTATTCAATTTTAGTTTAGCTTTTGCTTGTAATTGTAGCAATTCTAGTGATTTAGCTTTTATTTTCATTTTTAGTTTTAACTTATTTGGGTTAGTTAGTTCTGGATAATCATTGAGAACATGTTGAGGTATATTTTTACCTTCTGAAATAGCTTTCTCTATGATAGAGCGATGTAGTTTGTATAAATAGGCTTTTTTATCAGTATTATATTCTTTACCAGAAGTAGAATCTGGTGTAAATGCTATAATAATATATCCTTTAAAATCATGTATATGGATATGTCCTTTTTCTGTGACCTCAACTCGTAAATGTTTTACAAAATCAGACTTACTAATTTCATATAAATCCATTCCATCGTAAATAGCTTTATCTTTAACTACTTTTGAGCTTTTATTTAATTCTCCTTGATACAAGTTCCAAACTTTATGTTTTGGAGTGAAAATTTTTGTTTTTGAATTACTCTGTACTTCTATAATAAAGTCTAAAAATTCAGTTACATCAGACGGTTTAGCGTGTTTTAGCTTGGTATAAAGACCATTTTTGAGTAGTGTTTTATCCCAACCTGTATGTTTTTTTTCTTCTACTGTTTTATTCTCAAAATCAAATTTATGATTGTGTGACAATATTCGTATTGCTTCTTTAAACAATGGCTTTTCATATACAGAATAATCTGTTTGAGTTGATTGAGTAGGCATTTTCTTTAATTTATCAATTTCACGTTTTAGCATATCTACACTTTCTTGTAGAGTAGCTTTTGACTGAACAGAGAAGTAAAATGAAGTAGAAAGGAATTTTTTACCTACTGTTTTAGTAGGATTCTTTATAAAAAAGTTTCCATAACTGCATAGCTCTTCTGGTGTAGGCTCTACCGATTTATCATATTTTGATTCTAGTTCTTCTAACTCTTTTTTGTATTGTGAACGAACAAAATCAGATATAAAACCGTACTGCAATGCTTTATAGTCTTGTGCTGTTTCTTTATCCTTATGTTGTCCATATCGTTGCATTTTTGCAGAAATATGATTGATAAGACCAATACGTTCACTATAATAATTAGACGACATCATTTAAGTAGTTTTCAACATGAGCAATAGCTTCAGAAGGACTAAGACTATTTTTGAGCATGATGCCCAAAATATCAGATTCTACTTTTAGATAGCCTTTTTGAGTGCCTTTTAACTCACAGATTTTAGGTGTTTTTGTTTCATTGCATTTGTCTAATGCGTTTTTTATTGCTATTCGGACTTCACGTTCCATAAAATTTATTTCTTTTTAAGTACGATAATATGAGTAGGAACTTTAGTGTCTTTGAAAAGGCTTCCCATTTCATAACCATCTATAATGTTGGCTACTTTTAGGATAGCTTCTTTTTCTTTTTTGTAGGCATTAAAACCACTATTGAGGTAGTTTTGAGGAACGATATACACTAACAAACCCTCTTTTTTGAGTAGTTTTAATCCGTACCAAATAAAGAAAAATTCATAACTGGACATCTTTGGTTCTCCTTTTCGTGGAAAATACGATGCCCAACGACCTGTAAATTTTCCATACGGAGGGTTTCCGATAATGAGTGAAAAAGGATACCCTGCAAGCCATGTTGTATTTCCTGCATAATCACTACGATAGCGTGGAGGTTGTAAAAAAAGTTGTTCGAAGAACAGATTATGAAAAGTAGAGGTAGGGAAACGTTTTGTTACCGTTTCAAAATATTCTATTTCGGTTTCCAAACCTACTACTTTACTTTTATCTGGAGCATGAACAATCATATTTCCTGTTCCGACGGACGGCTCTAAGACAGAACCACCATCATACCCATGAACTTTTGCCAATTCCCACATTTGTTCACAGATTTGTTCTGGAGTAAAAAATGCGTTTAGCTTCTGTTTGCCTGTTCGTTTTCCTTCGTTGTATTCCATTATCTCATTTCTCTAGCTGCACGTTTCAAAGCATCTTGCCATGACAATTTTGGACGGCTTTTTCTAGTTGTAGTTATTTCTACATCTTTTACATTTTTCATAACGTAGCCACTTTCATGTTGTAGTTTTTTTGCTTTTGCTTGAATGGCTTTTATTTTTGTCATTCCTGCATTGCCTAAACCTTTTCCTTTTTTTCCTTTTCTTGAAGTAGCTTTTTTGCCTTTCTTTTTTGTTCCGTCCAATCCATCAACACTATTTACAGCTTTTGATTTTTTACCACTCACGGCTGCCATGATTTCGTCTTTTTTCCAAACGCCAACACCAAGAACAGTTCCTACAATTGCTACGGCTGCAACTGGTTTTACCCACTTGTTATCCTTTGGTGCGATTTGTCCACCACTAAGACCACTTAATCCACTATTCTGCATGACAACTTTCTGTATCTCCTCAGAAATACCAATTTTATTGCGAAGTATGTACATAAATATTTTTGAGAAAGTAGGAATTAGAGAAGGTGCAGATTCTCTTACTTTATTTAAAGAAACAATAGCTTGCGAATAAAAACTTCTATACATCTTATTTTTCCAAATAGAAACATTTGTATTCATAATCTGTCTATCAGTTCTTTTTGAAAAACTTTTGTAAAAGTCTGTATCTGGCTCGCCATATTTCGCAAACACGAATCCATTATCTTCAGCTCTGCTATATGATGCTCGCCATACCGAAGTATCAGTATTTCTACCAATTATACTTCTAAAATTATCTGGCAATAATTTTTGAGAAATACCTATTTGAATAACCGAATCTAAAAGATTGTTATTTGGATTATATCTTCTTCCTAACTCTTCAATAGGAATAATTTGTGAATATGACATGATTTTGATAGTTTTTTTTTAATAAAAAATAAGCTGAATTTCTCTAAACACTTCCCCCAAAAATTCATTTATAGGAAGTTATTTTTTAGTGCTTTGGGGAGGGATTTTTAAGCTACTAATTTTTGCTTTTCGTAGATACTCAAACCGACAGCTCCTAATGCAAAAAGACTAGTAGCGTATGCCGTTCTTCTTAGTATTGTACGTTGTTGCATTCGGTTGTCAATCAGTCCATAAGTAAATTGATTACCATACATATTCTCATGATTTCTTGCAAGTGAGATGAGTTCAATGAAGTCATTGGCATTCGCTAGAACTTGGCAACCTGCTGAATATTCATCTACAAACTTTGTTGTGCCGTTGCTACTCGCTCTATGAATGTTGATACCGTAATAACCTTTCATCAACTTACCATTCATAAAATCCAAACGATTATCTTTATTATAATCTCTTCGGATTAGAACCTCGCCACGCTGAACAAGAGCTTCATATTTACTACGATGCGAACCGAGTTGATAGGCATTCACATATTGTCCTGCTTGAAGCATTGCCGTTCCTCCTTCTGTCATTGGATTTTTCAACCAATATGTTCCTGTATCAGTTGTACAGTCGTATCTGTTTATTTCCCAAAATCCATTTCTATTTTTAAAAAAACACACGAACGTATCATCGAAACGATTTGCCTTTGTATTTGTAGAGCGAAAACCGACCAAATTCAATTCATAAGGTCTTTCGTTTACTTTCCATTTAGACTTTTTTAAAAATGTAGGAAGAAGCATACAATTATTTTTTAGGCGATATAACTATTTTAATCAATCTTATTCCTAATCCGATTGGAATAGCATAAGATAAAATTTCTAAAACGGTGTCCGTTTTTGTGTGTTTCTTTTCCATTTTTAATTATGGTCTATAAGGTCATTCGGATTAGCAATTACTTGTCCTCCGTTGATAGTTTGAATATATACTTTGCCGTTTGGGTGTTTTTCTTTTGCAATCACTTTACCCAAAATAATATCTTTTCCTACGACTACATTTCCTTTTGGGTCTTGGATTGTACAGGTTTTTCTTGTACGTACCATTCCATAACCTACTCCAGATAATCCAGAATCATTGAGAATATCACGGATAGCCTGTGAGTTGAGCGTGTCCCATGATACTTTTCCACCTTTATCAGTTGTTTCAAAATCTTTTTTCAATCCTTTCGAACTATACTGACGATAAGCTGCATCAATAGATTTAATTTCACTAGAGGTTTTATCTTTTAATTTAGATAAGATACCATCATAGTTTGTTGTGAAAGACCTCATTTCTTTAGCAATGTAAGAAGCAATATCAGCGTGTGATTCATTTACAGAACTTGATGAGCTGCTCCCTTTTTTGATAGAATTGAGTTGAGCTTCTGTTACTGGAGAACTTAATCCTGCTTTTGCTAAGGCTGTACTTGTCATTGTTCCCCAAATTCCGTCGGCACTTGATACGGTTGCACCACTTTTCGTCTTTTGTGTAGCTGGTAAATGACCTGCTGCAATAAGAGCCTGTTGTAAACGAATAATATCAGCTTTTGGACTTCTTGAAGTGATGCCACTTGCTGAACTATAAGATGATCCACTATTGTAACTCGTGTTGTTCTTGGTAGGAATTGCCTTTGTAGGTTCTACTTTTCCTTTTCCTATTAATTTTTTAATTTTTTCGTTTTCAGTATTTGCTACGAAAAGTCCTGCTCCACCTGCTACTACGGTAGCAGCTAGTAAAATATATCCTGTGTTCATGCTAGTTTGGTATTTGCTGAATTAATTGTGAAATAAGTTTGTAATCATCACTACCTACTTTTAGTAAATCTTTTGTGAGAGGAGTACCTTTTGTCATTTTTTCATACGACTTGTTTACATCATTGAAAAATGACTTTGAGGGCATTAATTTGAGTAAACGCATACATTCCTCTTCATCTACATTCCAATCATACCATGAAGTTTCAAGTGCATTTACAAACTGTACAGCATAAAACTCTGGTTTTTCTGCGTTGGTAGCTTGTCCAAAATTGTTATTTTCTTGTGCCTTACGAACGCTACTTTTTACTAATAAAACAGTTGTTACAGGAACAGCAACCACAAAGGCTAATGTGGCTAGTTTAGGTAATATTTCGGCTATTTGTAAAGCTGGTATTGGAATCTTTGACATGCTCTTTTTGGTTTTACTCTTTAGAATTCTTCTTTAGATAATCTTCGAAAGACGGAGTAGGAGTTAGATTTGTATCATCACAAATACCTCCACGAGAAGCAACCTCCTCTTTGATTAAATTAAAATAGTCTTTATCATTTACCATTTTTGCATGTTCTCTTTCTACAATATCATCTGTTTCACTTCTGCAACTAGATACTGTTTCTTCTATAATTGTATCAACAACAGCCTTCATACCTTTCATAAGTGCCAACAAAAGTATATCATTTTTCTGTCCTTGAATAAAATCTGGGTTAAGACTTTCTATTTCATGATTTTGAAATGCGTCTAATAATGAGCGTAGTTCTCTTGATATTTCCATGATTATTTTTTCGTTGTTTTTGCAGTTTTCATAGCAAGCGTTTTTATCATTTTGAATTGTTTAGATTCAGAGTTGATATGATGTGCGATTGTAAGAAGACCGTCTAAATTATCTGCATTTTTGTTGAGCATTTGGCTAAACGCATTCATTAATTGTAGTGCTTGCTCGTTGTTCTCTGCTTGAAAACTAGCATCAAATTGGTTAAAATTATAGGTTTGCATAGCTTAAAATTCGTTTTCGGTTTGGTTTGGAATAAGATTTTCTAAAAGTTGTTTGTCGTGTGCAGCTCGTTTGAGAAAATCAAAAATGGTTACTAATTCAAATTCTTTGAAGTTGGTTTTGAGTTGTACAAAAAAATGTAATTGTTTTTGTTGTTCTTCTGTGAGTGATGGCTCACTTGCTGCTGAAAATTTCACCTCACTCGTTGGTGGAGGATTGTAAGTTGTTTCTTCTTGGTCTTGCTCTTGGTTCAAACTTCCTAGCATTCCTAATGCTGGGTACGTTTGAGATAGTTTAGAATTTGCTAAAATCTGCACGGCTGCTGGAGCAAAGGTTTCTAACATTCCACTCAAAGATGAATTTGAGTTTTTAGCTTCTTCAATTTTCTTTTTTGCTTTTTTTCTGATTACATCAATTTGGTTTGTCAGATAGGCTACTTCCTCTGTTAAGTCTTCAATTTTTCTATCTTTTTCCCACTCGGATTTGACTTTCTCAATATCCTCTTTAGGCTTGGTGTCGTAGGCTTCTCGTGCTTCCTGTAAAGGCGAACCGTTTAGGCTATTTTGTGCCATTATCAAAACAGTACGGTCATAATTTCTGCTAGTCCCTCTATAAATCCGAACAGCTACATAGCGTGCCGTTGGTTCTAAATAATCCATAAAATCATAGAATAACTCTGGGTTATCGGTACGGCTTATAATGGGTGTTTTGTCAATTTCAATATCATATTCTTTACCTTGTTCTATTAATTTTAATAGCATTTCAAGGGTTCTGTCGGAATAGGGTTTGTTTACAGTTGTGGATGCCATGTCTTTTTTCGTTTTGTTTTGGTGGGAGTGGTAGGGAGTTTTTTATTGTTTGGCTAAATCTACGACTTGCCAAAATTGTAGCGTTTGACGGTTGTAAGTAATGTTAGTTATCTTTACAGTTCCAGAATGTTGTAGTGTAGCTTCATTCGTTTGTTTTCCAAATTCGCCAAAATATCCATCTCCAGAGAATACGAGTATTCCAAAATCTGTTTTTGGATTATCGATAACCCAAAACTCGCCATAATGTAGTTCTTTGGTTATTATCTCTTCTGGTTCAAGAATCATCAATCTTACATCTACTGCGTAATTGGTCATTCCAACCTCTTTGCAACGCTTTTCTATGTAGTCTATCATTTTATTGATACATTAAAACAAGTGTAACTGTATATTTAGGGTCTGGACAAAACTTTGGAGTAGAACCAAAACCATTTGAAAATCCACTGCTAAAAGCATCATGACAATAGTATTTTGTAGCTAATTTATCTGTACTGATAACTTTTATTATATCTCCTGCTTTAACAGGTAATACAAGACGATTGAGTTCTAATTTTCTTTTTAGCTTGCCTTTTGGAAGTTTTACATTTACTCTAAAAAAAGAGGAAATTTCTGTGTTAAGATTTACACTAATTTCTGCTATCGTTCTCAAATCTACTTTGTAATACTCATTCGTTTCATTACAAGTAGCTGTAATACCTACAATTTTTGTGGCATCACTAGGCATTCTGAACGACGATTTTATTACTTTATCCAAATCCATTTGTACACGGTGTACAATGTATTTGACATTTTCGTAGGTTTTAGAGGGTTTCATAACGGACAATTAGAGTAACTGGATAAACGGTTGTTGTTGGACTGCTTGGACTTGGTTCGTCTTGAAAACGAATTTTGATATTGTGTGCTGTGATAGGCTCATCTAGTAGGTGTAATCTTTCACTTGCTGGTACTTCTTCGCCAAACATGATAAACTTAGCTGGAAATTTTTCTGGGAATATTTCACGATTAGACACTTCAATTCGTGCGCTTCCTCTATTGCTCAATAATGTTTCTTCTGGACTATCCAAACGAATGCCTGTTACTTTTTTAGCTTCACTTGGTAAATCAAATTGTTTGTCAATTAGTGAAGTGACAACATCAAATGTGTATTGTTTATAAGATACTTTCATGGTAATAAATAAGTAAGTAGTTGATAAAATGAGCTAATCAAAAAAAGGCTACACACACACGAATTACGGTGCGTGTGCCTTTTTTCCCTATTAGCACCAAAACGGTCTTAAATAACTTTTTCCTACTACTTAGGAATTACACGAGTACCTGTCAAAATCAACATAACATACGTGTTTGCAGGTACACCACTCATTGTCGGCATCATAAGCTCTGCTTCAATTTCGCCTTCATCTTTGATAAGACGTGGATTCTCTAACGAGTAGTGGGAAACTTGTACATTGTCAGCATTGATAAAAGCATAACAAGGTAAATCGGATACGATTTCTCTTTTGTGTGCTTTGAGTGTCAATACGGCTGTTGCATCGCCTGTGATACCTTTCCATGCGATTGATGTTGCTTTTTTGATTTCGTCTGCTGTTGGAGTTGCTCCTGCTGCTGTTACTGGCAAACGTAAAAGTGTAATACCATCAACTACAAAGGCTTCTCCTTTTGGCAAACGATTATTATCCAAATTGGTAATACCAATACTTTTTACGTCAGACGAAAGGAACAGTTTTGTTACTGAATCCAATTTTTGTACAGAATACAACATACTGTCAGCCAAACGAGCATCGTTTTTGAGGATTTTCTCACGTAAACTTGCATCAAATTCAGACGATTCCATAAACTGCATAAAGGCAACTCTTGAACTTGAGTTTGACATAGCAAACTGAACAGCTTTTTTTGTTGCTATACCAATTGCAGAACCTTTGTTTCCACCATCTCTAGCTTTTTTTCCTTGAACACCTAATAGTTCTTCCATAATTGAAAATTGTTGTTGTTGCTACTGTTGAGAGCAACATTTTTTTAAAATAAAATTGAAATTGTTGTTGTTGTTTTTCTTGATTGAATAGCTTTTTATAGCTTAAAATAGACCGTCCAGAATATCATCTTCATCGTCCTCATAGTCATTTAGACCAAATAAAACAGCACTTTCTGAAAACTCATCAGAACCATTGAGATTAGAATCAAACTCATCATCATCATCACTACCGTTCAGCTCATCGTCATCGTCTTCATCATCTTCCAAACCTAAAAGTCCTTCTAATGCGCCTATTTCATAAGAGATGTTTTCGATAAATTCTTCATCATCTCCAGATAAGCCTTGCATAGATGCACCGTGTAGCATTCCGATTACAGCATCTATCTGCTCCATAGTTTCCTCGTCTAATCCGTCATCAATTCCCATGAGTTCTGGGTTGTTCATAACAGCTTCGCTGATTCCTTCTAAGTTGTGTCGTATTTTACCGAATGTTTCCATGAGGTCTATGTCCTCATAACCGTCTAAAAATTCGTCATATTCGGCTAATGCTTCGCCTAATTCTTCAATGAAAGGGGATATTTTGCTCATACTTTCTCTAGCTTCTAATTGTTGATATTGATTTTCAATACTACCTACACTTTTACCCATATCACTATCAGATAAGTAGTAGGTATAAGATTCGCCTGTTGGCTCTACTTCGCCTAAAAACACGGCTCTTTGAAGTGCTTTAGCGTGGTTTTTTACTCGTGTTTCGGCTGCTTTTAAATTAAATAGCTTTGTGCCATCTAATCCGTCCATTCCGTTTACACTACTTGGTGCAGTTAATGAACTTGCCATACCTGCACCTACGGCTGTTACATAAGGTTGGTCAAAGTATTCTCCTGCAAAAATGACTGGCATAGAAGCTAAAAAACCTGTTCTACCAATTGCCTGTCCTGTGAAAGCACCTACAATCGTAGCCATAAGAGTTACGGCTGTTTGAACGCCACTTTCTTTTAGTTTACCTTTGCTTTGTGCTGTTAAAATATTGCTCATAATTGAAAGATTGTTGATTTTATTTTAATCCATTAAAACTAGCTCTACCGTGTTTTCGGTGTGCTTTAGAGTGGGTTTTGGGTGCAGAGGTAGTGGTAGTTTTTGATTTTGACTTTTTAGACTTCTTTTTGCCTTTCTTTTTCGTTCCATCTAATCCATCAATTCCGTTTACTGGCTTGCGACTACGTGGTGCGACTTTAGGACGTGTTATGATTTTTACTATTTTACCAATTCCCCAAATTCCAACAGGAACACCAACGGCTACTCCTGCAACAATAGCTGGGTTTTCTTTGGTATAAGTAAGAGCTTGGTCTAAGACTTTCGGCAAACCTTTTTTATCAGCTTCTTCGGCTTCCTCTGGTTCATCTTCATCGAAATTTACTGGAGGATTGCCTTCATCATCATAGTCCTCTTCATCATTTGGCAGTTTAATCATAGCTGCTCCTTTACTGATAGTAAGACCTGTTTCTTTTATTTGATTAGCCGTTGTTTCCATTTCGTCTGCAAAATCATCTTTGAGTTCATTGTCTAACTTTGCAGTATCAAAGAATGGGTCTTGTTCTGCTGTTGTAGTAGCCGTTTTTGTATCGCCACCCCAACTACCTTGATTGTTGTACGTTTCCCCATCGTCTGAAATCCACTCTTGAGGTTTTTCAATTACTTCTGGTGTATCAACTTCTGGCATATCAAACTCATCTTTTTCAATCACTTGCTTTTGAGGAGTAGCTATTTTTATAGTAGGCGTACTCGTTTGAATCGGTGTAGATTTTTTGAGTTTTTCGGCTGCTTTTGCTTCTTTTTTGGCTTTTTTCTTGGCTCTTATTTTTGAGAAAAGTCCTTTTTTCTTTGGATTGGCTGCTTTTTTTTCTTTTCTGACAGCTCGTTTCACTTTTCGTTTTTCCTTTCCTTTTTTGAGCTTAGATTTGACCTTAGAAAAAAGTCCTTTTTTCTTTTTAGTAGTTTTTTTCTGTTTCTTAGCAGCTTTTTTGGTAGCTTTTTTCTGTTTTTTGGCAGCTTTTTTAGTTGCTCTTGCCGTTTTTCTTTTTGCCTTTTTTGAACTACTCTTTTTAGCCTTCTTTTTCTTTTTCTTAGCTTTCCTTTTTGCACGTCCTAAACCTGCTAAATCTTCCATAACGGAAGTTTCAGTATCATAGTCATATTGTCCTCTATCTACTCCACTAAGCATTAATGTAGCCATTTTATAATCTTTTTTATCGGTATAAGGTACTTCATAATCATTATCATCAACTACACAATCAATGATATTGTAGTTTTTTGGTCGGTTGGTGCGTACTAAAACATCTTCTCCATCAATCTCTTGAAATTCTTGATGATTGGGAGCATCTCTATCATAAGCAATAGGATAAACGTGTTGCCAATCAGCCGAATATTTCGTTACTCGGAAGGCAAAGGGAATTCCTAAATTGTAAAGGATTGAGCCAATGAAGACTGAGTAACAATCGCAATCAACTCCGTGTATACGGTCAGCCCATGTGCGAGCTGGCGTTCGTATTTCTTCAAATCCTGCTCTATCTTTGGTATATTGAATATGTTGATAAACAAAATCAAAAATAGCTTTACACGTATCTTGGATAGTATTTCTTTTAAGCTGTTGAGCTAAAAGAGCCGTATCTTTATGACGTTGTTGTACAATCATTTTCATTGATTGTACAGTTTCGTCCACGTTGATAAAATTGGATAATTTGAGCGTTTTTAAATCAGCTTTGGGAATGAGGGAATCATACTGATAGCCGTTTTTAAGCGACCTTTTGTTTTTTGATGTCATAGCCGAAATGGTAACTTAAAACTTTAAAATTATCGCCTTTGTAAATGCGTTCTTCTGGAATGCCTTTGCGACGTTTGTTCGTGTTTAAATCTGTGTATTCAATCTTTCTTGCCCATTCAATCACATTGAAGCAAGGGCATAACTTGACTGCTACTTGGTTGTGTCCTAATACTTTAGCGTTAGGATATTTCCATAAATACCACTCTAAGGTGCGTATTAGCTCCTTTTCTTGCATTTCGGTTCGGTTATCAACTCCGTTCACTCCACCTTCCCAACATAGATGGATTGTGTTTCCATTGTGGATATAAATATCCTTTGCTCGGAATGCTTTTACTCCGTTGGATTGGCTATTGTGTGGTGCAAGTCGTTTTACTAATCCTGTGTCTTCTACAATAATATGGTAGCCTTCTACTGTCCATTTGAGGATTTTTAAGAAGTAGTAGCGTAACCATTCCCATGTGTATTCTTGTGGTGATGCGCTCGTATGAATCATAATAAATTCTACTGCTTCATCGGGTAGTGGTCTGTAAGCCATTGTTTACTTTTTTGGAGGTGGCGAAATTGTAAATTCGTCTTGGGTTTTGTAGGGAATACGACCATTTACAGTAAGCTCTGTTACAAGATATATTTTTACTTCCTTCATGTTTTTCAATCCACCTTTGAGAATATCTTTTACAATACTCACGGCTGACATCGCTACGGCTGTAATAATTTCAGTAATTCCACCTACACGAATGCGAAAAGGTGTTTCGGCACTCGGTTGTATAGTGTGTATCTGACTTTCTACCTGTGAGCTAATGAAAGGCTCATTAATTTTTACATCTTCTGCACTTTTATATACTTTTACAAAAGGATGCGAAATTTTTAAACTCGTTTGGCTTGGGTTCTGAACGGTTACGTCCACGTAAACTACGCCTTTAGATACAGTAGGCTTCGTTTTGAGTACGATTTTATCACCTGTATTCTTTAGATTTGCTAAGTAATAAGTACCAAATATCACCCCTACTGCTCCTGCTGTTCCTGCTATTTTTGCACCTGTATTCATAATTATTCCTCTGGTAATTCTTCTTCGTCTGGGTCGTAATCGGTTTGTGAACTATCATACATTTCTTCTTCTGTATCTACTCCACTTTTTTTCATCATACTCAAAGTAGCCAGAATGATAGGCGTTGCTGCTGTAATGATAGCTGCTGTGGCTGGTTCGCCTAATGCTCCTAATCCGTTTACTTCATTTTCGTAAGAATCAAATTCAGATAGATAAGGAACGACACCGTTTAAAGGCACTTTACGGTCTTTGTTTCCACGTCCTTTCAAGATTGCTTTTTTGAGGTTTTTCTTTTTTCCTCCTAACTTCTCAACTGTGCGCTCTAATTTTGTGAGTGTTTTTTTGATTTTATTGTGTTTGTTCAAATCAACTCCTAATTTTTGAGCTTCTTGGGGACTGAGGTAACCGTAACGAAGACGACTAGACATTTTTTTCATGTCTAATTTTGCTGCTGCATAAAGTCCATTTCGGATGGCAGATAAGGCAGGATTAAAACGTTTTAAAAAACCCCAAATCTTCCTACGCCTTTTTTTTCGTTTGGCTTTTCTAGCCTTGCGCTTGTTTTTTTTGGCTGCTTTTTTGGCTTTTCGTTTCTTTCCATCTAATCCATCTAAATCTAAATGGTCGTCTTCATAAATGAGAGAGGTAGTGTCGTTCCTGTGCATCTTTCTAAAATTATCTATCTACTAATTTATTGACTAATACTATCCGTTTTCTTTTCTAATAATTGGTTGGTAAGCATAGACAAAGTTTTTTTGATTTCGTCTAAACTAGCTTGTTGTAGAAGTTGAGATTCTCGCATGTCTTGATGCGTTTTAGAAATTTCCTCAAACTTACTTTCAAACTTGGTTTCTCTTTGTTCTAGTTTATCGAATTTTTTATCAATACTTGTTTCAAGGCTTGTAAAATCATTATCAATACTTGTTTTGAGTGTTTCAAAATCTTTATCGATACTAGTTTCAAGACGTTCAAACTCTTTATCAATGCTTATTTTAAGTGTTTCAAACTTTTTATCGATACTGTCTTCAAGTAGTTTGATTTTATTTTCTAATTCTAGTATCTTTTTTTTATGCTCTTTTACATCAAAAAAAAGATTAATAAAACGCCAAATCAAACCACCAATTCCCAAACTTTGAAGAGTAACCCAACCAATTACAATTTTATCTAATTGTTCCATTGTAATTGGTGTTTCGAATCGTTAGGCTGCTCTGTTGCCGAATAAACGGCTACCAGAATTGTATAAAGCTGCTGTTGAAAGAACATAGCGTACACAATCTTCGATAAACTCTTCTACTTCATCGTTTTGTAAATCAAAACGTTTAGCAAAAGATTGAGCAACGTTTTCAACTTCGTTACGGTACAAATCTTTAAGCTCTGGAACTGTCATTCCTTTAAAATTTTGTATGGAATCGCCAAAAGGAACAAGCGCAATAGCAAGTCCGAATCCTTCTGTAAGTGTAATTTTACCGTCTTGAAGTGCTACACCTGCTGTTGTAGAAAATGCGCCTAAATTAGAAAAAAAGGCTTCCGTATGAACGGTTGAAAGTGTATTGTGAATAGACATGATATGTAAAGTAAATAGTAAGTGAATTGGAATGAGAAATGAAAAAAATCTCCTACCCCTTTCTATAAAGAATAAGAGATTTTATAAGTATATATTTTCTATTAGCTTGTCTTTGCTCCTAACTTGCCTTTATATTTCGTAAACTATTGATTTTCTCAATGGGGACTACATTTGTATTCCTCTGTGAATAATCTTTTGTGGATAGTTCCGAAAATGACCGTTGTACGATAGGCTGTAAAAAAGAAGTAGTAGGGTAATTGCAATCTGACCTATTTATATCTGTATCGTTCCTCGTGGGCAATGAGAAATAAATCGTAGATAAAATTGGAATACTTGGACTACTATCCCTATTGAAAATTTCGGTATCGGTAATGATTAGAATTACTGTATGATTAATTCCAAAAGAAGTTATCAAATCAGTATCGATTGTTGGGTGTCCGACAAAGACAATATCGTGGTCTGGAGTAGGGGAGTCGTCAGCGAAAGCATTTAATGAAATGCTTGCGACAAGAAAGAGCAGAAGAGTGAAAATAATAAGATTTCTCATAATAAAATAAGTGGTTTGATGAAAAATAAATAAGATAGTTTTATCCTTTATTGCTCTACAAACTTACGAGAGTTGCCAAACCTGCTTATCAATTTCTATCATTTTCTATCATTTTATGTTACTTTTTGACTATGAATGATAATTACTATCAATTTCTATCAATTAATGATAATAAAAAATGTAGCCTAAATCATTGAAAGTCCGTATCTTAGCATAAGAATAAAGACTATAAATAAACCACTTACTATTTATTTTATTTAGATTTTTCAATTATGGACAGTTCTGCTTGTGCTTCTGCAATCCCTTGCACCAAAACACACACGCAAGCGCAAAAAATAAATTTACAAGGTACATTACCTGTGTGTAAACCACTAAACCGAAAAGAGGTAATGTTACATTATGGAATAGAAAGCTATGCAACGCTCAAAAAATGGCTATTGCCTATCAAAGATAAAATAGAGGGTAAAAATAGAAGAATGTTCTGCATACCAGAACTAAAAATTATTAGAGAGCATTTAGACGGTGTGCCTGTGGAGTATTAACAATTTCGTTGATTCATATATTGCATTAAAAAACCTATTCTTTTTGAGAGTAGGTTTTTTTT
Organism: Bernardetia sp.; assembly: GCA_020630575.1. Lineage (GTDB taxonomy): Bacteria > Bacteroidota > Bacteroidia > Cytophagales > Bernardetiaceae > Bernardetia. The sequence goes on from JAHDBD010000029.1 coordinate 40,260, forward strand.
ATGATATATTTTTAACAAAATCACTTGCATTTGCCTAATATTTTAGGCATTTCTTATAAACTCTGTTAGATTTGTGTTCCAATCCATAAAAAACAAATCATGACTGAGAATAAAGAAAAAAAACTTAAAGAATTTACAATTAAAGGAATTGAAAAAGGACTTATTCATATTGACGGTAAAAAGGAATATGTTACTTACCTTCATCAAAATAAAAAAAGAAAATATACAAATCCAGAGGAACAAGTACAAGTAGAAACCTACTGTAAACTTGTTTTGCATTATGGTTATCCTCAAACACATATCTTGATGTTTGAGAGTGTAAAAATGGGTGTATCTACAAAAGAAGCTGATATATTGGTTTATCAAGATGAAAAATTAGAAAAACCATATATCGTCATTGAATGTAAAAAAGAGGATATTTCAGAACTTGAATTTAAAGAAGCCGTAAAACAAGCTCTTAGTTATGCTCATGCGATTGCAGGAACGACTAAATTTGTTTGGGTTACAAAAGGAAATAAAGAAGAGTTTTATAAATTTAATAAAGACCAAAAATCACAAGAACAAACGGCAAATATTCCTTATTTTGGAGAAACTGACGAGCCAAAATATAGATTTGCTAAAAATGGTTTTTATTATGAGCAGAAACAAGGAGTAAGTAAAAAAACAGAAGTAGAAGATTTAAAAGAAATTACAGAAAGCGACCTTGAACGTCTTTTCAAACAAGCTCATGATGCACTTTGGGCAGGTGGAGAACTCAATCCTACACAAGCATTTGACGAATTAGATAAACTTATATTTTGTAAAATTTGGGACGAAAGAAATACAACCGTAGGACAGCCGTATCAATTCCAAATTGCTTCTGATGAAACAGCAGAACAACTAAAAGCAAAAATATTTGGACTTTATGACAAAGGAAAACAAAAAGACCCAGATGTTTTTAGCAAAGATATTGACCTTACACCAGAAAGAATAAAAAGTATTGTAGAGTATTTTCAAGCTGTAAACCTTACAGAAACAGACCTTGATAGCAAAGGAAAAGCATTTGAAACCTTTTTAGGCTCTTACTTTAGAGGAGAATTTGGACAGTATTTTACACCAAGAAATGTAGTAAAATTTACTGTTGATGTTTTGCCTATTACAAATGAAGCTAGAGTTTTAGATACATCTTGTGGTAGTGGTGGATTTTTATTATATGTTTTAGATAAAGTAAGAAGACAAGCAGATGAGTATTTTCCAAAACCAGAAGAAGGAGATAGAGGAAGTAGATTACAAGATGACTGGAAAAGACATTGGCACGATTTCGCTGAAAAAAATCTTTATGGAATAGAAATAAATGACCAAATTTCTAGGGTAGCAAAAATGAATATGATTATTCATGATGATGGACACACCAACGTAGTTACCCACGATGGACTTTATGATATTAAAACGATAAGTGAAAGAACAGGAAATACAGGATTCAAAGAAAATTCATTTGATTTTATTGTTACCAATCCTCCTTTTGGTTCTATTGTAAAGCAAGTAGAAAAGTCATACATGCAGATTACAGAACATCAAAAATCGTATTATAATTTAGCTATAAAAGATGTAAACTGGATTGATAAGAAACTAAAACCAAATCACAAAACCACAGGAAGAGAAAATCAATCTACTGAAATTCTTTTTATCGAACAGGCACATCACTTTCTAAAAGAAGGAGGATATTTAGCTGTTGTTTTGCCAGATGGAATACTTACAAATAGCTCATTGCAATATGTTAGAAATCAAATTGAAAAAGATTTTAGGATTGTAGCCGTAGTTTCTCTTCCTCAAACGGCTTTTACTGCAACAGGCGCAGGTGTAAAATCTTCTGTTTTGTTTCTCAAAAAACATACTAAACAAAAAACAAAAGAGATACAGAAACTTCAAGAAAAACTTGAAAATCAAATCGCATCACAAAATAAGCTCAAAGAAAATATAGATGATTTACAAAAGCAAAAGAAAGAGCAAACAAAGGACTTAAAGGCAAAAGATGAAGCTACACAGCTCAAGAAAAAAGAAATTACTGATGAATACAATGAAAAAATAACACAATTTAGAGAAGAACTAGAAGAGCTTTATCTCACTCAAAAACAAGAACAATTACCAGACTACCCAATTTTTATGGCAATAGCTGAAAATATTGGATATGATGCAACAGGAAAAACAATACCTCAAAACGACCTTACAGAAATAACACAAGAACTGAAAAAATTTATTACTAGCATAGAAGAAGGGACAGACCATTTTTTCGTCTAAGCCCTTCACTGAATAAAGATAAAGTTTTTATCATACAGAGAAGGGCAATAGAAGAACGTATAGATTCTTATTTTTTTAAAAAATCTTTTACTGATTTAAGAGAAAAATTAAGAAGTGAAAACTTCATGAAAGCAGGAAGCATAATAAAGTCTTGGAATAGAGGAGATGGGCCTCGTACAGGTTATTACGCAGAAGACCAAGATGATAAAGTAATTTTTTTAAGAGTAAATAATTTAAAAAATAATACTATTGAGTTAAAGAATGTAAAATATATTCACAGGAAAATCCATGAAACAAAACTAAGACGTACACAAGTAACAAAGGGAAATGTAGTTTTTGCAATTAGTGGAACAAAAAATAATTTGGGTACTGTATCTGTAATTCCTAATTCTATTGAAGAAGCAAACCTAAACTCTGCTCTTGTTAGATTAGATTTAGATGATTCAATTATTGATAAATATTTCTTTTGTATCTTATTTAGCTTACCATTTATTCGTAAACAAATAGAATTTATAGGTAAAGGAGCTGCTCAAAATAATTTGAATAGTAATGAAATAGCTAGTATTTTAATTCCAAATTTATCTCTTGAAAAGCAAAGAGAAATAATTGATTTTTATGATTTAGCAAATCAAAAAAAACAAGAAAAAGAAGCAGAAGCAAAACGACTTTTAGAAAGTATTGATGAGTATTTATTAGAAAAATTAGGAATTGAATTACCACAAGAAAAAGAAGCTAAAAAAATATTTTTTACTTCTTTAAAGACTATTCAAGGAAAACGACTTGACCCTTTTTATTATTCAGATAAGTTTGATGATTTAAAGACTAAAACAGGTAAAAGTAATTATGAATATGTGAAATTAAAAGAAATTGCTACTCATATAAATAGTGGAAAAACACCTGCAACTTCTAGTTATTCAAATACAATTAAAGAATTTCCTATTGTAAAAGCAGGTAGTTACACTCAAGATGAAATTAATTTAAAAAAAGTTGGATTTTCCATTAAAAAACAACCTTACGAAATATCTAAATATGATATTTTTATATTATCAGCAGCACATCAAGCTGAATATGTAGGAAGGCAAATTAAAATATTAATGGAGAAGCCAGATGTTCAAACTTCTTTTGTAGGAGAATTAATTAGAATTACAACGAATGATGAGAAGTGTAATCCTATTTATCTATTTACTTTATTGAAACTAAATTATTTCAAAGATTTAATAAATAGAGAAAAAACAGGGCAAACTTCACATATTTATTCTAAAGATATAAAGCATATTAAAATACCTCTTCCACCTTTAGAAGTTCAAAATGAAATAGCAAATTATATTTTAGATTTGAGTAGCCGTGCGAAGGAATTGGAAAGAGAAGCAAAGGATATTCTAAAGTCAGCCAAAAAAGAAGTAGAAAAAATGATTTTAGGAGAGGAATAACAAAAAAAGCCGTTAGTTTATAGATTAACGGCTTTTTTATTTTTATAGATTATCAAAATTAATCCTCTTCACTTTATCTTCTTTTGTAATCTCAAAGATTTTAGTTCTAGGAAGATAATCCTCAATATTTCCCAGTTCATAAACTCCAGTAGGAGGATTTTCTAGGGTAAGACCATCATCTATTACATCATAGTAACCACCATTGATAAATAGAACAGAACCTTCTATATCATCATCTTTTAAGAAATAATCTATTTGATGTGATTTAATGGGTTCTCTACCTACTTCTATTACTACAGAGTTATTGTTTTTTTCTTCTATCAATAAGTAGGATAAAACAGCCGTTGAAAAGGCTAAAATTAAGATGAGTAGATGTTTCATAGTTTTTTATGGATTATAATTAGATTAGTTGCAATTAAAATAAACAAAAAATAGAATACAAAAAAATCCTTCAAAATTTTAGTTTTGAAGGATTTTTTTTGATACTTACACACTTTATGAGTATTTATTCAAAACTCCACCTCCACCTCTTTACCATCTTCTTCCATACGGTAACGCTTATTTCCTCGCATATAATAGCGAAAATTACCACGCTCTAAATACCATACTCCTCTCTCCCCTATTCGGATGTCCTTGTACATTTGACTATGTAGTACCTCTCCTTTCTTATCAAAGGTATAAGTAGAGATAAGTTCTCCTCGCCTATCAAAATAAGAGGCTACTTTAGGAACAGGTGTAGGTTTGCCATTGGTAAGAGAATCTAAAAAAGACACTACTCGTATGCTTCTGAGTATTCCAGTAGAATAATACGAAGTAATCAGCCCTTTTTGATAATCAGTAAGGCGAGCTAAGTTACCATTCGGATGAAACTCCTCTAAGGGATAACTCAAATCTTGTTTTCCGTTTTTAAAGTGGGTAATACGATAAACAGAGTATTTCGTGCTATACGAATCTCGGTATATTTTTTCTATCCCTGTGCCATTTTTAAAGGTAGTTTGATAGAGTGTACTATCCTTATCTCCTTTTTTTATATATACCCTATATGTACCCTCTCGTATCCCATTAGTATAATATTCTTCTATGGGGGCGAAATCATAAGAACTATATGCCCATTTTCCTTCTCTCAATCCTCTAAGGATAGTACCTTTTAAAGGAGATGAAAGCTTCTCCAAATCGTCTTTAGCAAAAGGATATGCTCTAGTACAGTCGCTATTTTTAGGTTTATGACAGCCCTCTTCATCAGCTATCACGTCATTATGAAAAGGTTTTTCATCTGTAGAAATAAAAGCATCTCCATGTATATATACTGAATCTCTAACTTTAGCCCAAGAAGCATAATAATATCTATATACATTTTTTTCTCTGACTATATAATACTCCTTTTCAGTAGTAACAGGTAAATACACTGAACGACACGCTGTATCTTTATCAGAGTAGAAACAAGTATAAATACTATCACCTATATAGGAGTAGTACAAATTACGTTCTTTGGCATTAATAATTAGTGTATCTACTTCTTGAGCAATTCCTTGAAAAATGTTTATAAGAGCGAATAAAAGCAATAGACAAGTATTCCTAAGCATAATATTTAGAAACCTCCTCTTTCACTAATTTTGCTTGATAACGTTGAAAATATGTTTTATTATTATCATAATCCATATAGTTTTTAGTAGCTTCTTTTTTAATTCTCATATCACTACCTATAACAATTGCTTTTTCATATACTGCTTTTTTTAGCTTTTCTTTTGCTTTATCTAATATCTTTTTACTAGTCTCAATACCCTTTTCTGCCTCCTTGTAACTATCTTTTTCAGAGCTAGACATTGAGTCGTTAAGTGGATGTTCTGCCATATACTTTTTATCTTGTTCAATTTTTTTAGTATATGTGTCTATAGTTTCTTTCTCATATAAAACATCTTCTTTTATGTTCTTCAATTTGCCTATTACAGTCTTTTTATCCTCTTCATCTTGTGAAATATCTTCGTCTTCTACAAAAGTATGCCCCAACCCTAGCATATGCCCCAGTTCGTGTACATATGTACCTTCATCTTCTATTCCTACATCACTTGTAGTGGTATAAATTACTACTCCTTGAAATTCAATAGGCAGTGTGCTTGATGCCCCTCCTACCGTGGTTTTAGGATTATATTGGTCAGTTACGAAAAGAATAGCTCCTTTATAAGAAGAGGTAGGGTCAAAACGTTCTTTATAAACGTCCATGATGTCATCTATAATATCCTTGTCTAAAGTTCCTACTTCTTTATACTCAATGGGAACTGTTCCACCAGCGTGTCCTGTTGGTTTTGGTGCATTTTTATCTACGATTTCAACTGTATCATAATGACCAGCTAACTTATCTTTCTTATCATTAGGGTCTATCAAAATATATTCCAGTTCAGGGTCTTTGGCAGGTTCAATGTTACACTTAATACCTGCTTGGGCAAATCGCTCATTTAATTTATTATCCTTTTCAGTAGCTTTCAAAGCCGTTTCACGAAGTGAAATAGCATTTTTCAGCTCAGCTTCTTTCTTTTTTATTGCATCCTTATTAGTAGAAGCAATCACAATAGGAATAATCCTAACTCCTAGTTCTACGATGTTATTGGCTTCCATCTCTATTTTTCCTACTTCTATTCCTTTGTCATCTACTAAAATGATGTCTTGTGGAGTGCTAAAAGTAGTCAGAGCTTTAATGTATATTTTGCTATGACTTTTTCCGTTTTCTAATTTTTCTAAACGAATGTTATCATCTTGGTCTTTTCCCTTTGTAATTTCAAAGTTCTTATTCTTTTTAAAGGTAATATAGCCGTTTTTTCTCTCCTCTCCTTTCACTAAAAGTTTGACCTCTACCTTCACAGTTTCCCCCTCAGGCAAATTTATCCACGTAGGGATATAGTCCACTTCCTCTAATTTATCTTTCTTCTTTGCTGTTTCTAATTCAGCATCAACTGCTGTCTCTTTTACAAGTCCCTTCTCATTAATTTTTGTAGTAGCGTAAAGAGCTTTTATAAGTTCCTCTCTTTTATCTTCTGTGATTCCATCTGAGATAAAAGTATTGGAAGTTTCATCAAAAATATGTGAAATCTCAGACGGCTTTACGTCTTGGAATCTCTCTATTTTTGCATCTTTTATTTCGCACCAGTCTATGCCATATCCACCCTTGAAATTTCCATCAGGTAAAACATAAGCGATAGTAAAGGTGGTTTTTTCAATTATATTAATAGAAATACTTTTCTTATATCCTATAGAAGGAGCTGTAAGAGTGAATATGTTAGGCATAATATTTTTTTATAAAGTAATAAAGTAGTTTAATTTTCAGGAGCAATAACTAGAAGTTCAATTTTGTCTTGTTCGCCCGTAATTTGATACTTATCTATTCGGTCATTCGGTAAGCGATTTCCTTTGTACTCAAAATCGTGGTTTTTATCAGCTAAATCAATATCAATTGTTTTGCCTTCCATTCCTTCTGATTCTATCACTAAAGTAACATGCTGACCTACTTCAAAATCAGTTATTCGTGTTCCATCTTCTCCAATTGCATAGTAATCTATAATTTTTCCTTCTTCTTCATTATTATTCAAAACAGTAACAGGCGCATTTGCACTCAAATCTGTTTTCTTCCAATAATGGTCTAAGACTTTGTAGCCATCATCAATCATAATCGCAGGTGTGAGATGAATAAGTGTTGTCATTGGTTCTCCATTTTGAGCATTAAAATTATTTTTGAAATGGACACAATGTACATCATAGAGTTCTATGATTCTACTTTTACTTGCTGCTGTAACAGGAGAAACTACAATTTTGACATGTTTAGTCATATCCGTAGCAATTGACCATTGCATAAAACTTTGGTCTGAAGTAGTTTCGAAAATGATTTCAAAAACAGTTCCATTAGGTTTTCCCATGGGTTTGCCGTGTTCATCAACAGCTCTGTGAAAACGGAATTTGAAGTCAAGGATATTGATTTCCTTGTCTTCTATATACATTTTGGCTATTAAGCTCATTTTTCAATGGTATTAAGGAACGTAAAAGTTGTATTTTTCTGTAAAAATAGAATTAATCATTTACTAAAGCAATAAAAAATTACATTAATGCTATTTTTTTAACATTAGATTCATTTTTTATTAGTTGATAGAATAAATTAATACTCATAACTCAAAAAAGTGCTATACTGATTTACTATACTTACTAGATAAAGTACAGACAAAATACAGATAAAAATAGATAAAGTACAGATAAAACACAGACAGAAATAGATAAATACAGATAAAAAAAGATAAACCACAGACAAAACACACACTAATTACAATTCAAATAGATAAAAAACAGATATAAAACTAAAAAAGCCTTCAAATTTACAGTTTTGAAAGCTTTTGTGTGGTTAATTATTTACTATTTACAGTAAAGTGAATCATTTTGAGACGAAAGTTGAGCATACTTTCAAGAAATTCAGAATTACATCGTTCGAACTCTGTTTTGATTTTTTCATATTCGGTATCTGTGATTTCCATACCATTTGAGATATAACATTCTTCTACTGCATCAAGAGCTATTCTGATTTCTTGTTCTGAAGCAAACTCTTCTTTTGGTTCTTCGTAGGCATCACTTGTTTCGCTGACCGTAGGAAAATGAGTAGGATTTGATTTTGGAACTGCATGCTTCCAAATAACACTATTTTCATATCTGTCAATGATTATAGCCGTTTTGAGAGTCGTTTTGTATTTGACTTGAAACTTGATAGGATTATTAATAATATCTTGTACAAGAGCTTTAAAATAGGCTATTACTTTATCTGGAGTATGGTCATAGAATTGAGCATACAATGAACGGTTTTTATCGACAAATGCTCCTTCGCTATCTTGTTCTTGTTCATTGAAGTATAGCTTCAATTTAAAGCGACAAGGAACTCTATTTTTATTGTTCGGAATGCGAGAATATTGTTGTGTATTCATAATTTTTGTTGTATATTTGTATTGAGGCTCTGCTGGAGAGCAACCTCAAACTCAAGGCTAATTTTGTGATTTATTTTGCAATTTAGTTGGGCAAATCTTGCTGATACGTCAGTAAGATTTTTTTTTGTCTAATTTTTCGGAACACATCGGTTATTTTTTCCTCTGTATTTCAAAGCGCAGCACTTTTTTTCTCTATCTCATTTTGGCTTTTTTCTTTCTCTGTTTTTCTTTGTCCCCCCATTAGCCAGAGGAAATAAACTCTTTCTATGTAGTTTCTTTATACAGATATTCTAGTTCCAAGTGTATTTCTTTCTCTGTTTTTGAACCATCTCTCACAATTCGGAAAAATTTACCGACTTTACATGTATTTCTATGTAATTTCTATATACAGAGAAATATTACATAGAAACACTATAATAGTGGTATTTTTTTCCGTATTATTCATTTTTGATGCTTTTTTTAGGGTGTTCTTTATAGGGTTGCTTTTTGGCAACTTTTAAAAATTTTAGAAAAACAAGACTTCTGTTTTAAGGCTTAAAAAACGTGTTGTACGGACACTCTTTCGCCAAAATAAGAACTAAGTAAACGATTATAGATAGTGCAAACTGGACTGTTTCTGATGCCTTCAAAGGCATCTTTTGGACACTTAATAGTAAGTCTATTTGTAGCGTGTAAGTAGGATTCAAAAGAGAACTTTTTTAGAAGCTCTTTATGCTCCTGTGCAACTCCTTCAATACTCATAAGGTCTTTAAGAAGTGTATGAAATTTTTGTGCTTGTGGGATTATCTTTGTAGTTGCTTCTACAATGGTTATTCCCTCGTAGGTTTTTAGATGTTCGATGTCTAAAAAGATAGAGAAGTTGAACCATTTACGGTAAACATCTTGCTCTTTTTTTGGCTTGAACATAAAGCCAGCTTTACACAATTTTTTGATATGATTGCGTATTGTTTTTTCGGATTTTGCATTACGCTGTGTAGCTATTGATTGATTGTTTGTAACTAGAACAGCGTACTTTTTGCCATTTGTCCATGTGATGATTTTAGTATCTGGACTTTTATCTTTCCGTAGTCGAACAAAAGTATCATAGATAAATAATAGGGTAGCCTGTTCATTACTGTTTATCGCTTCCCCTACCTTTTTGTCTTCGTTGTAGACTTCTAGCTTATCCAGCAGACTACGGTGCATTTTTTCGTAACCAATAGGTGTGGGTTTATTGACTGATAATTGTGCTTGATTCATTTTTTTGAGTATTTAGTTGGATGTGTTTTTCTATCATTTTCTTTATCTTTCTTATGATTAATGACTTTAATTTCTCGTTTCAGTTTCTTTATACTTTCCTGTGCAATGAACCTATATGGAGCATTGTCATTTGAACAATATAAAAAACCGATTTGTCCATCTTCATTTACAAAAACACTGATATTTCTTTTATATGCTCTGTCTTTGTTGTACTGCTTTGTTTCTGCATCAAGTTTGTGTAGCTCTATCAGTTCTTGTAGAACAGGAGCTAGTATTTCTTTTAGTTTGTTTTCTATTTTTGACATCGGTCATAGGTTTAGTAAGAATTAAATGAAGTATCTGTATTTATATTTCCTTGTTCATCTATGTAGTAATCAAATAATTCATGACATTCTTCACAAACGACAGTATCAGCTTCTTCTTCTAAGATATTTTGCTCATTACAGTATGGACATTCTACACTATACATTAAGAGTAATTTTTGATTGTGATTAATTTGATTAAGAAAAAACCCTATCCCAAAAGAATAGGGATTTTTGAGAATAAAGATTGCAAAACGTAGTTGCATTTTTCTAAGTATTAGGCATACGAACAACCGTATATCCATCTATCATTTTTGATTCTAATTCAGTAAAAGCTGGTTGAGCTAAAAAATTTCTAGCTACTGTTTTTGGCAAATTACTTTTAAAATCTTCTACAATTTCGTTTTTTTCATTTCTGATAACAGTACGAACATAGTTCTTTTTTCCTGTTGCAGATAGCCAAAATTCAGTAATTGCTGGAGCAAATTTATTAGCTATAATTTTATTCGTTGCAGCATTATTTGTATTCGCTGCTACTGGTTCTGGAGTTTGGGTTTGAGTATCCATGATTTTTGTTTTTTTTAGTTGGGAATTGATTAAAAATACTGTGTAACGGTTAGTGAACGTTTGTGTAACGTTTTTGTAACGGCTAATTTTATCCGTTACATAGCCGTTACAAAATGCCGTTCTAGCCGTTCTAGCCGTTACTAGCCGTTACAGTTAGCCGTTACACCTTTTTTTACTGAACATTTTTTTTCTATTTGTAAACTTGCCCTTTCATTCCTCTACCTCCGTTTCTATGATTGTCAATTCGGCAATTATCAGAACAAAAAACGGCATCAGAACGCTTATTATCCAAGCTAATATTGCAGTTTCTACAAGTGTGATTTTGACTACTTGCTTGAGGATTATTTGAGTTTGAATTTTGATTAAATCCAATCGGATTGCTTTTATTTTGCGCTTGAAAACTTCCTAAAGTTGGCTGCTGATATTGCGTAGTATGATAGACATTCATTGGTGGAATAATATTAAACGAAACACCTTCATCAAGCGTAAAACGGTAATATGAATATTCATAGAAGTAGCCATAAATACAAAGTGTTTCTAACACTAAAACTATGATTCCTGCTATCAGTGCGTTTTGTGTTCCGTCTTGGTCATTTACAGATAAAGATGCTTTTTTATCTGATTTAATTTCTGCTAGTGCTGCTGTTTGAAGTTCTAAAAGTTTTGTTTTTTGTTCCTGTGCTTCTTTCAAATCCTTACGAGCAGTCACAGCTTGCCAACTTGTCTTGTGTTTTTTGAGTGTTTCATTTGAGCTACTAATTAGTAAATCATAAGCGTTTATTTGTTCTGTAAACACACTCTTAATACTGTCAATTTCAGTATTTGCTGAAGCTGTAATTTCTGTACTTTTATCTTGGAGAGTTGCCGAAATATATGCTCCACCTGTTGCCGAAATTACGATACTGGCAAGTGTACAAGTTAATAAACCAATCCAAGACATTGCACTAGCTCCATCGCCTATTGCTTTTGATTGAGCAATAGATTGAGCAGATTCGGCTTTCATTTTTTCAAGAGCATAAAATATTCCTACTGCAAACAATCCTATGATGATAGCCATTGCTATCATTTCTATACTGTCAAAGTTTGGTGCAAAGGTTTTTCCTACCAAATAGGCTGTTATCAATCCTAAAAGGAAAGAAACAATGTGATAGAAACTTTTTAAAGACTTTATTATTTTGAACGAACCACGACGTTTTTGTGCTTGTGTAGTTGGTGTGAGCTTTTGGGCAGCTTGTTCATAATAACCTTTTGCTTTAGTTTCATTTAGAGCCTGTTCGAATGGGTCGCCACTATGACTTTCACTTGGCTTCCTTCCTAGATTACCGAACGCTTGGAGTATTTTGTCTGTTGGTTTCATGTTCTTGCTGGGTTTGAAGTATGTGATATAATGCTTCTATTTGTGAATCTAAGTCTGGGTAAAGAGTTATTTGATTGATGATTGAATTTAGTCGTTCCTTTTGCAATTCGTATTGTAAAATAATACGCTTTTGTTTTTTTATTTTTAGCTGTTTTTTAATCAGATAAAATAGGCAAACGATAAGTAAAAAAGTAAGTAAGTAGGTCATAAAATCTAGTTTTTAGTAGGTTCAGAATGCTGTGAATACTGTATTTTAGTTCTACAACTTTCACAAACTTTTACATCAATCGTTTCAAATGGACTTTCACAAACAATACAATCAATTTTTACTGGAGTTTTATTTGGGTAAAGTCTGCGAACATAGTTGTTATTTTGCTGCTGCAAATAGTCCTTTTTTCTAGTTTCTTTTTCTAGTTCTTCTTTTAGTTCCTTAGCTTCTTTTTTGTACTTTTTGGACTTATAAAAAGAGAAAAAAGTAGCTAAGAAAAGAGAGAAGTTTATAAGAAAGTTAGTCATTCGTTTTTGCTAAATTTTCGTCTGGAAATAAGGCTGTTTGTATTCCTCTAATACTATCTTTTGCTAAGACTATTATCTCTTGTAAAAGAAGTTGGTCATCAACACTTATTTCTAGTTTAGGAGGTTTTTTACGTGCTGTTTTATTTTTTGTGTACTCTTGTGAATACGCTTGTAATTTATTTCTAACACGGTTTATTTGCTCAATCTTAGCTTTTTTTTCTTGTATGTGCATTTCAAAGGGCATTTTTCTTTTCATGAGTGTAATTATTTATACGGTAGAGAATAGAATTAGCACTTTTAATTACATCTAGTTGTCTTTGTGCATAATCCTTTTTTTGCTCAAACCTTTTTAAAATTATTTTCTGAATGGCATCATGAATTTCTTCCTGTACTGAATGCTCATGTATGACCTCAAAAGATTCTTTCAATAATGGTTTGCTTACTTTTTTACCATCTTGTCGTTCTAAGAAGTCGTCAATAATGGTAGTAATTGTGTAGCCGTGCATTTTCAAAGTATCGAACTTACAAAGTTTCATTTCTCTAATCAGACGAGTATAAAAAGTAACTTTGCCTTTCGGATTTTTGGGTTTATCATTGTTTTTGTAAAGCATAATTTTGAGTAATTTAGTTGGGTTTTGATTATTTTGATTGAATAGAAAAAGGTAAGGTTTTAAATTCACTAACTATTTTTTAGGTATAAAATAGAAGCATAACTATAAGAAATATATCTATAAAACATAATAGAATAAGTATAGAAATAAAAAAAACGAAATAAAAAATAGTAATTTTGACAAGTAACGACATTGTTTTGAGTAATTTAGTTGAGATTCGTTTTTTTTAATTGAATAGAAAAAGGCAAATTTTAAGATATATTATCCCACCAGTCCTGTATTTTTTTAGGCATAAAATCTATTATTACGCTGTCTATTATGATAAAAACAAGCAAACAAAAACACAGAAAGCCTAAAATACAGATGACAATTTTGACAAATAATAGCATCGTTTTAGTTGAGAAAGTTAGGAGAAGAGTATTTTAGTTTTTTCATGGCTATATCCATCAGTCCTATCACACCTTGGAGTAGGACATTAGCAAACTTATTTTTACCTACAAAGTGATTGAATCCTAACGAACAGATTTTTCCAGTTTTTTTATCAATGCTATTTTCGTTAGCCACAGCACCAAAAACAAGAACATTTATATCATTTTGTTGTGCATAATCATGAATCATGTTTTTAATTTTAACTGCATGATTTTCTAACTCTTGTTCGTTCATAATTTTGAGTAATTTAGTTGGGTTTGAAATTGATTTGAGTTAATAGTAGCGTTTCCACCACTCTTGAACTTTTCTATGCATGAAGTCTATGGCATCTACAAACATTGCTAGAACAGTCATAAATAAAGAAATCAAGATTACTAAAATGTAGATAGTAATTTCTAATATAAATTTCACTTTTTGAGTTTTTAGTTGGGTTTGGAAATGATTAATTTATTTTTTTGTGTTCTACATTTACCTCTACATATATAAATTCTTTTACAGAATTTTTTTTACAATTCAGACATTTTCCAATAAAAACACCACCATTTTTTTTGATGAGTTTATCTATTTTACGTTCTGACTTGTACTTAGAGTAATTATAACCTAATTCCATTTCTGTAACTCCTACAAAATTACAGTTTCGACACCTTGAATATAAATCTAAGGTCATTTTAGGGTAATCAGACATAAATTTTTAGTCTTTTTGATTGAATAGAATTAATCTTTTAAATCTATTTTTCGTTTTTTGATAGCTTTTATTCTATCTATTTTTTTTTAAAAGGGACAAATTTGTAATAAATGCCCCTAAAATGCAGTATATTTGAAATGGTAAATCTTTCACTTTTATTCATTTTAAATTCTACTACAAATGGCTGATTCTAATAAACTTCAAACAATGATGTCTAGTAAAACACTAGTTAAAGCAACATTTAAAGACTATAGAAATAATCTAATTTCTTTTATTGATACAAATACTTATGGCTATGCTATTTATTCTGATGCTGTGGCTCATTTTCTAACAATAACTGTTTCTAATGCTCCTCATCCAAAACCTCCAGTAAGCTATCTTACTCAATTTCTTACTACCATGCATCTGCATAATATACCAACAGAAGAGAGAAACAAACTAGCAAAAATTTGTATAGAGCAATATTGTACAGAGTATGTAGGATAGCTTAAAAAAGCTCATCAGAGGAAACATTCATATCCTCTAAAAATGCTTTGATTTTATTTCCTTGTATTACTTTTTGCTCTTCAAACTCTTCTGCCAAAACAATAGCTATTTGAGATACTACTCGCTCAACGGTTTCTTTTTGGTAGAAGAGTTTTAAACTTTGTAGTACATCTTGAGAAAGGTTATAATTAGAAAACATCATTTCAAGAAATTCATGGTTTTCTAAATCACGCTCTACAAACTCTTCATTAGACTTTTCTAATTCAATATTATCTTCGGGTTTGTATGTATGATAGCGATGCTCTTTTTCGTACTCTTCCTTTTTTCTAGCTTGTATTCTTGCTTCTCTAATTTCGCCTATTTGTCTTAGTTCGTCTGCACACTTTTTGAAGTGATAATAACTGATAAATGGATTGTCCATAATTGAAAAATATAAAAAGTTGAATAGTATTTTTTTAGTCTTTTTGATTGAATAGAAAAAGGATTAGTCATTGCTTTCAGTAGAATTGAAAAGCATTATTTCTGACCTAATACAATTGCATATCTTCTATATTGGCGTTTAAATCTTCTATAAATTGAGTTGTATAGTCTAAATCTTGTAATTGTATCGTTAATCCGTCCTCAAAATCTACCATTTTAAAGAAAATTTCATTCCTTTGACTTTCTTCAAATAAGGCTGCAATAGCCCAAGTAGTGTTTGGTAGTAGTATTTGAGGAATTTCGCCATCAAACTGAATCTTACATTTAGCCATAATTTTGAGTAATTTAGTTGGGTTTGGAATGAGTAAAAAGTTGTTTTTTTGATTGAATAGATTATTTCTAATCGTATTTTTTAGTGATTAGATTTTTTTGTTCTGTAACCTTATCACGCATTTTTTTGAATTCTTCTTTAGAGAGTTCATTATCTGAATTTCGGATAGCATCAGTTAATTGATAGTATCTAGTATCTAAATCAAATAAGGCTACTTTGTCCTCGTTTGAATATTCTTTTCGTTTTGCCATTGGAGAGTAAGAGTTTACTTTTGTAATTAATTCAGGAATTACGGTATCAGGATAGAGTACACAGGCTTGCATAAAAACTACCATTGAATCCTTGATATTTATTTTTTGACGGTCAATAACCTCCAAAAAATCATTTTTTAATTCTTGACTTATATCCCTTGCTGTAATACTTGCGTTTTGATTTTCCATGTGGATATAAACTTTTTGTTGATTAATTTCGTAACTTTGTTGAGTATTGTTGTTATCTATACGACAAATATAGCAAAAGGTTTAATTTATAACAACTTTTTGTTAAAACTTTTTGATATTTTTTTCAAAATATTTTTTAACCAAATATAACTTACTATGAATCAAGGACTTAGATTTAAGACAGCAAGAGATTTTTTGCGTTACAGTCAAGCACAAATAGCAGATTTAGTTGGTATTAGTCAAAACTCTATCAGCAAAATAGAAGGAAATAAAACAGATAAACCAAACTTTCGCTATGTTGTGTTTTTAAGAGATAATGGAATTAGTCAAGATTGGCTATTAGAAGAAAAGGGTGAAATGGTGTTAGAAAATAGCAAAGCTATTTTAAACAAAGAAAAAGTTGATAAAAACCAAACCTTACACATTCCTATTGTTCATGAACTAAAAAAAGAGAATGAATTTCTAAAAAATGAGAATAGGACTCTTAGAAGTGAATTAAGAGAAGTAAGGGCAAAACTTGATAGTATTCAAGATGCTTTAACGCAAAAATTTTTAGGCTTAGAACTGGGAAAGGATAAGACGTGTATAATAAGTGAGTTTGTGAATGAAGAAGAGAAAAATACTGCTGTTTATCGTAGTATTGCTTAATTTTTTGTACACAAATTTATACACGGCTGTTTTAGTTATTTGCTAAAACCTCACTTGTTTGTCTTTGAGAAGGGATTTTATGTAGTGCTATTGAACCAATATGGTCCACAAATATAAGTTTACATCAAATAGGTAGCGAGACTTTCTCAAAGAAAAGGCTAGTAATTCACTTTACTAGCCTTTTTTTATTTTAATTACTTCCTATTTATTTATGCACATACTTAGTTACTGTTATTATTTATTTGGTTACTGTATATTTGCGACCTTTTTTATTTTTAACTAAAACTATATATAATGCCAAAAAAAGTAAATTTATGAATGTTGTTTTTTCTCTTCGAAAAGCACAAAAATCAAAAAACGGTGTAGCTCTTATATACTGGTATCTTTCACATCAAAAACAGTATTCAAAACGATGTAGCTCTGGAATACGAATAAATGAAAAATACTGGAGAAAAAGATATGCAACTGGTTCAGATGGAAAAGTAGTAAACGATGCACTTAATCGTTTACGGTCTGATTTAACGAATCTATTTAATCATCATAGGGACGATATTAGCCATATTCAAGAAATAGCAGATATTTACAACAAGAAGTTTGAAAAACTGACAGTTGTACAACTCTATGACTTACTTATAGCTAGAAAGGTAGAAGAGAAATGGAGTAAAGGAACAATAGACACTTATAAATCTTTTCGTAATGTTTGGTTAGTTCCTTTTTGTGAAGAAGTTGGTGAACCATTTTATGCTGATAGTTTCAAGCCGAAACATTTAGAAAAGTTTGCATCACTAATGCGTAAAAGATGTGGAACTGGATTTGTACGAAAATCTATCTCTAGTTTAAAATCAGCTTTTAATTTAGGTTTTTCATTGGAAAAAATACCAAAAAACTATTTAGGTGATTACAAATTACTTCACTCAAAAAAGGAAAAGGAAAAAGAATATGTTTATTTAGAAATAGATGAACTGAAAAGACTAGAGAATTTAGTTTTTACAGAGAAAGAAAAGCATTTAGAAAGAGATAGAGATTTTTTCCTATTACAATGTTATACAAGTCTTGCTTATAATGAACTTGTAAATTTTGATTTTTCTAAAAATGTTCAGTTTGAAAAGGAATGGAACTGGATTTACATACAAAGAGGAAAATCAGACGGATTACAACAAATACCATTACTTCCACAACCTATGAAAATCTTAAAAAAATATGACTTTATTATTGATGTAAATGTAAATCATAGGTACAACCAAAACATACGTATTTGCGCTTATCGTGCTAAAATAGACAAATATTTACATTCTCACATAGGTAGAACCTCTTGTGGTGGCTTCTTGCTTAACATGGGTATAGAGCTACAAACTGTAAGCCGTGTTTTAGGTCATCGTTCAATCAAAATAACAGAACGTTATTACGCAAAAATAATTGACACTTGGAGAGTAAAAGACGAATTTAACAGAGTATTCCGTAATCAATAATTTTATCCTATCTTTGTAGGATAAAATAGGACTTATAACAATCCCCTTGTTATTTTTACTGTAAGGTTTCCCTTAAAAACCTAAAAAAACAGTAGTCCTATTTTTTACTTATTAATTTCAGATTTTTAAAAAAGTGTATTTTTGATGGTATAGTCACACTTTTTGATTTTTTATTTCTTCCTGGTATCTTCTTCAGAACTTCTTCAGCTGATTCATTTCAACCCTGTACCAAAACACAAAAAAAGCTACATTTTTTCAAACATAGCTTTTTAGATTTACTTTGATGTTATTGATGTTAATTGGTCTAAAAACTCTTCTGCTAATTCAGGAGTTTTAAATCTAGTAAAAGGAAACTTAGAGTGATTAGCTATTTTTTCAACTTGTAGATTAGCAATATCATCTACGGCTGCTATTTCGGCTGTATGTAACAATCCTTTTCCTACTGAGTAAAGTCGCATAGATAGAAACAACTCTTCTATTTCTTTCGATAAAATATTCATTAGACGTAAATCTGCATGAATAGTAAAATTAGGAACGACTTGTTCCACTACTTGTTCCCAATACAGTTGAAAATCCTCTAAATCTTCTATATTTAGCCATTTTTCTTTAATCACTAAATAGATTCTATTTTTAGAAAAATCTACGCTGATATGATAACATTTTTTTTCTGCAATGACTACTTTGTTTGACATATTATGTATTATGAAGGAAATAATAGTTTTTAAGTTAAACACGCTTACAAATTTAAAAAAATATTCTTCTAATAATACAAAAAAAGCTACATTTTTTCAAATATAGCTTTTTGAGGTTCTATAAAATTTAGAATCTATCCAAATGCAAGTACAAGGATTTTATATTGTTCATCTCCACCAAAAGTAGCATTAAAAGAATTTAAAGATACGTTTTGCATTGTAT
>JAHDBD010000013.1 GCA_020630575.1 Bernardetia sp.
CACAACTAAGCAAATTATCAATTTATGGATATTAATTAGAATGATTCTAAAAAGGGGTTGGTATTGTAGAGGAAAATTTTAGTTTATCAAAGCTATTTTTTTAATCAATCTTATAATGTTCATAAAACTTGTTAGTTACAATATCAAAGCGATTTTTAAGAAAAATGCTATAATTTTCAGCAGTAAAATCTGCTTTTATAAATTCTAATTCTTTTTCTTCTGTAAAAGAATAATTTTCTATATTCTTCAGTTCAATTTTAGCTTGTTCTTGTGTTTTCTCCTCTCCTTCAATTAACTTATCATAATGTTCATAATAAGTATCATCTCCTTTTTTTCTGTTTAAACTACTATCCAATAAACATAAGTTTGGAAAAGCACTTATTGGCAAACCAATATTTGCCGCTACTATCTTTAATCTTCCAACGGGAACTAAATGTTCGATATCAAATGATTTATCTGACAACTCTTCATAAGCAGAAAGTGTATGCGTATATAAATATTTATAAAAAAGAATAGCACTATCTTTTATATTAACTCTTGTTTTTTCCTTTTTTTGTAAGTCATTTTCAAACCATTCTTCAAAAAGATTTTCCCATTGTTTTTTGCTAATCTCAATTTCATAACGATCAGAATGAATTAAATTATAAGCTCTTGCGTCCCCAGAACCTTTCCAAGATTCTTTTAGAATATCAAACAAGTAATGAAATTTTAAGTTTTTCTTGAGTTTTATTTTTGATTCTTTCCAAGTATCTTTTTCTTTCAAATTACTATCATAATGAGAATGAAATACTTTTCCTATCATTGAAACTATTTGCATTTCTGTATGAACAATTGCTATCCTTCTATTTTTATTCATTTTCAATGCAATTTGCCCCTTTAAACTATCATTTACAAATTCAATTGAATCAAAAATACATTTCTCGAATTCTTCAAGATTATATTCTACAAGAAATTTAGGTAGAAGATTCATTTCACTAAATGGTTTACCTAAACAAATGTTTGTAATATTGAAACCTATAGAATCTTCTTGTTCTGATCTTGAATTGCTTGAAAAAAGATATACATATTTATCAGCTAGTAGCTTACCTAAACCAAAAAGATATTCAAATTTAGAAAATTTTGTTGTATAGAATTTTTTTGACCCATCATAATTTTCTACTTCATAACCTTCTTCAATTAACAACTCGTATTTCTTTTTTATTTTATTAATAATCTCTGTGTTAGAGATTGTAAATAATTCATAGTGTTGCCAAGCAGCTGCATAAATTTGATATTTACTTAATTGTGTACCTCTTGAATTGAGTCTTTCAAAAATTATAGGAAGGTTTTCTTCTGGTCCACTATAAATTAGGATTGGGATACTAAATGAAGATATGTTAGAGTCATCCTTTATTTTTTCAAGATAAGGAACAAGTTTCTGTGTTATGTCTTTTATACCTGATAGATCTTTTCTTAAATCTAAAGTCTCATTTAAATAGTCAGATAAAGAAAAAGAGCTAAAGCCTTTCGATTCTTCGAAACCTTTCAAACTTGTAATCCATTTTACAATACAACTTTTTAAAACTTCTATTTCTATAGTATCCCCTATCAAATTTTGTAAGTCTTGAATAATAGAATTATCAATATTAGTATCATCAAAAAACAAATCACTTGTTGGAGCTTCTGAATATTGTTTTAAAGTAGTAGATCTTTGTAAACCATCTATCAATGTATAATAGGTAATATCCTGTTCAGCTTTTGTCTTGTATAATAATAATGCTCCAATAGGAAAACCATTTTTAATTGAATCTACAAATTCTTTTTTCTGATTAGGTCTCCATACTAAAGTTCTCTGAAACTTCGGAATTAAAATTTTATTTTTGTTAGAGTTATCAGTTATCGCATCGATTAAATTATCAACGTTCCAATTTTCTGTTTTTGTGTGGTTTTTTATCATTTTATTATGAAAGGAAAATTCTTTTTTTAATAAAACTAGACTTTTCTAACTAAAAAAACAAATTTTTAGTAATTTAAACTAATTAAAAAAAGTTAGAGGAATAAAAATTGATAGTACTGGACATGGGTGGTAAAATCGTCGGTGAGGACACAGAGAATGGCGATTGTTTTACTAAAAGTGCTTTGCCGTTGTTGGTGTCCTCACCAACAACAATATTTCTCATGTCCAGTACTTTAATAAAAATTAGCTAACATTTTTATAAAAAAAATACAAAAATAAATCTAATTCAAAATAAATCACAAAAAGTTATAATTTTATTAGAACTTGAAAAAGCATTAATTATAGATAGAAAATTATGTCTTTTGGCTATGGAAAATGAAGAATACAAAGAAATACGAAAATCTTTGCTCTATTATAAAAGAATACGAAAAACAAAACTGGAATAGCGATTCGGTTATTACAGAATAAAAAACAGCCTAGTACTAAAAATTAGGCTGTCATTGTATAAAAAAATAAATACAACTATGAAAGACAAAATAAAAGGCTGCTTACTTGGTTCAGCAATTGGAGATGGATTTGGTTATCCAACTGAGTTTATGAATGTGGGAGAAATAAAACTAAAATGGGGAAATAATGGACTCACAAAACCAATAGGTGATATCATAAAAGTAACTGATGATACACAAATGGCAATAGCTGTATCTAAAGCAATTATGAATTCCTATAAAGAAGGAAATTTGATAAGAGATAATTTTGAAAAAGAACTAATAAATGAATTTGTCTTGTGGCTGAATGATGATGAAAATAATCGTGCGCCTGGTATGACGTGTCTAAAATCTTGTGAAAATTTAGAAAAAGGAATGAAATGGGAAGAAGCTACAGCAAAAGATTCAAAAGGTTGTGGCGCAAATATGAGAGTTACACCATTAGGAATATTGAAGTTTAAAAATAAAAATATAACAAATACTCAAATTGGTAAATGGTCGCAATTTCAATCTGCCATAACCCATGCTCATCCTACTGCTTTAGTAGCTTCTGAATTGACAGCTATCACAATTATTAAAATTATAGAAGGTGTAGAACCAACAGAATTAATTGATGTGTTGATAGAATATAGTCATTCTCAAAAAAATGTATATCACGAAGATTTTCTCAAAAATATATGGGAAAGAGCAGGAATTTATAATGAAGTAGATTTTATAAACAGAGGTTGGGAGCAGTCTATAGAAATATTACAACGAGTTAAGGAAGCTGCAAAACTAAACGATAGAGAAACAGACCCATGTGAATATACAGGAGAAGGTTGGATTGCTGAAGAATCACTAGCTACTGGTTTATTGTGTTTTTTATTGTATCCAAATGATTCTGTAAAAGCACTAATTAGAGCAGTAAACACAAAAGGAGATTCAGATTCTATTGCTTGTATCACAGGAGCATTAGCAGGAGCTAGAAATGGACTATCATCATTTCCAAGTGATTGGGTAGAGCGAATTGAATATCAAAAAGAATTGAATGCCTATATTTCGTTTGTTTTGAATGAGTGATTTAATTTGGTAAAAAAATCAAATCTAAACCAAGTTAAATCTATCAAATTAATTACTTTATTCTGATTATTATAAAATATTTTGAGTGAATTTTGCTTTTAAGTCCTGAAAAATGGAAAGTTCTATAAAGAAATAGTAGTTTTCTAATATTTTTCCGTATCTTTGATTCGAAGGAACAACTTAGAGCCTTCAATTTATTAGTTTTTATCTCGTTAATTAGTTTTATGAATCTTTACGTATCAAACTTGCCTTATTCTATCACAGAAGAAGAATTAGAGGCTGTATTTTCAGAACTTGGTGTTGTTACATCAACAAAAATTATCACAGATCGTGAAACACGTCGTTCAAGAGGTTTTGGTTTCGTTGAAATGGAATCAGAAGAAGATGGCGAAGCAGCTATCGAAGAATTGAACGGTATTGAGCTTAAAGATCGTGAAATCCAAGTAAAAAAAGCCATTCCTAGAGAAAACAGAGGTGGTGGAAACTTTGGTGGTGGTCGTCGTGACTACTAAACAAAAACAATTGAATTAGTTATCAATAGTTATAGTTTCGCACTAATCCTGTTCTTAATTGAATCAATATATTTTAGCTCAATGTAAACTTTACAAAGAGTGACAAAAAAGCAACTTTTGAAAAAAAGTTGCTTTTTTTTGGTACATTTTTTATAAAAAAAGATAGCCTAAAAAATTAGACTATCTTTTTATAAAAAATATAAGTTTAAAAAATGAGTTAGATTTAAGCCAAATCAAATCTATCTAAGTTCATTACTTTATCCCATGCTGCAACAAAATCGTGTACAAATTTTTCTTTTGCATCATCACAGGCATAAAGTTCAGCTAAAGCACGGAGTTCTGAGTTTGAACCAAAAATTAAATCTACACGAGAACCTGTCCATTTTACTTGTCCTGTTCTTCTGTCACTGCCTTCAAATGTTTTCTGAGTGTCAGAAGTAGCTTTCCAAGTCATTGTAAAATCAATCAGATTTGTAAAGAAATCATTTGTAAGAGTTTCTTTATTCTCTGTAAAAATACCATGAGAAGAGCCATCAAAATTTGTATTCAAGACACGCATTCCACCCACCAAAACAGTCATTTCAGGAGCAGTCAAAGTCAATAATTGAGCTTTATCAATCAATAATTCTTCTTCTGACAATGTATATTCAGCTTTGGAGTAGTTACGGAAGCCATCTGCTTGTGGCTCTAAGAATTTGAAAGAATCTACATCAGTTTGTTCTTGTGAAGAATCTGTACGACCTGCCGTAAAAGGAACTTCTATGTCCTGACCTGCATTTTTAGCAGCTTTCTCAACAGCAGCACAACCTCCTAAAACAATTAAATCAGCAATAGAAACTTTTTTGTTTCCATTATCAAATCCTTTTTTGATTTCTTCAAAAACGTTCAATACTTTAGCTAACTGTGTTGGATTGTTTACTTCCCAATCTTTTTGAGGAGCTAAACGAAGACGACCACCATTTGCACCACCACGCTTGTCCGAACCACGGAAAGTAGAAGCCGAAGCCCAAGCCGTAGAAACTAATTCAGAAATAGATAATCCAGAATTAAGAATTTTAGATTTTAAAGAATTAAAATCATTTTCATCAATCAAATCATAATCACGAGCAGGAATTGGGTCTTGCCATAAAAGTTCTTCAGTCGGAACTTCCTCTCCTAAATAACGAGAAACAGGTCCCATATCACGGTGAGTCAGTTTGTACCAAGCACGAGCAAAAGCATCAGCAAACTCAGCTGGGTTTTCATGGAAATGTCTTGAAATTCTTTCATAATCTGGATCTACACGCAACGCTAAATCACTTGTAAGCATAAAAGGAGCATGCTTTTTTGATGAGTCATGAGCATCAGGAATTGTTCCTTCTCCTCCTCCATTTTTTGGTTTCCATTGATGCGCTCCTGCTGGACTTTTAGTAAGCTCCCACTCAAAACCAAATAAATGATCAAAATAATCATTACTCCATTTTGTTGGCGTTGTTGTCCAAGCCCCTTCTAATCCACTTGTGATTGTATGTACTCCATGTCCACTTTCGTATGTATTTTTCCATCCTGTTCCTTGCTCTTCAATAGCTGCTCCTGCTGGTTCCATTCCTACATATTTTCCTGGATCTGCTGCGCCATGTGTTTTTCCGAATGTATGCCCTCCTGCAATAAGAGCAACAGTTTCGTAGTCGTTCATTGCCATTCTTGCAAATGTTTCACGAATATCTTTTGCTGATGCTAATGGGTCAGGTTTTCCATTTGGTCCTTCAGGGTTTACATAAATAAGTCCCATCTGAACGGCTGCTAATGGATTTTCTAGTTCTCTGTCGCCTGAATAACGTTTATCGCCTAACCATTCGCCTTCCGAACCCCAATAAATATCTTGTTCTGGTTCCCATACATCTTCACGTCCACCTGCAAAACCAAAAGTTTGTAATCCCATTGATTCTAAAGCACAATTTCCTGCCAAAATCATAAGATCTGCCCAAGAGATTTTTTTACCATATTTTTTCTTAATTGACCAAAGCAACAAACGAGCTTTATCAAGATTTGCATTATCGGGCCAACTATTAAGTGGTGCAAAACGCTGTGTTCCTGAGCCACTACCACCACGACCATCAGCCGTACGATATGTACCTGCACTGTGCCAAGCCATACGAATAAAAAACGGACCATAATGACCATAATCAGCTGGCCACCAATCTTGAGAATTTGTCATTAATTCAAAAAGATCATTTTTGATAGCTTTCAAATCAAGACTTTTAAATTCTTCAGCATAATTAAAGTCTTTGTCCATTGGATTAGCAAGAGAAGAATTTTGACGAAGAATAGTTGTTTTGAGCATATTTGGCCACCAGTCAAGATTTGATGTTCCTTGTCCTGCTGTAAATTTTGCAGCTCCTCCACCTGTAAAAGGACATTTACTAGATTCGTTGGTGTCCCAAACTTTGCCTTTTCCGTTTGTGTTGTGTTCCATTTTCTTTTTAGAGTTTAAGGTTGTGATAAATTAAGATAGTAGTGTAATTACTTATTAATCAATAATTTATAAAAAGATTTTCATAATTGAAAAAATAAAATTGTGTTTTTCTCTTTTCGTATCACAAAGATTAGATTTTTAAAATTATAAATCAAACTGATACTTTCTATAACAATATAGATATAATTGATTAATTTGTTTTATTGATAATCAAAACCATTTTAAACAACAGTCTGTTAGCTCAAAAAACACAGGAAAAATATAAGATTAATTTATAGGTGAATGATTAAAAGAATAGAAAATGCAAAACCTAACACAAATAGACTGGGATAATTATAGACTACAAGGTGATAGAGTAGCTGATGAAGTAATACAAAAAACACAAGAACAGAATCAGTGGGAACACCTTAGAAAAGTAATTACAATTCAATGGGGCGATAATCAAAGTCTGCCTGATAATTTACCTGATTTTATACAAAATTATTTTACAGAAAATGCTGTTTTGCCTATTGGTTCTGATATGGAAAAAATAGCAAAAGGACAGGAGTTTTTTCAAAAAAATGCAGAAGACTGTTTGAGTCTGTTGGGTACAATGTCTTTGCCCTATTGTTATGCTGCTGCTGATGGAGCGCAAGTTTTATATTTTTCGGAACGTATGCGAAATGATGCACAAAAACGACTATTGGAAACAGCTCGTTTTGTTTTTGAAGTCAATCAAAGAGATAGTTTGAAAGAAGGTGGACTTGCTTTTATTACTATTTTGAAAGTTAGACTATTACATGCTACCATTCGTTTTCACGTCAAAAACCATAAGGGCTGGAATAAAAAATGGGGCTTGCCTATCAATCAGGAGGATTTGATGGGAACAAATATTGCTTTTTCGTCTATCGTTTTGCGTGGACTTCGAAAGCTGGGAAAGAAATTCACAAATCAAGATGCTGAAAACTATTTACACCTTTGGTTTGTAGTGGGACAACTTTTAGGAATTGATAAAAAAATACTTCCTCAAACAATGAAAGAAGCCGTTTTTCTTTCTCAAAATACAGAAATGCGTCATTTTAAACCTTCTCATGAAGGAAATATTCTGACACAAACTCTACTTTCTCATTTTGACGACATTTTACCTCCTGTTGTTCCTAAAGGCTATATTCATAGTTATATGCGTTTTCTTTTGGGCGATAGAATTTGTGATTTGTTGGGTATTCCTGCTGCAAATTGGACAAAATATATAGTTCAGACCTTACCAATTATTGAGACTATGAAAGCCAGTTTTGGAAAAAGTCCTCATGCGATTCGTTCTTATTGGGAAGCCCGTAATTTGATTTCTAAACAGAAATAAAGTTAGATTTTTCATAATAAACGTTATCACGGTTAAATTAGTAATGTTCATTTTTCCATAGCACAAGGTTTGCAAACTCCTGCGCTATGGAAAAATAAGACAGGTTTGTTTTTCTATAACTTGCTAATTATTAGACCTGTAAACAACTGTGATAACGTTTAATAGAATTATTCTTTTTTCTCTCCAATTTTATATTTCATTTTTTGTCCCATGCTTGTTGTGGCATATCCTAAAACAGTTTCTTTTTTTGATTCTCCATTCAATAGATAATCAATATTTATAGTACAATCTGCTTCTATATTTATCCAAATCATTTCACTTTGTCCAACATCTAATTTTTTTATTGTTTTGTTTTGGCAGCCTGTAATTTTTAACTCTGTGATAATTCCTTGTGTGGAATTTATGAAATTGATTCTCATCGTATCCATTAAAAGAAATGTAACCCAAGAATAAAAAAGAAATGCAGGAATATTAAGTAAAATAATTCCTGCTGTTATAAATAAATGTGTTTTGTAGTGTTTCTCTTTTGAATATCGTCTCAAAATTAAAATCAAAAATATACTATTTATAATTGCTGCCACAAGAATAAAAACACCTCCTAAAGACAAAAGGAAATCAGCAGAAGTGAGGTAATAAACGATGAAAATAGCTGTTCCAATCAAAAAAGAAAGGATAGCTATTACTCGTCCTGTTTTTATGAGTTGTTTGGTTTCCATAAATAACTGATAAATTTAATTATACATCTTCATTTTTGCTTTCTTCTGCGAGTTGTTTTAAAAGAGGCGCACGTTCTACACGTTCCTCTAAAGAAATAAAGGTTTCTGTTCTGACAATCCCAGGTACTTTCTGGATTTTGTCGTGTAAAACTTCTCTTAAATGCTTTGTATCTCGGCAAATAATTTTGGCAAAAATACTGTATGCACCTGTTGTATAATGTAAACTCAAAATTTCTGGAATTTTGGATAACTGTTCCACAGATTCATCATACATAGAACTTCGCTCTAAATAAATTCCTAGAAAAGCAGTAACATCATAGCCTAATTTGGCATAATCAATCGTTAGGGAAGCTCCCTTTACGATGCCCAAATCCTGCATTTTTTTCATCCTAACATGTACTGTTCCACCTGAAACAAATACTCTGTCAGCAACCTCTGTGTAAGGTAATTTTGCATCATCTGTAAGTTCAGATAAGATGCGTAAATCACAGCTATCGATTTGAGAATTTTTAGTCATTTTATTATGTGGTTATTGTAATTTTCCTAAAAAATACAAGAAATATTGCGAATTGCCTAAATATCTATAAAATATTTTGCAAAAGTTTTATAATTCAAAAAAAAATAGTATGTTTGCATAACGAATTAAGAATTTTAGTTTATCTACAAAAACTTAATTCAGACCCTATATAGTAGGGCGTGTGTTTTATGTGTTGTTTATTGGTTAAGGTCAAAAAGGCGTTGCTGCTGGCATCGCCTTTTTTGTTTGTGTTTTGTTTTTTTTGTATCCTCGTTAGCTTGAAAACTAATTGTATGAAAATATTCTTCAAAAACTTATAATTCTATTTTAAGATTGTGAGTACACTAATTGTTCAAATCTAATATAAAATTAGTTTGAGTTTTGATTGTATTTTTCTATTTTTAAGAAAAGTAAAATAAAAAAACTAATCATTACCAAATTATGCCAAATTTACCTCCTGATTTACCCAATAATTTACCAGAAGATTCTCCTCGTCGTCCTGATGGAGAAACGCCAGATATTACTACCAAAAGTCGTAACATGACTTGTCACGATTGTGGTGCAAACTTAGTCTATGCTCCTGGAACTACTGCTCTAAAGTGTAATTATTGTGGTGCAGAAAACGAAATTGTTGCAGAAGTAGAAACTATTATTGAAGAACATGATTTTTATGCAGCTCTTCAACAAGCATCTTCTAAAACAGAAATGCAAACGTTACAAACTGTGCAATGTGATAACTGTGGCGCACGTACCACACTCAAACCAAATGTAGTTTCTGATGAATGTGCTTTCTGTGGAACACCTCTAGTCACTTCTTCACCCGAAACGGTAGAAGTATTTCAACCCAAATCATTATTACCTTTTGATATTGATCAAAAAGCAGCAGGCAAACTTTTTAAAGATTGGGTTTCTAGCCTTTGGTTTGCTCCAAATGATTTGAAAAAAAGAGCAGAACTTACAGAAAAACTAAAAGGAATGTATATTCCTTATTGGACATTTGACAGTGAAACAGATTCTCGTTATCACGGAATGAGAGGCGATTATTATTATACAACTGAAAGTTATACAGATAGTGATGGAAATCACCAAACTAGGCAAGTTCGTCATACTCGTTGGTCTCCTGTATCTGGACGAATAGACCATTTTTTTGATGATACATTGGTGTTAGCTAGTCATTCCTTACCACGAAATTATGTAGACAAACTTGAGCCATGGGATTTAGAGAAACTAGCAGGTTATGATGAGCGTTACTTATCTGGTTTTCAAACAGAAACCTATCAGATTGACCTTAAAAGTGGTTTTGAAGTAGCAAAAGGAAAGATGCAAGAGCAAATTAGAAATCTAGTTTCTAGAGATATTGGAGGAGATGAACAGCGCATCGAAGATATTCAAATTGATTATAATGATATTACTTTTAAGCATATTTTGCTTCCTCTTTGGATTAGTGCTTATCGTTATCAAGATAAAGTCTATCGTTTTTTGGTCAATGCACGTACAGGTGAAGTTCAAGGTGAGCGTCCGTATAGTGTTATCAAGATTGCACTTGCTGTTATCGCTGCTTTGGCTATTATCGCATTATTTTTCTTTTTTACAAATGGAAAAAGAAGAGCTGATTTATTTAATATAAATGATTTTGGAAATTTAGCTTATACAGATTCGTATTCTCACTTATTTCAAAACACCTTCCAAAACATCTATTTGAAAGTAGATTTGATAAGTCAGTTTATCATGAATATTGATTTTCTGAATTATTTTTGAATTTTTGATTGAAAGCAAAGTCTAATCAATAAAAATTTTTATTGATTAGACTTTGCTTTATTTTAATTTCAAATAAACTTCTCCACTTTTGCTATCCTGCACTTGGAACTGAATTTTTGATTGAAACTCTAAAGGAATAGATACATTTTTCCCAATAACTACAAAATCTAATTGCTTTTCTTTAACAAAAAGCCACTTCAAAGAATCATTACACATTAATTTTTCATTTCTATTTTCTATCTCAATTTTGTTTTGCATTCTATATTTTGCCCAAACTGCAAAAATATCAGTTTCAGAAAATGAAGAAGTTGCCCTATCTTCGTAATTTATGCAAGCCATATCTAAATTATAAAAGTGGTCTAAACCTTTTTTAAAAGCTAAATAACGACCTTCAATTTCAAAATTTTCATTTCTATTAAATAAAATTTTATCATCATAATAATTAGTAGAATGAAAAATAGCTCCTTGTTTTAATTCCTTTTTTTCTATCAATTCTCTTTCAATATTATTCAGATAGTTCTGTGAATAAATTTGATTGGGTTCTATTTCCTTTAAAAACCAATGTAGCGTAAAAGCAAACCCATAACAAAGTAAAATCAAAAACACAATCTTAGCTTTGTTATTCAAATAATTCTGTTTTATCACAAAAATATAAATCAGACTAATTTGTACAGATGGCAAAATGAAATTTCTCAAAAATTGAAATCGTTCTTGATGAAATGGAAAAAGAAAATAAAAAAATATCCCTCCCAAAACTCCTCCCATAAAAAAGAGTAAAACTGCTGTTGGTGGAGACAACAACAAAGGTAGATTGATAATTTTTATAAAATAATTTTTAATTTCAGAATAAAATAGACTCAAAAAAGGAATATAAATCACAAAAAAACCAAATAAATAAATTGCTATTTCTTTAAAAATAGTAGCTAAGTTAATTTCACTTTCCGATAAAGCTAAAATAGAAACATCTGAACTTGCTACACTTTGAGAAGATTGTGTCAGATAATAAAACAAAAAATAGAAAAAAGGAATCACAAAAAAAGCTATCAGTTCTAGCTTGTATTTTTGTAGAAAAAGTATTTTTTGTTGATAGAATAAAAAACTTACAATGAAAAAAAGTCCTGTCCAACATGCAGCCCAAAGTGTAGGAGAGATAATTGGAATCATAAAAATTATCCAAACACAAGCTATATAATTTTTTTTTTGAAAGGATAGAAAAACAGCAATCCAAAAAAAATAATGTTCTGAAAGTCCTGTAAAAAGAGTATTTGTAAGCCAATAAGTAGATTGAAAACCCTTCACATCAGAATAAAAAGGAAGATAAATTCCACCTAAAAAAAGTAATGCAAATGAGTATATAAAAGTAGCTAGAGATATTTTTTCACATTTTTTTTGCTCAAAAATAGCTATAATTCCTACCCAAACACAGACTTGCAATAAAGGAATCGTAAAAAGTGAATAAGCTATATAACCCGAAACAGAAAAAATTTTACTGAAAAATGCTGAAAGCCACAACTCAAAATAATGATAAGGAGTAGTTCCTAAGACAGCGTTTGAATCTTGATGAAAAGCAAAAACAGTTTCATAAGAAGAAGTCAGTAATTTTTCAGATAAACGTCCATAAAAAAAAGAATCTTTTGATGGAATGCGAAAATTAAAATCATTTTTTGCGTCAAAAATTGCATAAATATCAAACACAAAAGCAGCATTCAAAAACCAGATTAAAATACTTCCCAAAAGTAGAACCAAAATATATTTCTTTTCTTTAAAAAAAGAGGTTGAAGTTAATTTTTCGATACTTTGAGAAACAAAATATATTGAAAAAAATAATAATGGAATCATAATAATTTGAATAGTTTGTCCATTTTTAAAGAAAAACGAAGCAAAAACACTCAAAAAAGAAATACTAAAGAAGAGTAACCAAAAAAGAAAAGTCATATTTTAGAAAGAAATTAGCTAGTTTTGTAGTGTAATAACGTGGGCTTTAGTCTGCGAAGTAAAAAATATTTTTATTCTGAAATTAGTGTGAAAAGTCTTAGCAATTCTCTAATAACTTCTATTTATCTATTTATCTTATTTTTTACAGGATTTTTGAGTGTTCAAAATTCTGCGATGGCTTCGTCTGTGTTGCCTACTGTTGAATCTAGCTCAATTTATCAAACTTTGAGTGAAAAATGGGTAGTTTATGACGAAGATTTAGAGAGTTATGTTCCTTATTTACCAACAGTTCATAGTCAGTACAGAGCTTTACATTTGATTTTTGATTTCAATAAAAACCTCTCTGATTATAAGAATAATTATTTAGGCATTGCGTTGCCACAAGATGCAAAACTATTTTGGAATACTCGTTTTTCTTCTATTGTTACAGAAAAAGAATACATAGAAGTTTCGTTTGATAGCCTGATGAATTTATATTCTGATAAAGAAAAATTTGAAAATTTTAATGGCTTTTTAATGCTGACAGTTTATCAAGAAAAGCCTCAAAATCAAATACTTGAAGCCTACTCTGCTTATATTCTCACTAAAAAAAATAGTTTTAGTGAAAGAAAAACAACTAAAAAAGAAGAAATAAATCCAATAACCCTACAAAAACCTAAATTACCTCTTCCAGATTGGATATTAATGATAAACTGGCTAATGGTTGGAATTATTGTTGTTTTTTCGGTCAGTATTTATCCTCTAGTTGGTAGAGAAGCATTTGGAGAATTTTGGAGTTATTTTTTCAAACCTGCCAAAGCTTTTAAAAGAACCGAACTATTACCTCAAATTGGGTATGTAGTTTATTTTAGTTTGGTAATGGGTTTTGTATGGATTTTTTATAATTATGTAGAACTTTATGGAACAACTACAACTAACTTTTTTCTTATAAAAAACAGTCTATTTTCTTTTGTCTTAAATTGGCTTTATGCTGCTTTTTGGTGTTTGTGTATTGCTATTTTTAGGCTGTTTTGGATTCAATTGATGGGAAAACTTTTCTTCAAAAGTAGTCAGATTAGCGAGCAACATACACAGGCTCTTATCTTAGGGAATACATTTGCAATGAGTGTAATTTTTATAGCAACAATATTATTCTCTTTCTTAATTGACTCTTTTTATAGTCCTTCTTCAAACACAATAATTAATACTACAAATAGTTCTTTCCTCTATTATTTTGTTCTTTCAGTAGCACTTTCTATTCTAACTCACAGTTTGTTAGTTAGTTATTATTTGTTTACACGAACAAATGCTGGTAAGTTGTATCTTTTTTCGTACCTTTGCGCCACCGAAATAATTCCCCTTTTGATAGTTTCAAAATGGATTATCTCAGTTTCTTAGTTTATTCTTAATTAAATCCTCTTATTTTAACAGTTTTTTAGATTAAATACAATTTTACATTAAATTAATCAAACTATTAAATTAGATAAAAGGCTTTTAATTAGATTAGATTAACCTTTACAGTTTTAGAATAACCTCTGAATCTGTATTTCATAGTTTGTGTAAATATAAATTATTTTCTGAATAAATCATTATTTGATTAATTATTTATTGAAAAGATAGACATATTTAGTTTATATAAACTGTTTTAGTCGTAGTTTTTATCAAACCAATTTTTGCAACGATATGGCAAACGAAGCGAATGCCTCACACCCAACACCTGCACCTAAGCAAATTCGTAGTGTACTGATTTCTCAACCTGCTCCTTTGACTGACAAATCTCCTTATCACGACCTTTCGCAAAGGTATAATGTAAAGGTAGATTTCAGACAATTTATTGAAGTGCAGCCTGTTTCTTTACGTGAATTTAGAAAGCAGCGTATCAATATTTTAGACCATACAGCAGTAATTTTCACAAGTAGAAATGCAGTGGATCATTTTTTTACGCTTTGTAAAGGGCTAAAAATTACTATTCCTGATGACATGAAATATTTTTGTGTTTCAGAACAAACAGCTATTTATCTTCCTAAATATATCAATCTTCGCAAACGTAAACTTTTTGTTGGTGAGCGCACGGCAGAAGATTTAAACAAAGTCATTGCCAAGCACAAGAAGGAAAAATTCTTATTCCCTTGTTCAGATATTCGTAGAGATGATATTCCTAGCTTCTTGAGAGAAAATAATATTGAGCATTCAGAAGCTGTTATTTATGCAACTGTTTCTAGTGATTTATCCGATTTGAAGAATGTAAATTATGATGTAATTGCATTTTTTAGTCCATCAGGAATCAAATCTTTATTTGATAATTTCCCTGATTTCAAACAAAAAACTACTCGTATTGCAGCCTTTGGTCCTACAACAGCACAAGCTGTTCGTGACCACAATTTACGCTTAGATATTGAAGCACCTCTTCCAAATGCACCATCTATGACAGGAGCAATCGAACAATATATTCGTAAAATGAAAGAAGAATTAGGGATTGAATAAGACAAAACAGGATTAAAATCCTGTTCAATTAATTAAACTCAAATTCTATTATATCAAAAACTCTCTTCTCAACATTCAATTTATTTGACTTTTTGAGAAGAGAGTTTTTTGTTTCTATTTAGGAAGTTGTTTTAATTTTTTCTCCAAATAATAGATTTTGACTTGGCAGAAAGGACTTAATTTTCTTTTTTTTGGTGTATTTGCTTTGTCTCCTGCCGTTGTTAGTGTCTCCAGCAACGACAAACAAACTTAAGCTGAAGGATTCATCACTACACTATAAACAGTAATAGAATTGAGTTCTCTCCCAAAATAAAGTTTGTCTAGTGCTTCGTACATATTTCTTGCACGAAAATAAGAAGTTTGTAATTCTCTATGTCCGTTATCCTCTTTTGAAACCCACTGAATGGTATAAGAACTATCACGCTCACGGTAATTGCGAACGTACTCAAACATTTTTTTGAGCGCATCTAGTTTGTCTGTTCCGTGTTCGGTATGAAACAAAAAAGATTGATTGTGACGAGGATTAACTGTAATTAAATTGAGTTTTACAGTTGTACCTTCTTGTGAATAATCAAAAATAAGACTTCCATCAATTCCCAAATGGTCTTCTATTCCTTTCTGGATGCGTGCAGATTCTACGTGTATATCGTTTGGTGTCATTTTTTATAAGTTTAATTTTCTTTGTTTTTTTAGTATTATCCGTAAAATTAAGAAAAAATGAAGAGAGATAGGAAAGAAAAAATGCCCTCTCTACTTTGATTATCTTTAGAATTCAAAAAATTTGATAACAATTTCTCAGGATATGAAAAAATTACTTTTATGTATTGAAAGACTACTATATATTAATTTTATAAAGTATCACTATCTTTTTTCTGACATTCTTTTATCCATTCTTTTGCCTGTTCCTTATTTTTAAATAAGCGCATAATAAAAACACCTGCTGCCTTTTTTTCTAAATCTTGTGCAGAAAGTTTCCCAAAAATATCAGGAGATGTAATATGAGCCATGTAGCGTAACCCTGCTTCAATAGCTTGTGGCATCCAAAATTCTTGTATCCACTGATTAGCTTGTTGCCAAGGACCTACTAAATTTGTATTATCATTAATGATATAAGGACAATTATTTTCTTTAATTAAATCCAAAGCAACCAAACAGCCTGCTTTTACATTATTTACATTCACAAACCCAGTCCAATCTGCATAAAGACAATTTGTGTGTGCTTCTACATAAACTTCATAAAATACTTTTTCATCAGAATTTTTTAATGTTATCAAAATTATAGTGTTAGGGGTTGTTAAGGTAGTTTTAAAAATAATTGTGATTGTAAAACGTATTTTCATTAAAAATAGTTAGAAAAAAGAATTTACAGACTATAAATGAGATAGATAACGTAAAAATTAAGCAAAATCCAAATAAAAAACACTGTTATAAACTTAACCCTTCTATACTCAATTTAGGACATTAAAAACGTTGTCAAATTACCTATTTTTTCGTAACTTGCAGAGTTGTTTTTCAAGGAAATTTTATAGCAAAAACAACTGAAAAATTATTATTCTAACGCAAGATTATATCTTGTGTTTTCTATGTAGGTACAGCCTTACAAAAAGAGAACATCTAAGCAAATGCTTGAATGAGAAATTAGAATCAAGAATTTCAATTTAATATAGTTTTATTACTAGATAATATATGGCAGATATAGAAAATGGTTCAGAAGACCTGTTAGATGATGGAAACAGTAATATCATTCCTGTAAGTATTGAGGACGAAATGCGAACGGCATACATTGATTATTCGATGTCCGTTATTGTTTCTCGTGCTTTACCTGATGTACGTGATGGTTTAAAACCTGTCCACCGTAGAGTGTTGTATGGAATGTCAGATTTGGGAGTTTATCACAATAAAGCTTACAAAAAATCGGCTCGTATTGTAGGTGAGGTTTTGGGTAAGTACCACCCTCATGGCGATTCGTCTGTTTATGAAACAATGGTTCGTATGGCGCAGGAGTGGTCGCTTCGTTATATGCTCGTCGATGGACAAGGAAACTTTGGCTCTATTGATGGCGATAATGCAGCAGCAATGCGTTATACAGAGGCACGTATGCAGCGTTTGGCTGAGGAAATGTTGGCAGATCTGAACAAAGAAGTGGTAGATTTTATTCCAAACTTTGATGATTCCTTAACAGAGCCTTCTGTTTTACCAGGAAAATTACCTAACCTTTTGGTAAATGGTTCGTCTGGTATTGCTGTTGGTATGGCTACCAATATGGCTCCTCACAACCTTACAGAAGTCATTGATGGAATTATTGAGTATATCAAAAATCCAGAAATTACAGTTGAGGAACTTACAAAATTTGTAATTGCACCTGATTTTCCAACTGGAGGAATTATTTACGGCTACACAGGAGTAAAAAAAGCATTAGAAACTGGACGTGGAAGAATTGTGATGCGTGCCGTTGCAACTATACACACGGACAAAAATAATCGTGAACAGATTATTGTAACAGAAGTTCCTTATCAAACCAACAAAGCAACACTGATTGAAAAAACGGCTGCTATGGTTAACGAAAAGCGTATTGAAGGAATTTCTGCTATTCGTGATGAGTCAGATAGAAATGGTTTGCGTATCGTTTATGATATTAAGCGTGATTCGATGGCAAATGTAGTTTTGAATCAGCTTTTCAAATATACAGGACTTCAAACTTCTTTTAGTGTAAACAATGTTGCACTTGTGAAAGGTCGTCCAAGAATTTGTAATCTTAGAGATTTAATTAGTTATTATGTCGAACACAGACACGAAATTGTTGTTCGCAGAACAGAATATGACCTTAGAGAAGCTAAAAAACGTCTTCATATTTTAGAAGGTCTTTTGAAAGCTCTTGATGTAATTGATTTAGTAATTGCGACAATTCGTAGCTCAAAAGATGCCGAAGAAGCAAGAAATGTTTTGACAGGTGAAGGACAAATGAACACAGAGAGTCGTTTCTTCAAAGACATTGCTGTTCCAAGTGGTTTTGTATTTGATTTTTCAGAAATTCAAGCTAAAGAAATTTTGGGAATGCGTCTTCAACGTCTTACAGGACTAGAACGCAACAAAATCCAAAACGAACACGATGCACTTGTTTTGACAGTAGAAGATTACGAAGATATTTTAGCTAGAGTAGAACGTCGTATGGAAATTATTACGGAGGAACTACTTGAACTTAGAGAAAAATATGGTGATGAGCGTCGTACTCAAATTGTTCATAGCGCAGAAGATATTGATATTGAAGATTTGATTGCTGAACAAGAAATGGTAATTACTATTTCTAATGAAGGTTATATCAAACGTACTTCTTTATCAGAATACAAATCACAAGCCCGTGGAGGAAAAGGTTCAAAAGGAGCAACTACAAAAGCAGATGATTTTGCAGAACACTTGTTTGTAGCTTCTACGCACAACTATTTATTGATTTTTACAGACTATGGAAAAGTATATTGGTTAAAAGTATATGCCATTCCAGAAGGCTCAAAAACATCAAAAGGTCGCCCACTTCAAAATCTTATTTCGATAGAAACAGGTGAAAAAGTACAGACTGTTATTAATGTAAAAAGTCTGAAAGACGAAGATTATATAAATAACAATAATCTAATTTTCTGTACTAAAAAAGGACAAATCAAGAAAACAGTTTTGGAAGCCTATTCTCGTCCTCGTCAAAATGGAATTAATGCCATTACGATTAATGAAGGCGACGCACTTCTAGATGTTCGTTTGACAGATGGAAACAACGAAATTATTATGGCTGTTGGTTCGGGTCGTGCGATTCGTTTCAACGAAACACAAGTTCGTCCGATGGGAAGAACAGCATCAGGAGTTCGTGGAATTTCTGTAAAAGAAGGTGATGAAGTAATTGGAATGGTTTGTCTGAACCGTCCAGATTCAAATCTCTTAGTCGTTTCTGAAAAAGGATATGGAAAACGCTCTGATGTAGAAGATTATAGAGTTATCAAACGTGGTGGAAAAGGAGTAACTACTCTCAAAATCACAGAAAAAACAGGTACTTTGATCGCCATAAAAGAGGTAATCGATACCGACCATTTGATGATTAGTAGAAAATCAGGTGTCATGATTCGTTTTGCAGTTTCCGAACTTCGTACTATGGGACGTGCTACACAAGGCGTTCGTCTGATAAATTTAGCAGAAGGAGACCAAATAGCTTCTGTTGCTAAAATTGAACATATAGAAGAAGAGTTAGAAGATATTTTATTGGAAGAAGGAATGGAAAATCCAAATACAGAGGTAAATGGAGAAATTGCTACAAATCTTGCTAATGAAGCCAATAATTCTGAAAATGGAAGTCATTCTGAAAATGATGATACAGAAACTGATGAAAATTCAGAAGATGTAGAATAATTTTTTTTTGCATTATACTTGCATTAACTTTGGAAGTTCTATTTTTGTAAAGGAAATAGAACTTCTATTTTTTTATAAAAAATCAATTTCAAAATAAATATCACACTTATTTTAATGTGTGATGAATCCAATAATTCAAACTCATTTTATACAATGACAAAATCAATTTTAAAATCAATAATAGTAGGAACTGCATTTGTAGCAGGTTCATTTCTTACAAATGAAGCTATTGCACAAAATGGAGCTTTAACCAGTGCTGAGTTTTTTGCAACACCTCAAGAAGGGAATTACGAAAAAGCACTAGAAAAAGTTCGTCAAGCAAGTTATCATAAGAAAACAGAAGGAACAGCTAGAACTTGGTACACAAGAGCAAAAGTTTTTACTGCTATTGTTGAGGCAGGAGCAGAAGACGAAAAAGTGGCAGCCCTTGTAGTAAATCCAATAGATAGTGCTTTTGCTTCTATGACAAAGGCATTAGAAGTAGAAAAAGCCGAAGGAGATGATAAATATACTAAACGAATAGAAGACCCAGCTTTTCAAAGTGATTTAGGAATGGAGACAGGTTTGCAAGTTCGCTTGAAAAATGCTATTCTTAATAACGTACAGAAATACCAAGATGCAGAAGACTTTGTGAAAGCTTACGAAACTATGCTTCCCCTTGCTACTTATCTTTCTACTGATACTACAAACTTGATTTATACTGCTTACTTTGCTAATAAAGCTGAAAAACTAGATAAATCAGCTTTTTTTTATGAAAAACTTGGCAACATAGAAGAATATACAGGTGCAGTAGAAGCTTATCAGTCAGCTGCTTATTCATATTATAAATTAGAGGATAGTACAAACTTTGTTAGAGTATTAGAAAAAGGAGCAGAACGTTTTCCACAAGAACCTTATTTCCTTACTAATATTGCTGATGTATATATCCAACGTAAAGACTATCCTAAAGCAATTGAAATACTTAAAAAAGTAAGTGAAATAGAACCAAGCACAAAAACTTTTACAAATATTGCCATTATGTATCAATCTGAAGGGCAACCTGAAAAAGCTGTGGAATATTATCAAAAAACGTTGGAATTAGATGCTCAAGATTATGATGCTACTTTCGCTTTAGCTCTTCATTACTACAAAGAGGCTATAAATGTATATAATGAATTGAAACCAGAGGAACAAGACTCTAAAGGTGAGAAAATGAAACCTGTTATTGCAAGTGCAGATAAGTCTATCATGTATGCAAAAAAAGCTCTAGAAATAAATAATGATGATGTAACACTTTATAATATGCTCAAAGATCTATATGTTATGAAGGAAGATCAGAAGAACATTGACTTGATGAAAAAGAAAATAGCAGAGAATAAATAGTTTTTTCTCTTTTGCATTATACAAATCCTATTTATTGAAAAATAAATAGGATTTTTTTTATTCTATAAAACGAAAATATACGCACAAAAAAAAGATGATACTTCCAAAGGCTGCATCATCTTCCACTACTCACTAACTATGGCTACTGTAATTTAGAAAACTACATAGCCAACAAAAGATTTTTGTATCTATAAATTATTTTATGTTAAAATAATTTGAAATTTCTTTTTTAACTTATCTACTCTATTTTTCTTTAAAACAAACTTCCTAAATCTATCATTTAGGAAGTTGTTAGGAATTGTTAGGTTGTAAGTTAGAAGATTTCAAAACATAGTAGTTTTGCGCTTCTATTTCTATGACCCACTAAGTAGGCAATAAGGTTGCATAGATTATTTATTTTTTTAAAAAAAAATAAAAATAGATTGATATAATACATAAAAGCATAGAACAAAGTAGGTTAAAACTAAATAGGTGATTGTCTAAATAGGTCTTATAAATGAAGAGAATCAGAATAGTATTTGGTTTTTTTAGAAAAATTCAAAAGTATTTACACTAAAATATTGCAACAAACAAAGAAATTATGTATTATTGGTTAGTGTAAGCGATAAAGCATCTATTTTTATGTAAAAAAATCTACTTACCCTGCTCATTAAAAAAAATAAAGCCTAAAAAAGATAATTAAATAATTTTTATTTTGAATGCAATAAAATTATACTTATATTTAAAAACTTCTTAAATTATTTTATTAAAAATAAAAGAAGTTTATTTTTTACTAAAAGTTATTAAAATAGTATGGCAGAACTCCTCAAAATACACCCAGATAATCCACAAGAAAGTAAAATCCAAAAAATAGTCGAAACGCTAAGAAATGGTGGTGTAATTATATATCCTACTGATACAGTTTATGGAATAGGTTGTGACTTTACAAATGCAAAAGCAGTTGAGAAAGTATGTAAAATTAAGGGAATTGACCCGAAAAAAATGCACCTTTCTTTTATTTGTTATGATTTAAGTGATATTAGTTTGTATGCTCATAGAGTAAGTAATCACGTTTTTAAAGTTATGAAAAAAGCTCTACCAGGAGCATTTACTTTTATTTTAGATTCAAGTAATAAAGTTCCAAAAGTAGGTGGAGTAAAGAAAAATCAAGTAGGTATTCGTGTTCCTGACCACAAAATTCCAAGGATGATTGTTCAAGAATTAGGAAATCCTATCGTAACTACTTCTGTTTATGATAAAGAAGGAAAACCAATGACAGACCCTTCGCTTATGAAAGAAGAGTATGAACATTTAGTAGATATTGTTATTGATGCAGGAATGGGCGAAATTCAGCCTTCTACTGTTATTCGTTGTATAGAAGATAACATTATTTTGCTTCGCCAAGGACTTGGAGATATAGAAAAATTTGCTGATGTTCTTTCAAAAGAAGAAGCAGAATCGCTCCTAGTAGAAGAAGAATAAAAAAAAGAAATTGTAAGATTAGATTTTTCATTTTTGATTTTGTTTTAGTGAATAGAAAAACCACTACTTTTTTGAGGTAGTGGTTTTTTTGTTTCGTACTTTTGTATTTTCAATAGGACGACAAACGTTTTCAACAAAAAATATACTAATTATGAAACCTCAAATTCTGCAAAATATCTCTTTACAGTCTTACAATACGTTTGGAATAAACTGCACAGCCAAAAATTTTATAGAAGTAAAAACAGTTGATGAATTATTGAAGGTTTTAGAATTTGCAGAGCAAGAAAAATATCATTCTATTCTTGTATTGGGAGGAGGAAGTAATATTTTGTTTTTGAAAGATTTTGAAGGATTAGTAATCAAAAATTCTATTACAGGAATAGAAGTAATAGAAGAGAATGAAGAAAATACAACTCTTTATGTATCAGCAGGCGAAAATTGGCATCAGTTTGTGCTTTTCTGTTTAGAACATAATTATGGAGGAGTAGAAAACTTATCACTCATTCCGGGGACTGTTGGAGCTGCACCAATGCAGAATATTGGAGCATACGGAGTAGAAATTCGTGATGTTGTCCAACGAGTAAAAGTAATTGATAGAAAAACAAAAAAGACTCTTTGGATTTCAAATAACGAATGTCAATTTGGATATCGTAGTAGTATTTTTAAGCATCAAGCAAAAGACAAATACATTATTATTGGTGTAGAGTTTAGATTGACTATAAAAAACCATACTCTAAATACATCTTATGGAGCAATTCAAGAGGCTTTAGAAAATGATAGTCCAACAATTCAAGAGATAAGCAAAGCTGTCATTTCAATTAGAGAATCGAAGTTACCTAATCCAAAAGAGATTGGAAATGGGGGAAGTTTTTTCAAAAACCCTGAAATCCCTAGCAGCCAGTTTTTAAAACTAAAAACAGAATTTCCTAATATTGTTGGTTATCCCATTTCTGATAAAATAACCAAAGTTCCTGCTGGTTGGCTAATTGAACAATGTGGTTGGAAAGGAAAAATAGTCGGAAATACAGGCGCACACAAAAATCAGGCTCTCGTTTTGGTAAATTATGGCAATGCAAAAGGAAAAGAAGTTTGGAATCTAGCCAAAGAAATTCAAAAGTCTGTTTTTGATAAATTTGGAATACACATAGAACCTGAAATCAATATTATTGGGGTAGGAAAGTAATGAATATATCCATGTGTTTTTGTTATTTCCTCAGACGAATTTTCCTCCAATAGCTAAAAGCCCGATACCTATCAATATAATACTAATCGTTGAAACATAACCTTTATCCCAAAGAAAAATAGAAAGCCCTATTCCTGCCGAAATACATACTAATCCTATTACTAAGTTTGCACTCAAAAAGTATCCTTTTTTCTTGTTTTTATCTAACTCTTCAAGTTCTGCTACTATTTCACGCATCAACTTTTTATCCTCAGTTTCAGCTTTTAAATGCAAAATAATATCTGTATAAGAACGATTATAGCCTTTCAAGATTAAAGCGTCTTTTAAGAGCTTTTCTTTCAAAACTTTTCTTTCCTCAGAAGGGATATTTTGTGAATTATCTTCAAGTTGTTCCATTTTAGTAATAGGATTAGTGTTTTAGTTATGGCACTCATTTTTATATCATAATCAAAAACAAAACTAGTGTAATTTTTTGAAACTCAACCCAAAAACCTCTAATTTTCACTCCTGTTTTCGTAAATACTCTTAAAGTGCTCAATGTAAGTGGGTTAAAGTTTGTTAAGTGCATTTTTAAAGAATAAGGATTGCTTTATTTTGTATAAATTAATATCAGAAACAAAGGTGTAGACATCAATATCCTTTGTAAATAAATAAAAATCTGACCCTCAAAAATAATTTATTTGAAAATACATTTACCTCTCATAATAAAGTAGCATAAAAAAGCGCAAAGTAATGAGCGAAGAGGAAATACTTATAAAAAGATACAACTATTATGAAAATAGAAGGATTAGTAGGCGCAAAACAAGTACGCTATATTATTGCTCTTATGAGTTTGGCAATGGTCGGACTTATAGGACTACAGTTTTATTGGATAACTACAACCATAACACTTAATAAATCTCGTTTCAAACAAAACGTTCATCAAGCACTTGAAAAAGTAGCTACTCGTTTGGAAAAACATGAAGCTATTTATGTAATGAAAAGTAATGCAG
This sequence comes from Bernardetia sp., assembly GCA_020630575.1. GTDB lineage: Bacteria > Bacteroidota > Bacteroidia > Cytophagales > Bernardetiaceae > Bernardetia. The sequence continues at coordinate 24,563 of JAHDBD010000013.1, forward strand.
ACCAAATGAGTGGACAGCTTATTTCTACGCTAGATTCAATTACAAAAGCACAAAACACCAATTCGGCACTTACTTATGAACTTCAGTTTCAAGTAAAAAATGGAATAACATCTACACAACAAAGTACAGAAATTATTCTTGAGCCGATGAAAAGATATGATATACGTGATCCAAAAATGATTTGGGAAGAAACACAACGTAGAAAGGTAAATAGGTCGCAGATTTTGTCTGTCATTGCCGAAAAATTATTTTTTCAAAATCAAGAAAAACCAATTCAACAACGTACTAGTCGTCCTGTTATTGATTCTATTTTGAGAGAAGAAATGCACAATAAAGGAATTGCATTAGAGTATGATTTTGCTGTCTTTAATCACTCTCAGAAAAGTTGGTTTTTTGCTTCTCCTTCTACAAGTAGTGAGTGTTTGGTAGAAACAAATTACTGTACCAAACTTTTTCCGAATGATATGCATAACCCAGATAACTTATTATGTGTTTATTTTCCTACTGAATCTAAATATTTGATGGGAAAAATGGCAATGATATTATCTTCTTCTATTATTTTTATTGGCGTAATTATTCTTTGTTTTGCTGCTGCAATTTATACGATTATTCGTCAGAAAAAAGTATCAGAGGTTACCAACGACTTTATCAATAATATGACTCATGAGTTCAAAACTCCTATTGCAACTATTTCTCTTGCTCGTGAGATTTTACAAGACCCTAGTGTTCAGCAAAATTCAGAAAAAACGAATCGTTATTTGGGAGTTATTGCAGATGAGAGCAAACGACTTAGTTCTCAGGTAGAAAATGTATTACAGGCTGCAAAACTAGATAGAAAAGATTTAAAGCTAAATTTCAAATCCTTAGATATTCATCAAATTATAGAAAAGGTAATTCGTAATAGTGCTGTGCAAGTAGAAAACAGAGGAGGAAAAATTTTTACAGATTTGAAAGCAACTCAAACGCTAGTTGAAGGAGACCAAGTTCATATTACAAGTATTATATCGAATCTAATAGACAATGCAAATAAATATTCGCCCAATACTCCACGTATAGAAGTGCAAACTCAAAATACTTCAAATGGAATTGAAATCAAATTTATTGATGAAGGACAAGGAATTCCGAAAAAAGTAGTCAGCAAAATTTTTGACAAATTCTACCGAGTACCAACAGGCAACGTACACAATGTAAAAGGGTTTGGATTAGGACTTAGCTACGTAAAATCTATGGTAGAAGCCCATCACGGAACAATTAGTGTAGAAAGTGAAATGGAAAAAGGTTCTGTCTTTACAATCAAGCTGCCTTTTAAACAACCTGTTTAGAAAATGGGGAGGTGGGAATTAGGATATGGGTAATAATGAAAATACTACGTTTTTGCATTCAATGTAATTTTTAGTTCCAATTCACATATCCTATTTGCCACTTTACACTCTTAGTCCTAAAATTGTCATATCATCTCGTTGAAGTTCATCATTTTTAAAGGTTTCAAACTCTTTTAGAAGTTCTATTTTTTGAGTAGCAAAAGGATGTTCTTTTATGTCTTCTAAAAACTGTGTTAATTTTTGAGTTCCGTATTTTGCTCTATCTGGATTATTTTGGTCTGCAAATCCATCTGTTGTGAGATAGAGAGTATCACCTGTTTGTAAGTGAATAGTGTGTGTTACAAATTGTTGATTTTCTTGTTTTTGTTTTCCTCCTATACTCCGATTATTTCCTCTTATCTTCAAAAACTCGCCTCCTTGTACATAATAAAGAGGGCGATGCGCTCCTGCAAAAGTTACTTGTTTTCCTAAATCTGTGTTTTCAATGGCACAAATAGCCACTTCCATTCCATCATCATTTTTTCCTTCATTTTGTTTTAAGGCATGCTGAATTTCCAAATGTAACACTTCTAAAATCATGGCTGGGTCATAGATTTTACTTTGTCCAATGATTTTATTCAAAAGTGTTTGTCCAATCATCGACATAAATGCTCCTGGTACTCCATGTCCTGTACAATCTACCACAGCTACAAATGTTTTTCGTTTCTTACGATATACCCAATAAAAATCTCCAGAAACTACTTTTTGAGGTTTGTAAATAGCAAAACTATCTAGAAAATATTCATTTAATTCACTTTCAGTAGGCAAAACAGCATCTTGAATCTGACGAGCATATCGAATTGAATCCATTATCTGAACCTGAGAACGCTCAATTTCTTCACTTTTTTCTTTTGTTTCCTGCAAACTGCTTTGAATTTTGTTTAGCATTAAGCCAAAATCTTTTGAGAGCCAACCTATTTCATCACTTGTAATTATGGGTTTGATAGAATACTGTTCTGAAAAATCATTTTTTATTACTTTATGAATAGAATTTGACAACTGACGAACAGGCAAACTCAGTTTTTTACTAATTAAATAACTGACAAACATTCCCAAAACAAAACATAAAAGAACAACAGCTCCTAATGTATATTTTATTCTGTAATTAATTTCTTGTGCCTGTACTTCTCCTGCTTTGTTTATTTCTGCAATAATATCAGCAATTTGATAGGCTTTTTGCTGCGTTTGATAACGCATTCCTTCATGAATATTGAGTCCAATTTGTTTTTCATAATCTACCATATCCAAAAAAGCATATTGATAGTTTCTTAGTAATTCTAACATTTCTTTTTGCCTTTCTTTGTCTTGTATAGTTTCTCTAATTTCGGCTCGTAAATCTTGAACAGCAAGGGAAAGTTTATTTATATATTCTTCTTCTTTACGAATCATAAAATCTTTTTCATGCCTTCTAATCATTAGTAATTTTTCTCTTTTAAAAGGCAAATCAGAATTTTCTATTTTATGAATAAACTTACGCATCTGTCCTACTTTTCCATAGTCTTTATGTCCTTTTCGTTGAATAATCTGAACTAATCGCTCAAAAATCACTTCATATTCTCCTACTGATTTCTTTAGTTTAAATAATTTTTTATCAATATCTTCATTGCGTAATTCTTTCCTGTTTTTTAAAACTATCAAACCATTCTGAATGTCATATAATTTTTTGGTTCGAATATCCAAATACTCACTTTCTCCTGTTTTAAAAAAAGCTGTATTGATAGTTTCATACGTAAAAAAATCTTTTTCCACACCACTAAGTGTTTGAATATCAATATGAAGTTGAGTAAGTAAGTCTGTAATATTTTCTATCCGTTCTTGCTTTTCATAAAACATAAAAATAGCACCAATAATAAGTGCCGTTAGAAGCAAATAAACGCTAAAATAGAGTTGTAGCTTGTTTTTGATACCTCTAAATTTTTTATTTGATTGAACAGAAGTTGTAAAGTTTTGAGTCATTTCCTTCAAATTATAATCGTACTATAAGCTGGTAATTATTCCCTTATTGAGTTTTATTTCTTGACTACAAAATTACTAGGAACAGGATTCAAAAACTTAAAAAACAGATTACTAAATAATTACCCTTTTATAAATTTGAGGAAATAATGGTTCAATTAACTGAATTTTGAATATTAAAATTAGATTTATAAAAGAATTTATGATACTTTTTATATTAAAAAATGACTGTATTATTTTTGATTGAAAGTTTTGTAACCAAATTGTTACAAACAGAAAATTGAATTTATTTTTTATAAAAACATTGATTTGATACAATTTTTGATACAGAAATGAGTTTCTTTGGTGATTAATTATCATTCAAAACAATAATTCAATGAAACATCAAATTTTAACCCTTGCTTTTTTCCTTTTTATAGGAATAACAACAAGAACTTTTGCACAGCAAAATGACAGTACGACTATCAAAATAATACTTCCCACAACAGAAGATTGGAAAATAGCAGATACAGTAAGTCTTGAAAATTTCCATGCTATATTTTCAGAATTGAAAACAATAATTTATTTTGAAAGGGTAGATTCTATAAAAAATGAATGGGTTACAAAAATTCCTATTTCAAGAGCTGATTTATATTATTTGTCTGTAAAAAGAAAGAAGTATAATTACCTATTAATCTTTCCAAATGATGAAATAGAAGTATTGTTTAACGAAGAAGGCAAATACACTTTTAGTAAGAGTAAATTATCAAAAGAATATCAAACTACATTTAATAACCAAAATAAATATAGCTATTCTGATTTTGTAAAATACGAATGGCAAGAATATGTGGAAAAAGTAGATAGTCTTATCAAACAAGAAATATCTGATTATGAATTAGCTTTCCAAAGCGAAAAACCAAATCCTATTTTTGATGCTTATTTCAGAAATAAAGTAGTTTCTTCTCATAATTATGCTTTTGGATATTATCCTTTTTTTCATAACCGTCATCATAAAAAAAAGGAAATGGTAGCTATTCTTCCTGAAGAATATTTTGATGCAGAGCCTAAAGTTCCTTATACCATTCCTTCCAGTCTTGAAGAAGATTACCCTTATACTTCAGATTATATAAGAGGTGTTTCTAACACTTTAGCTAAAGAAGGAAACTGTGATGCTGAACAAGGAAAAGTATATGATTTTGAGAATTATCATTGCGTTTATCAAAACACAAGTAAAATATCTACTTCGCAATTAAAAAAAATGATGGCTTTAAATTCTTTAGAAGGAATGATAAAAAAAATAGAGTGGAGTAATCTATCTCAAACTGAAATAATAGATAAAGCCTTTATGAGTTTGGAAAACGAATTTCCAAATGATGAAGATGTTTTATTTTTGAAAGAAAAAACTAAAAATATCAAGCGTTTTGCAAAAGGACAACCTGCTACTAATTTTACGCTGAAAGATAAAAATGGCAAAATAGTCTCATTATCTGATTTTAAAGGAAAGTATGTTTTGATTGATTTTTTTTCTGCGTGGTGTAAGCCTTGTATCGCTGAACGCCCTTATTCTGAAAAATTAGAAACAGAGTTTGCTGATAAAAATATTGTATTTTTAAATGTCTGTATAGATAGTAAAGAAAGTATTTGGAAAAAAGTATTAGATAAAATTCCCCTAGAAGGAACAGAACTTTATGCAGAAGACAAAGAAAGTAAAGAAATAAGAGAAGCCTATAATATTGAAGGAGCTTCTGCATATTTCTTTTTAGATAAAGATGGCAATTTTATTTCTATAAATGCTCGCCCTTCTCAAAATGCTAAACGGATTATTGAAAAGGCTTTAGCAGAAGATAAATAAACTTATTTATTACTTATAATTTATTCAAAAATAATCTAATGAAACATCAAATTTTAACCCTTGCTTTTTTCCTTACTTCCTTCTTCTTTTTAGGAATAACAATGACTACTTTTGCACAGCAAAATGATAGTACGACTATTAAAATTACTTTACCAGAAGCTAAAGACACAGAAAATGCAGAAGTAAATTTAATTTATAATCACCCTGTTTTTTATGAATTAGTAAAGAAATTTCAATTTACTCCAATAGAAAATAATAAATTTGAATACATTTTAAAGTTTGCTATCTCAAAACCTCAAGAGTATCATATTAGTGCAAACTCAGAATGGGATTTTAGTTTACTTATTTTTCCTAATGACGAGATAGAAATTGTTTTGTATAAAGGAAATGAAGCAAAATTTGTAAAAGGCAAAACAGTAAAAGAAAATCAAAGTACGTATGATTGGAAAAAAGAAATACTCTATCGAAATGAAGATTTTGTAACTTTTGAGTGGCAGGAAGCTATACAAAAAATGGATAGTTTGACAAATGCGTATCTTTCAAATTATGAAAAAGTATTTGAAGGTTCTAAACCAAACCCTATTTTTGATACTTATTTTCGTACAGAACTAAAACTAACCCATATATACATTTATAATCAATATCCTTTTTCTCGTAATCGCTATTTAGGAGAAAAAAGTTATGATAAAAATATTTATAAAGAATATAGAAAATCAATTCCCACTCTTGAAACTGATTTGAATGCTGATTATCCTTATACAAACTCGTATTTGAATTATATTTCATACAATTCACTAGGAGAAGAGTGCGTATATGAAGAGGGAAGTAGCAGAACAGAGTTTATAAAATGTCAGTATGAAGGACTGCAAAAATTGACTTCAAAAAATAAAGAACTCCAAAAAACTCTTTCTTTTACTAGTGCTAATAATACTATTCAATCAATAAAAATGGCTGGAGTTATAGGAATAGATGCAAAAGAAGAAAAAAAATTAGCTGCTTTTTTAGATACATTTTTGGAAGAATTAAATAAAAAATACCCTAACACAGAAGAAGTTATTTTTTTAGAAAAACAAATTAAACTACTAAGGAAAATAGCAACAGGAAGTAATGCTCCAGCATTTTCACTAAAAAATAAAGACGGCAAAACTGTTTCTTTATCCGACTTAAAAGGAAAATATATTTTAATAGATTTTTGGGCGACGTGGTGTCAGCCTTGTATTAGAGAAATTCCTTTTTCCAAAGAATTAGAAGAAGAATTTAGTGATGATGTTACTTTTGTTTATGTCTGCATGGCTAGTAAAGAGGACAAATGGAAAGAAATGGTAGCTGAAAAAGGCTTAAAAGGTCTTCAATTATTTACAGAAGGAGAGCAGGAAAAACAAATGGCAGATGATTATCAAGTTTCCTTTTTTCCAACCTATATACTTTTGGACAGAGAAGGAAAGATAATTACTAAAAACATACGCCCTTCAAATAATGGAAGAGAAGTTTTGAAAGAAATCATAGAGGCAGAAAAGTAAAAATAACAAAACCCTAAAATCAATTTCTAAACAGAATTAAATTAATTTTAGGGTTTTAAAAAAGCATTCATTAACAATTAAAAATTAACCATTATTCTTATCTTCTTCTTTAATATCACGTTCCAGTTCTGCCATAAAAACAGCATCAACTGATTCTGCTACGGTTGGGATGATATTCAAGACGCTATCTAATTTTGAAATTGTCATGAGTTTCATGACGTGGTCACTTACGGCAGCAAGAGCCAAATAACCATTGATTTGCTCAGAAAGACGTTTGGCTACCAAAATAGAACTAAGTCCAGATGAATCTACATACTTGATATCGCCCATGTCAAAAATAAGATTGACCATTCCAGACTGATAAAGCGTAAAAAATTCGGTTTTTAATTTGGGTGCAATTGAAGAGTCTAGTTTTTCTTCTTGCAACTTAAATACAGTATATTGTTCTTGTTTGTTGAGTGTAAATTTCATACTATTTTTTTATAAAAATGAATAGGGAGTAGGAATCAAAAAATGGTTTTGAATAATATACGAAATAATTTTTCAAAAATTTAATCATCTCTCAAAAAATCAAATCGTTTTGTTTGTCTAGCAAGTTACAAAAAAACCTCAAAACCTCTCTATTGTTTAAACCTTGTTTTTTAGTCTTTTCTAAATTAGCATTTACAGTGCTTTCCATTTATTCCTTTCAATTTTTTTTTGATTTTTCTTTGTTTTTATTGTCTCATAGTTTGTGAAAGTTGTAGATAAGTCGTATTTTTGCGCTCTTTATACGGTTCTTATTTAATTAGGAACAGTAGAAGACAAAAATCTTTATTTTAGTAAGATTAAAGGTTTTATCAAAAGAAATCAGTTCAAAAAATCGTAAAATCAAATTGTATTTTGATACAATAAGATGAAAACGAATAATCAAGAAAAGCACAAAAAACGAATACTTTACAAGTAAAAAAATTAAACATTAATTTGTAAATCGTTACTAATCATTAGATTATTATCGTAATTTTTAATTCGTAATTCGTAATTGTTTCCAACTTTTCATCAGGCTTTTATTTTATTCCTCTCATAAAATCAAAGCTCTGTAATTTAATAAACGGATTGCTCTATTTTTATTAAATTTAGGATTGAAATTAGGTTTTTTATTTAATCACAAAGAATTCTTTTTAATCAGATGATTTTTTCTGTTTTAAGAAAATCTCATCAAAAATAGTTTAACATTAAATGGCAAATCATAAATCAGCCCTCAAGCGTATTCGTGGAAATGAAGCTAAACGTCTTCGTAACCGTTACCAATTAAAAACTACTCGTACATTCATGAAGCGTTTGCGTGCAACTACTGATGCAGCAGAAGCAAAAGAATTACTTCCTAAAGTAATCGCAATGGTAGATAAATTAGCAAAACGCAATATCATTCACGATAGAAATGCTGCTAACAAAAAATCTAAATTGATGAAATATGTAAACACTTTGTCTGCATAATTTGTAGTAGAAATTTTAGTATTTCATTATAAAAAGGCAACTTTAATATTTTTAAAGTTGCCTTTTTCTGTTTTAATTTGAAAATCCTCAACGACGCTTTTAAGCTCGTTGACGGTTGATATGTCTTATAAAATCAGCCGTCGTTGAGACTCAAATGAAGCCGTCAACGAGGTTTCAATGTAGTAAAAATGTCTATCAAAAATCTCACTCTTATAGAACTAAAAGAAAAGTGCCAACAACTTCGTCATTTTATCATCGAACATGTAGCACAAAATGGAGGACATTTAGGGGCAACTTTGGGGGTAATTGAGCTTACTATTGCCCTTCATAAAGCCTTTTCTTTTTTGGGTACAGAACAATCTGACAAACTTGTTTGGGATGTTGGTCATCAAGCCTACGCACACAAAATTCTGACAAACAGAAAAAATAAGTTTCCTACTATCAGAAAACAAAATGGTCTTTCAGGTTTTCCTTCTATCAAAGAAAGCAAGTTTGATGATTTTGGGACAGGACATTCTTCTACTTCTATTTCTGCTATTTTGGGAATGGCTGTGGCCTCTCAATTTTCACAAGATGAAAGCATAAAAAACCGTTGGCATATTGCCGTTATTGGTGATGGTGCTTTTACAGCTGGTTTGCCTTTTGAGGCTTTGAATAATATACGAAATAACATAGAAAATGGCATTCAGCCCAATATTTTGATACTTCTTAATGATAATGGAATGTCTATTGATGAAAATGTTGGTACACTCAAAATCCATTTTGAAGAGCTTTCAAAACAGAAATGGAAAAAAGAAAATTCAGAAAACACATTTTCTATTCCTTCTATTTTTGAGTTTTTTGGAGGAAATTTTCATGGTTCTATAGATGGACATAATTTAGAAACATTACTTGATTTTTTTGATGAATTAAAGCAAAACACAAATCAGAATTTATATACAAATAAAGTTCATTTTCTTCATATCAAGACCATAAAAGGAAAAGGAATTATTGAAAATGCTAATTCAGAATTAGAATCGAAATATAATTCGTGGCACGCTCCAGCCAAATTTGAAACCAAAACGGGTCAGCTTATCAAATCAGAGTCCTCAACTAAAAAGTCATTTCTCAAATTTCAAGATGTTTTTGGTAAAACAATTACACAATTAGCCAAACAAAACTCTAAAATTATTGCTGTTACTCCTGCTATGGCATCAGGTAGTTCACTTTTAGAGATGCAAAAAGAATTTCCTAATCGTATTTTTGATGTTGGAATTGCAGAACAACATGCTGTTACTTTTTCGGCAGGTTTGGCTACTCAAAAAATGATTCCTTTTTGTGTCATTTATTCTACTTTTTTACAGCGCAGTTATGACCAAGTTATTCATGACGTTTGTGTACAAGAACTCAAAGTAATTTTTTGTATTGATAGAGCAGGCTTAGTGGGAGCAGATGGAGCAACACATCAAGGAGTTTATGATATTGCTTTTTTGCGTGCTATTCCAAATCTTGTTTTGGCTGCACCAATGGACGAAATAGAGTTTCAAAAAATGCTTTTTGCAGCCCAATTAGAACAAAACAAAACTTCCTTTGCTATTCGTTATCCTCGTGGAGAAGGCTTTTTAGTAGAAAATAATGATACGAGTAGAGAAAGATTATTATCAATTGATCAATTAGAAGAGTCAGAAAATAAAATAGAAATAGGAAAATCCAGAAGTATAAAAAAAGCCAATAATAAAACTCAAATTGTAATTCTTTCTTACGGAATTACAGGAAATTTTGCAAAAGAAGCTATCGAAGTTTTAGAAAATAATCAGGACTTTCAAAATAAAATAGCTCATTATGATATGCGTTTTTGTAAACCTTTAGATGAAGATATTTTACATCATATTTTGGGATTTGAGAATATAAAAAACATAATCACAATAGAAGATGGAAGTAAAATAGGAGGTTTTGGAGGTGCTATCTTAGAGTTTTTGAATAAAAACAACTATTTACAACGCCTTGATAAAGTAGAAATTTTAGGTGTTCCAGATTCTATTATTTCCCACGCAAGCCAACAAGAACAATATAACTTCTGTGGAATAAGTACTGAAAGTATAATAAATACAGTCAGGCTTTATTTTTGATTTAATTGCATAAACCAAAATTATATTCTGTTTTATCTAAAAACACTTGCATTAAATAGTAAAAAACAGTATCTTAACTTAATTAATTTAAACAAACTAAAACTTAGATTTTATAAGAATAGAATTAGTGCTTTTCAAACTATTTTTATTTGCTGAAAAATATTTCCCCAATTTAGATTTTGTTTAGAGTAAAGAATACTTCCCCTTATTTTGCTCAATTTAACTCACTATTTTCTAATGGTGATGTCAATATGTATTTTAAATAAACAGAAGATAAAACTATGACCACTTACGAAGAATTAGAAAATTGCCAAAATCAGCTTCAGTCTTTAGTGGATGCCCTTGATAGAAGTGCTATTGTTTCAATAGCTGATAAACAAGGAAAAATTACCAAAATCAATGATGAGTTTTGTCGTATTTCTCAATACACAGAAAAGGAGCTTTTAGGAAAAGACCACAGAATTGTAAACTCTGGACATCATACAAAAGAGTTTTGGAAGGAAATGTGGAGAGATATTTCTAGAGGGAAAACATGGAGAGCTGAAGTAAAAAATAAAGCCAAAGATGGTTCTTTTTATTGGGTAGATACAGTCATTAATCCAATGTTTGATGAAAATAAAAAAATTACGAGTTATTTATCTATTCGTTATCTTATTACAGATAGAAAAAAAGCTGAAGCTGATATAGCAATTCAAAAAGAACAATTAGAGGAATCAAATCTAATTATCAATTCTCAACTAGAAGCAATTAGTACAAGTTTTGGGTATGTAGAATTTAATTTAGAAAGGAAAATAACGAAAGTAAATCCAATGTTTGCTAAGTGGACAGAGTTTTCAGAAACAGAACTTATCGGACTTTCTCACAAAGAACTGCTACCTCAAGATGAAGAAACAGAAACCTATTTTAAAAACCTTTGGAAACAATTAGAAGAAGGAAAAACTATAAGTGGTGTATTCAAACGAAAAACTAAATCTGATAAAAATTTATGGATTTTTGGTGCATATTGTCCAGTCAAAAATGACAGAGGAGAAGTTATTAGAGTAGTAAAAATTGCTTCTAATTACAATGCTCAAAAAGAAGCTGAAAATGAAATTCAACAGCAACAAGAAGAACTGCAAGCAACAGAAGAAGAATTAAGACAAAACTTAGAAGAGTTAAATGCTACACAAGAGCAATTACAAGAAACTTTCTTATTAAATAAATCTCAATTAGATGCTATCAGTACCAGTTTTGGGTATGTAGAATTTAATTTAGAAAGGAAAATAATTAAAGTAAATCCAATTTTTGCTAATTGGACAGAGTTTTCTGATAGTGAGCTTATCGGACTTTCACACAAAGAGCTACTACCACAAGATGAAGAAACAGAAACCTATTTCAAAAACCTTTGGAAACAATTAGAAGAAGGAAAAACTGTAAATGGAGTATTTAAACGAAAAACCAAATCTGATAAAAATTTATGGGTCTTTGGGGCATATTGTCCAGTCAAAAATGACAGAGGTGAAGTTATTAGAGTAATCAAAATTGCTTCTAATTACAATGCTCAAAAAGAAGCTGAAAATGAAATTCAACAGCAACAAGAAGAACTGCAAGCAACAGAAGAAGAATTAAGACAAAACTTAGAAGAGTTAAATGCTACACAAGAGCAATTACAAGAAACTTTCTTATTAAATAAATCTCAATTAGATGCTATCAGTACCAGTTTTGGGTATGTAGAATTTAATTTAGAAAGGAAAATAATTAAAGTAAATCCAATTTTTGCTAATTGGACAGAGTTTTCTGATAGTGAGCTTATCGGACTTTCACACAAAGAACTACTACCTCAAGATGATGAAACTGAAAGTTATTTCAAAAATCTTTGGAAACAATTAGAAGAAGGAAAAACAGTAAGTGGAGTTTTCAGACGAAAAACCAAATCTGATAAAGACTTATGGATTTTTGGAGCGTATTGTCCTGTCAAAAATGAAAAAGGAAAAGTAATTAGAGTAATCAAAATTGCTTCTAATTATAATACTCAAAAAGAAGCTGAAATTGAAATCCAAGCACAACGAGAAGAACTACAAGCAACAGAAGAAGAATTAAGACAAAATTTGGAAGAGTTAAATGCTACACAAGAACAATTACAAGAAACTTTCTTATTAAATAAATCTCAATTAGATGCTATCAGTACCAGTTTTGGGTATGTAGAATTTAATTTAGAAAGGAAAATAATTAAAGTAAATCCAATTTTTGCTGAATGGACCGAATTTGATCAGGGTGAGCTTATCGGACTTTCTCATAAAAAACTTTTGCCTCAAGACGAGCAAACAGAAATATATTTTAAAGACCTTTGGGACAAACTAAAAAAAGGAAAAACAGTAAGTGGAGTTTTCAGACGAAAAACCAAATCTAATAAAGATTTGTGGGTTTTTGGTGCATATTGTCCTGTAACAAATGACAAAGGAGAAGTAATTAGAGTAATCAAAATTGCTACAAATTACAATGCTCAAAAACAAAACGAAAATGAAATTCAAGCTCAACAAGAAGAACTCCAAGCTACAGAAGAGGAACTGAGACAAAACTTAGAGGAATTGAATGCAACTCAAGAGCAACTTCAGGAACAAAAACTAAAAATTGAAGAAGAAGGCATTTATAGAAAAGCAATTTTAGAAAATGCTCCAATGATGCTCATAGCAATTGATTTGAAAGGTACAATTACCAGTTTTAATTCGCTTGCAGAAAAATTATTAGAATACGAAGCTGAAAAAGTAGTAGGAAAAGTTTCTCCTATTATTTTCCATGATATGGACGAAATAAAAGTCTATGCAAAACAACTTTCAGAAGAATTAGATGAAATAATTCCAGTAGGTTTTGATGTTCTGACAGCAAAAGCAAAACGTAATCTGCCAACAGCAAAAGAATGGACATATATTTCTAAAAATGGAAAAATATTTCCAGTAGAATTACATATAAGTAGCATCAAAAATGACAAAACAGGAGAGACAATTGGCTATCTTGCTATGGCTCAAGATATTACAGACAGAAAAGAAGCAGATAAAGAACTTCAAAAACTCTCTGTTGTGGCACGAGAAACAAGTAATGCCATTGTCATTACAGATGCAGAAGGTTATACAACTTGGGTAAATGAAGGTTTTACTAGAACAACAGGTTACACACTTCCTGAGATTATAGGCAAAAAACCTGGAAAGTTGTTGCAAGGAAAAGAAACTAACTTTGAACACGTTTTAGCGATTCGTGAAGGTTTAAAATCTAAGAAGCCATTTACACAAGAAATTCTAAATTATGACAAAATGGGCAGAAAATATTGGTTAGAACTCAATATTACTCCCGTTATAGATGAATTTACAGGCGAAATAACTCAGTTTATTGGCATTGAAACTGATGTTACCAAACGCAAAAAAGATGAAGAAGATTTGAAACGTCTTTCTGTTGTGGCAAGCGAAACTAGTAATGCTGTGGTTATTACAGATGCTCAAGGTTATATTATTTGGGTAAATGATGGTTTTTTGAAAATCACAGAATACTCTCTCACTGAAGTAATAGGCAAAAAACCAGGTGCGCTTCTACAAGGAAAAGAAACAAAGAGAGAACACGTTTTAGCAATTCGTGAAGGTTTAAAATCTAAGAAACCATTTACACAAGAAATTCTAAATTATTCTAAATATGGAAAAGAATATTGGTTAGAAATCAGTATTACTCCTGTCTTTGATGAAAAAACAGGAGAAGTAGCTCAGTTTGTGGGAGTTGAAACAGATATAACAGTCCGAAAAGAAGCCGAACAGCTTATTTTAGAAAAAAATAAAATGCTCCAAACCTCAGAAGAAGAGCTACGTCAAAACTTTGAAGAACTTCAAACTACCCAAGAAGAACTACAAAGACAAAAAATAGAAGTAGAACGAGCATTAAGAGAACTCAAAAGTACACAAAGTCAGCTTATTCATAGTGAAAAAATGGCTACATTAGGACAATTGGTGGCAAATATTGCACACGAAATAAATACACCTTTGGGCGCTATTCGTTCGTCGGCTGGAGGAATTGAACAAACACTTACCGAAACTCTACCTGTTTTACCTGAATTTTTGAGTGCCTTACCACCAAATGACCTCAAAATATTTAATAAAGCAGTTAAGTTTTCTGCAGAAAATAACATTTCACTTTCTTCAAGAGAACAAAGAACATTGAAGTATGATTTGATAGATAAACTTGACTCTTATAAAAATGTCCAGTATAATAACCGTTTTGCTGACTTACTTGTCGATAGTGGTATTTATAAGGATGATAAAATGGTAAATAATATACTAGCTTCCAAAAATCCTTATGAGTTACTTCAAACGATATATCATATATCATCAATAATTAGAAGTAATCAGACTATTCAAATGGCAACTGAAAGAGCTTCAAAAATTATTTTTGCGCTCAAAAACTTTTCACGTCAAGACCAAAATGGTGTAAAACAAAAAACAGATGTAAATAAAAGCATCGAAAACACACTTGTTTTATATCAAAATCAGATAAAACATGGTATTGATATGCAAAAAGAATTTAATGATATTCCTGAAATAATGGGATTTCCTGATGAACTTGTGCAAGTATGGACCAACCTTATTCACAATGCTATACAAGCTATGAAAAATCAAGGTACACTTATTTTGAAAACAAGGAGAAAGGGAACAAATATTCTAGTAAGTATTGGCGATACGGGTACAGGCATTCCAAAAGAAGCCCAAGAACATATTTTTGATGCTTTCTTTACAACCAAAAAAGCAGGAGAAGGAAGTGGACTTGGATTAGATATTGTCAAGAAAATAATTAACAAACATAATGGTAATATTTGGTTTGAGAGTAAAGAAGGAGAAGGAACAACATTTTTTGTCGAAATTCCTTTGTAAAAAATAAAAAGGAAAGAAAAACAATTTTGTTTTAGTAAAACTAAAATGGAGTTGTTTTCTGACCTTAAAGAATTAAGTCAAGAAACTAGATTAACTACCACTTACTAATAATTTAAAATTTGCTACTTACTATATGAACTATTTAAAACAAGAATTTTATCAGATTCTAAAGTCTGATGAAGATTTTTTTGATTTCGTTCAACTAAATGCTTTTGATGGACTTTGGTTTTGGAATTTAGAAAAACCTAATGATAAATGGATAAATCCTAAGTTTTGTAATCTCTTAGGGTACGAATATGAAGAATTACAAGGTAACCAAATTCAAAAAATTGTTCATCCTAAAGACTTAGAAAAAATAAATACTATTTTTTTGAGTTATAAAACGACAAACAGTTCTACTATCTATGAAAATGAAATACGATTTTTTCATAAAAATGGAACTACTTTGTGGGTAAAAATGAAAGCTCTTATTTTTGGAAGTCCTGAAGAAAATAATCATAGAGTAGTAGTAACACATACCAATACAACAACAAACCATCAACAAGAAGTTGAATTGATTCGTATCGTAAACAGATATGAATCTATGCTAAACCATAATAGTGTTTTTATTATCCGAACTGATTTAGAAGGAAAATATACCTATGTCAATAATCATTTTTGCGACCGATTGGGCTTAGATAAAAGAGAGATTATTGGACAAATTGCTGTGTCTGCAATTTTAGTAGAAGACCGTGAAAAATATATAGAGGCTGTTCACAAATGTTTTGCTTCTCCTAATGATTCTGTATTTGTTCATCTCAGGAAACCTATTTTTGATAGAAAAACTCAAAAAACAACTTCTCAGTACATATATTCTGATTGGGAATGTAAACTCATTCTTAATAAAGATGGAATAGCAGAAGAAATACAATGTGTAGGCATAGAGGTGACTGATAAAGTAATGTCTGAAAAAGAAAAAGATATACAAACCAAAGAATTAATTCAAACACAAAAACTCCTCAATACGTGTAACTCGCATGCAAAGATTGGTATATGGAATCTAGATTTAAAAACAGGAATTGTGCAATGGGACAAAATAGCTAGAAATATACATGAAGTAGATAAAGATTTTGTAATACACAATAATGGAATTGAATTCTATCAAGAAAAAGACAAAGCACGCATAGAAAAGGTAGGTATGTTAGCTCTTACAGAAGGAAAAAAACCTGATGAAGAATTCGAAATTATTACTTACAAAGGAAATAAAAGATGGATAAGAGTAATAGGAATTCCAGTCATGGAAAATGGTAGTTGTATAGAGTTTTATGGGACTATACAAGATATTACTTCGCAAAAACAAGCTGAGTTACAAATCAAAGAAAAGTTAAAAGAACTAGAAATTACACAAAAAGAACTAATACATACTCAACAAATTCTTAAAACTTGCAATGAAAATACAAGAGTTGGAGTTTGGATGTTAGACTTAAAAACACGGCTTGTCAAATGGGATAAAATCATCAGAGAAATACATGAAGTAGATGAGAATTTTATAGTTGATGATAAAATTGGTATTTCTTTCTATAAAGACAAAGATCAAGAAAAAATTAAAAAAAATCTTGACTTGGCTCTTGAAAAGGGGATAAGCTATGATGATGAGTTCCAATTTGTAACTAATAAGGGAAACAAAAGGTGGGTTCGTTCTACAGGCGTACCTACTATGGAAAACGGAGTTTGTGTAGAGCTATACGGTACTTTTCAAGATATAACAGAGAAAAAAGAAATAGAAATTCAACTAAAAGAAAAAATATCACAACTAGAATCTACACAGAATAAACTTATTCATACTCAAAAGTTATTAGATGCTTCTAATGAGGCTGCAAAAATAGGTACTTGGCAACTTAACCTAGATGATTTTACAACTACTTGGAATAAAGTCACTAAAGAAATACACCAAGTAGAAAATGATTTTGTTTCGAACGCTCAAAATGGAATAGAATTTTATAAAGAAGGATATAGCCGAGAAAAAATTACTGAGGTATTTAAAAAAGCTTTTGAAGAAGGAACGCCTTTTGACGAACAACTCATAATTATTACTGCAAAAGGAAATGAAAAATGGGTAAGAGCTATTGGAATTCCTATATTTGAAAACAGAAAATGTATAGAACTCTATGGTACATTTCAAGATATAACAACTCAAAAAGAAGTTGAGCTAGAAATAAAAGAAAAAGTAGAAGAGTTACAAACTACTCAAAATCGACTTATTCATACTCAAAAATTATTAGATGCTTCCAATGAAGCTGCAAAAATAGGTACTTGGGAACTTAATATAGATGATTTTAGTACAAATGTTGATAAAATTACTAGACAGATTCATCAAGTAGATGATAATTTCCTTTGGAATGTTGATAATGCAATTCTTTTTTATAAAGAAGGATATAGCCGAGAAAAAATTACTGAGGTATTTAAAAAAGCTTTTGAAGAAGGAATTCCGTATGATGAACAACTTAAAATTGTTACTGCTAAAGGAAATGAAGTTTGGATAAGAACTATAGGAATACCTACACTTGAAAATGGAAAATGTGTCGAACTCTATGGTACTTTTCAAGATATAACAGCTCAAAAAGAAGCTGAGTTAGAGATAAAGCAAAAAATAGATGAATTAGAAATTACACAGCATCAACTTATTCATACTAAAAAATTATTAGATGCTTCTAATGAAGCTGCACAAATTGGAACTTGGGAGCTTGACCTAAATAATCAGTCTGTAATTTGGGATAAAGTAACTAAATCAATCCATGAAGTAGATACTAATTTTATTACTACAATTGAAAATGGAATAGAATTTTATACAGAGGGTTATAGCCGTGAGACAATAACTAATTTGTTTAAAAAAGCTGTAGAAGAAGGAATTCCTTTTGATAAAGAACTTAAAATCATTACAGCAAAAGGAAATAAAATTTGGGTAAGGGTCATTGGTGTACCTACCTTTGAGAATGGAAAATGTGTTGAACTCTATGGTACAACTCAAAACATAGATAAGCAAAAAAGAAATGAAATTATTCTTCAACAAAAATTAGAAGAACTTGAAATTTCTCAAAACCAACTCTTACATACTAGTAAACTTTTAGAAACTTGTAATGCCAATGCAGTAATTGGTGTTTGGGAATTTGATTTAGAAACTAGAGTTAATAAAGTAGACAAAATTATTCGACAAATACATGAAGTAGATAATAATTATGAATCTTCAATAGATCATGGATTAGAATCTTATCATGAAGAAGATAGAAAAGTGATTACTGATTCGTTTAATAATGCTATAAATAGTGGAATTTCATTTGACAAACAACTCAGAATAACTACACATAAAGGAAATAAAAAATGGGTACGAGTAATCGGAATTCCTAAAATAGAGCAAGGAAAAACAATAGAACTATATGGACTGCTTCAAGATATAACGCTTCAAAAAAATGCTGAAACTCAGCTTAAAGAAAAAGTAAATGAACTAGAAAAAGCAAAACAAGAAATTCAACAGATTCAATCAAAACTGAGCCTAATCCTAGAAAAAACAGGTGTTGGATTGTGGGAGCTAAATCTAACAACTGGAGAAACTTTTTGGGATGAACAATCCTATAAATTATTTCACGAAACAAAAGATAGTTTTACACCTGAAAAATGGCAAGAAAAAATATATCCTGAAGATTTGATAAATGTGCTAAAAAGTATTGATGATTTAACAAAAAATAATTCATCTATTTTTGATATTAAGTACAGAATGCTACACAAAGAAAATATTACTTGTTATTACCACTCTAAGGGTGTACTTATAAAGGAAAATAATCAAGCAAAATTAGTAGGTACTGTACAAGATATAACCAAACAAAAAGAGGCGAAAATTCAACTCAAAGAAAAAGTAAATGAACTAGAAAAAGCAAAACAAGAAACTCAAAAAATTCAAAATAAACTTTCTACTACCTTAGAAAAAACAGGTATCGGAATATGGGAAGTTGATTTACTAACTGGTAGAACTTATTGGGATAAGCAAATCAGAAAAATGTTTGGTGTTAATGAATTTGAAGAAATCAATAATGAAATAGCATCATCCAAAATCCATGAAGATGACCTTGTGATAATGAACAAAATGTTGGAAAATTTAATTTTGGAAAAAATTCCAACCTATCACATGGTATATAGAGTAAACCTTTATTATGAGACTATAAAATACTATGACTCTAAGGTTGTATTAATAAAAGACGAAGAGGGCAAACCTATCTCTGTTTTTGGGGTTACTCAAGATATTACTAAAGAAAAACAAGCAGAGCTTAAAATTCAAGAAAAAGTAACAGAGCTACAAATTGCGCAACAAGAAATTCAATCTATTCAAGTTAAACTTTCTACCACATTAGAAAAAACAGGAATTGGATTGTGGGAAATAGATTTAATTACTAATCAACCCTATTTGAATAAACAGGCTAGAATACTGTTTGGAATATCTGAATATGAAGAAATAAATTCTGGAAGCATATCAAAAAGAATTCATCCTAATGATATTGCTAGGGTAAATGAGCTTCTTGCAGATTTAGTCACCCAAAGAGTTTTACAATATCAAGCTATATACAGAACAGTACCTATTGATGGGAAAATTCGTTATCATGAGTCAAAAGCCACTTTAATAAAAGATGAAAAAGGAAACCCTATTTCAATACTGGGAGTCACTCAAGATATTACTATACAAAAAGAACATGAAAACATTATTGAAGAACAAAATCAAGATTTAGCTAAATCTGAGCAAGAACTCAGAAAAGGAATCAGAGAAATGTATCACTTACAGAAAGATTTAGAAACACAAAAACAACAGTTAGAACAGATTTTTGATGCTGTTCCTGCCATGATTTATCAGTTTAAGAGAGACAAAGAAGGGCATATTTCTTTTCCCTTAGTTAGTAAAGGCTCAGAATTTGTTTTGGGAGTTACACCTCAAGAAATGCAAAATAACTCATCTGATGATATTTTTGAATCCATACATCCTGAAGATTTGTTAGGCTTTCAATCTTCAGGAAAAAAATCGGCTGATACCATGCAAAAATGGGAATCCGAACTTCGCCTAATCAAAAATGAAAAAGAAGTTTGGATACATGCTACCTCCAAACCAACACGTATGGATGATGGAAGTATTTTATGGACTGGAATTATGCAAAATATTGACCAACTAAAAGAAAATGAACTTAAAATACAAAAGCAAAACCAAGAACTTCAAGAAACGCTAGATGAATTAAGAACCACACAATCTCAACTTATTCATAATGAAAAAATGACAACACTAGGACAACTTGTTGCTAGTATTGCTCATGAAATAAATACACCTTTAGGCGCAATTAGTTCTTCAGCAGGAACTATTTTCAAATTACTAAAAGATTCACTATCTAACTTACCTAAAATAATAAGAACTCTTACTGAGCAACAATTAGAAGGTTTTAATATATTGATAGAAAAATCAATGGAGACAAACAAACTTTATTCTTCTAGAGAAAAAAGAGCTATAAAATACAAATTAATTGCTGAGTTTGAAGATAGAAATATTTATCAAGCTGATAGGATTGCTGATATTCTAGTTGATACAGGGTTGAACGAATACAAAGAACTCTATGAACCTTTTTTAGAATTACCTCAGGCTGTAGAAATTTTTCATTCCATTTATGAAATATCTACAATTATGAAAAGTAATACAACTGTCAGAATTGCAACTGAAAAAGCTTCAAAAATTATTATTACACTCAAAAACTTTTCTCGTCAAGATCATACAGGAGAAAAAAAATCTACTAATATTAATGAGAGTTTAGAAAATACATTGATTTTATATCAAAATAAACTCAAATATGGAATTGAGGTAATTAGAGAAATGGAAGATTTGCCTTTAATAAATGCCTATGAAGACGAACTAGCACAAGTTTGGACAAACTTACTTCATAATGCTATTCAAGCCATAGATACTAGCAAGAATAAGAAAGGCAAAATATATTTGACTACCAAAAAGCAGGAAAATAAAATTCTTGTTTCGGTAAGAGATACAGGAAAAGGAGTACCAGATGAAGTCAAACAAAAAATATTTGATGCTTTTTTTACTACCAAGCCAGTAGGAGAAGGAAGTGGATTAGGACTTAATATTGTCAGAAAAATCATAGAAAAGCATGACGGCAAAATTTGGTTCGAAACCGAAAATATAGGTGAAAATACAGGTACGACTTTCTTTGTAGAACTACCTATAAAATAAATTCTCATCATAAATCTCAATAAACTTCAACAAAAAAACCTTTACAAAATGGTTGTAAAGGCTTTTTTTTAAGTAATTGAGCTAAATTATTTACAGCTTATTTATTAAGCATCTTTTTTAGAATGAAACCCATAACTTTAGTTATGGGATAGTAAGAGGTTATTTTCCACCTTTCTGCTCCTATTTTCCCACGATTAAAATCGTGGTTTATATGTAATTCTGCCCAATTACTTAAATTCATTTATTCAGCATTATCAAATTTTAAACTCCCAAAAGTAATCTTGAAGGATCTTCAATCAATTCTTTGATTCTGTAAAGGAAAGTTACAGATTCTTTTCCATCTACAATCCTGTGGTCATAAGAAAGAGCGATATACATAATTGGACGAATCTCTACTTTTCCATCAATCGCAACAGGACGCTCAACAATATTATGAAGTCCTAAAATAGCTGATTGAGGAGCATTAATGATTGGAGTAGAAAGCATTGAGCCAAAAATACCACCATTTGTGATAGTGAATGTTCCACCAGACATTTCGTCAATAGTAAGTTTTCCATCTCTAGCCTTTACAGCCAAACGAACCACTTCTTTTTCTACACCTGCAAAAGAAAGCTGTTCTGCATTACGAATAACAGGAACAACCAAACCACGAGGAGAAGAAACTGCAATCGAAACGTCAGCATAATTATGATATAAAATTTCATCATCTTTCTCACCTGTAATTTGAGCATTTACCCCAGGAATTTCCATAAGTGCCATTGTTACAGCTTTTGTAAAGAAAGACATAAATCCTAAACCTACTTCGTGGGTTTCCTTAAATTTATCTTTGTATTTTTTACGCATTTCCATAACAGCCGACATATCTACTTCATTAAAAGTAGTAAGCATGGCTGTTTGATTTTTTGCAGCTACCAAACGTTTTGCAATTGTTTTACGAAGCGAAGACATACGCTCTACATTCGTACTACGGTCGCCTTGTGTTTCAGCACTTGCTGGTGCTTTATCATCTTTCTTAGAAGACGCAGGAGCTTTTGGTTGAGAAGGTGCAGATGTAGAAGATGATTTCTGAGCATTTTGAGCATCTTCTTTTGTTATTCTGCCATCTCTTCCTGTTCCTTTTACATCTTTTGCATCAATTCCTTTTTCAGCTAACATTTTTGAAGCAGCAGGAGAAGCATGTCCTTTTGCATAACCTGAGTCTTCACTAGAATACATATCACTATTTGGTGCATTTGATGCGCTTGTAGCTTCTTTAGTTGAACTAGAAGAAGAAGCACTTCCACCCATTTCAATTTTAGCAAAATCGTCTCCAATAGCAAGTGTAGAGCCTGCTTCTACCATGTGAAATACTTTTCCAGCTTTCTCAGCAGGAACTTCAAAGTTTGCTTTATCAGATTCCAATTCACAGATTGGGTCATCCAATTCTACTTCTTCACCATCTTCTACAAGCCAGTTTGCCAATACTACTTCCGAAATAGATTCGCCAACAGTAGGTATTTTCATGACGAAAGTTTCAGCTTTTGCTGTAGCTTCTTGTTTTGGAGCTTCTTTCGTTTCTGATTTGGTTTCTTCTTTAGTTTCGCTGCCATTTTCTCCCTCTTCGATTACACAAAGAAGTGCGCCTATTTCTAAAGTATCACCAGCTTCTGCCTTGAACCTTATGATTCCATCAGCTTCAGCAGGAACTTCAAAAGTTGCTTTATCAGATTCTAATTCACAGATAAGATCGTCCATTTCTACGTGGTCGCCGTCTTCTACAAGCCAGTTTGCGATGACTACTTCTGTGATAGATTCGCCAACAGTAGGTATTTTCATTTCTTTTGCCATATCGTATTAGGAGTTTTGTCGTTACAGTTTTTTTGGTTGTTTTCTCAGGTTTATCAAGAATTTATTGTATAAAATTCAAAATAGACTACAATAGTTTAAATATACTTCAAAAATACTAAAAAATTGTGATAAATTGTAAGACTACTATTTTGCTTTAATGTTATTAAACATATTTTTCCGTTCAGAAAAATAGATATTCTTAAATAACTTCAAAATAAAAAATCAGACAACCTAAAAGATTGTCTGACTTAAATTTTATATATCGCATATCTATACTTATCAAGAAACGACTTCATCCATTACATCGCTTACAACATAATAACGAGGATCGTCAATCGAACGTTCAATTACTTCTTCAAATTTTGGATTTGCTTTTAATAAAAGTGTAATACATTCTTCGCTCAAATGGGTTAGTTTGATTTCTTTTCCTAAATCTAAATAACGATTTGCAACTCCTCTCAAGGCTTCAATACCTGAATGGTCACTCACTTTTGATTCTATGAAATCTATTTCTACTTTCTGTGGATCATCTTTTGGGTCAAATTTAGCACTAAAAGCCTGTGTAGAACCAAAAAACAAAGGTCCCCAAATTTGATATACTTTTGTTCCATCTTTCTTAGTATGTTTTCTAGCACGAATACGAGTTGCGTTTTCCCAAGCAAAAACTAAAGCAGACATAATCACACCTACAAAAACAGCAATCGCCAAATCTTGCCACACCGTAACAGCCGAAACGGTAATCAAAACAATAGCATCAGAAACAGGAATTTTGTGCAAAATACGGAAACTACTCCAAGCAAAAGTACCAATCACAACCATAAACATAACGCCAACAAGCGCAGCAATAGGAATTTGTTCAATCAATGGCGCACCAAAAAGCACAAAACAAAGAAGCGCAATCGCAGCAATTACTCCAGACAAGCGACCACGACCACCAGATTCTACATTGATAATTGATTGTCCAATCATGGCACAGCCACCCATTCCACCAAAAAGACCATTCAAAATATTTGCCGTTCCTTGAGCAACACATTCACGGTTTCCACTTCCTCTAGTTTCAGTCATTTCATCCAATAAATTCAATGTCATTAATGATTCAATAAGCCCAACAGCAGCCAAAAGAAAAGCAGTAGATAAAATGAGTGTCCAATGTTCTTTCATTGTGTAAAAAAGTGTAAAAATTTGGTTTTGGAAAGTAGGCAAAGAACCTTCAATTCCTGTTGATTTTCCTCCACTTCCTTCGATTACAAATGATTTTACTGTACTTACTTCTATTCCTCCAAAAATTGTAATAGCAGCCACAACTACAATTGCTACCAAAGCAGAAGGAACTTTCTTGGTTAGTTTTGGCAGACCAAACATAATTCCCATCGTAAGAGCAACTAGAGCAATCATAATATACATATCATTTCCTTGTAACCATACTTTTTCAGCAGTACCTCCAACTGTTACAGTTTCTTTAAAAAAATCTATTTGTGCCATAAAAATCACAATTGCAAGACCATTGACAAAACCCATCATTACAGGATGAGGAATCAGACGGACAAATTTTCCCAAACGAAAAACACCAGCCAAAACTTGAAATATACCGACTAACAAAAGCGTAATAAAGAGCCATTGCACACCCAAATAATCAGCTTCCATTCCTAAAGTAGCTCCTACTTCATTTCCTTTCATAATCAAATGTGTACTAACCACAACGGCAGCCATCGCACCTGTCGCACCCGAAATCATCCCTGGTCGTCCTCCAAAAATTGCTGTAACAATGCCCATCATAAAAGCACCATACAAACCAATTATTGGGTCAATACCTGCCACAAAAGCAAAAGCAATCGCTTCAGGAACAAGAGCTAGAGCAACTGTAAGTCCTGAAAGAATATCATCTTTGGGATTTTGTGTAAAGGTTTTAGAAAAATTTTGAGTGAAATTTTGAAAAATTTGAGTCATCTTTTGAATTTATTTTGTAAAGTTTTTTATCTGTATTGTCTTTATTTGATTGTGTGTAGTGTTGTATTTTTTAATGAAGGTGCAAAGGTACGACTTTTAAATTTGGAGTAAGAGAATAGGGAATAAAAATTTCTTTTGAACCACAAAGGAAGAAGAGTGTAGAGAGAATAAAAAAATCCATTATCTATTTTTTAATAAATAATGGATTTTGAAATAATTTAAAACTTTGACAGTCTTTTCAGAAGACTGTCAATAGTTGAAATGTTAAACTATTATCAGAGTATTTTAATATTTTATGCCTCAATTGTATTTTCCTCATTTTTAAATGCCTGACGAGGTTTTATTTGCAAGATTTGGAATAATTCTTTATCTGTTTTGGCATCTGGATTTGGCGTAGTGAGAAGTTTATCTCCTGCAAAAATAGAATTTGCACCAGCCAAGAAACAAAGAGCTTGTTCCTCAACACTCATTCTGACACGACCAGCAGAAAGGCGAACCATTGCTTTAGGCATAATAATACGTGCCGTCGCTATCATTCTGACCATTTCCCAAACTGAAACTTTTTCTTGTTCTTCCAATGGCGTTCCTTCCACAGGTACAAGCGCATTTACAGGAACAGATTCAGGATGTTCTGGAAGTGTTGCAAGCGTGTGAAGCATTCCGATACGGTCTTCTTCTGCCTCGCCCATGCCGATAATTCCCCCCGAACAAACCGAAATACCAGACTTACGAACATTCTCTAGCGTATCCAAACGATTTGAATAATCTCTCGTGCTGATAATTTTGTCATAATATTCTTCGCTTGTATCTAAGTTGTGATTGTAAGCGTAAAGTCCTGCTTCTTTTAGTTTTTGAGCTTGTTCTTCTGTGAGCATTCCTAATGTACAACAGACTTCCAAGCCCATTCCGTTGATTTCTTTTACAGCATCAACTACTCGGTCAAATTCTCTTCCGTTGCGTACTTCTCGCCATGCTGCGCCCATACAAAAGCGTGTACTGCCAGATTCTTTGGCTTCTTTTGCTTTTGCTACAATTTCTTGATTTTTCAACATTCTACTTGCTTCTACGTCGGTATGATAGCGTGCAGCTTGTGGACAGTAAGCACAATCTTCTGGACAGCCTCCAGTTTTGACAGATAAAAGTGTACAAACTTGTACTTCTGATGTTTCGTGGAATTTTCTGTGAACACTTGCGCCTTTATAGATGAGTTCTAAAACAGGTGTATTATAAATTTCGGCTATTTCGGCACGAGTCCAATTTGTTTTGATAAGGTGGTCTAATGGTGTTTCTGACATTTGCGTGTATTTTTATATAAATGAGTATTCAGTTTTTAGAAAGTAGAAAGAACTACAATTTACACAAAAATAGAAAAAACAATTTTCTAATCTTTCTTTCTATTCCAAAACCAATGAGAAAAGCTCACAAAACAGCATAAAATAAGGCAATAAAAGAAGCTATTTATTCCTCATTAAAAATTTCACAAAAAAACAGTAAAATCAATAAGTCAAATTATGAATTTCCTAAACAATTGAATCAAAAATTGCGAAATATATAAACTTTAATTAATTTTATTGATAAATTTGCAATAAAAGAATCTTTTCCTTTACTTTGTATCATCAGAAAGGGAAAAAAGTTACAAATTTCACAATCAATTAAAAGTAATTGTATTTAGAAATTTAACTGATAACTGTTTTACTGATTACTGGTAACTGAAAATGTAGGATGGTGAAATTTTGGCAGCCACGCCCCTCGGTCTCAGGGGTGAAGGTTTGGGATAAATCAAATAAGTGTTTCTAACAATTATCTGACTAACTACTTCGTGAAGGTTCGAGTCCTTCTCCTACAGCAAAATGTTTTAGTGAATTGAAACAAATCAAAAAAGACTTGTCGGTAAGATTATTTACTGGCAAGTCTTTTTTTGTTTTATTCAAAGAGATAATAATTGTTCTCTTTTTTTAATAAAAAATAATTATAAATAAAATCAATATAAAATAGTGAGAGATTCATAATGGTTTTTAAGCCACTTAAAATAAGAATGCGTCTCTATATTATCCCTAGTTTGAACTAATCCTTCATTTATAATTTGCTTTGTTCTAATTAAATCAGTTGTTATATCTTCTTTTTTTATTTCTATATTAGATTGGTGTACCTGATAATATACCATTTGATGAAAACCTATAAACTCATCATCAAATTGCTGTACATATTGATTATATGGATAATCATCTCTTTTAGATTTAATAGGATAATCTAATTTCTCAACTAACTTTTTTGATAAAATAACTCTAGGATAAATAGCAAAACTATTTTCAAGAAAAGAAGCATCTGTCAATCCATCTCCTGAAAGTAATTCTTTATTGTGTATTAAGTTTCCATATGTGATACCTCCTCTAATCATTATACCTTTCAAGAGTAGTCGATGACCAATATAAGCTAAATGGGAAATCAAATTAGAAATAATTTCGCTAAAATTATCGTCTACTATTTTTACAGAAACTACAAGCGAATTAGGAAATAAAGAACAACATACTTGTTTACTTATATCAAAAGTATTTTCCCCCTTTTTTTGTGCTGATTCTTCAATACTAACCCATCTCAAATCCCAATACTTATTGTTCTCTACCTCTTTCAAAGCTGAAATAACTTCAGACGTATTTTGAAAATAATTATCATTTTCCTTACTGTTCTTGTTAAGATTCGTAAATGATAAAAAATTAATATATGCGATTACACTTTCTGTATGATTTTTATTCATATTTATTACATTTTTAAATTAAAAAAAATTATTAAATTTAATAATATCAATTTTTCATCCAAAAGAATACTACTGACATTATTGCTATAAATAGCTAAAAAACAATTATTTAGCATCATATATGACGTGTTTTTTAAATAAATAACTGACAAAATAACTTATTTTAACAAAAAAAAGTAATTCATTAATAATAAAAAAATTATTTTGTATTATTGGCATGCATTGTCCCTACACAATCCACCATTTTTGTAAAATACCATTTGGTTATTTTTTTAAACTGCAAAAGTTCTATTTACAATAAAAGCATTTTTCCATTTCTAAATCATTCCTCAAAAACCAAATAAAAATTCAAGAAGAATTCTCAAACCAATAAATAACAATTCCCCAAATATTTTCCTAACGTCTAAAAAAACTTCAAACTATTTTAAAAATTTATTCTAAACTATCTTTCTGAAAATCAATCATTTAGTGGCTTGTGGAGATATTTTGCTCTTTTTTTTTGAAAAAAGTTTAGGATAGTGTTTGGATATTAAGAAAAAGAACGTACCTTTGCATCGCACTAAGGGAAACAAACACATCAAAAAATAAAAATTTTGAACTAAAAATTTCTCAAAAGTGTAATTGGTGTAAGAATCAATTTCATAAATACGGTGATGTAGCTCAGCTGGTAGAGCGTCGGACTGAAAATCCGTGTGTCGGTGGTTCGAGCCCACTCATCACCACCGTAGTAAAAACCCAAATTAAGTAATAACTTTTTTTGGGTTTTTTTTGTTGTCTTATATTTGTAGTAAAAGCAGTGTTAAAAGTCTGCCCAATTTATGACTCATAGCTTATTTTTGAAAGAATATTTTTGTAAAAAACAAAAGGTATTCTTTCTTAATTGAACAGGGTTTTAACCCTGTTTAGTAGTAAATGAGTTTTAAAAAACAACAAAATTTATTTTTTGGTAATTCATTTACCATTCATAATTAACCATTCACACTTCCACATGGAATTCAATTCTTATCTTCCTTCTGATTTACCTGTTCCAGCTTTTCACGGCTTACTTTTGGGGGCAATTTCGCCTCGTCCGATTGCCTTTGCCAGTACGATAGACAAAGACGGAAATGTAAACCTTTCTCCTTTTAGTTTCTTTAATGTTTTTGGTGCAAATCCTCCTACGCTTATTTTTTCCCCTGCTAGGAGAGTGAGAGACAATACTATCAAACATACTTTAGAAAATGTAAAAGAGGTCGGAGAAGTCGTTATTAATATGGTTTCGTATGCGATGGTAGAACAGATGTCGCTTTCAAGTACAGAATACGATAAGGGAGTAAACGAATTTATTAAGTCAGGCTTTACACCAATTGCTTCTGATACAATTGCTCCACCTCGTGTTTTGGAATCGCCAGCGCAGTTTGAGTGCATAGTAAAGCAGATTATTGAAACAGGAACAGAAGGAGGCGCAGGAAATTTGATTATTTGTGAAGTAAAGAAAATGCACATCAATAAAGCTGTTTTGGATAAAGAGGGTAAAATAGACCCA
Source organism: Bernardetia sp. (assembly GCA_020630575.1). Classification (GTDB taxonomy): domain Bacteria; phylum Bacteroidota; class Bacteroidia; order Cytophagales; family Bernardetiaceae; genus Bernardetia. The sequence goes on from JAHDBD010000013.1 coordinate 53,999, forward strand.
CACCTTATAGATTTAGTTGCTCGTATGGGAGGAAACTATTATGCTAGAGCTAGTGGAGATTCTGTTTTTGAAGTAGCCAAACCATTGTCTACCAAAGGAATTGGTGTTGATGCACTTCCTGATACCATAAAAAACAGTAAATTTTTATCTGGAAATACATTAGGAAAACTAGGAAATGTAGAAACACTTCCAACCATTGAAGAAATAGAAGAGAAAGAATTTGCAGATTTGACCGAAGAAGAAAAAGAAATGGTAAGAAGCGTTTTTCCAAATGAAGAAGCACAACACAAAACGGCAGAAGAATATGCTCAAAAAGGAGAAGTTATGAAAGCATGGGCAGTTCTTTTACAGTCTGTTTAGTCTATTAAGTATTGAACTAATAAAACAAACCCACGAAGAAATTTGTGGGTTTTTAGTTTTATTAAAAAATAAAGTTCATTTTCAATCTACTTTCAAAATATCTCTAATTTCAAGCTGTAAATAGCTTTTATCTCTAAAATGATTTTCACTTATCAAAAACGCAATATCATACCTAGAGGTAGTAGTAATTTGATTTAAAAAATGAGCTTTTCCAAACGAGATAGCTGAAAAAAGAGATGTTCCTTGTCTCACTTGTATTTTGAGATGAGTTTCTTTAATAATTTTAGGCGAAAAAAGCTGTACACCACGAGCTACAAAAACAGGACGCATATTCTGAGGTCCAAAAGGTGACATTTGTTTTATGATAGCAAACATTTTTTGAGTAATCTGTGATAAATTAATTTCCATATCTACCCGAACAGGAGGAACAAGTTGTTCTTTTTCTAAAGTATCAGTGACAGCATTTTCAAAACGCTCTTGAAATTTTTCTACATTTTCGATAGGCATAGACATTCCCGAAGCAAATTTATGTCCTCCAAATTGTGTCAGTAAATCCGAACAACTCTCAACAGCTTTATAAATATCAAAATCAGAAATAGAACGAGCCGAACCAACAGCCAAATCTCCCTTTTCAGATTGTGAGTGTGTCAAAATCACAGTAGGTCGATACGTTTTTTCTACGCATTTTGCTGCTGCAATTCCGACTAAGCCTTTATGCCAATTTTTACTAAACAAAACATTTGTTTTGCGTGTAGGCACAGATTTTTTCAGAATTTCATCAATTTCAATCATCATTTTACGCTCCATATCTCGGCGCAAATCATTTTTTTGATTTAATGTTCTGGCTAATTCATTTGCCTCTTTGTCCGAAGAAGCCAGAAGTAAATTTAAGGAATTATAAGCATCTGTAATTCTTCCTGCTGCATTAAGACGAGGGGCAACCGAAAAAACAATATCACGAACACCTATTTTTCGTCCATAACTATTTATCAAATTCAAAAGTGCTTTTACTCCTGGTAGTGGGTCAATATTTATTTTTTCTAATCCAAAATAACTCAAAATTCTGTTTTCCCCTACCATTGGAACTAGATCGGCAGCAATACTCAAGGCTACTAAATCCAAATAATAGTGCAAATTTCGCTCAGAAGTACCTGTTCTTATACAAAAACCTTGTAAAAACTTATAACCAATAGCACAAGCAGAAAGATCTTTAAATGGATAATTACAACCTTTTTGTTTTGGATTGAGCATTGCAAAACTGACAGGTAATTCTTCATCTGGTAAATGATGGTCACAAACTACAAAATCAATTCCCCAATCTTTAGCTTGTTGGATTTGTTCGTTTGCTTTTACACCACAATCCAAACAAATGATTAAGTTTATATTTTCTTTTTTTGCAAAAGCTAATCCTTCCTTGGTAATTCCGTAACCTTCTGTATTTCGGTTTGGAATATAAAACTGTACATTTTTTTCATCAGTAACATCTGCATATAATTTTTTCAAAAAACCATAAACAATAGCTACTGAAGTAATTCCATCTACATCGTAATCTCCATAAACAAGTATTTTTTCTTGATTTTGTATAGCTTCTTTTAAGCGATTTATGGCTATATCCATTCCTTTCATCAAAAAAGGAGAATGCAAATGAGATAGAGAGGGACGAAAAAATGACTTTGCGCTTTCAAAATCACTTACGCCACGCTGCAAAAGTAAAGTTGCAGGAATGCTACTGACATTGACTTCTTTGGATAGGTTTGAAATTTTTTCATCAGAAGGTAAAGGTTCGAAAAGCCAACGTTTGGTTTGCATATTAAAAAGACGTAGATAGAATGAAAACAAAAATTAGGTTTATAATCAAGGATATTTTTTACTTGATTAAACCTACTAAATAAAAGTCATACAATCAATATTTAGATTGTTTTATATTTTTTTTGTCCTTTCTAAATTTGACTATATTTCTATTTATTTCTTAATCAGTTAAGTGAACAGAATCATTTACAGATTCATTAGAATTTGTCTAATATTTAAAAAAAATATTGAAAGACTAAACTTTCACTTTCAAATTATTTTTTAATTCTATATTATTCTATTTATCGACTTCTGTTTTACTTTTTAGTAATTCCTTTAAGATTAAGTTTGTTTAAAGCTAAACAAATCAGTAACTGATAGATTATAATATTGAGAATTTTTACAAAGAAGTAATAAATCTAAATCTTAATAGAAAAGCAGATTTATATATAGTATAGTTTTTATTACAAATCGGAAAAAATATGTATTACTCAATCTTAATTTTTAGTCAAAAATTAGTAAACAAATATTTTTTGGTAGATTACTCACAAAATTATTTATTGTCTCTATCTAACAAAAAGAAATGAAAATTGCCGTTCTATCTACAAATAAAAATTTGTACTCCACCAAAAGGTTGATTGAAGCCATTGAAAACAAAGGACATGAAGCTATGCTCATTAATCATACAAAATGTCATTTTGAAATGGAAGAAGGACATCCAACCATTTTTCATAAAGGAAAATTACTTCCTTATTTTGATGCTATTATTCCTAGAATTGGTGCATCAGTCACCTACATTGGAACAGCAGTAGTTCGCCAATTCGAAATGCAAGGTACTCTTTGTGCTAATAGTTCAGAAAGTATTTCACAATCTAGAGACAAACTTCGTAGTCTTCAGTTATTATCAAAAATAGGTGTAGGAATTCCAAAGACTGTTTTTGCTAGTTTTCCAAAAAATAACGAAGTTGATATGCTTATCAAAGAGGTAGGAGGTACACCTGTTATCATAAAAGTCTTGGAAGGAACGCAAGGTTTAGGTGTTGTTTTGGCAGAGACTGACCAAGCAGCTAAATCTACGATTGAAGCCTTTTCAGGCATAAAGCAAAATATTTTGATTCAGGAGTTCATTGAAGAATCAGGTGGTGCTGATATTCGTGCGTTTGTAGTAGATGGTAAAGTGGTTGGTTCGATGAAAAGACAGGGAAAAGAAGGTGAATTTCGCTCAAATCTTCATAGAGGAGGAGCAAGTACAATTATTGAGCTTTCAGAAATAGAATCTCAAACAGCTATAAAAGCTGCTCAAGCAATGGGTTTGTGTGTAGCAGGTGTAGATATTTTAGTTTCTTCTCGTGGGCCTTTAGTTTTGGAAGTCAATTCTTCTCCAGGTTTGCAAGGAATAGAAACAGCTACACAAGTAGATATTGCTACAAAAATAGTAGAATATATAGAACGTATTAGCACTGCAAAACAAAAAGAAGAATGATATTTTATTTTTATCAATTAAACAATATTTTAACCCTGCTTCTATATAAATTCAAAGTCATACATAGATAATTTGAGTTACTCAAAGTCGACTTCTCTAACATTTTTATTTGTTCTGAGGCGTTCTACTTGATTTCTTAAGTTATTTCGAAGCTCATCACCTTTTCGTATTCCAGACAAAGAAAGATTAGGATTACTTCTATCTGATGATGTTATTTCAATGACTGAAAGACCTACCAATCGTTGTAAAAAAGGTTCTACCAAACGAATATCTTTTACTCTATATAATTCTATTTCATCAGTCGTACGTGTCAGCATTCCTTTTTTTATGATAAGTCGTTCGCTTGTAAGTGTATAATTGATAAAACGGGTATCAAATATTCTTAGAAAAACGATCGAAAAAGGAATAATAATACTAGCAAGCAAAACTACCCAAAAAAATGTGTCTAGTTTTGGGTTTTCAATTCCTTTTGTCCACAAATAAATAATAATGGTAGGAAGAACAATTCCTAAAATTGCCCAAAAAATGACATTTCCAAGGTGCAAAAGCCAAGAAGGCGAGCCACTCCAAAGGGTTTGCTCAGTAGTAGAATTATTTAAATTATCTGATGGATTTGGTGTATTCATTTCAAAAAAGGCTTTAAATTAGTTAGAATTATGGCTTACAATGAAGCAAGATAAGATAGAATGAAATATATTTGTATTCAAATTATACATCACTTACAAAAATAAGAATATTTAGAAGATTAATTTCTTTCAAAATCAGTCTTTAGATATACGTTTAAAACACAAGAAAAGATGGCTAGAAAAAAAATGATGCGTTTTGAAGAAAATTTAGAACGTTATAATGTATTACAAATGGAAGATGAAGCCTACACAAAACTAAAAGGAAATTGGAACAAAACTCATTTTCCATCGTCACAACCTATCGTTTTAGAACTTGCTTGTGGATATGGTGAATATAGTGTAGGACTAGGAAAAGTTTATCCAAACAAAAATTTTGTTGGTGTAGATGTAAAAGGAGATAGGTTGTGGAGAGGAAGCACAGATGCTTTAGCAAATGATTCTTTTAATGTAGCTTTTTTACGTGCCGAAATCCAAAAGTTAGATGAGTTTTTTGAAGAAAATGAAGTAAGTGAAATTTGGGTAATTCATCCAGACCCACGCCCAAGAAAAAGAGATAGAAAACGCAGATTGACAAACTCTCGTTTTTTAGATATGTATAAAAAAGTATTAAAAAAAGGAGGAACTGTTCATATCAAAACTGATGATGACCCTCTTTATGACTATACATTAGAAGAAATAGCAAAGTATAAAATCAAAAACCTTTTAGTAACACGAGATTTACATAATTCGCCTCTCTATCCAGAGCATCACGGAATACTTACACGCTACGAGAAACGAGCGCAAAAACAAGGGTTGAAAATTAATTATCTGCGTTTTGAGTTTGATGATTAAAATAAAGTATCTAGTTCAAGCATCGACGCTTGAACTAGATATTTTAACTACTCCATTTTATAGTATTTCTTTTTCGATTTTCAATTTTAAAGATTCAAGAAGTCTTGTTTCAAAATCTTTGATAATCTGTTTTGCCCAAAAATTTGCATATCCATTCATTTTTGAGTTTAGAGTATATTCACAGTTCAGTATTAGTTCTGCTTTTCCATTTCTTGCTGTTATTATTTTATAGGAAATATTTTCAAAATGAAAGTAATTACTATTCAATAAATGTTTGTCAGTAGGCAAATCTCTCAATTCTGATTTGTCAATATGAACTTTAAACTCAATAAAATTTAGTGTGTCAATTTGAGATATTGTTTCATAAAGTTTTAGATTATCTGTAAAATATCCAATTCTAAATTCTTGATTATCTATGGTTTTTAACTCTGATTTTATTGGACGAGGAACGCCTATAAAATTATAAAATCCTTTGTTATACTCTTCCTTTTTGATTTCAGGAACTTCTATTAAATGATTCCAAATTATTTCTTTTGTTGCTTTTATCTCAATTCTTGTTTCAATGCTAAATGATTCTTTATTGTTTGGCAGATAAGATTCAAGGGGATTTAATAAAAAGGGTAATAAAATGATTGAATATAACTTTTTGGACTTTCTTTTTTTGATTAATGGTGCAATACATAGTCCTACTAACCCAGCAACTAGTAAAAATGGAAAAGCAATAATTAGAATACACAACCAATCTTCTATTCCACTAGAAAGGGTAAAAAAGAAAAATAATAAAACACTTAAAAAAGGAAATGAAAATTGCTTCCACCTAGATTCTAGTATCTCTTTTCTTGCAAATAGAACAGGAATTATTGAAATAACAATTGGTAAAACCCAAATGAAAGAAATACTATAAATATTATAATCTTCATACATTCCATTTATACCCTCTTTACCACAAATTAATCTATAGCAATAGCCATAAATTGCTCCAAGTAATATTCCTACATATTGAATATATTTCATATTTTTCTTAGTTAGTTTGTATTGTTACTTAAAATAAATAAAAATTACTCCACAAAAACCTTCTTTGTTCCTTCATTTCCCTTAACACTTGGAAAATACATCAATTCTACACTTGCAGGATTAAGTGTAAAAACACCCGAATAACGAGGTTCTAAAATAATCTCAAAAGTATGTGTGCCAGTAGGCATTCTAGTGCAGAAAATAGCTGTTTTGTGTTTAAACTCCTCTCTGTATGTTTCTATTCCTCTGTGATAATAATAGTAGCTATGCCTAAATGAATACGGGTTTTTTCCATAAACACAACTTGCAGGAATTGGAACTTCTATTGATACATATTCGGATTCTTGTTTTGCTGTTACTTCAATAGTCAAAACAATAGGTTTTCCTACTTTAATGTAAACTGAATCTGACTTTAATTCCGTTATTTTTTCAGAATTTGCGTCTTTAAAATAGGTTTTGATATGAAAATTATCACTTGTCTTTTGAGTTACTTGAGGTACAAAATATTCTTGTGACAAACTCACAAAAACAGGTGCAAGTCCTTTTTTAGTTATTTCATTTGGTAAATTTTCTTTAGAAAAAACCTGCTCAGTTGTTTCCATCAGATTTTGACCATTGGCTTGCAATTCTGTTTTGATACTATTTTTTCCTTTTGATTCAAAATCTGGTAAAATAGTCGATAAAATCCTTGCTGATTCGTATGTATTTGTCCAATATCCACTCTGATTACGATTTTCTAAAAAATACTGGCGAACTTTTGCTAAATCAATAGAATGCATGTTTTTTCCTTTTGCCTGTCTCAAAATTTGATAGGCTAAAATATTTAATTGTATCTTATTTCTGAATAAGGAATAATATCCTCTATAATTTGTTTCTGACCAAAATATACTACCAAAAATGTTCTTTTTTTGTTTTATCTCCAAAATACGAAGCGAAATAGGTAAATCATACAATTGTCTTAAACGCAAAATAGAAAGTTGATTGTAAAGAGAGTGATGTTCTGCTATATCTTCTTGAATTTGTAGAGAAATACTTAGTTTTTCAACACTGTCTTTATAAGTTTTTTGATACACCTTATTTTTTGCCAAAACAGTATATATTTCTACTTTTTCTTGTTGCTCATGTGTAAACAAACTAAGTCTCAAGGCATTTTCAGCCTTTGATAGAGTTTCGTTAGAAATTTCATAGCCTTTTTCTTTTGCATCAAACAAAATACCATAAATATAAGCTGTCATGTGAGCATTTGGAGCAGAAGTAGCCCACCAACCCCACCAACCATCATCATATTGAGCTTCAACAAGTTTTTTGATTAATTCTTCTAGTTCTTTTTGTTTTTTAGTTTCAAAAGGTAAATTCAAAGCTGTTTTGATGTCCTTTTCAAGTATATAGGCACGAATTTTTGAGGCTTTTTGTTCGTTACAAGCATAAGCATAACTTTGAATGTGTTCCAATTCTGAAACCATTACTTCTAAAATATTGTCTTTTACCTGAAGTTTTATAGGATTTTGATTTGAAATAGAATCCTTAAAATCACGTAAGTCTAGCGTTGTGTCACCTTCCAAAATGGCAAAAACTCCTCTTCGTTGTATGACTCCCTTTTTAAAAATCGGAATTTTGCGCTCTTCACCATCTGTATAAACCTGTTTTTCAGAAATATCAGCATTCATAACATACTGAACAGTCAGAGAATCTTGCAAACTAGTTAAGGAATCAATAGACAAATCTACTGTTTTACTAGAGTTATCAGCCACACTAAAACGCAGAGAATCGACACTAGAAAATAATATTTTTCGCTCTTTTTGAGGAATTTTCTTTCCTTCTAAATCAAAATAACTATTCACTTTTATAGAATCTCTACTATAAGAAGCTATTTTTCCAATAATTCTGACAGAATCTCCTTCTATCAAAAAACGAGGAAGTGAAAGCTGTCCTGAAAGTGTCAAAAAAGAATTTGTTTGGACGAGAGCTTGACCGTTTTGATTATTTTCTCCATATGCAATAGCAAGTGTTTTCCAACTTGTAATATCATCTGGATAAGTAACTTCAAAACTTGCTTTTCCATTTTCATCTGTTTTTAAAGTCGGCTGCCAGATTGCATTATCTGTAAAATAATTTCGGATATTTTTCTTTTTATTTGGTGCAAAATAATCCTCTACATCCAGACTTTTAGTTTCAAGATTTACTATATTTGATAAGGCTAAACTCTTTTTTAAATTCTTCGAACTATTTATGCCACCTGCTGAATTAGTCAAGTAATCACTACTGACTTGAGATATGGAAGTAACCATAGCACGATTTTGTCTTGATGGAGAGTAAGAACTCACTACTACTGATTCAAGAAGTTCTGATGATTCATTCATACTTACATCAAGCCAAATATTGTAATTGGTAGTTACTTTTTCTATTGAACTGTAACCAACATATTGAAAAACTAATATACTACCTACGGGAGTTGTAATAGAATAATTTCCTTCTATATCTGTAATTGTTCCTCTGTTTGTCCCTTTTACTATGACAGTTGCACCTGGTAGAGGTTCTCCAATTTCATTAGTTACTTTTCCCATGTAAGTTCTGACATTTCTAGTAAAATTATCATTTTTGTAATAATTTGTTGGATGATTTTCTAGTTTTTCTAATTCCAGTACATCATTCGAATTGTAAGCGACTTTGACTTTCTTTTTTCCATAGCAATCCATACCTGCTTCTTCAAAATTGATTTGTAGAGGGAGAGAATCAGCATTGTACTCTTCTACTTTTATATCATTTATTCTTGCACATTCTTCATAATGATATTTATAATAAACTGAAACTTGATACGTTCCAGCAATTATTTTTCCTTTAAATGGAATTAGGTTTTCAAAGAAATATTCTTTTTCAAAATTCTCACTCAAAGAATCGGAATTTTTAAAAATCAGTTTGTTCCATTCCTTAGAAATCACTTGAAATTGTGAGGTATTCCACTCATAGAGTGTTTCTTTATATCTTTTTTGTGCGAAATAGGAATAATCAAAAAATGGTAGTGCATGATTTATAGCTATTGTTTTGGCTGTTTTAGTTAGTTGAACTGATTTATAAGTCGGAAAAAATGTCTTTTTTGGAAATGTTTTATTACTACTAATTTTCCCTTTCTCAAATTCATATGTAGAAGTTAGAGTAGTATCTCTTCCATCGCTTAGCGTCAATGTTATGATAGAATCCTTTTTAACATATTTTCCTTCTTCCATATCATAAGACACAAAAGGTTCAAAATACAAGGTATCCCATTTTATTTCTGTTTCTCGTAGAATCCTAAACTCTCCTTTATGTAGGAGAGGGTAACGCCATTTATGACGATATATATTTGTTTTCTCATCATAACTAGAGGTAGAATAAACTTGTGTTACATCTCCTTTCCCTTGCTGAATTTGCATGATTGGATTCCAACCATGGTATCCATACGTAACTCCTACAAAAGTATGAGAACCTAGCATTATTTTCTCTTCATTAGATAACTTTGAGGACACTTTTTTAGTATGAACATAACTCGGTAAATTATCCAAATCAAAAGAAAGTATAGTTTCTTTTCCCATTGGAATAGAAATGCTATCAATAGAAATAATATTATGTTTCAGACGGATTTCTAGTTTATGAACTCCTTCTGAAAGCACAATTAGATGGTCTTGATGAAAATTTATGGTTGATAAATAAGTCAAACTATCATCAATTTTTATCCAAGCGATATCTTCATATCCTTTTTGGGTAAAGAAAAATGGAAATAATGCACCTATATTTAAGTCATGATTTCGTTTAAATTCTTCTTTCAAATAATTAGTTTGATCCCACCCTGCATTTATATTTTTCAGTTTGGTTTGTAATGAATCGTATATATTTTGATAGGGAATGGAAACTCTAAATCCTTCTTTTTTGGGAAAAATAAAATTGTAATAAGCAATAGAATCTAACCCAAAACGATTTTGCCAATACGGATAAAGACTCAAATAATCATGTTGGATAGTTTGTTTTTTGAGTTCAATTTCTGATAATCTTTTCTTTGTCTTAAATCTAAAACGGCTTTCTTGAGAATTTGAAATATTTACTCTTGTATAATCATCAAACTTTCCATTGGTTGCCACAACAGTAAGGTCAGCATCTTGGACAGGGCGTTTTTTATAATCAGTAACGGTTACATTTATTTTTTCTTTGAAAGAAGGCGAAGTCAATAAGGGTGCGTCAAGTGAGACAAAAAGTTGTTTTCTATTACGTAAAAATGCTTCTTGGTCTTCATAAGTGTTTCCTCCAAAAGTATGTGATGTCTGAAGAATATAGACTTTTTTGTATCTGTCTTTGATAGCAATTCGGATAAGGGAAGAAGAGTCTGCTTTCTTTTCTATCAAATTATTTTTACAAAAAAGACTATAACGAACAAGAGATTTAAAGGGATTTTCGATAATCATAATCAAAGAATCGTGGAGAAAATAACCTTCTATATACAAGCTGTTCGGAACATTGACTCGCTTTGTCAGAAAGCTATTTTTTTCATACTCATCAGTATTTACTTGAAAGTCAAAATGATTATAGATTGCATTTACTTTTTCTTTGAATGGAAACTCTACACTATCTCCTTTTAGAGTTTGGTTTTTAAAATTATCCGTAAAATATCTATAAATAAAGCCTTTTTTAGAAACTGTATCTGTTCCTTCCCTATAGGTGGCATATACAAAACCATCTTCAAAACGAGCTTCTAAAGTTGGTTTTTTGATAAAATAATTATAATTGATAGATAGTTTCTTTTCTAATCTTTCGTTGTTCGAATTGAGAAGAATTGCCTTTACATTATAGAGTAAATCAGCATTAGGAAAAATAGAATCTGGAATATAAATAAGTGTTTCTCCAAAAGGTTCTAATTTTTGCTCGTGTTCCCAAATAACTTTTTTGATATTGATAGAAGGCTCATAAGTCGCTTGTATATCAACTGATTCTATCTCTATATTGATTTTTCCATCCAAAATAGTGAGATTATTAAAATCTTTTGCTTTAATGCGAAGGGCAAAAGGTGTATTTCGATATTGATTTTTATCCGTTGTTTCTACTTTAAAGCTTTTTATTTCTGGCAAAATATAATCTTCATACATGACATCTTCTGAAATAAGTATTTTACCTTTTTTATTTTTCAAAACTATTCCAATATAGCCTCCTAATTGCGTTTCTAAAGAATCTACTAATACAATTTCACTCTCAAAACCTCCTTTTCGATATGATTTTACAGAATGATTTTTTTTATAAATATATCTATCATTACTAAAAAAAACATCAATTTCATCATCTTCAATAGGTATTCCTTTTTTATCTACTAAATAGGTTTTAAAACGCAGCGTATCTAATGGACGGTATTTTAGTTTGTCCATCACGATATAACCACTGCCCTCTCTATGTTGCCCATCAAAATAAGCATGTTTTGTATAAGATTCATCTTCTTTTGTAAAAAGGTCTACAAAAAAACGAATCACTCCTAAATTTTCAACATTTCCATAATCAATAGCTCTGACTACTCTCCTTACTTCACGATATGGCACAATCCAAAAATACTTTATAGGAAAACTATAAACAGCTTTTTTGATAAATGAGCCTCTTCTACGATATTTTTTTTGTTTTTTAGCAACCAAGTGCCAAGTTTGCCCTGCATACTCAATTTTAATGGTTACTTCTTTTCTATGATTGGGAAGAGTATAACTCTTCACTTTTTTATTGTAAGAAAGATTCTGATGATTGAGCTTTACTTTAAGATTTGGAAGTTCATTTCCTAAAGAATCATAGATAATTAGCCAAGCACGTTTTGCATCACTCTGTAAGACTACATTTAAAGGTGCAATTGTTGTCAGTTTTACTTTTAAGATTTCTTCTTCTGTCCAAACAGTCAGGTAATGACCATATCCCATAGAGTCAGAAAAACCAAATGAATTTAATTTATCTGTTTCGACAGAATCGACAAGAGTCATAAAACTAGTCAAGTCAGTTTTATTTTTATCTAAAACCTCTACAATATCTTTGTTTTTAAATATTTTCTTGCTGTCTTTGAGCTTATAAATAAGTGCAAACTGACTTTCTGTTGAGCTAGTTGGGAGATAGGTATTTTTTGTAGTTGGATTGTTTTGAGAAAAAGCAGAGGAAACAGAAATAAAAAGGAAAAGCAGTAAGAAGTAGATTTTTTTCATGGTCTTTGAGTAATTTTAACTTTTATTTGAATTACTCTCTATTCGTAAAAAAGTAAGAAAGTGTTGCAAAAAGCTCTAAACTATAAAAAATCAATTTCAAATTCTTGTTCATTCATGTTTTTATGATTAAACTACTCTTTCAATTCGTAAATTAAAGAGTCTTTGGTAGAATACTTTTCAGATAACAACGGAATACGTTCAAAAAGTGGTGGAAGTTGTTTTTCATTATCAATAATAAAATGAGGTTTATCTTTTTCGATTTGATTATAGAATAATAAAAGTGCTTGATAGTTATCTAATTCTTCAATTCTATTTTGTGTCAATTTCCAATCTAAATAAGGCGTAACAGGTTTGTTATCGATATAATAACTATGATTTTCTCCAAAGACCCAAATTTTTTCATTTTTCAAATCAAAACCAGAAGGTTTTTCTACAATGGCTTTTGTGTAATCTAATGGATAAAAAACGGTTGTGCGAGTAGCCCAAAGTTGTAAAGCTATTCCACCCAAAACAGACAAAAAGAGAAGTTCAGATATCCATTTTCTTTGAATAGAAAATAGATAATAAGTTCCAAAAAAAGCAAGGGGTGGCAAGAAAAACGCAAACTGAAAAGGAAGCCAATATTTACATAATAACAAACTAAAACTAGAAGCTACAAGCCAAAAAATCATCATCTGACGACAATAAGATTGATAATTGGTAAGACTACGACCAGAAAACATATTCAGAATAGACAATACCAAAAACAGAATAGGAAAAGCCAAGATGATAATAAAATCCTGAATAGAAAGATAAAATTTGGGGGCAAAAGAAATCGAATTGATATATTGTACTACAAAATCAATCAGACTTTCATTCCAAAAGAAATACAAAGAAAGCAGTAAAATAGGAAATGCAAAACCAAACAAAACAAGCAAATGCTGACGAAATGAAGTAGAACGAAAAACTCCCAAACCAACACTTACCCAAAAAAGAAAAATGCTAGAAGGCAAATGAAAAAGAGTGGCTATTCCCAAATAAAAACCAATCGTAAAAAGAGTTTGGTCATGTGTATTTTCAGTAAGTGTAAATATTTCACGTAATACGAGAAGCAAAAAAGTAAGCGATAACAGTACAGGCGAAATATTCAGATAATCAAAGCTAATCGAACCAAAAAAAACATACAGCATTGCAGGAACATAGCCTCTATCTAACAAAAAATCTCTTCTTAAAAGTAAAGTATTAAAGATAATTGCCTGTACAAACAAAAGTCCCGTTCCGACAAGCGCATACCCAAAAGTAGAACGACCAAAAAGCAGATCCAAACCTGCATAAAACCAAGCTGAAAAAGGGGCAATTCCTGCAAAAACTTCTTTATAAATAGCATTTCCATCAGCAACACGCTCACCTATCAACATAAAATCCAAAATTGGATTTAATAGTGGAACATCTGTAAAAAAGACATTCAAAAGGAAAGGCAAGCGAAGTGCTAATAAAAAAAGAAGTACCGTCAAAAGACGAAAAGGGTCGTAAGTACGAAAAAATTGAAGCACAACTTATAGGGAAAATAGAGATTAGGAAATGGAAAATAGAAATCAGACAGTAGTTTATTGTGTAATTCTGAGTTCTTAATTCTAAGTTTAACTTTACGCTTCTCCTACTGTTCCACCAAAATTTAGAGGAAAGTGATTGGCTTCTTCTTGAACCGAAATTTTGCCTACATTAGCCTCAAATTTCTCAACACTATCTTTCAAAACGTGTAACAAGCGTTTGGCATGGTCAGGAGTAAGAATAATTCTTGACTGAACCTTTGCTTTTGGCGCACCTGGAACAAGTCTTACAAAATCTAAAAAAAACTCACTCTGAGAATGTGCTATCATAACCAAGTTGGCATAAGTTCCCTCTGCCATTTCTTCTGTCAATTCTATATTTATCTGTTGTTGTTGATTATTTTTGTTTGTTGGATTATCCATAATTTTTGAGTTGTTTTAAATAATAGTTTTTTTTTGATATAAATTTTTGATTTGCAAAATATAAATCTAGCCTAAATGAATTTTTTGATAAAAATACTACTAAATCTACCTAAATCAAAAGTCTCTAAGAAACTTAGACACAAATAGAAAAACCAAGAGGTTTTGCCAGAACACAAAAAAAACAACTAAACAAAGTACATACTCACAGAAAAATCCAATTTTTAGGCTTAAAATTTGATTATTTACAGAAATATTATAGTATATTGCAGTATCAAATTTTGAAAGTTACTGATTTATTCCTATTTTTAAAAAGCAAAATACTATTTTTAGTTAATTAATTAGTTTAAAGTTACTTTAAATTAGACAACTATATCTTAGCTTTTTTATACATTTAATCAAAGAATTAATTATAATTACATTTTAATCATTTATGTCCAGTTTAGGTTTTCTTATTTAACGGACTAACATTTACAAACCTCTTTACTTATGTTAATGGAAGATTATAACAAAATTATCGAATCGCTTAGTATTCGATATGTACGTGCCAAAAAAACGGTCGCTACAATTCCGATGCGTATCAAGCATTTTTATGATATTGATAATTCATTAATTTTCCTTCATAAAGGAATTATGCGTTTTGGAGCTAAAAATGAGTTAGTAAAAGAAGGAGAAACACTTTTCTTACCAGCAGGTAATTATACAACAATTACCTTTGGAGAAGCTGAAAAGTATGATATTATTTCTCCAGATGATCTTTTACAAAAAAATGCTGTTCATCTTCAAACCTATCACAATCAAGAAGGCGAAGCTATTTTTTCTCAAGTTGTTTTAGATGCTCGTGTTTTTGGTTCTGTAAGTTTTTTTACTTCGCTTGATTTACCTCCTTTTGTATTTAAAAAGGCAACAAAAATCAATGATTTGATTCAAGAAATTGTAGAGGAAGAAATAAAAGAAAATATAGGCAGCTCAAGAATGCTTGTCTTGAATACAGAAAAATTAGTAGTAGAAATGATTCGTTTTGTTTTGACAGAGCGTTTGTTTGTAGAAAAATTAGCTACAAATAGCACCTATTTCAAAGATCCTCGTCTTATTCATTTATTTACTTATATCAGAGAAAACTTAGATACAGATCTTTCAAACAAAGTTTTGGCAAGTATTGCTAATGTTTCAGAAGATTATGTAGGTCAGTATTTCAAGCTCTTGACAGGAATCAATCCACAAGATTATATCGAATATCAGCGTATGGATAAAGCTGTTGAGCTTCTTCGTACTTCTAAAAAGAGTGTTCGTAGTATTGGCGTTGAAGTAGGTTATAAAGATACAGCTTATTTCTGTCGTCGTTTCAAAATGATGTTTGGTATTCCTGCTGGAAAGATGCGTAAACGTGATTCTCTCTTAAACATACAGCAACAAGAAGCAGAACAAGAAGCCTTATAAAACATAACTTTTTTAGTAAAGAATTAGTGTTTAATCAAAACCAAATGAAGTTCAATTAATTTCATTTGGTTTTATCTTTTATAACTATTTTTACAAACCATCAAAAAAATAAATTCTGAAAAACACTTTTAGTCCAATTTTATGTTAATTTTGTTTGGAATTTTTTTATTGTTTATTTAAAATAGAACAATTATCAACCCTAAAAAACCTTTAAATTATGTTTACATCGAATCTTAATAATGTAGTTCTTTGTGCTACACTCTTTTTTAGTGTTCTTTTTATATCCTCATGTGATAAAGGACCTAGTGAAAATGAGAAAAAATTAGCTATGGAAGTAGAAGACCTACGCCGTGCTAGAGAAAAAGATAGTTTGTATCAAGCTGATTTGCAGCAAGAAATGAATGTTATTTATGTTCGTTTGGATTCTATGCGTCAAGTAGAAGACAAAATTCGTCGCTTGACTTCAGATATGCGTGGAGGCGACATTGACCCATCAACAGGTGGAATGAGCATCGATCAAGGAATGCAACAGATTGAGCGTCAGATGCAAGCCAACCGTGCTAAAGTAGCAGAATTAGAACGTAAATTGAAAGAATCAGGGCAACAAAACTCTGCGCTTGCAAATACTATTGCTATGTTGAAGAGTTCTTTAGAAGATAAAGAGGCTCAAATTACACAAATGAGAGGGCAAATTGCTCAACTTGAAACAGAAGTAGAAGGATGGAAGTCTCGTTATTCTGGAAAAATTGATGAGCTTGACTCTACAAATGTTGTTTTGGAAGATACTCGCACAGCTGCAAATACAGCATACTATGTAATTGGAACTGAAAAAGAACTCAAAAAACAAGATATTATCATAAATGATAAAAAAGGTTTTGAGCCAGATGGACGTACAAAAAGTAAATTTACAGCTATCGACATCCGTACTACAAGTTCTATTGTAATTGGAAGTACAAGCGATGTAAAAGTAAAGAATGTAAAACTATTACCTTTACGCCCTTCTGGTTCTTTTAGAGTGGAAGAAAGAGGTGGAAATGTATATTTAGAAATTACTAATTCTGAGAAGTTTTGGGAAAGTAAATATTTAGCTATTCTTTCTAAAACGAGCTTCTTCTAATGAAATTATGAATTATGAATTGTGAAAGAATAAAATTCACAATTCATAATTCAATACTTGTGTTTTCCTACATTCCAGCCATCACTTTTTAGATACTGTTCTCCTGATTCTACTGCTGGACTTTCCATTTCTGTTCCCATAGAATCATTCCAACGATTGAGATAACCAAAGAGAGCAACTACACCTAACATTTCTACAATTTCGCCCTCGTTCCAATATTTTCTCAAGTTTTCAGCTACTTCATCAGTTACAGCATTTGGAATCTGTGAACTTGCCAAAGCAAAGTCTAAGGCTGCTCTTTCAGCTTCTGAAAAGGCTTTGTGTGTTCTATAACTCCAAATATTTTCTAGTTGAGCTTGTTCTGCACCATATCTTTCGGCTGCACGAATAGTATGAGCTTGGCAATAACGACAACCTGCTGCGTGGCTACTGATATAACCAATAAGTCGTTTTAAAGCACTCGTAACTCTGCCTTGATTTTCCATTACAGCTTTATTCATTTCTATAAAAGCATAAGCAATTCGTGGTCTGATATGCATAGTTTTGACACTGTTGGGGCAAAAACCTAGTGTTTCTTCATAAAATTTGATAAGTTCTTGAAGTTGTGTATCACCTTCTGATGATTTTGGGTGAACTAACGGTTCTTTCATTTTTAAGTTGTTTTGAGAATTATATTTTGATAAATTGAATTCCAATATAACCAAAAACGCTTTTACAAAACCATAATTTTAGTCTATTTTTAACACAAATGAAGATGCAGAAGTATATTTCTATTTTGAGAGGAATAAATGTGGGAGGAAAACGAAAAATTCTGATGAGTGACTTAAAAGAGTTATATCAGAGTTTGGGATTTGAAGATATTCAAACCTATATTCAGAGTGGAAATGTAATTTTTAATTCAGCTTTAGATAAAAACGAAATTTCTATACAAATAGAAAAAGCTGTCTTTGAAAAGTATGGCTTTGAAGTTCCTGTAATTATAAGAACTAAAGAAGAATTACAGAAAATTCAGTCTTCGAATCCATTTGTCGAATCAAAAAATAATAAAGCAGAATTGATTAATAATCTTCACCTGACTTTTTTAGAAGAAGCTCCAACAACTGAAAATATAGAAAAAGTAAAAGAAATTGAAGCAAAAACAGATGATAAATTTGAGATTGTAGAAAATAATATCTTTGTTTTTTGTGAAGGAAAATACCACACTTCAAAGCTGACAAATAATTTCTTTGAGAAAAAATTAAAAACAAAAGCCACAACAAGAAACTGGAAGACAATAGAGAAACTAACTGAATTAATGAGAAGTGATAAATGAGAAGATGTCATATTCTTTCAATTTTGTCAAAAATCTACTAATTTTACAGTATTCTGTTACTTTTTAGGTTTAAAAGTGTTTTTGTAGTAGAATGATTAATTAAAATCCGAAATAGTATGTTCAAAAAATCAGCACGTCTTCCCAAACATAAAAAATTTGAGTTTCAGCCTCGCTTTTATAATCCAGATAAAGAAGATTTTGAGAAACGCAAACGCTGGACAGAAGCAGAAGAAAGACTAAAAAAATTGGAAAAAGAGGAAGCACAACAAGAAGTAGAAGAATTAAGCAACTACAATCAAGAGAATTCTGTATTGAGAGGTTCTTTTGGGAGAGCAAAAGAAAAACGCAAAACACTTTTTGGCAATATGTCAGTAGCTGTTTTGATTGTCTTGTTAGGTGGAGCAGCTTATATTTTTGCTAATTTAGGAAGTGGAGGAGCTGATTTGGGTTGGCAAGTCTATACAATTCTTTTGTTAGTTCCTATTTATATTTTCTTTCGTGTTCGTGCTAATTCTAAAATTAAGAAAGACTAAATAAAATATTGAACGGTTAGTTTAGAACAAACCGTTCAATTTATTTCTAGAAGATATATTTTCCCCCCACAACAACTGTAATTCCGTTATTTGGATAATAAATAAAGCGTTGATAATTCTGTCCAATCAAATTATATCCATTTGCAAAAGCAGAAATTTGGTCAGTAAATTTATAAGAAACTGAAATACTCAAATCATTTATTGGTTTCAAATCATAAGTTGTTTCAGAAACAGGATTTTGAGTTTTGATTCCAAAAAGTTGTTGTAATGTAAGCTCTGTTTTAAGTTTTTCTATAAATGTATAGCCCACACTCAAACTTGTTTGAAAACTAGGACGATGATGAGCGACATCCAAATCAGTAAGTGAATAACCAAAATAATTAGCTGACAGACGAGCATTAAGACTATTTTTTTGATATTCAGATGAAACTCCTAAACGTAAAACATTTACTTTATCATACAACAAACCAAATTGTGAAGAATCTGATACAGAAGGTGCAAAAAATGGCATATTATCATACATAGCAAAACCAATTTCTGCATTTGCTTTTACATTTTTATTAATTTTTGCCTGAATGGCTAAGTTTGCATCAACTTGCGAAAAAGTATGACTAAGTGGTTGAACAGAAGCTAAAAAAGGATTTTGAACGGTTAGCATTCGCAAAAATTGAGGTTTTACACCTCCACTTATCTCTCCTAAAACCCAAAGTTTATCTTTAGTAATTTGATAAGAAAAATCAATGTTTGGATAGAAAAAAAGAGTGTTTCCAGTTGAGTTTTCTAGTAAAGAATCTGAACTATATGCTACTCCAGCTCCTACATTTAATGTCAAATTTTCAACAGAAAAATTATAAGAAGGCGCAAAACTAACTAGTGTTCTATCATTTGTTAGTTTGATAGTCTGATTGTCTATATTTAGAAAATTACTTTTCTGCCCAGTTTGATGAAATTCTGTTTCTATTTTTAATTTTGATTTTTCAGAAATAGAATACAAAACTTCACCTAAAATAGGTATTTGCCACTCGCTTATATTATCTCTTGCAGCAAAATAATTAAATCCTATAGAAACTTTATAAGCTAATTTATCAGCACTAGAATCTCCAAATTCATCTTTTTTAGGTAGTGATGACATATCAATTTTGGTTTCTAACCTGTGATAAGTTTGCCTGATATCTTGTTTATCTGGAGCTTCTATATTTTGGTCATAACCATAGTAATGCACTCTTTCCAAATTATAATTGATAGAAGAAGCTAAGACAAATTTGTCTTTTGTATGTTCTGAAAAAAGCAATAGGTTTGTATTTCCATAACCTGAATTTTGACCGTCAACAACGCCATTCATGGACGAAAGATGATGAGCAAAAACGCCTAATTTATTCCTTTCATTAAAATCACGACTATAAAATCCCTCAAAATAAGGGGTTATATAATTTCCCAAACCAGCTTTTACATAGTTTCCTAAAAGCTCTTTTGGAATTGTTGGTGCAAGTTCGTTCGGAATTTCTCTAAAAGTAAGTCTATTAAAAGTCATTGTCTCGCTAAAATCAATCTCTGCATCCTTCGAAACTTGTAGAGTTGGAAGAGGAGTAATTTCAGCATTTGTTTTGATAGGAGGTTTTGCAATCAATTCGAATTCATTGGTTTTACGCACCTCAACATTTTCTTCCTCTAGTTCAGCTTGACCTTGAGCCAAAACTTCTTGACCAAAAATCAATGAAAAAACGGTCAGTAAAGGAATAAAAAAGTAAACGGTAAATATTTTTGTAGCTGTTTTTTTCATGCTGGAATTAAGCTATTTTTTGGTTGGGATAGAATTTTCAAGTTAATTTGTTGTTAGTTATACACCAACAACAAATTATTTAATTATTATTGTAGGGTATTTTTAGTTCAGTAACAAAGCTAGTTTATTTGCTTTCTGTTGTGTTTCTTTCTGTTCTGCAAATTGATTTCTCAAATCTTTCAAAATTGATTTTGCGCTTTGATTATCTCCAATAGTGTGCATCAGTTTTGCTAGTTCATAGAGAGCTTCAGAAGCATATTTTGGACTTGCTTGCCTATCGTTTCCTAACTTTGAAAACCCTTCAATCGCCTCATCTACTTGCTGTTGTCCTGCCAAAATTTTATTTTCATACAAACGAATAAAGTCACCATTTGCATTTGCTTTTTTATTACGAATAATAGCCAAATAATCATTTGCTGTTGTGTAGTCTTCTTGCATACAATACGTTTTGGTTAGTTTTTCCCATGCCATTACACGCATCGCATCAGTAGGAGCTATTTTTGCCAAACTTTTATAATTTGTGATAGCACTATTGTAATTTTCTCTTTCAAACTCAATATCTCCTATATCAGAAAGCGCACCTGTTTGAAGCTTTCCTCCTACTCGTTGAAAATTACTTATCGCTTGAGGATTATCTCCATATTTTTGGTAACTTTTACCTAAATAATAATAAATACGATCATAATAAACCGTTCCTGCAATTTCGTTATTACTAACAATACTTCTAAATTGAGCTATGGCAGCTGATAACTGATTATTTTCATAAAGTTTAAACCCTATATCAAACTCTTTCTCAAGGGCAGCAGTAGCATTTGAGTTAGTAGGATTAGAAATACTATTTGTAGTAGTATTAGGATTATAATTGGGATTATGACTTGCGTAGATATTTCTAAGTTCTTGCAAATTTGCAACTTCAACTCCATAAAACTCTGGAAAATTTCCTAAAGAACTCAAAGCTGAATTTGCATCTTTAGTAGTGGGATAGTTTGTAATCAATGTTGTATAATCATTAATTGCATTTTTATACCTTTTGAGTTCTGCTTGTGCATTTCCACGGCTAAATAAAGCTTCACTTAATTTTTCACTTTGAGGATAACGTTTAATAAAATCGTTTAGAAGAGCTATCACTTCTTCACGCTTTCCTTGGCTTTCATACATTTTAGCCTTCATAATCTGTGAATATTGGGCATACAAAGAGTTAGGTGTTTGCATTACTTTATCAAACTGATACATTGCTTTTGAATAATCGTTTTGAACAAAATAAATCTGACCTAAAGAAAAATTAATATACTCTGTTTCAGAATCGCCCAAATTTAGAGCTTTCATAAAATTAATTTCTGCTTCTTTATAATGTTTATTGGCAGCATAAATAGTTGCTACACGAGTAAGTGCATCGACAGCTTTTTCTTTTACAATTCCTGTTGGAGTAGACAGATATTCTTCCAACAAAACAAGTGATTGTTGTTTGGCTGCACTACTATAACTTGCTTTATTAAAATTGATAACTCCCATTCCATATTTTGCATCAGCATAAAAACGACTTGAAGAAGGAATTTTTTTGTAATAAGATTCAGCTTCACTTACTTTTTGAGTATGTAAAAAAGCTTCTGCTGTATAAAAGTCAATAAAGTTTTGAAGAGAATCATTGAGTTGTACCTCATTTTTGAACTGATTCATCATTTCATTCATCTCATTATAGGAAGACTGATTGAAAAGTTCTTTGATAGATTGTAAAGCCAAGTGAACATACATTTCTTTAATTTGCTCTTGGTTTACAGTAGATTTTTTACCTTTCAAGTATGCCATAGCTGCTGTAGAACTCTGCATAACTGCTAAAGCATTAGCTGTAAATAGAACTACTTCTGGCAAATAAATACTTTGAGAAAATTTATTTTCAAATTTTGCACTTTCTGTAATCAAGAAATCATACTCTTCTGATAAATACAGATTCTTTAGTTTAGAGTAATATGCTTTTTCAGCATCAGACGGATTGTAGGCAGCTAACTCATCATAAGTAGAAGCTGCTTTTTTATAATTATTTTGTTTCTCATAAATGCTTGCTTTCATAAGTAAAATGGGCGAATAAAAAGTACCTCCAGCAAGAGAAGAAGTTTGATAATCTAAAAATTCGTCATATTTTTCTGTCTCATAAAGTGTATTGAGATATTGATAAGCCACTGA
This sequence comes from Bernardetia sp., assembly GCA_020630575.1. Taxonomy (GTDB): domain Bacteria; phylum Bacteroidota; class Bacteroidia; order Cytophagales; family Bernardetiaceae; genus Bernardetia. Next base: position 76,604 of record JAHDBD010000013.1, read on the forward strand.
ATCTGAAAGCTGTTTGCTATTGCGTTTATAACGTCCAAACCATTCATAAGCTAAGTCAAATTCCTTATTGAGATATGCACATTGAGCAGCATAATAAAAAAGTTCTATATCATGTTTTTCGTTGGCAATAGAAGAAAGAAAATCACTCAAACCTTGACATTCTTCTAAGCTATAATAAGATTTAGCAATCAGCTTGTTTGCACTTTCTGTATATTTTGTATCTAATTTTGCTTGATTTAGGTATTTTATAGCTTGTTCAAAACTTCCTAACTCATAGTTTATAAACCCTATATAATAACTAGCTTGAGCATAATACTCATTGTTTTTAGATTGTAGAGAAGAAAATGTCTGTAAGGCTTCTCTTTTTCTTCTAATTTTGAAATAAGAATATGCCAAACGAAAATTAATTTCTAGTTCTTCTTTTTCAGTAGGACGAGATTTTTCTAAAGGGGCAAAATAATAAACTGCTCGTCGATAATTTCCTTCTTCATAAAAAGAGTTTGCTAAAGCGAGTTTAAGATTGTCGGCATAAAGTGTTTGTTCATATTGATTGATAAACTCAATACTATTTGCCTCTGAATATGATTTTTTGAGATAAAGTTCACACAATCGTAAATAATAGATAGCTTCTACTGTTTTAGTAGATTCGGTCTGGGGGACAACAGAAGAATTCTCAGAGGTGAGATAAGACGAAAAAGCTTTTTGTGCAGCTTCATAATGTTGCTGTTCAAGGAGATTAAGTGCGTTTTGGAAGGTGTTTTCTAGTGGGTTTGAACCGATACCTGTATGATGTTGGGGAAAAACATACGAACATGGCAAAAAGAATACTAAAAAAAGGGACACACACATTCCTACCACACTTTTTAGTAGGTTTTGGAAAGGCATATTTGAATTATTATAAAGTAACAGGAATAGGATATTTTTAAGAATGTCGTATTTCGGACAGTTCTTTATACTGCAAATTCGTCTATTTTTTTAATTTTTGCAAATCTTATTTATTTATTTGATGTAGCTAAAATTTTGATTATAAGAATTTTATTATTTAATAAGAATGCTATTTAAATAAATTTAAATATATAAAGGTATTTTTTTATTCAAATCTAGTTAAGTAATAATAATGTTTTTTTACACGAAATAATGAACAATATTAACCATTAATTTGATGTTAAAATTTATAAATATATTAATAATTAAGAAAAATAGAAAAAAAAATAAAGTTACTTATCACTTAAGTTAAGAAATCTATCCATTCTTTGTATAGTTTCTGCACAGGTAGACCCATTACATTAAAATAACTTCCGTTTATTTTTTCTATACCTATCATTCCAAGCCATTCTTGTGCTCCATACGATCCTGCTTTATCAAAAGGTTTGTATTTTTGGATATAATAGTCTATTTCATTTTGGCTTAATTCTTTAAAAAACACTTCTGTTTCATCCGAAAAGCTATGTAATTTGGATTTTGTACAAATACAGACCCCTGTAATTACTAAATGTTTTTTTCCTGAAAGAAGATTAAGCATTTCTCTAGCTTCAAGCACATTTTGAGGTTTATTTAAAATTTTGTCTTCAATTACTACAATTGTGTCAGAAGTAATTAAGACTTCATTCAAAAAATCTACATCATTTTCTTTTAATTCTTCTTGTTGTGCTACTGCTTTTCGTTCGGCTAGTTTTTGGGCTACTTCTTTTGTCTTCCAACTGGGTAAAATATCCTCGTTTACGTCTTTTACACGCTGTTCAAACTCTATATCCATAGAAGATAAAAGTTGTTTGCGACGTGGCGACTGCGAACCCAAAATGACTTTGTAGTGATGTAAAAGATGATTTAGAAGCATATTTTTTAAAATAGAATGTTATACTCAAGGAGTTAATCACCTCAAAGGAAATAAATTTTAGTGAAAATAAAAACTTGAATCTATGAATTTTTGATAGGTTTGTTACCTTTAACCTTAAAAATGGCGTACATTTGGGTTTATTAAAAATTAGTTAACTTTTTAAAAGTCTCAAAAGATGCAAAAATGTCCAAGTTGTGCTTGTCCGTATGGATATGCTGTAAGTGATGATTTATACAACTGTCCTGAATGTTCGTTTGAATGGAATCCGAATGATACAGAAACAGCAAAAAACGAAGAAAGTAGTGAAGAAAATATAGTTATCGATGCAAATGGAAATCCTCTACAAGATGGTGATGATGTTGTCATTGTAAAAGATTTACCCGTGAAGGGCGCACCAAAACCTATAAAAGCTGGTACAAAAGTCAAAAATATCAGAATTACAGATGGCGACCATAATATCGATTGTAAAATTACAGGATTTGGAAGTATGGCTCTGAAATCTGAATTTGTAAAAAAAGCTTAGGTTTTTGAATTATAGTAGAGTAAGATTGGTAAATGATTTTTATGATTGATGAAGATAACTTCAAATTTCTTTTTTCTAATTTGTTATTTCATTAGCTAATATCCAATACCTACTTCGTCCAGTTCTCTGTTTTTAATTCATCTATTCTACCAAAATGCTTGTTGTTATTGGTTATCAGAACAAAATTTTCAACGATAGCTGTTGCAGCAATCAAAATATCGTTGTGAGCAATACTATTTCCTTCACTTCTTAGTTGTGTATAAATTTGTGCTGCTTTCTGTGCTACTTTTTTGCTGATTGGTAGAATGGTATGATTATTCAAAAATGCTTCAATTTCGACTGTTCGTTCTTTTGTATCTCCAAAATAAAGACCATTCAAAATCTCATAATAGGTAATAATACTGATGTTGATTTTTTGATATTCCTTCAAGTATTCATTTACTTTTTGAGTTACTTTTTTTTCATTCTTTTTCTCATTTCTCAAAAAAAAGGACAGTGTATCGGTGTCTAATAAAATAGGTTTCATCTATTTCTTTAAATAGTCTTCTGTTGTATAAATTGCATTAATTATAATATTTTTATTTTCGCCTATTACAAACTCACTCAATCCGACATGAGATTTGTTTTTAGGATTCCAATCATACGTATAACCGAGCTGTGTCCAAGGATATTTTTCATCTATTCGGCATTGATAATAACGACTAACTCTATTCTCGTTTACCCAACTCATATACGAAGTATCTGTATTTTCAGGGAAGCATAAATCACATTTATTATCTGTAATTTCACTATCAGGGCAAGGGCGAAATAAATCTTGAGGCTTTACCCAAAGTTCGACAAAATAACTATAAGTAGCATTTGGTGGCAATCCTAATAATTGTTTGAGTCTTAGATTCACATTTTTAGTCTTTTCTTTTTTCATTCTCTCTACCAACTCTGGCGCAGTTGTGACCCATATTGGATAATTTCCAGTATTATAATGAGCAGAATCTAAATATTTTTCATAGTATGAAACATTTTGTTTCCAAGTAACCATTAAGATATACTCTTCATCATTAATTGTTTTTCGAATCAAATTAGTATTTTGAGGAGTAATAGAAACTAAATTAGTATAGACTTTTTCCACAGAAGGCGACATAGAGTTTTCGATTGATTCTTGATACCATCCAAATTCTCTATCATAAGTAATTTTACCATCAACTATTTTGACAGATTGACAAGCTCCCAAAAACAGAAATGCAACAAAAAAGAGTAGCTTAAAATTTTTCATAGTAAGAAAGTTAAGTGTGAATAGATAGCAATCTAATTAGAAAAATAGTTAATTCAAAGTAAGAAATCAATCACAATAATTTATAAAAAGAAGAAACCTATTCAGATTAATCTAAATAGGTTTTTTGGGTTTACAAAAAATAAATTGCTTCTTATTCTGAAAAATAAGCTACATTTATTATGGTTTCAAAAAGCTATAATTTTCGCTAAAGTTTATCATTTGTTCTGCAAAAGAAGTGGAATAGCGAATCTTTACATCTGTGATTTCATCACCTTCCATGACAGGCTCAAGAACAGGTTGTAAAAATCCAGAATAAGGTGCTAGATCAAACTGTGCATAACGCTCTTTTACTTCTTTAAGCATTGCTGCATCTACTTTTACGCCATATCCTTCTACTAATTTTTCGGCTGATGCATAATCGCCTTCTGATTTGAGTCGCTGAATTTCTCTCAAAAGCTCTCCAAAAATAACACGTAATTTATCATAATCATTGACTAAGAAATAGGTTTTGCCATCGATTACTTTTTTCTCAATTACGTTTTCGGCTTGTCCTTTTTCGAATGCCCATTTTGCAACTAATTGACGGTTACGCATGTGGTCTTCTTCAATATCTGCACCTTCATCAAGACGGCGAAGTTGTAGCATCATTCCATTCATGATATAAGAATCGTACTCTGCTTTTCCAGCTTCAATAGAAGGCAAAAGACCTAATTCTACTAATTTTGGGTCTAACAAGTAATACAAAGCAACCAAATCAGCACGAGCTTCTTCTAATGTTGAAGAGTAGTTTTTGAGTGTTTCTTTCGGTGTTCCTACTCCTTTGTTAATTTGTCCAGAAGCGTGTCCGATTACTTCGTGAAGTGCTGTGTGCATTTTTCCACCTACATCTCCATACTCTTTCTGACGATTTTGCAGTTCTTCGGTTGGATAAAATTCGGCAGTCGTTTTTCCTCCTGATGCGTGATTATAAGCATCTTCAATATTTCCTAAAGAAACCGACTTCGAACCATACTGTTTTCTAATCCAGTTTGCATTTGGAAGATTGATTCCGATAGGTGTAGAAGGGGCAGCATCTCCAGCTTCATTGACAACTGTAATGATTCTATATGTAACACCTTTTACTTCTTTCTTTTTGTGTTCGTCCATTATAGAAGAATTATCTTCAAAATACTGTGCATTTTCTGACAAAACAGCCATACGTTTTGAGGCTTCTTTATCATCCATAAAAATTACAGATTCGTAGTTTGCACGATAACCAAGTGGATCTCCATAGACTTCAATAAATCCATTAATAAAATCAACGTTAGTATCAGTTGTTTCTACCCAAGCCATCGACATTTCATCAAAGGTTTTCAAATCACCTGTTTTGTAATACTGAACAAGCAAATCAATTACTTTCTTTTGGTTAGCAGATTCGGCAACTGTTGAGGCTTTTTCTAACCAATAGACCATTTTTTCTAATGCTGCTGCATATTGTCCACGTTTTTCGGCTGTTCCAATTCCATATTTATACTCATAAACGCCATCTTTTTGGAGTCCTACAAGTGCATTATCAGGAGCTGTTCCTTTTATGAGTTGAGAATTTAGACCATAAGAAATAGGTGTTTCATCGTTCGGATTAGCAAAACTTTTATAGAAATTTTCTACTTCTTTTTGAGTAAGATTTTCATAGAAATTAGCTGCCGAAGTTTTGACTAAATCTTGTCCTTTCGTTTTGTTTACTTTCTTTCCATCAACGTTTGCATCAAAAATAATAGGCTTCAACATGGCTAAAAATGCCGTTGCATCTTGTCCTTCTTGCATTTCAAAACCAGCTTCTTCTGATTTAGTAACTAAATTTTCAAAAAATTCATACGAAAACTCAGGCATTAATTTTTTTTCTGAATAATGGTGGTGAATTCCGTTAGAAAACCAAACTCTTTTTAAATATGTTTCGAATTGTTGCCACTCTTCACCAGATTTATCTCCGTTGTAAGTTTTATAGATATTCTCTAATGTTTTTCTGACCAAAAGGTTGTGTTTGTAATTTTGGTCATACGTAATATCACGTCCACTACGCCCAGCTTCTGAAAGATAATAAAGAAGTTTCTTTTGAGAAAGAGGAAGCTCATCAAAACCTTTTACTTCGTAACGCAAGATTTTTATATCAGCAAAACGTTCTCCATCGTAAGGAGGAATTTCTTCTTTTTCAGTAGTTGTTACAACAGAATCTGCTTTTACTTCTGTTGTGTCAGTTGGTTTTTTATCGCCACAAGCAGGTAAAAACACTACGCCTGTACAAAAGGCTGCCAAAAGTCCATAATAGGAAATTTTGGATTTTAATTGGACTAAATTCATTTTTTTATAAGGGTTAGTTTAGCTTCGCTGAGGGCTAAAGCCGTTGTTGTATAGCTATTTAATAAATCAAATGAGCTTTAAATTTGAGGTAAGTTAGTGTTTTTCTGTATTTTTTGAAAATGAGTGTACTACTGTACCAAAATATAATTAGATGTAGAAAATAGTTTTTGAAAAAGCCTTGTATTTAAACCTTAACAGTCTTAAAGAACCTTAGGGTTGCAAAATTTAGTATAAAGTCAACAAAAAACGCACAGAATATATATTCTGTGCGTTTTTATCGCTCTTAAATTATCAGTATGAGTCTACTCTTTAATAACGTGAGTAAAAAATACTTCTTCTTTAGTAATGACTTTCAAAACATAATTTCCAACTGGCAATTTAGCAAGATGTAAGTATATGTTTCCATTTATATCTAATGGGATTTGCTTTCCTTCATAATGCAAACGAATATTTCCAAAACCATCACTTAGAGTAACAATTGTATTCTCATCTAATTGAGGATACAAACTTTCTAACTCTTCTTTTTTACACTCTTGACAATCCACTTTGAATATTGCTGTAATATCAGATTCTGCTGGATTGGGATATGCGTTTAATTCTACTTTACCATTGAATCCATCACAATCAATAATTCTACCATTCATTTGTACTACTGTATGTACAATAGTTCTTGTTTCAGTCGTACCACAAGCATTTGTAACTCTATAAATTAAGGTAGTAGATTGATGTGGGAGATTAGGCGCACGCACTTGTCTAAAACCAAAGGCATCAGGAGCATCTATTACAAATGCTGGATTTGTACTTATCCATTCTTGTCTATCAGCAGTAACTAAAGGAAAATTAGCTTCATCTAACCTAGCTCTGATTTTGAAAGAAGAATTAGGACAAGTTTCATTTTGTGCATTTAAGCCTGCGGTTTCTACATTTATGGCTGCTAAAGGCACTTTTCCAATTCGCATTTCTCGTTCCACAGTTACACTACAGCCTGTTCGGTTACTAGTAACTACAGCCTGAAGCGTATAAACACCACTGGAAAAAGGAGTAACAAAACTGACTGTAGGTGCTCCTCTTGAAAGCAAAGGAAACAAAGGCAAGCTAGAGCCATTGTCGAAAAGAATACTATAACTCCAAGAAACAGAAGTATTGGCAGGAACACTAAACAAACTCACTACATTAGATTGATTTGGACAGATAGTTCTAGGAAAATCATCGCCAAAACGAGGAACTGGAGAAGTAGCCAAAACGGTATAAGTTCCAAACTGATTCAATGCTTGATTTCTACGCACTCGCAAATACAAACGTTCAGCATTGACAATATCACAAGGAATAGAAATCTGCCATTTGGTTTGATTTGGAACAGCAGACGAAACGATACGAGTTAGTAGTTGTGTTTCAACAGAAAGTCCTCTATCTTCTCCTGCATTAAAAACCTCTATATCTTCTATAAAGTTAGCAATAGTAGATTCTACTGTAATTACATAATCATCTATAACTCCATTTGGAGGTGTTTCGATAGGAATCCAATCGGTATTATCTATTACTTCATTGTAGATATTTTTATGGAAAGTATGAAGTTGTGGAATATTCAAATGTAATAAATGTTCTTGTTCTAGTCCACGTCTATTTGTACTTAATGCTCCACTAACAGTATTATTAGGCTCATAAATATCTACTTGTCTTCCATTCAAATCTATTCGCCACCTTCCAGACCTTCCTCTTGGTGTATGTAATAAAGTTGACCACATTACACCTACTTGCGTCTCTGTAAATGTTTTGCGACAACTTCTATTTCCGTATGCCATATAATTATCACCTAGAGGATGAAAACGCTCTCCCCAATAATCTTTTTTGTTACCTGTATAAGTACAAGTTGCAGTATTTATATTGTCTGTCAGTTTTGGGTCTGCTTCTGTATCACACAAAAAATCTCCTGTATAAGAACAACGTTTTACAATAGGTAAAAAAAGCAGATTTACAGGAAAAACCAAACAAGCAGGGTCGCCTGTCGCACCACGAGTAACAGGCTCACGTAAACACCATGTATTTCCTGCTGTAAACTGATGGGTATGAAATAAACCCAAATAATGACCTAGCTCATGTGCCATAGAAGTAGCTGAGTTCCTACTAGCATATCTATTACGCTCCAAAACAATAAACTCTTTTGCTAAACCACTAAAATAGGTATCACCTCCAGTAGTAATATATACATTTATCGCTTTGTCATCATAGTAAGCTGAATTGCCCGAGCCACTTAAAAACAGTAAAATACGTGCAGCAGAAGGAGAAGTATTCTGAAAAACAACCTGCCTTGAACCCTTCATATAAAACTGAATACCTGAAGGAACTTCTGTACTACGAAAAGCATCATTGGCATCATCTACTAAGCGTTGGAGTTCTAATTCTTGAGGTAAATCATCATCCTCTCCATCTTTTAACAAGTTTGCAGGGTCAGAATTATTACCAGTAGTAAAAATCCAAAATCGAATTGGAATACGCCATTTAATATGAGGTACAACACGAGAATATTGAGACGGAATGCCATCCACAGATCTCACACTATCCATAAAAGAAGGTAAATAATCAGGATTTCCAAACCATGGTAAGTTGGCTGCTTCTTGTATATTTACATTAGGGGTAGCACAGTCTTGTGCTTTAGTAGTAAAACTACATAGAAATAGAAAAATGAAAAAGCTAGTTTTTACGAATTGTAGCTGCTGGAATTCCTGTATCATTAGTTGTTGATTCAATAAGTTTATTATTATAAAAAAAACGTCCATAGTCAAGTAAATATTTACAAGTTTTTTTATTTACTCTATACTCATGACGGATGGTATCAGTATCTTGAAAGGATAAATAAAGATAATAGGTTTTTGTAATATCCTCTTCTTTAGGGGTGTCTCTTTCTATGTAAACAAGAGAGCATCTACCTCCTACATCAGCCATAAAATCTTTGACGATATTATAATTCTCGTCATAAAGTTTTACACTGTCTTCATGGATATAACCAAATGCTCCTATTATTGGCTGCCAATTATTAGGAGAGCGTTCATAGCGAAGAGAAAAATTTTGCCTTTTTTCTCCATCATCATAATCTCCAAATTCGTCAGGACAGGAACTACTACAGCTAAAAAAGGACAGCATCGCCATCCAAAAAGCTATTAATTTTAGTTTTTTCATTTTAATTGGTTTTAGTAATATTAAAAAAATGCAAGTGCAAATGTAGGTATTTATTTCTTATAGTAGATTATTTTATGATAAAATTTATTGTTTTTGTAATAATATAGGCAAAAAAATAAGGCTAGATGCCCTCTGTCAAAATCCAAAAACGTATAGGAATACGCCAAACGATATTATTTTCTACTCTAGAGTTTGAAATATTATGAATTGTATTGATACTGTCCATAAATGCAGGTAAATAGTTTGGGTTACCAAACCATGGTAAGTTTGCAGCTTCTTGTATATCGACATCAGGTGTCGCACATTCTTGTGCTTGTACTGAAAAGCAAAAAGTACAGAATAAAAAGGCAATTAACAGTTTAGTTTTTGTAAGATATTGCAGCAGGGATAAAATCTTCATTTTCATTTTGAGCAAAGAGTTGATTGTTATAAAAAAATTTACCATAAACCAAAAGTGGCTTACATTTATTTTCATTGATCTTGTAATCAATGCGTATTGTATCTGTATCTTGATAGCTTAAATACAAATAATAGGTTTGAGATAAATCTTCGCCACGAGGTGTATTTTCATCTGCATGTTGAAAAGTTACTATGTCTCCACTTAAATAAAAAGTGGGTTCTACTTCATAATTTTCATTGTAAAGTTGTACACTATCTTCTTGTATATAACCATAAGGTTGTATTACATTTTGCCAGTTTCCATCAGCTTTTTTATATTTAACTAATACAGACTGATTTAACCCTCCTTCATCGTCATCTCCTGCTTTGAGCTTATCAGGACAAAGAGATTCAGAGCAGCTAGAAAAGGACAGCATCGCCATCCAAAAAGCTATTAATTTTATTTTTTTCATTTTAATTGATTTTAGTGATATTGAAAAAATGCAAGTGCAAATGTAAGTATTTATTTCTTATAGCAAAGTATTTTATGATAAAATTTATTGGTTTTGTAATACTATAGACAAAAAAAATAAGGCTAGATGCCCTCTGTCAAAATCCAAAAACGAATTGGAATGCGCCATACGATATTATTTTCAACTCTAGAATTTGAGATATTATGCACCCTATTAATACTATCCATAAAAGAAGGAAGATAATCAGGATTACCGAACCAAGGCAACTGTTTCATTTCTTCAAAAGACAGATCAGGCGTATTACAGTCTTGTGCTTTTAAATCTAAAATTACAAAAATTAGAAACAAAATAATAAGTAGGATATTATTTTTTTTCAAACGAGGCAACAGGGATAAAATTTTCATTTTCAGATGATTCAATTAGTTGATTATTATAAAAAAAGCGTCCATAAGCAAGTGTCTTTTTACACTTACTATCATTGATTTTAAATTCAAAACGCATGGTATCTGTGTCGTGATAAGTAAGGTATAGATAGTATGTTTGTATGATATCTATTCCTCTAGGGGTATGTTTATCAGCATAAGTAAGATAAAAATGATTACTATTTGGGTCATATCTATCATATAAATCTCTATTCTCATCATAAATACGAACAGTATCCCACGTATAGATTCCATTTATTCCTATCATAGATTGCCAGTTTCCAGGGGATATTTCATAGCGTAAAGAGATACCTTGTTCAAGTGTTTGTTCAGTTCCGTCTGTATCTCTAAATGGGTCATCACAAAGAGATTCAGAGCAGCTAGAAAAGGACAGCATCGCCATCCAAAAAGCTATTAATTTTAGCTTATTCATTTTAATTGAGTTTTAGTTTATTAAAAAAATGCAAGTGCAAATGTAGGATTTTATTTTATAAGTAAAAATATTTTATCATAAAGTTTATTGGTTTTGTAATAATATAGACAAAAAAATAAGGCTAGATGCCCTCTGTCAAAATCGAATTGGAATGCGCCATTTTATATGGGGTACGATACGAGAATACTGGGAGGGAATGCAATCTACAGCTCTCACACTATCCATAAAGGAAGGTAAATAATCAGGATTGCCAAACCATGGTAAGTTCGCAGCCTCTTGTATATCTACATCAGGTGTAGCACATTCTTTGGCTTTTAAATTCAACGAAAACAAGATTAGACAAGCAAGAATAAAAAAATTAGTTTTTTTCAAATGAAGCATAAGGGATTCCATTTTTATTTGTTATTGATTCGATTAGTTGATTATTATAAAAAAAGCGTCCGTATGCTAGTCTCTTCTTACAGTTACTATCATTAATTTTATATTCGTGACGCAAAGTATCTGTATCTTGATAAGTAAGGTATAAATAATGAGTTGTTACTAAATCCACTCCTCTCGGAGAGTCTTTATCGGCAAAGGTAAAATCAATTCCTTGACTATCTGCTGTGCATCTAACACATAGATTTCCATCTTCATCTCTTAATTGAACGGAATCTAAGCTATAAATTCCATTTATCCCTATCATAGATTGCCAGTTCCCGAGAGAGACTTCGTAGCGTAAAGATACACCTTGACGAAGAGTGATTTCAGCACCATCACTAAGACTAAATGGGTCATCACAAAGAGATTCAGAGCAGCTAGAAAAGGACAGCATCGCCATCCAAAAAGCTATTAATTTTAGTTTATTCATTTTAATTGAGTTTTATTTTATTGAAAAAATGCAAGTGTAAATGTAGGATTTTATTTTATAAGTAAAACTATTTTATCATAAAGTTTATTGGTTTTGTAATAATATAGACAAAAAATAAGGCTAGATGTCCTCTGTATAAAATATTCTAATATAACCTTGCAAACAAAAAATGCTTCGTTTATTCATAAACGAAGCATTTCTTATAGAAAAACATGTTTTTTTAATCCCACTTCAAATGACTTCTGACTTCGTCATCTTCTGAATTAGTTTTTTTAATAAGATTTTCGTCGTCTTCTTCTCTATCAAACTGTGTAAAGTCATAATTTGGCATCAAATCGCTTTTTACATGTTCGACCACCTCTGTAAGTCCTGCTATTATTTTATTAAAATCTTCTTTATATAAGAAAACTTTATGTTTTTCAAAAAAATGACTTCCATTATTACGGAATACTTTCTTGCTCTCTGTTAGTGTAATATAATAATCTTCTTCCCAACGAGTAGGCTTTACGTCTATAAAATAAGTACGTTTTCCAGCACGGACTTTTTTTGAAAAAACGGTTTCATTGTGATAGTTAGGCTTGGAATAATCGTTGTGTTTTTCCTGCTCATCGTCAAAATACTCGCTCATTTTTATTTATTTTTTAAATGGTTATGAAACTCTTTTTGATTAAATCTTTAGAATAGAAATACGCTTTAAGACTTCAAATATATTAAAAACTATTTCTTTTTGAAAAATCAAGACCTGAAAAATAAGGGTTTAGCAAATCAGAGTTCCATTTTCAAGTAAAGATTTGCTATATTTACAACCAAATTTTACATTAGAATAAAGAAGTTGGGATAGCTTTCAAGTTCTTTGTAAAATATTCTCAACTAGAAAATAGCCTAAAAAAACATATAAATTAAATATAGACTTGGAACAAATAGAAAATCCAGATGGCACACAAAGTTCGGCCAAACTCAAAAATTTAGATTACAATACACAAAGAGATGCTCTTGTTTTGAAAGAGTATGGAAGAAATATGCAAAATATGGTGCGTCACCTCAAAACCATTGAAGATGTAGAGGAACGTACTCGTGCAGCCGAAACACTCATCAATTTGATGAAGCAGCTCAACCCAAGTGTAAGAGAAAATAGTGATAATATCCACCGAATTTGGGATCACTTATATATTATGGCTGATGGAGAAATTGAGTTTAATAATGAGTTTTTGCCACAAACAGAAGAAGAACGCACCAAAAAACCTGAACATATTGGTTACACCGAAACTCCTGTTAAGTATCGTCATTATGGTAGAAATGTAGAATTAGTAATCGCAAAAGCAGCTGAATTAGAAGATGAGCAAGAAATAATTGATGCTGTCGCTGATATTGGAAAATTAATGAAATCTTTTTACCTCACTTGGAATAGAGATAGTGTAGAAGATGAAGTAATTTTGAAAGACATCAAACGCCTTTCTGGTGGAAAAATAGATATTGATATAGAAATCATTAAAGAAGATAATCTTTTTGAACTTGGAAGCGCACCACGACAACGTCCTCAAAGACAAAGTTCTAGTGATAATCGTTCTCGCTCTAATCGCAACTCTAACTCTTCACGTCCTACTGCTTCAAATAATGCAAGCAATAGAAGAAGAACACAAGGAGCAAAGAAAAATAGAAGAAACAAGAAAAGAAGAAAATAATCTTCTTATCAACTATAAATTAAAATCACTATCCAACCTTTATTTTAAATAGTGATTTTATTTTAAAAAATATTAAAAGTAAAGCTATTAAAAAAGTTAGTAAACCTTTTTCAACTTTATTAGTTCATAACTTTGTCAAAAAATAGCCAATACGTTTTGTAGTTTTATAAGTCTACAAAAAGCCAAAAAGAAATTATCATCACTTATGCAGTACGAAATAGCTAGAAACATTGTCTTTCAAATCATAAAACGTTGGAAACCAGACGAAGCACACTATAAATTTTCTCCTGTTGCTACATCAGAAGGAATTTCTAGCAGAAGGGAAATGCGTCAATGGGTCGGACATTTACAAGATGTTGGACGTGAAGCACATTTACATTTCATTGAAAAAGAAATTTCAAGAGAAGAGTTAGATGAAGTTCTTTCTGTTACTGCGCTTCCTTTAGTTCTTTTTCAATCTAATGAAGGAAATGCGAACCCTATTTTGGCATGGCATGGAAAAAAAGATACCATCCATACTATGCAAGAAGATGGTGAGAACTGGAAAGAAAATGATATTGTCAATCATAATGAACTCATCAGTACGCTTGCTTGTAAAGCTGATTTGTATGGAGATAGTGAATTGTGTCAGCCCAACACTATTTATTGTCTTGTTCCGATGCTTATCGATCCTATTGCTACACCAGAAGAGACAAAAGGTAAAGACAGAACTCCTGCACAGCGTTTATGGCACTTACTCCTGACTGAAAAACGTGATATTTCTTACACCTATATTTATGCAATGATTGTAGGTTTGCTTAGTCTTACCTTACCTTTAGGTGTGCAAGCTATTATTGGACTTATTTCAGGTGGTCTTATTATCAACTCTATTGTTGTTTTGATTGCCTTTGTGGTAGCAGGTACACTTATTAGTGGAATCATGCAAATTATGCAGATGAGTATTGTAGAGACACTTCAACAACGACTTTTTACTCGTGCAGCCTTTGAGTTTGCCTATCGCATTCCTCGCATTCGTTTAGAATCGATTCTCACACAATATGCTCCAGAACTTGCTAACCGTTTTTTTGATATTCTAACACTTCAAAAAGGTTTAGCTAAATTACTTACTAGTGTTATTACAGCTCTTTTACAAGTTCTTTTTGGGCTGATGCTTTTGGCTTTTTATCATCCATTTTTTGTATTTTTTGGTTTGTTTTTAGTGGCTGTTTTGGGTCTGATATTTTACTTTACAGGAAAAAGAGGTTTAGATACAAGTCTTTACGAATCAAAATATAAATATAAAGTAGCGTATTGGTTAGAAGAATTGGGTAGAAATCAGAGTGTTTTTAAAATAGCGGGAAATACGCTTCTTCCTTTAAAGAAAATGCAAAAGCTACTTACAGGGTATTTATATAAAAGAAAATCACATTTCCGTATTTTAGTAATTCAATATTCAGCTTTTGTAGCCTTTAAAACAATTATTACTGGAGGTGTTTTGATTTTGGGTAGCCTTTTGGTTATCGAAAGAGATATTACTTTAGGTCAATTTGTAGCTTCTGAAATTGTAATCATTTCAGTTATTACAGCAGTAGAAAAAATGATTTTGAATTTAGATGTAATTTATGACACACTTACAGCAGTAGAAAAAATTGGAAATGTAACTGATTTGAAATTAGAAAAAACAAATACGTTTGATAATTTTAATAGAAAAGGTTTTCATATCAAAGCACATGGAGTTTCTTATACTTATCAAGGAAATGATACTCCAACTCTCAAAAATGTAGATTTAGAAATAAAACCTCAAGAATATGTAGGAATTATTGGAAACGAAGGGGCTGGAAAATCTACTCTAATGAAAATAGTTACTGGACTTTATGACGAATACAAAGGACATATTACTTTCAATGGTTTTACACTGCGAGATTTAAATATCAAAAATTTACAAGATTACATTGGAGACAATCTTTCTCATGAAGATGTTTTTGAAGGAACACTTTTAGAAAATATCACAGTAGGAAGAGAAGGTTTTAATATGGAATATCTCAATCATGTTTTGGATATAGTAGAGCTAATTGACGACATTCAATCTCTTAAAGATGGTCTACAAACACAGATGTTACCTTCTGGACAAGGGTTTTCTTCTACCTTCCAAAAGAAAGTAGTTTTTGCCAGAAGTATGCTAACACATCCCAACTTAATTGTTTTTGATGATTTTTTCTATAACTTAGAAGGTAGCTATAAACGTAGAGTTTTAGATAAAATCTTACAAAAAGACAAATATCCTTGGTCTATTTTTGCAGCTAGTCATGATCCTATTTTATTAGAAAAAATGGACAAGATTTATTTAATGAAAGATGGAACAATTATTAAAGAAGGTACTTTTAATGAACTTTTGAAAGATGAGTATTTTGACGATTTGATTGCAGGTGTTTTTGAAAAATAAATATTCTAATTAATCAGAAAACAAGAAAATAGAGTAGCTTAGAAAGCAATACCACTCTTTTTTTTGTAAAAAATGTTACTAAAAGTGATAATTAACATTTCTGATAGTAGAATAATTTGTTTTTTTATTGTATTTTTGAATCGTAGTGAAAAATATTATCATAGCTAGAAAGCAAAATTCACGATAAATAATTACACAAATCAGCAAACCAACAGTAATTTATTAAATCAGCCTCGCATAAATGCAATACAAAATAATAAATGCCTTGTTTAGAGGTTTCTTTTTATCTACTCTATTCTTACTTTTTATAGTAGGTAATACTGTCTTTGTATTTGCTCAAGAAAATGAAGAACTAAAACTACCTAAGCTAATAGTTGAGCAGCTTAGTATAGAACAAGGTCTGTCTCAAAATAGTATAAAAGCTATGTTACAAGATAGTGAAGGTTATTTGTGGATAGGAACTGATGATGGACTTAATCGATACAATGCATACGACATTACAACTTTTAGACATAAAAGAGAGGACTCACTTTCTATTATAGATAATCAGATAGAATCTATCTATGAAGATACCAATCATAATATTTGGGTAGGAACAATAGCAGGTGTCTCCATTTTTGATAGAAAAACTCAAACATTCAAGTCTTTTTATAAAAAAGAAAATAAAAAAAATACATTAGTAGATAATAAGGTCACAGCCATAAAAGAAGATAAGGAAGGTTTTATTTGGTTAGGTACTGAAAATGGATTGAGTAGGTATGATTACAATAACAATTCATTTACTAACTATGTAGCATCTGAAAATGATAGTCTTGTATTGGGAAGCAATACTATAAATGCTTTAGAGGTAGATAACAATAATAATTTATGGATAGGCACTACTAAAGGGTTAAATAAATGGAATAGCGAACGCAAACCACAGCAATTATATCGTTATTATTATACTTATTATACTGATTCAACCAAATTATTTGGAGACAATATATCAGATATACATGTAACACAAAGTGGAGATGTATGGATAGGTACAGCAGGAGGATTCAATCTCTACAAACCACAAACAGATAACTTTGAACGTTTTATTTATAATAAGAGACCAATGTACATTGAGTCTCTTACAGAAGGTTCTAATGGCATTTTGTGGGGGGCAGGAAATGACTATGTATATAAATTAGAAGTTGACTCAAAAAATGTTATTCGTTACAGAACCTCTTTAGATGACTTAGGTCCTATGCCTTCTATTGTCAGAACTAAAGAAGGGGTTATTTGGATATCTTCTCGTAATTTAGGAGCTTTAAAGTATGATCCTCTTACAAGTCAATTCAAATATTACTATACTGAAGTTGGTAACAAAAACTCTCTTCCTCATAGAAATGTCTGGACTGCCATAAAAGATGCACAAGGTATTGTATGGGTAGGTACAGATGAAGGACTTTCTCGTATAGATAGAACGGGAGCTATTTCTGAATATTATCATATCAAAAAAGGAGAGGGTAAATATGATTTTCCAATAGAAAGTGTTACAGAAGTTTTTCAGACAAGAGAAGGAGAATTATGGGTAGCTGGTGGTTATACAATTTCTCGTATGACAAGTTTCTCAAAAGAAAAAGGAGCTAAATTTGTAAGTTTAAAACCTGATAGTAATGACTCTACTACACTTCAATCTTCTACTTTAAATATATTACAAGATAAACAAGGAAGTATTTGGATAGGTACTTTTAGTGGCATCTATAAAATGAACCCTTCTTTTAAAAAAGAATTTGGATATGAAGGAGAACGCTTCCTAAAGGAAGTTGCAATCTGGACTAGCTATGAAGATAAAAATGGAATTCTTTGGTTAGGATCAAATCAAGGACTCATAAAAGTAACCCGAGATGAAAACAATACCCCTATTGATTTTAAATACTATAAAAATGACCCTGAAAATCTAAAATCAGTTAGTCATAATACTATACGAGCTATTACAGAAGATTCTAAAGGTAATTTTTGGGTAGGAACTACAAATGGTCTGAACTTAATGAATCGTGAAACAGGAGAGTTTGAACATTGGGGAGAAAGAAACGAACTTGCTAATTATGCTATTTATGGAATTTTGGTAGATGAAAAAGACAACCTTTGGATAAGTACAAACTTTGGACTCATGCGTCTTTTAGGAGATGATAGTATAGATGATTCTAAACGAATGACTAACTATAATCCAAAAGATGGCTTACAAAGTAGTGAATTTAATTCAGGAGCATTTTTTAAAGCAGAAGATGGAGAAATGTTTTTTGGAGGTATTCAGGGTTTAAATGCTTTTTATCCTCAAGACATCAGACCTAGTATTTATGTTCCACCTGTTGTTATGACAGATTTCAAAATACTTAACCGTTCTGTAGGCATCAAAAATTTGGGTAATCCAGAATCTCCTTTAACTGTTGATATTTCGCAAACTAAAGAAATTACTCTCACTTACGAAGATAAAGTAATTACTTTTGAGTTTGCTGCAATTAATTATAGGAGACCTGAAAAAACTAATTACTCTTATATTTTAGAAGGCTTTGATAAAGAATGGAATGAAGTTGGAAATCGTCGTTTTGCTACCTATAGTAATCTTCCAGCAGGAAATTATACATTCAAAGTAAAGGCTTCTAATAGTGATGGAATCGAAAATAATGAAGCCATAACTATAACAATAAAAGTTTTACCTCCTTGGTGGAAATCTTGGTGGTTTCTGACTATTGCTAGTATATTTGTTGTTGGGGCATCGATAGGCTTCTATACTAATAGAATGAATGTAGTAAAACGCCAAAATGATAAACTAGAACGTTTAGTAGGAGAAAGAACTGCTGAAATAGGTCAGCAAAATGTATTACTAGAAAATCAAAAAACAGAAATTGAGCGTTCGTATAGTAATATTCGTGTGCTTAGTGAAATTGGGCAAAAAATTACTTCTATTCTTGACTTAGATGCTGTTATTAGTGCTGTTTATGAATATGTAAATGAACTTACTGATGCAACAGCTTTTGGTATTGGTATTTACAATGCTGAAAAAGAGCGTATAGATTTTAGAGGTTTCATAGAAAATGGTCAGCGTATTCCAGATAGCTTTGATGAGATTACAAATGAAAATAAACTATCAGTAGTTTGTCTTACTCGTAATGAAGATATTATCATTAATGATTTTGCAAAAGAACATACTCAATATATTAGTGAAGTTTCTTTAGATAGAGTAGGAGATACATATCAATCTATCATTTATTTACCTCTACTTTTAGAAGGAAAAATTGTAGGTGTTCTGACTGTACAAAGTCATTCTACAAATGCTTATTCTAGAAATGATCTTACTATTCTTCGCACTTTAGCTTCTTATATTTCTATTGCCTTAGATAATGCTCGTACTTATACACAATTGGAAGGAGCAAACGATCTTATCAAGACCAAAAATCAAGCTATTATGGATAGTATCCGTTATGGAGAAACTATTCAACATGCTATTCTTCCAGACCCTCAAGATTTTATTAGAAATTTTGACGATCACTTTATTATCTTTAAGCCTCAAGCAGTAGTTTCAGGAGATTTTTATTGGTCTATTCGTACAGGAAATAAAACCTTTGTAGCTGTTGTGGATTGTACAGGACATGGTGTTCCAGGTGCATTTATGTCTATGATAGGAAATACAATCTTGAATGAGATTGTTACATTACAAAATGTAACAGAACCAGCGCAAATCTTAGAAAACTTAAATCAAGGCATTTGGGAAGCACTCCATCAAGAAGATTATCAAAACTTAGATGGAATGGATATTTGTTTGTGTGTAATACAAGATGCAGACGAACTTAACATGCGTGTAGTAAATTTTGCAGGAGCAAAGAGACCTCTATTTATCCTAAAAAATGATAAACTTATAGAAGTCAAAGGAAGTAGAAAATCTATTGGAGGAAGACAAAAAACAGATGCAGATTACGAACAACGTCAGCTTTTATTACACCCTGGAGATATTCTTTATCTTACCACTGATGGTTATGTTGATCAAAACGACTTTGACCGTGTAAAATATGGTACACTTCGTTTCAAAAAAGTATTAGCTTCTTTTACAGGAATGTCTTTACACGACCAAAAAGAAGTGCTATTAGAAGAAATGAGAAATCACATGGGAGAAGAAGAACAGCGTGACGATATAACACTTATTGGTCTTAAAATGTAACTCCTCATACTAACGCAAACCAACCAAAGAGAGGTTTTAATTTGTTTTTAATAAATGAGTTGGGTATGTGTAAAATATAAAAATAAGGTGGTGTTACACAAAGCATGATTTTTTTAAAGTATTTCAGAATAACAAAATTATGCAACTAAAAACTGCTCAATAAACCGTTGTCGATGTAGGGACATCGACAACATCTAAACCTAAAAAAACAATTCCTTCATCAAAATATAACTTCCCATTATCAGCACAAACCAACCAAAAATAGGTTTGAGTTTTTTTCCATCTATGCGTTTTGAAAGTGCCATTCCTATAAAAATTCCTAAAATAGACATAGTAGAAAGAATCAAAAGGAGTTTCCAATCGGTTTGCATTTGATTTTGAGAAACCAAAAAACCAAAGAAAGAATTGAGTGTAATAATAGTAAGCGAAGTACCAATGGCTTCTTTCATTTCCAAACCCAAGAGAAAAACCAAAGCAGGAATAATAATAAATCCACCTCCAGCACCCACAAGACCTGTAATAAGACCAACTACCAAACCTTGTAAAATTACCATTGGATAATTGAACGATTTTTTTTCTGCGTCTACATCTAAGCCATTGTCGGTGTCTCCACCGACGACAGATGTAGAACCCGATTTAATCATTTTGTAAGAAGCCAATATCATCAAAACGGCAAATAAAGCCATCAAGAAAATTCCTTTTGTCAGTATAAAACTTCCTACATTAAAAATTTCATCAGGAATAGCAGGAACTAAATAATGCCTAGTCAAGAAAACCGAAAAAATAGACGGAATCCCAAAGACCAAAGCCATTTTCATTCTGACCAAACCTTGTTTGAAATAACTAAACGCACCTACACTACTTGTCAGTCCTACTACAAAAAGTGAGTAAGCCGTTGCCACAACAGGCTCAACACTAAATAAATAAACCAAAACAGGAACAGTCAAAATACTTCCACCTCCTCCAATAAGTCCAAGTGAAATTCCAATAAAAATGGCAGCGAAATAACCTATAAATTCTATCATAATCGTAAGTTAAACTATTTTTTCTTACAAAAATGAGAAATTTAAACTGCCTTATCAGCTACTTTTGTTACAGAATCTAAAGAATTATAATTTTATTTCTCCCCAACTCTACCATTCCGTTATTTTCAAGTTGTTTTAGAAGTCTTGAAACTACAACTCTAGCCGTAGCGAGTTCGTTGGCTAGTTGTTCGTGTGTAATAGAAATGGTTTTCGAACCTGTCAGTTCTACTTTTTTTTGTAAAAGATGCAAAAGTCGTTCATCTACTTTCTTAAACGCCATCGCATTGACAACATCTAAAAGCTCTTCAAAACGCTTGTGATACAATCTAAAAATATAATCCAACCATTCGGGATATTCTTTTATGAAGAGCATTACTTTATCAATCGGCAAAAACAAAATTTCTGCATCTTCCTCTACTTCAGCACGTACTTTACTAGCTTCATTGTGCATTCCACCCAAAAAAGACATAATACAACTTTCACCAGATTTGATGTAATAAAGGAAAATTTCTCTGCCATCTTCCTCTGTTCGAAGAACTCTAATGCTCCCCTTTGCAATAATTGGAATGGAACGAATAGAAGATTCTTCTTCCAAAATGACATCACCTGCTTTATAATTTTTGATGATGCTATTATCATAAAGTTTTTGTGTAAGTTCTGGCGAAGTTTTGAATTCTGTGAAGGTTTGAAGCATTATTTTTTAATTGATAAATGACAACTATTATTTTGCAAGTAATAAAGTCAAATTCTGTTATATTTGTTTGAAATATGAAAATACTTAATTGAAAACGTATGCTTACAAATACACTCCTTTTAATAGAACCCAATCATTTTACAGCAAATCCTGATACGATTGACACAAATTTTTATCAAGAAAAAGTAACAGAAAATATTGATACTCAAAAACTTGCAAAACAAGAATTTGATTTATTGGTGAAAAAATTAAAAGAAAATAGTATAAAAACGATTGTACTTACTGCCCAAAGAAAAGACGGAAAAGAACCCATTACACCAGACGCACTTTTTCCAAATAATTGGATTTCTTTTCATTCCAATTCTGATAAAAAAGCAGTTTTATATCCAATGTGTGGCGAAAACAGACGTTTAGAACGCAGAAATGATGCTATCGAAGAAGCACAAAAGTTAGGTTTTCAGATTGATGAAATTATAGATTTGACTGACTTTGAGAATCAAAATAATTTCTTAGAAGGAACAGGAAGTTTGATTTTGGACAGAAAAAATAAAATGGCGTATGCGTGTCTTTCGCAGCGAACAGATAGAAAATTGATTGATACTTTTTGTAAAAAAATGAATTATGAAAGCGTAGTTTTTACGTCAGAACAAGAAACAAATGAAGGTTGGAAATTAATTTATCACACCAATGTAATGATGTCAGTAGGAGAAAATATAGCTGTTGTTTGTTTAGAATCTATCAGAAATGAATACGAAAGAAATAATTTAGTCAAAAAAATAAAAGAAACAGGCAAAGAAATTTTGGAAATAAGTCTTGAACAAAAACATCATTTTGCAGGAAATATGTTACAAGTCAAAAATATCCACAATGAAAAATTTTGGGTAATGTCTGAATCAGCACACAAAATTCTTTCTCAAAGTCAATTAGATATTTTACAAAAAGAAAGTAAAATTATTTATAGTCCTATTCCTACAATAGAAAAATATGGTGGTGGGAGTGTCCGTTGTATGCTTTGTGAAGTATTTTAATTATTTTGAATTAAACTCTTTCCAAATTAGCCTTTTAAGAAAGTTTATTTGGAAAGATGACAACAAATTTCTTAACTTTGTAGTATTAAGTACCACAGACTTCCTAGTCTGTGAGTCAAAATCAACTTTTCAATACTAACACAAACTAAAAAGTTTGTGATACAGAATGAATAATTTTTCCAACATATCGCAAAACCTCAAAACTCGCTTTCCATTTTTTTGGATAGTAATGAGTTTGTTTTTGCTTGTTGGACATTCATTTACACCTCATTGTCACCATCAACATGTAGTTTGTCAATCAAACTCAGTTCATACACATAAAGCAACTCCTTCAAACTTTTTTGCTTTGTTGTATTCTCCTAACATTGGAGAAGAACATTTGCATAATTTTACAGAAGACAATAATTCTGTTTCTAAAGAACTTCAAAAAATAGCCAAACAAGATATACAATCTACGGCTATTTTTACAGACTTTTCTACTGCCCAAAGCCACACAAAACAAGCAGTAGTTTCTAGCAAAAATACATATGTATGTTTCTTTTCACATACTATACAAGATATTCTTTTTAAGAATATCCCTCTTCGTGCACCTCCAGTTTTAGCATAATCTTTCAATTTATTTTTTTCTTCTTGTTCAAGCATTCTGCTTGGACACACTTTTTCGTAAGCATATGCTTACAAAAGAGTTAGCACAAGATAGAATCTTGCGCTAGAATAAAACCTTATGCCGTTGTTGGTGTCTCCACCAACGACAGTATTACAAATCAGAAATTTTATGTTAGACAACCTAATCGGATTTTCTATCCGTAATAAATTCATTGTCTTGATGGGCGTTTTGGCTCTTATTGGTTGGGGAACGTATTCTCTTCTCAATTTGCCTTTAGATGCCGTTCCAGACATTACCAACAATCAAGTTCAGATTGTTACACAGTCGCCTACTTTAGCACCACAAGAAATTGAGCGTTTTATTACTACGCCTATCGAACTGGCTGTTACCAATTTGCCTAAAGTAACCGAAGTGCGTTCTGTTTCTCGTTATGGTCTTTCGGTTATTTCCATTATTTTCAAAGAAGATACCGATATTTTGGAAGCTCGGCAGCTTGTTAGCGAACAACTAACGGCTATTTCTTCACAAATTCCTCCTAATTTGGGAACACCTTCTTTGATGCCTATCACAACAGGATTGGGCGAAGTTTATCAATATACACTTGAAGTAGAAGACAAATTCAAAGACAAGTATTCCATTACTGACCTTCGAACAATTCAAGATTGGATTGTAAAAAGACAAATGGCAGGTGTGGAAGGAATTGTAGAAGTGAGTTCTTTTGGAGGAAATCTCAAACAATATGAAGTTTCGGTCAATCCTTCGACGTTGCAAGGTTTGGGAATTACATTGAATGATATTTATGAAGCCTTAACGACCAATAACGCCAATGGTGGTGGAAGTTATATCGAAAAAACACATTATCGATATTATGTCAGAACAGAAGGTTTAATCAATTCTTTAGAGGAAATTAAACAAATTCCTATCAAAGTCAGAAATTCAAAACCTATTTTGATTGGAGAAATAGCCGAAGTAAAAGAAGGACACGCACCACGATTGGGCGCAATGACAAAAGATGGAAAAGGCGAAACTGTAGGAGGAATTGTTTTGATGCTCAAAGGTGCAAACTCACTAGAAGCAATAACCAATATCAAAGAAAGAATCCAAAACATTCAAAAATCTCTGCCTGAAGGTGTTACGATTGTTCCTTATTTAGACCGTTCAGATTTGATTGATAGAGCAATTTCTACTGTAAGTACCAATTTAGCAGAAGGCGCATTGATTGTAATTTTTGTTTTGGTGTTGCTTTTGGGGAATTTTAGAGCTGGTTTTATTGTCGCTTCGGTTATTCCACTCGCTTTAATGTTTGCTTTTGGAATGATGCACCTTTTTGGAGTTTCGGCAAATTTGATGAGTTTGGGAGCGATTGATTTTGGACTTATTGTCGATGGTTCGGTTATCATTGTTGAAAATGTTGTCCATCAATTATACAAAAAACACAAAGGTCAAAAACTCACTTCGCAGCAAATGGATAATGCCGTTTTGGATTCTTCTCTACAAATTAGACAATCGGCAGCCTTTGGAGAAATTATCATTCTAATCGTTTACTTACCTATTTTGGCTCTTACAGGTGTTGAGGGAAAAATGTTTAAACCGATGGCAGAAACTGTTATTTTTGCTATTTTGGGAGCATTTATTTTGTCTTTGACGTATGTTCCGATGATGTCAGCTTGGCTTTTATCCAAAAATGTAAAAGAAAAACACAGTTTTGCAGAACGAATTTCAAATTCAATTATGCAAGTTGCCGAAAATATTTATCAACCTATTCTTGAAAAATCATTACAGTTTGGAAAAAGTATTGTAGTTATTTCAATTCTTTTTTTCGCAATTAGTTTGTATGTTTTTCTACAAATGGGAGGTGAATTTATGCCTACTTTAGATGAAGGAGATTTTGCCGTAGAAATGGCTTTACCTTCTGGAAGTTCTTTAGAAGAAAGCATAAAAGCAGCAACAGAAGCCGAAAAAATACTACTCCAAAATTTCCCAGAAGTGCGTGGAGTGGTTGCTAAACTAGGAACGGCAGAAGTTCCTGTCGACCCAATGCCTATTGAAAGAGGTGATGTAATGGTTTTACTAAAAGACAAAAGTGAATGGGTCAGCGCAGATACCAAGGAAGAACTCATCGAAAAGATGAAAGAAAAACTATCTGTTTTGCCTAATGCAAGTTTTGATTTTATGCAGCCTATCGAAATGCGTTTTAATGAACTTATTGCAGGCGATAAATCAGATATTGCAGTTCGTCTTTTTGGAGAAAATTTGGATACACTCTATAAATATGGACAACAAATAGGCGCACTTTCAGAAAAAATTGAAGGTGTTGGAGATGTGCGAGTAGAGCAGATTGTCGGACTTCCTCAATATGTTGTTCAGTACGATAGACAAAAACTAGCACAATATGGCGTTACGATTGATGAGGCAAATCGTCTTGTCGAAACGGCTTTTGCAGGTGGTTATGCAGGTACGATTTACGAAGGCGAAAAGCGTTTTGATTTGGTGGTTCGTCTGTCTGAAAAAGATAGAAATAAACCCGAAACGCTAGAAAATCTATTTATTTCCATTCCTTCTACGACAAATGATATAGCTACTATTCAACAAATTCCTTTAAATACAGTTGCTAAAATTAAGCGAATTGAAGGCGCATCACAGATTTCAAGAGAAAACACACAGCGAAAACTAACCGTCGGAATCAATGTCAGAGGGCGAGATGTAGAATCTTTAGTCAATGAGCTTTCTGAAAAAATTGATACTCAAATTAAATTACCCTCTGGCTATTTGGTTATGTATGGAGGACAATTTGAAAATTTACAAGCTGCAAAAGCTCGTCTGATGATTGCTGTTCCTGTTGCGTTGCTTATGATTTTTGCCCTTCTTTTTATTACGTTTGGTTCGCTTGAACAGGCTACTTTGATTTTCACGGCTATTCCACTTTCTGCCATTGGTGGCGTTTGGGCGTTGCATTTGCGTGATATGCCGTTTAGTATTTCGGCTGGAGTTGGTTTTATTGCTCTTTTTGGTGTAGCTGTTTTGAATGGAATTGTGTTGATTGCTCGTTTTAATGACCTTAAAAAAGAAGACCCAACATTACCATTAAAGGAACGAATCATTCAAGGCACAAAAGACCGTCTAAGACCTGTTTTGATGACTGCCCTAACGGCTGCATTGGGTTTTTTACCAATGGCAATTTCCACAGCAGCAGGTGCAGAAGTTCAGAAACCTCTTGCAACTGTTGTGATTGGTGGACTTTTGACAGCAACTGTTTTGACGCTGATTGTACTTCCTATTTTGTATGGATTTTTGGAGGAAAGGAAAAAATAAGTAGCCGACAGTTTCCAACTGTCGTTTATTAAAAACGTCTAAAATTATTTTATAAAATACGCAATATATACTTCTGACAGTTGGAAACTGTCAGCTACATAAAATATAAATAAAATGAAACCATCAAAAATAATATTACTATCATTTTTTCTATTGATTCAGTTTCCTGTTTTTTCACAAACGGATTCTTTAAAAACGTCTTCTTTAGATAAAATCATTGACATTGCCTTTTCAAATAATGGATTATTACAAAACAATAAACTAGATATTGAAAGCGCAATCAGTCAGCAAAAAGGAGCTTTTTCTGTTCCAAAAACGAATATTTCTCTTCAATATGGAAATGTTCAGAGTAGTTATAATCGTGACATAATGGTTACTATTACTCAAAATTTTAATCCTATTGGTTCGATTTCGGCAAACAAAAAAGCCTTTCAAGCACAAGAAATGAGTGCAGAAGCCAATCTGAATTATCAAAAAAATGTTCTTAAAAATCAGATTAGTCAGTTGTATTACAAACTTGTCTTTCTTTCTCAAAAAAATATTCTTTTACAAAAACAAGATAGTTTGTGGAAAACAGTTGAGAGAATCACTTCAGCACAAACACAGGCAGGACAAACCAATAAAATGGAACTTTTGACAGCACAAAATCAGCGTTTACAACTTCTAAATTTGAAAACGATTAATGAAAGTGATTTAAAAATGGTTTTTCATGATTTGCAAAAATTAGCTCAAAACGAATTGTCTTTCCTAAAAATTAAGAATTTAAATCAAGTTATTTCAAACTTAACTATTTCAGATTCTTCTGTTTCTAATTCAATGATTAATTATTTTGAAGTACAAACAAATCTAGCTCAAACACAAATTGCAGTCGAACGCAGCAAAGCAATGCCTGAGTTACATCTTGGTTATTCTTCTCCTACTTTTGATGGCGAAGTTGGTATTTATAATGCTTTTCAAGCAGGATTTTCTGTGCCTTTGGTTTGGAGAGAATACAATTCAAAAATTCAAGTTGCCAAAATCAAAGAAGTACAAGCTCAAAATGAGTTAGCGTATCAAAAAAATGCGATCTCGGAAGAAAAAAAGGCTGTTTTGATGAAATTACAAAACCTTCAAACGATTTTGGAAAGCTATCAAAAGCAGCAACTTCCACAAGCCAAAGAACTTACTAATTTAGCCCAAATTAGATATAAAGAAGGCGAAATTTCAGTTTTGCAACTTGTTCAAATTCAACAACAGACACTGCAAACTTCACTTTCTTATCTTGAAACGCAAGAAAATTTCAATAGCACATTAGCGATGTGGGAATTTCTCAATAATTAAAGCTAATAATAAAAACAGGGTTAAAACCCTGTCCAATTCATAATTCTAGAAGTATTTTCTTCAATAGAACAGGGTTTTAACCCTGTTTAGAAAATGCTCTTTAATAATAAAAAAAACCTTAACCGTCAACGAGGCTAAAGCCCTCGTTGAGGTTTATAAAATATAAAAAAATGAAAACTAAAATCATATATTCAACTTTGCTAATTTGCCTTATCTTCTTATTTGGAAGTTGTGAAAAAGATGCGACACATGCACATGAAGATCATAATGAAGACCTACATGGCAACGAAGAAAACGGTAGTGTAAAAGAAGATCAAGAAGATGATGATCATGTATTTTTTACAACTGAACAAATTCGAAAATTAGGAATTAAGATAGATACTATTTCTTCAAAGTCAATTCCAAAAATTATTGAAGCAACAGGAACAGTTCATTTGCCACCACAAAATAAAGCCTTAGTAGGAAGTGTTTTGGGTGGAAAAATAAAGCAAATTTTGATTCATGAAGGCGATTATGTCAAAAAAGGACAAGTAATAGCCATTCTTGAAAATCCAGAAGCACTCAAAATGCAACAAGAATATTTGACTGTTTCGGCACGTCTGACAATGTTACAATCCGATTTGGAACGTCAGAAAAATTTGCAAATGAAAGATGCTACTACTGAAAAAATTGTGCAACAAGCTCAAGCTGAATTAGAGATGGCAAAAGCACAAAAAGAAGGTTTAGAAGCACAACTCAGACTTATAAATTTAAGCACGAAGTCAAATACTATTTCTGCCTCTTTTCCTGTTCTTGCGCCTATTTCAGGAATGACACATAATATTGTCGGACAGTTGGGAGAATTTGTTGATGCAAACAAATCTATCGTAGAAATTTTGAACGAAGACCATTTACATATCGAAATTTTGGTGTATGAGAAAGATGTTGATGCGATAAAAGAAGGACAAAAAGTAAACTTTATTTCTTATAATTCACAAAACTCTACTCCTGTCGAAGCTGTTATTTATTCTATTTCAAATACTATTGAACCTATTACAAAAACGGTAAGTCTTCACGCAGAAATAAAGCAAAAACTTTCATTTGTACTTAGAGATGGAACATTAGGAAAAGTAACGATTGAAAGTAAAGGACAAAATCGTCCTACTTTACCGAAAGATGCCTTAATACAGGAGGGGGGACAGTTTTTTGTATTTGTTCAAAAAGAAAAAAATGAGAAAGGAATAGAATTTGAAAAAATTGAAGTAGAAATATATACTCAAAATGAAAATGAATTTCAGTTTTTAATTAAAGATAATTCAATCCAAAAATCAATTTCTGAACTTCTTTTTGTGAGTAAAGGAGCCTATTATTTGAATGCTTCTTCGGCTGAAACGGCTGAACATGGACATTAATTTGAATCAAGTATAATAAATACAAAATCAAAAAATCGTTTAAGTAGTTACTTAAACGATTTTTTTATGATAATTTTATCTAAAAATCTCAAAATTTATTTCATTCTTTTGCTAGTTCGCAGGTTTCTTCATCTAGTTCTATTTCAATAGTAAAATGTTGAAAGTCATAATCTTTAATGTACTCTTTAATTTTGCTTTTTGTATCTATAATTTGAGCAAAAGAATCTATATTTTTTAGTTTTACGTGAGTAGTAAAAACGTGGTGTTCTCCCTCCAAAGACCAAATATGAGTATGATGCAAAGAATCAATAGTTTCAATTTTTCTTAATTCTTGTTCAATTTTTGGCAAATCAATTTCTTTAGGAACTCCTTGTAAAAATACATAGAGTGTTTCTTTGAGTCTTTGAGTAACTCCCCACAATATATAAGCCGTAATAAGTAAAGAAAGAGCAGGGTCTAAATAATGAATATCCTTAAATTTAAGAATAATAGATACAATCAAAACAGCCACCCAACCCAAAACATCTTCTAATAAATGCCAAGAAACTACTTTTTCATTAAGCGATTTACCTCCACTCATTTTCCAAGCAGCATATCCATTAACAGCTACTCCAATAATTGCAAAAACTATCATTCCATTAGCATCTGAATGTTCAGGTTTCAAAATCCTACCGATAGCTTCATAAATAACATATATAGAACCACCAATTAATACTAAACTATTTACTAAAGCTCCTAATAATGAGAAACGAGCATAGCCAAAAGAAAATTCTTTGTTTGCTTCTTGTTTTGATTTGTTATCCAAATACCATGCTGTTCCCAAAGAAAGACTATCGCCTAAATCGTGAATTGCATCAGAAATAATAGCTATACTGTTTACATAATAGCCTCCTATAAGTTCAAGAATGGTAAACCCAACATTTAGAAAAAAAGCAAGTTTTAGATTTTTATTAGAATTGGAATGATCATGAGAATGTGCCATAAATGTAAATTTGAAAAATGTATAGTTTAAAGTTTAAAAAATGTTTAGAAATTTACTTTATAACTTTTATTTTCTGGTATTGTTTATATTTAAGAAAGTTTACACTCACATTAAAAATGTAACCAAATTTGATAAATCAAATGGCTACAAAACGTAGTAATTTGATTTATCAAATTCTATAATTATTCTTTAACTCGCTTCCAACGCTTATGCGTCCAGAGCCAATTTTCAGGAGAATTGCGAACAGCTTCTTCTATTCTTTGTGAATACTCATCAAGAATAGAAAAGTCTGTTCCACTCTCATCTGGGTTATAAGGAGGTTGTCGCATTAATTCTAAAGAATATAAATAATGCCCTCTTTTTGGCTTCGTAATTCTCAAAAAATAAATGGGTAAATTAGATTGAGGCGCAAGACGAGCCACACCCACAAAAAAAGGCACTTCCTTTCCAAAAAAATTAGTCCAATACTGTCTATTATTTCCTGCTGGTGTTTGATCTCCTACCAAAACATAACCTACCGAAACATCTGTTGGCTTAATAATCTCTCTATTTGAAATTCTCATCTCTAGTGGAACTGCTCCAAATTGTGAACGCATTTCATAAATCAATTCATCAATTTTTTTATTGGCTAGTCTTTTATAGATAGGTTTCACAATCGTTTCCAATTCTACTGAACACGACAAACTGACCCACTCCCAACTCAAATGATGTGTTGCCAAAACGATAATAGATTGTTTGTCTTTAGCAACTGTTTTAGCTATTTCTAAAGACTCAGGAGTCGGACGAGTTCGCCTAACAACTTCCTCTTTTGAAATATGAAAAGATTTTAGTGTTTCGATAATAAAATCACAAAAATTTCTATAAAAAGCTCGTGCAATTTGTTCTCGCTCTTTCTGTGTTTTTTCAGGAAATGCACGATATAGGTTATCCAAAACTACTTGCTTTCGATATAATTTTCCATAATAAACTACCACAAAAAGAATATCTGAAATTCTATATAAAAACCAAAAAGGAAAACGAGCAAGAAATTTTATAAAAAATGGAATCATAGTAAATTTTTATCTAATTTTCATTTTATTATCCAAATTAGCTCTTCCAGAAAGAAGGTCTGAAAAGCTGTAATTAAGAACTACTTCATTTTTATCATCAGATGAATATATTGCTTTTTTATTTGAATACTTTTTGATTTTACCTTCTGTTCTGACAATAAAAACATAGTTAGCAGACTCAAAGACATAATCTTGAAAACGTTTTGTGGCTTCGTCTTCTGGTGTTTGCTGTCTCTCTTTTGCTCTGTCCAAAAGAGGTTGGAGATAATGTGTATTATTTCTTTCAAAAGTACGCTTAGAGAATTCAAAAGCAGGTTTTGATGGCGCAGGTTCGGTATTGAGTTGATTAAGTGCAGCCGTAAGTGATTCTACGTTATCAAAATCAAAGCTAAAACCTGTCAAGTAATTTTCGTAATCTGTTGTATATTCAACGTGTGTAATTCCTCCAATTTCAGAAAAACTCTCACTACTTTTCTGAATTACATTTTCAATATTGGCAACAAAGTTTTTTTCTTCTTGTGTGGAATCTGTAAGCGAAGTAGTGATAGCAATTTCTTGTTTGCGTCCACTTAAATCAACAGTAAGTGAGTAAGTTCCTGAACCATCTTTTTTGATATACACTTCTTCACGAAGCTCAAAACAAGAGGTTAGAGTAAAAACAGAAAGTAGCACCAAAATCAATTGTAGTAGTATTTTTTTCATTATAACTAGTTATTTTTATGGTTTTGCATTGCAAAGATTATCCAAAATTACACAAATACGAGCAGTTTTTTATATTCATTCCTAAATTTTAAAAAATGATAAGATTATATACAATCCCTAAAAAACACAAACAATTCAATAAGAAAAGTGTTTTATAATACAGTTTAGGACTTGTTTTATGACTCATAAAATATATTTTTATCTAAACTATTTTTTAATATTCATTTTTTAAACAACTTATTAGATTATGGCAGAGCAAAAAGAAAAAATTTTATTTGTAGTTACTAGTCATGCAAAACTTGGTGACACAGGAAAAGAAACAGGGTATCATTTGAGCGAAGTATCACATCCTTGGAAAGAACTCTACCAAGCAGGATATGAAATGGATTTTGTAAGTCCAGAAGGAGGAAAAGCTCCAGTAACAGCCTTTGACTTGAGTGATGATATAAACAAAGATTTTTGGGAAAATGCAACCTATAGAGAAAAAATAGAAAATACTAAAAAGCCATCAGATATTAAACCATCTGAGTATAAAGCAATATTTTTTGCAGGTGGACATGGAACAGTTTGGGATTTTCCAGAAAACAAAGAACTTCAAAAAATTGCAGCTACTATTTATGAAAGTGGAGGAATTATTTCTTCAATTTGTCATGGTGCAGCAGCTCTTGTAAATCTAAAATTAAGTGATGGCTCTTATTTAGTAGATGGAAAAGATGTCAATTCGTTTACTGATTCAGAAGAAAAAGAACAAGGATTAGAAGATGTAGTTCCATTTTTGGTAGAATCAAAACTTCGTCAGCGTGGTGCAAAGTTTCATCAGGCTGCAAATGGTGAAGCAAAAGTAGTAGTTGATGGAAGACTGATTACAGGGCAAAATCCAGCTTCAGCAACTCCTCTTGGACAAACACTAAAAAGAGAACTCAAAGAAGTTGAAGTTGTCTAAGTTATAAAAGATCGTTTAGAGAAAACTAAAGGGCAGGGCATTTTGTCCTGCCTTTTTTCTTTCAATAAATTATTTGCTGAAGTATTATTTTGTTCATTTACTGTACAAACTACTAAAAAGCTTTTAAGAAAGTCTCTTCATAAAGAGATAATTTATCTTACTGAAAATCAAGTGTTTATTATTTTATTTTAAAATTTATAACTTATGTTTTCTGTTATTTTTTGTGTAATTTTGCATCCTTATTTCTAAAGAAGACAAATCCATTAGCTTTTTTATTTTTGAAAATAAAACTAGCTTCCAAAATATAACAGTAAATGAAAACGGGTACAATCAAAAAAGATAAAGTAAATATAATCACATTAGGTTGCTCAAAAAACCTTGTTGATTCTGAAAATATACTTACTCAACTTCGTGCAAATGAAATTGATGCTCATCATCAGTTAGAAACCAAAAAGAAAGTTGAAGAGCCAAATGTTATTATTATCAATACGTGTGGTTTTATAGAAAAAGCAAAAGAAGAATCTATCAATACAATTTTAGATTACGCAGCAGCAAAAGGAAGAGGCGAAATTGATAAATTATATGTTATGGGTTGTTTGTCGCATCGTTATAAAGACGAACTTTCTAGCGAAATTGGAGAAGTTGATGATTGGTTTGGTACGTTAGATATGCCTTTAATCCTCAATAGATTCAATGTCGATTATAAGCATGAACTTTTAGGGCAACGCCTTACCACAACATCTCAGCATTTTGCTTATCTCAAAATTTCAGAAGGTTGTGATAGAGCATGTTCGTTTTGTGCCATTCCATTGATGCGTGGAAAACATGTTTCTCGTCCGATGGAAGAATTAGTACAAGAAGCTAAAAACTTGGCTGCAAGAGGTACAAAAGAAATTATGTTGATTGCACAAGAATTAACCTATTACGGAATTGATATTTATAGAAAAAGAGCTTTATCTGAGCTTTTAGAAAAATTAGCTGATATTGAAGGAATTGAATGGATTCGTTTGCATTATGCATATCCAACAGGCTTTCCGATAGAAATCATTGATACAATGAAAGCGCATGAAAAAATCTGTAATTATTTAGATATTCCTTTGCAAAGTGGTTCGAACAAAGTTTTGAAAGCAATGCGTAGAGGAATTAAAAGAGAAAAAACAGAGGAGTTAATTGATTCTATCCGTCAGAAATTGCCTGAAATTGCTATTCGTACAACACTTATTGCAGGACACCCCCATGAAGAACAAGAAGACCACGAAGAAACATTAGATTTTGTAGAAAAAATGCGTTTTGATAGATTGGGCGTATTTTCTTATTCTCATGAAGAAGACACACATTCGCATTCAATGCCTGATACTTTAAGTGAAGAAGAAAAACAAGAACGTGTTGCTGAGATTATGGAAATCCAACAAGGCATTTCTTTAGAACTCAATCAAGAAAAAATAGGCAAGATTTATAAAACCCTTATTGATAGAAAAGAAGGCAATTATTTTATTGGCAGAACTGAATTTGATTCGCCAGAAGTAGATAATGAGGTTTTGGTAGATGCAAGAAAAGTATATCTACGAATAGGCGATTTTGCTAATGTTAAGATAGATAAAGTAGAAGAATTTGATTTGTTTGGAGAAGTAGTCAAGTAAGAAAAAATATTTTTATTAGATTTTTTGATAAAAATGAACTTTTACTTTGCAAAATCAATTAAGATTCGTAAGTTTGCATTCTCTAAAACACAGATTTTAGAGAGTGCAAAATAAAAAGGTTGCGTGGCCGAGTGGCTAGGCAACGCTCTGCAAAAGCGTGTACAGCGGTTCGAATCCGCTCGCAACCTCATAACACTTGTAAAAAAGACTTGTCAGTTTGGCAAGTCTTTTTTTATGGAAAATATTTTAGTCCTAGAATAGTGAATATTAACTCAATTCTTTCTTTAATATTTTTCCTGTGGCACTCATAGGTAGTGTTTCCATAAACTCAATAATGCGTGGATATTTGTACGCTGCAATATGCTCTTTAGTATAAGCTATTAGTTCTTCTTCTGAAACTTCTTTTCCTTTATGCACTACTACACATGCCTTTATCTCTTCTCCTGATTCATCATTTGGCACACCTATTACTGCTACCATTGATACTGCTTGATGTTTCATTATTACCTCTTCAACTTCTCTAGGATATACATTTAGTCCCTTGCGAATAATCATTTCTTTTGTCCGATCAACAATAAAGAAAAAGCCATCTTCATCTTTTATTGCAACATCCCCAGAATATAACCAGCCATTTTTCAGTGTTACTTTATTTTCTTCAGGTCTATTAAAATAACCTTTCATTACATTGTGTCCTCGGTAAATAAGCTCTCCTTTTTCTCCGATTGGCATTTCGTTATCATTTTCATCTACTATTTTCACTTCCACACCCCAGACAGGAGTACCAACAGAACCAGCTTTTTTACCAACAGTTTTTTGGTTAAAAGTAACAACTGGAGAACCTTCTGACATTCCATACCCTTCTAATATTGGCACTTCAAATTTTGCCTCAAATTCCTCTAATACATTTACTGGTAATGCAGCACCACCAGAAACACATGTTTTGAGATTTTTAGCTATTGCCTTTAAGTCAAAATTAGTATTTTCATAATTGAGTAATCCCCAATACATAGTCGGAACTCCTGCAAAAACGGTTACAGTATGTTTTTGCATTAATTCTAATACAGTTTCGGCATCAAATCTAGGTAAGAGTACGCTAGTAGCCCCTTTATACAATCCAGCATTCATCAATACTGTCATAGCAAAAATGTGGAACAATGGAAGAACAATAAGTTGTTTGTCATCACGATTTAAGTCTGTAATATCTGAAGAAAGCATAGCATTATGTATCAGATTGGAGTGCGATAATTCAGCACCTTTGGGCTTTCCAGTAGTACCAGAAGTATAAATAATTAAGGCTGTATCATCTGCTAAAGTTTGTATATTTTCAAAAATCGGTGACTGATTAGCCATTAATGAACCTAGAGTTTTTGTATTTTCAATAGGAGAAGGAGCAGCTGGATTTCCCGTAATTACATAGAATTGTTCACAGCTAGTGGTAGCATCAAATCCTGTTTTACCTTCAACAGCCATAGGTAGCTCAGCAGTGCCTTCAAAACAGAAATAGGCTTTCGCTCCAGAATCTTTCAAATGATACTCAATTTCATCTCTTTTTAATAACACTGAAAGTGGAACTACAATAGCTCCAGCTTTAAGAATACCAAAATAAGCAATAGGAAAAAAAGGTAAATTCAAACAACTTAGGGCTACTCTATCGCCTTTTTTTATTCCATTTCTCACCAAACCATTTGCCACTTGATTAGCAGCAGCATTTATTTGGCTATAACTGAAATGTTTGTCCATAAAAATAAAAGCGTCCTTGTTGGGAAACTTTCTAGCACTATCTTCTAAAATAACAGAAAGGTTAATCATAGTTTATATATTTAGGTCTTTACGAAACAATGTTGATGTTGTCGAATTAATATTTAATAAAAATATCTTTCAAGATAACAAATACCCCAGACAATAATTTTAACAATAATCTCATATTTTATAAAAATAGTATCACAATAAATTGAGAAGATTATCATATATCTTCATTCTCTTCTTCATCTATCCATTCCAAATCTTCATCTAAACCTTCATTTTTCTTTTCTTCCTTTTTGATAGCTTTAAATCTACGTTTTATTGTCCTTCTAGTCTTTTTAGATTTATTTGATTTTCTTTTTTTTCTATGGAATAGTCTTGAGTCTCTACTTAAATCCGAATATGCCAAGAAAAACAAAACTAAAAGCAATGCAAGAGGAATTAGTATCAAATAAAAAGCTGTATAATCTACAAAATATTTATACGATTTAGCAGAAAGAGAAGTAAATAAAAGTTTGCCTAACATTGTTACTCCTAATAAAAGCCCAATTACAAGAGGTTGCTGTCTTTCTGAAGCTTGTGTAATTACTACAGCATAAATCAAAGGCAAAATAGGGGCTAAGAAAAAGGCTGTTGCTGGGAGAAGCAATGAATAAGGTGAAATATCATTGAAAACAGACGCAGGATAAATAGTCTGACTACTAAAAATATCTCCATTCCAAAGCACCAAACACATAAATCCTACAACACAAAAAACAAAAATCATAAAACGTCCTGCTCGTTGTAAAAGAGTTCCAATAAGTAAACGACTAATTGCCATCACTAAGAAAATAATAGCTAAAGCTCCTAAATCATAAAATTGTCTATTTTTTAAATCTATAAGTTTGACTGCAAAAACATTTGCCCATTCTTCAAAATGAACATAAATAATAGACGCAATAAATACACAAAAAATGGAAAGTAAAAGAATAGAATTAATTAATAAACCATTCAGTGATTTACGAGCATGACGAAACTCATTTTTCCACGATTCTGGAATAGAACGTAAAGGATAATGATAATGTAAAAACTGAAAACCAATAGCAATAGCCAAAAAAGGCAAAAGAATCCAATAGGCTTGAGTCCAAGAAGAATCAATATCTTGAATATAAGGTAAAAAGAGAATATAACTAAGAGCAACTCCCAGTAAGTACATTCCTTCTAAGTGCATTATTCGCCTTGCATGTTGTCCTTTCTTCTTTGATTCTAAACTAAGAAGCCAGTATGCAGCCAAACGAACAAGCGCAAAAGACCCTCCTGTTAAGAAAAATAAAAATTCAGCTAATGCAAAGTTGTGAGTTTGAAAAGATACAGCAATAGCACAAATTGCCATTAATGATAAACAAGCAACAATTATATTACGAGCAGACCAACGAGGAACAATGATAGCTCCTACAATTGTAAAAACAATGTAACTAATATCCCGAATATTCATTAAAATAGTTGTTTCACTACTACTTCTATCATAAGAAAAGACAGCTCCCAAAACAGCAAATGCAGCAGCATGGTAAAGAATACCGTATATAAGAAAAGCACTTCCCAAAACAGCTGTAATAGGAAGTTCAGGGCGTTTGTAGATTCTCTTTGAGCCTTGTCCACTTTTCGAAGTGTTCAAATCAATCTTAATCGAATCTTCTATTTTTTTTGTTTGTATATCTAAGTTGTTCTCCAAGTGCAGTTGATATAAAGGAAAATAAAATCATTTCCTAAGTGTTGATAGATTTGTAGAAAAGCCTAATTAAGCACAAAATACATGATTTTGATAGATTCTCAAACCTTGTTTCTCTTCAAAGTGCAGCAAATATAGATGTATTGATATTTTTTTTTGATAAAGTTTTGATTTTGAACATTTTTTGAAGATAAAAAATGCTTATACGCATATTATTAAAATAAGTTTGGATATATTATCAAAAAAAATGAAATAAAATTTGCATACCGTGTTTTTTCTTAATTTATTTGTAGATAGAATAAAGAATAAAAGATACTTTACTCAAAAATAGATAAACTTTAGAGAGGTGTCCGAGTGGCTTAAGGAGCTCGCTTGGAAAGCGAGTATGCCCCAAAAGGGCATCGGGGGTTCGAATCCCTTCCTCTCTGCAAAAACAAAAAATCTATAAAATAGATGTATTAGGAACACTAATTTATGCTTAAATTATTTTTTTTTGATTATCTCAAACTAAAATGTTACTTTTAGGACATAAAATGTATTCTTAATCTACTATTGCTAGTTTCAATTGTATTTTGTGAAATTACAAAACGCTGAAACATTTGTAGTAATAGAATTTTATAGTTTGTGTTAATTCTAAAATAATTTTTCAGCAAAAATCTTTGTTGCAACTGAAAACATTATTTTTTTTGATTGAAATTTTATTACTTTGTCAAATATTGTTTTACTTAATAAGTTAAAATTGAATCACTCACTATTCTAAATGAATAATAAAGTCTATTTAATTTTAGTTTAATTTATTGTCAATTTTAATTTTACACCCTTAGCCCAAACTGCTAAACCTAATATCTTAACCTATAAGATTATTTACTCCGTAAATCACTCAGACTAATATGAAAAAATTATTTTCTCTGCTTGCCCTAATCTGCTTTTTCGCTATTGGTACAACGCACGCTCAAGACGACAGCGAAATGATGGTAAATCAAGACTCTATAGATAGAGTAAATGATTCTATTGCCAACGTACAAAAAATGGAAGAAGAAGCTGCTGCTGCAAAAGTAAAAGCAGATGCTGACGCTGCTGCTGCTGCACTTGTTCCAGAACAAACAACTCACGAAGCTATCAAAGAAAAGTTTATTGAAGGTGGATGGCAATTTATGTCATTGGTACTTATCTGTTTAATTATCGGTCTTGCAGTTGCTATTGAACGTATTATTGTTCTTAACCTTGCTAGTACAAATAAAGACAAATTATTGGCTAAAGTAGAAGATGCTCTCCGTGAAGGTGGTGTTTCTAGAGCGCAAGAAGTTTGTGCTGCTACTCGTGGCCCTATTGCTGATATTTTTGCACAAGGTCTTATGAGTGCTAATCGTGGTATTGAAATCGTAGAAAAAACAGTTATGTCTTCTGGTTCAGTAGAAATGAGCAAGTTAGAAAAAGGACTTATCTGGATTTCACTCTTTATTGCTCTTGCTCCAATGCTTGGGTTTATGGGTACAGTAATCGGTATGATTGGTGCATTTGATGCTATCCAAGCAGCAGGTGATATTCAACCTTCATTAGTAGCAGGTGGTATCAAGGTAGCACTTCTTACAACAGTAGGTGGTCTTATTGTAGCCGTAATTCTTCAAATCTTTTATAATTATTGTGTTTCTAAAATTGACTCAATCGTTACAGATATGGAAGATGCTTCTATTTCTCTTGTAGATTTGCTTATCAAACATGACCTTTCTAAGTAATTAGTTAAGAAAGAATTAAAGTAAAAATAGGTGTGTTACTATTAGTATATACTCTATACAACTAATACACCTATTCTATTTTAAGGTTTTGTATAAATAGTTTTTAAAACTATCAAATCACTTAGAAATCAATTTATTAACAATTTACTAGAATACTCAGATAAAAATTAGATAAAAAGAATTATGCAAAAATATCTTTCTTTAATCATCTACGGTATCGTTGTCGTTTTATTTGTTGCTTTTGGTGTATATGGCTGTTCGGGCTATCCTGCACAAAAAGAATTAGCAAAGAAGCAAGCTGTAGAAGAAAAAGGTTATACAGACATTACTGATGACCTTATGGACAAAGTACAACTACCTACAAAGGTAGAAGAACAAATTACAGGTAATGCAGTTGCAGATTGGTTTATTCCTCTCTCTTATGTACTTGTTGGTTTTGCAATGATTGCAGCCATTGTACTTCCTTTAGTTTATACAGTTACTCAAGACCCAAAAGCACTTGTTAAAATTGCTATTTCATTAGGAGTTTTAGTCGTTGTATT
This sequence comes from Bernardetia sp., assembly GCA_020630575.1. GTDB lineage: Bacteria > Bacteroidota > Bacteroidia > Cytophagales > Bernardetiaceae > Bernardetia. The sequence goes on from JAHDBD010000013.1 coordinate 117,016, forward strand.
CTTTATTTGTTATGCTTTTGCTGATGCAACAGCCGTAAAAACAACAGATGAAGAAATGAGTGCAGAAGGTGCAAAATATATTGGAGGCGTACTCATTATGACCTATGTTATGATTGCAGTCGCTTTTGTAGGAGCTATTTTTGGAGAAGTAAGCCGTTCATTTAAATAAGAAAATTTTATTATGGGAAAGAAAAAACGTGACGATGTAGGCGTAAATGCCAGTTCGATGGCAGATATAGCCTTTCTATTACTTATCTTTTTCTTAGTAACTACACGTATTGCTTCCGAAAAAGGAGTTTATAGAGATTTAGCACCTAAGCCTGAAGGAGAAGTTCCTCCAGTTGAACTCAATAAGCGAAATGTATATAAAGTTATTATTAACTCTAGCAATGAATTGCTTATTGAAGGAGAAGAAGGTAAAATGAGTCAGATAAAAAAGGAAATAAAAGCACATGTAAATAATTACGGTGTTGATCCTGAACTTTCTGTAAGTCCAAAAGATGCCATTATTTCAATCAAAACAGACAGAGGTACAGATTATACAACTTACTTAACTGTTTTAGATGAAATTTTACAAGGCTATAACGAACTTAGAGCAGAATATTTGACCAAAGAATTAGGTGAAAAAATTACTGTTGAAGATTTCTTAGAAATTTCAAGACAGGATACACAAGTAAATAAAGACCGTTATAAATTAGCTAAAGATAAGTATCCTCTAAATGTATCTGATGCAGAGCCAACAGGTAGTGGAGGAGCACAATAACTAGCTTAATAAATAACCAAAGAATACACAGAAATACCATTTCTAAACTAGAAATAGCATGCCTTTTAAAAAGAAACCGAAACCGAATCCAGAGATACCTACTTCTGCTTTGCCAGACATTATCTTTATGTTACTTTTCTTCTTTATGGTTTCGACTGTAATGAGAGAAAATACGCTTAAAGTAAACGTACTTTTGCCACAAGCAAACCAAGTACAGAAAATGGAAAAAGCCAATTTGGTAGCTAATATTTATATTGGTAAACCAAAAGAAGCAGATCAATTTGGTACAGCACCTCGTATTCAAGTAAATGATGTATTCATCAACTTAGATCAAATTCAACAGTTTGCAGTGGAGTCTATGGCAAACGTACCCGAAGTAGATAAAAATCGTTTTCGTGTAGCTATAAAAGGCGATGTTGGTTTGGATATGGGAGTTGTAATAGATATTCGTGAAGAACTTCGTGAAACAGAAGCTCTCAAAATCTATTATGCAGCCTCTAAAGGAGAAGAATAATATCAGAGAAATTTATACAAAAGAAAAAGCCATTTTCAATTTATTGAGAATGGCTTTTTTTATATAAAGTATATTATACTGTTATGCTATCTTGCCTGAAAATGTATAAATATATTTTGAGATAAGAGTTTCACTACAAATTCAATACTCTTATTCATAGTAAGTGACACGATTACAGTTTAGATAATACCAATATTAGATATTTATTTTTCCTTTTACTAGCATACGATTCTATACTTGTGTCTATCTATTCGCATATCTTGATGAGAAGAAGTGTGCAAGTAAAATTCTTCAATGAGAAATAGTTGAGGGAAATATTTTTTATTTTAGTATAATTCAAAAAAAATACTCTTTCTAAGTGATATAGAAAGAGTATTTTGTCTTAGAAAAGAAAAAGGTTATTTTCCTTTCTTAACTAAACGTTTCCATGTATCAGTACGACCAAACATAGAAACACCAATATAACCACGTCCATCAACAAGGTTTGTATTTTTCTTATTCATCGTCATTTCAAAGCTGTAATCAGAACCATTTTTAGGATCATAGATATTTCCATTTTCCCAAACTAAATCATCTTTATCACCTACAAATTCCAAATCTCTCATATTTGTCATTCCTAATATTTTATCAGAATGCTTTGATTCATCTGGATTGTTGATGTCTAAACGAGGTGTTCCGTCTGGATTGTTTTTCTCTATTAGCCATACAATACGACCGTAGTATTTATTTACATCTTGTCCTTTACTAGCTTCTCCTTTAGAAATACGAATAACAGAACGTTTATCGCTTGGCTGCCAATCACCTATCAAAATATCTCCTGGGCTATCTTGTGTAGGAGAGTAAAATTCGGCTGCTGTCCAGCTTGTCAAAACAAATAAAGAAGCAAAAAGAGCTACAAATAAGATATGAAGTGTTTTCATAATGAAGTTTAAATTAAAGTGTTGTCTGAATAGGTTTTAATAAAATTGCAATTAATCTTTTATATACAAGAGATTGTTTTGCTATTTAAAGCAATAGTTTTACTATTTATATAGTAAAAATTCAAAAACTATGCCTTTTCGATGAAATATATTTTCAAGAGTTTTTTTGAGTTTAATCATCTAGCAATTAAGGACTTACAAAATTAAGTCCAATACGAAAATACATTGGCAAACCAAGACTTCCCACAGAAACTTGATTACCATCATTACTACCATCATCTTCTAAATCAAAACGATAAGCAGGAGCTACACCAGCTTGAATATTCAAACGAATAAAGCTAGAAAGTGCTTGATTGAGCATAATACGACCACGAATTTCAGATTTTCTTAGCTCATAATTATTTGTAGCAAAAAGATCATTACCTGGTGAGTTTTGAAGAAGGTAGCTTTGTCCTTCTAGCTCATAGCCAAAATTAATTGAAGATAGTGCAGAGAAGTTATAACGAAGTCCACCACGAGCAGGCAATAATAGTTCCATTCCCCATTTGTTATTAAATGTTTTGTTCCAAAGGAAAATAGGAATATGAAGCAAACGACCACCACGATAAGTACGAGTAACTCCGATAGCTATATTTTGATTATCACTTTTCTTCCAACCATAAAGAAGAGAAGCTGTATATTTCATTTTGCCAAAATCAGGTTCTACTTCTCCAGCATCATACGTTCCTATACTATAATTTCCATTGAGTGAAGTAGCAGCTTGAAATATAAGAAAATGTTTTTCATCAAGAGGCTTGAAAGCTAAAACTCCTAACGTAGCTGTACGAAGTGGATTGTTATTTAATGAAACAGCCAAAGCATCTCTAGTATCTACTTGATCAAAATTATACTGGCTTTCCCAATATGAAAAAGTAGCGTTCAAGATAATATTACTTTTTGAAACTAAAGGAATATTAGCATCTAAACGAATACCATGATTTAGACTGATAGGAGATTTGTAATTAAAAGCAGAAGAATCTTCTGGATTTTGAGATTCTAGTTCTGCCCCAAACATAAAATCATAACTCAAACCTACAAGAGTTGTCGGATTTAAGTTATTGATTTTATTATTACAATATTTTTTAATGACTGTATCATCAGCTTCTTCAAAGCCATCCATACTAAATTCTTCTTCTTCATCAGGTGCAATGACATCGCCTGTATCTACTTGCGCTTTGGCTAGGAAGAAATTACCAAAAATACAAAAGCAAAATAAAAAGGCAATCGCAAATAAACGGTATCTTTTGTTCATAAAATAAAAGTTTTTGGAGGTTTGTGTGTAATTTTGTAGTTACTGTAAAATAAGAATTGATAATTTTATAAATGAATCACTAATATATTAACATTTCTTTAAAAACCTACTAACAAGAATAAAATTCTGATAAACACAGCTTTTTTGAAATAAAGTTTTGATTATATACATTATCACCTAAATATAGATAAATCAATTCACTTTCTTTATATTACTATCAAATATAATAGTATGACTATTACTTTCCTAATATTTCTTACACTTTCTCTAATTTTATTTAACACACTTGTTGGTGTGTATATAGAACGTAAAGTTTCTGCTTTCATACAAGACCGTATTGGTCCTACTGAAACAGGAAAATACGGTCTTTTACAAACGTTTGCTGATGTAATCAAACTACTTTTTAAAGAAGATATTATTCCTTCTTCTACAAATAAATTCTTATTCAAATTTGCTCCTGTTCTAGTTTTTATGGCTGTTTTTGCAGGTTTTGCGCTTGTTCCCTTTACAGCAAATTCTGAGACTGAAATGCCTTTAGGTATTTTGATTTGGCTAGGCATTGTAGCTTTAGATGTCATCGGAATTTTGATGGCTGGTTGGGCTTCTAGCAATAAATTTTCATTGTATGGATCTGTTCGCTCATTGGCTCAAATGGTTTCGTATGAACTTCCTCTAGGACTTTCTATTTTGTGTGTGGTCGTTTGGAATGGTTCTTTAGATTTACAAGAAATTAGTCAGATACAAGGAATTTTTGCAGAAAAAACGACCTATTTATTTGGCATTTCATTTTTAAATATAGAAACTCAAACTATTGGAGGAATTTTGTCTTGGAATATCATTTCAATGCCATTTTTCTTTATTGTCTTTCTAATTTTCTTTATTTCTGGACTTGCACAAGCCAATCGAACACCTTTTGACATTCCAGAAGCAGAATCAGAACTTGTAGCAGGTTTTCAAACGGAATATTCAGGAATGCGTTGGGCATTTTTGATGTTGGCTGAATATGGAATGATGCTTTTGATAGGACTTCTGACAAGTATTTTATTTTTTGGAGGTTGGAATAGTCCTTTTCCTAATATTGGGAATTTTGAGTTAGCTAATTATACAAGTGGAGAAATTGGACATTTTTCGTCTTATCTATGGTCTTTCTTTTGGCTGATGAGCAAAACTATTATTTTTATGCTTATTCAGATGTGGATTCGTTGGAGTTTTCCTCGCCTTCGTGTCGACCAACTAATGACAATGTGTTGGAAATATTTACTTCCTTTTTCTTTAGGTATGCTTGTTTTGACAGCTTTTTGGAAGGTTTTCTTATCATAAATTTCTGTGTGTTGCTCTATGTCGTCGATGAGACATCGAAAACGGCAAGATAATGATAAAAAATAAAATTATTTTACAATAGAAAAAAATACATCAATTCCCTCTCCATGATGATTAACAGGTTCTTGATAAACAAACGTTTTAATAAAAGAATAATCAATTTCTTCATTTTTATATTCTTTTCTAGGAAGATTTGCTAAGACAGGTAAATTTTCTTCTGTTCCTAAATGAGCAATAATTAATTTTATTTTTTTAGTTTCATAAACTCTAATTGAGCTAATAGCAAAATAAGGAACAGGATATTCTAAATAACTATCATTGAGATAATAATTTTTCTTGTCTTTAAAAACTGCTAAATTATATTTTTTCTTTTGATAATTAAGACTTGTTATTTTTGTAAGGCTATCATGCTGCACATTCAGATAATTACAATCTTTCTGAAAATCACAAAAGGACAGATATTTTACTTCAAAAAGTTCGATGGTAGGATATTCTTTTAAAATCAATTTTACTGCTTTTTCATAGTTTTCACTCAATTCTTTTACATAACTTCTCCCAACTGAATAAGTAGAATCTATGACTTTTGAAGAAATCAGATTTTGATCCAAATCATATACAGATAAACGAATATCTAAGAAAAAACCTTCTCCAAACTTCATGCTATCAGCTATTTTCAAATTATATTTTTTACCAATATCTCTAGCAAATGCTTTTGAAACTTCTACATCAACAGAAATAATCATGTTGCTGTAAGTTCCGACAGGAAATAATTTGAGTTGGTTTGTATATGGACAAGCAGAAGAAGAAACAAACACAAAAAAGAAAACTATAAGCACAAAAATATTTCTCATTTATTTAGTTTTTTTTTTAGAAAATGATAGCATAAAAAAATCGTTCAAGTAATTACTTAAACGATTTTTTAGAAATTCTATTATATGTAAACCGTCGTTGAGGTCTGAACCGTCAACGAGGATTTATAAATTTACTTCATCATCTCATCAGCAAAAGCCAATAATTTATCTTCTGAAAAATAATCTCCCATTATTTGTAGTCCGATAGGCAAACCTTCTTTGTCTGTTCCGTTTGGAATAGAAATCGCAGGAATTCCGACCACAGAAGCAGGAACAGTAAATAAATCAGCTAAGTAAAGCTCTACCGTTTCTCCTTCGTATTTTCCAATTTCAAAAGCTGTTGTAGGTGTTGTTGGAGAGATAATGAAATCATATTTTGTAAATAATTCCTTCATTGCTTCTTGTATTTTACGTCTTACTTTTTGTGCTTTCGTAAAATAAGCATCGTAATAACTTGCGCTCAAAACAAATGTTCCTAACATAATTCTGCGCTTGACTTCCTTACCAAAACCTTCTGTACGTGTTTTTTTGTACATAGATTCCAAATCCGTAACATTCGGACTACGGAAACCATAACGAACGCCATCATATCTTGACAAGTTTGTACTTGCTTCTGCCGTAATCAAAATATAATACGTCGGTAAAGCATATTTTAAAAGAGAAAAATCTACTTCTTCTACTTCGTATCCTTCGCTTTTTAGCTTTTCAATTTTGGCAATCGTTGCAGCTTTTATTTCTTCGCTTAATCCTTCAGAATGCAAAGTTTCTTTGATATAAGCTATTTTTGGCTTTTTATTACTTTCTGAGTCTTGCTTTAATAATTCTGAGTATTTTGGCACTTCTCTTTGAGAAACTGTACTGTCATTATCATCTTTTCCAGCAATAACTTCTAGTGTAATAGCAACATCAGCAGCATTATTTGCAAAAATTCCGATGCTATCAAACGATGATGCAAAGGCAATCAGACCATAACGAGAAATACGTGAATACGTCGGTTTCAGACCAACAATTCCACAAAAAGCAGCAGGTTGGCGCACCGAACCACCTGTATCAGAACCCAAAGAAACCATACACATTCCTGCCTGAACTGCCACAGCAGAACCTCCAGAACTTCCTCCCGGAACTCGGTTTTTACCAATTTCATTTTTTACAGCTCCAAAAGCAGAATTTTCATTGGAAGAACCCATCGCAAATTCGTCACAGTTTTGGCGACCAATAACGATAGCATCTTCTTTCAAAAGACGTTCTACGGCTGTTCCATCAAACTGAGATTCAAAACCTTCTAGCATTTTTGATGCTGCGCCTAATTTGTGGTCTTTATGACACAAAACATCTTTCAATCCGACAATCATTCCAGCTAGTTTTCCTGCTGTTCCGTTTTGGATTTTTTCATCGACAAGTTTTGCCTGTGCTTTAGCTTCTTTATCATAAACTTCTAAAAAAGCATTCAAAGAAGGATTTTTTTCGTGGATGACTTTCAAATAATGTTCTACCAATTCTACACAAGTAAGAGTTTTGTTTTGAATGGCTTTTTGGACAGAAGCAAAGGAATCTATATGAGTTTCTAATGTAGTATTCAATGGAATTTCTTTAAAAATTAGTATTTCTCGTTCAAGCATTTGCTTGGACGCTATTTTTTGTAAGCATAATGCTTACGAAAGAATAAGTACAAGATAGAATCTTGCACTAGATAAATCATTTATAAAACAAAAATACGAAGGAAAACATAGAATTTACAAAATTCTGCTCGTTTTCTTTCGTATTTATTTATATTCTAATTTTTTGTAACAGACTAGGAAGTCTGTTTTACATTTTTATGCATCTTTTTTCGTTGTAGAAACGTCTTCTTTTTTACTTTCTGATTCTATTGAGTTGCGTACTTCGCTGGTTGCATCTTTGAACTCACGAATTCCACGACCTACTCCACGAGCAAGTTCAGGAATGCGCTTTGCGCCAAAGAAGACAAGGACGATAAGCATAATAAGAGCAATTTCCCAAGCTCCAAGTCCACCGATGAAAAGAAGTGTATTTAACATAGTTGATTGATTTAAAAGGTTCTGATAAACAGATTTGATACTGCAAAAATACAGTTTTTTTGATAAAAAAAGAATTTCTGATGACTTTGATACAAATATTTAAGAGAAGTTTTATTTATTTTCTCTACTTCTGCCTTTCCTGTATTTGCATCAAAAACTGTTTCAAAAATTGTTTTTGATTTTCATGTCTGACAGAAAGATTTTCTAAAGTTTGATAAGCCTTCTCAAAATATTCATTCATTTTATCTTCTGTGAACGTTCTTATATTCAGATTGTTATAAATTTGAGTAACTGATTTTACTTTTTCGGCTTCATCAAAATCTGTTTTATTAATCCAATTTTGAAGGTCGTTCTTTCCAGCTTCTTTTTCTTTTTGTAAAGCCGTTAGCATCAAATAAGTTTTTTTATTTTCTGTAATGTCTCCTCCTACTCGTTTTCCAAATGTTTTTGGGTCTGCATAGACATCCAAAATATCGTCGTGAAGTTGAAAACCAATTCCTGCCGAAATGCCTACTTCTCTAAGTTGCTGTGCTTCAAAAGGTTTTGCACCTCCCAAAATTGCTCCTAATTCAAGAGAAAAACCTAACAAAACGGCTGTTTTTAGTTTTATCATTTCTAAATACTCTTCTATCTCTACGTCATTACGACTTTCAAATTCCATATCAAATTGCTGTCCTTCACAAACTCCAATCGCACACGCATTGAAAAGCTGCAAAACAGAATGAAATTTATCAGAAGGAATAGACTCTCCAAACCATTGATAGGTTTTGATTAGCATCAAATCGCCTGACAAAAGAGCTGTGTTTTCATTCCATTTTTCGTGCGCTGTGGGTTGTCCTCTACGAATTGGAGCATTGTCCATAATGTCATCATGTAATAACGTGAAATTATGAAAAACCTCTGTTACAATCGCAGGTGCAACGGCATTTTTCCATTCCGAGTCATACAAAGAATATCCCAAAAGAACGAGCAAAGGACGCATTCTTTTTCCACCCAATGACATAATATATTCGATAGGTGCGTACAAATCGGCTGGTTTGCCTTCTGTGTTTAGGTTTTTGATATGAGTTTCAAGAGCTTTTTGAGCTTCTTGTAGTGAGAATGTAGGATTGATAGTAGTTTCTTGTGGCATAAATGGTAATTTATTTTGTTGTCAGTGTCGCTACTCTAAAACATCAACAACAGAGGAGAGTTTTTAATAACCAAATATAGATAAGTAAATTTGAGTTTCCCAATTTTGTAATTATAGACACAAAAAAATAGTATAGAATTTCAAAATAATTGAAATTCTATATTATTTTTAAACTTTTTGAAATAAGTTAAATGACAAAATTTTTCATAAATTTATTCTACTAAAGAATCTGCTATTTGTTGTACTTCTTCGCTAGAAAGTTTTGTATTCTTAGCTACCATTTCAACTGAAATGTCATCTAAAAGAAAGTTTTTAGCAATCTCTCTTGAAATATCATTTCCAAATTTCGTTTTTTCTTTTGATTGTTCTTGTGCAAAATCAACAAAATGTTTATTGTCTTTATAAATTTTCTCTTTTTCTTGGTATAAAGAACGCTGCTCGTCTGATAGACTTTCCATTTCTTCTTTGCTCAAAAGAACAAAATCATTCATATATTCTATAAGTTGGTTTATCGAATCCATATTTTTTATTTATTTTAGTAGATGTTTTTTAATCTTTCTTTAACAAATAAACCATAAATTACAAATATTGTTTGAATTTAGCTAATTAAATTAGCAATTCATTTATAAACCCAAAATACTAATCTATGAAAAGGTGTGCCTTTTCATTATAATGAATTTACTTCAAAATATCAGCAATATCATTTTTAGAAAGCGTTTTGACAAAACTAGATTCTGTTGTAATCAAATCTTGTGAAAGTGCGATTTTTTGTTGTTGTAAAGCTAGTATTTTTTCTTCCACTGAATTCTGAGTAATGAATTTATAAATAAAAACTCTGTTTTCTTGTCCAATTCGGTGCGCTCTATCTACGGCCTGCGCTTCAATAGCAGGATTCCACCAAGGGTCTAACATAAAAACATAATCGGCAGCAGTCAAGTTTAAACCAACTCCACCAGCTTTTAGAGACAATAAAAACACTTTGATATTCTCATTGTTTTGAAAGTTCTCAACTTCGGCTTTTCGGTCTTTTGTTCCTCCATCAAGATATGAATACTTAACTTTTTCTTTGTCTAATTCTTTTCTAACTAAAGTCAAATGCCTTACAAACTGACTAAAAATGAGAACTTTGTGTCCTTCACTCAAAACAGATTTTAGTTTTTCCCACAAATCAGAAAATTTACCTGAATCCCCTTCATAATCTGGATCAACCATTTTTGGATGGTTGGCAAGTTGTCGCAAACGTGTAAGCCCTTGCAAAAGCATAATTTGAGATTTTGCCATTCCTTGCAATTCGATATGCTTCAAAATTTCATTTCTGTAATACGATTTTGCTTCTTCATAGACTTTTTCTTGCGATTTACTCATTTCCACATAAATGATATTTTCTACTTTTGGAGGCAATTCTGTTGCAACTTGATTTTTGGTTCTTCGAAGAATAAAAGGCTTTATAATCGTCTGTAATTTTCTAGCTTTATCGACATCACTTTGCTTTTCTATCGGAATTTGATAATGCGTTTTGAAGAATTTTTGATTGCCCAAAAGTCCACCATTTACAAAAGACATTTGCGACCACAAATCAAGCGTAGAGTTTTCAATCGGAGTTCCTGTCAAGATAAGTTTAAAACGAGATTTTAAAGTTTTGACAGCTTTTGAAATTGCCGAAGTCGGATTTTTTATGGCTTGAGACTCGTCTAAAATTACATAATTAAAATAAAATTCATTCAAAATATCAGCGTCAATTCGCATCGTTCCATAAGAAGTCAGAATTACATCATACTTTGGAAAATAAGTCGTAATATCTTTATTTCGGTCTGTTCCTGTATAACGCCAAACCTTCAAATCAGGCGCAAATTTTTTGGCTTCGACAGCCCAGTTGTATAAAAGTGAAGTCGGCATTATTAATAATGAAGGAGCAACTTCTCCCTCTTTTTCCTTTTGTGCTTGAAGCAAAGCGAGTGTTTGAACCGTTTTTCCAAGTCCCATATCATCAGCCAAACAACCTCCAAAATTAAATTCTTGCAAAAAACGAAGCCAATTATAACCAGCCTTTTGATAGGGACGAAGTTGTCCTTTAAAGCCTTTTGGAAGTTCAAAGTCTTCTATTTCTCCAAAATTATCAGCATCGTATAATTTTTGAAGTTTTCGGTTCATTGTTACGTTGGCAAGATTTCCTTGTTCTAAGTTTTGAACTAATGCCAAATGGTGCTTTTTGAGCGCAAATTTATCTTCTTTCGACTGCATAAACTCAAAAAGTTCGCTATATTCTGTAAACCATTCTTCAGGAATAACGGCAATTTCACCATTAGGAAGTGTAAATTCACGTTGCCCTTTCAAAATATACTGACGAATTTGCATAAACGGAATTTGATATTCTCCGAAAAATACTTTTGCATTAATATCAAACCAATCTTTATTTTCATTGATTGCAATACTAATTTGAGATTTTCCAATGAAATAATTTTTTCCTTCTTCGCTTTGATGCTGTTTTAATTCTACTCCTAATTCTTGTAAAATAGTTTCATTTTTGGTTATCCAAGAAAAAGCCTTTGCACGAGAAAGCGTAATTTTTCCTTTTTGAATAGGCAAACCTAATTCTTTGAGTTTTGAAATAACAGCTTTTTCTAATAGAACTTGTCTAATAAACTTTGTGAAAATAAATTTATCTTCATTATTCTCAAAAACCACATGACTATTTTGATTTTCATTCAATTCTGAAACTTTGTAAACTTCATCATTGTATCTAAAATTGAGTTCGAAAACGACTGTGTTTTCACTCTCATTCTGATTTGCCTTTGTAGAAACAGGCGTATCAAAAAGTGATTGTGTAGAAGAAGACAAAATTTTGAAATGCAATTCTGCTTGTGGGTCGTTTCTTTTAGTAATTATTTCAAAACCTACTGGAATGACATGGTAGGATGAAATTAAAGAAGCCACAAATTTTTTATAATACGTTTCTTCAACGCTTTTATTGACTAAAATAAATTTTTTGCGTAAAAAAGGCTTTAGTTTTGCACCTTCTAAAGGTCTATCAAAATGATATAAAATATTTTTATGTAACAGCCAAGCAGGAGAATTACAGACAATTTTGGCATCTGACTGACGAAATTCTATCGTTTTTTCATTGTGCCGAATGGTCGGATAATATTGTGTATTCTCTGGGTTTTTATAAACATGAAAGAGAATCGTTGCAGGGATTTTTGGGATTTCGATAAATTCTCCTGTTGGTGTTCCATCTCTTTGCATCGTATAGACGAGCTTATTTTTTTCTAAAAGAAGATTCAGAATTTTTATTTTTTTACCTTCTACATAGTCTTCAATAAGTTTTTGAGTGACTTTATCTCCTTTTTCCTCGTCATAAATTTTATCTACAAAGTCGAAAATAGTTAGTTTTTTGCCACTCTTTCCTACTTTAGAAGAAACATTACTAAATTTTTTGATAATGGCATCTTGCTGAATCGAATCCATTAGTTTTATCAATTCATAATCTGACTCTGAAAGTCCATTATCAAACTCATGAGCATTGCGAGAAGAAATATTTTGATATTTTAGTGTCAGTTTTCCCTGTCGAACTTGCACTACAAAAGACTCAAACAAACAACCCAAAAATTGATGTTCATACAGCGAATAAACGACTTTAAAAGATTCGTTAGGCGAAACATTCATAAGTAACAAGAAATAAAACGATATACAGCAAACTAAAAATTAGTTCCTCTTTTAGATTTAAGACAACTTCAAAAATACGGATTTTTTTTGAGTTTGGAAATTGCTTCTAAGTAAGAAAAGTTAAACTAAAATATTTCAATTAAGCTGATTTCTCCCTCATAGTTATTTATAACTCTTCCACCTTTTCCAAAATATCTGAAATTTCGTCAAAGTCTGTATAGCCACCCATTCCAATTTCTATTTCAGTTTGTCCTTTGAAAGCAATTCCTTTTAATTGTGTTTGAGAAAGTAAACCTGTTACATTCTCACTTGTTATTCCAAAACCTAAAATAATCGGATGTTCTTTAGATAATTTTTGGAGAACTTGAATTTCTCTTTCAGATAAACTTTCTTTATTAGATTCTATTAAAAAATAATCTACCTCAATACTTTCTAAATTCAAACTTTCTAGTTCTTCCAAATTGGTAGAAAATATAATAGGAAAATTATAGTTTTTTGATTTTAATTCTGAAAAAATAGATTTTTGAGAAATCTGTACAAAATCAATCTTATAGTCTGTATTTGAAAGAATTTTATGAGCTTCTTCACTGATTGTATCACCTTCTAGTTCTATCACAATTTTACAACCTGTTATCCAACCCGAAATCTGCACAAAATCTTGTTCAGAAACGTAGTTTTTACTAGTTGGATTTAATGAAAAGCCAATCATCATATCTAAAACTGTTCCCATTCCTGCACCGAAACGAGCATCATGAAGATTTGTAATACTACTTAATTTTATAATTGGAGAAGACATAAAGAAGAAATATAGAATTTATGAAATAAAAAAAACCTCTTTTCAAAAATTAGAAAAGAGGTTTTCAATAAATGTACCCAGAGCCGGGGTCGAACCGGCACGGATTGCTCCACTGGTGTTTGAGACCAGCGCGTCTACCAATTCCGCCATCTGGGCAAGATTTTAAAGGTTGGTAGTTACTCGTTTTGAGAGTACAAATGTACAACTTATTTTTTATAGTGCAAGCATTTTTTCAGAAAAATGAAATAATTTTTATCTTAATCAATGTCATTGTTCTTGCTATCTCCTGATTTTACCATATTTTGGTCTTCTGCTGACAAAACGCTTTCTATCTGAACACGAACGCCATCTTTATAAGAAACAATCCATGCATCATTTACACCCATCTCACGCAAATACTTTTTAAATAAGTCAGCTTCCCAATAATCTCTAAAAGCTGCAATGGTATATTTTTTCACTCCGTCTTCATCTTCTTCAGCATGAAAACGCCTGTGTCCGACAAATTTCATTAAATCTTTGTTTCTAAATGCTCCTACTTGTACTCTATAAACTGTTCCTTTAGAATAATCATCTTTTCCATCCGAAGAAGAAGCATCAGCATTTTCTGTTTCTGACTTTGCTGCTTGTTGTGCATCTGCTAAAGCTTGTTGCAAACTATCAATCATTCGTTCTTTTTCTATCAAAGTTTGGCTTGTCGAAACAACCTGTTTTTCCAATTTACTATTCTCTTCAATAGCTGTTTCGTAGCCCTCTACTTTTTTCTTAAAGTCTTCTACAGACATGGATTTTTGTTTTTTCTTCCAAACTTTTTGTTGTTCTTTACTCATTTTTTGAGCAAAAACAGAATGCGTAGAAAGCAGAAAAATAAAACAAAGACTTGCTAAAATAAAACGAAACATAACTTTATATTTTTTTTATAAACGGTAAATATTGATGTTTTCACTTCTAGTGTAAGAAACAGTAAAAGTGAAATTTGATAGTTTTGGAAGAATTTTGATAAGTTTATTTCAACAAATAAGGCAAATTCTAATCCTAAAAATTATATTTTTATTGACCAATTGATTTTCTTCGATAACTCACTCTTAAAGCATAGTTAAGTATTCTATTTTTATAGACTAATATTTTTTTTGAATTTGCTTTATTTTTTAGCAAAATTTTATAGTAAAAAATATATCTGCTTTGTGTTCTGCTCCTTCCTATCCAAAAGAAGAGTTTTTAGTAAACTTTCTATATTATTTTTTATCCTGCCATTACTTAGGAATAAGAATTAAATAAACCTCTATTACTTATTTTTCTAAAAAAATTAGTTTTTCCAAAAAAAAGAAGTACATTTGTATCGCACACGACTTAATCGTATTAAATAAAATCTTAAACGACTTAAAAATTCATAAAATGAAAACATCAACGTTACAAAATGTATTTAGAATCCTGTTAGCTCTCTTTATGATATATGCAGGTTTTAGCCATCTGACTTTTAATAGAATTGAGTTTCAAGCACAAGTTCCTGACTGGATACCTTTTTTTAGTAAAGACATGGTAGTCATTTTATCAGGAATTGTAGAAATGATTTTGGGTTTGGGACTGGCTTTTTGGAAGTCTAAACGAACTGAATTTGGCTGGGCATTGGCAATATTTTATATATTGATTTTCCCTGGTAATATTTCACAGTATCTTGAAGGAAGAGATGCCTTTGGAGCATTAAATTCGGATAGAGCTAGATTAATAAGATTATTTTTTCAACCTGTTCTGATTGCTTGGGCATTGTGGTCTAGTGGAGCATGGCAGGCTTGGAGAGCAAAGCAAAAAAAGAATGACTAATGGAAGAATCAAAATTAAAACTGAGCAATCAAATTTGTTTTCCTCTTTACTCAGTTTCTCGTCTTATCACAAAGGCTTATAAGCCTTTTTTGGATAAAATGGGAATTACTTACCCTCAATATTTAGTATTGATGGTACTTTGGGAAAAAGATGAGATTACAGTAAATCAAATTACTGAAAAGTTACTTCTCAATACAAATACACTTTCGCCTATGCT
The DNA here is from genome assembly GCA_020630575.1 of Bernardetia sp. Lineage (GTDB taxonomy): Bacteria > Bacteroidota > Bacteroidia > Cytophagales > Bernardetiaceae > Bernardetia. The sequence continues at coordinate 132,337 of JAHDBD010000013.1, forward strand.
CAAACGTATGGAGAAAATGGAAATTATTGAGCGTAATCGTTCAGAGGAAGATGAGCGAAGCGTCATTATAAAATTGACAGAAAAGGGAAAAGAACTAAAAAAGCAAGCTACCTGTGTTCCAGAACAGCTTGCACAAGTATTAGTGAATGAAAATGTCCATGTTTCAGATATTATAAACCTAAAAGAGGTTCTGAATGAATGGATAAAAATACTTTCAGAAGACAAAGAATAATTTGTGCTAGAAAAAATTTATATACAAAACTCAATTTAAAACTACCAAAATGGAATTATTAGATAGACTCAACTGGCGATATGCTGCTAAAGCAATGAATGGCGAAAAAGTACCACAAGCAAAAATCGATAACATCATCGAAGCAATTTCGCTTGCGCCTACTTCAAGTGGATTACAGCCTTTTGAGGTATTTGTTATTACCAATCAAGAAATTAAAGATAAAATTAAACCTGTTGCTTGGAATCAATCTGTAGTTTCAGACTGTTCGCACTTGTTTGTTTTTGCTGCTTGGGATACATATACAGCCGATAGAATCAATAAAATGTTTGATTTGGTAAATGAAGTTCGTGGATTTAAAAATGAAGGTTGGGAAAACTACCGTCAAATGTTATTGAGTAGCTATCCACAAAAAGATGCAGAAGAAAACTTTCAACATGCTGCCAGACAAGCCTATATTGCTTTTACAGAAGCTCTAACAGCTTGTGCTTTCGAAGAAGTAGACTGTACACCAATGGAAGGTTTTGATCCAAATGCAGTAGATGAGATTTTAGGATTGAGAGAAAAAGGTCTTAGAAGTTGTGTACTTCTTCCTGTTGGTTACAGAAAACCTGAAAATGACTGGTTGGTAAACTTGAAAAAAGTAAGAAAACCTAAAGAAGATCTGATTACATTAGTTGACTAATTTTTTCATCGTTTCATAGTATTTTAAAAGGTCGTAACATCTTGTTATGACCTTTTTTGTGTTTAAATATTTGGTTTGTATTTTAGCTATTATTATGCTTAACTCTATGTGTCACACCCACAACGACAGGTTATAGCCAGTATTGGTATACCCACCGACAAGCATCAATATTCAAAATTCGAATAAAATCAATAAGGTGCAAAAATTGTCAAATCACCTAAAAAAACAATCCAAATAATGAAAATAATAAGAACTAATTCTGAAAACAAAGATTTTATTGATTTAGTGAAACTCCTTGACGCTGATTTAGCTCAAAGAGATGGAGAAGACCATTCTTTTTATGCACAGTTTAATAAAATTGACACCATAAAACATGCTGTTGTTCTTTATGAAAATGACATTCCATTAGCCTGTGGAGCAATAAAAGAATTTGATACTGATTCAATGGAAATAAAAAGAATGTATACTTTATCTCAAAATCGTGGAAAAGGAATTGCTTCAAAAATTCTTTCAGAACTAGAAAAATGGGCAAAAGAATTATCTTATAAAAGATGTGTCTTAGAAACAGGACTCAAACAACCTGAAGCCATAGCACTTTATAAAAAAAATGGTTATGATGTAATTCCGAATTATGGACAATATATTGGGGTGGAAAACAGCAAGTGTTTTGAAAAAGTTTTGGAAAAAAAATTCTAAAATTAGGTTTAGCGCAAATAATTAGGATAAACATTCTGAATTATTTTATGTTTATTATAAATAATAATTTATATTTCTCTAACTATCAAGTTTATATAAAAACTCAATAATTAACTTCCAAATCATGAAAAATCTATTTTATTTCCTTCTCATTTTTTCATTTGTTTCTTGTAATGGAAATTCAGAAACCAAAACGGATGAATCTTCTGATTTAGAGCAAAATTCTACTTCATCTGAAAATGAAACTGTTACAGAAAATATATCCACTCAAACAAATCAAGAAATAACAGAATTGCAAACAGTTGAAGATATTAGAGCCGAATATCAAAGCATTATGTCTAAAATAACGGATGGCAAAATGGATTCTACCTCTTTTGAATATAGTTGTTATGAAGAATTATCAGGTAAAGTCATTTATTTTTTAGAAAACGGACAACTACGAATGATAAAATATCATCAAGGTTGGGAGCATGGTGGATTCACAAAAGAATATTTTTTAAAAGATAACACACCCTTTTTTATATTTGATAATAACTTAGGATGGAGTTTTGATGGAACAACAGTGAATGGAGAAAGTCAAACTAGAGATGAAATAACAGAAAAACGCTTTTATATTATTGATAATCAATTAATAAAATGTCTTGAAAAAAAATTTACAATTCGTTCATCTGTTAAAAACAATCCTACTTCGGAAACAGTAGCCAATAAAGAAGTAAATTGTTCAGACCTTACAGAATTGATGAAAGATTATGAGTTGGTTTTGAAATATAAAAATCAAACAGCAAATATGGAGTGCCTAGAATAGAACTCTTTATATAAAAAACTCCAAACTACTTTCAAATGATTACAATTATTGCAAAATGGACAGTGGTAGCTTTCGGAATATTTTTGATTTCAGTAGGGTTTTTAATGCTTTTTGCTCCAAAAATAGCTAGAGCAACTTTACGAAAAGCAGGAAGCACTAATTTTATAAATTATGCTGAAATTACTATTCGCATGATTCCTGCAATAGCAATGATTTTGTATGCAGATTTTTGTCGTTATCCAGAGTTTTTTAAGCTATTAGGTTGGTTTATGCTCGGAACTTCTGTTGTACTTTATTTTGTACCACGAAAATACCATCACAATTATGCAACTCAAGCAGCCAATATTTTGAAACCTCTTTATATTCGTTTGTTGTTTCCTTTTTCTATGATGTTTGGAGGATTTGTTTTGTATTGTGTTTTTTGAAAAAATTAAACTATGAAAATTAAAATTGAAGACTCAGTAGATATTTTAACTCAAATAGTTGAAAATAAAATGGCTTCTGAAGCAAATTCATTAATAGAATCTGCTCTTGATGCTATGGTAGAGTTTAAATCTAATTACGAGATAATAAACTGTTCGGATGATCCTGACGATGATGCTGATGAGTTATTAGCAGAATATGGAATATATAGTTGGAATGAAGAAGAAGAAAAATTTGAATTTGATATTGTTAGACAAATTTTGCTAGAAAATGATGATGAGTTTTATCAACTTAGAATCAAATTAAGTTATGACAAAACTATTTTTTTAGAAACTGATGAAGATGGTTTTTGGAGTATGGATTATACAGATATTCAAGAGTGGGAACAAGAGATAAAAAATACCCAAGCCTATCAAATAGCCAAACAATCAGATTCAATAAAGTACGAAATTAGTTTAGATATGACCTAAAAATAGTTATATAATTAAAAGATACAATCTAATTACTGTTTTTGATAAAAGAATTTGGTAAAAACCAACCGATTAAAAATTCCATTTCGTCGAAAGGCAAGCTATTTTAATCTTATTCTGACTATAAAAGGCTTTATGTTTGCTATTTTGATTAAATTAGTAGTAAATTATAGCTAGAAATTATATAGCGAAACGAATAGATTGTTATAATAGCCTTTTCCATAAAAACAGTAATCCGAATGTTTGAGCGTTTAACCACGAAACTGATTGGAGGTTTCTCCCTTATCCTTATTTTATCTATTGCAGTCAATGTGTTTGCAATTATCAAACTCTCACAGGTACAAAATGTAGCCCTTGAGATTAGTGAAAATTGGATGCCGAGTATCTATGAGATATCGACCATTAGTGCCAATACTTCTGACCACATGATCCGTCAGCAGCAACATATTTTTGCCCTTTCAGAAATTGAAATGTCAGAATATGAAGGGTTGATGCGATTAGATAAAGAAAATATTACTCGTAGTGAAAAAAACTACAAAAAACTGCTTCAAGAAAGAGAAGATATTCTAACTAATAGAATTGCAGACCAAAAAGAAGAAGATGATCCAGATTTGAAAGATTTAAGACAGAATGCAAATAATTTCAAACTCTTTCAAGATGATTATAAAAAATATTTAGAAGAAAGTGAAAAAATAAAACAATTATCAAGATATAATAACAAAGAAGAAGCAAAAGAAAAACTACGTGAGCGTTCATTTTTAGCTTTCGAATCAAGTAATCAAACACTCAATCAAATCATCTTTGATAACTTCGAAAATGCAAGAGAAGCAGCCAAACGAAGTGAAGAAATTTATACAGACTCTAGTCGTTTGATTATTGGCTTTACCCTAATTTCAATTATTGTAAGTATTTTGGTAGCCTTATTTATTGTCAGAAATACTCGTAAACAAATTGGTGGAGAGCCTTCTGATATTGCAGAAGTAGCTCGTAGAGTTTCGGCAGGAGATTTAACAATGAAGTTTACAAATACAGAGTCAGAAGACAGTATTTATTCTTCTGTAAAAAAAGTAGTAGAAAATTTAAGAGAAGTTTCCAATATTACCAACAACATTGCAAAAGGAGATTTATCAAGACAAATTGAAGTAAAAAGCTCAAGCGACCTTTTAGCTATTTCAATTAATCAAATGATTGAGAATTTTAAAAATATTATCAATCAGGCACAAGTTATTGCAAAAGGAGATTATACTGTAAATGTAAAAGAAAGAGGCGAAGAGGACGAACTTAGTGCAGCCCTACAAAGAATGACTGAAAGTTTGAGAACAAACAAAATTGAAACTTTCGAACAAAACTGGATTAAAGATGGTATCAATCAACTTGCTCAACAACTTTCTGGAAATCTTCTTTCATTGGAACTTAGTCGAAAAGCAATCAATTTTATTTCTCGTTATACCGAATCGGCTCAAGGTGTGATGTATTTGGTGGATAGTTATTCTTCTAAATTAAAACTAAATGCTTCGTATGCCTTTACAGAGCGTTCTGGTCTTTCAAATGAATACAAGATTGGAGAAGGTTTGGTTGGACAAGTAGGTTTAGAGCGTAGTCCGATTTTGCTAAAAAATATCAGAAGACAAGACATGTCGCTCACAACAGGAACAGTAGAAGAGCCACCAACTCATGTTTATGCTTTTCCTCTTGTTTTTGAATACGAACTGTATGGAGTTATCGAATTGGCTTCTTTTGAACCTTTCACACAACTCAAACAAGAATTTTTACAACAGGCTGCCAACACCATCGTAACTTATATTTATTCTGTTCTTCAAACTGACAGAATCAAAGGACTTTTAGCCACTTCAGAAGAAGCTACAAGAAGTGCACAAGCAAGAGCGCAAGAGATTGAGCAAGCCAATGAAAGATTAGAAGTTCAACAAGGAGAATTGCAAGAAAAATCAGAAGAGTTGCGTCGTAGAAATGAAAGTCTGATTTCAGCGAAAGAAGAGCTAGACAGAAGAGCCGAACAATTAGAATTATCAAACAAATACAAATCAGAATTTTTGGCAAATATGTCGCATGAACTTCGAACACCACTCAATTCTATTATCATGCTTTCTAAAATGCTTTCTAAAAATGAAAAGGATACATTAGTAGAAAAAGATGTCAAAAAAGCTAAGATTATCTATAAATCAGGTGGAGAGCTTTTAAGATTAATCAATGATATTCTTGACCTTTCTAAAATTGAAGCAGGAAAAATGGTTATCAATCCTGTAGAGTTTGCCAACAAAGAAATTGTTACAGATATGAATGATTTGTTTCAAGGAATTGCTCAAGAAAAAGGGATTCAATTTCTTACAGAAGACAAAACCAAGTCATATATATATAGTGATAAGGAAAGACTCGCTCAGATTTTACGAAACTTCTTATCAAATGCCTTTAAATTTACAAAAAAAGGAGAAGTCAAATTGTCAATTGCTGAACATGATGAAGACCATTACAGATACAGCATTACAGATACAGGAATTGGAATTCCGAAAGACAAACAACAAATCATTTTTGAAGCCTTTAAACAAGCCGACGGAACTACTTCAAGAGAATATGGTGGAACAGGATTAGGTCTCTCAATTGCTAGAGAGCTTACAAAGCTACTTCAAGGACAAATTGAGCTAGATTCAGAAGCAGGAAAAGGAAGTACTTTTTCAATTATTTTACCAAAGCGATTAGATGAAGAACTAGCTGAAAAAGAAGACCGTGTAACAGTGGTAGTAAAAAATCTAGAAACGGGAAGAAACAAATCTTCTACTCAGAGATATTTGCCTAGAAAACTTATAAGAGAAGATGTTGAAGATGATAGAAATGATATTAACAAGAACGATAATGTTATTCTCATTATTGAAGATGAAGTTCAGTTTGCTGAAAGTATGGCAGAAGTACTACATTCTCAAAATATAAAAGCCTTGATTGCTCAGAGTGGAGAAGAAGGAATTGATTTGGCAATGCAATACAAACCAAGTGGAATTATTTTAGACTTGGGCTTACCTGATATTGATGGAACAGATGTTTTGAAAAAACTAAAATCCTATAAAGAGTTGCGTCATATTCCTATCGAAATTATTTCGGCTAGAGATAAAGATAATAATTTACTTTCTACAGGTGCATTTGGTTTCCTTCAAAAACCAATAGATGAAAATGTCTTGAAAAAAGCAATGACTGATATGCTTCGTCTTTCTCATAAGAAAGTCAAAGATTTATTAGTTGTTGAAGATGACGAATCACAAATGGAAGCTATCAAAGAGCTTATCATTGGCAACGATGTAAAAGTAAAAGGTGTAAAAAATCAGACAGAAGCTATTGAAGCCATTGAGAATGGAACTTTTGATGGTGCAATTGTAGATTTGGGTTTAAAAGATGGAAGTGGACAAGAGGTATGTAAATACATCAATGAAAATCATCCAAACATTCCTGTCATTATTTATACTGGCAAAACCCTATCACCTGAAGAAGAAATAAATTTGCGAAAAGCAGCTCAAAGTATCATCTTAAAGACTAGAGATACAGGTGAAAAATTGCGAGAAGAAGTCGCTTTATTTTTACATAGAATGGAAGAAGAGGTAGAGAAAGAAACTCCTAAAGCAAAACAAGAAGAAAATGAACAAAAAACACGTACAGCCGAACTTGCTGAATCTCTATTAGCCGAACTTCAAGTGGACAAAGAATTAGAAGAATTACTTCCAAAAAGAGGAAATTCTAATAAAAATAACAAAGGCAAAAAAGATAAAAATACTGAAAAACTAGAAGGTGATGTTCCTCCTCGTTCGCTCACTCGTAATTCTATCAATGAAGAAATGGATGGAAATGATGATGAGGAAGAAGAAGAGTACAAATCTGCTAATGAATCTATAAAAGAAGTCAGTAAGGAAGAAGCAATTAAGCTCATCAAAAACAAAACTATCTTAGTAGTCGATGATGATATTCGTAATATTTTTGTAATCGCATCTGCTTTAGAGACTTATGAAGCTCAAATTTTAGAAGCCATGAATGGTCAGCAAGCTATTGATATGCTTCGTGAAGAAGATATAGACTTGGTTTTGATGGATTCAGTTATGCCTGAGATGAATGGACTTGATGCGATGCGAATTATTCGTCAAGATGAAGATTTAAAGCATTATCCAATTGTTGCCATTACTGGAAAAGCACAGGAAGAAGACAAACAAGAGTGTTTTGATGCAGGTGCAAACGATTATATTGTTAAGCCTGTAGATTACGACCAACTGGTCTATACAGTTTGTAAATGGATTGGTAAGCGAGTTTAGTTTATCACTAAAATTAGTTGCATCAGGCTTGAAGTTTAAAACTTCTTACAATAATCCTCTTCATTTTGAGTTTAATTCAAAATGCAGAGGATTTTTTCTTTCAATAAACCACTATCACTTATGAAACCTAAATTATATTACTCAATTACACTTACTTTTATAGCTCTTTTTTGCTTCTCTTTTGTAGCATATCAAAAATATGAGGATTTTATTTCGGAGCAGAAAAAATACAAAAAAGTGCGTACAGCGTATCAAGAAAAAGAAAAATATCTGACTAAAAAATTAGCTGACAACAATCTATCTCTTCAAAATCTCAATATTTTGATGGTTGCCTATAAAGATGAAGGAGAGTTAGAAATATATGTCAAAGCAAAAACGGCAACATCCTATCAAAAATTTCTGACTTATGACATTTGCAGAAGTTCGGGCAGCTTAGGCGCAAAAAATCAACAAGGAGATTATCAAGTTCCTGAAGGTTTTTATTATATCAACCATTTCAATCCAATGAGTAGCTATTTTCTATCTTTAGGAATTAGTTATCCCAATCAAGCCGACAAAAAACGAAATCCAACAAGAAAAATAAAAGATTTAGGAGGAGCAATTTATCTACATGGTTCTTGTGTAACCATTGGGTGTATTCCTATTACAGATGAATTGATAAAAGAAGTTTATGTTTTGGCTGTACAGGCACGAGCAAATGGGCAAAGCAAAATTCCAATTTATATTTTTCCATTTCGTTTTACAAAAGAAAATAAGGAAAAGTTTTATCCAAAATATCAAAAATTGGTAGGATTTTGGGACAACATAAAGATAGGATATGAAAAATTTGAGAAAAACAAACAAAAATTGTCTTTTCAGATAGATGTAAAAGGTAATTATATTTTTGATTAATTTTATCTCATTTTTTATTCTATATACTCATTTTTATCAAAACAAGAGTAGCTTCGAAACAGTTTAGTAATGAGGAATAATTTAAATTTTAATATCCTTTCTAAAACTCGTTTTAGCTATTTTTTAATCTCATTACCTTAATTTCAATATAATGAAAAACATTAATATTTACTCATTATTAGTTTTCACTTTTGTTTTTTGTCTTTTTTCAACTGTTTCTTTTGCACAGCGAAATAAAAACCCCTACAAAGACAAATCAAAAACGATTGCTATAGATGAAAAAAATGTCTATGATGCCAGCAAAGACAAAGACAGAAAAGTTTTGCATCTAAAAGACACAATTCCTGCTGAAGATTTTGCTGAATTTGTAGGAAAAATCAAGGAAGTAAAAACGCCTTATGATTTGAGTGAAAAATCAAATGCAAAAGCATTTTCTCCAGTTTCAATGACTACTTATGAAAAATATTTCAATATAATTAATGGTTTGGGCGAAAGGGTTATGGTAGAACCAAAAGGAAACAATCGTTTGTATTTAATTGGAAAATTAGCTGATATGCCTGAAGGAATTACTGCACTTCTTTTTTATGGTTATGATGGTGCAATTTTTCAGTTTACAAAATTAGTTACTTTTGATGAAACAGGACATCCGATTGCAGAACAAAATATGCAATATTATATCAAAGGTTCACAAGATGGCTTTACACAAGAAGAAAAAGTAACTTGTAAACTCAATGAAGACAAAACAGTAAGTTGTATGACTTATGCAGCCGAAGGAGAAGAAAAAGAAATGACTGTTAAGTCAGGTGTTATACATCAAGTACAACCAAATGGAACTATAAAAGAAGTTGGGATTGTAGATTTAGAAGCTGAAAATGAAGATGATAAATAATTTATCTTTCAGCTAAGAATTTATAGTAAAATAGAGTTCAAAACTTCAAAAAATGTAGAACCTAAACGTTATTCAATCCGTTTTTTAATGGACAGAATAACGTTTTTTTGTTTCAACTAAAATAAATTTTAATGCTATGAGTTCTAATAATGAAATCCTTACACTCTCTGGACTCATTCTAGGAGTTGGTCTTGTTTTGATTATTACAGTAGTGATGCTTTTTAATGGCTCTGCCCAAACTACAACAAGTAAAACTATTCAGAATACAGCTACAAACTCAGCTCCTGTGGAAGATATAAATACAAAAGTAGCCTCTCTTGCTGAACCTCAAAAAGCTATCGTTTTGCAAGGAAATGAACTTTTCCAAGGCAATTGTGCGCAATGCCATGCTGTTGATAAAAAAGTAGTTGGTCCTGCACTTAAAGGCGTAGCTGCTCGTTGGGAAAACGAATCTGAAATCATTAATTTTATCAAATATCCTGAAAAAGTAATTACAGGAGGCAAAAACGATTATGCATCAAAATTGTATGAAGAATACGGGCAAATGATGCCAAATCATGATTTTTTTAGTAATGAACAAATACAATCTATTCTTACTTATGTCAAGTTTGAATCTGGGGAGGAAATTGCTATGAAATAAAAATCAAACATAAATTATTGAGGGATTTTTCATAGAATGAAACCCATAACTTTAGTTATGGAATAGCAGTAAGAATATTTTTCTAATATTCTGCACCTCTTTTCCCACGATTAAAATCGTGGGTTTTGTTATATATAATTCTGCTCAATTACTTATCTCTATCAGAACTTTTACATTTTGGTAGAGATATTTTTTAATCTATTCTTCTTAAATTTATTCATTATGAAAAAACGAATCTTGCTTTCAACTATTTTTACTGTTCTTCTTTTTGCAAGTTTTATCATTTATCAAAAAATAAAAATTGATACAACTTCTACATACGAGATAATACAAGATGACGAAAATTATAAAATAAATGAAGCTAGATTATTGGTTTATGAACTCAATCCAAAAGAACAACAACTAGATTTTTATTGGAAAGATGAAGCAGGAAAGAATTATGAAAACTTTGGAATTCTGAAAAAATCGCTTCAGAGACAAAATAAAGAATTAGTTTTTGCCATGAATGGGGGAATGTTTAGAAGAGATTTGTCGCCACAAGGATTATTTATTGATAATGGAATTACTCGTTTTGAGGTTGATACTGTTCAGAAAGGCTATGGCAATTTTTATATGCAGCCCAACGGAATTTTTTATTTGACAAAAGATAATAAAGCTATTGTTTCTACTACAAATAAATTTCTCAAAACAAACGATAAACAAAACATAAAATATGCTACTCAGTCAGGACCAATGCTTTTGATTGATGGAAATATTCATTCAAAATTCCGAAAAGGTTCATCAAATCTCAATATCAGAAATGGTGTAGGAATATTATCAAATGGAAATATACTCTTTGCAATGTCAAAAGAAGAAATTAATTTTTATGATTTGGCTACTTTTTTCGAACAAAAAGGCTGTAAAAATGCTCTTTATTTAGATGGCTTTGTTTCCAAAGTCTATTTACCTTCCCAAAACTGGCAACAAACAGATGGAATTTTTGGGGTAATTATAGCAGAAACGAAAACTAAATAATCACATGAAACACAATCAAAAAATTAACCTCATCAGTATTGTTCTTATTCTTGTAGCTATTGCCATGATTATAATCGGAGTTATCTCAAAAATACTTCCTCCCCCTCTTACTGGAATTGGTTTTTTAGTAATTGCTTGGGGTTTTCAGCTTTTTAAGAAGTAATTTTCCAGATTATTTTAACTTTATTGGAATCCAAATTTCTTCTTCTGAGCTTTCATCTGTTGGATTATATTTTTCTCCCAAAATCTCAAAATGCTCTCTTTTATCTAATTGATAATCTGAGTTTGGTAACCATTTTTCAAAAATATATTGCGCCATTTTTGGAAAATCTTTGGGCAAACCTTTATATAAAAATACAGCGTATAGTCCACCTTCCAAAACTCTTTTTTCCATACCTTGGGGAATAGCTTCAAAAGAATCTACTTCAATCATGGCACATTTTGTAAACTCTGTTTTTGGATTAAAATCTTTAAAATCTAATGATTCATTATAAATTTGAATGGAATATAAATCTGTTCCAATAGTATGTTTGACAGTTTTTTTCTGAGGCATAAAACTCTGCCATAACTCCATTGTCTTATTATTTGATAAAGACATTTTTAAAGAGTTACCAATTAGCTTTTTTGAAGGAAGGATTTTGATTTCTGGATTCATTTATTCTTTAAATTACGACTATTATTATTTTTTCTAATATCAAAAACTCAATTCGATAAATCAAGTTACTAATAAGTATCTAAAATTATTCCTCCATACAGCCAAATTAATCAAAACATGAAAATTCTATCAGCCAATCAAATGGCTTTAGCCGACCAAGAAACCATCAAAAATGAGCCTATTTCTTCATTAGATTTAATGGAAAGAGCATCAAAGAAGGCTTTTTATTGGATTCAGAATTATTTTGGTCAGAACCTTATCAATACTGAATTTCATATTTTTTGTGGAATTGGAAACAATGGTGGCGACGGACTTGTAATTGCTCGTTTACTCTCAAACTTTGCTTTTCAAATAAATATATATGTAGTAGTTTTTTCAGATAAACGAAGTAAAGATTTTGAAGCTAATTTTGAAAGAATACAAGAAATTTCGAATATAAAGATTGTAGAAATAAAGACAGAAGAAGATTTAAAAAAATTGTCTATCTCTCAAAACAATCAAAATGAATGGATTATTGATGCAATTTTTGGATATGGATTAAATAGAGTTCCTGAAAAGATTGCAGCCAAAACAATTCAATTTATCAATCAGAATTCTAACAAAAACGTAATCTCAAACGTAATTTCTCTAGATATTCCCTCAGGACTTTTTGCAGATGAAAACCAAAGCAAGGAACAGCATTTTGATAAAAATCTGACTATAAAAGCAACCCATACACTTACTTTTCAAAGTCCAAAATTATCGTTTTTCTTTGATGAGTATAGTGAGTTCGTAGGAAATTTTGAGGTATTGGATATTGGACTTAATAAGAATTTCATTGAAAAAACTGATTCTCAAAACTACTGGCTCACCACTCAAAAAATAAAACAGATTTACAAACCACGTACACGAACAGGACACAAAGGAACTTTCGGACACGCACTGCTGATTGTAGGAAGTTTTGGAAAAATGGGTGCTGCACAATTATCTGTAAAAGCAGCTCTTCGAAGTGGAATCGGTCTTCTGTCTGTCAGAACGCCAAAATGTGGAGTCGTTCCACTTCAAACAGCTATTCCAGAAGCAATGATTTTGGTTGATGATTTTGACCAAAAAAATAAGAAAAGTAAAAAAGAAAACAAGACATTTTTATCTACTTTTTCTGATGAGCTATTAGAAAAAATGAAGGATTATAAGACTATCGGAATCGGTTGTGGAATTGGAACAGAAGAAAAAACACAAGGCATGTTTTTGCATCTTCTCAAATCCATTGATTATCCAATCGTCATTGATGCTGATGCGCTCAATATTTTGGCTAAAAACAGAAATTATGAAAATGATGATAAAGACTGGTTAGATTTTGTACCAAAAAATTCAATCTTGACACCACACCCAAAAGAATTTGAGCGTCTTTTTGGAAAAACTTCATCAGCAGAAGAAAGACACCGACTTTTAAGAAATTTAGCTAAAGAATATCAGCTTTGTATTTTATTAAAAGGTAGTTTTTCAGCTTTAGCTTTGCCAAATGGAGATATTTATCATAGTTCTTTTGGCGATATTGGAATGGCAACAGGTGGAAGTGGCGATGTTTTGACAGGAATACTTACTTCGCTTTTGGCACAAAGTTATGACTCAGAGGAAAGCCTTTTGCTTGGCGTTTTTTTACATGGAAAAGCTGGAGAATTAGCTGCCAAAAATAAATCTAGTGAATCGATGCTTCCTTCTGATTTGATTGAAGAGTTAGGGAATATTTTTAAGACAACTTAATATTAATATACAATATATTATTTAGATATTTTTTTCTAAAATATTTGCTTTTATGCAAAAAAATCACGTACTTATTTACTATATCAGGAATATCCAAAAAACATAATCCACTAACACACATTTATAGTATTTTAATACATGAAAATAAATATAGACAAGTATTTATTATCTGAAACATTCCTTAAACAAAACAATACAGAGGAATATAGGAAAGCAAAACTAATTACTTGGACATTAGTCATTATAATAGTTTTTATGCTTATTGGCATACCTGTAAATTGGGTTTTATCCAATACTGTAGGTACATATATAAATATTTTCATGGTAGTGCCTACTTCACTTACCTACTTTTATTTTAGAACCAAAGGCAATTTTATTGTTACAGGAAATCTAATTGCTACAATAGTCTTTTTTCAGTTTTCATTTCTTATTACTTTAGCTTTTCAGTCATCTTATTTGATATTTTGGTGGAGTATTGTACCGATATCAGCATTTTTATATGCAAACAAAAAATCAGGAATCATTTGGAGTAGTATTATCTTAATTACGTTATGTATTTATTTTAGTATTCCTCTTTTTGGATATACATATCCTAATTTTTCATCGACACAACTTTCAGAAATAGAAATTCTCTTATTCAATTTCAATGCAATATTTTTCTATTTTCTATATCTACTGAGTATAATCTATATCTATGAAACTGAAAAAGATGCGCTAGTTAATCGATTAGTCAAAAACAATCATGAGATGCTTGCACAAAATGAGGAGATACGACAGCAACAAGAAGAAATTATTGCTATTAATGACCACTTAGAAATAAAAAATGTAGAATTAGATAAAGTATTAAATAATTTAGAAGATAAGAATCTGAAAATAACTTCTAGTATAAGATATGCTCAGACCATTCAACAAGCTATGCTGCCTTTGAATAAAAAGATACATCTTTTTTTTGAAGAGCATTTTATTTTATATCGTGCAAAAGATATTGTATCGGGTGATTTTTATTGGTTAGAACAACAACCTGATAGCAAAACTATATTTTTAGCTGTGGGAGATTGTACGGGTCATGGTGTTCCAGGTGCTTTTATGTCTCTTATTTCTTTTTCTACTCTTAATGATATTGTACTCAAAAAAAATATTTCTAGTCCTGATGTTATATTAGAAAAAACACACAAACTTATTCAGGCAGCGTTAAAACAAAATAGTTCTAACAATGCAGATGGAATGGATATCGCTTTCTGTGCCATTACCCAATTAGAAGACAAAGTAAAAGTTTCTTTTTCTGGAGCTAAACGTCCATTATATTATGTAACTCCTTCTTCAAATAAGATAGAACAAGTAAAAGGAACTCGTCGTTCGATAGGAGGAGTAAGTCGTAAAACTGTAAAATCTTTTGAAGTAGAAACATTATTCTTAGAAAAAGGAACTATACTTTACTTAACTACTGATGGTTTTGCTGACCAAAATAATAAAGACAATGAAAAATTTAGTAGCTTACAATTAATGTCAATATTATCTGAGATAAATAATCTACCACTCAGTGAACAAAAGAAACAACTAGAAATTGCATTAGATAAACACCAAGAGGGAACCGAACAACGTGATGATATTACAATTTTGGCAGTAAAAATATAATTGATCAATATGAAATGGAAATGAGTATAAAATAAACAGCCTAACTTATTCTACTTTTTGAGTTTCTTACTCAGTCTAACAAACTCTTTTTTAAGCTCCTTTTCTTTAGTGATATTTTCTTCTATTTGTAAATCTACCTTTTCTCTCTTTGGATTTATCCATCTAAATAAATTGCCATTATCAAAATAATACCTATTTTCTTCTACTTTTGTTTTTCTCATGTCAAAGGCTGCTATTTCATTCTCTTTTGCTACTTCTTTAGTTATATAAATACTTGTATTGTAGCGAAAATGCTGTTCGAAAATAAAAGACACCTTATCATTCTTCAAGTAAAAAGTCAGTATATGCTTTCCTGATTCTCCAAGCCAAGTCATATTGATTAGCTTTAATTCTCTGTTATTTTTTGTGTCATAATAGCCAACTAATATTCCTCCGTCAGTAGATTCTCCCCAGATATCAACTGTTGTGGTATCATAAGTAGCTTTATTTTCTTGTATAAGATTATATTCTTGTCGAATAGATTTTATAATTTCTTCTTCTTGTGATTCTGTGTTCTGAGAAAAAGAAACTTTTGTAAAAGCCAAAATTAACAAAAAAGATATGATTAAGATTTTCATTGATTTATAATTTTAAGATTGATGATAAATTTCCATAATTTCCTCAACAGCACGTTCAGCCGTTTCAAGTGCGCCATGAACGGTCGCAAAATGTCCGTTGTAATGTGTAGCTTCTCCTGCAAAGAAAATTTTGTCTTCAATCGGACGAGCCAACTGTTTTCTAAGTTTGTGCGAACCTACTGACGGATATGAATATGCACCTTCAATATATTCTACCTTTGCCCAATCTAAATATTCAAAATCTAAAATAGTTGCTGAAGCATTTCCGTCAAAATGTTTGTCTAGCTCATCAATTAATTTTTCTAAAATCTGTCCTTTTGAAAAGCCATTTTCTGTATAATGTTTGGCTTTATCTCCCATAATAAATGCCGTCAGACCAAATGTAGAAGGATTTTTGATGTAGGGAACAGTTTCCCAATATTCGTTTGCAGCATCCATTCCTACTAAATATTCGGTTTCTTCGCCATCATTGTACTTTTTTGACCAAAAATTCTCTGAGAAGTTTAGAAAAAATTTAATCGCATAATTATCCATTCCTATTTTATCAATCGCTTCTTGTTTTTTGGGAGATAATTCGGGCAAGAAAATAATTTTATTTTGTTTTAACTGTGTAAGAGGAACAGTTATCAAAACAGCATCAGCTCTATAATTTTGAAAATCTTTTGTGATAATTTCTACTCCTTCTGCAAACGAACGCACCATAATAACAGGTTTTTCAAGTTGCAAAAAGGGTTTTGTTTTTTCTTTCCATTCTTCCAAAAGGCTCTCAAAACCTACACACATTCTATAATTTTGCTCTCCAGCTTCCCATCGGTAGGCTTCAACAGCTAAGGCTTTCATTCCTAAGTTCTTCAAATTTGTTCCCAAAGCACCAGCAAATGCTTCATACCAACGATAGGCATCAGGCTGACGAGTAGGCGTAATATCGTGCTGCTCTAAAAAATTACTTAATGGAATATCTTCACCTTCATAATGATGATGACCTTCATAAAACTCTTCATAATCAGCAAAATACTGTTTTGCATCTTCAAGTTTTTTGATTTTTTTATTAGAAAATAACTCATCTCGCCACAGAAAAGACGAATCGCCTTCTTTGTGTAATTTGTCTGCTTTCTTTGCCATTTTATGAAATAGTGTACCTTTTCCATGGACAAATTCTGCACCCATTTCTAGCTTGTAGGGAAAGCGTTCTGTTTTTGTCCAAACCCTTCCTCCTGTTCGGTTTGAGGCTTCTAATAAAGTTACTTCGTGTCCTTGTTCTATCAGTAAACTGGCTGCATAAAGTCCTGCTGCACCTGCACCAACAACAATAATTTGTTTTTTAGTAGTAGTTATGTTTGGAATTTTTGAAGAAGGAGTTTCCATAGAAATAGCTATTTTTTTTAGATTGAAAGAATGGACTTAGTGTAAAAATAGCTTTATTTGTAGGTAGAAACAAAAAAACTAGATTTTAATTATTTATGAAAAATAGACCTCCAAACCGTACAGTTTTAATTGGTTTTTTAATAAATAGCATCATATCTATTATTATTTTAACTGCTACAACTACTGGAATTGCTTTGAATATGCAATTTCATGACACTTACTTTGTGGTAGGAGTTTTTGATTTATCAGCCTCTATTTTGCAATTCTTTTTTATCTATTCTTTATTCTACTTTATTTTGTTTTTGATTAATCGAAGCGTAAACTCTAAAGCAGCAAAAATCCATTATTATCTAACTACTTTCATAGCTCTTTGCTTATCTTCTTTCTTACTTATATTTATTGATACAGACTTTCCCAAACGATATTTTTCTCATGAAGAATATAAGCCTTTATTTGCTGATTTTTATGGTTTATTTACTGCCCTTTTAGCTTTCTATATTTTTATTCAAATTTCAGTCTTCTTCTATTTCATTTTTACAATCAAAAAAACAAAATAAGTCAAAGACAAGTCTTTGACCTACCATGAGTTTGTATTCTTAGAAATTATAACTCAATCCCATAAGTCCATAATTAACGAGTGTAAAATTATAAACTTCGTCAATATCAGAGCCACCTTCTAAAATACGATAACCAAAACGAAGATTTGTATCCTCAGCAATTCGATAAAAAGCAGCTAACTCAAAATCAAATGCTCGTCCTTGTGGAGAAGCCAGTCCATCACCTTCTAATAAAAAGCCAATTTTATCTGTTGCATTGACAGAAGCATAAATATTAATGAGAGGTACAACACCTAAATCTGTTTTCTTTGAAGAAATTCCATTTTGCTCAACTTCAATATAAGCATCACGAATTTTTCCTGTCAGACCTGCACCCAAACGCACTTTATCTGTTACTACAAAGTCATAACGATACGTAAGACGGTAGGAATTAAATTGATAATTGACTTTTGTATCTACCAAAGGCAAAAAATTCTCTTCAAAAAAACGGGTAGGTCTATCAAAATTGCCATTATAAGAGATTTTTAAAGGGGCAAAAAGCCCAAATACATTATGACGATTATTGAAACGATAACCTGCACGCAGACGGTATGCAAAGGAAGCCTTATTATCAAAATTGCCATTTTCCCCATCTACTACATTAAAACGAGTTCCTTCTGTTCCTGAAACTTGAATTTTATTATAACCCGTTTTGATAATATCAAACTCAACATCAGCCATAAATTGAGCAGAAGCACAAAATGAAATAAAAAATAGAAGGCAAAAAAAAGCACTTAGACGAAAAATAAATTTCATAATTAATACAGTTTAAAAAATTAGATTGAACTATTTAATACAAAAAAATAGAATTCTATTTAATTTAGAATTCTACTTGATTAACTTTTATAAAATAGTTTTGTTTAGTCAAAAAAACCTTTAGTCTATAACCATACCCCATTCTATTTACCCATACAATACATATTTTACATTCTCTAATAACAACTTCAGCTTAAGCAATCATTGATATATAAAAATAAAGTACCTTTGTAGTTTAAACGTATTTCATTTTTCTATCAAAAAAACTCATTTTATTTTTATGGATTCTATTCATTCTCTGCCTACTGATTCAAACGAACTTCCTCCAATTCTTCCACTAATTATTGTAGGCGCAAAAGGTCTTGGAAAGGTGGCTTTAGAGGTTTTACAAAGTACAGATAATATCATTTATTGCTTCCTTGATGAAGATTATAAAGAAGAAGCTGCTGTTTCTGAAACTGCTACTTTTCCAAACGAAATAAATCATGTTTCGATAATGGGAAGTTCTGATGATGATGATATGCTCAATCTTATCAATGACAAGTGTGATTATTTTGTAGCTGTAGAAAATGTAGCTGATAGAAAAAGACTTATCAAAAAAATCTACAAAAAAAGAAAAAAATATCCTGCTGTGGCTGTTCACTCAACAGCTCATATTGCTGACGATGCTACAATGGGTTATGGAACTTTGGTAGGAATGGGAGCAATGATAGGTGCAGATGTAAAAATTGGAACAAGCTGCATCATCAACGCAAATTCTACTTTGGATTATGAAGTAGAAATAGGAAATTTCACTCAAATAGGAATCGGAACAAATATAGGTTCTGGAGTGAAAATAGAAGAAGAAGTTTTTATAGGAAATGGTGTAACCATTATTTCAGGTGTTACGATAGGAAAAGGTGCAAGAATTGGAGCAGGAAGTGTAGTTTTGAGTAACATAAAAGCAAAAGAAACCGTTTTAGGTAATCCAGCAAAGGCTGTTTCTTTGTAAATTTATACATAACAAGGTTAAAACCCTCTCCAATTTAAGAAAGTCAAATTTCAGCTTTTATTAAAATTACATATTCACTCCTCAATTTAACAGGGTTTTAACTCTGTTGTATTTTGTTGTATGAAAATTTTGCAAATCATTTGCTAAACTCTTTTGATTAACAATGAATTACCTTACAATTTCGTAATTTTATGAAATTAGAGTAGCAAACAGCTTCCAAGCTGTTTTTGAATATAAATTTAAAAATACAAGGCACTTGAAAAGTGTCTTCTACAGATATGAATACAGAAACCAGCATAAATATACATCAGTTGATTACCAAACACCTTCAAGAACGTATTTTAGTCTTGGATGGTGCAATGGGAACGATGATTCAACGCCATACACTTACAGAAGAAGATTTCAGAAGTAAGCGTTTCAAGGATTGGAAACAAGATGTAAAAGGAAATAACGATCTTTTATCTGTTACTCAACCTGAAATTATCAGAGATATTCATAAAAAATATTTCGCAGCAGGTTCAGACATTGTAGAAACCAATACGTTTAGTGCCACCACGATTGCAATGGCTGATTATGGAATGGAAGAATTGGCTTATGAACTCAATTATGAGTCTGCCAAACTAGCCAAAGAAGCAGCAGCCGAATTTGGAGGAATTTATCACGAAACAAAACCTCGTTTTGTAGCTGGTGCAATAGGACCTACAAACAGAACAGCATCTATTTCGCCAGATGTAAACGACCCAGCTTATAGAGCTGTTACATTTGATGATTTGGTAGAAGCCTATTACGAACAAGTTCGTGGATTGGTTGATGGTGGTGTAGATTTAATTTTGATAGAAACTGTTTTTGATACACTAAACTGTAAGGCTGCACTTTTTGCTGTGGAAAAATATTTTGATGATAGAAATATTCCACAAGCTGAACGTTTGCCAATTATGGTGTCAGGGACAATTACTGATGCAAGTGGTCGTACTTTATCTGGACAAACAACAGAAGCATTTTATAACTCAATCTCTCATTCAAATATCATCTCTGTTGGTTTGAATTGTGCTTTGGGTGCTGCCCTTATGAAACCGTATATGCGTGAACTTTCAAGAGTAGCAAATTGCTATGTTTCATGTTATCCAAATGCAGGACTTCCAAACGAATTTGGTCAGTACGATGAAACGGCTACACAAATGAGTCGTTTGTTAGAAGATTTTGCTAGTGAAGGTCTTTTTAATATTGTTGGGGGTTGTTGTGGAACTACGCCAGACCATATTCAAGCAATTGCAGAAGAGGCAGCAAAACATGAACCTCGTAAGATTCCAGAACGCAAAACGGCGATGCGTTTGTCAGGCTTAGAAGCTATTACACTTGATAAAAGCACTAATTTTGTAAATGTTGGAGAACGTACAAATGTAACAGGTTCGAAAATGTTTTCTCGTTTAATAAAAGAAGGCAAATTTCAAGAAGCCTTAGACGTAGCCAAACAGCAAGTTGAAGGTGGAGCGCAAGTTATCGACATCAACATGGATGAGGGAATGTTAGATTCAAAAAATGCAATGGTTCATTTCTTGAATTTGGTAGGTTCAGAGCCAGACATTGCTCGGCTTCCAATTATGATAGATTCCTCAAAATGGGAAATCATAGAAGCAGGTTTGAAATGTGTTCAAGGAAAAGGAATTGTAAACTCTATTTCACTCAAAGAAGGTAAAGAGAAATTTATCGAACAAGCAAAACTCGTTCGTCGTTATGGTGCTGCTGTTATTATTATGGCATTTGATGAAGAAGGACAAGCAGATACGTTTGAAAGAAAAATTGAAATTTGTAAACGCAGTTATGATATTTGGGTAGATGAACTCGGTTTTCCTGCCGAAGACGTAATTTTTGACCCTAATATTTTCGCCATTGCAACAGGAATTGATGAACATAATAATTATGCAGTCGATTTTATCAATGCGACTAGATGGATTAAAGAAAACTTGCCACACGCAAAAGTAAGTGGTGGAGTAAGTAATGTTTCGTTTTCGTTTCGTGGAAATGATGTAGTTCGTGAAGCAATTCATGCTGTTTTCTTGTACCACGCTGTAAAAGCAGGAATGGACATGGGGATTGTAAATGCAGGAATGTTAGAAGTGTATGATAACGTTGATAAGGAACTTTTGAAATACGTTGAGGACGTAGTTTTGAATAAAAATCCTGAAAATGGAACAGAACTTTTGGTCGATATAGCTGAAAAGTACAGAGGAGAAGGAAAAAAACGAGTAAAAGACGAAACATGGAGAGAAAACTCTGTCGAAAAACGTCTTGAATATTCGTTAGTAAACGGAATTACAGAATATATCATTGAAGATACAGAAGAAGCACGTTTGAAAGTTGATCATCCTTTGCACGTTATTGAAGGTGCTTTAATGGACGGAATGAACGTAGTAGGAGATTTGTTTGGAGAAGGAAAAATGTTTTTGCCACAAGTGGTAAAATCGGCTCGTGTGATGAAACAAGCTGTTGCTCATT
The DNA here is from genome assembly GCA_020630575.1 of Bernardetia sp. Lineage (GTDB taxonomy): Bacteria > Bacteroidota > Bacteroidia > Cytophagales > Bernardetiaceae > Bernardetia. The sequence continues at coordinate 154,237 of JAHDBD010000013.1, forward strand.
TAGTGCCTTTCTTGGAAATAGAAAAACAAAAATTGCGTGATTCTGGACAGGAAGTAAAGAAAAACGGTAAAATTTTGTTAGCCACTGTAAAAGGTGATGTTCATGATATTGGAAAAAATATTGTAGGCGTTGTTTTGGCTTGTAATAATTATGATGTTGTAGATTTGGGTGTAATGGTTCCTGCTGATAAGATTTTGCAAGAAGCTGTAAATCATGGCGTTGATGTAATTGGACTTAGTGGACTTATTACGCCTTCGCTTGATGAAATGGTTTTTGTAGCACAGCAAATGGAAAAACAAGGCTTAAAACTTCCTCTTTTGATTGGTGGAGCGACTACTTCACGTATTCATACGGCTGTAAAAGTTGCCCCTTCTTATTCGGGTTCGGTGGTTCATGTGGTGGATGCTTCAAAGGCAGTTCCTGTTATGACAAATTTATTGAATGATGAAGCAAAAGTAGCTTATTCTAAAACAGTAAAAGACGAATACGCACAACTTGCAGAAGACCATGCAAAACGCCAGTCGGAAGCAAAATACATTTCTATTCACGAAGCAAGACGCAACAAACTCAAAATTGATTGGGACAAAACAACGATTACAGAACCTACATTTTTAGGAAATCGTTATTTCAATAATTATAATCTTTCTGAAATCAGAGAATATATTGATTGGAGTCCGTTTTTCATGACGTGGGGACTTACAGGCGCATATCCACGTATTTTTGACCACAAAAAACATGGAAATGAAGCCAAAAAATTATTTGATTCTGCTCAAGAGATGCTAGACAAAATCATTTCTGGTCGTTGGCTGACTGCCAATGCTGCAATTGGTTTTTATCCTGCCAACGTTGTCAATGACGATGATATTGAGATTTATACGAATGACGAGCGCACTGAAGTTTTGACTTATTTTAGAAATCTTCGTCAGCAACAAGAAAAGACAGGCAAAACGCCAAATCTTTGTATTTCGGATTTTGTAGCACCAAAAGAAACTGGCTTAAAAGATTATATCGGTCTTTTTGCAGTAACAACAGGCATCGGAATTGAGAAAAAACTAGCTGAATTTGAAGCTAAAAACGACGATTATAGCAAGATTATGTTACAAGCCTTAGCCGACCGTTTGGCTGAAGCCTTTGCAGAGTTATTGCACAAACAAACTCGTACACAATTTTGGGGCTATCAAAAAAATGAAACGCTTACCAAAGAAGATATTGTAAGAGAAAAATATGTAGGTATTCGTCCAGCTCCAGGATATCCTGCGAATCCAGACCACACCGAAAAAACACTTTTATTTGACTTACTAAAAGCCACCGAAAAAACAGGAATTCAGCTTACCGAAAGTTTGGCAATGATACCAACGGCAGCCGTTTCAGGTTTATATTTTTCACACCCCGAATCTATTTATTTTGGCGTAGGAAGAATCAGCAAAGACCAAATAGAAGATTATGCAAAACGTAAAAATATGTCTGTAGAAGAAATAGAAAGATGGTTAGGTAGTAATTTGAATTATTAATACGTAATTATTTGTATATTGTAAACACCATTAGTTCTTTTTTTGGAATTGATGGTGTTTTTTTTAATGATTGAACACAGGTGCGTTTATAAATAAGTTAGCTGCAATTATAAGAAAATATAGCCCACTTCTCCATCTTGACCAACAACTAAACATAGCTTCAAGTTGCAAAAAAGTAGATACCAGTATGAAAGAAAAAGTTTTTAAAATTTTAAAAAAAATATACCAAAGGCAAAACTCCTTTTACAATGATGTATTAAAAAAATCCATGTACACTATTCCCGAAGAAATACAAAAACAAGAACTAGAATATTTAGAACAAGAAGGATTTATTCCCAATAATTTTGAAACCTTTAAGCATGATGATTTAATAAGTCGTTTGATAGTATTGCGTGCAAATAAAAATTTGACATTCGAATCGGTTCGAACATGGTTTATCAATAGTTTAACAGATGAAGGAGAATTAAGAGGGCGACAACCAATATTGAGTTATCTTTATCTGCTACATCTAGAAAAACACGAATTTATTAATCCTGAAATACATAAAAACTCAAGCTATGTTTGTGATGTGTGTGGATTGCAACAAAGTGAAGTATATGATAGAACTCAACTATTAATTTGGACTTATGAGGGTAATGCAGAAAATCGACTTTGGGTTGGAACGATCGTAGATTTAGAAGATTTTGTTAAGCATCCACATCCTGAAGTGAATAAAGACGGACTTATTAAACTTAAAAAAATAGTAGATTTTATTTCTGAAGCTGAGCCTAATGAAACACCAAGTAAATTATTAAAAAGAATTATTAAATCAAAAATATTACCTAAGGCAAAGGCTTGTCATCAACATGGTTTTTTGCAAATATTGGCAGAACTTGGGATTTTGAAAAATGAATCAATACCACCAATATATGATAGCTACACCAACCAAAAAGATTATTTTAAAACAAAGGTAAAGGGCTCTTCAAGGTCAGATATTATATTGCCTTTAGCTGCTTGGCGTGGACATTTAGGAGTGGATTATGATAGATTGAAGGAGCTATTCGATATATAATAGTATCCCCCCATCTGTTCTTAGCGTGATGCTCAATGCTGTCAACTTAAGGAAAAGTTAGTATCTTAGTTTTTTATTTACATCTGTTTTTTATAAACTTATGAACTCACATTTTTTTTTTGAGAAGGTAAAATTGACCTTATCAGATTCTGCTTTTCAAAAGACTCATATCGTAAAAGATACTGATTTTACTCGTAAGAGAATTTTATGTTTTAATTATTTAACGGTTATGTTACTAAAAAGAGTTATTAAAGGTATTCATACCGAACTAAGTAATTTTTTACTTACACTAAATAGTTCTGCTACTTGCACCAAGCAGTCTTTTAGTAAAGCCCCCATCTGTTCGTAGTGTCACACTCAATGTTGTCAACTTAAGGTTTTACAAATGTGTTTTTTTTGAAAAATGAT
>JAHDBD010000063.1 GCA_020630575.1 Bernardetia sp.
AAAAAAACTAGCTGATCAGTATGGCTTATGGATTATTGAGGATGCTTGTCATGCCCCTGGGGGATATTTCATCGATTCTCAAAATAAAAAGCAAAATTGTGGAAATGGTAATTATGCAGATTTAGCGATTTTTTCATTCCACCCTGTCAAACATATTGCTTCTGGAGAAGGTGGAATGATTACGACAAATGATAAAGATTTGTATGATAAATTAATCAAGCTAAGAACACATGGAATTACTAAAAATCCAAATTTATTGCAAGAAAACCATGGAGGTTGGTATTATGAAATGCAAGACTTAGGATATAATTATCGTATTCCTGATATTTTGGCTGCTTTAGGAATTTCGCAACTTTCAAGAGCTGATCAAATGATGCAAAAACGCCAAGAAATTGCAGAACGTTATGATGACGCATTTAAAAATACGAAGGTTTTCTTTTTTCAGTATCCAAAAGATAAGATTTTCCATGCTTATCATCTTTACGTTATTCAAGTAGAAAATAGAAAAAAACTTTATGATTATTTGAGGGAAAATAATATCTTTGCTCAAGTTCATTATATCCCTGTTCATATGATGCCTTATTATAAATCTTTAGGCTATAAAAAGGGAGATTTTCCCAGTGCAGAAAGTTATTATGAATCTTGTTTGAGTCTTCCTATGTACCCAACACTTACAAAAGAGGAACAGAATTTTGTTATTGAAAAAGTACTGTATTTTTTATTAAAAAACTAAACTATAAATAATTTATATGAAAACGAATCAAACAGAATTTTGATCTGGACAATTTGGTGCAGAATATACTGACAGAAATACTCCTTTAACTTTACAAGATTGGAACAATAATTATATAACAAATTATGGAATTAGTAGAGTTGAAATGTTTTCTAAAATACTTGAGGGTATAGATAAAAACATCAAAATTTTAGAGGTAGGCTGTAACTCAGGAATGCAATTAGCAGGACTACAAGAAATGGAATTTTAAAAACCTTTACGGAATAGAGTTACAAAGCTATGCTGTGGAAGTAAGTAAACAGACAGCAAAAGGAATAAATATAATACAAGGCAATGCTTTTGATATTCCTTTCAAAGATAATTATTTTGATTTAGTTATGACAAATGGAGTACTTATACATATTTCTCCTACCGACTTACCTAAAGCACTAAAAGAAATAATCAGATGTTCTAAACAATATATCATGGGTTTTGAATATTTCGCAGAAGAGACCACAGATATAGGGTATAGAGGCAATAAAGGCTTTTTATGGAAAGCTGATTATGCCCAAATTTATCAAGAACAATTTAAAAACCTTACTTTATTAAAAAACATAAAATATCCTTATTTAACTGAGCAAGAAAAAGGAAATATTGATAATCTGTTTTTATTAGAAAAGAAATGAAAAAAGTAGCTATTATTACCGCACGAGGAGGAAGTAAACGTATTCCTAGAAAAAACATAAAAAAATTCTTGGGAAAGCCTATCATTGCTTATTCTATTGAGACAGCTTTAAAATCTGACCTATTTGATGAAGTAATGGTTTCGACGGAAGATGAAAAAATTGCAGAAATTGCTCAAAAATATGGTGCAGTTGTTCCTTTTTTGCGCAGTAATGAAAATGCAGATGACTTTTCTGGAACAGCTGATGTATTAGTAGAGGTAATCAATGAATATCAAAAGCAAGGAAAAGAATTTGATGTTTGTTGTGGTATCTATCCAACTGCTCCTTTTATTACTCCTAAAAAATTAAAAGAAGCCTTTGAATTATTAATTACCAAAAATTTTGATGTTGTTTTTCCAGTTAGCGAGTTTTCTTCTCCTATTCAAAGAGCTTTAAAAAAAGATAGTGAAAACAAAATTGCTATGTTTGAACCTCAAAATTTAAACAAACGCTCACAAGACTTAGAGAAAGCCTATCATGATGCAGGACAATTTTATATGTGTAACACAGCTTCATTACTAGAAAAAAAATGTCTTTGGACAGACAATACAGGAGTAATTGTATTATCTCCTTTACAAGTTCAAGATATTGATAATCAAGAAGATTGGAAAATGGCAGAATTCAAATACCAATGGTTCAAACAACAAAATTAGACGGCTTAAATACTAAAGTATTCTTCAGAGCAGATGCAAATTCACAAATCGGTTGGGGACATATAATTCGCTGCACAGCTTTGGCTGATATGCTAATTGAAAGTAATAACTCTATTTTTGAATGCACTTTTTTGGTTCAGAATCCTTCTTTAGTTCTTCAAAATCAAATTAAAGAAAAATTTGAGCTAGTGATTTTACAAGAATCAACGAATTTTTTGGAAGAAGCTCGTTTTATTACTCAAAATTATTTACAAGACAATTCTCAAAAGTCAATCATTGTTTTAGACCATTATCAAATACAAACAGATTACCAAAGAATTATTAAACAAAATAGTAATTCAAAAATAATTTGTATTGATGATATGTACGATTGGCATTTTTTGGCTGATTTAGTTATCAATCACGGAGGGAAAATAAATAAAAATAACTATTCTATTGAAACTTATACAAAACTACTTTTAGGAACAGAGTACTCTTTACTTCGCCAGCCATTTTTAGAAGCTGCTAAACTAAAAAGAGAAATCAAAAAAATAGAAACTGTTTTTATTTGTTTTGGAGGGGCTGATATAGATAAATTGACCACAAAAGTAGTGCAATTAGTTTTTGATTTTGATTTTATCAAAAAAATTAATGTTGTTATTACAGCAGATTCCTTTAATAAAGAATTGTATAGACTAGTTTCTGAAAATTCTAGTAAAATTATTTTGTATCAAAATTTAAATGCTCAAAAAATGGCAAATCTAATGCAAAATTCAGATTTGGCTTTTGCACCAGCCAGCAGTTTGTCTTTAGAACTTCTTGCTACACAACCTTTTATTATTTTAGGGACATCGGCAGATAATCAAGTTAATATCTATCAAGAATTACTATTCTATCCACAAATAAAAGGAATTGGAGAATGGAAAAATATAGATTGGAAGGAATTAAAAAATGAATTTTCTCAAATTTGCAAGCATTTTTGTTTAGAAACTACTCCAATAATTCCTAACTTAGCACCTTCAAAAATCAGACAAGCATTTGAAAAATTGTAAACCGTAGCTTACGCTTTAGTGTGAGTAACATACTCTTTAAAGTATGAATAAGATGTAAAAATAAAAAACACGCTTAAATAAAAATGTTAGACAAACAGATTCATATTCAAAATAAAATTATTGGAAAAGGTGCGCCTTGTTTTATTGCTGCCGAAATAGGTATCAATCATAATGGCGACATGAGTTTAGCAAAAGAAATGATATTGGCTGCTAAAGAAGCTGGAGCAGATGGTGTAAAATTCCAAAATTATTATACAGAGGATTTTATTTTAGATAAAAACTTAACGTATGAATATATTTCAGAAGGAAAAAAAGTAGTCGAAACACAGTATGAAATGTTCAAACGCTACGAACTCTCAGCTACTCAACTCAAAGAATTAAAAGAATATTGTGATGAAATAGGAGTCATTTTTTTTAGCACTCCTACAAGCGAAAGAGGAATAAAAGATTTGCAAAAAATAGATACACCTCTTTTTAAAAATGGCTCTGACTTTTTGGTTAATTTAGAGTTAATAGAACAATTTGCCAAAACCAAAACGCCTTTAGTTATTTCAACAGGAATGGCTACTTTAGCAGAAATAGATGATGCTGTTCGTGCCTTTGAAAAGGCAGGAGGAACAGAACTAATTATTTTGCATTGCGTATCTTCGTATCCTGCTGCTGCCGAAGATGTAAATTTGAAGAAAATACCAGCTTTAGAAGTTACTTTTAATTATCCAATCGGATTTTCTGACCATACAGATGGGATTGTAGCTGCTGTAGGTGCTGTAGCTTTTGGTGCATGTTTTATAGAAAAACACTTCACAACAAATAAAAATCTAGTAGGACCTGATCAACATTTTTCATCAGATCCAAAAGAACTAACAGAGTTGGTAGAAGCTATTCGTTTCTTAGAAAAAAGTCTAGGAACTTCTAAGATTACACCTACACAAAAAGAAGAGTATGGAAGAGAAAATTTTCGTCTTTCTTGTGTAGCCAAAACAGATTTAGAAAAAGGACATGTTTTAAAACGTGAAGACATTGCTTTTTCAAGACCAGCAAACGGAGTTGAACCCAAAAACTGCTATTTATTAGTAGGTAAAAAATTAAAGCAAGATGTGAAAGTGAGTGAAGCATTGACTTTTGAATATTTAACTTAAAATAAAGCACCAAATAAATGGCTCAGCAAAAAAAACATTGGATTATCTTAGGAAGTGGTTTTAGAGGCATTATTGCATCCTATTTACTTGCAAAACAAGGCTGTAAAGTAACACTTATAGACCGTAGTAAAAAAATAGGTGGTGTTTTGCATTCAGAAGAATGGAAAGGTTTCTTCTTAGATAAAGGGTGTCATTTGTTTGATAATGACCAAGATGAAGCTACTGAACTACTTCTAGAAATAATGGATGGAGAAGTCAGTCCTGTAGATGTAAAATATGCTTCTTTTGTAGAAGGTAAAAAAACTGACGGAGTTTCTATTCCCAATTTGGAAAGTTATCCAGAAGAAATTACAAAAAATATATTGTGGGAAACTTTACATCTAAGCACACAAACAGAAAAAAAGCAAACCTTAAATCTCTATGAAGAATTAGTCAATCATCATGGAGAAACAGCAACAGCTATTTTAGAGAAATTTACTCACAAAACACATTTAATTTCTAGTAAGGAGTTAGATTCAGAGGCTTTTAAATTAATGCCCTATAAAAGGATAAAGTTTTTGAGTAATGAAGCAGGTAAAATCCTTAAAGAATCTGCCTTACTTGATGATAAAATAGCTATTTCTTCCCAATATAATCCATTAGCATTTTATCAAGGAGAAAAAGAAATTTACCCTTATCGTAATTTTTATCCTAAAACAGAAGGCTTAAAGGGTTTTTGTACTAAAGCACTAGAAAAACTAGAAAAATTAGGAGTATCTATTTTATTAGAAAATAATGTAGAAAAAATTGATACTCAAAATAATAAAGTGCAAATAAAAACAGACAAGAAAAATCAAATAGAAGGGGATTACATGTTTTGGACAGGCTCACAGGAAGTCTTGGCCGATGTTTTTCAGATAAAAAGTAGTTTGAAAGAATTAGTTTTTGCTGTGCCTATGATTCTGTATTATTTTGTAGTTGACAAAAAATATGTAAGTAATTATACTTACATACACAACTTTGAAGCTGATACTCATATTTTTAGGGCTTCTATTCCTACTAATTATATTAAAAATGATTCTTCAAAAGTATATATCTGTTGTGAAGTTCCTTCCAAAAAAGATAGTGCAATTTGGAACAACGAAAAAGAATATACCGATACAATTTGGCAAGAACTCAAAAAAATGGAATTAGTAGATAAAAAAGCATCTTTTGAAGATAATTTGGTTTTCAAAACGCCTGTTTCTTACAAAGTTCCTAAAATTGGTTATACACAAGAATTAGAAAAAGTATTGGCACAGATTCCACAAGAAAATATTTTTGGTCTTTCTCACTGGGAATTTTCTAAAAATAATATTATCCGAACGCTCAATCAAACTATGCAAAAAATATGACATCTAAAAAATTAAAAAACACATTTTGGGAAGATGCTATTTATTCACAAGGTCATCACCTCAATAAATACCCATTCGATAACGTAGTAACTTTCATTTTTCGTAATTTTCCTAGAACAAAGCCTAAAAACGAAGTTAAAATTTTGGAAGTGGGTTCTGGTGCAGGAAATAATCTTTGGTTTGCGGCTAGAGAAGGGTTTTCAGTTACAGGAATTGATGGAAGTCAATCAGCGATTGATTTTTCAAAGAAACGTTTTGACGAAGAAAAATTAGAAGGAGATTTTGTGGTAGGAAACTTCACCAAACTTCCTTTTGAAGATAATTCTTTTGATATAGCCATAGATAGATGTTCGATTGTATGTGTCAATTTTGAAGATGCAAAGAAAGCTGTGGACGAGGTGCATCGTGTTTTAAATAAAGAAGGAAAATTCTTTTTTAATATTTATAGTCAAGCTCATACCAGCTTTCTTTCTGGTCAGTTGCAGGAAGGTGGTTTAGTAAAAGATATTCAAGTAGGTTTAGTTGGTGCTGGAGATTTATGTTTTTATAGTCATACAGATATTTTGAATATTCTACCAAAAGATAAATGGAGGATAAGTAGTATCAAACACAAGGAAATTAGAGAAATTGAAATTCATCAGACTATTCATGCTGAATGGGAAGTAGTAGCAGAAAAAATATGACAAACAAAATTGACAATGATATTAGTTTAAGAATTCTTCAAAAAGAGGATGCTAAAATGATATTTGAATGGAGAAATAGTGATTTTATTTCTAAGTTAGGCTCATTACAAAAAAAAGTCTCTTGGGAAGAGCATCAAAAATGGATTTTTGGGGCTATAAAAGATAATAAAAAAGCTATTTATATAATTCAGAATCACAATACGGATGTGGGACAAATAAGATTTGAAAAAGAAGATAGCATTTCAAATCAAGCAAGCATTTCTATTTATATAATAGAACCTCATCTAAAAAAAGGAATTGGACTAGAAAGTTTGAGTATGGCTTGTCATAAAATATTTAAAACTTGGAATGAATTGCAACAGATAGATGCTTTAGTGAGAAGTGAAAATCTAAAAAGCCAATCTTTTTTTGTCAAAGCAGGATTTACATCTAGCAAAAATCAAAATATAGAACAACATAAAATATATCACCTTTATAAATCTAACTTTTTGAATCAAAAAACACAATAACTACTCAAAATGATAATACCTCATAATAGACTTACTTATGGAATAGAAGAAGAAAAAGCTGTATTAGAAGTAGTTAGGAGTGGGTGTTGGGCAGGAGGAAATTTTACTAATCAACTAGAAAAACAAATAGGGCAATACACAAAAAGTAACTACGTGGCAGCAGTAAGTTCTGGTATATCGGCGTTACGTTTAGCTCTCTTAGGAATTGGTATAACCCCTAAAGATGAAGTCATAGTGCCAGCTTATAGTTGTGTAGCTTTGGCAAATGCTGTGCTTTCAGTTGGAGCAACTCCTGTTCCAGTAGATATACAGAAAAATACATACAACATTGATATAGAGTGTATTAAAAAAGCTATCACACCAAAAACGAAGGCAATAATAGCCGTTCACACCTTTGGGCAACCTAGTCAGATAGAAGAAATAATTAGTTTAGGTTATAAAGTTATTGAAGATTGTGCTCATTGTTTGGGTATAAACTACAAAGGTAAATATACTATCAAACCTATTGGAAGTTGGGCTAACGTAGCCATTACATCTTTTTATGCTACCAAACTAATTGGAGCAGGTGAAGGAGGAGCCGTTCTAAGTTCTGATTCTAGAGTCATTGATTTAACAAAAAAGTACAGAGATTATAGCGACCAAATGCCTTCTGCTTATCGTCTGAATGACAAAATGAATGATTTAGAGGCTGCTTTGGCATTTACTCAGTTACAAAAATTAGATTTTTTCAATAAAAGACGAGCAGAAATTGCAGAAAGATATTTAGCTGAGTTAGATAAAATAATTCCTATTTCTAATTTGCCTAGTAATGAAATTGAAAGAGTATGGTATCGCTTTGTGATAAAATTACCTAATTCTATTTCTCTTACTAAATTTAAAGATTACTTATGGGAAAAGTATAGTATAAAAACAGACGAGCCTGTTTTTTCTTGGCATAGCAATATGAATACTAATCTGTTGCCAAATACAATAAAAGCATTTGAAAAGTGTTTATCCTTACCTTGTTATCCTACGCTCACAGAAGAAGAACAATCTCATATTATAAAGTCTATAAAACAAACAATTCAATATTTCAACTAACAAACAATAGTATTTAATATTTATGGAAAATATATTTGACAAAATTAGTGGTTATTATGAAACTCTTATTGACCAACACGGACATAATCCTCGCTCTTGTGATTATGGAAGTGAACTCTCACAAGCTGCCAAATTTGAGGTTCTCTCTCAAGTATGTTCTCTAAAAGACAGAACACTATTAGATGTAGGTTGTGGCTTTGCTGACTATGCTAATTTTCTTAATCAAAAAGAACCCTCTTTAGTTTATCATGGAGTAGACATAACACCTTCTATGATAAAGGTAGCAAAAGAAAATAACCCAAATCTATCACTAAGAGTATTAAATATCTTAGCTGACTCAGAAAACGAGAAAAAAATTAATGAAAAATATGATATTGTTACTGCAAATGGTATTTTTTATCTTTTAGGAGAAAATGCCGAAAAGCTCATGTATCAACTTATTAAAAAGATGTTCGAAACAGCAAATGTTGCAGTAGCTTTCAATTCTCTTAGCTCATTAGCTAATGATAAAGATGAAAATGAATTTTATCCAAATCCTTTAGAAACCTTGGCTTTCTGTCAAAAAATAACGCCTTGGGTAACTCTTCGTCAAGATTATCATTCCAGAGATTTTACTATTTACATGTACAAAGAACAAAATAAATGATTGTTTCTATAAACCAACCTGCTTATCTTCCTTGGCTAGGATATTTTGATAGAATTGATGCTTCTGAGATTCACATCATATTAGACCATGTTCAATTCGAAAAAAATAGCTTTACCAATAGGAATAAAATCAAAACGGCTCAAGGGTCTACTTGGCTAACTGTTCCACTTTTTACAAAAGGAAAGTTTGGAGATTTAGCTATTCAAGAAATTGAAATAGACAATAAAAGTAAATGGGCAAAAAAACACCTTGCTGGTATTCGTCAAAATTATAGTAAGAGTTCTTTTTTCAAAAACTATTTTCCTCAATTAGAAGAAATTTATAATCAAGAATGGACAAATCTAAATCAATTAATAAAAGAACTCAACACTTTATTTTTACAATGGCTAAAAATTAATACAAAATTGATTTATAGTTCAGAATTAAAGATTAATTCTACAAAATCAGAACTTGTATTAGATTTATGCAAGGAAGTACAAGCTACAAAGTACATTTCAGGTTCAGTAGGAAGGAACTATTTAGAACTTGAATTATTCAACAAAAATAAAATTGAAGTAGTTTTTCAAGAATACAAACACCCTACTTATAACCAACTTTATAGCGATTTTGAACCCTACATGTCTATTTTAGATTTACTATTCAATTACGGAGAAAATAGTTTGAAAATCATACAGGAAGGAAGAAATTTTGTTAAATAAAAAAGAAATGCTAAAATACGGAAGGAAAATATGGTAAATTTTCAAAACAAAAAAATATTAGTAGTAGTAGCTCACCCAGACGATGAGCTTTTAGGAGTTGGTGCAACCATGCACCACCTTATCAAAAACTATAATTGTCAGGTAAGAGCTATTATTTTGGGCGAAGGAATTACTTCTCGTTCGGATAATAGAG
>JAHDBD010000064.1 GCA_020630575.1 Bernardetia sp.
CCTGTGGAAGCTATAAAGACTTTGTAAAAAGGAGAACCTACTTGACCTTCCATTTCAAAATTATCAATTAAATCTACTAATTTTATAAATTTAGTAAAAATACAGCTATTTTATTGTAAAACTTATAATTTAATTGATTTTTTTTACTAAATTTGAAGTGTAGATAATTGCAACGCTTAGATGTTTGGTGCGTTTAACGTTTGTTTTTTCATTTTTTATTTGTAAGTAGTTACGTGAATTTTTTTAGTTGCCAAAAAAACTCTCATTTATTTGAGAGTTTTTTTTGTGCTTATATCCACTAAAAAAGTTGTCAAATTAACAACCTATTTTTTTTGCTAATAAAATTTGAAGTTTGTTTTACACTTATTTTGATTAAAAATAAATAATAGAAACTTTATACTTGAATTTGTAACAATATTATAAATTTAGTAATATATATGTACGATAAACAGAACCTTCATTTTGAGTTAAAAAACGCATATTTTGAAATCGTTATACTCTAATCGTTATATTTTAAAGATGCGCTAAAGCTTTTTAATTTGCTCAAAAATATAGCAACTCACAACTAACTACAACTAACAATGAGAGAAGAAGAAATAAAAAATAGAGTCGCCCAAGACTATTTTGGAAACTTTGATTGTACAAAAATAATTGGTAATATAGACTTTTGTGTTCGCCCTAAGAAAAACACTTTAGATTTAGAGCTTTTTGATATAGGCTCTTTTGTGTGGGCAGAAGCGAAGCAAAAGGCTGATTATGATGCTTCCTTAGCACAGCTTATTCTAACTATTGGAAAAGCTCGTACATTTGATACTTATTTACCTCCCTCTTACTTAGGAGCTTTTGATTCTGAAAAAATATCATTTGTTCCTTACAATGAAATTCATGATATTTTTTATACAAACGATTTTAATTGGAATGTAGCTCCTTCTAATTATAATACTAGAGAGTTTCAATTTTTAAAGGAAAAAATAAACAAAGAAGAAACTAATCCTTATAAGTTTTTCTACGAGGAGGATAATTTACAACTTCGTAAGTTTATAAAAGACAATCTAATACATGGCAAATCAAATGCAACAAAAATTCGCATTGATAAAAATAATTTTGTTTCGATTTATAACAAGTGGACAAAACACGTAAAGCCAACGATTGATATAAACTGGGAAGCTGCAAAAAAAATGGATACTATTGATGGTGATTTTTATTTAGCAGATGTTCTTTCAGAAGCAAATCAAACCATTAGAAAAAATTTACATGTCGTATTGAAAAAAAATGAATACGAATTAGATAAGACGATTAATGAAATGAATCTGTTTAATTCTAGTAAAGCTACTTTTTTAGATGGACAGAAATCGCATAAAGAATTTTGGAATAAATACGAACGTCCACCACGCCAAGAGTATCAAGATTATATTATTGGGCGTAGAGATTTACTTGTTCCACAAGATATTAGAGAACGAAAAGGTAGTTTTTTTACTCCTCAAATTTGGGTAGAGTTATCACAAAAGTATCTTACAGATGCGCTTGGTAAAGATTGGCAAGACGAATATTATATTTGGGATTGCGCTGCTGGAACAGGAAATTTATTGGCAGGATTGACTAATAAATACAATGTATGGGCATCTACATTAGACAAGCAAGATGTTGATGTAATGAAGGAACGCAGTGAAAATGGTGCAAATTTATTGAAGTCACATATTTTTCAATTTGATTTTTTGAATGATGATTTTACTAAACTTCCTCAAGGTTTACAAGACATTATTAATGACCCTGAAAAACGTAAGAAATTAGTTATTTATATTAATCCTCCTTATGCAGAAGCTGGTAGTGTATCAGTAACAAAAGAAAGGAAGAATAAAACAGATGTTTCTACAAAAAATAGTATTTGGGAAAGATATAAAAATAAATTAGGATTAGCTGTTAGAGAGCTATTTATTCAATTCTTTATTAGGGTTCATCAAGAGATACCTGATTGTCATTTAGCTGTTTTTAGTAAACTAAAATATTTAAATGGTAAAGGATTCGATGATTTTAGAAAATTATTTAGAGCTGAGTATAAAAATGGTTTTGTTGTTCCTGCTAATACTTTTGATAATGTAAAAGGTATTTTCCCTATTAGTTTTGCTCTCTGGAATTTAGAAAATAGAGTTATTTTTGATAATATAAGAACAGACGTTTACAATGGAAATGGTGACTTATTAGGGAAAAAAAAATTTTATGTAGATGAAAAGTCTAAGCGTATTACAGATTGGATCAACCAGTATAATATAAAAGCCAAAGTAAATGTAATTGGATATACAGGGAACAATGGCCCCGATTTTCAAAATAGCAACTATTGTTATATAGGGAGTGAATCCAAAACTAATAAAAACGGAAGCCCAAATAATGCTACTAAATATAGCATAACAAAAGATAATATAGTTACAGTTTGTATTTATTTCGCAGTTCGTCATGTGTTTGCAGCCACTTGGCTCAATGACAGAGACCAATTTTTATATCCTAATGATGGTTGGAAATTAGATAAAGAGTTTCAAAATGACTGTTTAACCTTTGCGTTATTTGACGGACAGAATCGCATTACTTCTGAAGTAGGAATTAATCATTGGATACCATTTACTGAGAAAGAAATACAAGCGCAAGATAAATTTGCAAGTAATTTTATGACTGATTTTATTGCTGGTAAATTTTCTATAAAAGAGAAAGTTGATTTATTCAATAGTGATAAAGAAAAGGAAAGCCTAAGTTTAGAGTTTTCAAATGAAGCAAAAGCTGTTTTTGATGCAGGTAGAAAACTTTGGAAATACTATCATAATCTGCTTAATGTAAATGTAAATGCTTCACTTTACGATATTCGCCTTCATTTTCAAGGTAGAAATTCAAAAGGTCGAATGAATAGCAGAAGTGAGGATAAAAAATATACTGAACTGATAGGTAATTTAAGAGATGAAGTAAAGACACTAGCTCAAAAAATACAACCTAAAGTTTATGAGTATGGATTTTTGAAAGAATAATCTTTAATACAAAAATATAGCAACCAATAGAAAACAAATAATCTGATACAATAGAATTAATATTAATTGATTTGATATAGAAGCATATCTTCAATTTATAGGACGGTTTCAATACCACAATGGCTACGATTAATTCTTTATCGAATATGTAGGTTTATCTGACTTCATAGAGTTTCAATACCACAATGGCTACGATTAATTTATCTTGAAACAATCAAGGTATCTCTAACTTATTTAGTTTCAATACCACAAT
Organism: Bernardetia sp.; assembly: GCA_020630575.1. Classification (GTDB taxonomy): domain Bacteria; phylum Bacteroidota; class Bacteroidia; order Cytophagales; family Bernardetiaceae; genus Bernardetia. The sequence continues at coordinate 3,265 of JAHDBD010000064.1, forward strand.
GGCTACGATTAATTTAAATACTTACAAGACTGTAACAGCTCGCATCAACCAGTTTCAATACCACAATGGCTACGATTAATTTCAAAAGTGCTACAAGTGAAGGCTTTACAATGTCTAGGTTTCAATACCACAATGGCTACGATTAATTTTGTCTGCAAATTTTTAGGGCGTGTTCTCTGTCGGTGTTTCAATACCACAATGGCTACGATTAATTATCCATTCCTAAGAAACTTGCTATTGCTTCTCCTCCGTTTCAATACCACAATGGCTACGATTAATTGCGTCACAATTTCATAAAAAAAATTGATTTCTGCAATAGAAATGGACTTTTTATTTTAAAAAAATGACAGTTTTGTCGTCGTAGTCCAGTAGTAAGAAAACCCCTAGGGTACGACGACAACCTTAAATACCTGATAATAAAGAGTTTATGATTTATTTTTGATTTCTTTACTGTTTGAGAAATAGATTTTAGAGAATTGGACGACATTAGGCATTAAAGTTTAACCCAACTTCCACTGTAAAACATCAGGAATAACAATCTCTTTTCCAATATATTCACTAAGCTGCCAAGGCTTTTCAATGTTGTTCGCATCAGCGATAATGTGCCAGTAGTTTTTAGCCTTTGGAACAAGAGAGCCATAATACTTATTCGCCAAAACAGTCAAATCATCTCCTGCGACTACCAAGTGCATTTGAAAGTTTAGATTTTTTGTAGCATTTCTTTCCTTGACTTCTAAAATTCGCCTACCATCATCGAAGATAGTCAGACTTCCTCCTGCGTAAAGATTGGATTCGTGTAATCGGATTGGTTTTTCTGTTGCCATTATTCTACTTATTAAAACTGTCTTATATCTGAAATACTTCTATTGTTATCCATATCCAAGGCAAAGGAAATAGTTACTTCGGCTCTTCTACTACTCCAGCCTTTATCGTTTATGAAGTCAGTCAGTTTTGAACTTACACTCTTTACGATATAGGTTTTTTTATTGAAAATCTTTCCAAAAATGACTTTTACTCGTCGTGTGGGCGCATTATAGGAATCATTTCCCATCAATCCTTCTAACCAATTTACATCTCTATTGACTGTATCTACTCCACTTCCATCGTACAGAAACTGACAAGACATAGAAAAACTATCGCTACCTCCTGTGTAATGATGCAACGGATTATTTCGTCCAGGCACGTTGATTTCGGCATAGTTGCCTGTGCGCTGTTTAGTGATTTCTTTTGGAGCTTCTTGTAATTCTAATCGTCCGAAAGGTTCTGCTAATTCCAAGATGTAGATTGAGCCGTCTATGGCTGAGAGTTGATGCTGCATTATTTTTTTTGTTTCCTATATAAGAGATAAACCAAAGAAGCTATCATCATAAAAATCATAGCATACTGATAAACATTGAGAGACTGTATCAAAGGAATTTTCACAAGCCCCAAAACAACAATCACAGTCAAGTGAATATCTGAAGCAGTATCACTTATTAATTCTACTTTTTTTATCTGATAATAAATCAAGTTGAAGAAGTATAATGCTGATAAAATTCCACTCACCCAACTGATTGCAGTTACGCTAAATTCTATCATTTCGTTTTTTGTTTTTTGAAAAACACCTTATTCATTTGTTTATTCTAGTCTGTTTTGGCTTTGGATTGTTTTCTAGCTTGTGGATAGTTTCCTCAACTCCACCGATTTCAATAACCTTCAAAATTATATTTTTGAAATTCTCCCAACCTCCGACAGCTTGAATAAAAGCGATCAACTTTACGAGCTTCTCTGCAATGTCTAAAATGCGTTTTATTCTTTTTCCTGCGAATAGCTTAACTACTTTGACTCCATAACTATTCAAGAAATTAGTCAAATCATTTTTCCAAGCGTATGCTTGTCTCTCTTCTACTTCTTCTATATTTTGTAACTGAACATATAGTCCTTCTTTATAGGTCTGCGAAAATGCCATATTTCTTTAATTATATCGTTATCAATGACTTATTTTGTCAAATTTACAAAAATATTAGCTTTTTATTGAAAATTTCATAAATAAACCAATCAATATTTTTATATTTGATTTTAGTTAATCATAGATAGTTTTAATACAAACCCCAAATTTACTGAGTATGAAAAGTTATAGATTTTTGCTCTTTGCGATGCTTATTATTTTTATTATTCCTGCCTTTGCAGCGACAGTTTTTGATGATGACCTCCCTGATAAGGAAAATGCAAAAGTCATTTTAGTAGTTGATCAAGAGAAAACTCAAGATGAAGATTTTACAGATCTTTCGGATTTTCTTATGCCTCGTACCCACTCCTATATTGAGAGGAATGAACCAAAGATTTACAATGATGCCGTGGATTTGAATAGTCAGTATCATTTAACGAATCCTACAAAAGCAATCACCGTCAAGGATATGTCAAGAATTAAAAATCCATTTCGGTTTTCATTTAAATCTAATCAGAAATTACTCGCTTCGAACTTGCAGTCCGATAGTAGGAACAGAGCATAGTAATTTTGCTAAACTTCTTCTATGGCTAGATGGACTCTAAATCCAGTAAGTTTTCGGAGTGATAATAAGAAATATGGCTAAATAGCCTCTAAAACAAAAATGCATCTAACTTCTACAGCTAGATGCATTTTTTTTTGCATTAATAGATAAACGTTTTGAGTAATCCGTATTGATTCTGTTTCAAAAAATCTTTACTCGTTGGACAATTTGGTAGCTCATATTCCTTTATAGCTTCATCGTATTTTTTACTCATTTCTTCTGTTTTCATCAGTAAAAAATGCGCTCTGCTAGGATTGGAAATAATTACTTCAAAAATCTCTTCTTTTGTCATTGTTGTAGGATCAAGTCTTTGTAGCATAGTTTTTATCTTGGTTTAATTAGTTCGTGTTTAATTTACACTACTCTACACGATAACGTGCCTTAATGGTTATCAATTTGGCAAAGAAAAAGCCGTCTAAACCTATCTTTTTTCAGAAAATTTAGACGGTTTTTAGACCATAGTTAGACCGACTTTAGACCAAAAACTAGCTTCTTGCGTCGTCTAGTTCATTCATTTCACGTATTACAGCAGCTACATCACGGTCTCCAATCTGAACATTAAATTTAGGCTGTAGATTGACTTGTGTGTTTTGTTGTCCTGTATTAGCAATTCCTGCACTGCTTAATTCCTTCATTGCTACTGATGTTTCCCTAGTTTGTTGTGCTTTAGTTACCGAAGCATTATTAATGTTATCCACCTTTTTAGAAAAAGAAGAACTCGCCTGTGATGGTGCAATTTCTGTATCTGAAACTCCACTTCCTGCTAATCCTGTTTGATTTACAGCAGCTTGTTTTGCTTGTCCTTCTGCCGTATCTCCACCAATTCCAAAATAGGAAGCAACAGCCTCGCCCCCTAGTAATGCCTTCAATGAATTGACTAGAAAACTGGTTATAGATGACCAACCTGCTTGAATTCCTTCTAGTAGATTTCTAGTTATAGCCATTCCTATTTTACCAAAAAGCTCAGGAAGGGAAATAAAACCTTCTTTAAAATCCGTAATATGAGCATTGATTTCATTAAAGGTATTTGTAACGAAGTTATAGAATATCATAAACCCTTCTAAAGCAAGAGTTACATAGTTGGCTGTAATTTCTAAAGCAACAGCAATTCCACGAATACCCAAAGTAAGAGCGTCAAAAGCATACCCTCCAAGCTGTGAAAATATACTTACATCTCCTCCTAACTTATCAATCGTAAAACCTGCTTTTGCTAGTAAATCAATAATTGGACTGAATGCTGTGCCTATTCTACCAAAGGCTTCTCCAACTGAACCGAATACATTTTTGAGGTTTTCAAAACGCTCGGCAGCTCCTCCAAAAAATGCTTTTATACGAACAATCCAAGTTCCGATATTTAGAGCAAACTCTCCCAAACCAATAGAATTGAGAGCTTCATATAATTTTCCACTAAGTGTAAACCCTTCATTTGTGGCAGATTTCCAAATTTCAATAACTGCGTGGATAGCTCCTCCCACTTTTTGCATAAATCCTAAAAAACCATTAGCAGGAGCTGCATTTCCATTAAGAACATCTGTAAAACTTTGATAGGCTTTTATTAATCCATAAATAACACCTGCCACAGCAGCACCAACAGCAATATAAGGAAGCAAAGGAACTAATGTAGATGCAAAAGCTCCTTTCAACATTACCAGAACAGGCTGAATTGCCATCATAGCAAACTTTACAGTATGAAAAGCAGATACAAAACCACCCAAGGCAACAAGACCAGCTCCCAAAGCTCCTGTCAATCCAATAATAAATGTTCCAAATTTTGAATCGGCAATACTTGTCATATAAGAAGCCAAACTTGAAAATGCTTGAACAATAGGTCGTACAAAAGGCTCAATTTTATCTCCAATAGAAATCAACATTCCACTTACAGCCGATTGTAATTTTGTAAAATCTCCAGCAAGATTATCCAACATTTTTTCTGCCATATTCTTAGCATAATCTTCACTTACATTGGTAACATCACTGGCATACTTAACGAAGTCTTTTTTCATCGCTTCGCCTACTGTTTTATTAGAATTATCTAAAAAGGCATTGACTGTTTTCTTTCCTATTTTACCAAACAAATCCTCTAAAACTGCCATTGCTTGTGTATTACCCATTCCCTTTAATCCCTGTTGAAGTTTTGGAATAATTTCACTTAGCGTTTTTAGATTTCCATTTTTATCAACAACATCCGACATGCTCAACCCAAGTTGATTAAAAGCATCTGACATCTTTCCTTTTTTGATATTCCCCAAATGCGATAAAAAGTTTTCCATTGAAGTACCAGCAACTGAACCCTTCAAACCAATATCGCCAAGCATACCAGATAGAGCTAACATTTCTCCACTTGCAATACCCAAACCACTCGCAGTAGCTGTTACATATTTTAATCCTTCTCCAAGTTGCATTACACTTGTGTTGGCACTTGTCGAAACTAAAGCCATTTGAGAGGCTAAATAATTAGTTTGATCTACTGACATTCCCATTGCTGTAAGTGTATCTGAAACAATATCAGCCGTTGTGGCAAGGTCTGTTCCACTGGCAGCAGCTAAATCCAAAAGTCCTGGCATTGCTCCTATAATTTGATTGGTTTTAAAACCTGCCATTGCCAAAAACTCTTGTGCTTGACCTACTTCAACGGCAGTATAAGCCGTAGTTGCGCCTAAGTCTTTTGCATTTACTTTTAACTGTTCAATAGCTTGTGCGTGAGCTGCACCTTGTAACCCTGTTTTTGCTCCAACAGCAGAAATTTGTTTGTTTAAAGCCATTGATTCCTTTACTGCCAAACCCAAAGGAGCAAGAAGCGTAGCCCCTGCACCCATCAACTTAAAACCTGTACCAATTCCCTTTAATGAAGATTCCATTTTTGCAGCCGTTTCAGATGATACATAGTCTAATTGCTTAAACTTTTGTGTCATTTTACTGGCTGCGTTGGAAACTT
>JAHDBD010000030.1 GCA_020630575.1 Bernardetia sp.
ATTTTGCAGGTGTAGAAAAATACATGGACACTCCTGTAAAGCGTTATTCTTCTGGAATGACAGTTCGTTTAGGATTTGCTGTAGCTGCTCACTTAGACCCCGATATTTTAGTAGTAGATGAGGTTTTGGCTGTTGGAGATGCAGAGTTTCAGAAAAAAGCGATTGGAAAGATGAAAGATGTTTCTACTCAAGATGGTAGAACAATACTTTTTGTTAGCCATAATATGAGTTCTGTCAAAAGTCTTTGTACTAGAGGACTTTTATTGAAAAATGGTAATATATATTTTGACGGAGATATTGATAAAACAGTAGGGAAATATTTAGGAGCAGATAATGATCAATTAAATCATAGACAATTAGATATAACTTGGGATTTAGTTGATTTTCAATTATTTTCTTTAGAGGTAAAAGCCAAAAATAAAGAAATAACAGCACCTATAACGAGAGATGATATTTTAGAATTTGTTGTCAGGTATGACTATAGAAAGAAAATGGCTGACCGTTTAGATTTAATATTTGTTGTTAAAAATGACGAGGGAATAGACGTTTTAGTTACTAATACTTCGTATAATGAAAATGAACTTATATTAGGGGAACATATTTTGAAGATGTATATACCTAATAGATTTCTAAATGAAGGAGTTTATTTTGTAGATATCTATGTAGCAGAGAATAAAAGACGTTCAATTAAAAATGAGAAAGATGTAGTTTCATTTAGATTACTTCCAGAACAAAGAGAAATAGGCACTTATTCAGGAAAGGAAATTGGATTTATACACCCAACATTTGAATGGGTGTTTGAAACACTATAAAAATATAGAAATGGATATACCAGTAACGAAGAGCTTCTTACCTCCTTTACAAGAGTATCACAAATATTTAGAAATTATTTGGAAAAGCACATGGATTACCAATAGAGGAGAATTAGTCAAAGATTTGGAAACTAAATTATGTAACTATTTAAAAGTTCCTAATCTTCTATTTGTAAATAATGGAACGATTGCCTTACAAATTGCTATAAAAGCACTAGATTTAAAAGGCGAAATTATAACTACTCCTTTTAGTTATGTAGCTACTACATCTAGTATCGTTTGGGAAGGTTGTGAGCCTGTTTTTGTAGATATAGATAAAAATACGCTTTGTATTGATGCTAATTTGATTGAAAATGCAATCACAGAAAAAACAACAGGGATTTTGGCTACTCATGTCTATGGAATTCCTTGTGATGTAGAAAAGATAGAGAAAATAGCAAAAAAATATAATTTAAAAATTATTTATGATGCAGCTCACTGTTTTGGTGTAAATTATAAAGGAAAATCCTTATTAAGTTATGGTGATGCTTCTACACTTAGTTTTCATGCTACCAAACTTTTCCACACAGCAGAAGGAGGTGGAATAGTAGCAAATAATAAAGAACTTTTTGATAAAATATTTTATATGCATAATTTTGGTCATAATGGACCAGAAGAATTTTTTGGTTTAGGAATAAATGGTAAAAGTTCAGAACTTCATGCAGCTATGGGGTTAAGTGTTTTGCCATACGTAGAACAAATTATTGAAAAAAGAAAGGAAATAAGTTTATTTTATGATTCACTTATAAAAGATTTACCTTTGTTTCGTCCTATTCTTCCAAAAGATACAGATTATAATTATTCCTATTATCCTGTATTATTTGAATCAGAAAAAGAATTGCTAAAAGTTAAAGAAAATCTAAACGAACAAAATATATTTCCTAGAAGATATTTTTATCCTTCTCTAAATACATTGAATTATATAAATACTTTTTCTTGTCCTGTTTCGGAAAATATATCTGCTCGTGTTCTGTGCTTGCCTTTATATTATGAAATTCAACTAGAAGAAATTAGTAAAATAACTGATATAATTAAAAAAACATGGCTTTCTTAACAGAAGAACAATTAAAAAGTATAGGCTTCAAGCATTTAGGTAAAAATGTTAGCCTATCGGATAAGACTTCTATATATAATCCTCATCTTATTTCTATAGGAGATAACACAAGAATTGATGACTTTTGTATTTTATCTTCTACTGGAGAGGGAATAGAGATAGGTAACCATGTTCATATTGCTTGTTATGTTTCTATAATAGGAAAAGCATTTATACAAATACAAGATTTTTGTGGAATATCTGCTAGAACTTCTATATATTCTAGTAATGATGATTATTCAGGGAATTTTTTAACTGGACCTACCATACCTGAGACATTTAAGAATGTTTATCATGCACCAGTAATTATAGGCAAACATGTGATTATAGGGGCAGGAAGTATAGTTTTACCAGGAATTACTATAGGAGTTGGAAGTGCTATAGGTTCTCTTTCATTAGTAAATAAAGATTGTGAAGAGTTTTATATATATGTGGGAGTTCCTGCAAAGAAATTTAAACAAAGAAGTAATCAAATAATAGAAAGCGAAAAGAGGTTTTTAAATAACTCTAATCAATAAAACGATCTAAAAATATGTCAGATTATCGCACTACATTAAAAGACTACAGGAATATAAAGTACAGTTCTAATACTTTAGATACTTTTTATCCTTTATCTAATCGTCTAAATTTAATTCGTAGAGTCTTGCCTTATTTCAAGGGTACACATATAGATGTAGGTTGTGGACGTACTCCTTATAAAGACATGATTCAAGAAGAAGGAAATATTGATAAGTATATAGGTATAGACATACCCAATCCTTTTCATCAATCAGAAGGTGAAGCACCTGACATGTTTTGGGATGGTATTACTTTACCATTAGAAGATAATAGTGTTGACTCTGCTATGCTTATTGAAGTATTAGAACATTGTCCTAAACCAGAAATTGTTCTTAAAGAGGTGAATAGAGTATTAAAGCCAAATGCAATTGTATTTATTACAGTACCTTTTCTTTGGAATTTACATGAAATTCCTTATGATGAATATAGATATACTCCTTTTTCTTTAAGAAGAATGATAGAGGAATCTAATTTTGAGGATATAGAAATGGAAGGTACAGGAGGATGGGATGCTTCTCTAGCTACTATATTAGGGGCATGGGTAAGACGTTCTAGCATGAGCAAAATAAAACGAAATATTTTAACAAAAATACTCGCTCCTATAATAAAAATTCTCTATATGTCGGATATAAAGTATGACTTAAAGGATTTTTCAGAAGGAAAGATGTTTAATGGTTTTTGGTGTATTGCTTCTAAAAAATAGATACTAAATTATTTATTTATATTATGAATCTTCATATTGCTCCTGATGATAAATTTCTTGATTATTTTATTGCTACTCAAAAGGTGGTAACTCAATCGGTAAATAAATATATAGTATATTCTGAAAAGGAATTAATCTTCACAAAAAGTAAAGCTGATGTAGAAGTGACAAAATTATATAGTCAAGAATTCTGGGAATTAGTAGGCGATTTTAATCAGTATAAAAATATATTTATACATTATTTTGATAATTATTTAGCTGATTTTGTGTTAAAAACACCTAAAAATATTACTATTATTTGGTGTTTTTGGGGAGCAGATGCTTTTTATTTACCAAAAATAGATAAAAATGCTTATCTACCAAAAACTAAAGAATATATAAAAAATCTATTTCCAAATACGTTTAAAAAAATGAAATGGGCGTGGAAACCTTGGAATTTATATTATGAATACAAAACCTATAAGGAAAGTATCGAATATACTAGGAATCATATCAAAGCCATGAAACGAATAAATTATTTTGCCCATTATCTTAAAGAGGATTATAACATTCTAAAACAAAATTATCCATTATGTGCAAAATTTATAGATTTTAATTATGCTACTATAGAAGAGATGGTTTCTAATAAAGATATGTTTGAAGGAAAAAATATATTACTAGGTAATTCAGCTAATATGACCAATAATCACATAGAAAGTATAGATTATTTAAAAAATGTAGAACTAGATATCATTAAAGTAATCTGTCCTCTTTCTTATTCTGTAAAAGAAGAGTATGTTAGTTATATTAAAAAATATGGTCAAGAAAGTCTAGGAGGAGCTTTCGTTCCTTTGATTGATTTCATAGAGAAAACTGAATATGATATATTATTAAAATCTTGTCAGTTTGCTATCATGAATCATATACGCTCACAAGCAGCAGGAAATATTGTAGCACTTTTGTATAGAGGAACTACTATATATATGCACCCTAAAAGTACATTATTTCATTTTTTGAAAAATAATGGATTGATAGTACGTTCAGTGCAAGAGCTTGTAGAAAAAGGGCTAGAAGCAATTACCTTAACGGAAATGGAGAATAATAGAAGGAAAATTCAACAGTTATTTGGAAAAAAAGTTGTTCAAGATAAATACACACATATATTTGATACTTTAGAAAACTGATTCTTTATGTGGCTATAAAAAGACAAGAAAAATATACTCATATTTTGCACAAGTCGTAATCTTACTACCAAGTAAGAAAAAAAATAACTGTAATTTCAAATTTTAATTTTAGACAATCAAATTTCAATAATAAATATTTTCACAAAGTATCAAATTACTCAAAACAACTTATGATAACAACCCTTTATAAAACATTACTTCCAAAAGCAGTTAGAGATAAAATCTATCGTTGGAGGAACTCAGCGCAGTTTGAAGAAACTACTCATAATTGTCCATTATGTGAAAGTAAAAATATTGCTTTTCAAGATTTTGGTAGTCCTATACGCAAAAATGTGTTGTGTCCTACATGTCAATCTTTAGAAAGAAGTAGAGCTTTATGGATTTTCTTGAAAAAATACACTTCTATTTTCACTCAGCAAACAAAGTTACTACATATTGCTCCAGAGAAAATATTTTTTGAAAAATTCAAAGAACAAGAAAATATAGACTATATATATGGAGATAAATTTGAAAAAGGATATGAAAATAATTATCCTAAAGGAACTATTTCTTTAGATATAACAGACTTAAAAGATTTTGAAGATAGTTCTTTTGATGCTATTATTTGTGTTCATGTTTTAGAACATGTACCTGACGATAGCAAGGCAATGAGTGAGTTTTTTAGAGTATTAAAACCAAATGGATGGGCAATACTTTTAGTGCCTATTGATTATAGTAGAGAAACAACATATGAAGATTGGACTATCACTTCTGAACAAGAACGAAAAAAACATTTTGGACAAGAAGATCATGTACGCTGGTATGGGAGAGATTATCCACAAAGATTAGAAAAAATTGGTTTCAAAGTGGAAGAATACAATTTGGAAAATGATTTATCTAAAGAAGAAATCGAAAAATATAATATCACTAATGAAATAATTTATCTTTGTACGAAATAAGTAGTTCATGAATTATAATGTAGAGGTATCAGTAGTAATGCCAGCCTATAATGTCGAAAAATATATTGGACAAGCTATTGAAAGTATTCTTAATCAAACTTTTACAAATCTAAAATTGATTATAGTAGATGATAATTCTACAGACAAAACGTTTGATATTATTTGTAATTATGCACAAAAAGACAAGCGCATAGTATATTCTCAAAATCAATCTAATAAAGGCATTGCAGTTACTCGTAATGTGTTATTAGAACTTGCAACAGATACAAAGTATATTGCCTTATTAGACAGTGACGATATAGCCCTACCCAATCGTATAGAAAAACAGGTGAGTTTTATGAATGCTAATCAGCAGGTAGGTGTTTGTGGAACTTGGTTTGAATTATTTGATGATTCAGAAAATACAACTACACTTTTATCTCCTCCTTGTGATGATAAAGATATAAAAATAAAAATGTTGGCTGACAGTGCTATAGGAAATTCTACAGCAATGATTAGAAAATCGGTACTTGATACTAACAATATAAAGTATAATGAAGAATTTAGAGTAGCACAAGATTATGAGTTGTGGTCTAGGCTAATACCACTTACAAATTTTTATAATCTACCAGAAAAGTTAGTGCTTTATAGATGGTATTCACAAAATGTAAGTAGTAAAAGAAAAAATGAACAAATAGAAAATGCTAATAAAATAAGACGTTTTCAGTTGAGTAGGCTTGGTCTAACAAATGAAAAAGTAGCACAAAATGTGTGGAATTTTCTTTTTTCAGCAGGACAATATTTTGAAGAAGCCAAAACAGCTGATGAAATTTGTAATTTACTTGAGAGTATTGTAATTTTAAAAGAAAATAATACAACTAAGAAGATATATGATACTAACGCCATACATGAACTCTTTAAAGTTAAAGTAAAAAATCATTTAATTAATTATATTCCAAAAAACTATAACTTTAAATTATTAGTATTTTATTTGAAAAATGATTTCAAGGTTTTTGTAAATATGAATCTAAAGCAAAAAAGTACTTTCATTATAAAATGTTTGATAAATTGGAAAACAAGAATATAAAACCTTTAGTAACTGTAGTAATACCTTATTATAATGATGGAGCTTATATAGAAGAAACTGTTGAGAGTATGCTCAATCAAACGTATAAAAACATTGAAATTATAATAGTAAACGATGGTTCTACGGATGATTTTTCTATTCAGAAATTAAATATATTTAATAATTCAAAAATAAAAATTATCCATCAAAAAAACACAGGTTTATCTGCTGCAAGAAACAGTGGGTTTAAAAAAGCTATTTCTGAATATATACTTACTATTGATAGTGATGATTTATTTGAAAATACTTTTGTTGAGAAAGCGATAGAGATTTTGATAAAAAATGATGATACTGGAGCAGTATCTGCTTGGGCAGAAGGATTTGGGGTAAGAAAGTTTTTATGGAAACTGACAGGAGGCAAAATCGAAGATTTTGTTTATGGTAACCAATGTGTAGCCTGTGCTTTAATAAGAAAATCAGTCTGGACTAAGATTGGAGGATATAGGGAAGAGTTAAAGAACGGATATGAAGACTGGGATTTTTGGTTAAGAGTTACTGATTTGGGATATGAAGTGTATGTTATTCCAGAACCACTTTTTTTATATCGTCAGAAAAATACGTCTATGCTCATAGAAACACAAAAAAAGCATAGTAAGGTGTATGAAGAGATATTAACTTTAAATAAAAATATTTTTGAAAAGTATTTTATAGAGTTGCTTGTAGATAAAGAAAAGAAAAACTATCAACAAGCAGAACAAATAGCTCAAAAAAATCAACAACTCAATACACTCAGAACTTCAAGAGAATTTATATTAGGAAATCGCTTAATCAGTCCGTTAAAGAGAATAATAAACGTATTCAGAAAAAGAGTTCAATGAAAACTTATTATATTTGTTGAATTGAATTTAACTTTACCATCATTTTTATAGTATATATGATATTTTTCACAATTTGTTCAAATAATTATTTGGCTCAAGCTCTTTCTCTAGCAGAAAGCCTTAAAAAAAATCAGCCAAATTCAAGCCTAACAATAGGACTGGTAGATAAAAAAAGTAGTGAAATAGACTACGATAATTTTTCATGTCAAGTAATAGAAGCTAGTGAAATTGGAGTTCCAGACTTTGATTCATTATGGAAAAAATATGATATTATAGAATTTAATACTGCTGTCAAGCCTTTTTTCTTTAAGTATTTGATTCAAAAACATACAGAAGAAAATATATTTATATACCTAGATCCTGATACGTATTTATTCAATAATTTTTCTTCTTTTGAAGAAGATATTAATAACGCTAGTATTGTTCTGACTCCTCATATTTATCAGACTGTAAAAGGGATTTTGAATAAAGTATATGAGAAAGAAAATATCTTTTTAAATTTTGGAATTTATAATCTAGGCTTTTTGGCAGTAAATACTAATTTTGAAGAAACAACAGACATACTAAATTGGTGGGGAGATAGAACATTAGAATATTGTTACATTCAACCTGAAAAAGGACTTTTTACAGACCAAATATGGTTTAATTTTGCACCTATATTCTTCAAACACACAAAAATAACTAGACATAAAGGATTAAATGTTGCTCCTTGGAATATTCACGAAAGAAATATAATAGTAAAAGAGGACACTTATTTTGTTGAAAATAATCCATTAGTTTTTTGGCATTTTAGTGGATTTAGACCAAATGAAGATTTGCAAGTTTCTCAAGGCTTTACTACTTGTAATTTTGAGAATAGTCCACAGTTATTGCCCATACATCAAGAATACCAACAAAAAATGTTGGGAAATAAGTACAATTCTTTTATAAAAATAGAAAGCCATTACAGTAAGTTGAAAAGAGAATACGAAGAAACTCTTGAAAATGATAATCTTGATAAAGATTCTCGTAGCTTATTATCAAAAATTAAAAATAAAATAAAAGCACAATTAGATTAGAAAATAATGTCTTCTTTCATTCCCTACGAAAACCTAAACAAATCCAACAAACCTTTTTTCAAAGAATATAGGCAAAAGTTCAATCAAATTTTAGAAAAAGGGTATTTTAGTTTAGGGAATGAAGTAGCAAAATTTGAAAAAGAATTTGCTCATTACTGCCAAACTAATTTTTGTATTGGTGTAGGAAATGGATTAGATGCACTTACAATTATCTTAAAAGCACTAGCTGAAAAATATGCTTTTTCTAAAGAAAAGGATGAAGTAGAAATAATTGTTCCCTCAAATACCTATATTGCTACTATTTTAGCTATTCTTCAAAACGGTTTTAAACCTGTTTTGGTAGAGCCTGATATAAGAACCTATAATATTAATCCAATAGAAATTGAAAAAGCAATAACTCCGAAAACCAAAGTTATAATGGTAGTTCATCTTTACGGAAAAGTCTGTCAGATGGAAAAAATACAACAGATTGCTAAGAAATATAATTTACTTATTGTAGAAGATGCAGCTCAAGCACATGGTGCAAGTCTTGAAATTAATGCTGAGAATAAAAAGGCAGGAAGTTTTGGAATTGCAAATGGTTTTAGTTTTTATCCTACCAAAAATTTGGGAGCTTTAGGTGATGGAGGTGCAATTACTACAAACGATTCAGAATTACATGAAATCTTCTGTTCCCTTCGAAATTATGGTTCAAAACAAAAATACTATAATGAAAAAATTGGTTTTAATTCTCGTTTAGATGAACTTCAAGCAGCTTTTTTACGAATCAAACTTCGAAAATTAGACGAAATAAATGACCATAAAAGAAAACTTGCCCAGCTTTATTTAGAAAATCTAAAATCTGATTTTATTCTCCCAGTTATAGAACAGAATTATTACGATGTCTATCATATATTTGCTATCCGTCATCCAAAAAGAGATGAGTTGAAAGAATTTCTATTAAAAAATGAAATTGGTACAGAAATTCATTATCCAGTTCCACCAGTCGAACAAAAAGCACTAAAAGGGATTTTAGATAAAACTTATTTTCCAATTGCTAAACAGATTCATCAAACTATTCTGAGCCTTCCAATTTCGTATTGTCATACCGAAAATGATGTTCTGAGAGTGATTGAAGTGATGAATAAGTTTTAAAATTTGATTTTGATATATATAGCCTTTAGGTAAGTCAAATTTCATTTCCAAAGTGTCAGAAATATACTTAAATTTGCAGAAAAACAAACGAAAATAACCATTGAAAAAAATACTCATTCTTCGTTTTTCTTCTATTGGAGATATTGTCTTGACTACACCTGTCATTCGTTCTCTCAAAATGCAATTTTCTTCTGTGCATAATGAAGAGTTAGAGTTGCATTATGCTACCAAAGCGAGTTTTGAAACTGTTTTGAAATACAATCCTTATTTAGACAAAATTCATTTACTTCAAAAACAGCAGTCACTTTCTGATTTTATTTCTCTTCTCAAAAAAGAAAATTTTGATGTAATTATTGACTTACATAAAAATCTCAGAACCAGTATCATAAAGTTTAGATTAGATGCAAAATCATATACTTTCGAAAAATTAAATTTTGAAAAGTGGTTGTATGTCAATCTGAAAAAAAATAAAATGCCTAATCGTCATATTGTCGAAAGATATATGGATACACTTAAGGATTTAGGAATTTCTTTAGAAGAAGATGAAAAACAAAGCGATAACAAAATAAATAAAGAAGTAAAAGGATTAGATTATTTTTTGGGAGAAGAAGACCATTTTGAATTAAACTGGTTACCCAAATCACATCAAGAAGGCTATATTGCTTTTGCTATTGGAGGAGCGCATAATACCAAAAAACTTCCTTTAAAGAGAATGATTGAGCTTTGTGATAAAATAAATAAGCCTATTGTTCTGTTGGGAGGAAAGGAAGATGCTGAAAACGGACAAGCAATTTTTGATTTTTTTGAGAAAAACAGAGATACCTTCGACTCGCAAGAGGCAATTGAAAAATTAGGAAAAAAAACACGTATTTTTGATGGATGTGGTAAACTTACACTAGGGCAATCTGCTTCTTTACTTAAACAATCAAGAGTAGTTTTTTCACATGATACTGGTCTTATGCATATTGCAGCAGCTTTTAAGAAAAAAATATATTCTATTTGGGGAAATACTACACCTGCTTTGGGGATGTATCCCTACAAAACACAATTTGTTGTTTTTGAGAATAATAAAATTAATTGTCGCCCTTGTTCAAAAATTGGTTTTAAAGCCTGTCCGAAAGGTCATTTTAAGTGTATGAATGATATAGTATTTGATTTTTGGATTCAATAAAAGTTATTGACTTTTTGCCAAAAATATCAAGTTTATAATTCAAAATTCCTTATTTTTACATTTTTGTTTTTGTTCCGAATTATGACTGATGGAACATATTAAATTAAAATAGCAGAAAGTGAAAAACACCTAAAAATAGACAATACGACTAATAAAATAAATAAAAATATAATTATGATGAATGAATTAATTTCTAGTTTTCCTAAACAGTTGGAAGATGCATATTCAGCTTTTCAAAAACTTTCCCTTTCTTCTTTCGAAAAATCAGATAGAAAAATATCTAATATAGTAGTAGTAGGTTTGGGAGGTTCTGGAATTGGAGGTAATTTGATACAAACTATCACTCGTAGTTTATTAAAAATACCTTACCAAGTTTGTAAAACGTATAATTTACCAAGTTATATCAACGAAAGCACACTTTTTATTGCTTCATCATTTTCTGGAAACACAGAAGAAACTTTAGCTTCTTTGGAAGAAGCACAGCGAAAAGGAGCGTATATAGCTTGTCTTACTTCAGGAGGGAAAATAGAGCAAATAGCTAATGAAAAAGGATTTGATTTAGTTCCTTTAAAATCCCTAGCAGCTTGTCCAAGAGCTCATTTGCCTTATTCTGCTACTTCTTTGTTGTTGCTTTTACATCATTACAGACTTATTGATATAGATTTTGGAACAGAAATTAAAGATACTGTAGATAGCCTAAATAAAAAAAATGATAGTATAAAAACAGATGCAAAAGAAATAGCTATTTCTCTGAAAGGCAAGTTTCCAATTTTATATGCAGATGCAATTTTAGAACCGATGCTCATTCGTTTTCAACAACAAATTAATGAAAATGCAAAGCAACTTTGTCATGTGGCTGTTTTTCCAGAAATGAATCATAATGAACTAGTAGGCTGGCATTTACCAAAAGAAATTTTATCAAAAACACATATTCTACTTTTTCATTCAGATTATGATCACGAAAGGGTAAATAAAAGAATGGAAATTTGTGAAACTATTTTTAATAAACATACAGATTCTATTACCCATATTTCGGCAAAAGGAAATTCATTTTTAGAACAAGTATTTTATTTAATTTATCTTACTGATTGGGTTTCATATTATTTAGCAGAAGAAAATGGAGTTGATCCTTTTCCAGTTGAGGTAATTAATTATCTTAAATCTTCTCTACAAGAATAATATATTATTCCAAACCTCATGACAGTTTCATTTGAAACTCAACAAAAGTTAAAATTTATTTCATAAATGCAAACAGTTTTATTCGAACATTTAGGAACTCTTTCTTATCAAAAAGCATGGGATTATCAACAAGAAGTTTTTGATAGAATTTTTGACGTAAAAAAACAAAATCGTTATTTAGAAGAAAATAGCGACCAAATTCCTACACCTAATTATCTTCTTTTTTGTCAGCATAACCCTGTTTTTACAATGGGAAAGGCTGGTTCTTTAGATAATTTATTGCTTTCTGAAAAAGAACTAAATCAAAAAGGAATTGAATATTTTGAAATAAATAGAGGGGGAGATGTGACTTTTCATGGGCTTGAACAGCTTGTTGGTTATCCTATTTTGGACTTAATGAATTTCAAACAAGATTTGCATTGGTATTTTAGAGAGTTAGAAGAAGTCATTATTCAGACAATGCAAGCCTATAATTTAGATGCAGGTAGAGTAGAAGGACTTACAGGTGTTTGGATAGATCCTAATTCAGAAAATCCAAGAAAAATATGTGCTATTGGTATTCGTGCAAGTAGGTGGATAACTATGCACGGTTTTGCGCTCAATGTAAATACAGACTTGTCTTATTTTGATTTGATAATTCCGTGTGGGATAAAAGATAAAGGGGTTACTTCTTTAGAAAAAGAAGTAGGAAAAAAAATAAATATGCAGGAAGTAGAGCAGCGAGTAAAACAACAGTTTGAAAAAAGATTTAATGTAAAAATTGTGTAAGAATTACGAATTACGAATTACGAATTACGAATTACGAATTACGAATTTTTCTCATTAAAAAACAATGTTATTTATACTACCTATCAAAGAAACGAAGTTTCGTACTGATAACTGATAACTGATAACTGATAACTGATAAATGATTCTACTACTAGATAATTTTGATTCTTTTACTTATAATTTATGGGATTATGTACAGCGTTTGGGAGTTGAGTGTAAAGTTTTTAGAAATGATACATCTTTAGAAGAACTTCAAGAACATAATTTTACAGGAATTATACTTTCCCCTGGGTTTGGAAAACCTCAAGAAGCAGGAAATATGATGGACGTAATTGATTATTACCATCAAAAATTACCCATTTTGGGAGTTTGTTTAGGACATCAAGCATTAGGAATTTATTTTGATGCAAAGCTAATCTATGCAGAAAAACCAATGCATGGAAAAGTCTCAACTATTGAATGTAAAGTAAACCAACAAATAGATTTACTTTTCCAAAATATGCCTTCAAAAATACAGGTTGTTCGTTATCATTCTTTACTAATAGATTTAGAAAAAAATAATACATTACTATATCCCACAGCTTACACAGAAAAAGGTGAGTTAATGGCATTCTCTCATATAACACTTCCCATAAAAGCAATTCAGTTTCATCCAGAAGCTGCTCTAACAGAATACGGTTTGCAAATGTTAGAAAATTGGCTTTCTCTAACCAAAACCAAAAAAATAATCAAAAAAGAAGTATGCCATACAGATAAATTGTAATCGCAGAGTAAGCTTAACAATTTTATTTTGAACACTACTAGTAATTGGGTGTCGAATACATATAAGTCACTCGCAAAATGCGAGCGATGGCTAAACTAGAGTTTATAATGGAGCTAGTAAATACAGCTAACATTGCCTTAATTAAACGATTGTCTGAACTCCAGAGGCGAAACTTTTGTCTTTGTTTTGAAAAGCTTGCTAAAAGATTGTGAATGTTCGAATCCTAATTCGTATGCAATTTCGCTAACAGTTAATTTTGTTGTTGATAATCTTTCTTTGGCTCTTTCAATCAATTTGTCGTGAATGTGCTGCTGTGTACTTTGCCCAGTAAGCATTTTAAGCAATCGACTTAAATAACTTACTGAAACATTGAGTGCTTCAGCAATATAATGAGGTGTTGGTAAGCCTGTTTGATTGATATTATCACTTTTAAAATAATCCATCAGTAATTTTTCAAACTGGTCAAGAATTTGATGATTCACTTTCCTGTGAGTCAAGAATTGCCGATGATAAAAACGGTCGGCATAATTCAATAATGTTTCCAAATGAGCGATCATAATGTCTTGACTAAAGTTGTCAATGTTTAAATTGTACTCTTGTTTGATGTTAGCGATAATTCCAACAATCGTTTTTTCTTCTTTTTCTGTAAGTGCTAATGCTTCATTTGCCGAATAGTAAAAATACTCGTAGCGTTTAATCTTACCAGCTAGTATGGTATTCCAAAGAAAATCGGGGTGAAAGAGCAAAACCCACCCCGATTGTTTTACTTCCTCATTGCTCTCATTAGAAATACTAAAAACCTGATTGGGTGCTATAAACGACATAATGCCTTCATCATAGTAATATAGGTCTTGCCCATACCTAACCGTTCCTTTAGAAAAGACTCTTTTAAGTGCTATGATATAAAAACCCAACATTAAATTCATTGAATCCTCTGAATTAGTTTGCACAACATCTTCAACATTTATTACACTGATTAGTGGATGCTCGGGTTTTGGCAAGCCTCTGTATTGATGAAATTCGGTTATCGTTTTAATATTTCTAGTCATTTTACTTTTATTTTCTCACTTCCAAAACCAATTTTCCACGGATTTGACCATTTCCAATTTCATTATGTGCTTCGGCAACTTGTTCTAAAGGATAAACTTTCCCGATAGTGACTTTAACTTTGCCTTCGTCGATCCATTGTGTGAAATTATTCAGCCAAGTCAAATGATTTGTTTGCATTCCAAGAAATTCTCCTTTTACATTTTTCAACTCAAGTGCTTTTGTGACAGCATCGTCAAAAGGAAAATCTACATTTGCACTTACAAAAATACCCCCATTTTTTAATACGCTTACACTTTTTAAACGCTCCTTGTTATCCCGAACCGTTGATGCTTCAAACACAACATCAATGTCTTGCAATAAATCTTCGAAATGTTGCGTTTTGTAATCAATAATTTCATCTGCACCAAGTTGTCTTAAAAATTCTTGGTTTTTTGTTGAGCCACTTCCAATTACATAAGCCCCTTTTGCTTTTGCAAACTGCACTGCAAAACTGCCCACACTGCCCGACGCACCTTGGATAAAAATGCGTTGACCTGCTTGGAGATTGCCAAGGTCAAAAATAGAATTGGCTGCAACAAGTCCCGTTAAGGGAACAGCGGATGCTTCATTAAAAGAAATACTTTTTGGTTTTAATGCAAATTGATTTGCCTTTGCCACTACATATTCGGCATAGCTTCCATCTCCTGGAAAATTAGGAACACCATATACTTCGTCTCCTTTTTTGAAGTTTGTAACGTTGCTCCCTATTTCTTCTACAATACCTGATGCATCCCACCCTAAAATTAAAGGCAACTTTAAATAAGGTCGCAATACATCGTTGCCACCTTCACGAACTGCTCCGTCCACAGGGTTTACACCACTTGCATAGACCTTGACTAAAACTTCATCTGCCACAGGAATAGGCTTGTTTATTTCTTTGATTTTCAAGACATCTGTTCCACCAAATTGACTTATAACTACTGCTTTCATATTAAATTATTTTTTGTTTCTACAAAAGTCTGTAAGAATGAGGAAATGCTTGTAGCCATTTTTGACTTTGTTGTAGTCAAAAAAGATATGAAGTCTTAAATAAAGTTATTGAGTTGGTGAATAGGCTGGCTTGTTCCAATTTATGTCCCATAGTTGGTATTTTTTTGTTTGACTTTTTCGATTTGTAGGGTTGTCCTGCCATAACAACAAATACAAAAATCACGGCATGATGCTGAATAATATAAATCACTCGCAAAATGTGAGTGACGGCTTGGAGATATTACCAATTTAAAGAAAAACCCAAAGGCTTTTTAAATATTTTTTTCTCCACTCAAAACTCATTTCAAAAACTTTTTTACCTTTCCAAACTTTTGTACCTTTGCGCTTTCAAATTCTAAAAAAATAGGTATTTATTTATATAAACAAGAAAAATAGATTATGGGATTACGTTGTGGAATCGTTGGTTTGCCAAATGTTGGGAAATCTACTCTTTTTAATGCTTTATCTTCAGCAAAGGCAGAATCAGCCAATTATCCATTTTGTACGATTGAGCCAAATGTAGGTATCGTAACTGTTCCAGATGAGCGTATTGCAGTTTTGGAAGACTTGATTACACCACAGCGAACTGTTCCAGCGATTATCGAATTTGTAGATATTGCAGGTCTTGTACGTGGCGCAAGTAAAGGCGAGGGATTAGGAAATCAGTTTTTGGCAAATATCAGAGAAGTAGATGCGATTGCTCATGTAATTCGTTGTTTTGAAGATGATAATATTATTCACGTTGATGGAAAAATAAATCCTGTTTCAGATAAAGAAACGATTGATATTGAATTGCAATTAAAAGATTTAGAAACAGTAGAAAAACGTCTTGTTCGTATCGGAAAAGCTGCTCGTACTGGCGACAAAACAGCAAAAAAAGAATTTGAGACGTTCGAAAAAGTAAGATTACATTTAGAACAAGGAAAAAACCTTCGTTCTTTAGTTTTAGAAAAAGATGAAAACGAAATTGTAGAAGAAGCCTTTTTGCTTACTCGCAAACCTGTAATTTATGTAGCCAATGTAGATGAAAAATCTATTCATACAGGAAATGCACTTGTAGAGCAACTCAAAGAATCTGTAAAAGATGAAAATGCAGAAGTTGTTATGGTTTGTGCTTCTATCGAATCTCAAATTGCAGAACTAGAAGACCAAGAAGAAAAAGACATGTTCTTAGAGGAATATGCGCTGAAAGAATCAGGTCTTAACAAACTTATTCGTAGTGCATACTCTATCTTAAACCTAATTACTTATTTCACAGCAGGTGTAAAAGAAGTTAGAGCGTGGACAATCGAAAGAGGTTGGAAAGCTCCAAAGGCTGCAAGTGTTATTCATACTGATTTTGAGCGTGGCTTTATCCGTGCAGAAGTAATCAAATTAGATGATTATGCAAAATACAGAACTGAAGTAGCATTGAAAGAAGCTGGAAAATTAGCTGTAGAAGGAAAAGAATATGTTGTAGAAGATGGTGATGTAATGCACTTTAGATTTAATGTATAATAAGAATTGATAGAAAACTCTATCTTCAAAAAACTACTTTCTTATTAAAAAGAGAGTAGTTTTTTTTTATTCTAATTTTAAAAACTCAAAAAGGCAACTTTTTTGCATTGTTTAGAGTAAAAATAAATATAATCCTATCTTAAAGTTATTTTAATTATTTGTTTACCCTAATGAAGTCAAAAAAAACATCGGACATTACAGACTCTGCTGATGAAAGTGAAATTGCAGCCAAACAAAACAACATATCGATAAGCAATAAAAAACTAGTCGATTCTTTTACTAGAGGAATTTACTTTCTTCTTATTTTGAGTGGTTTTTTGTTTATGGCATCTTCTTGCAAACCTTCTGTAAAAAAATATACAGAAAATGCACGTCAGTTGATGTTAGAAGGAAAGTTTGAAGAAGCAATTCCTATCTTAAACACAGCTATCAAAAAGAACTCTAGTAGTCATGAAGCCTACAATTTGCGTGGAGCTGCTTATTTAGAACTTGACAGGTTTGAAAAAGCAAAAGAAGATTTAGATAAAGCTATCAAACTTCATAAAAAAGACTATCGATATTTTTATAATCGTGCAAAAGCAAAAAAAACACTTAAAGAATACGAAGCTGCTGTCGAAGATTATAACAGAGCAATTGCTCTCAACGAGCATGTAGCAGATATGTACTTGGAAAGAGGAGAACTCTTTTTAACTTTACACAAAGGAAATGAATCTATAAAAGATTTGGATAAGGCTGTTATGCTCAATGCTTCTGAAAAAATGGCTTACTTCAATCGTGCAGAGGCACATTATTTACTTCATGAACTTAAAGAAGCAATTATAGATTTGGAAAAATGTGTTCGTTTGGATGAGCAGTTTGGAAAAGGACATTATCGTTTGGCTCAAATTGCCTTAGAAATAAACAAAAACAGAGCAAATAGAGATATTTGTCTGCATCTTAAATCGGCTATTAGTGGAGGTTGCCCAGAAGCTGAAACATTGATAAATAAGGTTTGTAGATAATCATAAGTTCATCCTCATTTTATACAAATCAAATCCTTTTGCCCAAAAATCTTTTTCAGTTTTTTCTACTTCAAAACCTACTTTTTGATAAAATTTATACGCTAACTGGCTTGTTCTGACAACAACAAGTTTTATTTGTTTATTATCAATATGCTTGATTCTATGTAAAAGAAGTTTTTTTCCAATTCCTTGTCCTTGAAAATTTGGATGAACAATATCCCATGAAATACGAGCCAATGGAATAATTTCATCCAAAAAATAATTAATTCCACCACAACCTATAATTTGATTTGTGGTTTTGTTTTCTATTACAAAATAATCTTCTTTATATTTTTCTAAATACTCTATAAAATCTTCTTGTTCTGATTCTTCAAAGTAAGTGGGAATATTTAATTTGATTAATTCTATAAGTTTTTCTTTATCAGATTCTTTATAATTTCTGATAATATTTTCTACATTTTTGTTTTGCATTGTAGTTGTTTTACGTTTTCGCCTGATTAAAAGCATCTAAACATTCATCTATCAGAAGCTGTATGTTGTGGTTGTATTTCCGAGAATGATGTACAGGATTTACCTTTTTTACTTGCGCTCTGCGTGCTACCAATCCTGAATTTTTAGCAGTGCTATGATGATTTTTCAAAGCAAGTGCTTTGTCTTCTTCCAAGTAATAACTTTCAATAAATAATTCATCAGTATTTTGGAAAAGGTGTGCAATTTTCTCAAAATTTTCTTCTGAAGCTAAATGATCCATCACATATCCCAATTTGTAACCTGCTTCTACAAAAATATAAGAAAAAAGATCTTTAGCTAGATAATTAGTATCCTCTATTTGAATATTTTTTTCAGGTAAATTTTGCTCAAATGCTTCTTTTAGCTCTTTTACCCACTTACCAGCCTTAAATGGAAAACCTTGAATCTTCGTTTTAGAATGAGTTTCAAATAAATAGGCTATTGAAGGTATACTGTGATTTAGTGAGGTAAATTTAACTTCAAATACATCATTTTTGTAAATGATTTCATCTTTGATAGTTTCAATCAACTTAATATCCCAAGACGGAGGAGTAATTTCGAAAATAGTAATGGTATTATCTAAGCCTATTTCTCTTATTTCATATTTTACAGCATTAGGTTCGATTAAATTCCATGTATAACCCAAAAGTTTTGCTTGTACATTTTTAGCAATTCCTTCTGGACCACAAATAGTAACAGTACGTTGAATACCTAACTGATGCCTAAAAATGGTATCAAAATTACAAAAATGGTCAATATGTGTATGACTGATGAAAATAGCGTTTACTTTCAAACAATCTGCAACAGTAAGCTGACTAGCCTGCCCACAATCACAGAGATAAACCCAACTATGATTAGGAACAGTAAGCATAAGACAAATATCTTCGTTAGGTAAATTTTTGAGTGTGCTTTGTATCATGGTGTTTGCTATTAATGTGTTTAATTGTTGGTTTGAGCTTCAAACAAAAATATCTGTATCAAAAGTTCCTCAGTTTTGTTTAAGTGAGGGTTTAGTAGCTATTATCAGAGTTATCTTGGATTACAAAATAGTTTTGATTATTTTTTATGAGATTAAATATCTATAATTCACTATGGTAGGTTTTTACTTCTTCATTCATCAAATCCCATTGCCATTTCCAAAAAGTTGTTCCTTCTGAAAAAGTATTGTATATAATTTCTTGTGTTACTTTGTCATTATAGCCATTATAATCCATAATGTTTTCTGTGGTTGAACGTTTAAAATATATTTCAGAATTTAATCTTATTTTATCTATTTTCTCTTGTCTGAGTTGTACTAATTCTTTGTTAAGTTCATTACGTAATTCTCCTAATGTTTTACCAAAATTTCCAACTTTGATATTGTCTTTATAGAGCTTATTCTTATTTAGATAAGTCCTTAATTGCATTTCTCTTGCTTCTATTCTTTTTAGTTGCTCTTTATACATATTTATATTGTCCCATGGATGATGTAGTCCTAGTGCATGTCCTAATTCGTGTACAAAAGAAATATATCCACCTCCTACAGCACTAGGATTCATCATAATATAATTAATATTTCTTGGGTAAACTTTTGCGTGTCCAAGTTCCATACCTTGTTGTTGCATGGAACTCATCAAAAATAGTATTCCATCGTAAGGTTTGTTTTTTTCAACATACTCTTTGTAAATTTCGTCATCAAACCCTTTGTTATATCTTGGAATACTTTGTTTTCCTTCATTATCTGCAAATACAAAAAGTAATTTTTTTTCTCTATATTTCTCTACATCTACTATAAAATCTTCAGTTTCATCAAATACAATATTAATTAATGCCTGATTAAAATAATTACTCTTGAATTTTTCCTTTAATTCATTCATCCATTCTAGAGTCATTTGATTGAATACTCTTTCATTATAAGTATTGTGTGTCTCATTTCCCTTTAACCTTAAAAACTTGATTTTTAATGTATTCAAATTATGATTAGCATAGAAACACACTTTGCCTACTACAATTTTATCTTGATTTATTATTTCTACAGTGGTATTTACAGTTAATGGTTTATTACATTCTATAATTACTTCTTTATTTTGTGCTTCAGATAAAGAAAATTTATTAGGCGTAAATTTAATGCCATCAACAGATTTAAATTCAATACTATCAGTATTAATATCTTCGTTTGTTTCCACTTCAATCCTCAATTTTACGCCTATCTGATGAGGAAACATACTTATCCAAGGAATTAAATATTCTTGTTTTGTTAAAGTTGTTGGTTGATAAACTTTTTTCAACTCTTCATAACTCAAACACGTTTGTTTATAATCTTTTCGCATCCAATCAAATCCAAATTCACCCTCATAATTATTCAGTCTACGTAAATGGATAAGATATCCTGTAGAATTTTCTTTACAAGATTGACAACTTATACACATTAAAAACAGTAAAATATATAATATGATTTTCATAAATCTATATTTTTATGTGCTAAAAAATAATCCCATTTAAAGGTAATAATTAGAGTTATTTTAGATTACAAAAAGCTACTGACAAAATTTTGAGCCAAAAAAGACAATTTTCTATTTATAAACTGATAATTCTCTCCAACGTGTAATCAATCAAATTATTAACTTCTTCTTGTGGATTCTCTGAAAATTCATGCGTGATTCGATTGGCAAGAATGGCATTGAGAGACAGCATTTTGTGTCCTAAAAGTCTGCCCATAGCATAATAACCTGCTGTTTCCATTTCCATGTTGGTAAGTGGAAAATGGTGAATTTTATTTCTGATTTTATCTAAATAATTATCTGTTTTGGGTTTTAATCTCACTTCTCGTCCTTGTGGGGCATAAAATCCAGGGCAAGTAAGTGTATTTCCTTTTATCATCTTGACAGTTGTAGTGCTTTTAGTAAAATGATTTACCAAACTTTCATCTGCTGAAACGATATACGGATTAAAATCAACCTTTGCATTTTCTTTAATCTGTTGAGAAATTTCTTGTTCTTTTTGACTTTGTTCTAATCTATAAAACTGCATCAAAGTATCCATTCCAACAGCATTTTGAGAAGCTAAAAGTGTTCCTACTGGAATGCTTTCTTGCAATGAACCCGAAGTTCCAACTCTAATAATGATAAGTGAAGTTAGTTTCTCTTTTATTTCTCTTGTTGTGAAATCTACATTGACAAGTGCATCTAATTCTGTCATCAAAACCTCTACATTATCTGTTCCCATTCCTGTCGAAATTACAGAAATTCGTTTTCCTTTATACATTCCTGTATGCGTAACAAATTCTCTTTTATGAATTTTAATATCTATAGAATCAAAAAACTGACTTACAAAAGGTACACGCTCAGGGTCGCCAACTGTAATAATTGTGTCTGCTAATTGATTAGGTTGAAGATTGAGATGATAAATAGAATTATCAGGATTGATGACGAGTTCGGAAGATGGAATCATAGCTTTTAGTTTAGTTATTAAAAAGCAAAATTACTAATTTATGATAAACGAAATGAAAAAATAGCATAAAAAAGCCTTTTCATTTTCAGAAAAGGCTTTTTGTAGATAAAAATGGAATTTAATTTATTCCTTTTTCGGAACAATGGATTGAATTAGCTTAATAATCGTATTTTCAGACTTTAAATCTACATAAAACATGTCTTCTTTTTTCTCTTCCTCTTTTTTGGGATTTTTGAGAAGAGAATGCTTTGCAACTGCTTTTGCACAAGGATTATCTGAAAAGACAATGTCTAAAGTATCTTTTTTTCCCTTTAAACGCATTGCATATTTTGGCATCATCATACACTTTTTTTCTATATCAGAAATATAATTTGTCGTATCTAGAAGGGTGTTTTTAAGACTATCTGATTGTTCTTTTGACGTAAAAACTTTGGCGTATGCCTCATAATCACACAAATAGATTTTACTTGTATCTTGTTCTGTAGGATTAGTGGGCGTGTTTTGTATTAAAAAAAGCTCTACTTCTTCTGATTCATTGATTACTTTTTGCATAGCATGTAATTCTTTTTCTTTGCAACTACTCAAAATAAATAAAGATAACCCGAAAGTAAAAATGGCTATATAAAAAAACATTTTTTGAGGAAAATTCATAAGTGCTAAATTTAATTTGGGAATAATTATCTTTTAGTGATTTTGGTGTAATAAACTGGGTTTTGAGTTGTACAGTTTCTACAACCTGTATCTGTTTTATTGACTGTATTAGCATGAGATTTTTTCAAAATATTTTCCCAAGAAGGTTCTTGTGTTTTAAGATAGCTAATTTCTTCGTGAAAAGCCTGTAAAAAACTAAGCGTAAAAAATCCTCCATTCACACTATTTGACCAAGAAACTTGTCCAGCACTAGACGAAGTAACAATTAGATTTCCTTTTGTAGCCAAAAATAATTTTTGTAATTTTTCTATATGAGGTGTTTGATACGAACGACCAGCCAAAAAGCTCGTTTCAGTCATTTTATTGATTCCAATATCAGAATTACAACAATCTGTAATTACAATATTTAAGCGTGCGCCCTTTTTATCTAAGAGATTATAAACAGAGGAAACAGAAAGGGTTGTTTCTGCTGTAAGTTTGGTATAAGGTGAAGCACGAATATCCATTTGAGGATAGGCATCAGTTTGGTCAGACCAACGAAAACCGTGTCCACTATAATAAAAAACAACAATATCGTTACTTCCTGGATTGAGTCCATTCAAAACTTGCAGAGCTCTATCTTTTGTAAAACTGCTTCCTTTAACTTCATATTTCCTAAAATCTACCTTCAAAGCACTTGCAATATCTTCAAATTCTTTCGTCATATTTCGGCTATCCGTTTCGCAGCTTGCGCCAATATCTCCAATGCTACTATTGACAAGCATTACCAAGTGCATTTTTGCTGCTCCATAATTTGCTTCTTGATTTTGCTGTTGAGTTGTATTGTTATCATAATGCTCTTGGGCTACATGGCTATCAAGCTCATTATCACGCATGTTTTGAAAAGCTAAATATTCTTTTTCATTATCCCAATAAAATTGATGTAAATACTCATCTGTAAGTTCAGAAACTTTTAACTCCTTATATAAATCAACTCGTTTTAGAGATTCTTCGCTAAAATTTGGGTCGTCAGTTACAAATGGTTTTTCTCCTTTCGTGTTTTCATCCCAAACCCATACAAAATGGTCTGGATTGTAAGATTGTTGATTTACTCTTGAGCCAGAATTTTTTGTAATAAACTTTGGATTTTTACCCTGCATAACAAAATAATTATAGCCATCTTCTTGACCTGAGTTAGAAGTATAATCTATATTAACAACATTATAAACATTATTAATTGTATAAGCTACACGCATATAAGCATCTTCCTCATTAAAATAAACTAAGAAGCCTTTGTATTTTACTCCTGATGCTGAGAACTGAATTTCATATAAGGATTGAGAAAAAACGGGAACAGAGAGAGTTAGAAAAAACGAAAATAGAAGGATTCTCCAAATATAGGAGGTTTTGATAGGTTTTTTGTGATTTTCCATAGGTAAAATATAGATAAGTAAAGAAGTTGATTTTCAAAAGTACACAGATGTACAAGTTCAAAAAGAAAGCCAAAACTTTTAACTTTCATTTATGATTGAAAGTTAGTTTTATATCTGTATCTATGCTATTAAATAAAAAAAACATTTCTACAAAAGATAATAGAATTGCTTCTTGTAGAAATGTCAGTGTATTGTTGATTATCTAAAATTAAGAAAGGCTTACTTTTGCTTTACCATGATTTTTTGCCTTCTACTACTTCTTCCACGTTCTTATTCATCTGTTTTTGGATAAATTTCAAAATACCAATACAAAGTAAAATACTCAAAATACCTAGTGGAATCATTGTAGCAAAATCGCTTGTTTCCATTGCTGGAGCATTGAGCATTTCTTTATCAACAAATAAAAACAGAATCAAAGTAAGTCCATTATTGAGAATATGCGCCCAAATCGGCACAGTAATGTTGTTGGTGTAGATATATAAGTAACCAAATAAAGCCCCTAAGAGCATACGAGGAACAAAGCCATAAAATTGAAAGTGAATAGCACTAAAAATAATAGCTGTTATCCAAATAGCTGCGTGTTTGTTTTTGGTAAGATTCTGAAAGAGAGGTTGTACTACTCCTCTAAAAAATACTTCTTCGGTGAGTCCTGCCAAAATAGCAACTACAATAAAGCCTAAAATCGCTTGCATAGGCGAAGCAAAATCAGTCATAAAAAGAGTTAGTGTTTGTGCAGCATCTTCTTTTTCTCTCATCCATGTTTCTAAACCCTTTAAGGCTTCAGGGAATTCTACTGCTCCATTTAATGCTCCTGTTACCCAAACAGCAGGAAAAGCAACAATAGCAAGCACAACTACCACTAAGAAAATAAATGCAGGAGTTTTGTATCTTCTTAGAAAAGGCTCTTCTAAAAATTGTTGAGCCAAATCAGGATTCATTACATGAACTGTTCCATTACTTGGATTGGCTTGATTAAACTTATAGACGTATTTAGTAAAAAATAAAGCAGCTCCCAAAAAGCTAAAAATCTGTGTAAAGCCTTGCAAAATCAAAATAGGCGTGCGAAGTTCTGGGTGTGCACTCATATTTTGCATCTGATTTGTAAATTCCATAATAGGAATGTCATAAACTATTGCAATCAAAAACATTCCAATAATTTGGGAAGCAAATAAAGCTAAAACAGTAATGACCAAAAGCAAGAGAAGCGAAAATATATATTTCATAGATATGTTTTTAAAGAAAAAAGTATATGATTTTTCTAGTAAATTAGTAGTATTTTTATCTTCAAAATTACTATAATTAAGAAGAAAATTGAATTTTTATTTCACAACAAAAAAACCATCATTACCTTCATCTTGATATAAAGGCATCAAAATATAGCCTTTATAAGGTGAGCGAATTTCTTTTCCATCTTGATGTGCTAATAATTGCCCTTCTTCGATACTATCAAAATTACCAAAACCTTCTAACATCTTAAATGTCGAATTTTCTGGTATTTTATGGATATATTCACAGTTTAGATAATTCGGAACACCCGTTCTGATAGTTTCTCCTAAAGTATGTTCTAAATTTGGAATAGGCTGAGTAGTCATTTGAAGAGCTTGAATGATACGCCAAACTCCTAAGATAAGATTATTTGCAGAATTTTCTTTTCCTATTGTTCCTCCTTCAAAAGCAAAAGTTTCATAGTTCCATTGTTCCATATAAGTCATGGCAGTTCCTTGTAATTTTTTATCTAATCCAAGAATAACAGGAATTTCTAAAAGTTGAGCAAGTTTGTCATCTGTTGTTGTGGTTCTGACTACAAAAGCTCCATTTGGCGCAGAAGTAGTATGCAAATCTATCAAAATACGTCTTTTGTAAGTATCGTGAGGAATGACACGCAAAACTTCAATAAGTTGGCGCAATTCTTCATATTCTGAAATTTCTGAATCAGGTGGAATATTATCGATCAAATCATTGAGCCAAATTCTGTTCAAATCAGTTTGTAAATAGCGTTTTTTTTCTTTGAGTGCTTGCAAGTTTCCACCAATAGCTACAAAATGTCCATTAAAAAGTCGCTTATCTAAATGGGAAGCAAGATATTCTAAGGCATTATAACCTGCTTGTTCGTTTCCGTGTAAACCACCAATACAAACCAAAAGTGTTTGATTATCTCCTCCAGAGATATTTCCAATGATACGCTTAAAAAGTGTTGATGTGTGGGTGGTTTCCTGTGATTGTTGAGTCATCTATCTTGTTAAAAAGGTCAGGGAAAATTTCAATAAAACCCTAAACTTCCCAATATGTTTTTGAAGAAGTTTAGGGTAAATAGTATAGTACGCAGAATAATGCGTAAAGATACAAAAAACTAATTTTTATTAATTCAGTAAATATCAAGTTATTTGCTTATTTTTTCCTAACTCCCAGCACGTTAGGGATTTCCCAAAAATGATGATTATTATCATTCAAATTAAAATTAGTTTCATAACTTCCTTGTTTTGAAATCACACTATCGCCATACTTTATAAAAAATGAAGTTTCGGGTCCTCCTTCCAAATACATTATTTTTTTGATATTGAGTTCTGATTTTAAAAGCATATCATTGTAAGTCTGAACATTATAGGGCGAACGAGTATGAATAAAAAGAACATTTGAGTTCATATCTTCTGCCAAAACAACCATACTCCAATAACGCTTTTGATTTCCCCAACGGTTTTTTTGTCGGCAATCTACCAAACGCAAATTCTGAATTAACGTATTGTAGTTTTTTATAGTTTCTTGCCAGTTTCCACACGAATTATCCATATCTATAATCTGAAATTCAGGCAAATTTTTGTTTTTTGCGTCTTCTTTTAAGTTAAAAGCTGCAATAGAATTATACTTCTCTGTAAAATTTGGATTATTTATAAAATCAAAATCTTTCATATAACCTGCGCTCATTCCGTCCATTTGGAACATTGAAGCATTAAAGGCAGCAATCAAGTTCTCAGCTTTTGCCCATTTGGGAGCTGTTTTAGTTCCTTTTTTCTCAAATGAATTTTCAGAAATTTTTTCTAATGAAGAAATCAAATCTAACTTAAAAAACTTCATATCGATTCTCAAAACAGAAATTTTACTATCTGCAATATTTGATTTTATGGGAGCATCAAATTCAGCATATTCTAATCCTTCTTCAAAAATTTTCCAAACTATCTTTGTTTCTACTTTTCTAGGCGTAAAAGTCGGAATTAGTTCTTTTGGTTCTTGGTAATTAGAATCGCTATAAATCCAACCTGCTTTTTCTCCGTCATAGTAAGGGTCATTTTTATCTTCTTTCTTTGAGTCAGTTTTAGTAGAATCCAAGTCAATAACTTTACTTGTAGGAACTAGTATAGAATCTGATTTATTATTTGAATTTTCTTTTTGCTTTTCAGTTTGGGAAGAACTCACTGTACAAGAAAAACAAATCATTATAGAAATAAATACTAAAACAAATAACCTTATCTTTGTAGCTAAAACCAAAATAAAATGTTTCATAATGTAACTTGCTCTTTAAAGTGAGAAATAATGTATCGTAAGTTTTACTTTACGACCCAATCAGTTTTTGTTCTCAAAACGGAATGGGCATTTTTATATTGTATGAAATTTTTGTAAAAATTATAGCAAATAAATGGAATCTACTTATCACAATCCTGTCATGCTTTCTGAATGTATAGAAGCATTGGATATAAAAGAAAATGGAATTTATGTCGACCTTACTTTTGGAGGAGGAGGACATAGCCGAGCAATTTTAGAAAAACTAACCACAGGACGACTCTATGCCTTTGACCAAGATTCGGATGCACAAGAACAAGCACAAGAATTAGCCAAAACAGCAAATACACTTGAAAATCCTTCTCGTTTTGTTTTTTTGAAGGCTAATTTTAGATATTTAGCTAAATATCTGAGAATGTATAAAGTAGAAAGTGTAGACGGGATTTTGGCAGATTTAGGGATTTCTTCGCACCAAATAGACGAGCCAACAAGAGGATTTTCTACTCGCTTTGATGCTGATTTGGATATGCGAATGGATACTTCGACGAGCCAAACAGCAAGAGATATTTTGAATGAATACGGAGAATCTGAATTACACAAACTTTTTGGAATCTATGGAGAAATAAAAAATGCCAAAACTTTAGCTAAAACAATTGTAGCTTCAAGAATTAATAAACCTATTGAAACGACGACTGAATTTAAATCCATTTTAGAACGCATTGCACCTAAAAGACAAGAGTTTAAATATTATGCACAGGCTTTTCAAGCTCTTCGTATTGAAGTCAATCAAGAAATGGAATCATTGGAAGATATGCTTCTTCAATGTGCTGAAGTTTTGAAAACAGATGGACGTTTGGTGGCTATGTCGTATCATTCTTTGGAAGACCGACCTTTGAAAAAAATTATCCAAATGGGAAAATTGCATGGCGAAGTTGAAAAAGATTTTTATGGAAATATTCTAAAACCTTTTGAAGCCATAAACAGAAAACCAATTACTGCATCGAAAGAAGAAATTGAGCAAAATCCTAGAGCTAGAAGCGCAAAACTCAGAATTGCTAAAAAGCTCTAATTCAATCAATAATTAAATTAGAACCTAATCTTTTTAGGAAAACACAAACAAAAATAATTTTACTTTATGCTTCATCAAATATCGAATCAAACTATTTCTATTCAAGAAATTTATCAAATCGCTAAATCTCATACAAAAATAGAGCTTTCAGAAGAAAGCAAAGCACAGATACAAAAAGCACAAGCCTATCTAGAAAATCTTATCACACAGAGCGAAGAAGCCGTTTATGGTGTCAATACTGGTTTTGGATATTTATGTAATTACAAAATTCCTAGAGAGCAGATTAGTGAATTACAAGAAAACCTAGTGATGTCGCATGCTTGTGGAATGGGCGATGAAGTGCCTACTTTTATAGTTCGTTTAATGTTACTTCTCAAAATTCAATCACTTTCTTACGGACATTCAGGTGTTCAGCTTCAAACGGTGCAACGACTTGTTGATTTTTATAATGAAGATATTTTGCCTGTTGTTTATGAATTGGGTTCTTTGGGTGCATCTGGCGATTTAGCTCCTTTGGCTCATCTTGCCTTGCCTGTAATTGGAATGGGAGTAGTTCAGATAAAAGATAAAAATGGAGTTTATCAGAAGCATCAAGCAGAAGAAATTTTGAAACAAAAAAACTGGAATCCAATAAAATTAAAGGCAAAAGAAGGTTTGGCAATGCTCAACGGAACGCAGTTTATGAGTGCGTATGGTGTTGCCTGTATGGCAGAGGCTCAAAAACTTAATAGTATGGGTGATACAATTGGCGCACTTTCAGCAGATGCGTTTTTATGTCGTTCTGAGCCTTTTGATGAGCTTACACACAAAATCCGTCCCCACAAAGGACAAATTGCAACAGCAAAAACAATTAGAGAGCTATTGGAAGGAAGTGAAATAATGTTGCAACCCAAAGCGCATGTTCAAGATCCTTATTCTTTTCGTTGTATGCCACAAGTGCAAGGTGCAAGTAAAGATGCTTTCAATTATATCAATTCTGTTTTTGAGTGTGAGATTAATTCGGTTACAGACAATCCAAATGTTTTTCCTGATGAAGACAAAATTCTTTCAGGTGGGAATTTTCATGGACAGCCACTAGCTATTTCTTTAGATTTTGCAGCAATTGCATTAGCAGAACTGGGAAGTATTTCGGAACGAAGAACCTATTTATTGATGGCAGGAGAACGAAATTTACCTCCTTTTTTGGTGCGAGATTCAGGTTTGCATTCGGGAATGATGATAGCACAATATACAGCAGCTTCGATAGTAAGTCAGAACAAGCAACTTTGTACGCCTTCAAGCGTTGATAGTATTATTTCCTCAAAAGGACAAGAAGACCATGTTAGTATGGGAGCAAATGCAGCCACGAAACTCTATAAAATTCTTCAAAATGTTAAACGAATTTTGGGAATCGAACTCATGGCAGCAGCACAAGCGATAGAGTTTAGAAGACCTCTGAAAACATCAGATAAACTAGAAGAATTTTTATCGAAATATAGAAATTATGTAGAACCTCTACAAAAAGATAGAATTCTGCACGATGATATGATAAAAAGTGTAGTTTTTATAGAAGAAACTGAAATTTAAAATCAAAAAATGATTCATTCTCACAGACTTACAAGCAAAAACAAAAGACACAAAAGTTTTTTAGAAGAAGAACGTAAAGATCCTATTACTGGAGATAAACTTATCGAAGGAAATGAAATTGTACTTTGTGGTGCTTGTAAGTCTGCTTTTTTATTGGATTCGTGGAATTATATGGCTCGTAGTCATTGTAATCAACCTTTTACTTTAAAGGAAATTCCTACTAAGCAGCATGTTGAAAAGGAAGTAGAACAGAACATAGACAAATCACATAAATTTAAACTTAGAAATAGTAATCAGTTATTACAGTTTTTGTTAGGTATTATTTCATTAGTTTTTGTGATTCCTACATTGCTTATATTTTTTTACAAGCCTAGTTTTTCAGTTCAATCACTATTTTTCTTGTGTCTTTCATTGTTTATATCCAGTTCGTTTTTTTATTTATTTTTTACTGATAGACCTTATATCAAAATTACTAGCTCAAAGTTATTGATAGTGTCATTACTAAATACTAGAATACTTTACTTATCAAAAATAGAAAAATTAGAATTTTTTTACTCTTCTATTGACAATGAGTATGATAAAAATATTTTAATAATTATGTTCCTAATGAATGGAAAAATAAAAAAGGTCAATATAGAAAAAGGAAAATATACCACTTCAAAAATTAAAGAGCTACAAGAGTATTTTGAAGAAAATAATTTGAGTGATAAAATTTCTGTTTTCATTGATAATCTGACCTGAAGAAAAATCTAATAGAAACTTTGTCAGTAGTTGTTTGGTAGTCCAAATAACTCTGACAACAGTTTGAAAAAAGATAAAAGTTTTTTCTAATTATACAACATAAACATATAATGATTTCCATACAGTTTGAGCAGGTTCTTTATATTCCCATCTCATTCCTTTTTTAGCGAAATAATCAGCTATTTTTTGTGCCTCTTCTTCTGAGGTTGCTTCCCAACAAATCCATGTTTTAGGTTTTCCAAGTTCTCTTTTCATAGCGACTGGATTTGCTGTTACTCCAATACACATATTTTTATATTTCTTTTTCCAAAATAAAAGTACACGTTCTTTGCGATAGTCTGCTTCACGTTCGATAGCTTTTGCGATTCTTTGTAGCTTGCTCATACTTCTAGATATTTAAGATTGATATTATTTTGTAGTTAAGATAAAGAGGTTGGTTAGACAAACTGTCTTTCTTTATCCTCTTTCTATACTACAAAGATAGAAGCGTAGAACGTAAAGGATTTGAGGTGTAAATTATTTTTTGAAAATAAATGAAAATTATATTCGAAGTACTTGAGCATCATATATATATCGAAATAATCAGTGAGAAAATTTAATAAAGTAGTCAGAAAATTTTTATAACTTTTGAGTATATTAAAAAGAAAGCGCAAAGCAACATACTTAAATAATTGGGCATAATTACGTATAACAAAACCCACGATTTTAATCGTGGGAAAATGGGTTTCATTTATCTGTATTATATTTTTTGCGTCTGAAATTTTTGATTAAAAAATAGAAAAAAACTAAAATGCTTCATCAAATTTTGACTTGATTTCCTTCAAACAAAGATTTCCGATACTTCCTTCGTGTGTGTGATGTACAGTTTTTTCAGGATTAAAATTTCCTTCTAAAATCTGTTTTCCTAATTGCTGATAAGCCTCTCTAAAACTCATTCCATTCAAAACCAATTTATTGAGTTCTTCCACACTATACACATAATTGTAGAGTGAATTATCCATTATATTTTCATGAACAATGATATTTTCTAACATAAAATGACAAATAATTAAATTTTCTTTTGTCGTTTCAATAGCTTCCATTACACTTCCTTTCAAAAGTTGAAAATCTCTATGGTAACCACTTGGTAAATTATTGGTAATCATAATCAGCTCGGCAGGAAGATTTTGAATTTTATTACTTTTTCCTCTCAAAAGCTCAAAAACATCAGGGTTTTGTTTGTGAGGCATAATACTAGAACCTGTCGTGAGTTCTTTTGGAAAGCTCAAAAAACCAAAGTTTTGACTGTTATACAAACAAACATCCATCGCAAATTTTGAAAGTGTTCCTGCTAGTGATGCTAAGGCAAAAGCGACGGTTTTTTCTAATTTTCCTCTACTCATTTGCGCTGCAATGACGTTGTAATTGAGCGTCGAAAAACCCAATAAATCGGTCGTCATTTTTCTATCAATCGGAAAAGAACTTCCATAACCAGCAGCCGAACCCAATGGATTTTGGTCAGTAATTTTATAAGCAGCATTGAGTAAAATAACATCACTAATCAATGTTTCGGCATACGCACCAAACCACAAACCAAAAGAAGAAGGCATCGCAATTTGTAAATGGGTATAACCTGGTATGAGAATATCCTTATGTTTTTCACTCAATTTTAAAAGTAAATCAAAAAGGTTTTTAGTCAATTCTTTGATTTCCTTCAATTCATCTTTCATGTACAAATGCAAATCGACAAGAACTTGGTCGTTACGAGAACGAGCTGTATGAATTTTTTTACCTGCTTCGCCAATTTTTTGAGTGAGTTGAAATTCTATTTTAGAATGAACATCTTCAAAATTATCTTCAATTACAAAAGTTCCTTCTTCAATTTCTGTTTGAATTTCTTGTAATCCGTGTTCAATATCTTGCAATTCTTTTTCTGTCAGAATTCCAATTTTGTGTAGCATTTTGGCATGTGCAATATTGCCAAAAACATCGTATTTAGCAAGTTTCATGTCCAACACTCTATCGTTTCCAACAGTATAAGTTTCGATTAAATTATTGATTGAATAGCCTTTATCCCAAAGTTTCATAGTGATTTTTATTTAATATTTTTCTAGCGCAAGATTCTATCTTGTGCTTATCGTTTTGCAAGCATATGCTTGCGAAAAAGTGCGTCCAGGCAAAATGCTTGAACGAGATATATTTTTTTAGATAATTTTTGACAGAAGTTTAATATAAATTTCAATAGCTTCATTTATTTCATCCAAAAAAATAAATTCGTCAGCACTATGCGAACGCAAAGAATCCCCTGCACCCATTTTCAAAGAAGGACAAGATAAAACAGCTTGGTCGGAAAGTGTTGGCGAACCGTAAGTAGTTCTACCTAAATCAATTCCTGCTTGTACAATCGGATGAGAAATATCAATACCCGAAGAATTGAGATTAAATGACCTTGCAACCAACTTACTTTTTGTATTTTTATTCAAAAACTCAAAAATTTCTTTATTTGTATAAAGCTCATTAAAACGAACATCCACCACAAAATGACACGACGCAGGTACAACATTGTGCTGCTCTCCTGCATTAATTTGAGTTACACTTATTTTTACTTTTCCTAGAAGTGGCGATATTTTCGGAAATTCATAATTTTTTAGATAAAAAATATCTTCTAAGGCTTCATAAATGGCATTTTTTGTGTTTTCGTGTGCTGCGTGTCCTGCAATTCCTTGAGCATATCCATCAATGACTAGTAATCCTTTTTCAGCGATGGCAAGTTGCATGTGTGTAGGTTCGCCAACAATAGCAAAGTCAATTTTTGGTAATTCTTTCAAAAGTCCACATAAGCCGTTTTTTCCAGAACTTTCTTCCTCGCCTGTTGCTGCAATGAGCAAATTATAGTTCAAATTTTCCTCTTTATAAAAATGAACAAAAGTAGCCAACAAAGAAACCAAAGAACCTCCTGCATCATTACTTCCCAAACCAAATAATTTTTCATCTTCAATCGTCGGTTCAAACGGATTTCTTGTATAACCTTTGTTTGGTTTTACGGTATCATGGTGCGAATTGAGCAAAATAGTAGGTTTGTTTTCATCAAAAAATAAATTGGTTGCCCAAATATTATTATTACTTCGTTTAAAATTAACTTCATATTTTGCTAAATAATCAGCAATCAAAACAGCTGTCTTGTCTTCTTCGCTAGAAAATGATTGCGTAGAAATTAAATTTTGAAGTAATTGTATAGCTTTTTCTTGAAGGTTTTTTATGGTAGTTTTTTTCATTTTTTTCTTGGTTTTACATGTTTTTTAATTCAAAAAACAATCTTAATTGTAGGTTAAAGGCTTGCCTTTAACTGTGATTTTATTGTTTTTAAAAACTAAAAAATGATTGTATTTGTAGGTTGTAGGTTCGCCTTTGACTGTATTTTGAACTAAAAAATGACTGTATGACAAGTCAAAGGCGAGCCTTTAACCTACTAATTTTGAAATCCTATTTTTTTATAATAAAATTTCAGTGTGTGGCAAATCTGTATTTTTGATAAAATCAATATTGCTAATAATCACTTTCTGAACGCCTTTTTGAAGTGCATCAAAACAGTTATCTAATTTCGGAATCATTCCTTGATAAATAATTTCTTGTTTTTTCAGCTCTTCATATTCTTGAAATTTTAGCATAGAAATAATTGAATTTTCGTCTTCTGTATTTCTCAAAACTCCTTTTTTATCAAAACAATAAATCAAAGTCGTTTCATAATTTTGGCTCAATGCAACGGCAAGACTTGAAGCAATCGTATCAGCATTTGTATTTAATAAAGTGTTTTTTTTGTCGTGAGTAATAGCAGAAAAAACAGGAATAACATTTTTTTGAAGTAGCAACTCAATTATTTCTGTATTTATTTTTTCAATATCTCCCACAAAACCATAATCAATATTCTTTACAGGACGTTTTTTTGCTAAAATCGTATTTGCATCTGCTCCTGATAATCCTAGTGCATTACAGTTTTTGCTCTGCAGAGTAGCTACAATTTTTTTGTTTATAAGTCCTGCATAAACCATCGTAACGACTTCTAATTCTTCTTTTGAAGTGATGCGTCTTCCTTCTACCAATTTCGAAACAATTCCTAATTTTTGGCTGATTTGTGTAGCTATTTTTCCACCTCCATGAATCAAAATCTTTGGTGTAGAAAGAGCAGCAAAATTTTCTAAAAAAGTATCTAGTTCATTTGGATTATCGATACAATTTCCTCCTATTTTGACGATGTAAAGTTGTTTTTTCATGTTTTTTTCACTTAAGTTTGTGCATTCAGTTCCTCAGAACTGAATGTAACGCTTCCTCAGAAGGGTGATATTTAAAATAAATCACGCTTTTGAGAAAGCGTAATAGTTCGTTTGTGAGCAAACGAACGCACAACTAATACGACATAGGATAACCAAATTTTTGTTCTAAAATGTTAAATAACACTGTTTGAGCAGCATAAACTCTATTGTGCGCTTGTTCCAAAACAACAGAATTTTCACTATCAATCACTTCATCAGCAACCACTACATTTCTACGAACAGGCAAACAGTGCATAAATTTGGCATTATTAGTCAATTTCATTTTTGCTTCATCAACTATCCAATATTCTAAATTTTGCCCTATTTTTCCATAATTTCCATTTTCATCAGAAAAAGAAGACCAATTTTTTGCGTAAATAAAATCAGCATCTTTAAAGGCTTCTTCTTGATTATGAGTAATAGAAACTCCTTTTGCAAATTCTTCACTTAGCTCAAAACCTTTCGGACACGCAATAACTAATTCTGAATCTGTATTTTTGACCCAATTGACAAACGAATTTGGAACAGCTTGTGGCAATGCTTTTGGGTGAGGAGTCCATGACAAAACTACTTTTGGTTTTTTGGTAAGATTTGTTTTTGTTTTAAATTCTTCAATCGTCAGAACATCGGCAAAAGATTGTAAAGGATGAGCTGTTGCACTTTCTAAAGAAATAACAGGAACGAGCGCATGTTTTATAAATTTTTGGAGAACTTTTTCTTCATAATTGCTTTTTCTATCAGTCAAAGAAGCAAAAGTACGAACTCCAATAATATCACAATATTGCGAAATTACGCCTGCTGCTTCTTTGATATGCTCTTGTGAATTTTGATTCATGATTGTTCCATCTTCCATTTCAATCGTCCAACCATCTTGCTGAACATTCATAATCATGACATTCATTCCCAAATTCATGGCAGCTTTTTGAGTACTCAAACGAGTTCGCAAACTTGGGTTGAAAAAGAGTAAACCGAGTGTTTTTCCTTTTCCAAAATCAGCATGAGAAAGAGGATTTTTTTTGAAATTTTGGGCTGTATTTAGCCAGTCTTGCAAATTTGGAACATCTGCAAAAGAAGTGAAATTTAGATTTTTCATTGTGATTTTTGTAGTTCTGGTTCAAGCGTCGACGCTTGAACCAGCAATAAAAATTAAGATAAAATTTTATGCAAAGCCTTTATAAAAGGTTCAAATTCAGAATAAGAAATAGATAATGGTGGCAAGACACGTAAAACATTTGGATTAGAAGCCGAACCTGTAAAAATATTGTGTTCATAAAGTAATTTTTGGCGCAACTCTTTGATAGGAAATGGCATTTCAATTCCTAACATCAAACCTCTTCCCTTTACTTTTTTGACTAAAGAAACTTTTGCTAAATCTTCTATTACCTTTTTACTAACTTCATTTACGTTTTCTAGTAAATTCTCACTTTCCAAAACTTCCAAAACTGCCATACTTGCAGAACACGCCAAATGATTTCCACCGAAAGTAGTTCCTAACATTCCATGCTGTGCTTCAATTTTTGGGTTAATTAAAACGCCACCAATAGGAAAACCATTGCCCATTCCTTTTGCCATCGTAATCAAATCAGGTTGAATATTTGTCCATTGATGAGTAAAAAACTTCCCACTTCTACCAAAACCACTCTGAATTTCATCAAGAATTAGCAAAGAATCATGTTTTTTGCATTGTTCTTGTAAAAATTGAAGATAATCCTCACTAGCCATATCCAAACCTCCAACGCCTTGTATTCCTTCCAAAATAACGGCACAAACATCTTTTTGAGAAAGAGCTTCCAGTAATTGTTTTTCATTATTTAATTCTACCCATTTTACTTCAAAATTATTTTCATTAAGAGGAGCAGAAAGTTTAGAGTTATCGGTAACATTCAAAGCTGCTGCCGTTCTGCCATGAAAGCTATTTTTGAAGGCAATTATTTTTTTCTTTTTGGTATGAAAAGAGGCTAATTTTAGCGCATTTTCATTTGCTTCTGCGCCACTATTACACAGAAAAAGGTTGTAATCTGGATAACCACTTTGCTCTGTCAGTCTTTTGGCTAATTCATTTTGGATAGGAATATCTATCGAATTTGAATAAAAACCAATTTGAGAAAGTTGGTCAGAAATACGTTTGACATAATGAGGGTGGGAATGACCAATAGAAATAACACCATGACCACCGTACAAATCAAGGTATTTTTCGCCTTCATCGGTATAAATGAAAGCTCCTTTTGCCGAAGTTGGAGAAAGTGTATATTTGGGATAAACGTCGAATAAATTCATGAGTTTTTAGAAAAAATGTTTTGTATTCCTCGTTCAAGCATTTGCTTGGACGCTCTTTTTTGCAAGCATATGCTTGCGAAATTATAAGCACAAGATAGAATCTTGCGCTAGAATATAGAATTAGAAATAATTAGCCTTAAAAGCAAGTCCAGTTTCTTGTGGAAAATCAAATTGTAAATTCATATTTTCAATCGCTTGACCTGCTGCGCCTTTCAAAAGATTATCGATGCAAGAAGTAACAAGAATTTTATTATTAATTTTTTGAACATGTAGAAGGCAATAATTTGTATTTACAACCTGCTTCAAATCAATTGGTTGTTTACTAATTTTGACAAAAGGAGCATCTTTGTAGAAGTTTTGATAGATAGAAATAATTTCTTTTTCAGACGTATTTTTATCTGAATTTTCATCCAAAGTAACATACATACTTGCAAAAATTCCTCTTGTGAAATTTCCTCTTAGTGGTAAGAAATTGACTTTTCCTTCAAAATTTTGAGATATATCTTTTAAACTTTGCTCAATTTCTCCCAAATGTTGATGAGAAAAAGGTTTGTAAATCGATACGTTTTCATTTCTCCAACTAAAATGAGTGGTTTCTAAAAGTGATTGTCCTGCGCCTGTTGAACCTGTCAGCGCATGAACATGCCATTCTTTTATAGTTGGAAAATGCTTTGTTAAAGGCAAAGTTCCTAATTGAATAGCTGTTGCAAAACAACCAGGATTAGCGATATAACTACCCTTTTTGATTTTTTGAGCATAAATTTCAGGCAAACCATAGACAAACTCTAATTCTTTCTTTCCATTATTTACTTTCAATGATTTATCTTTATTCAATCTAAAATCATTACTCAAATCTATAATTTTGGTAGTTTCAGAAAACTGATTTTCTAACAAAAAACGAGTAGAATTTCCATGTCCCAAACACAAAAAGACAATATCAATTTGAGGATTTACTTTTTG
This sequence comes from Bernardetia sp., assembly GCA_020630575.1. Lineage (GTDB taxonomy): Bacteria > Bacteroidota > Bacteroidia > Cytophagales > Bernardetiaceae > Bernardetia. Next base: position 38,258 of record JAHDBD010000030.1, read on the forward strand.
AGAGAAAACTAAATCAGAGTGAAATAAATCTGTATGAATTTCGCTGATTTTTTTGTCAGAATGAGAGTGACTATATACAAAATCAATTTCTGTATTTGGATGATTGATAAGACAACGCAAAAGTTCGCCAGCTACATACCCACTTCCTCCAACGATTCCGACTTTAATTTTTTTGATTGTTTTATTTTCCATTTTATTGTTGTGCTTTGCTTTGTACTTGATTAAAAATTTGAAGTGAGTTCCCTAGAATTTTTGTAAATCCTTTTACATCATCTCCAGACCAATTTTTATTCATTTCTCCATACTCTCCAAAATCCGATTTCATCAAATCAAAATCTGACTCAATTCCTTCAATTACAAAACGATAAGGAGCTAACTCAACAAACACTTTTCCAGTAACATTTTTTTGAGAATCTTCTAAAAACGTTTCGATATTTCTCATTACAGGTTCAAAATATTGCGATTCGTGAATGAACATTCCGTACCAATTACTTAGCTGTTCTTTCCAATACATTTGCCATTTTGAAAGCATGTGTTTTTCTAAAGTATGATGCCCTTTGATAATAATACTTGCTGCTGCTGCCTCAAAACCAACTCTTCCTTTTATTCCAATAATTGTATCACCTACATGAACATCTCTTCCAATAGCGTATTTATTTGCCATACTTTCTAGCGTTTGAATGGCTTTTACTGGGTTCATTTTTTCATTATTAATGCCACAAATTTCTCCGTTTTCAAATTCTAAAGTAACTGTTTCGCTTCCATTATTTATAAGCTGACTTGGGTAGGCTTCTTCTGGAAGTGATTTGTGAGAAGTGAGCGTTTCTGCACCTCCTACACTTGTTCCCCAAAGTCCTTTATTGATAGAATATTTTGCTTTTTCCCAATCTAATTCAACGCCATGCGATTTTAAATAAGCTACTTCTTGCTCTCTTGAAAGTTTTTGTTCTCTAATCGGTGTCAAAATTTCTATTTGAGAAGCAATTAATTGAAAAACTAAATCAAAACGCACTTGGTCGTTTCCTGCACCTGTGCTTCCGTGTGCAATATAATCGGCTTTTATTTTTACTGCATATTCTGCTAATGCAATGGCTTGATAGGTTCTTTCTGCACTTACTGACAATGGATAGGTATTATTCCGAAGTACGTTTCCAAAGATTAAATACTTAATAATTTTGTCATAATATTCTTTGGTTACTTCTAAAGTTGTATGATGAACAGAGCCTAAATCGATAGCTTTTTGTTCGATAGCTTGAAGTTCTTCTTCTGAAAAACCTCCTGTATTTACGATTGCTGTATGTACTTCAAGATTTTTTTCGTGAATTAAATATTTGATACAATAAGAAGTATCTAAGCCTCCACTAAATGCTAAAAGGACTTTATTAGAGCTGATTGATTTATTTTGAGACATTTTTTTAGGAGATTTGAGGTTATTTTGATTTGTTTTCATGATAGATTACATCTTTAAGTCGTGGAAATATGCTGATTTTGCGTTGTAGACGAAGGCTGCGAAGTTTGAGAAAACGGACAAAATTTTCCCATTTTTGTCGTTTTTCTTCAGGTTTTGAAGGAGCTTTGTAAGTAGCCAAATCGCACATCATACCTGTACAGAGGCATAATTTTCGTTCATTGCGTTGCAAAATATCGTAATTGACACAGCTTTGACAGCCTTTCCAAAATGCATCATCTTGTGTGAGTTCGGAAAAAGTAACAGGTTTGTAGCCTAAATCAGAATTGATTTTCATGACAGCTAGACTTGTCGTAATTCCAAATAGTTTTGCATCAGGATATTTTTTCTTAGAGAGTTCAAAAATTGCCTTTTTGATAGATTTGGCTAAACCTGTTTTTCGATAATCTGGATGAACAATCAAACCCGAATTGACAACATATTTTTGGTCTTGCCACGTTTCGATATAACAGAAACCGACTACTTTTTTGTCTGTTTCTTGCCCTGTTTGATTGTCAAAAGCTATAATTGCTTTTCCTTCTTGCATTTTTTGCTGAATATAAATTGGGTCACGTTTGGCAATTCCTGTTCCTCGGGCTTTGGCTGCTTCCTCAATCATTTGACATAGCAAAGAACCATACTGCTGATGGCTTGCATCAGCAACTACTATTGATACCATAAAATAGAAAGAATGTAGAATAGAGAGTATGCTAAACTACCCAACAAAAAAATGGGTATAACAGAACTATATTCTTATTGAAATAAAAAGAGAAAGAAAATTAATGAGATTTTACAAATACGATAATACGGACGAGGGAACGACAAAACACGTAGTTCTGTCAAAACTATATAGACGCACCAAGGCGAAAACGTCGTGAACGTTTTACGCTAGTAGAGCTGATTGAGATTTGCTCTTGTGAAGGATAATATGTGCAATAGTTTTTTGTCATTGATAAGACAAGGTTACAGTGTTTTTTTGTGAAATCAAAATTTATGCAAGAAATATGAATTATATTTTTGATATTTTATGAATTTAGAAGTATTATCCCTTCAGATTCACCTGATAAAAACAACTAATAAAAAATAATCGTACTATTAAAATTGATTCAACTAAAAAAAATAATATCTTTAATCAAATGGAAAAACAAACCTTAGAAACCATCACAAACTGGCTCAAAGAAGCTAATGCCATCGTCATTACAGCAGGCGCAGGAATGGGCGTAGATTCTGGACTGGCAGATTATCGTGGTCAAGACGGAGGGCAATGGGGAAAAGTAGAAACTGAAACTAAAAAAACAGTTTTTGAAACCGTTAATCCTGCTGCATTTTTAGAAAACCCTGCTTATAGTTGGGATTTGTTTGGGAAACGAATGGAAGAATACGAAAATACGCAGCCACATCAAGGCTTTTATATTTTGAAAAAATGGATTCAAAAGTTTGATTTAGATTATTTTGTCATTACTTCAAATATTGATTCTCACTTTCAAAAAGCTGGTTTTGAGGAAGAAAAAATTAGAGAATTACATGGTTCGTTGGCTTATTTTCAAAGCAGTGATAACAAGCTATCTGATAAAATTTGGAAAAATGAATTGACAGGAAAGCAAATTCAATTAGGAACTTATGATAATCGTTTTCCGAAGTGTCCTCATTCGAAAGTTATGGCTCGCCCAAATGTCTATATGTTTAGAGATGATACGTTTGTAAATACTCGTACAAAAGCACAAGAAGAAAATTTCCAAAAATTTTTAGATAAAAATAAAGGAAAAAACATAGTTGTTTTTGAAATTGGCTCAGGTCCTCATGTACAGGCTGTCAGAATGAAAACACGCTTTTTGAAAACTAATTATGATGCAAAAATTGTACGTATTAATCCGAAAGATTTCAAGATAAAAGCTCCTCATATCGGAATTGATACAGGTGCTTTAAAGGCTTTGAATGAAATTGACTTATTCGTAGAAGGGGAATAAAAAAAATAGTGAAATTTTTCAATTATTTTTACCGAAAATAAAAACTTATTTTAATTGTGTTCGTTATTATATCAGATTTGCAAATCACATCAACCTGTATGATGAAAAATAGAGGAGCAGTAGCCGAAAAGCTCATAGAGTAGGCACATTTTTATCTGTTATTTTAAATTCATTTCATTATTATGGCTAATAAACCAAGCACTCCGAAAACTGAAAAAGGCAAACAAACACCTTCTAAGCCTGTACCAGCTAAAAAAACTGAGAAAGCAGCTCCTAAAAAGGATAAAAAATAATCCCTTCATTTAAGGAAAATGAAAAAGACTTAGACCTAAAGAGGTTTAAGTCTTTTTTAATTTAACCTAATACAGCTTGAATTTCTTTTATTAATTCTTCTAGATTTTCTATTTGTTTCACTCCAAATCGCTGACAAACAATATCTACATTTCCTTTTCGCCAATAACCTGTCGGACAACAAACAATTATATTATTATTTCTAGCAAAAAGTCCTAATTCTAACAAACTAATAGGAGCTTTTGAAGTAGGTGCAAAATAAAAAACAATCAAATCAGCTAGTTCTAAGGCATCTAATTCCCAAGTTACTTGTTCATTGAAATGAGAATTTTCAATAGTTTGTTCCCAAGAACTATCCCAGTCTTTTCTTCGTGGATTTAGAAAACAAAGATTTTCATTTTCTTTGAAATGAGAAATAATTTCTTGTTGCCAATCAACAGCATTTCCCATATCTATACTTCCTGCTAGAAAAATGCTTTTTTGAGTTTGAGAGAGTTTGATTTTTTGAGGTGGATAGATTACATTCATAGGTATTTAAAAAAAAGAGTTGTATGAAATATTTTAGGTTATGCAGAATGGAAGCATTTGCTCTAACTTTTTTTTCCATTCATATATTCCAGTTTTGACTGAAAAGTATAGGCAATAATTGACGCTCTTTGTTTGGCTTCTTCGGCTTTATTTCCTTCAAAAAGTTCATCAACTGTTCCGATAAATAAAGCAAGCCAGTTTTCAAAATGGTTTACGTCAATAGGAAGAGGAATATGTTTTTCAAATGGATTTCCTTTATAACCTCCTTCTCCAAACAAAATTCCATTCCAAAAACGGTACATAGTTGGCAAGTGAGATTCCCAGTTTACACCAGCAAAATCATTAAAAATAGGCGATAAAATCAAACTTTGATTTACTTTATCATAAAACGTATCGACAAGTAATTTTATATCTTTTTCGTTTTGAATGTCGTTTTTTAGTTCTTGTTTTGATGGTTGCATAAGTTTTTAATTGATTAGTTACTTTGCAGCAATTTCTATAAAATTAACGTGATTAAAAATAATGAATGTCATTGTTTATTTAAAAGATAACGAAATAAAAAAATCCCTTCTCAAAATGAATTGAAAAGGGATTTTCTACTTATATAAAACGAGAGTTCAAATTTTACTTATTCCTCTGTCTTTTTCGTTTTTTGCTTTTTGATTTTGACAGTTAGTTCTGGCTCGCCTTCTTTGTGGTCTGCCATTAGCGTATCGCCTTCCTGTACTTCGCCTTTCAAAAGCTCCTCTGCAACTGGGTCTTCCAAATATTTTTGGATAGCTCGGTTGAGTGGTCTTGCTCCATACTGTTTGTCAAATCCTTTTTCTGATAAAAAGTCTTTTGCAGCTTCTGTAAGCTCAACTTCATAACCCAAAAGTTTGATACGATGGAATAATTTACCCAAAGAAATATCAATAATTTTGTGAATATGTTCTCTTTCAAGAGAATTAAAGACAATTACATCATCCAAACGATTCAAAAACTCTGGCGAGAATGCTTTCTTGAGTGCTTTTTGGATTGTATCTTTCATTACTTCGTCGCCTACTTCTTGTTTCGCTTGCGTAGAAAATCCTACACCTGCACCAAAATCTTTAAGCTGACGAACTCCAATATTTGAAGTCATGATAATGATAGTATTTCTGAAATCTACTCTACGACCTAAGCCATCAGTAAGGATTCCATCATCCAAAACTTGTAATAAAATATTGAAAACATCTGGGTGTGCTTTCTCAATTTCATCAAGCAAAATAACACTGTAAGGCTTACGACGAACTTTTTCAGTAAGTTGTCCACCTTCTTCATAACCCACATATCCTGGAGGCGCTCCTACCAAACGAGAGATAGAGAATTTCTCCATATACTCACTCATATCGATACGGATAAGCGCATCTGGACGGTCAAAAAGATAAGTAGCCAAAACTTTAGCCAATTCCGTTTTACCTACACCTGTTGGTCCTAAGAAAACAAACGAACCGATTGGTTTATTTGGATCTTTTAATCCTACACGAGTACGCTGAATAGCTTTTGTAAGTTTTACGACAGCTTGGTCTTGTCCGATAACCTTTCCTGTCAAGGCTTCTTTCATTCCCAAAATTTTCTGTCCTTCGCTCTGTGTAATACGTTTTACTGGAATTCCTGTCATCATCGCAATCACTTCTCCGATGTTATCTTCTGTAACTGGATAAGTCATTTTGCGTGTTTCGTGTTCCCACTTGTATTTTGCACGCTCTAATTTTTCAATTAGGCGTTTTTCTTTATCTCTAAGTTGTGCAGCCTCTTCGTATTTTTGGCTTTTGACAACTTGATTTTTTTCTACTTTTACGTCTTCGATATCAGCTTCTAGTTTCGTAATTTCTTCTGGAACGTGAATATTATTAATATGCACTCTTGCGCCAGCTTCATCCAAAACATCAATCGCTTTATCAGGCAAGAAACGGTCTGTAATATAACGCTCTGAAAGTGTTACACAAGCTTTAATTGCTTCTTCATCATACTTTACGTGGTGATGAGATTCATACTTATCTTTGATGTTTTCTAAGATTTGTACCGTTTCATCTACATCAGTAGGTTCAATCATAACCATTTGAAAACGACGAGCTAATGCACCATCTTTCTCAATATACTGACGATATTCGTCTAACGTCGTTGCACCTATACATTGTATTTCGCCACGAGCCAAAGCAGGTTTGAACATATTCGAAGCATCAAGCGAACCCGATGCGCCACCTGCGCCAACAATTGTATGAAGCTCATCAATGAAAAGAATAATATCTCTATTTTTTTCTAATTCACTCATAACAGCTTTCATACGCTCTTCAAATTGTCCACGATATTTTGTGCCTGCAACAAGAGAAGCAAGGTCAAGAGTAACAACACGCTTACCAAACAAAATACGAGAAACTTTGCGTTGAACAATTCGAAGTGCTAAACCTTCGGCAATGGCAGTTTTACCAACCCCTGGTTCACCTATCAAAATAGGATTGTTTTTCTTACGACGAGAAAGAATTTGGGCTACACGCTCAATTTCTTTTTCACGCCCAATGATTGGGTCTAGTTTGTCATCTTCGGCAAGTTTTGTAAGGTCTCTACCAAAGTTGTCTAAAACGGGAGTACGTGATTTTTCGGTTGCTTTTCCTTGAGTTCCACCTGTTCCAGACGGTTCTCTTCCACCACCAAAAATACGTCCTTCATCATCATCATCTTCGGCAGCCGAAGTGATGGGTTTGTCTGTGTGATATTGGAGCATTTCTTTTACTACTTCGTAGGTAATATTAAATTTTTCTAAAATATGAGTAGCAATACTATCCTCATCTCTCAAAATAGATAAAAGCAAATGTTCTGTTCCGATTAAATCAGCTTTAAAAATTTTTGCTTCTAAATAGGTGATTTTCAAGACTTTTTCAGCTTGACGAGTAAGGGGAATATTGGCAAGATTGCGAACATTATATGTGGCTGTACCTTGTGAATGGCGTTCGATTTCAGCTTTTAATTCTTCAATCGTAACACCGAGTTTCTTTAAAATATTGATGGCACTTCCTTCTCCTTCTCGTATCATACCGAGCAATAGATGTTCTGTGCCTATATAATCATGTCCAAGCCTCAAAGCCTCTTCTCTAGCTAGAGAAATTACTTCTTTGACTCTGTCTGAAAATTTGGCTTCCATAAGCAGGTTGTATATTGATTTAGTAAAATTATATCTTGATTGTTGTCTGATTTGCCAAATATTGTTTTATCTAAATAATTAAATAAAAAACTTTAGCTAATTTATTTCTTACTTTTATAAATAAGCAAAAAATATCTCTTATTTACAAGTTTGAACGGCTTAAAGCTATAAAATGTTTAGTTATATGGCTATCTAAGAAACTTCAATGATAAAAATTCCAAATTTTTAATAGAATTAACTTACTGATTATCTTAGATTTAGTTTGAATCTAATCCTTTCTTTATTTAATTAGTAATTAATAATTTATAGCTAACCATTTATAATTGAAGTAGCATTTGTTCCTTCATTAAATAATAAATCCAAGATACTCAAATTGTTTTCAAAAGTAGAGTTACTTGATTTGTTTTCAGTAGTAGAACTATTACTTTCTTGTTCGTTATTTTCAAACTTATTGCCAAATGTTTGATAATATTCTTGATGTGTAAAAATGGCAGGTTTTTTTGGCGAAATTATATTTCGCTTATCTAAAATTTTGTTACTAGGTTGTTTTTCAAAACTTTCTGTTTTTTCAAGTGGTATGGAAATACGTAGGAGTTTCTGACAGATAGTCAGAAGTTTGTAATTAAATTCCCATAAAAAAGTGGGAGGGTTTTCATAAATCGGTTCTAAAAAATCAGCATAATGAATAAAAAAAGGACTTTTACCATACGCAGATTTTATACTTTGCCAGTGCTGACGATTCCAATCTGTCGAATAATCAATCTTTACTTCTGTAATCAGTGTTTTTTGACTTCCTTTCTGTACAGGAACAGTTAGAGCTAATCTACCATTTGCACCCAAAATATAGGCACGATTACGATAGCTTTGTTTATTAAAATTTTCTTTGGCTTCTAAAATTACTGTATCAGCTTTTAAAAGTGTTTTCCAATAATCTAAGCTAGGTAGATAATGAAGTTCTATTAGAGTTTTTGTCATTGAATTATAGAATGAATTATGTGCATTTTAAAAAGTAAAATTACGAATAAAAAGTCGCTCATTCTTAACTGGCTTGTAGCGAATAAAACTTTATACTACAATCAAAAAAAAAATGATAGTGTTGTAAAGAGTATGATAAGTTATTTTGTTGTTGGTGTCACTACACTAAAATATCAACAACGGCTTTTACTTTTACTCTCTAATAAACAAAATTCCTGTAGATAAACCCTATTTAAATTTAATAAATAGAGGAATTTTTCATAAAAATTAATCTAGTATTTTATCAATTTCCTTCATTAATGTATCTGTTTCAGATAAAGCAACGATTATTTTTTGATAGTGATTGATGTCCTCAAAAGTCAGTTTTCTATCTCTTCTATCTTTGAGCCACTTTTGAGCAGGTTGATAACCTCCAATATAAAACTCCCAAGCCTTAGCAGGAACATTATCGCATGTTGTTTAGTATATATATGGTTTGACAATGGCATAAAATTTTTCTTCTTTGAAGATATTTGGCGATTTAAGAAAATAAAACTTTCAAAAAAAACATAACTATTCTAATAAATGAATTTTTGAACATTAATATCAAAACATAAAAGGAAAGGATAATTGTTCATAACTAGAGATAAGGTAATATCTTTATAACCATCATTAGCATACTTCCAAGTTCTACCTCTCCACTCTTTTTTTTCTATTTCTTCAAAATCTTCGTTTGTAAATAAAAAATTATTATTAACATCCTTACCTAGTTCTTTACAAATGTTATTAACAACATTAGTTATTTCAGTTTTAAATAAATTATAAGAAAAGTTTGCAATTTTCTTATAAAGCGTAACTTGATTATTTAATATATTATCTTGAGTTTGCATTCTATCAAAATAATTTAAGACAGGAGGATTGAGTATATGGATGTTTACAGGTTCTCCATTGTCATCAAAATAACCTTTAAGTACCATACTTTTTTGTAACTGATCGATTATATATTGAAGAAGTGTTTTATTTATACTTAATGAGAAAGTTTCAAACAACATTAAATTTAGCTCATTACTTGTATATACAGCAGTTTTTATATCAAAAAAACCGTATAGCATTTTAGCTTTATAGCGAGTATTCTTATCTTCTACTACAAAAATATCACAATGAGCACCATAATATGCATGTAAAGCATCGATGAGCATATTACTAAATTTTTTATCTCTTCTATAACCAATCAAATCTAGTTTCATAAAAGCATATAAAAATTTAGATTTTGTTGTTGCTTTATTTTCGCTATTCAGAAAATTCTCTAAACTGATTCCAGATTTCTTTTCGAATTTTTCCTTAATCTCAAGAAAGGTATCTGCGTGATAACTATCATCAATTTTTAATTCTTTTATCGTTGAACTACGTAAATTTCTATATAAACTAGGGTCAGTTTTGTATTCATAAAGTAGCTTAAAAAAACCACTTAACTCATCATATAAATTATTATACTTAGCTAAGTCCCTTACTGGTGAAAATTTATGTGTAATATTCTCTACTTCATTCTTGTTCAGATTACTAGGTATAGCTTTCATGAGATTTATAAAATCTTTCTGTAAAGCATCTATTTCAGCATCACCAGTATCAGAAAATATGTTACCTAAACCATTTTTATATTCATCATGTACTTCTTCTCTTATCACTACTTGCTCATATACTGAAGCTAATTGCTTTGTTACATATTCTATATAACCCTCTTTGTTATTTTTGTCATTGTAAATAATCATATTCCCTTGTGTAATTTCTTGTAACATCTCTAAATTTCAGGTATCTTCTTCTGGCCCTTTTCAGAGAAACGACTTTGAGCTAAATCTTGAAGGTGTGCTGGAGTACAAGGAACTAATATTTGATTAGAATATTTTAGTAAGTTTTTATAGAGTAGAGAGTAGAGAGGTGTATCTTGTTTGTTATATAGATATGAAAAAATATTCCAGTCTAAATATATTCTAATCATTCTTGAGAAAGTTGATTTTTTAAAAGTGTTTGTAAATCTCCTCTAAATGTATGTTCAGTAGCATTTCCGAGTTGAAAATGCTGATTGATTTTGTTGATGTATTCGTCTAAAGTCATTGTGTTGTGTTTAAAATGATAATCCATTTAGTGAGCTGCACAATAAATACAAAAAAAGTAAGAGTTTTTACCCTTACTTTCTTTTTTTCAAACTCTTTTGATATAAACTCATAAAACAACCAATATCACTAATAGGGTTATTATACAAATGAAATACAAATTGTATATATTTGTAAAAACTCCCTTTATTCTAGTAAAGGCTAAGTATTTTGTGCTTAGCCTTTTTTTAGGCTTAAAATCTATTAATTTAAGGGATTAATAAGATTTTATTAGGATTTATATTTTTTAAACAACTCATCTAAACATTGCAAATTCATCCCAAATTGAGCTATTTCCTTTTTTGTGTTCTCAATTTCTTCTTCTGTAACTTCTCTTTCCTCTTGCAAGTTAAGTTTTTCAGATGCTTTATTTATATTGTCTCTTAAAATTAACTTGAGAACTGACCTAGTAGAATCAGGTATTTGGGATACAGTTTGTTCATCTTCTTCTCGTTCACCTGCTCTCGTTGTATACTTATATAAGACTTCACTATCATCTTCAGTATAATAAAAAATGTATTCATATTGATTTATCTGGTCACAAACAGTAAACTTTCCACAAATGGTAATACGAGCATTTGAAATTGACATATGATAGAATTTTAATTAAAAAAAAAGCTACACATTCTTTTAGAACATGTAGCTTAAAATGGGCGAACAGTGGGGAATTACCCAAAGCTAAAAATAGTAGTTTTAAATAAACACAATCAATGATGGTTTATAAATAATCTCGAAAAGGCTAAATAAGATTATCTCTTTATATTTTTTCTCTTCCAAACTAGCTAGTTAGATTAGAAGCACAGGATTTGATTTGTGTTTGAAGGTCAAATATACGATTTTGTCTTGATTAATAAAATTATTAAACAGTTTAATACGCTTATTAAAACCTTTAATTATAGAGTTGTAGAATGCTGGAAATCTAAAAACACACGATTTGAAAAGAAAAATCGGCTATTTTTTATTCTCTAGCGCAGCTATTTTTTCTTTTAGTAGCAGTATCGTTTCTTCTTGAGCCTTTACAGTTTTTGTCAAATAATCATTTTTTTCCTCCAGTTCAGTAACATATTTTTCTGCCATTTCTCTTTCAAAATCAATTACCATTTCATCTCTCACGTAGGTTTCCTCAAAATAATCACGGATTATAGGTTCTATTTCTTCTATATCAAAATTCAGAAATTCAGCTACTTTAATCAGCCTTTTATTTTTTATAGTAACATTTTTTGATTCCATTTTACTATACGTGTTTTGACTAACATTTAAGTAATCAGCTAACTGTTGCTGAGTTACTTCCCTTAATAAACGTATTTCACGTATAATATTGCCATAAGGAACAGGTAATGCCTTATCATAAGGCTTTTTTTTATAGTACTCTATTGCAGCTTTGAGTACTGTTTTGCGTAAATAACTATCCATTTTACACAGGGGTTTTAGTTAAAAATAAAACGTAAATGTAATGAATAAATAAAACAAACTCATACGTCAAACAAATTATAGGTTTTTAATCTTTTTAATAGTTAATTAGTGTTAATTATAGTGTTTTAAACTTAATTATTCAAATTATTATATCTATCATTGTGGAAACAAAACACTCACATATCAAAACTAATCCTTTTTATGAACAGAATAAACGAGATTATAAAGGCAAATGAAGAGCAGACAAAAACGACTTTCAAACCTACTTTAGACTTTTTTAAATTTATCGGCATCGGTCGTAAGCGTTTTTACCAATTAGTAAGAAATGAAGTAAGTCCCACATTTGCCGAAATGCAAAAACTAGCTGAATATTTTGGTATTCATATTTTAGAATTACACGATTCTACGATTGAATATTTACCAAGAGATTCCGTTGCATAACTCTTCATCCTCAAACTATAATTATTTATGAACAAACTGCTTATGTTACAGCGTAAGCAGTTATTAATCCTTTTTTATCAATGAAAAAATTAAAACGTCTTTTAATCCTTTTTCTTTTTCTGTATGTGATTTATGCTATACAGAACACACAATTTAATCCTTTCGTATGGTCTGACTTTGTAAGAGTAGATTTTACATTATGGTTCTTCTTATTTGGCTCTCTTGCCCTTATAACAGATTAGAAAATAACTTTTTATTTATAACTCAAAACAAAAATGTTGAAAGAACAGCAATTTCAGTTAGAAAGTCCCTCAAACTTGTTAGAAGGCATTAAATGGTTTGTAGCTCACAAAACCAAACTCAACGGACACCGAACAGATGAGCGTGTTAAATCAGCATCTAATGTTCTATCAAGCACTATCAAAAAAATGGAAATTGGAGTAATGCCTATTCAGAATGTAAATGCTGGAGTTATTACTCAAATTTTGGTCAGAACCAAAAAAGATAGAGGTTTTGGCAATAAGCGTTTTAATGATTTGCATTCATTTCTAAATACGTGTTTTAGGGAGTTTTATAAGAATGATTGGATACGTAAAAATCCACTTATCAACGTGGACAGAATGCGAAAAGAAGATGCAGAATTACACGTTCCCTATACTGAAAATGAGTATGAGCATATCAAAAGCTATTTGATAGAAAATGAGCCTTTTTTATGGTCTTTCATTGAGTTTATGTGTTTTACTGGATTACGTCCTAATGAAATCCGACAGCTTACCGTAGGGGATATTGATACAGAAAACTGGAAAGTTAGACTAAGAAGTAGCATCGCCAAAACTGGAAAAGAAAGGATTATCAATATACGTCCCGAATACCAACCTGTTATCCAAGAATGGAACTTAAATTTTTTTTCTAAAAAATATTTTTTGTTTTCCAATAAATCAAAAGGAATAGGTAGTAGAATGGCAGGGAAGAATACTTTCTCTATGTTATTTTTTGAACATCGTCCTTCTATCAATGTAACTGAAAATCATACTCTATACGGTTTTAGGCATACAATGGCGTTGCGAATTTTGGAGGAAAATAACAACAATCTAAAGAAGGTTCAGAAGTATTTGGGACACACCTCACTAAAAGCAACTTTCAACTATCTACAAAAGGCGTATGCACGAAATTTAGTTGATGATAGTGTTACAAATTTTCCAAGTATTTGAAGTAAGAAAACATACTAAAAAGAACTACCTAAAAAACAGCTACTTTTTAGAATATGCCTTTAAGATAGTTTAAACGCATTTTTTGAATTTTGTCATGCGTTCAGCTCGTGCTGCTCCTGTTCTCATCAAAATTTTTTCCTTGTGTAAGAAATTATCAAAATTGTTTAATTAATCCTCAAACATCTATACGGTTTCCTTCTACAAAATGACTTTGAAAAGTTACAGCTTTCTAAGTGATTGAAGGAAACCATTTATTAATCTTCAAACATCAATTAATTATGACACTACCTTCATCAGAAACAGTTATTGAAGCTGCACTTTTAGCAAACACATATAGAGAGTTACAAGCTATTTGTATTGGTTATAAAGACAATGATACAGAGTTATTTGACTACTATAATTCCTTTTTAGAATGGTTTGATTTAAAGTATGAGTTTCTACGTGCAGAAGCATTAATAATGATTGAGTTGCAGAATGAAATTTGGGATTTAGATAGAACAAAACGAGAGGAGAGAATGGCAGAATATGAAAAAACTACTCCAGTAGAAGTAGAATTTACAGAACAGTCAAAAGCAACGGAGTACAAACAACCTTTCGAAAGAGTGCTTGACTTCAAAATTTTTGGTTTTAGAATCTACTTTTTCTTGGAGATAGCAAAAGTATAGACACAAAATAACCGTATGACTTACTCAATCATACGGTTATAAAGTCTGAAACATTTACTCCTAAATATTTCAGTTAATCAATTCCCAGTCAAATTTTAATTGATGCATCCCATCGCATTTACAAATTAAATTCAACAGAGTAAAATTATGAATAATCAGTTAGATAACGAAATGAAAAGCAAAAAAGTTGTTCCACAAGATAATGGGACAGAAAAGGACACTACAAAAAAGAGTGTCCCAAACGGTAAAAAAGTACCTAAAACCCCTAGAAAACAAGTAGAAAAGAGAAAGCTGAACTTTTACTATCTAAAAAAGAAGAATGATGAGGTTGTAGATTGGGGCATCTATTTAGTTGCTTTTATGAGTTTTATACACAAACTAGGTTTTTGTAGATATGATGTCGGAGAAGGGGTTTATTTGATGGTTCACGTTGAAAAAAACATTGTAGAAGAGAAAAATATAGTAGAAATAATTGATGTAGTCTTAAAAGAAATAGACATTTCTAAAGGCTGCGATTTTGTAACACCTTTGAAAGTCAGAGAAAGATTATACGGTAATTTACCTCGTTATTTTGGTTCTCAATTACTATACAGAATCACACCTAATAATCCTTTTGATTTTGTGAAAGACACGAAGGATAAAGCCTTTTTTTGTTTTTTAAACGGAATTGTAGTGGTTACTGCAAGTGGTTATGAATTACAGCCTTATTCTAGTTTTGATAAGCATATTTGGAAACAGCAAATTATACAAAAAGACTTTATTGTGTCCTCTGATGTACTGGAGTTATTGAATGATAAAAATGTAGCTAGTCAAGTAGAGTGTCCTTTTATAGATGAGTACGGAAGTTTCGCAAGATACTGTTATCTACTTGCAGGAAGTAATGAGCGTTTTTATAGTTTGTGTTCTCTTTTAGGTTATGCGATGCATAACTTTACGGAGTATAAACTTCACGCTATTGTATTAACAGATAGTACCATTTCAGAAGATGATGAGTCTAATGGACGTAGTGGAAAATCATTACTTTTTAAAGCTCTACAGTATGTTCGCAATCTTGCAGAAATAGCAGGAAAAGACTTTGAAGCCAACAATAAACACAAATATGACAAAGCTAATATTGATACTCAAATAGTCTTTGTAGATGATTTAAAAAAGAACTTTGATGTTGAAAGTTTATTTAATGATATTACTGAAGGTATTACAGTTGATAAAAAGAATCAGCAACCGTATAGAATCAATCCTAAAATGGTTCTAACAAGTAACAAAGTCTTAAAAATAGAAGGGAGCAGCGCAAAAGATAGATTTGTAGAGTTTGAAGTATCTAGTCATTTTCATATTGACCATACACCTGAAAATGAGTTTGGGCATTGGTTTTTTAGAGATTGGGACACCGACCAATGGAACAA
The DNA here is from genome assembly GCA_020630575.1 of Bernardetia sp. Taxonomy (GTDB): domain Bacteria; phylum Bacteroidota; class Bacteroidia; order Cytophagales; family Bernardetiaceae; genus Bernardetia. The sequence goes on from JAHDBD010000030.1 coordinate 53,891, forward strand.
GTTTTACAATTTTATGCTATTCTGTGTGTCATTTTTTCTCAAAAATGGTCTTACACGTCCCGAAAGTATCAATATAGAAATTAGAAGATTGATGCAAGAAACCTCAAAAGAATTAGTTGTATTTCTTGATGAAAAAGTAACGAATCAGACTTTAAAAGAAAAACAAGAAAAAGGAGAGTTTTATGATGAGTTTGTAGAATCATTCCCAGACTTTGACAAACTTAGGCAGCGCACTTTTACCGAGTGGGTCAGAAAATATATGAAACTTTCTCCTCTCTACTCCTTACACTATAATTCCTATAAAAAAACAGTTAATGAGATGCGTAGTAGTGGAAAAGATTATTTCATTTTCGCAAAATATGAAGTGCTGAAGGAATGATGTAATAAAAGGAAGGTATTAGTAAATTCAAATTTCAAAAAAAATAGACACCCCCTCTTTTTACTGAAATTCTATGCACTTATGCACTAAAGTAGCTTTACGGTATAAAAAACAAGGTTTTTATAGTGCATAGGAAAAATAGCCTATGCACTTTGAAAAGTTAAGTTATTGATTTAAAGATATTTATATAGTGCATAGAAAAAAAAGGCTATGCACTTTATTGAAATACAAAGTACATTGAAATAAAAAAGTGCATAGAAAGTGCATAGGATTTTTCAAAAAGTGCATAGGATTTTGAGCCTATGCACTATAAAATCGCCCTCGTTGGTATTGTGAGCCGAATGTAGTGCATAAGTGCATAAGTTCTTACCATATTACCCATAGGGGATTTTTTCAGACAAGAATTTTTTTTTGATTTTGTGTAAGGAAATTAGGTTTTGAAAAGAAAAAATAAAATAATCAAGAACAAATACAAA
>JAHDBD010000065.1 GCA_020630575.1 Bernardetia sp.
TAAAGCTACCGATATAAGCAAACAGTACCGTTTGGGGCTTGTAGGAAGTGGAACGCTTAGAGATGATGCAGCTCGTTTTTGGGCAAAGATAAGAGGAAAAGAAGACCCTACCCTGAAGATAGGACAAACCAATGACCGTACACAAAAATCTAATTCAGATTATGTGTGGGCATTGAAAGATATTAATTTTGAAGTACAGCAAGGCGAAATACTTGGTATTATTGGAAAGAATGGTGCAGGAAAATCAACACTCCTCAAAATTTTATCAAAAATAACTGCTCCCACAACTGGAAGTATCAAAATAAAAGGTAGAATTGCTAGTCTTTTAGAAGTAGGTACAGGTTTTCATGGAGAACTTACAGGTAGAGAAAATATTTATCTCAATGGTGCTGTCTTAGGCATGTCAAGAAGAGAAGTAACTCGTAAATTAGATGAAATCGTGGATTTTGCAGGTGTAGAAAAATATATGGACACTCCTGTAAAACGTTATTCTTCTGGTATGACAGTCCGTTTGGGTTTTGCTGTGGCTGCTCACTTAGACCCCGATATTTTGGTAGTAGATGAAGTGTTGGCTGTTGGAGATGCAGAGTTTCAGAAAAAGGCGATTGGAAAGATGCAAGATGTTTCTAATCAAGAAGGTAGAACTATCCTTTTTGTTAGTCATAATATGAATTCTGTTAAATCTCTTTGTAATAGGGGCTTACTTCTTGAACATGGCAGTATTTCTTTTGATGGAAATATTGATAAAGCTGTTGCAAGATACTTAGGGGGGGATACTACAAAGTTAAATTATAAAAAGTTAGATGATACTTGGGCTTTAGAAGGCTTTACTTTAAAGTCTGTTGCTGTCAAAAATAGAAAGAAGACAATAGATGAGCCTGTCGCACAAGATGATGATATTGAAGTGATATTTGATTATGAGTTTTATGAAGCAAATAATGAACGTTTTGATATAACTCTTCACTTTAAAGGAGAAGATGGCACATACCTCTTTGTTGTAAGTACTGGCAGTGCTTTTGAAAATGGATTAAAGCTTGGTAAAGAAAAGTTGAAAATGTATATCCCATCAGATTTTTTCAATGAAGGAGAGTTTACTATAGATGTTTTTTTAGTAAAAGGAAAAAGGGTAGCTGTAAAATATGAAAAGGATGTTATTAAATTATTAGTTATTCCTAGAAAGAGAGATATAGGCGTTTACTCTGGTAAGGAAGTCGGTTTTATCCAACCTCAATTTGAATGGTCATATTAAAAAACTAAAATGATAAACGTAACAAAAACATACCTACCTCCTTTAGAGGAATACCAAAACTATTTAAAAAAAATATGGGATTCTGCTTGGCTGACTAATCGTGGCGAATTGGTAAAGGAATTAGAACAAAAACTAACTTCTTTTCTTGGAGTTCCTAACTTGTTATTTGTCAATAATGGTACGATTGCTTTACAAATTGCTATAAAAGCACTAGATTTGAAAGGCGAAATTATTACTACACCTTTTAGTTATGTGGCTACTACCTCTAGTATTGTTTGGGAAGGTTGTGAGCCTATTTTTGTAGATATTGAAAAAAATACGCTTTGTATAGATGCTGATTTAATTGAAAGTGCAATTACAGATAAAACAACTGGTATTTTGGCTACCCATGTTTATGGAATTCCTTGTGATGTAGAAAAGATAGAGAAAATAGCAAAAAAATATAATTTAAAGGTCATTTATGATGCTGCACATTGTTTTGGCGTAAAGTATAAAGGTCAGTCATTATTAAACTATGGAGATATTTCAACTCTCAGTTTTCATGCTACCAAACTTTTCCATACAGGTGAGGGAGGTGGAATAGTAGTAAATGATAAAGAACTATTTCACAAAGTTTTCTATATGCACAACTTTGGTCATAATGGACCAGAAGATTTTTTTGGAATAGGTATTAATGGAAAAAGTTCAGAAATACATGCAGCTTTAGGTTTATGTGTACTGCCAAATATAGAAGAGATCATTGCAAAAAGAAAAGAAATTAGTCTTCTTTATGATGAGTTATTATTGAAAAATTCTTCTTTAAGACGACCACAAATTCCAGAACAAACAGAATATAATTATTCTTATTATCCAATTCTATTTGACTCAGAAGAAAAGCTGTTAGATGTACAGAAAAGACTCAATGATAATAATATATTTCCTAGAAGATATTTCTATCCTTCTTTAAATACGTTAAAATACACGAAGTCTTTTTCTTGCCCTGTATCAGAAAATATTTCAACTCGTGTCTTGTGTCTGCCTTTGTATTATGATTTGGATTTATCTGATGTAGAAAAAATTGGAAAACTAATTATCTTATGAAACTAGCCATTATGCAACCCTATATATTTCCATATATAGGATATTTTCAACTTATAAATGCAGTAGATAAATTTGTAATTTATGACGATGTAAATTATATAAATAAAGGATGGATAAATAGAAATAAAATATTGGTAAATAATAATGAAACTCTATTTACAATACCTTTGCACAAGGCAAGTCAGAATAAAAAAATTAAAGAAATAGAGATAAATTATACACAAAAAGGAATAAATAAATTTATCAAAACAATACAAAACTCGTATTCAAAAACTCCTAATTACTCTAAAGTTAGTGCGTTTGTAGAATCTATATTACTACACAAAACGTACAACAATATTTCTGAGCTAAATACATATTCTATCAAACAAATTTGTAATTATCTAAATATCACTACGCCAATTATAGAATCTTCTAGTATTTATGAAAATGAAAAACTAAAAGCACAATATCGCATTTTAGATATTTGCAAAAAAGAAAAAGCGACTGTATATATTAATCCAATTGGAGGAAAAGAAATATATGATAAGTCCTTGTTTGAAGAGCAAAATATTGATTTGTTTTTTATAAAATCTGAACCTGTCATTTATTCTCAGTATAAAGAAAATTTTGTTCCTTTTCTGTCTATAATCGATATAATGATGTTTAATTCAAAAGAAACAATTCAACATTTTTTATCTAAATATCAACTTTTATGAGTGAAAAAGAGAGTTATCTGAAAATTATAAACCATTATGAAAACTGTTATCAACAACATGGAGATACTAGTAAAGGAATGGATTGGCCTAATTTAGAAGATGCCGTGCTCAGATATAAAATAATGTTGGAAGTCATTAGGGATAAAAACACCCAAAATACCCTACTTGATTTTGGATGTGGCACAGGACATTTATATCAATATATACTTGACAATGATATAAAAAACATTGTTTATAGTGGACTTGATATTTCATCAAAGTTTGTGGAAGTTGCTTCTGAAAAATACCCTCAAAACTTATTTTATAATTCAGATATTTTAAAGGAAGGGGAAAAAATACCTAATTTTGATTATATTGTTTGTAATGGTGTTTTTACAGAAAAAAGAGAATTATCATTTGAAGACATGTGGGAGTATTGTCAAAATATGCTCATAGCTTTGTTTGAAAAAGCCGATAAAGGAATAGCATTCAATGTAATGTCTAAGGCTGTAGATTGGGAAAGATGGGATTTGTTCCATTTACCTATAGATTTATTAGTTGATTTTATGACTAAGAAGTTGGCAAGAAATTTTATTATCCGAAATGACTATGGTTTGTATGAATACACAGTATATTTGTACAAGTAATACTTTAAGAAAATTAGTTTATGAAAAAAGTTATTATCTTTGGCATACAGGATTTTGCAGAGTTAGCACACTATTATCTAACAAATGATAGTGAATACGAAGTCGTCGCTTTTTGTGTAAATGAAGAGTATATGCCTAATGAAAAGAGTTTTAAAGGATTGCCTATTGTCTCCTTCGAAAATTTAGAGGAACATTATTCTCCAAGTCAGTTTAGCTTATTTGCACCTATGGCTCCCAAAAAGATGAATACTATCAGAGAAAAAGTGTATTTAAAGGGAAAAGAAAAAGGTTATTCTTTCATAAGTTACATAAGTTCTAAAGCGACAATTTTTAATTCAAAAGTTGGAGACAATTGTTTTATTTTAGAAAATAATACCATTCAACCTTTTACAGATATTGGCAATAATGTTATTATGTGGAGTGGTAATCATATTGGTCATCATGGGAAAATTGAAGATAATGTGATGTTTACTTCTCATGTAGTTCTTTCAGGACATTGTGTTGTAGAAAAGAATTGTTTTTTTGGGGTAAATGCAACTATAAGAGATGGACTGACTTTAGCCAAAGGAAGTTTGATTGCCATGGCAGCTTCTGTTACAAAAAATACAGAGGAATGGAGCATATACGTAGGAAATCCTGCAAAAAAACTAGACAATAAAAATAGTTTAGATTTGAATATATGAAATGGACAAAACAAGGACTGATTTATTTACCTAATCAATTTCATGACTGGAATCAAAGCCATGCACAATGTCCTGTTGTGTATCCTGTCAATGATTCTGTATGGCGTATTTATTATGCTACAAGAAATAAAAATGGACAGAGTCAAATTAGTTACATAGAAGTAGAAGCTAACAAGCCTAAAAATATTATTTATCAACACGATACTTATCTCTTTGATTTTGGTAAAATAGGTACATTTGATGATAGTGGTTTAATGCCTTCTTCTATAGTAAAACAGAAAGATACAGTTTATTTATATTATATTGGCTGGACATTAAAAAAAACAGTACCTTATCACAATTCTGTGGGAATAGCTATCAGTAAAGATAACGGTAAAAGTTTTGAGCGTTTATATGAAGGCTCTATATTACCACCTATACATACAGAACCTTATTTTACAGGAACTTCTCATGTTATTATTGAAGATAATGTATGGAAAATGTGGTATCTGTCTTGCACTAAATGGGAAATTATTAATAATAAACCTGAACCTTTTTATCATATTAAATACGCAGAATCTTTAGATGGAATTCATTGGAAAAGAGAAGGAGTAATAGCCATAGATTTCAAAGATCAAACAGAGGGAGGAATAGTAAGTGCTTCTGTTTTGAAGGAAAATGGCATTTATAAGATGTGGTATGGGTATAGAAGTGCCAAAGATTATAGGACTACAACTGAAAATACATATCGCATAGGTTATGCAGAATCCAATGAAGGCAAATCATGGAAACGACTTGATGAAAAAGTAGGAATAGAAATTTCAGAACAAGGATGGGATTCACAAATGATTTCTTATCCTAATGTGATACAAACCCAAGACCAAAAATATATGTTTTATAATGGTAATGGTTTTGGTAAAAGTGGATTCGGATACGCAACCCTATAAAAAAAATAAAATGCTTTCTTTATTAAAGAATAATCAATACATTCAATCTATACTCATTGGTCTTTCATACGTGTTTTTTGTTGTTTTATTTTTAGGAAATGAAACAATACAGGTAGGACTGTTCATAGGATTTATAATTATTTTCTTGTCACATTTTATACTTATCAGCAGGAAATCTATTAATAAGTATTTAACAATTATTGTATATGCAGAAGTATTTCCTTTAGCTCGTATACTTTATGCCATTCTTTGTTTGTATACAGGGATACAACATATTACTTTAATTTCTTCAGGTTTAGAACCTGTCAATTTTCCTCGCTTAGGTTTAGAAACACCTAGTATTTTAGCTTATCTGATAAGTGGAATCTATATTTTAGCACTCATAATGCTTCTTATAGGTAGGTATATTCAACTAGCGTGGATAGTAATATTTATTACTGGAATTTTGGTCATCCCTTTTTCATTAGAGATTTTTATTAAAAATATTATTAATTTTTATGCTATATTCATACCTGTTTCTTTATGGAAAGGTGAATATGATAAGAAACAAAAACAAGGAAGTGCTGCTGTATTACTAATGGGACTCTCATTTGCTTTTTTAGTTACAGGTGCTGGAGTATATAAATTGTTAGACCCAGTTTGGCAAGAAGGCTTAGGATTATATTATACTATGAATATTCCATTTTTTCCAAAAGAACATCTATGGTTTGTTTTGGATTATGAGTGGCTTATGAGATTTCTAAATTATTTAACTATAGTTGTAGAAATGCTTGCATTACCGTTATTTTTATTCAGAAAAACAAGACTTTTAGGTGTGCTTATGATAGTTTTTTTAGCATTTTTCCTAGCTTATCCTATGGCTGGAATTGGAGTAGTAGGAGGACCTATACTTATTGCTATTTGTCCAATATTTCTTGCTATTTGTCCAGTTTTACATCCTTATTTAAATAAAGGAAAACGATTTTTAGATAAATTAAATAATTTTTTAGATTCCCCCAAATCACATTCTTTTGGTTTTCTGAATAAAGAATATGTTTATCTATTTTTGTTTTGGTGGTCTATATCAGGAATGTTTTTTTATACATTAAAAGATTTAGATATATTTGTAAATAATCCTCCTACATACCGTTCATTTGTTAATACTAAAAGTAAACATTTGTCAGAGGTAATACCAATGCCAATATATTGGAGATTACAAATAATAAAAAAAGGTCTTAAATATACACGACCAAATATTTATGCAGAGTTTATTTGGTTACTAGAACTATTTGATTACAACCATCTATTTGGTAGAGTAATTTTTAAAATAGAATATTTTGACAAAAACAATAAAAAATATGAACCTGTTACATTTTTTGACAATAATGGTGCTGTATCTAGTGATTATCCATTGATGGCAAATGAAAAGTATATTCTTAGTGCGTTTAGAATGATGTGGATTAAACAGAACTGTGGTTTGAATTCTTATTTTGAAGAAGATTTTTTGAGAAATTTTCTACCTCTTATTAAATATTGTAAGAATGAAATAGAACAAGATATTGATATTACAAAAGTCATAATACAAATAAAACCGATCCATCAGCCTTACAACTATCAAGGGAACTATAAACCATGGGAAAATGAAGAATGGAAGCCTTTTTTTGAAATAGATTATCAAAGTAAAAAGCGTAAATACCATATAGCAAATTTAGGCAAATACGATTTTAGCAAATTAGAAGTTGATGCTTTTTTAGAAAAAGAATTGCTACCTTGTGAAGGGCGAGAATGGGATTACTCAGAACCAAATACTAAAATAAAATAAAAACTAATTTGAAAAATATGAATGAATTAATGGTAGCTATTTGGATGGTTACTTATAATCACGAAGCATTTATTGATGCAGCTTTACAAGGAATTATTAATCAAAAAGCAGACTTTAAATATAAAGTTTTTATTGGGGAAGATTTTTCATCAGACAAAACCAAAGAAATATGTTTAAGGTATCAAAAAGAATATCCTGAAAAAGTAGAGTTAATAACTAGAGATAAAAATATTGGTAATATTGCTAATGCTTTAGATATATATAAGGTTTGTTTTGATAGTTCTGCTAAATATATTGCTATGTGTGAGGGTGACGATTATTGGACAGACCCTTACAAACTCCAAAAACAAGTGGATATTTTAGAGGGTAATCCTCAATATACTGGAAGTTTTCATGAAACAGAAATACTAGATAGTTCTGGAGTAATAAGTGGTAAAGTTTATGGAAAAGATATAAACGATATAGTTTCTACTGAAGATATTTTTAATATTTACTCTATATTTCATACTTCTTCTTTCATTTTTAGAAGAGAGTCTTTGAATATTCCAAATTGGTTTTCTCAAGTAGTAAGTACTGATATAGTATTATTTTCAATTATTTCGGCAGGAGGTAATTTAATTAAAATTCCTGAAAAAATGAGTGTTTATAGAAGGCATCCTACAGGATTGACAAGTACAGATTTGGTAAAACAAACCTATCATTATAATAGAGTTTTTTTAATGCGTTGTTTGAATGCTTTTCATAACTATAAATTTACAGAAAAAGCAAATGAAATAATAAAGTATCACAAAGAAGAATTATTAAAACAGCAAGTAAACCCTGTTACGCAACCTGATGCTTTCTTAAATCCCCCTTTCACAGAGGAAAATTTGGATAGATATTATGTCAGAAAATCTATATTAGAAGCATTGTCTTTATCTTTAACTGAATTTAGAGGAAGTTTTTTAGATGTAGGATGTGGAAAAATGCCCTATAAAGAATATATCCTTAAAAATTCTTTAGTAGAAAAATATATAGGTTTGGATATAGAAAGCGCACTTCAATACGATACTAAAATAAAAGCTGATTTTACATGGAATGGAATTACCATGCCTTTCGAAGATGCTAGTTTCGAATCTGCCATGGCAACAGAAGTATTAGAACATTGTCCTGAACCCGAAATAGTTTTGAAAGAAGTACATAGAGTTTTAAAGCCTCATGGAGTGTTCTTCTTTACTGTTCCATTTTTATGGAATCTTCATGAAGCTCCTCATGACGAATACCGTTATACACCTTGGTCATTAGAAAGGCATCTTAAAAATTCAGGTTTTAGTCACATAGAAATAAAAGCATTAGGAGGCTGGCATGCTAGTTTGGCTCAAATGCTGG
>JAHDBD010000066.1 GCA_020630575.1 Bernardetia sp.
AGTAGAAAAGTGTGTTTCTTTTCTACTATTAAACGTACTGGACAGTACAATATCATTAACGATATGAGTAAGACAAAGTTAAGTGTTTTAAATTTAATTAGCAATAAAACAACGTTTAACGGCTTAGAAAATACTAAAAATGTACCACAAGACCGTTACAAGACTGTACAACAAGATAAGTACAAGTCTATACCTAATCAGCATAGTAAATATCAAAACTGGAAAGCAGACTTTGAGAGTGCAATTAGTCAAGATTACAACTATTCTGAACAATGGAATTATATTGGAATAGACACCACTACAAAGAATCGTAATCAGTTTGGTAATGATAATACTTCCTTATTTTTAAGCCACAAAGGAAAGTATAAAGCAAAGGTTCACAATTCTACTGGACACCCACTAAGTCCTTACAATTATGCCATTGAATATTTAGGTTATTCAGATACATTTCAAAACTTCATTTGTGAAGTCTATAACCTACCAAAATACGATGATTTATTTAGTAGTAATCCAAGTACTACCAAAACAAAGAAAATAGCTTATAAGCCGTTTAAATCAGTAATAAAGTCAAGAAAAAAAGATAGTCAGATAGTCAGTTTTGAAGTTTCCAAAAGCTCAAATTTTGATCAGAATTTTACTAACTACCTTACCAAAAAAGCAAACATTTCTACACTTCATTTGAGAGAAAATAATATCTTTCAAATCAAAAAAGCTAGTAAAAAATATGATGCTGGTTATAGTTCTGTTATGGAATCTAGTTTGCTTTTTGGTGTCCAATTAGAGAATACAGAATGCTATAAAATCATTGATAAGGAAAACAAGAAAATTAACTGGTTTCCTACTCTTTCCTATGCACGTTCAAACGGATTACTTGACAAAGATTATTCTTATTCAGTAGGTATTGATACATTCGTTTCTACTCAAAACTTTGCCTATTTGGTAGGAGGAGAAAATGATTTTGCAGCTTTAAAAAGTAATGATATTCAGAACGTTTTTACAGTAGGAAACGAAACATCAAATCTTTCTGAATACGTCCTAAATAAGCTAAAAAACAAAGGTATTACGACTGTTTTTGTGATTTATGATACTGACTTTACTGGTGTCAAAAATAGCCTTAAACTTCACAATACAGTCAAAAACGGTATCACTTTCAAAAGAGTAGAATTACCAAAACTTAAAAGGCAATCATTCAGATACAACAAACAAAAAGAAGTCTTTGAATATGCCTATTCAGATACTACTTATAAAAATATTCCTTCAAATTCAGAAACCGAAAAGCCGAAAGAAAATGATATTTGTGATTATTTGGCTAAATACGGTTTTGATACTGAATTGAAAGAAGTTTTAACCAACTATTCAGAACCAATAACACCCCCAAAACCTCAATACAAGTATGATTATACGCTTTATATTGAAAGATATTTAGGTTCTGACTTACTGAATGATAAAACTATTTTCAATGCCATAACAACCGAAAAAACGGTACTTATAAAAAGTGATACTGGTACTGGAAAGAGTACAAGTGCCTTAGAATTAGCACGTTTTTTTAGTGGTTTCTTAGATAAGAAAATCATTTTTGCAGCCCCTAGAAATGCCATAGCAACCCAACAAGCAGCACAAAATGACAAACTCTTATTTGTTTCTAAGACATTTGATGAAAATATTGATAGCTTTCTGAGTGACTTACAAAGTAATGATATTCTATACTGTAATTATGATAATTTAGAACGCCTGACAGAGTTTTTAAAGCTAAAAGGTATTGATTTCTATACCATTATTGACGAACCTCACATACTGCCATCGGATGCAAGTTTTAGAAAAAGTGTAGTTAAAAGTGTGTTTAGAGTAATTGAGAATAACAATACATTGCTACTGACAGCAACCCCAAAAGAATTACACTTTAAGACCTTCAAAATCAATGTAGTAGCCACTAAGAAAGCAGCTTATCAAAATAGTAGTGTGTATGTAGGAACTGGAAAAAAAGCCATTCAAAAGGCTATTGATATAATTGTCAATGGAATAGAGAATGATAGAAGTGCCTTATTACTTCTTAATTCAATGAAAACCATTAGGAAAATTCAACTCACTCTAAAAAAGTATGATATAGAATCTTATGTTTTTTCCTCCAAACAACTGACAGATAACGAACAAATTGAGTACGATAAATTTTTAGAGAATGGAACATTTATTCTTGAAAAAAACGCAAAAAAGAGAGTAGTTTTAGGCACGTCATGCATCGCTACTGGTCTTAATTTTATATCTAATGATATTGATACTATCAACTTCAATCAACAAAACGGCTTTAATAGTACGGAAAATGACCAATTTAAGGGACGAATTAGAAACTATGAATCAATCAATGTTCACAATCATATTATCACACCTTCATTAAATCAAAAAGAAGAAGTAGAAAAATTTGATTTTGAAAAAACGGTACAGAGGGCGCAAAGATATTGCGACTTTTTCAATAGTGAGTACCAAAACGAAACTAATAAAGAAGTAAAGAGTAGAATAAAATTAGAGAGTTCTAATTTATGCGTTTTCAATGAATCTAAGCAATTATTTGAAGTAGATTATATTGAAATACATCTTTTGTATGAAAAACATTTGATTGATAATTATTCTGTTCTTTCTGACAATCCAATATCTGTACAGCATATTGACACCGAAACAACAGAGGAAACCGAAACAGCTTGTAAGACTGTCAATGAGATACAAAATGATATTGAAAGCACTATTTCAGAACTCTATAAAAACGATTTTAAGGCACTTTGTAAAGCCGTTCACACCCAAACTAAAGATATTAGCTATTTGCAGCCGAAAACCTTTAGAGAGATACAAAATGAAGTGATAGACAATGAAATAGTTTTGAATAGCTTAGAATTATTTGCAGCCGAAAAATTACTATCAAAACACTTTAATTTAATCAAAATAGCCACTTTTGAGAAAGTAAAAGGAACATTGATTGCAAAAAATGAGAAAACTGGTTTGCTAGAATTTACCAAAACATCTACTTACTTCAAACTCAAAACGAATCTACAAATTGACTTTCTCTTATCCATTCCAAAACCTAATATATTGGAAAAAACAGAAAGAAAACTATTAGAAAAAAGAGTTAGTAAAATAGAGAAATACGCATCTAATTTTATCACTTTGAAGGAATTGCACCAGCAAGTCAATAAACGGACTGCAAATGATTTACAAATCAGTATTCAGTATTTGAGTGTACTATTAGATAAATTTTTTGAAGTAGAAACCAAAAGAGAAAGCAAGAAAAAGACTTATCTAATGGCTAGTAAAATTTAGATACAAAGGAACATCTACTTATGTTATTTATTTAAGCAAAACTATATAAGTAGATGTTCCACTAACCAACCTCAAAAACAGCCTTTAAAATATCATACGCATTGATTTTGAAGGTAGTAGTAAAAAAGTTAATCACACGTTTTTAAGAACCATTTACTTGCCATAAAAACAGCCGTACAGCTCCCAAAAAACAACCGAAAAAATGAGTAGAAATAAGACCTATTTTGTACCGATTTATAGACAAAAACTAGCTTACCAAATAGCAGCCGTTTTACTGGTTTCTACCATTCTCTTTTTACTGATTAGAAAATTTTATTTCCTATTCAAATACGGTTTTTTATCCATTTGATAACACACTCTTTGAAGCCTAAAAAACAGCGTATCTTCTTAGTAAATGTTTTTTTAATTAAATTCTTTTACTATGATTTATCTAACTGTTATTTCTCTATTCATTAGTATTGTAGCTGGTCTTATTGGTATTTGTGAATTTCTCTATAAACATAGAAGCCGTATATCTAAGGTTCTTTATAAGGTTTTAGATAGGTTTATAGGTAGGTTTTGATAAGGTTCTGACTAATGAAGGCACTTTTTGAATATTGCTTACTGGTCTGAAATAAGGTTTTTTGAAGGTTTTAGGTAGGTTGTTTTGCACCTAATTGTAATGAGATAGAACAATACTAGAAACATACTAGAATAAATTACGAACCAAAAAGTTACTATTTTCTCTATTCCTTACTCCAACAGGTGCAACTACTGAAGACAGAGAGCTGCACGGATTTAAGCCATGCTATTTTTAAAAAAGTGCCTTCATTTGCCTTAAATCCACTTTGTTATTTTGAGCCTATTTTTTTATGGTTCGTTTTTGATATTTTCCTTACTTAAAAATTACCATACACCCCTATCACTTCACAGTCAAGTAAATCACAATCATAAGAACCAAAAGGATTATCATTACTGCAGATGCAATAGTAAATCCGTTATCGTTTCCTTTTTCGTTTTCGGTTACTGTATAGGTTACTGGTTTTTGTTCCTTCACATTTTCGGACAATATCTTGACACCGTTATCAATTCCATTTTGAAGGCTCTCAAAACGATTTTGCATAGTTTGTATAATACTGTTCTGTTCGTACTGTCTTTGTAGGAGCTTATTTATTTGATTATCCTTTTCTACCAACTGACTATCCATTTTACTAAGTTGGACATCTTTTGAGATAATTTGAGATTGTAGGAACTCATTTTGAGATTTGAGAGAGTTTACCAATTCTGATCCGATTTTCCCACTTTCCAAATCATTTTCCTTTTTTCCTTTCGAAAACTGTTTTTGTGATTTATCTGAATTACTCGTTTTGAGTAATTGAGTATTTGAGTTACTCATTTTGAGAAAGTGAGTATTTAGGAATGAATCCAAAATAAAATATTTTCCTTTTTCCTTTTTTACATTTTCAGTTTGTTCATGTTTTTTGGCAAGTCTTGTAATTGTTGCCCTGCTGGTCTTATAGTTTTGAACAGCTTCTTTTATAGATAGAAATTTCATTTGTTGTATAGGATAGTTTTTGAGTTTTTCCAAATCTACAAAAATGATTTTCTCTTACTACTCACTTTCTCAAAATGAGTTACTCATTACTCAAAATGATTTGTAAATGAGTAGCCAAAAAAGGCAAACTATAACGTCCCACAAATTAAGTTTTATAGGAATTGTTATAGTTTTGACATCTTGACACTACTAAGATAATTAGCAATTACTAAAAATACCTTCAAATGATGCGTATAAGCGTGTTTATAGGATTTGTTATAGTTTACAACTAAAAGTAATTTTATTTGATTATTTATAACTAAAAATTGTGATTTGTCATAAAGAGTTATTATAATTGTGAAACGAATCAACTAAAACTATTTTTTCTATGAGTAACGAACAAAACGAATCATTCAAAAAAGGCTTTACTTTTACTCAAATTACAGAGGCAGAATATGAAATATTAGATAAGCAAGCAAAGGCAGAATTTAGAACTCTCACAGCTTACCTTACTATTCAGATTAAAAAAGTAGCCAAAAAACTAAAGGAACAACAAACTATCTAATGGAAAACTCAAACAAGATTCAAATAGAAATTGATAAAGAAGAATTATCAATTATATCACAAGCATTAATAATGTACCTTAGTAATATAGGCGATGACATACCTAAAAAACTTTTTAACAAAGGCTATGATTTACATGAACGTATGCTAGAATTAGACGAACAAAACAATAATTCTCAAACATAAAGACAAAAAAAAGAGCCGTACCGACTGGAATCGGTAACGGCTCATATCATAATCAAATCATTCAGACGCTAACCTAAATTTATTAACTATGAATTTCTTTAATATCATACGTAAGTCCACAAACAAGAGTTTGTCCGACTTACAAGACAGCGCAATATACGAAATTGCAGCCGAAAAATTAGAGCCAAAACCGTATGCTCAACAGGCAAAACCTTTATTTCTCTTATCCAAATACTTTTCGGTTGCATACCATTTTATCAGTTATATCATTGCCTTAATAGGTATTACTCTGTATGCCTTACAGTTAGATAGTCTAATCTATCAAATTATACTGGTCTTACTTTCCTTCATTCTTTTATTTGTTGTAGAAGTAGCAAAAGGGAACGCATCAAATAATGTTTTTTCTTCCAAGGCAAGAAAGGAACAGCCGAATCAATTATTTTTAGGAATATTGGTAATTACTACAATTTTCAGTTTTGTAACGAGTGTTTGGAGTGCAAAAGAAGCCGTATATTATGCAAGTACAGATACTAAGTTTTCCAATATAGACAGCTTACAAAATAGCCAAATTGATAGTGTAAATAGTCTTTTTGCTACTCAAATAAGCAGCTTAGAGAGTAGTATAAAAGCTAGTCAAAACGTCCTACAATCCACAAAAACCAACTGGAAAATAAACACGGCTCAAAAGGATTTGAAAGAAGCACAAACTACACTCACAAATCTACTACAATCAAAAGAAAAGGCTTTACTTTCCATTTCCAAAAGTACAGAATCAAAAAAAGGAACAACGGACACAAACGGACTTTTTATAGCCAAATTAGCAGCCGTTATATTTTTGCTTTTCGAAAGTCTAAATTTAATAGGTTACTGGTTTTTGTATCAATACTATTCTAATGTTCTCCTGGAAAAAGATTTGGTTTTGAATAGACTAAGTAAGAGCCTAACGAATGCCGTGCATGATGTTTCCCAAACCGTAACAACAGCCGTTAATAATTTGGCTCATACGACAGTCGTACCAAATACAGCAGTTGTTCCAAATGCAGTTCCTACGACAGCCGTACATACGACAGCCGTCCCAAGTCAAGTAACAGCCGTATCAAAACCTCAAACAATAGGTTTCAAGATACCGTCCCAAACGGTGTCCCAAGTGTCCCAAACGACAGCCGTCCCAAGTGTCCCAAATAGTGTCCCAAACTTACAAACAGCCGTTCTGAATGGTAATAGGTTATGTAAGCATTGCCAAAAGCCGTACATTTACAAACAAGCAAAACAAAAGTTTTGTAGTTCTGAATGTAGGATAACCAACTGGAAACAAACGACTGGAAAATCATTTGTAAAAGGCAAGAAAGGAGGCAAAACCGTATGAAATTAGGCACTATAACGCAAGACCATAACGATAGGCAATTCCATAGGCTTATACGACACTTCAAAAAGGAAAAGAGAAAATTAGGTAAGGATTATTCAAATGGCTTTATTTCACTATCTGAATTACTTGATAGAATGGTATTGATACGAATATTAGAAAATCTAATACATATATTAGCTATTGATTTTCTTCCAACAGTTAGTCTATATGTAGAACAACACCATCAATTTATGCCTAATTTGGATAAGGAAACAGACCAATTTAATGACCTCAATTTGATTATGGATTGCCTATTGGAAAAAAGGAGCGCACCGTCTGAAATTTGGAGTATCTTAGAAAAGGTAGAAAAAGAACAATCTAAGAATAATCAAAATTGAATACCCTTTAAGTCCAAATTGAATACAAGTATAATACAAGTCAAATCGTAATTTACTGGTTTTTCTAAAAGAGAAAAACAGCCTTAGAAGGCTAATTTTGAGGTTATGAAAAAAAATATTAATATTTTGCCCTTATAGATAAAGAAAAAATACCCATTTAATTACTGTTTAACTTCTCACAGATTGAATAAAAATATTTTTCTGACAACTACCCTAACAGAGTGAAAAATAATTGATTGTACGAATACTAACAGCGTACTAATAAAGTATTTTTACTTATTTATTTTTCACAAATTTGTCTAAGACAAAATATTGTTATTAACAGAAAAGGTAGCTTTTTTTATGCTAAATAAATTAGTATTTTTGCTTTATGAACTGCTAGAGATAGTTCATAACACGTATTAAATAAAAAAACCTTAGCAGTAACTAAGGTTTTTTTTATAAAAATTCTTTGTTGTACGTGCTAGAGATAGTTCACAAAGATTTTTTTAGGTTTCAATGCTGCAAACATTAAGACTATTCAAGTGCCAAGTTTTCGACGACAGAAACACAAAAATAGGTTTTAGCAGCTTTACAAATTCAGTAGAAAAGTGTGTTTCTTTTCTACTATTAAAC
>JAHDBD010000067.1 GCA_020630575.1 Bernardetia sp.
AAATATAGCTCTGCGAATTGGTAAGAGTATTTCTTAATATCTCTTCCTCTAAGAATTGGGCGTATAATCTCGGCAGAATTAGGCGATTTTTTGATAAGCTCATCACGCTTTTCTTTATCAATTATAAATGCTTCGTTGTAACCTGTTTTTATTCCATAATTGATTTGAATCTCCCAGTCTTTTAAAGGCGTTCCAATTTTTTCGATTTTTGTTTTTATCTGTTGAGCAATTTCGGACATCACTACCCAGCCATTTTTTGGATTTAATTTGATAGCATTTTGTCTAAAAAAAGTGCTGATATTACTTGACTTATTGTAGTTAGTTTTATCAATCAAACAGGCTTTTAATTGGTCTTCATTTTTGGCTTTTTGCGTAATTAGAATATTTGTATCAACAGTTGCATTATCAAAAATCTGTATGCCTCCAAAATCTATAAGTTGTAAAGGATTTGTTTGCTCAGTAAAATAATTACGCATACTCTCGCCATAACCTGCCCTCATCCATTTGTTGGAAGTAATGAAACACAAAATACCATCTTGCTTGAGCAAATTCATTCCTCGTTCATAGAAAAGGCAATAAATATCGCCTGTTCGTTGATAGGTTTGGTAGTTTTGATTTTCAAAATCTTTTTGTTTTTCTTTTAGTTTTTGTATCTGAACGTAAGGAGGATTGCCAATTACAATATCAAAACCCTCTTTTACATCTGGAAAAAAGTAAGAGGCGTTAAAAAAGTCTACCGTTTTATTTCTAAAAATATTTTTGAACGAATCCCATTGATTTTGAGCGTGTGAAAAAGTTTCTATATTTTTATTTAGACTTTTTAGCTTTGATTTTGTGGCAGAATTAGTTTGTTTTCGTAGATTTTTGACATTCATTTCTAAATAACTGCGTTGTTGATTGCATATTTTTTCTACTACTTGTGAAAGCTCTGTTTTTAAATCTGTTTTCTGATTGTGAGTTTCTGTATCAAAATACTCTTGCGTCAAATCTGCAAATTCTTCTCGTAATACTTTGAGTTCTTCAGGTTCGTGTTTGAATGGATTAGGCACATCAAGAAGTGTATTTGCTGTAACAAACTTAAATTCAAGATTAGGCAAAGGCTCAACCCCTCTATTTTGGTCGGTATCGTTTACAGCCTCATCTACAATAAGTGTAAGAAAACAGCGTAATTTTGATATTTCAGTCGCAATAGGTTGAATATCTACACCAAATATTGATTTTTGAATGATTCCAAACTTACGCACATAATCAACTGTAGATTTGTCTAATTTTGCTTTTACTTCTCTTCGTATTCTTCCTGATGGAATTCCTGCTACAAATTTCTTTTTAAAAATTTCTGCATCTGGGTCAATTTTTTGAAGTGCAAAATTTATTTTTTGTAATGCACCAATCGGATATGCACCCGAACCACACGCAGGATCTAAAATTCTGACATTCAAAAAAGCATCTATAATTTCTTCTTTATACTCATAAAAGTCTGCTTCGCCAAGGTCATTTTCTTGAAACAAAAGACGTAGCGAATCAGGTGGTGTAGGCGTTGTATTACTCAAATAAGCAACTAAAGACTCCTCTATCATATAATCAACAATCGAACGAGGTGTATAAAAACTACCTGTTTCTTTACGAGCCGATTGCTCTGTTTCAGGATTAATTTCAGCTAATAAATTCTCAAAAATAGTTCCCAACATTTCTGGGTCAATGCTTACTTCTTGGTCGCTAAGACTGTTTTCATCTATGGTAAAATTATATCTTTCTAAAGTTTGGAAAAAATCTCTTACCCAATTATTTGGAATAATCAATGTGTTGAGATGAGTAGAAAGACCAGTATTATCAGCCTTGTAATAATCTTCTTCTTGTGCTTCGAAAAGTCCACCATTTAAAAAAGGAATTTTTTCGTGTCCTTCTAAAACAGTGTCTATACGTTCATTTAAAGGTTTATTGAGAACTTGAAAAAAGAGTTTTTCTAAAAAGAAATGATAATACGAATCTGTTTTTTCTACTTTTTTAGAATTGAGCCAATCTGTCGGAACAAGTGGTGTTCCATTTTTAGAAACTTTATTTTTCAAAAACCACACAAAAATAATTCTACCTATCAAACGGACAGCAAATTCTTTTGAGGTTTTGGTAGCTTCTTGTTTATTGATAGAAGGAAGTTGAAGTTGTGTAAAAAGATTATTTTCTAATTTTTCTTTGCCTTTAGTTTCTGTAACTCCTGTAAGCTCATCAAACGCCTTCGAAATATCTTTATAAAACTGCTTATTGAGTGGCTCAATACTAAAGGCTTCAATAATGCTATCTATATCTGAAAACTCTGCTTTTTCAGTTTGTTCAATAAATGTTCGGTTAGTTTGTTCTTTAGAAACAAAATAAGTATAGCGTTTAAAATCAGTATATTTTTTTGATTTTCCTTCAAAATTTGCTTTCACAAATGAGAAACGAAAGTTTTTGTCCTCATCATAAAAGATAAAAAAAGCAGCATCTTTCCCTTCATTTTGTAGGACTTTTTTAGCCATTTCAAACTGTTGTCTTTTTCCTGTTTTGTAGGTAAGTGAACTCTGTGTTTGTGCTGAGAAAACTAATAAGTCATCTGTACCTTTTAGATTTGCTTCTCCAATTTTGAAAATATCAGTATATTTTTCTTCCGTATTTCCATCAAACAAATAACTATAATCTTCTTTTTCTGGACGAAAAGAGCGCAATTTTTCTCTAAAAAAAGACTGTAAATTATCTATTGAAACATTGTCTATTAAATTATCAACTAAATTGGTAGAAGCCATAAGAAAAATAAATTATAGTTTTTTGGAAGTTGTGTATTGCTATTTTGTTTTTTTAATTGTACTATTATTTGCTTTGGAAATAAATAACACAAATACCGTATAGTAATCATAAAAATATAAATTTATAAACAAAATGAACTATTGATTTTTTAGTTTGTTTTTTGTATAAAAAATGCATTTTTTTATTACTTTATATCAAACAAACAAAGCAAAATGTTCAGATTAATAGCAAAAAGCCTCTATCAAATAAAATTTTGATAGAGGGTGGTTTTATGGGAGTGGGGAAAAATACCTGCTTTTTTTGGTTGGTGTTTAGTTTGGGGGTGTTCTTTTGATTAGTAGTTACTAACAGAAAAATGCTTACGAAAGGCAGAATTGAATAGCGCTTCTCTTGCCCTTCGCACAAAGTTTATAGAAAGCACCTTATCCCAAATTACGCACTTTTGCCACTTTTTCATAAATACAATGTTGGTGGCTGTTGTTTTTATTGATTGCCCTGCCCATTGTTGTTAGCACGTAGTTTTGCTTTTATTTCTTTAAGCGTTAAAAATGGATTTTTCTCTATTTCTATTGATATAGCCACTTTTTGTAAATGATTTTGTTTAAGTTTTAAAAATTGTTCGTTAGGAATTGTTGGCGATTTATCCATAATCTCCTTGTAGTTTTCAATTAATTCTTTCTGTCTTTTTATAGCTTGTTCTAAGGTCATTTCAAGTATTTCAATATTTCCAAAATTTTGTGCATCTCTTATCCATTTACTTAAAATATTGATAGCAATGCTCCTATCTTCAATTTTTTTGCTAAAATTTGAAATTGAAGGGATTAAACTTATAAGAAATATTGAACCCATAAATAAGCCCCAAAAAAGAAAATATTCATCAGAAATTTTTGCAAACACAGTTATAGTGCCAACGCCCGAACTAAGAGTAACGTATGCAGAAACCCATAAGTTGTACTTGCGTAAGGTATCAACTAATTCACTATGGAAGCTACGATTTTGGTCAGCTTTTTTGTTAAGTCGCCAAACTTCGCTCAAAATCTTATCTTTATCTTCTTGCTGTATCATTTGTAATCTATTCTTTGAATACACGAATTTGAGGTTGTGAACACCTTACTTTTGTTACCCTGTAAATGTGAGAAAGTTAAATCTTCTTGGCTACTCGCCCAAGGAATGATTAAATCCTGTTTGAAAACTGATTTATTAGGTTCTTGAAGGTTTTTCCAAGCATCAGTATAACTTAATACTACTGTTAGCATTTTACCACCTAAGTTGTCCCAGTCATTGTTACCAGCTCTGTCATCAGTATTAAATGATGTATTATAACTAATATCATATTTGTTACATCTAATAGCCAATCCATCAGCCCCTTTCATTATCAAATGTACTTTGTATAAGTATTCATTTGATAAAAGTAGCTCAATATCTTGTAATATTTGTTCACAATATTCAAGTTTCCACAACTCGGTTTTTCGGACAATTATTTTAAAGTCTGCGGAAATTGACTGGAAAAGTTTATCTTTATCTGTCTTATTCATACCTTAGTTGCTTGGAGTTGGTAAAGGGTTTATGTTAAATTCGTTAGCTAATATTTCTTTCCAAAGATTTAAAGTTTCCTCTTCATAAATCTTTTCGTTAGCAAGACAAATTGTGTCTAATGCTTTGTCAGCTTCTTTTTTTACTAATTCCCAATCACTTTTTGAAAGATATTTTGTAACATTATTTGCTTTATTCGTTGGGTCAGTTATTTGAACAATATCTGCTGAGTCTATTTTACCACATGTCAAAGTATCAAAATAAATTTTTGGATACGTTTTTTGACTTAAAAACGTCCAAGCCCTTAAAAGTCCTTCTGAAATATTAGAAACAACCCCTTTATTTATATCTAAATATGCCACTATAAGTTCTATGGCAAATGATGATATTGAAAGTTCTTTTACAGATTTCCATTTTTTCAGAATTCTTACAATACTTGCATAGTTTGAATTGGCTGCTTTTCTATCTAAAATAAATTTTAGCTGCTTATCAACACTTGTTACATACCAAATAAATGAATGACTATTTGGTTGAAGAACATATCCTTCTAAATCTGTTCTTTGTGGATATTTGTCAAGAATATCTATGACAGGAACAATGTCAATACTCAAACCAGAAATTTTGAATATTACATTTGCAGTTTTAGAGCTTTCATCAAAATCTTTTTCTTCCTTGTTTGGGTATATTTTTTTAATTAATTTAACAATTACAGAGTTTATTTTATGCAAATCCTCTTCGTCAATTTTACCAACTTTAAGGTAAAAAGCAATATCAATATCTAACCTTGTGTTATTACTCGGATAAAGAATTGTACCTTTTGCCCAAGAGCCTGCTTGTTTTGTTTTTTTAATTCCAACATCAAATGGGTGTTCAGCCAAATATTTGTCTAATTGACATTTCAAATTCTCAATTTGCTCTTTGTATTCAGATTTATCGTGCGTAGAAAATTTAATTCTGCTTACAAAATTTTTCAGTTGTTGATTGTTTAGCTTCATTTTAATGTATTCGTTTTTACAATAGCTACCAACTTATTAATAAACGCAACAGCGTTCAATTATTTTCAAAAACTTGTGTGTCCCAAAAAAGAGAAACAAACACAACTCTATCACTTGTCCTTACTACTTAATGTCAAAAAGTATTAAAATATGACAACAAACCTCAAAAATAATTCACAACTAACTCACTATCAACAAAATAAATTTTAAAAGCCTTAATTTATTTGTTAATAAATATTAACATTTGGTAGTGTAAACTTTACACTACCAAATGTTAAAATATATAAAATTCAATAGAGAGAAGGTTAATAATATTTTTTTACAAAACAGTATTATTTACTCATAGCCTTGTCCAAAAGACCATTCACAAATTCCAATTGCTTTTAGATATTAATTTTGAAATTTATGATAAAGTTTTATTTTCTTGTCATATACTTTAAATCCATAATCAGTTGTTTCAACACCTGCTCCATTTAGATTTTCACCATTCACGCCAGTTAGATTTATTACGCTTTTAGGTTGCTCTACTCTTGGCGTAAAAAGAACACTAATTTCAATTGTATCTTTTATAGACTTTCTATCTATCTCGGTTAGTGTTTTATCAAACTCCCAACCTCTCTTTCTTAGTTCTTCATATTCTTTAATATATTTCTTATCGTTAGGATTAAAATTGAAAGTTACTTGTCCGTTCTTTACAATTAAGTTATTTGAATATAAATCTATGGCATATTGATCATCTATGCCTGTTCTTTTATAATCTCGTGATGCTCCAATAGTTAGAGATGTGCTTTCAGGAAAACTTGTTTTAACAGAAACTTTTATTTCGTTGTCAGAAATATTCTCTGTTGATATATCAGTGTTTGGAGTAAATACAGTTCCTTCCTCAATTACAGTAACCTCCTCTGCAACCATATCAACCCTATCAGGAAGATTATTATCAACTGCTTGGTTATTTGGATTATTAATTACAAAAAGAACAGATCCAGTGTACATTAAGAAAAACAATACATAAACTGCACTAATCCCAATCTTTATACCTTTTGAAAAAGCATTGCCTTTCCACAAAGCATAAAGACCAACAGGAAACATAAAAATTAAAAGAGGAAGAATGAATCGTTTCTTATCATACCATCTACGAGTTGTGTTTAAAGAAGATTGTATTTTTTGAGTATCCATTTTGTAATATGATTATTTGTAGTTGAGAAATATTAGTTGTCACAACTTAATACCAAAAAACCACAAATCATTACAAATTATTTTAATAAAATTTTGCAACTAACTGATTACTAACAAAATAAATTTTAAAAGCCTTAATCTTTTGTTAAGAAATTTTAACATTTGGCAGTGTAAAGTTTACACTGCCAAATGTTAAAATATATAAAATTCAATAGAGAGAAGGTTAATAATATTTTTTTACAAAACAGTATTATTTACTCATAGCCTTGTCCAAAAGACCATTCACAAATTCCAATTGCTTTTTCAAAAACTCGTTTTCTTTCTCTAAAGAGCTTTTTTCATTTTTTAGAGATTCTATAATAATTTCTAAAGAGTTAGAGCTATCATCATTTTGCTTCTGATAAGCGTGTTTACCTCCTTGGTTTTGGACTATATCTTTGTTTTTACTGTTATAGCTTGTGAGAATGTTGTTGTTGGAGGAGCTTGCACCCTCTTTGAACATTTCACCTTCGCCATTTATAAGCCAATTAAGATTTATTCCGAGTTTTATGGAAATATTACCAACATAGGTTGTTTTAGTGTCTTTATTTGTTCCTTTGAGAAGACTATCCATAGCAGAGCTAGAGAATCCACATACTTTAGCAAATTCAGTGTTATTATAGTTAAAATGGTCTCTAACCATTATTAACCTTTCCGACAAACCTTCATTATTACCTTCCATTTTCAATTAATATTGCTTTAAAAAACATTTATTGAAATTAATCCATAAAAGTTTTACACTTTTATTGGAATTTCCATTTTAGTTGCTTATGTTTGTATTACCATTTAAAACATCAGCACTGACACAAAGATATTCTAAAAATATCAGTGCTGCAATTCTGAATTAGAAAACCTTATGCAGCAGCCTAAAAAACGCCTTCCACAGATACCTATTACGCTTCACGAAGATTTTGAAGAGCGTGTCCGAATTATCGCCTTTTTGCTAGGATTTAATAATGCGACTGATTTTCTCATTTTTTTAATAGAAACAGCTGACCAGCAAATGATAGCTAAGGCAGAGAAGAAATCTACACACTCCAACAGAAAAGTATTCTTTCCACAAGAAAAGGGACTGGTAGAAAAGGATAGCCCAACTATTCTGCTGCGTTTTCACGCTACTCCAGAATGCCATAAGCAACTGCTTAGGCTTACCAAAATTCATGGATTCAAATATTATTCAGACTTCATTATAGCAATGCTTGTAGAGATTGTTGTTCGTCATCAAGATGAGATTCAATCTTATTTACAACAGCTTGCTATGTACTCTAACATAGTACAGAAGAATGAAAAGAAAATGAATGCTACACCTATTCTTCCACCAAAACCTAAAAATCATGACACTCACCGAATACAAATCTCTTGAAAGAGAGATAAGCAAAAAAGCTAG
>JAHDBD010000068.1 GCA_020630575.1 Bernardetia sp.
ATTGCAAATATGAAAAAATAATTGTATTTTTATTGAAATATTTTTAACAAAAACGTATTTTATTGAAATTATCGTAATATTTAATAAATAATATCACATTATTTATTATCACATTATTTAATAATTATGGAAGCAACTAAAAAAACTAGAGAGAATCTTTCTGTTACTGTACCTAAAGATATATCTGATTGTCTTGAAGTAATGCATGGTGTAGAAAAGATAAAAAAGACTAAAAAGTCAAAGTCTGATATAGTAGAAGATATTATACGGAAAGGTCTTGAAGCTATGGGTGTTAATCCAAAAACCTATGGTCAAGATATAAATTTGAGTGGCTATGAAAGCATTGCTTAAAATAGGAACTCATCCTTCTTTAGCGCAGCATTATCAGGTTGAGTTAAAAGATAATTTTCATAAAGAGTTAATTTATTTCATTAATCGTCGTGAAAAGTTTACGTTTTCTGTTCTATGTATGGAAGGTATAACAAAACCCATAAATAGAAATAATGGAATTTTTGAAAGGTCAGCAGGTGGAAATTATATGTTATTCCACAAGCCAACGCAATCCATTTATTTTGGAGAAACAAATAATCTGAGTGCTCGTGCGCTTGAACACCTGACTGCCATTTACTGCAAATCGCACATCAATCGTGCTATTCGTAGGCGTTCAAGAAATGGTAAAATGGAAGACTGGATATTTTCAGTTTTGTGTTACGAGCAGTCGGAATTTAATCGTAAAAAGTTTGAACGAGCTTTTATAAATCGGAAGTGGGAGTGGAAGGTTTTGAATGTGAAATAAACAACACGATGAAAACAACATTCAATCATTTTAAATCAATTTTTGAAGGAAATAGAAAAATCTATGGTTTTGTAGAGTTTCTAACAGAAAATTATGTAATTAAAAACAAAGCAATTACAGACAACCCTATCAAAGATGGTTATGATATTTGCTTTCTTGCCTTCAACAATGAAGCTATTCAAGAGGCATTTGATAAATGTGATTATGAAATATTGGAGCAATTAGGAAATAAACATGCTAAAGAAGCTATTGATAGTATTCCTCTTCCTGTTTATATCTCTTTAGTTGCTTTGGATAAATTTGAAGAAGCTGGAGTGTTGGATAAATTTTTATTAATTGAAAAGTAAGTTGTATGAAAACAGAAAAAACGTATCAATACAGAGTGGAAGTGCTTGTAGCGTATGCTGTAAATGGAACTCTAGAAGATAATCATAGCGAAGTCGATACTAAGTTTATCTATATTTTCCTTACACAGGAACAGCTTGATGATTATGAAAAATCTATTTCAGAAAAATTATCTGATATAGGGAATTATAAAAAAATGTAAAAGCTATCTCTTACAAGAAAAGATAGCTTTTTAAAGAATAAAATTACTATCCTTCAATAAAATAATTATTCTTGCTATGTTCTAGCACTTTTCCAGTCTTTCCATCTAGGGAATAACTATAATAGAAACTTTTTTCATCTTTGTCTTTAACATAGGCTAATTCCCAAATGCCGTCAAAACGTCTGATAGAAGTCCTTTCATCGTGTAAGTCTGCTCCTCTCAAACGCAAAAACTTAACTACATCTTCAAAAGAGTATTCGTAGCCTTCATCGTAGTTTTCTTCTTTGATAAGGTTACCTTCTTTATCATAATCTCGCCAAACTCCTAAAGCTACATCATTTGAGTAATAGATTCCCTTACGTTTGAGATTTCCGTTGAGATAAAAACTTCTATATACTTCCAATAGATTAGGGGAGGGGGGAGTTTCATACTCTACAAAATCTATATCAGAAGACATTCTACGAACAATAGTACCATCATCTAAAGTATCATAATATTGAGAGCCTATTTTTTTTTCTTCAAACTGTTCTATATCAAAAGTGTCAGTAGTCTTTGATTCTTCTAGTATGTTTATATAAACTTTTTGGCTTATACAACTAGAAATTAGTGTGGTTAAAATAAATAAAAAAATAAGCTGTTTCATTGGTTTATTCTGCTAAAAATCATACTATAAACATTAAAGCTCAATAAAAAGGCTTGTTTAAAAATCATATTGGTTTTATATAATTCTCAAATAAGCCAGTTATTTTTTGTTATGAACCTTCTTGGAACACGTTTTTAGTTTTACTTATTATCTTACCTGTCTTTCCATCAATTTTAATGTTATAGATATGTTTAGGATAGCTTTCCCCTTTTACATACACGAGATTCCATACTCCTTTGTTCCTCATAATATCTGTATATCTATGAAACAAATCAACATTGCGAAGGCGCATAAAACTAACTATATCTTCAAAAGAATACTCATAACCCTCATCATGATTTTCTTCTTTGATTAAGTTTCCTTCCTTATCATATTCTCGCCAAACGCCTAACGCTACACTGTTTGGAAAACTTATCCCCTTCATTTTAAGTTTCCCATTAAGATGAAAACTTCTATACACTCTCAATATAGAAGGAGGAGGGGGATTTTCAAACTCTGAAAAATCTGTATCAGAAGACATTCTACGGATGATAGTACCATCCTTTAGTGTATCACGATATTCTCCCCCTTTTTCTAATCGATTAAATTTTTCTATATCAAAGGTGTCACTAGACTTAGATTCTGCTAAGGTATTTATATAAACTTTCTGACTCATACAACTAGAAATTAGTGTAGTTAAAATAAAATAAAAAATAAGTTTTTTCATAGTCTATTCAACTAAAAATTAGGTTGTATAAGTCAATAATTAATAAAAAGCTATCTCTTACAAGAAAAGATAGCTTTTTAAAGATAAAATAAAACTCTATAATCATTCTATAGAAAACTCGTTTTTGTGGTCAGAAATAATTTTTCCTGTCTTACCATCAATAGTAACATCGTGAATATGTTTAGGATAACCTTTTCCTTGTACATACGCTACTTTCCATATTCCGTCAGAGCGACGGATAGAAGTATATTCATCAAACAAATCAATATCCCGACGATAAATAAACTTAAGTAAATCTTCAAAAGAATACTCGTAGTCTTCGTCGTAGTCTTCTTCTTTGATTAGATTACCTTCTTCATCATACTCTTGCCAAACACCTAACTCAACATCGTTTGGGTAATACAATCCTTTGGATTTAAGTTTTCCATTGAGGTAAAAACTCCTAAAAATTTCTAGTATAGATGGAGGAGGAGGAGTTTCAAATTCTGCAAAATCTATATCAGAAGATATTCTACGAACAATAGTACCATCCTTTAATGTATCACGATATTCTCCCCCTTTTTCTAATCGATTAAATTTTTCTATATCAAAGGTGTCACTAGACTTTGATTCAGATAAGATATTGATTCGATATTCTTGTTTAGTTACCATACAGCTTGTAGTTAATAAAGTAGCAATAAAAATTAAAAGATATTTCATAGTCAATTATTCAGGTAAAGCACTAGGTTGTAAAATCTGCCACTGCCATTGCCACGTATAGATACAATCGATACCTACATTGTGGGAATAGTCCATAATATTTTGAGTATGATTTTTCTCAAAGATGTAAGTGCTTGCATTATCAAAAGGATGACGTAATCCCATAGCATGCATGGTTTCGTGAGAGGTAGTTTTCTTGTTATGTCCTTTAAAAATGATAACATCTTTTGCAGAGAAACTTTCTGCTTTTCCTACTACTAGACCAATTTTAACACCATTTTCTATCTTAGGACATTCTTCATCAATAAAATATACCTTCAAATAGTTATTATACTGTGCTGATATTTTTCCTGCTAGATAAGCATGTATACCATTGGTTCTATTAATGAGACCATTTCTGGTATCAGCAAAACTTGTATTAAAGGTATTGTCATTTCTCAAATCTAAATTAATAGTAGGTGCTAAATCCAAACGTATGAAGGCTTGGCGAAGGTAGCGTCGCAACAATATATCTTCATCTGTACTATCTCCTTCTTTAAATCTACCTGTTCCTGTTAAATTGGTTTTCACTTTTACAAATACAACATCTTTTCTAAAACGATGAGATTTATCGTTGGGTAGTATATTGAGCTGCCCTAGTGTTCTGTCTTTGTACTTTACTGTAAGATGTTTTTCATCACTAAATTCTTGTAAACAAGTTAGTTGTAAGTGTTTATCAATACGCTTTCTACCTCCATTTTTAGGAATAATAGACGTATTCAAACGAAACAAAGTGGTGTCATATTCAATAGTCAAGTCATTTCCGTGTGCTAGTGTTTCTACTTGTACACTCAAATCTATAGTATCTCCACTATACATAGCTAAATAGCTTTGAATGTATTCTTTTTCGTTTCCTACTTCATCTTTATACCAAGTTACTGGATTACCTACATCATTGCCTTGCTCATCAGTGCGTTGATCTTGTAATCTAATAAAACCTAGTACATTGTTTTTGAGTGAGTGATATTGTACACCTCTTGCTGTAGTTTTGTCTTTATTAAATTCATCTACTCCATTTTTGGTGATATAACTACCTAAAATCTCTTCATAGGAAACAAAATCCTTTTTATGCGTATCTCTCATGTAATCAAAGCCAAATTCACCATTGTAGTCCTTAGCAGGTCTGAAATCTACAATTACTTCTGGTAGGCGAATCAAGTCAAGAGCTTTACTTTTCTTATTGCTCATTATACCATCTACACTTGCTCTAGCAATCAAGCAATCTATATCGGTGTGATTAGTATCCATCCATATTTTTTCCATCAGAATGTCCTTGACAATAGCTTTTCCATCTTTGTCTAACTGTACATCAAAGACACGTTCTTTCATTCCTGATTCGAATTCTGTTCCGTCCTTCTTAGTAATTTTTACTTCTACGCAAGCTCCTTCTTTTCCATCTTTTACTTCTAAAGCTAGATTAACTCGCTCTCCATAATCTACTTCTTCCAAACGAGTGCCATCAGTTGGGTTTTGCCATTCAAATTTTACTTTTGGCTTCTTTACTTTCAGCTTAGGACTGCTCTTTTTGATACCTGCATGTTCTACATAGGCAATCAAGTTGTCAAAGTCTAGTTCTTCATTTTCTGATGCCCATTTGCCTAGAAAATTCAGAGTAGAGATTTTACCAAAACCATTGCCATCTAAAAAAGCCGTAGCAATTAATTCTTTTTTGCCGTTTTCAAAGTCGCTACCATCTTCTTTTTGAACACTAATTTTAGCTTCGTTTCCTTTCGGATTATTGACTTGAACTTTCAGAGATGCACCTGAACCATAACTCACTTCTGATAAAGATTCATCTGTATCCTCATGAATCCAATCTAAGAACATAATACTAGGTTCTTGGTCATCATTCAGAGTAGTAACAGGAGCTTTTGCATCTAAATCTGTTTTCTTCCAATAATGGTTTACTATTTTGTAGCCATCGTCTATCATTATTGCAGGAGTAAGATGAACAAGTGTCGTCATCGGTTCTCCATCTTGAGCATTGAAGTTATTTTTGAAATGGACACAATGTACATCATAGAGTTCTATGATACGACTTTTACTTGTTGCTGTTACTGGAGAAACTACTATTTTGACGTGTTTAGTCATATCTGTAGCAACAGACCACGCCATAAAACTTTGGTCAGCTGTGGTTTCGAAGATAATTTCAAATATCGTTCCTCTAGGCTTTCCCATTGGTTTTCCATGTTCATCTGTCGAACGAGTAAAACGAAATTTGAAGTCAAGAATGTTTATTTCCTTGTCTTCTACGTACATTTTGGCAATCAAACTCATAAAAATACCAAGAGATTAAATAGTGATTATTTTAAACTGTAGATTACAAATGTACCTTAAAAAAATATATGTACAAATTTATTAAACAAAAAATACTCTTTTAACATTTTGTGAAAACAGGTATTTGAATAGTTCAATTATTTACTTTAGATAAATTCCATACTGATAGCATTGTCTGAATTTGTAAGAATGGGGGTACATGCCTTTAAACTCAGTAAAAATGGCTCAACTAAGTGTTTTTACTGTTTTTCTAAAAAGAGCATTTTTACGGATGTTATTGGGTGAACAACTCCCTAACTTTGAATTATCAACCTTTTGATAGGCGTATTCTGAAAAGCCTTAATAGAGTAGGAATTAATTTTCTAAATATACTGAACTATGATATTAAAACCAGGAGAATCTTACGAAGTTTCTACAGCTACCATTACTGTAACTAATTTATCTAACACAAAAAAAGGATCATTTAGTGTTACAGGAGCTTCTTATATATTAGAACCTGATGAAACTAAAAGAGTTGACCTAATGGAAGAACCTGACAGAGTGATTAATAGTGGCTCTACAAATCTTAATGTTGCTTAGACTGAATAATTTGTTTTCCTTGATGTACTACTATTTTATTTTTCTATAATGACAGGTTTGTCATTATAGAAAAATATTTACTCACATAAAGTATTTGATTTATCAAAAGCTAGTTTTAAATTAAGTAGTGTATCTATAATTTGATATATACTTTTTCTCCAGACTTATATTTTATGTAGAACAAAATTGTTTTAATTTGCTCATCATCCAAAAAATCATAATTTGGCATCACTTGTCCATATTCTTTGTATGTATGTTGAGTGTATGAACTTTTATCAATCATGTCTTGAGGATTTTTAATGAACTGTATTAATTGTTTCTTACTTTCCCAACGATTTTCTACTCCAACAAGTGCAGAACCTATGACCTTTTCATTGACAGAGTGACATCGAAGACAATTTTCTTCAAAAAGTTCTTGACCTATTTTTACTAGTTCTTCTTGTTCAAGATTTAAAGAGTCTAATTTTCCGTATACTCCTTCCTCTATAGCAAAATACTCCATCTTAAATATATTTTCTTCAATAGCATCTATCAAAGAAGAAATAAAAACTACTCCTGTTGTAATTATGAGAATATAAAGGGCTATATTTTTATTAAGCATGTGCATTTTTATTAAAAATAAGTGTTAGTGTGTGAGTTTATTATATTTAATATAGATATTTGTTTTGTAAATTGCAAATTTATAACTTAATTTTAGTATAAATAAAATTATATGTTAAAATTATTTCAACTTATTAAAAATATTGTTTTTCTAATACTTAGGTAAGTTTCTTTTGTAAGAATAAGTTTCATAAATCCTGTTTTATGGAAAAATGAAGCTTTTGTCTGTATTCGGTGATATTGAGAATGTAATTTTTCTCTTAAGCAACTTCAATTAATCTTACTTAGATTTAATTTCAATTTTACCTTCCAACTCCTCATACTTAGGACACGCTCTGTCCTTTGCTTTTATTTTGAGAAGCCCGTTTTCAGTTCGGTTGCTTGAGTTTATTCCACAATATTGAATGGTGGATAATCCCATCTGCCATCGTTCTCTAAATTTACAAGAACGGCAGGTTTTATCTGCGTTTTTGTGAGTGAATGGTGCGTCGTCGAATAGTTTCATTTGTTTATTGGATTTATGATTTTAAGCTAGATCATCCTTTGGAGCATAATAAACGATCCTGCCTTTAATGACTTTTTTGATAGATTTTTTATCCCAACCACTTTTACTTCTGTATCGATCATCATTTACTCTAGTATGGTTAGGAGTTATTGCATTAAAGAAATCTTCCTTAAATACATCTTTCAACGGATCGTTATTAACATACTCAACATACTTCTCCATCAGAAGAGCAATTTCAGCATAATTGGGTTTATAG
>JAHDBD010000069.1 GCA_020630575.1 Bernardetia sp.
TTATTTCAGACCAGTAAGCAATATTCAAAAAGTGCCTTCATTAGTCAGAACCTTAGAAAAACCTACTCATAAACCTACCTAAAACCTTCAAAAAACGTTCAATAAGCCTTTACTAATTATCTACTCATTAAACAGATAGAAAACCGTATTTGAATAGAAAATAAAATTTCCTAATAACAACAAAAAGAATAGCTCCTACAATCAAAGACAAAGTAATGTAGTGTAAAAATGGTTCTTTGTAAATAGGCTTAAAATAGGTCTTATTTCTGCTCATTTTTTCGGTTGTTTTTTGGGAGCTGTAAGGCTGTTTTTAGATGGCTAATTTTAGGCTTAAAATGGTAAACTTACTATTTTTGAAAGTTTTTTTTTGAGTAGTTGTAAAAACTGCTTTTATGATAGTTTAAAGGCTGTTTTTAAGGTTTTATTTTGGTACTGTATTTAGTTATTTTCCTATACAAACTAACCTAATACAGTACCACTTTTTTATGTTCCTTATTCTGTCAGTTTATCCAGTTCTTTTTCCCAAATTCTAACAGATTCAAATTTATGTAATTTGATTTGTTCCTTATTCTCATTCCTTATTTTACTTTCTGAAATATTGCATAACATTTGACAAACTGATAAAGCTGTTTTTTTGGTGTATCTATTCTTTTCGTGTTTACCTTTGTTTATTCGGTCTGTCAGTTGTTGTGCTGTTAGTTCCTTTCCTTTGGTCTGTTTTAAAATTGATATGATTCTATGATACTCTTCAATTCTAAAAAACTCTTCTGTACCAGTCTTTTCACCTTTCTCTTTCCTATCCAGTAACCAGTAACTTATGTAGTTCCTTTTTCTTTTACCTAAATCTTGCGTTTGACGTACCGTGAAGGACTTTTTACAAGTTAAGATATGTTTGAGTTTTGGTACATCTTTAATCTTATAAGGACTTGTTTTGAGTAGTTGGAAGTATTCAATTAGTATCTTTTCGGCTATTTGTAACTGTATAGGTGTTAATTGTATGGCTTCTATACTGTCATTTTTTATATCTGTTTGGGTTTCTAAGGTAACATCTTTAGTTTCCTTATTTACAGACTTCAAAAGACAATCAAAGTCATTATGAAGCATTTCTACTACTTCATTTTCTGCTTTTTCCTTTTCCTTTTCTAAAACCTCGGTATTGGATTCAATACCCTTATCAATCTCATTTTCATAGAAGAAAGTTTTTGTAGGATTCTCAAAATATGGACTGCCTTTTTGTTGGATATGTTCAGTATAACTTGTGAATATATTTTGATAGTTTATTTCAAAATACTCTTTTTTCTCATTCAGATAGACATTTTTTGATAGTGAACTACTAAATCTATCTTTTTCATAAATACCTTTTTTGATCAACTTTTCCATTTGGTTACTATGGTGTAAAGCATTTTCAAAGGCTAATTCTAATTCAGTTTGATAATCATATCGTACTACTAAGTTTTCCCATGGTAAAAAGTGTTTGTAGTTTTTCGTTACTATGATATTATCTACTTCAAAAACATCATAGTTTCTAATTCTAGCTATAAACTGTCTATAAGAAGTATTATTAAAGCCAAAAGGTGTTTTGTTAAGATAGATATTTGTTACAGCTCTGTCAGTTTTGATATTGATACCAGCTTCTAAAACAGAAGTGGTAATGATTACATTTTTGTCATCATTCCATAAGAAAGTAGATTTTTTTTGCATCTTTTCAAAGTTTTCTTTTTCCTCTGGATTCAGTCCATCTGATGCGAAATAATGAACCTTTACTTTACGACTTTCAAATGTGTTTTTTAGGGTTCTTGCTTCATCTTTATCGTTCAAATGTATTACTACTCTATTACCTTTATCTATCACTTGTAAGGCTTTTTCTAAGGCATAAGTAGTCATTTTATTATCTGAACAGAAAACTAAATTAGGACGGTTGTATGCTTTCTTATTAGTAGAAATAACCTCAAAATTGTTTGTATCAAATGACAATTCTGTTGGTGTAGCTGTCATTAAAAGGTTAGTCGGATTCTTTTTTAAAGTGTCCATAACTGAACCAATAACACTAGCACGGTAACTACTATCAAATGTTATCAAATGTGCTTCATCAATCACTACAAAGACTTTTAAACCGTGTAATTCTGTAAGCACTTCATAGGCTTCTCTTAGTTTGTCAAAATTAGTATAAACTATGTCCTTATCTTCATTTTTGAGTCTTTCAATAGCCTGACTAACTGTGTCGGCTGTAAATACTATCTTTCCCTTTTCCTTTTCTCCTGCTGCTTGTTGTTTGGCTATGGCATTACGTGGTGCAGCAAATAGAACTACATAGCCTTTTTTATTCAAAAATGGTGTTAGATAGTGTTGTACAAAGTAGGATTTACCCAAACCAGTAGGAGCATTCAAGTAGGTATATTGTTCTGTAAGAATAGAGTTTACAAATTCTTTGTTCTCCAGTAGTTTACCACCTAAAAAGTCCTTAATAGTTATTGTTGTAGGTTGTGGCTTTATCTGAAAACTAGCCTTAAACGCATCTTCTAAGGATTTTAAAGCCTTTTGAGGTTTCTGTTTAGTGTCTAATCTAAAATGCCAAAATAAGTCATTATGTATGTTCTTTTGGGTTAATTTGGTGCGTATTTCCATTGCATCACACACATTATTAAAGTCATCTATTCCTTTTGCTTTATGTGAGTTATTAGGATTGATAACAGAAAAGGTAAATTTCTTTATTTCTAACTTTTGGGCTGCTATGAATGCCTTTTTTACGGCTGCAAAGAATTGTTTGTACCTATCATCTTTGCCTTTATTTTGGAAACTATCACTATCAAAAACTAAATGTATATTCTCATACTCAAAACGGAGTATTACTTCTTTGGTAAGTCTGTCAAAATGCGCTGTTTTATAGATAGGATAGCCGAAAATGTCCTTTTCGGTTTGTGCTGTTTGGGAAATACCACCAATTCCAACAAAAGGCAATTTGAGGGTATTTACACTAAATAAGGCTTTTATTTCGCCTTCGGTAATATATAAGGTCTTACCAGTTGTTACGTCCTTATTTGCGTGTGATAAGGCTGTTATATAAGGAAATGTTCCACTATCTTTAGGGCTTAAATACTTAGCTGTCTTGCCTTTTTTATCTGTATATGGTCTTGTAAGTCGGACACGTTCAAAAGTCTTGTTATCACTACCAAAAGTAAGCGTATTCTTATCTAAATCAATGTATTTGATACCAATACCATACGGACGGTTTAATGAAGGAAAGAAGTAGTTTTTAGCTTTCTGTTCACTCAATCCAATTTCAGAAATACGAGTTTTGTAATAGGCTAATGTTTCCTTTTCTAAGTCTGTTTTTATTGGTTCAGTTGCACGTCCTTTATCTTGGTTAGTATTTGGTTTGGTTTGGCTATTTTGTGGATTAGAACGGTTTATTTTGCGTTTTTCAGTTCTATCAAAACCAATTTTATAATCTGTAAAATTGTACTGACTAGCTACATATTCAAAGGCTCTCTCAATAGATAGATTTCTTTCAGTTTGAAGAAAATCAAATATAGTTCCTTTAGTATCATTGTAAAAATCTTTGTAGCTACCACTTTTATAAATACAAAAAGCCTTTTTCTTTTTGTTATTGTGGTTTGGTGCGTTATGGTAGGTTTTTTTGGTTTGGTTTGGCTCAAAACCTAAGCTATTCCAAACTTTCGTATAATGGTCTGAATTATACGCTAATCCTTTTACATAATTTTGGAATGTTTCGAAAGAAGTAAAAAAAGGTTTTTTACTTTGATTGTACAGGGTATCTTGTACAGATTTGTAGCTATTAAGTGGTGCATTTTTACTACTTATTTCGCATTTGTCAAATGTTTTTTCTAACTTTGTCTTACTCATATCGTTACTGATATTGTACTGTCCAGTACGTTTAATAGTAGAAAAGAAACACACTTTTCTACTGAATTTGTAAAGCTGCTAAAATCTATTTTTGTGATTTGTCCGTCAAAACTTGGCACTTGAATAGTCTTAATGTTTGCAGCAAAAACCTCAAAAAAATCTTTGTAAAACCATCTCTAGTGTTTCATAATAACAAAGACTTTTTTTACAAAAAAACCTTAGCTAGAACTAAGGTTTTTTCTTTTTATACGTGGTATGAACCATCTCTAGTAGTTCATATCTCAAAAATACTAAATTTCTTAGCATAAAAAAACAATATATTTTTTTACAAAAAAACTAAATACTATGCTTTTATAACACTTTTAGTATTGGCTTATAATCGCCTTATAAAGCCCTTATAAAAAAGAACTGTGAAACGTTTTTTAATTAATACATACCCGTACTCATAAAAATAAATTAAATAATTCTAACAACCTCTAATCTCTATTTAAAAGGCTGTTTTTTATAGGGGCAGAACGAAAGTTTTTTTGTTTTTTTTAAAAAACACTTTTTTTAAAAGATGTTTTACCTCTTTTTGCCTTTTACAAATGTTTTTCCAGTCGTTTGTTTCCAGTTGGTTATCCTACATTCAGAACTACAAAACTTTTGTTTTGACTGCTTATAAATATACGGCTTATTGCAATGCTTACATAACCTATTACCATTTAGAACGGCTGCCATTTGGTTTGGGACACTTGGGACGGCTGTCGTTTGGGACACTTGGGACACCATTTGGGACGGTATTTTGAAACCTATTGTTTGAGGTTTTGAAACGGCTGTTACTTGGTTTGGGACGGTTGTCGTATGTACGGCTGTCGTAGGAGCTAAATTTGTTATAGCACTCGTTACGGTTTGGGAAACGTCATGAACGGCTGCTGTTAGTGTCTTGGATAACCTATTCAAAACCAAATCCTTTTCCAGTAGAACATTAGAATAGTATTGATACAAAAACCAGTAACCAACTAAATTGAGTGATTCAAATAAGAGAAATATAACGGCTGCTAATTTGGCTATAAAAAGTCCGTTTGTGTCCGTTGTTCCTTTTTGGTTTTCGACACTTTTGTAAATGGAAAGTAAAGCCGTTTCTTTTTTCTCCAGAACATTAGTGAGTGATATTTGGCTTTCTTTCAAATCCTTTTGAGCCGTGTTTATTTTCCAATTTGTTTTTGTAGAATTGAGTGTATTTTGACTAGCTTTTATACTACTTTCTAAGCTGCTTATTTGAGTAGCAAAAAGGTTGTTTACGCTGTCAATTTGGCTATTTTGAAGACTATCTATATTGGAAAACTTGGTATCTGTACTTGCATAATATACGGCTTCTTTTGCACTCCAAACGCTTGTAACAAAACTGAAAATAGTAGTAATGACTAATATTCCTAAAAAGAGTTTATTAGGCTCTTCTTTACGTGCCTTGGAAGAAAAAACATTATTTGATGCGTTCCCTTTTGCTACTTCTACTACAAATAAAAGTAGGAAAGAAAGAAGTATGAGAATGATTTGATAGATTAGACTATCTAACTGTAAGGCATACAGAGTAATACCTATCAATGCCACTATATAACTGATAAAATGGTATGCAACCGAAAAATACTTGGATAAGAGAAATAACGGTTTTGCTTGGGTAGCATACGGTTTTGGCTCTAATTTTTCGGCTGCAATTTCGTATATTGCGCTGTCTTGTAGGTCTGACAAACTCTTGTTTGTCGACTTACGTATAATATTGAAGAAATTCATAGTTAATTAAATTTTGATGGTTAGTCCTTGAAAAATTGATTTGATTATGATAGGACTTGTTAGGATTCGTACTCCTTTCAAGTCCATTTTTTTTGCTTTACTATTTATATAGGAAACTCACTTGTATTTGAGTTCTGTCTTTGTGCTTGTTTTTCTCTTACTGACTTTACAATCTTTTTCATATAGATAGTAAGCAGACCAGTAAGTGTTCGGTGTTCGTCTTTTGCTTCTTGTTCTAACACCTCAAAATCTTCATCACTTAGTTGAGTAAATGTAAAACTCTTGTGAACTTTGTGTTTTGTTCTATCACTCATATATTATTGGTTTTTGGTAAATGATAAGGCAATGATAGTATAATTATATTGAAGTTCCAAAACAAAGTATAACTAAAGGTAAAATTTTTATGAAATTACTCTAAATTACTGAAAAGTATAACACATCACATAAATACGCTTGTACGCATCATTTGAGGGTATTTTTAGTAATTGCTAATTATATTAGTCGTGTCAGAATTTATAAATTATAACAAATCCCACAAAACTTAATTTATAGGAAGTTATAATTTGCCTTTTTTGGCTAGTCAATGGTTAGTCATTTTTTGATTTTGGTTAGTCAGTTGGTTAGTCTGAATTTTCTTTTTTGTAGGTTTGGCAATCTCTAATTTTTTAACCTTGGACAAAATGAAATTTCTATCTATAAAAGATGCTTTACAAAAGTATGAAGTAACACAAACCACACTCACACGTTTTGCACGGACACACCAAAAAACCAAAAATGTAAAAAAGGAAAATAGAAAGTATTTTATCTTGGATTCGTTTTTGGCTAGTCATTTTCAAGTAGTGGCTAGTCATTTGGATAGTCTGACTATTCACACCAGTAACCAGTCAGAACCAAAAAAAGAAAGTTCGACAAATGAAAAGGATAAGAACTTGGAAAGTGGGAAAATCGGATCAGAATTGGTAAACTCTCTCAAATCTCAAAATGAGTTCCTACAATCTCAAATTATCTCAAAAGATGTCCAACTTAGTAAAATGGATAGTCAGTTGGTAGAAAAGGATAATCAAATAAATAAGCTCCTACAAAGACAGTACGAACAGAACAGTATTATCCAAACTATGCAAAACCGTTTTGATTTGGTAGGAAAGCAAATTGATACTTCTACTTTACTTATTTCTGAAAAGGTTACACAAAAGAATGAAGTGATACCAGGAATAAGTCAGACCGAAAAAGGAAATGATAACGGATTCACAATAGCAAGTGCAATTCTCATTTTGCTTGCTGTGGCTTTATTGGTCTTATTTGTGGCTTACAAGTGATTTATATTTATTTGAATTGTAAATAGTATGTATTCTATCTGTGTTTTATCTATTCTTATCTGTACCTTATCTATTTTTGTCTGTACTCTGTCTTTTTTTATCTGTGTTTTATCTATTCTTATCTGTATTTTATCTGTTCCTTATGAAAAAATAAAAGGAATAGACCATAAATAGCCTATTCCTTTATGTTTTAGTCTTATTTGATAGCCTAAAAAGTTCTTCAGTAGTTGCCCAAAAAAATAGATAGGATAAGACCGTAATTTTAGTGTAAGAAAATTAGTAGAAACGAACCACTAAAAAAACAGCTAAATTATACAAAGTGTATTTAAAGCAAATGAAGGCACTTTTTGAAAAATAGCATGGTTTAAATCGGTTCAGCTCCTGAGCTGCAGTAATTTTTTTTCTCTTGTAAGGAATGAAGGAAATAGTACCGTTTTGGTTCGGTTGTGGTTCGGCTGTCTTTCCTGTTCCATTCTGTACTGACTGCAATTAGCTGCAAAAAAACCTTAGTAAAACCTACAAAAAACCTTATTTCAGACCAGTAAGCAATATTCAAAAAGTGCCTTCATTAGTC
>JAHDBD010000014.1 GCA_020630575.1 Bernardetia sp.
ACTAATCACTAATCACTAATCACTAATCACTAATCACTAATCACTAATCACTAATTTTCCATCATTTAACTCTATTACATTATCAATGATTGGATGATTTTTGAGCCATTCGTCGTGAGTGGTTAGGATTATTGTTTGTCCGTTTGCTTTTAATTTTTCAAAAACTTCAAAAACTTCAACAGCATTTTTTCTATCTAAATGTGAAGTTGGTTCGTCAGCAAATAAAATGGCAGGTTTTCGGATTAATGCCCTTGCAATGGCTGTGCGTTGGAGTTCGCCACCTGAAAGAATATCTATTTTTTGGTTTAATTTATGAGAAATTTGAGCTAAAGTTGCAGCTTCTTTACTCATAACGTCCATTTTTTTGGAAGAATAATTAAGAGGAAGAAGAGGCAGAATAATATTTTGCTCTACAGTAAGTCCTTGAATGAGATTGAAATGTTGAAAAACAATGCCGATATGTTCTCTTCTAAATTGCGTCAAAAATTTCTCTGACCAGTGCGAAACATTTTCCTCCAAACAAATATAACTCCCCGAAGTAGGCTTTGTAAGTCCTGCCAAAATACTAATCAGAGTAGTTTTTCCAGAACCTGATGAGCCTTTCAAAAGCGTACAGCTTCCTTTTTTTATAGACAAAGAAATATCAGACAAAGCAACAAATTCATTGCTTTTTCCTTTATTGAATATTTTATTGAGATTTTGGGTTTGGAGAGCGAGCATTTTTGTTTTTATCTTGTGTTTCGTTTTACTTTAGAAAGTAAAAATACTCATTATCTGTCTGAAATTTTATCAAAAATCAATTCTTATGCAAAAATGGCTTGAAAATACTGAATTAGAAGGAAATTTAGTAAAATTGATTCCTCTTTCACGTTCTCATAAAAATGAGCTTTTAGAAGCTGCATCAGATGGCGAATTATGGAATTTGTGGTTTACTTCTGTTCCTTCTCAAGAAAAAATTGATGATTATTTAGATTTTGCTTTTTCAGAACAAGAAGCCAATAGAGCTTTGCCTTTTGCTATTATTGACAAAAAAACAAATAAAATTATTGGCTCTACT
Source organism: Bernardetia sp. (assembly GCA_020630575.1). GTDB lineage: Bacteria > Bacteroidota > Bacteroidia > Cytophagales > Bernardetiaceae > Bernardetia. The sequence goes on from JAHDBD010000014.1 coordinate 1,058, forward strand.
CGTTTTTGTAATGTTGTAGAATCAAATAAAAGAGTAGAAATTGGTTATACATGGTATTCGAAAAGTTATCAACGAACAGGAATCAATACTGAATGTAAATATTTATTGTTGCAATATGCTTTTGAAAAATTGGAATGTATTGCTGTGGAGTTTCGAACAAGTTGGTACAATCAAGCATCAAGAAAAGCAATAGCAAGACTGGGAGCAAAACAAGATGGTGTTTTGAGAAATCATCAAATTGATTCAAATGGAATATTAAGAGATACAGTTGTTTTTTCGATTATCAATATCGAATGGCAAGGTGTGAAAAAGCTATTGGACTTTGAGATGAGTAGGAAAAGGTAATATTTAGAATCTAACCTCTAACTAGACATCCTGTTATATAAGTAGAATTAAATATAACTAAAAATACGGTAAATTATTTATATGACTTTTAAGATACAATAAAGATAAATACAATTGCAAATAAGTAATTGGGCAGAATTACATATAACAAAACCCACGATTTTAATCGTGGGAAAAGAGTAGCAGAAAGATGAAAAATACCCTCCAACTATTTCATTTTGTATTATCCTGTAATTATATAAATCACTCGCTAATCATTTATTACTTATATTTAATTCTGTTCAACGACTTATTTACTTCAATTCCAACAAAACCACATTTTCCACATGATGTGTCTGTGGAAACATATCAACAGGTTGAATGGCTTTTACGCTATACTTCTCATCTAAAAGCTGCAAATCTCGTGCTTGTGTAGCTGGATTGCAACTCACATAAACAATGCGTTTTGCTCCAATTCTCAAAAGCATATTGATTACATCTGGGTGCATTCCTGCTCTTGGTGGGTCGGTCAAAATTACATCTGGACGAGCATGTTTATTCAAAAACTCTTCATTCAAAACATCTTTCATGTCGCCTGCATAAAAAAGTGTATTGTCAATTCCATTTAATTTAGAATTGATTTTTGCATCTTCAATGGCTGGTTCGATATATTCTACTCCAATTACTTGTTTGGCTTGTTTGGCTACAAAGTTTGCTATCGTTCCTGTTCCTGTATAAAGGTCATAAACGACTTCATCGCCTGTAAGCTGTGCAAAATCTCTAGTAATTTTATATAAATTATAGGCTTGAATAGAGTTAGTTTGATAGAATGATTTAGCTTGAATTCTGAATTCTAAGCCTTCCATTGTTTCAGTGATATAATCTTTTCCAGCGAAACAAACAATATCCAAATCTTGAAAAGTATCATTTCTTTTTGTATTTACAACATATTGTAAAGATGTAATCTCAGGAAAAGAGGTCTTTATAAATTGCATTAACTTTTCTACCTCTTCATTAAATGCTGTAACCTGTAACATAACCATCAAATCTGATGTTGTTTGAGAATTTCGAATCATCAAATTTCTCAACAGACCTTCAAAAGCCATTACATTATAAAATTCTAAATCGTGTTCTCTAGCATATTTATTAACTGCTAAACGAATAGAGTTTGAAGGCTCGGCTTGTAAATAGCATTCGTTCAAATCGACAAGTTTGTCATAACGACCTGGAATATGAAAACCCAAAGCACGATTATCGAAATCTTGCCCTGTTGCTATTTGTTCGCTGGTAAGCCAACGACGAGAAGAAAATGTAAATTCTAATTTATTTCTATAAAACCTAGTGTTTTCTGATGATAGAATAGGTGTTATTTTTGGTAATTCGATTTTTGCAAGACGTTCTAAATTATCTTTTACTTGCTTTTCTTTATAAAAAAGCTGTCTTTCATAGCTCAAATGTTGCCATTTACAGCCTCCACAAATCCCAAAGTGCTGACAAAAAGGTTCTACTCTTTCATCAGAATAAGAATGAAATTTTACAACTGTGCCTTCCCAATAACTTTTTCGTTGCTTTGTAATTCGTAAATCGACCACATCTTTAGGAACTACTCCTGTAACAAAAACAACTCTTCCTTCTGCCTCTTCTGGTCTTGCAATACATTTTCCTTCTGCTCCTGCATCAAGAATGACAACGTTTTCTATAATACGATTTTTATTTTTTCTTCTTCCCATATTTACTATTCTGATAATATTTTACTTGTATTGCATCAAAGCTCACAGTATATTTTTGCTATTTTGATTGTTTTTAATTTTAATGTACAAAGTTAGGAAAAATAAAATAGCTGTATTAAAGTTTTTCATTCAAAAAGACAAGAAACAATTTATTTTACTCAGCCTAATTCTTAGACTTTGTTAGTCGTATGACACCAATACAAAATAAATTCTCAAAATAATAATTAGAAATAATCTCAAGAAATTAGGTTGGTAAAAAAATAATTCTTACCTTTGCAACTCGTTAAAGAAAGCCATAGGAAAAAGCCTAAGCTACTGCGTTTAATTAAGTTTTAAATAATAAAAAGATTATAAAATTTATAATACAATTATTAAAGTTTGAAACTTAACTATTGAAATATAGAAAACTTTGATTTAAAAGTACATGTCAAAAAATCAGAATTAATTCTAATTTGTTTATGTACCTCTTTTCTGTTCACTACACAAGAAGTCTTTGTTGAGTTAGCTTGCGTTGCGAAAATTAATTTAATTAGTAAATAATTAGGCTGATTTTCAAATCACAAAATAAACCGTTCAACGCCTCCCACAAAAGCTTCTCACTTAGCACAAACCTCAAAGTCATCTAGGTTTCGTCTTTTTGCTCTTATCAACACTTGATACAATACCGTATTTGTTTAATTTACTAAAAAATAGACTATAATAAATTTGAAATAAAATTCTGCATACATACTATGTAGTTTTTATTTAATGCTTTTTATTTTTTATTAGATTAGTTCTGCAAATAGCCTTTGTTTATCCAAATTGATACACACTCTGACCGTCTGCTTATCGTTTTTTTAAGTTGCTTTCTAAAAATTATTTTATACATATAATTTATTATATTTTCTATATGGAAAAGACAACAGAAAAAACAATTGAATCAACAGAAGTAACATTGAAATTTACAGACATGAATTTGTCTGACGAAGTAAAACGTGCTGTTGAATCTATGGGATTTGAATCTCCATCACCTATTCAAGCAGAAGCAATTCCTCATTTATTGGAAGGAAGAGATGTAATTGGACAAGCACAAACAGGAACAGGTAAAACAGCTGCATTTGGTATTCCTCTTATTGAAAGAATCATCAAAGCAAATGAAAACAGCGAATTTGATAGAAATTCAAGATTACCAAAAGGAATTATTTTATGTCCTACTCGTGAACTTGCTGTTCAGGTAGCAGGAGAATTAGAAAAATTAGCAAAATACCGTAAAGATATTTTTGTAACAGCTATTTATGGAGGCGAATCGATTGAAAAACAAATTCGTAACCTTAAAAGAGGTGTTCAAATCGTAGTAGGAACTCCAGGTCGTACAATTGACCATATCAAAAGAGGAACTTTAAAGCTAGAAGAAATTACAAACATAATTTTGGATGAAGCTGATGAGATGCTTAATATGGGATTCAAAGAAGATATTGAATTGATTTTAGAGCAAATCACAACTGAACACCAAACAGTTTTGTTTTCTGCTACAATGCCAAAACCAATTCTTCAAATTGCTAAAAAATACCAAAACAATCCAGAAATTGTAAAGGTAATTAGCAAAGAATTGACAAGTGATAATATCGAACAATCATTCTTACCAATTAATCCGAATTATAAAACTGATGTTTTAGTTCGTTTGTTGGCTTACAATGGTTGGGAATCAATGCTTATTTTCTGTAATACAAAACAGAGAACAGATGAAGTAGCCGAAACCCTTATTCAAAAAGGATATGCAGCAGAGGCACTACATGGAGACTTAGCTCAACACCAACGTAACTTGGTAATGAATAAATTCCGTCATGGTCGTGTTCAGATTTTGGTAGCGACAGATGTTGCAGCTCGTGGAATTGATGTAGATAATGTAGAGGCAGTTATTAATTATGATGTGCCTTTAGACCCTGAGTATTATGTTCACCGTATTGGTCGTACAGGTCGTGCAGGAAATAAAGGTGTTTCGATTACATTTATTTCTGGTCGTAGAGAAGTATATCGTTTGAATGATATTGAGCGTTATTCTAAGTCTAAAATTTCTCAAGGAACAATTCCTACTCAACAAGAAGTTTTGGCTAAGAAGCAATTACGTTTTATGGAAAACTTGAAAGCAACTATCAATGATGAGAAAAAAGCTGAAGAATTAGAAGGCTTTACTGCTCTTATTGAGATGCTAGAAATAGAAGGAATCACTCCAAAACAAGTAGCTGCTGCTGTTTTGAGTCTTCAAATTTCAAATAAACCTACTGACCGTCTTTCAGAAGCTGATATTTTTGACAGTGGAGACAGAAGAAGAGATGGACGTGGTGGAAGAAATGACAGAGGTGGACGTGATAGAGGTGGACGCAACGACCGTAGAGGTGGTGGACGTGATAGAGGAAGTCGCAATTCTTCTCGTCGTGATGACAGAGGTGGAAGCCGTGACCGTAACGATAGAGGAAGCCGTCCTTCTTACAAAGACCGTGGCGACCGTGCTGATATGGTTCGTTTGCGTATTGATTTAGGTGCAACTGAAAATGTACGTAAAGGCGATATCTTAGGAGCAATTGCAGGAGAAACAGGAATGCGTGGCGATAAAATCGGTGCTATTCGTGTAAATGAAAAAGAATCTTTTGTAGAAGTACCACAATCTGATGTTGATAACATCATAAGAGTAATGAACAAATCTAAAATAAAAGGTAAAAAAGTTGAGTTCGAAAAAGCTTAGTAATAATTACGAATTAAAAATTACGAATTACGATTTTAACTTGCCAATTATTAATTAACAAATAAAAAGTAACAGTTTATTTAATTCTTATTCCTTTAGATACTATATTAAAAATCCATTTTTCTAATTTATTTTAGGGAAATGGATTTTTTCTTTTTAAATGTAGAGCAAAAAAATAAGTGATACATTTTTTTGTATCACTTATTTGAAGTTTTTTTCAATATAGAATAGACTTTGGCTAATTATTCAGCTTGAATACTTTTCATAATATTGAGAGCTGCATCAGCATTATTATGAACAATCGTAACAATAAAGTTAAGTTCGCCATTTGGGTCTAACATACAAGCAAAAAAAGTAGGTACTCCTTCAATTTCACCTTCTGCATACAAACCAGAAAAACCATTGAACTCAATCTCGTCAGCATCTTCTACATCCATTCCAGATGTAGCAGCCATTTCGATAAGAGCTTCTTTCAAGTTGTCTTCTGTAAGACTTGCATCATTAATTGGATAGATTCCAAAAAGATGAATTTGAGCGTTATCAGATTTTCCTTCAAATTTTTCATCTGTATTGGCAGTTTCTGAAAAACCAGCAGGAACAGTGAAAGAAAGACCATAACTTTCCCAAGTGTAATCAGTTTGTGCTTGTGCAGCACCAAAAACAAACAGAGAAAGTATAAAAAATACAGCCGTAGAAAAAACGTTTTTTGACATAAATTTAATAAAATTAAAAGATTAAAGCACCTTGTTTTTTACTCAAATTATATGCTAATTTTTTCATAAAATAGAGTTATACACGTTATTTATTTTTTAGAGTTCATCTTCCATTCTTCTCGTGCTGTTTTTGAAATTGCTATCAGAGCTAGAAATAGAAAACTAAAGCCGAATAATAGTGCAGAGATTATTTTTATCAGGCTTAACTCCATTCCCTTTTTTTGATTTTGTATCATATCGCCTACATTTACTTCAAAAAAAAGTATTTCTCCAAAAATAAAACAACCCAAACAAACTAAAGCTACAATCCAACTCATTACTCTAGAAAATTTCCATAAAAGACCAGCAACTCCAAGTAGTATAAAACCCAAAAAAGTAAGTCCTAGTCCTTCACTAACTGAAATATGACCTCCTGTTTGAGTGGAAAGAGTAATAATTCCTATTCCTATACTTATAAAAGCAAATGAAAAGATTCTATGTATTCTTAAAAAATAAGGTTTTTCCTCTGTTTTGTCTTGATTGTTTTCTTCAAATTTGTCTAAAATAGTGTCATTATTCTGTATCAATAAACGAGGTTCAGAAAAACTGGAATGCTGACTGAAAGAAATAAGGAAAACAGAAATAGTAAAAAACAGAGTGAGACTTATAATAGAATCTGCACTAAACCAGTTTGTTTTCAAAACCACACAAATAGAAAATAAGATAATGAAATAAAAAGCATTTATTATTATTACTCTTTTATAAAAAATGCTTATCAAAACACCTACAAAAAAAGGAAGCAGAGTAAAAAACGATAGCATTTCGTGTTGAGAAAAATCTATACTAATCAAATCTATATTGAAGTTTTTGATTTGTCGTTTTACTGTAAAATCAACAATATAAAATAACAAACAACCCACACAAAAGTAAAACCCTAAAACTAAGTTCCTAAAAGCAGTTGATTTCATAATTTATTTAATTTATATCGTGATATTTTTAGTGCAAACCTAATTAAATCTAATCAATTTTGTATATTTAACGACAGTTGTATTGTCTATATGAAGAGCAAAAAAACACCTTAAGAAACGTCATTCGTTTTATGGAAAGGGTATAAAAACATAGTATTCTAAAATTAAATACACAAAATCTTAGATTTTTTAATTATTTTTTGCATATTTGAAATAATTTAGCTTAACTTATCGTAGCTTAATCAAACAATTTTTGTTTCTTTGTACATGATTAACTCAAAAAAATAAAAATGAGTTAAACAAAGTAAATCCAAAAGAACAAAGAGCCATAAAAAAGAATCACAACAAACTAAAATAAACTTTTGGTAGTTGATACTAAATAAATTAAGATTACAAATAATCTATTCAAATTAATTTCTATACTGTATTGTATTATTAGAATGTAAATACACATTTTTTAGAATTAAATTAATTTTGATAGAAATTAAAATATAAAACAAGACCAAAAACCTTGAAATAATCATTCAATGATGTCAGACGTTACAAATTATAATTTCGGAACAGAACCTTCAATCATCAAAGTAATTGGTGTTGGTGGTGGTGGTGGCAACGCTGTTGCACATATGTATTTGCATGGAATAAAAGGAGTAGATTTTTATATCTGTAATACAGATATACAAGCACTTGATTTGAGTCCTGTTCCAAACAAAGTACAGATAGGAAAAACACTTACACAAGGATTAGGTGCAGGAGCAAATCCTGAACGTGGTAGAAGTGCTGCTCTTGAAAGTAAAGAAGATATAAAAACAATATTAGGAGATAATACCAAAATGCTTTTTATTACTGCTGGAATGGGTGGTGGTACAGGTACAGGTGCAGCTCCAGTAATTGCCGAAATTGCTCAAAGTTTGGGTGTCTTGACTGTTGGAATCGTAACTGCTCCATTTAGCTTTGAAGGCAGACCTAAGCGAGTCAGAGCGCAAGAAGGTGTAAATGCACTTCGTGAACATTGTGATACTGTATTGGTAATCTTAAACGATCGTTTGAGAGATGTATATGGAAAGGCTTCTATGCGTGAAGCATTCCGTCAGGCTGATAATGTTCTCTTGAAAGGAGCAAAGTCTATTGCTGAAATTATTACTGTTTCGGGTACAATCAACGTCGATTTTGAAGATGTTCGTACTGTTATGCAGGGCGCAGGTGCTGCTGTTATGGGCTCATCTACTGCTGAGGGCGAAAACAGAGCAAGACGTGCAGCTGAAGGAGCTATTTCTTCTCCTCTTCTTAATAATACCAATATTTTTGGGGCAAAATATATCTTGCTTTCTATTGTTATTGGAAATGAAGAAGAATTCCAAATGGATGAACTTGAAGAAGTTACTGATTATGTACAAGAACAAGCTGGCGACGATGCAGAGATTATCTTTGGTCAAGCAACTGACGAAACCCTTGGAGACAGTATCAGCGTTACTATCATTGCTACTGGTTTTGAGCATTCAGAAGATTTGCCACCAGAAAGACCTGAACGTAAAGTATATGACCTTACAAGTAACAAAAGAATTAAAAATAGAATCGAAGTAAAAGACTACGAGAAAAAAGATTTTTTTGAAGAAAGGGAAAAACAAGAAACAGTTCAACAAAACCGAGTAGAAACACCAATTCAAAAGCAGCCTGTTGAAGAAACCAAACCTGTTTATACAGAGCCTAAGAAGAATGATAAAATAATTTTTAGTTTGGAAGATGATTATTTTAATGAAGACGATTCAAAAAAAAAAATAACTAATCAAGCACCACAAAATACGCCTGCCGTAAGTGCTTATGGTTATATGAATCAGCATTCTCAAAACTCTAGTAGTCAGCAGAATACGAATCAGCAAAATACAAATTCATCTTCTGATTCAAATCAGAGTAATGGAAATTATGCTTCTCAAAATACAGTTACTCAAAATCAAGTAGCAGAGAAAAGAGTTGAACAACAACGTCCAGTTTCTGTTCCTACCAAAAGTCTTTCTGATTTGAGTGATGAAGAATTACAAGAGCGTAGAGATATTCCTGCTTATCTTCGTAGAAATATTAAACTCAAAGAAATGCCTCATTCATCAGAATCTTCTAGTTCTCGTTATAAAGTAGATGAAGATAATGAGCTTTTAGGAGGAAATCGTTTTTTACACGATAATGTGGATTAATTCTAAAAAACACAAAACGCCTTTTTTGAAAAAAAGAAGGCGTTTTTTTATGTAAAATAAGTTTTAGTTATTACAAATTTTGCTTTATGAAAATAGTTATTTATCTATCCTTTGTTATCCTTTTTTTATTTAGTTTTTCTTCCTGTAATTCTACTAAAACAAATTCAAATGGAAAAGAAATTACAGGAATTTGGTATCCTAGAAAGCCTAATTCAACTTATAGAGTGAAAATAAATGGTCAATTATTCATCTCTGAAACAATGCCATATAGCCAAGAAATAGAAGTAACTGAAAATACTCCCGAAAAAATGGTCGATAAAATAGGCAAATGGGAAGTAAGAGATACTATAAAAATAATAGAAAAAAAAATACTCAAAAATGAAGAAAATCAAAATATAATTTCTCTGATTGTGTCTAGGCAAAAAAATGGAGAAACTCAATATAACTTTCTTTTATTCACTCAAACAGAAGTAAAAGGAATAATGACTATTTTTTCAGATATAAGGGGTGGATTTGAAACTATAGAGCAAAGTAAAAATGCCCTTAAAAAGGCTAAATTTCAGAATATAAATCAAGAACTTTTCTTTTCAGAAGAATATTCAAAAACAGTTTTTCCTACTCTCAAATCAATGGAAAAAATTACAAAAGAAGATTATATTACAGTAGTTAAATATGTTCAGAGTTATGAAAGAGAATTAATGGCTTTTGCAGCTACTCAAGAAGATGATTTTATCGAAGGAACTCCATACAGAATAGATAAAATAGCAAAAAAAATAGCACAAAAAAAACTCTATTTTTTAGGTTATAATCCTTTTGATTCACCTGAAGATAGCAATTATCTCAAAAAGTTTGAAGGTGATAAGGAAATCGAAGAATTGAATAATACGAAATCAGAATTTAGATTTTAGAAAAATGACTTTAAAAATAAGTTTAAAACTGTCTTGTCTGCCCTTAAACGAAGACTATTTTTCTAACTTCACATTCATTATAGAACATTTTACTGAGTTCTAAGAATTTTTAACACTCAAAATGCAGCGATTTTAACATTTCTCTCGTTTAAATGTTAAATCAATATCATTAAAACCCTAAAATTACATTTATGCACAATATATTGTTAGCCGAAGACGACCATAATTTAGGTCAAATTTTAAGCGAGTACTTAGAAATAAAAGGATTTGGTGTTACACTTGCCAGAGATGGAAAAGAAGCATTAGACGCATTTTTTAAAGAAGATAACGTTTTTGACATCTGTATCTTAGACGTAATGATGCCAAATATAGACGGCTTTACGGCAGCTAAAGAAATTAGAAAAATAGATAAGCATACACCTATTGTATTCTTGACTGCAAAAGGAATGAAAGAAGACCGTATAGAAGGACTTCAAATTGGAGCAGATGATTATATGACAAAGCCATTTTCGATGGAAGAATTACTTCTTCGTGTACAAGCTATTTTGCGTCGTACTATTGTTGCAGATAGCTCTCCAGCACTTCGTAAATTCAATATTGGTGAACTTCTTTTTGATTATGATGCTCAACTTCTCAAAACAAATAATGGAGAAGAAACAAAACTCACTTCAAAAGAAACTGAGCTTTTACGTATGCTTTGTGAAAACAAAAACCAAACTTTGGAACGCTCAAAGGCTTTAAATGAAATTTGGGGCGATGATAATTATTTTAATGCTCGTAGTATGGATGTTTATGTAACAAAATTACGCAAATATCTTCGTGCAGATGCTCATCTCAAAATTTTGAACGTTCATGGAACAGGATTTAAATTAGTAGAACTTGATGAGAGTTCTATTTCATAATTTATTCTTATCAGAGAAAACAATATAAAATCAAAAAAGACTCTTCATTTATTTGAAAAGTCTTTTTTTAGTTTATAACTGAAATCCCATTACCAAAATATCATCTATTTGGTTATATCCACTTCGCCATTTTTCTAATGTATCAGCTAAAATTTGTTTTTGTTCTCTCATAGACAAATGTGCATTCTGACTAATGAGTTCTCTTAAATTTTTTCGCATAAATTTACTGCCTTTTTCTCCTCCAAACTGGTCTTGGTATCCATCTGAAAAAAGGTAAATTTTTGTTCCTCTTATCCAATTGAATTCGTGAGTAGTAAATTCTTCAGAGAAAAGTTGTTTTCCCCCAATACTCATTCTATCTCCTTTTACCCAATATTCCTTTCCATTTTGTACTATAAAAACAGGATTTTTTGCACCAGCTACATAAATTTTTTGTTTCTCTTTATTTAATGTTACGATAGCCATATCCATTCCATCTCTATTATGAGTTATGGTCTGTTGAAGAATATCGGCAATTTGTTCCTGCATTTCTTTAAGAATATGAGCAGGATTTGTAATATGCTTTGTCTTGACAATCTCATCTAATAGTGTACTTCCAATCATAGACATAAATGCACCTGGAACTCCATGTCCAGTACAATCTACTGCACTGATGACCCAACAGTTTTCTTTTTTATTATGATACCACCAATAAAAATCACCACTTACAACATCTTTTGGACGAAAAAAAATAAAGTAGTCTTTTAATGTATTAGGTAATAATTCTTCTTTTGGTAAAATAGAATCTTGAATACGCTTTGCATAATTGATACTTTTTTGAATATATCTATTCTTTGCTTCTAGTTTTTCATTTTGTTGAATAGTTTCTTCATAGGCTTCCTTCAATAACTCTGATTTTTGATTCAGTTCTTGGGTTCTTTCCTCTACTAATTTTTCTAGTCCTTGTGTATAATTTATTATTTCAGCTTCTAATTTTTTCCGTTCTGTAATCTCAAAGCGTATGGCTTGGTAACGATAAGGTTTATTTTTTTCATCCAAAAAAGGAATAATTGTGGTATAAACCCAATATTTATTTCCTTCTTTATTTATGTTACAAACTTCTCCACGCCAAACTTTACCAGAAGAAATAGTCTGCCACATATTAATAAAAAACTCATCCGAATGATGGTCAGATTTTAAGATTCTGTGATTTTGTCCTAATAGTTCTGCTCTTGAATATTTCGATATTTCACAAAACTTATCATTGGCATAAATAATATCTCCTTTTACGTCAGCAGCAGCTACAATAGCTGATTCATCAATGGATAATTTTTGATACTCTAGTTCGATTTGTGTATGTTTCATTTGGGTAACATCTCTCAAAACAACAGAAGTACATAGAAATTTTCCTTCTTCATCATATTGATTAATAGCTGACACAATCACAATCAATTTACTTCCATCTCCACATAAAAGATTGTATTCTGTTCGTGTAGAGGTTTCTTTAGTTCTTAGTGCATCTCGCTGAGAAATTTTGAGATTAATTTTCAAAAACTCTCTTACATGTTCGGTAACTAATTGTGCTGCTTCAAATTTAGATTTTCTATAAAATTGCTGATTTGCCCAAATTACTTCATCCTCATCATTCAAATAAAGTAACATCACAGGGAGTCGCTCATAAAAATCTGTAGAAATATAATCTTCTTTATAAACAGAAAGCCAAATACCTACCTGCAAATTTTCTAAAGGCATAGCCTGCATTTTAATAGAAAAAGGCAACTCGGTATGTAAAATTTGATTGAAAGTAAGCGAAGAAATAATATGAGAATGAAAAGTCTTGAAAACTAACTCATTAATATAAGGTTCTAACTCAGAGGGGAAATAATCAACTAATTTTGTACCTCCTAACTCCTCAAATTTCTTAAAATCAGTTTTGGAAAATGAAGATATTCTTCCTTCATCAGAAAATATGTTTTGAATAACTGATTCTCTATTTATTTTTATAAATATATGCTCTTTTAAATCTAATAAATCAATTATTTTATTTGCTTTACTCATTATTATTCCATTGAGTTCTAATTTCCTTTTCTCTGAATAGATGCTCGTCGGTGGGGACACTGACAAGGGCTATAACCTGCCATTGTTAGTGTCCCACCAATGACATAGTGCAAGAAAATATTTGTGTATCTATACTTAGACAAATTTACAATTTTGTGTATTACTAAGTACAGTAAATTAATTAGAAAAGCAAACAACGTAAGAAAAAAATAACTAATCAATCTAAAAACGTATCCCAATAATCAAAATATCATCTACTTGATCTCTGTCTCCTTTCCATTCTGTAAGTTCTCGCTGTAATGCTCTTCGCTGCTGAGTCATAGAAAGATGTTGATGGTTTTGCAAAAATTCTCTCAAACGACGACGTAAATATTTTCTATCTTGCAGTCCTCCAAACTGGTCTTGGAAACCATCAGTAAGTAAATAGATAGTATCGTGTTTCTGAATCTGAATCTGTTGTGATTTGAATTCAAAATTTCCATCCATTTTTCCACCTATGGATTGTCTGTCAGCTTCTATTTCAAACACTCTTTCTTTGTCTTCCGAATTGAACAAATACATTTGATTTCTTGCAGCAGCAATTTCCAATATATTTGTTTGTTTATCCCAAGTGCAGAGTGTCATATCCATACCATCTTGTGTAAAGGTCTGTTCTTGTCTAAGTCCTTTCGAAATTCCTTCATGTAGAGCGTCTAATATTTTAGCTGGGTTTGTGATATGCTTTGCTAAAATAATTTCATTTAATAGTTCATAACCTATCATTGACATAAATGCACCTGGTACGCCATGACCAGTACAATCGATGGCACTAATTATAGATTTGCCATTTATTTTATTAAAATAGTAAAAATCACCACTCACAATATCACGAGGTGAAAACAAAACAAAAGTGTCTTCAAATTCTTCTTGAATTGCATCTAAAGGTGGAAGAATTGCATTTTGAATACGTTTTGCATAATTGATACTAGCAATAAGTTGTTTGTTTTTATCTTGAATAATATCTTTTTGCTCGTTGATTTGATGATATGAATTTGCATTTTCAATGGCAATCCCTGTATAGACAGCTAAGCTACGAAGTAGGTTTAAATGGTAATCATTATATGCATTCTTTTCAAAGCTCTGTACCGTAATTACTCCAATTACCTTTTTCTTTATTTTGAGAGGAAGATAAATAAGAGAAGGTGCAACTCTTCCAACCGTTGTTTTGGGGCGATGCGACATATACAATTCATAATCTACCTCACTATCATTTATGAAAAGGTCTTGTTCATTTAAGAAACACCACACAGCAAAACGTCCCGTATCATCTAAATCTTCGAAATGAAAAGGTAATTTTTCTCCATTTTCTATGGCTACAGGAAACTCTAATGTTCCATCTTCTTCGTTATGAATACCGATAGCAAAAACAGAAGCGTCCATCAGTTTGCTAACATGCTGATAAACCATATCTGTAATTTCATCAATGGAACGGGTAGAAGTAATTTCTTGACCTAATTTACTTAATACACGAGTATTAAAATAGGCTTGACGCATATCTTCTGTTCGTTCTCTAACCGTATTTTCTAATAAATTCTTTTCAGATTTTAGTCGTTTTGTATAAATCTTTACTCCATATTGAACTAAAAATCCAATTACAAGGACAATAAAAAGATAAAACAAAGGATGTCTAAACCAAGGTGTTTTGATAGTAAACTTGAAAGTTACCTCTTCACTTTCTACACCATATAAATTTTTTGCTTTAAGATGAAATACATAATCTCCTTCTGAAAGATTAGTAAATTTGTCTTGTGTTTTGGTAGTCCAAGCAGACCAGTTTTTATCTAAAGGCTCTAATTTTGTTTGATAATACACTTCACTTCGCTGCTCAAAAAATGAACTTCCAAAGCTAAAACGAAGGGAATTAAGTTCATAAGGTAAATTTATATTTTTTGTTTCTGATAAATTATTCTGTTGATTACTAGTCTGATTAAGTATAAAATCAGTTGCAAAAAGTAGCGAATCCTTTGAACCACTATGTTCTATCTGTGTTATAAAAGCAGAAAAAGGTTGTTTGTCTGCAATAGTATTAAGAGGGTTGTAAGAGATTAGACCTTCATTTGTACCAATCAAAACCAAATTTTCATCAATTGGACGGACAGCCTGAACAATTTGTTTTATTTTATAAAAAGGAGCATCATACCGTTGATAAGAAGAATCTGTTTTCTTTAGTTGAACCAGCAATGTTTGTGAACTACTAAATTTATTTTGTTCATTTTGTGTTACTATCCATAAATTATCGTTTTTATCTTTTTCAAAAATAGTAATTGCCTTTTTTTCTATTAGTTTTTCAAAAACAGGATGAGCAGCAAATGTATTTTCATTAAAATCATAAATTCCCTCTAGCGTGCCAAATATAGCTTTTCCATCTAGCTCAAAAACGTGATTTCCCTGATTTTTAGGAAGTCCATTAAGTTTTCCAAAAAATTCAGAATGTGTAACAGTTAAAAAATCTGCATCTAATTTAAGTCTGAAAACTCCTCTATTATAGTCACTTACCCAAAAGTCATTTTTATCATCTTGAATGATTTTGGTGGCTGCACCTGTAAATCCTTCAATTTTATTGACAAAGACCCAATGATCGTTTTGCCATCTTAAAAGTAAAAGACCTTCAATAGAAGCTGCAATTAAATGTGAAGTGTCATTTTTTACTAAAGCAAAATCTTGAATAAATGGATTACTTGCTGCTAAAAGTTCTTCTACACCTCTTTTTTCTATCCACGCAATACCTGGGTTTTGCGCCCCTAAAAGAATATTTTTATAGACATCTAATTTCCATGTTTCTCGCTCTGAATAAGGCAAAAGAGTAAATTCTTTTATTGTTTCTGCTTTATCAGTATTTGACTTAAAGATTCCTTGAACTGTTCCTATATAAAGACTTTGATTATAAGGAGGCGAAATACTCAAAATATTTCTGTTTATCTCTGTATTTTTATCAAAATAACGAAAAGAAGAAGCAACATCAATATAAGAAATACCATTACTGAGTGCAGCCCATACTTGTTTATTTGAATCTTCGTAAAGATAAGCCACTCTGTCATCTTTCAGACCATTTTTGGAAGATATTTTATAAAGAAATTGAAAGTTGGAATCAAAGACTAAAATTCCTGCTAAACGAGTTCCGATGGCATAATTTCCATCAGCTAGAGCAATTCCACAATATACTTGACTTTTTTTGAGTAAAGAGTCTGATTTTGTTGGAAAGGGTGAAAATCCTATGTTCTCGGTGTAGGTATAAATTCCTTTTTGCTCAGTTACGATAAAATAGGTGTCTGTCTTTTTGAATAGAATAGAATAAATTTTTTCATCTGCAAAAATTTCGCTTCCTGCAATAAATTCTAATCCTTTTGAGGTAAGATGATGTAACCCTTTCCCCCATTCTCTGACAAATAATTTGCTATCTTTATTCTCTTTTTCTTTAATCTGAAAAGCTAAATGAAAAGCTGAATTAGGAGCAATCGTTTTGAATTTTCCATTTTTATACCAAAATATTTTTTCAAAAGATTGAAATACAATTCCATCTGAGGTAGAAAAGGCTTTCCATATTGTAGAAAACTTTTTGTCTTGCTCATTCATTTTATCTAGCAAGGAAATATAAATTTTATTTCCTAATGAATCTGAATCTAAATACCCTATTTCTGATGTTGCTCCTATATAAATTTTTCCATCTTCTCCTTTTGTGAGAGCTGTTACACTTGCCAAATTAGGTAACTCTATTAGTTTCCACGTATTTCCATCGTATTCTAAAACTCCTTTTGTATTGGCAACATAGATTCTACCAATGTCATCTTGCACCACAGACCAGTTCTGAGGATGTGCATGATAATCATAGATAGTATAATGTTCGGCTGTTGGAATGGCTTGTGCTTCTACTTTAGAAAAAAAACCTAAAGATACAACAACTAAAAGCGCACACACAAAAAGCGTAAAAGAATTACGAAGAGAGGTCAAAAATTGAGCAGAAAGATAAGAAAAGTAATTTTTAGAATTCATTGTGCTAAAGATGCAACTAGAATGAAATAATTATTGAAATAACCATAAACAGAAACTTCCGAATTGTTTGGCAAGATAAGTTTTAAAACAATCAGATAACAAAAACTAAGCGAAAGAATCCATTTTTCTAAAAAAAAATGATTTTGATTCAAAACTTTTTGTTTCAGAATTGCGTATAAGCATCTTATTTGAAAATTAGGTTTTAGATTCTGCTAAAGCTTTTACTTTTTTTAGCTGATTGACACATTTGTGTTTTTGGTTGCGAAGATTATGACGAGTAGTATAACCAAATTCTTTTTGAATTTCCTCTGTACTTTTTTCTTCTTCTATAATAGTGGAAAGTAAATTCTGACAATGCGAAGTCAAGCGAGAAAAATAATCTCCAAGTTTATCTATCATTGGCTTTTCGTTTTCTAATTCTATATCAAAACTATTTGATAAAATAGTCTCTATTGCTTTTTGATTAAATTCACTTTCGTCTTCATCAGAATTAGTAAGAGAATAAACAGTCGTTTTTTTGTTTTTTCGTAAAACATTAAGCCATAAGTTTTTACTAATTGCAATAATATATGTTTTTAGTGAAGCTGTAAGATAAAAATCTTCCTTTTTTAGTTTTTCTAAGAATACAATCAATGTTTCTTGAAAAATGTCTTGAGCGTCTTCTGTTGTACCTTTATTTTTGCAAATATAATTTTCTACAAAACCATAATAATACTGATAGAGTTTTGAAAAGGCTTTTTCATTTCCTTCACAAAACTCTGTCAATAATTGTTTTTGTTCGTCGTAATAAACAAGTTGTTTTTTAGTTCTTTTCATAATTTGTTTACCAACCGTCAATGAGGTTTTATGGTCGTTGAGATTTTCATAAATCACTTTTTAGACAAAATTTGAGCAACTTCTTTGGCAAAATAAGACAAAACAACCTTTGCTCCAGCCCTTTTTATACTTAATAAAACTTCAAGCATTACTTTTTCGCCATCTATCCAACCTTTTTCAGCTCCTGCTTTTATCATCGCATATTCGCCACTTACATTATAAGCTACAATCGGAACGTGTGAATTTTGATTTACTCTACTAATAACATCAAGATATGAAAGCGCAGGCTTAACCATAATCATATCAGCTCCTTCTTCAATGTCTAATTTAGCTTCTAAAAGAGCTTCACGAATATTAGCAGGATTCATTTGATAGGTTTTTTTATCTCCAAAACGAGGTGCAGAATCTAAAGCATCTCTGAAAGGACCATAAAAAGCACTTGCATACTTAGCTGTATAAGCAATTATTCCCACATCTTGAAAACCTTCTTTATCTAAAGCGTGTCTCAAATATCCTACTCGTCCATCCATCATATCTGAAGGAGCAACATAATCAGCACCTGCACGAGCTTGTGCAACAGCCATTTTACCTAATATCTCTAATGTTTCATCATTTATTATTTTTCCATCTTTATAAACTCCATCGTGTCCATCGCTACTGTAAGGATCCATGGCTACATCAGTCATCACAAAAACATCTGGAAATTTCTCTTTTATAGCTGTTATAGTTTTCAAATAAACATTTTCAGGGTTATGACTAGAAGTTGCCATAGAATCTTTATGTTCGTCTGTCAGGCTTG
This sequence comes from Bernardetia sp., assembly GCA_020630575.1. Taxonomy (GTDB): domain Bacteria; phylum Bacteroidota; class Bacteroidia; order Cytophagales; family Bernardetiaceae; genus Bernardetia. Next base: position 19,171 of record JAHDBD010000014.1, read on the forward strand.
GGAAAGGAGCAAAAGCACGAATTCCTAAATTATAACATTCTTCAATTTCTTCTAAGAGGGTGTCTAAAGAATAGCGAAAAATATTAGGCATAGAAGCAATAGGTTCTTTTTTGTTTGTTCCCTCAATGACAAAAATAGGAAAGATAAAATCAGCAACAGAAAGAGAAGTTTCTTCTACCATAGCACGCAAAGCAGCAGATTGGCGATTACGACGAGGACGAGAACGCATAGATTGAAAATCGAAAGACATATTTTTTTGATTAAAAATGAATTATCAATAATAAAAAGCTAATTTAATTCATTCTAAACGTTATTTTCAACTTCTTGTTCTTTTTTAACTAGAGAAAGCCATGAAATTGCGTCCTCTTCATTTTCAAAAAACTTAAAGCCATTTCCCAAAACTTTTTTAACAGAATCTAATAAATAAGTTAATCCTGTTCGATGTGCAATATGTGTGGAAGGTAAAACAGCCAGTTTTTGTTCTATATCTTTTGCAGTCTGTTTAGATTTGGGCATCCATTTGAGAATAAGCCAAGCTCTTGACATCATTTTTACAAAACCAATTTTTCGTTGGTCAATAAGAACGTTTCCACAATTTACTTTTTGTGCTTCTTCCAAACTCAAATTCCAAATATATTTGTAATCTTCATCTGAAATATCACCTATCAAAGTGAGTTTTAGAAAATGTTTTTCTGAGTCGTATTCTAACTTTCCATATTCCTTGTCTAGTAGAGTATTCATTGTTTACGGTTTAGTATTGATATATCAGTGAGGATATTTTTTTTTAAGCAAACTAATTTAATTGGGTGTGTGTTGAGTCGATATGTAAGCAAATACTACTCTAAATTTCAAAAAGTGACAATAGTTTTTTAGAAGATAAGGTTTTTATTTATTTTTTCGAAAAAAAATGATTTTGTATTTGGATATTAAAATAAAAATCGTACTTTTGTAACCGATTTGAAACGGAGATGAGTTAAAGTATTTAATTTATTTTGTTCTTCTTAGTTTTGATGAGTTATAGTTTTCAGCTTGCCCTGTAGTTTAATTGGCAGAACAGCGGTTTTTGGTGCCGTTAGTTGAGGTTCGAGTCCTTGCGGGGCAACTTTTATTTTTTACTATTTTTTTTAAAAAATAGTTGTTTTAGAATTTAGTTTATGATACTTTTGTATCACAGTTAATTTGAGCTTTCGTTTCTAGCTTGCCCTGTAGTTTAATTGGCAGAACAGCGGTTTTTGGTGCCGTTAGTTGAGGTTCGAGTCCTTGCGGGGCAACTTTTATTTTGTTAACAACAAAAAAAACCTTTATTTCATTTACTTGAAATGAAGGTTTTTTTTTGTAAAAAATATTTTTACAATTTAAACCCAAATTTTAGCAAGTTATGGGTTAAAGTAAAGGTTTTAAAAAAAGTATTCTTTATTTTTGAGAAATAAGGAATTATTTTTGAAAAAGATAGGTTGAGTAGTTGAATTTGAAAGAGTTATACTTAACTAAAGTTATCAAAAAATCATTTCAAAAATACTACTCTCTAAACAAAACCTTCACAAATTGATTTATATAAATATAGATTATTAATAATATGATTGATTATAAAATATACAAGTTGAATTTTAGATTAAATAATGAGTTGAATCGTAGAGTAAAATTTACAAATTCAGCTTCTATTAATTCTGCTTTTCAGATTGGCATATTTTCATTTAATTATGTATTAACTACTTTATTTGTATTATTTTCAATAGAGACTCTTCAAACTCAATTTTACAATTTTCAAGGAAAAGAACAATTACAAGAACAAAATAGCCCAAAGAGTGGGACAGACAGACAAAGTGATGCAGTAGAAAATATATTTCCTGATCAGCTTACAGATAGTTCTGATGATTTTCTGTTTCCAAGAAATTTTAAAATTTATATATGATATTTCGTAGCCTTGAGAGCAAACTTTTAGAGTTAGCTGTTGAGGTTTTTTATTTGCCAACGATTGAAAAAATAATTTCTAACAATTTCATTCAAAAAGGCACTAATTAGCATTTTTTTAAAACCCATTTATCCCACATTTATTATGAGCAAATTAAATAAACTTCCAGTATTCAAAGAAACAGTATACTTAATATTAGACGGTGAAACTTCACATAAAGAAGAAGCTGAATTTATGAAATTTATAGCTACCTCAACATGGCACCGAGAATACTTTGAAAATGAAAAACAACTTCATACGCTCATCAAAAAAAGCATAGAAAGACAACCTGCACCATTCAACTTACAAGAACTCATACAAGGCAAACTGCACGAAGAAATGGCAGCTAACAAAAGCACAGAAAGCGAAAAAGAAAAAATTAGAAAAAACTAGAATAGGACAGAAAATTTTAAAAAACAAAAAACTCTTCATTTAGAATTATATAAAATTCGTATGAAGAGTTTTTTTATAGATTTGACTTTTTAAATGAAACTACTTAAAACAAATATCATTCGGAATAACGCCTACTTTATAGCGTTCTACTTCTCTTTTGCTCTGCAAATCATATTCAAAAATATAGCCTTCTTGTTGGTAATCTAAAGCATCAGCAAAAAGTAAACGCCCATTTTTAGGAGAAATAACAGCATTATAAATCAGTGTATTTACTGTTCCTAGTCCTTCAATAAAAGGAGTTTGAGGAAAGCGAGAGTCTATCTGAAAACTAGATAGTTGATACAAATTAGTATCAGAAATCCAGTACAAATCATTATTATAGATATTCAAAAACTGAGGTTTTTCATCTTCTTCAAATACTCTACTCTCACTACTACGTACATCTGAAAGTGAAGAAGTAATCAATCTAGCTCTCTCTGTATCCGAACCTGTTGCCAAAATCCAAATTCTATTTTGTGCTTCATCAGCAACTATACTTTTCGAACCTGCTGGTGTAGTAATGGTATGAATAATTTCATCGTTTCTTGAATCAATCACCCAAACTTTATCAGCATCGTGAGAAGTAACCCAAATATAATCGCCTAGTTTTGCCATCTTTTCTGTCCATTCTGTAGTACGAATTTCTTTTGTTATTTGATTAGTTTGTAAATTAATGACATAAATCAAATCTCTATAAATAGTGCTTACATACGCTTTTGAATTATTTATTCCAATAAAATAACGAGGCGAATGAAGATTTTTTATAGTTGCTATTCTATCTAAAGTTGTGGGATTTACGACTTCTACTTTTTGAGAATTATTGACTACAATATATCCTTTTCCGTTATGAATGGTCATAGATTGCCCTACATTTCCTAAAGGCTCATTGTTTACTCTTTCAAAAATATTGTTTTCTACTCTTCCTTTGTCTATTCCGTCTTGATGAATAAAAGTAAGAGTCGCTTTTCCCCAATCAAAATTTCCTTCATTGACTACAAAAAAGCCATTTTGATAATCTTTTGAGGGTTCGCCTTCATCTACACCAATAGGCGATTGTCCATCAATTTCACAAGATGAAAGTATAAAAAAACAAGAAAGACAGAATAAGTAAAATAAATTTTTCATTAGAATAGAATTTGGTTTGTTTAAGAAAAATAAAACACAAATCTACAAAAACAAAAAACTTGCCGTAGAAAACCAAGATAGTTTTTTGAAACTATATAAATTATGAAAAAAGAAGCCATAAAAATCTCAAAACTCCAATTCTCTTTCCAAAACAACCGAATCTTGTTCTAATTTATCATTTCTAAAATAAAATACACTTCGCCATTTTTTGTTTTTTTCTATTGCTGAGAATGGGATTTGGTATTCTTCTAATAAAATGGCTTCGTTGTCTTTTCCTCCACTGATTCCAAATCCAATTTTATAATAACTTCTAAGGGTAAGATAATTTTCATAATTTGATTTTCTTGAATAGGTTTCTGGAATAAGCGAAGTTTTTGAATAAAAATCAACCCAATCAACTGAAATTGTATCTCCAATTCTAGTAATACTTTTTGAAGGAATTCCTATCAAATTATAGTATATAAAATCCATATTTCCTCCTGATGTGCTGGCTCTTACATATTCCTTAAATCTATTTGATACAGAAATAATCTCTGTCCACTCATTATAATCTAGTTTTTCTTTTTTAAAGAGAGAATCAAAAGTAGTATAAGAAACATGTTTTCCCCACTTTAGAGTATCATATTTTTCTCTAGCTTTTTTGAAAGCATCTGCAATCTTGAATTTGTGTGAGTTCCAATCTTTTCCTAATGTATCAATCTTATAAATAGAGTCAATCACTGAAAGAATTTTGATTACTTCATATTGTTTCTTCTCTGTTTTGGCATAATCTCCATTTACAGATTCTAAGAAAGGGTTTTGAGAGTTAAGTTCTGCATAACTGATTAGACTTTCTTTAAAATAGTTATTGCGTCTTTTTGAAATTTTGAATTGATTGGCAACATACTTTTTGCAATATTCTTCATTCAAAGGCTCTATTTCTTTACGGAAAACGTAGTTTTGAAATAGGAAGTAGAAAGAGCTAAAAATGATTAACAACAGACTACTATTTATAATCTTAGTTTGCATAATCTGTTTTTTTAGGAATTACTTTTATTGGAATAGATAATTTTGATGCTTTAGGTTTTTCAGAGAAAGGATATAAAATAGTATCTCCTACTTGTTGGAAAGAATAAAAAGCTTTAGTTTTATGGAAAGTAGAATCTAGCAAAAAAGGATTAATATCGATTCTAGGCTCATTCGTTTTTGTAGATTTATAGTAATCTGTACCATATTTTGTATCTGTAAAAAAGACAAATGATTTGATTAACATCATTTCATTTTGATAGTCTGGAACAAGCATTTGATAACCTTCAAAATTATTAGAAACATAAGAAGTTGGAAACTGCTTTTTGTTCGAATCAAAAATAGAATCTGTCAAATCTATAATCTGTTGGCGTTGTTTTATTAAATCTAGCCATATTTTTTTGTCATTCTGCTGCCAATTTACTGAACGAATACTTGACTTTAGTACTCCTAAAGTTTTATACAAAGAATCTGAAGCATTTTTGATTAGGTTTCTTCTTTCCTCATCAAGAATATATTCAGCGTCATGATATTTTTGTATAATAGATGTAATTTCAAAACTACGCACAAGACTGAAATAATCTTGAAGAGATTTTGGGATGGAATTATATAATTTATTCTCTATTTCCTTATGAATATTGTTATTATAGGCACTTGTATCTTGATTCTTATCTTTTAAACTATAAATAGCTTTTTGTATAAATCTGTTATTCTCTTCGTTTCTAAATTGTAAAATTTCATCTGTTGTATTGGATATTAACCCTTGAGTATTTATCAAAAACTCTTGATTTTCCTTCTCCTGCCAAAAATAAAAACACCAAAAAGCCACAGCTAAAACAGCCAAAAGCAGGGTAGATTTATTTATAGTTTGTTTTTTCATAGGCTAAAAATATATAACTATCTGACGAAACACAAAAAAGCGAAATGATTTTGAAGATTTATCATTTCGCTTTTCGTAAAGCCTAATAAGGTAGTATTTCGTAATTGATAATTCGTAATTAATTAAGAATAAAAATCATCAACAGCCTTTTGAGCATCTACAAAATCAAATTCAAAACCTGCTTTTACTATCTTATCATCACTTGCCTTTATACTTCTCAAAACTGATTCTGCTTGTTGTCCTAAGAGCAAATACATAGCAGGTTCGGGAACATTTGGCAAAAACAATGGTTTATCTAAAGAATTTGCAATAATGCGTGTGAGTTCTGCATTAGTTACAGGATTTGGAGCGACGGCATTATAAGTTCCTGTCATTTTATTATCTTCAATTGCCTTGATAAAAATTCTACAAAGGTCATCGATATGAATCCAAGAAACGATTTGATTTCCATCTCCCAAAGCTGCACCAGCCCACGCCTTTACAGGTTTTGCCATTTCTACCAGTGCGCCACCTTTATCACTCAAAACAATTCCGATACGAATAATAGTAGAACGAATATTGGAAGGAACTTCAGCATGCGCTTTTTCCCATTCTACACAAACTTGCGCCAAAAAGTCATTTCCAGCTGGAGCATCTTCTTTATGTAAATTACGACTATGTTCTTTCTCAAAACCATAATAACCAATAGCAGAAGCTCCAATATAGGTTTTGACATGATGGTCTAAAACCGTTAGTTTTTCTACCAAAAGAGCTGTTGAGAGTGTGCGACTTTCCATTATTTTTTCCTTTTGAGAATCTATCCATGCTTTGTCCATAATACCAGTTCCTGCCAAATGAATAACACAATCAGCTTTTTGGATGGCTTCTTCTTCCATTTCGCCAGCTTCTACGTCCCACTCATAGACTGTAACCCCAGGAATATGACTTCCTGAACGACTAAGGTGCATTACTTCATAATTTCCACTTGCCAATAAAAGCTCTGTAAGGCGAGTTCCGACAAGTCCAGAACCTCCTGTAATTAATATTTTTTTCATAAAAAAAGTAAATCAAAAAATGTAGTTGTAAAAATAATTCAATACTCTATTAACTCAATTTGTGTGAAAACGTTTTGAGTTTTTATGTAAACGTTCTTAGTGAGATTAAACAAAGAATATCAAAAATACTTTCAAATAATTCTTGCTTTTAAAAATTATAGTCTGTACTTTTGCACCCAAATTAAGGATAAGCCTTGAAAAATCAATCTCTTTAAAAAGTACCTAAAAAGCTCCTATAAAAGTGTCTGAGAACCAATTATCTGATTCTGCAAAGAAAAAAATTGCTCGTTCGTATCACCTTCAATTTGGAGGTTTTGCATTAGTGATGCTTCTTTGTATGTTGGCTTTTCAGTTTTTTGTAACTCAATATTATATTCCTCAAGTTTGGGGTGTTTATATTGGAATTACACTTTTATACTGGATTACAGGAATGATTACCTTGCGTTTTTTGGGGAGTGCTAATTTTGGTTATGCCATGATGGTCTCTAAAATGGTAAGAATGCTTTTTTGTGCTTCTGTGATGCTTGCTTATGTTATGATAAGTGGCGAAGGAGTAATTAGTTTGGCTTTTGTGATGCTTTTTCTATATTTTGGTTATTTATTGTTTGAAATTCGTGCATTGTTACCTAACTTGCAGCGCAATTCAGAACAAGACTCAGAAAAACCATAAATTAGTCAACGTTCCTTATACGTTTCTAGTTCAATTTAGGTTTAGATAAAAAGAAATTAATTTTCAGCGTAAATTATAAATTACACTAATACGGAATCAAGTGAAGAATAACATTTTACCTTTCATCAAACTCAACTATTCAAAAAATATTTTTTTGAGTGTTTTGTTTTCTCTACTTACTTTTTCTAATCTATTTGCTCAAGATGGACAAAAAGATGGAATCAATAGTAATGAAACAGACGGACATTTAGACATTGAACACGTCGATGAAGATAAGTTTGATATTACTGAGATGATTAATCATCATATTTTGGATTCTCACGAATGGCATCTTTTTACTACTGTTGATGAAAACAAAGAAGAACATCATTACTCTATTCCATTGCCTCTGATTGTTTATACAAATGGACAGTTTGATGTATTTATGTCTAGTGAATTTCATCATGCACCTATCAAAACTGTTGAAATTCCAAATGAGAAAGTAACAGCAGGACACGATAATACTCGTGCTGTTCTCACAAAAGGACAATACAACTATATCTTAGACCACGAACATGTAAAAGTGGTAGATAATAATGGAAAATTAATTGAAGATATTCATCCTCTTGATTTATCAATTACAAAAAATGTTGCTTCAATGATGATTGCTTCACTTTTACTTTTAGTAATTGGATTTAGCATTGCAGGAGCATACAAAAAACGTGAAGGACAAGCACCAAAAGGAATGCAATCTTTCTTTGAGCCTATTATTGTTTATTTACGTGATGATTTGGCTATTCCAAACATTGGCGAACACAAATACAAAAAATATTTTCCGTATCTATTGACTTTGTTTTTCTTTATTTGGTTTAATAACCTTTTAGGTTTGCTTCCTTCTGGCGCAAACACTTCAGGAAACATTGCCTTTACAATGACCTTAGCTGCTCTTACTCTTATTATTACAAATGTTTCAGCAAACAAACATTATTGGAAACACGTCTTTGCAATGCCAGGTGTGCCAATTCCACTTTTGTTGATTATGATTCCTGTGGAGATTATTGGTATTTTTACAAAGCCAATAGCTCTTATGATTCGTCTTTTTGCTAACATCACAGCAGGACACACAATTATTTTAGCCTTGATTGGAATTATCTTTATATTCAAAAACTATATTTTGGGTGTGCCTATTGTTCCTTTTGTGTTTTTGATGATGTGTTTAGAGTTATTTGTTGCCCTTTTACAAGCATATATCTTTACTCTTCTTACAGCATTGTTTATTGGTCAAGCTATTGCAGACGACCATCATTAAAATCAGTAACCAGTTATCAGTAATGTAGTTACCAGTTAAAGACAATTACTGAAAAGCTAGTTGTTTTAGAAGAAAAAGATTAGAATAAGAAAATATAATTACTCATTAGTATTTTGTATTACTTCTAAAATCTAACTTCTACCTTTATTTTCGGATAAATTTCAGAATACAGGACAATTATTTTAGTTTAAAACGGTAGGTTTTTATTAAAATGTCAGTATTCATTATATATATCAATTCATTTTCTTTTTATACTCTTTAAATTTAGATATTATGTTCGCATTTATTGCTATGTTATTGCAAGCTGTTGCTGATTATTCTGCTTATGCTGCTATCGGTGGTGGTCTTGGTGCTGGTTTAGCTGTTTTGGGTGCTGGTCTTGGTATCGGTCAAGTAGGTGGTCGTGCTATGGAAGCAATGGCTCGCCAACCTGAAAAATTAGGTCAAATCCAAACTGCAATGATTATCGCAGCAGCCCTTATTGAAGGTGCAGCTCTTTTTGCTATCGTAGTTTCATTCCTTATCGGTGGCTGGAAGTAAGACATACAAAAATGAAGTAGCAATAAATTAGTTATTGCTACTTCATTTTTAACTAGTTCTATCTAATTTTATAAAAAGAAAATTATCCTATACTTGTCAGATACTTCAAAGTGTCAGGTAAATAAAAGATAAAAAAATATTCCGTTATTTTATGTTTTGCATAAATAACAACTAAAAAAAGAATTTAATTTAATACCTATATATTTAATCATTATGCTTCTCCAACTCAATCCACTTATTACGCCTAATGTTGGTCTTATTTTTTGGACAGGACTTATATTTATCTTGCTTGTTGTTGTTTTAGGCAAATTTGTTTGGCCTTCTATTACAAAAGCATTAGAAACTCGTGAGCGTTCTATCGAAGAAGCTCTTAAAGCTGCTGAGGCTGCTCGTATGGCAAAAGCAGATTTAGAAAATGAAATTGAAAAAATCCGTCAAGAAGGACGTATTGAGCGTGAGCAGATGATGAAAGAAACTCGTGTTGTTGCTTCTAAAATGGAAGAAGATGCTCGTGAGCGTGCAACAAAAGAATATAACCGTATTTTGGAAGATGCAAAACGTGAAATTGACTCACAAAAGCAAAATGCTATGGCTGATGTCAAAAATCAAGTAGCAAAACTTTCATTACAAATTGCTGAAAGATTAGTAAAGGAACAATTGGGTTCTGAATCAGCACAAAAACAACTTGTAGAAAATTATTTGAGTGATATTAAAGTAAACTAATTTTTACTTCATTTTAATTTTTCTATAAAAGAATAAACTATACAACTATTATGTCAGATATTCGTGTTGCTTCTCGCTATGCCAAATCACTTTTTGATTTAGCCAATGAACACTCTATTTTAGAAGAGGTGCATAATGATATGGTAAATATCAAAGAAACTATTGAAGGAAGTAGAGATTTAGAGATAGCTTTGAAAAGCCCTGTTATCAATTCTTCTAAAAAATTGTCAGTCTTGAATGCGCTTTTTGGAAATGCTAATGATTTGACAAAAAAGTTTTTTACGCTAGTAGTAAAAAAAGGACGTGAAGCCGACCTTTTCGAAACAGCAAGACAATTTCATTTGCTTTACAATTCTCAAAAAGGAATTGAAATGGCAGAAGTAATTACTCCTTTTGAACTTACAGATGATTTGCGTAATTCTTTTAAAGATAAAGTACGTATGCTCTCTGGAAAGCAAGGAGTAGAGCTAAAAGAAAAAATTGATAAAGACCTTATTGGAGGCTTTATCCTCAATATTGAAGGAAAGCAAATCGACGAATCTGTCAAAACTCGCCTTCAAAAAATAGAGCAATCTTTTGCAAAGTAAAAGAATCTAATAATCCTCAATGATGCTCTAATGTATCGTTGAAGATTAAATAAAAAGGTAATAAAAGCTATATATTCTACATTTATAGAAAATTTTGTACCTTTGCAATCTATTAAAAAATAAAATTCAATCGTAACTGTTAAAATCACGAATAAATGGTCAGACCTGATGAAGTTTCAGCAATTCTAAGAGAACAACTCTCTAACGCTAAAACAGACGCTCAACTCGAAGAAGTAGGAACTGTACTTCAAGTAGGTGATGGTGTTGCTCGTATCTACGGACTTACAAACGCTCGTGCTGGCGAGCTTATCGAATTCAACAACGGCTTGACTGGAATGGTCTTGAACCTTGAAGAAGATAATGTAGGAGCTGTACTCTTTGGAGATTATACTAACGTAGGAGAAGGCGATTCTGTCAAAACTACTGGACGTATTGCATCACTTAAAGTAGGTGATGGTATGGTAGGACGTGTAGTTGATACACTTGGAAATCCTATTGATGGTAAAGGTCCTATCACAGGAGACCTTTATGAAATGCCACTTGAGCGTAAAGCACCAGGGGTAATTTATCGTGAGCCTGTAACAGAACCTCTTCAAACAGGTATCAAGGCGATTGATGCAATGATTCCAATCGGTCGTGGTCAGCGTGAGCTTATCATTGGTGACCGTCAGACAGGTAAAACTGCTGTAGCGATTGATGCAATTATCAATCAAAAAGAATTTTATGATAAAGGAGAGCCAGTTTTCTGTATCTATGTAGCTATCGGTCAAAAAGCATCTACGGTTGCTGGTATCGTTGCTTCTTTAGAACGTTATGGAGCTATGGCTTATACGGTTATTGTTTCTGCTTCGGCTGCTGACCCTGCTCCAATGCAATTTTTTGCGCCATTTGCTGGTGCTGCAATCGGAGAGTTTTTCCGTGATACTGGTCGTCCTGCTCTTGTAGTTTATGATGATTTGTCAAAACAAGCTGTTGCTTACCGTGAGGTTTCTCTTCTTCTTCGTCGTCCTCCAGGGCGTGAAGCATACCCAGGTGACGTATTTTATCTTCACTCTCGTCTTTTGGAGCGTGCTGCAAAAGTTATCAATGATGATAAAATTGCTCAAGGTATGAATGATATTCCTGAGTCTTTGCAAAAAGCAGGTATCGTAAAAGGTGGAGGTTCACTTACTGCACTTCCAATCATTGAGACACAAGCAGGTGACGTTTCTGCCTATATCCCAACTAACGTAATTTCGATTACAGATGGTCAGATATTCTTGGAAACTAACTTATTTAACTCTGGTATCCGTCCAGCAATTAACGTAGGTATTTCGGTATCTCGTGTAGGTGGTTCGGCTCAGATTAAGTCTATGAAAAAAGTATCTGGTACTTTGAAACTAGACCAAGCACAATTTAGAGAGTTAGAAGCATTTGCAAAATTTGGTTCTGACCTTGATGCAGCTACCAAACTTGTTATTGAGCGTGGACGTAGAAATACAGAAATGTTGAAGCAAAAACAATTCTCTCCTGTAGAAGTAGAGAAGCAAGTTGCTATCATTTATGCTACTACAAACGGTATTACTGATAATGTTCCTACTGAAAAAATGAAAGATTATGAAGCAAATTATCTAAGCATTTTGGAGCAAAATCATAGAAAAACATTAGACGAACTTCGTGCAGGAAAATATACACCAGAACAAACTGACGTTCTTGCTAAAGTAGCTAAAGATGTAGCTAAAACGTATAATGTTGCAACTGCAAAAGCATAATTTAATTCTGTATAATAGACTTCTTAGTCTGTTTTAAATAGTCAAATTTAATTTCCGTGTTTTATTTTTAAAATGAAACACGGTTATTCAAAACATATAGATTTACACAGACTTTAGTCTGTGTTACAAAAGCCTTCAAAATATACTATGGCAAATTTAAAAGAAGTTCGTGGAAGGATTGTATCTGTAAAATCCACCCAGCAAATTACAAAAGCAATGAAAATGGTAGCTGCTGCAAAGCTGCGCCGAGCTCAAAACCGTATGATGCAAATGCGTCCATACGCTCAAAAGTTGAGTCAAATTTTGCAAAATGTAACGGCTTCTCTTGTTGGAGATGATTTTGAAAGCAAGTATAGCGAGGTTCGTGCAGAAGAAAAAATCTTGATTGTAACTATTACATCAGATAAAGGTCTTTGTGGAGCTTTCAATACGTATGTACTTCGTGCTATGCAAAGTTTGATTAATCGTAATTATAGCCGTCAGAATTCTTTAGGAAACGTAACAGTTATGCCTATTGGAAAGCGTGCTTTGGATTATGTTCGTCGTCGCAATTTGAAATCTGTAAATGATTATTCAGCAATATTCTCTCAAAAAGAACTTACATTTGATTATGTTCGTCAAGCAGCAGAATATGCAATGGATGAGTTTACAAAAGGAAATTACGATAAAATAGAAATTGTCTATAATGAATTTAAAAATGTCGCTACACAGATTGTACGTGTAGAACAGTTCTTACCGATTGCTCCTCCTACTGAGAAAGTGGAAGAAAAAGCATCAGTAAAACCATCTTTGGTTAAAAAAGAAGAGTTTTCTGCAAACGTAGATTATATCTTTGAGCCAGATAAAAAAGAAATTTTAGCAGACCTTATTCCTCAATCTCTCAAAACGCAGTTTTATAGCAAAATCCTAGAATCAAACGCAGCCGAACAAGGCGCACGTATGACAGCGATGGATAAAGCGACTGAAAATGCAGGAGAGCTTCTCAAAGAATTGAAATTGAGTTATAACAGAGCTAGACAAGCTAACATTACAAAAGAGATTTTGGAAATTGTTGGTGGTGCAGAAGCATTAGAGCAAAGTTAAGAGCTAATTATAAATAGTTAATTGTAAATTATAAAAGTCATCTGAAATTAATTATATTTCAGATGACTTTTTGTTTGAAATAAAACTTTACCTTTTAGATATGAATAGCATAGAGAACATTCGTGACACAATAATAGAATCTTTTGTGTTATTTCCTTTAGTAGGTACTTTTAACGATTTTTTATTTGATACTCTTCATGAAGCAGATGTTTTTGATACTTTGGCTTTAATCTTTTTAGGTTTGGGCTTTTTCTTTATGGTAATAGTAATTATTTATGAAGCTATTACAAAAAGAAATAGAGGAAAGTTATACTACGCTTTTATTACGTTTTTAATAACAGGCTTTTGTCTTTATACTTTTACCAATTATTTGGATATAAGAAAAGTGGATAGCTCACCTGTTATTATGAAGTTTTCTCATATTAGCGATTTAGCGAGTTCTAATTTAGAATTACGACAAGATAGTACGTATTTACTCACACAAAATAATTTTATGGGTGCAGAGTTTTTTAGGGGAAAATATTTAAAACAGGATAGTATTATAAAGCTAGGTTATGTTGGTTTAGAAAGTGTCATCAAATCTGAAACTTTACTAATGAGAAAAGGGCTGGCAGATGAAACTATACTTTATCAAGTTGATAAGGACGATGATCAGTATAGAATTATTGAAAAAACTCTTCCATTTATACTTACAACATCAAAATAGAATTTACTCTCATGAATATTTCTACATTGTCATTATTTGCAGTTTTTGTTGGAGGAGGCTTAGGTTCGATAGTTCGTTTTTTAGCTTCTAAATGGATTATGGAACACTCTACAGGCTTTCCAACAGCTACTTTTGTTACTAATTTTTTGGCTTGTATTATCTTGGGAATGTTAGCTAATTACTTAGGTGAAGCAAAACTAGAAAGTGAGAAAATCCTAGCAGCCTTGTTTATGACAGGTTTTTGTGGTGGCTTTAGTACATTTTCGACACTAAACTTAGAAACCTTCAAACTTATTCAAGCTCAAAATTATCAAATAGCTTTTCTGTATACTTTTTCTAACATAATTCTAGGTTTTGTTGGAATTGCTGTTGGTTTTTGGCTTATAAATATTTTTAAATAGAATTTAAATATTTTTAAGAAATTAAAAATACAAAATCTAAAAACCCATATGTCTGTTGGTTTTAAGTATAATATTTTGTTTAATTTATTTTTAAAGAATTTTATTTGGTTGTGAGTGTGGGGTTGCAGACTATTTTGTTCTTATGATTTATTATGATTGTTGTTTTTAGGTAAAAAAGGTTTTAACATAAAAAATAGAAAAATCAAAATTATATTTATTGTAAATGATGTTTTGTAGAATAATATTTTTTAATTTGTTTGTTTTTGTGAGTTATATTTGGGGTTGCATACTTTTTAGTTAAAAAAAATCCTTTTAAAGGAGCATTGAAAAACTGTAACCTACAGTGAGAGAAGCCGTTAGGAAGACTATAAGCAACGAAAGAAAATCACAGAAAAATAATTTATTCTTTAACTCTTTTTTTTATATGCTTTTATTACTTTTTATTTAAAAAGTATTTCTTTTATACTACCTCTTCAAACAAATCACAACAAATTACTATGAACTTATCAAAATCAATCTTCGCTGTTATCTTTGCTCTTACACTTTCATTTAATTCTTTTGCAAATAGTCCTTTAGGAGAAAATGACCGAGCAACTATTATTAAAGTCATTCCAAATACTACAAAGTTTGTATTAACATTTGAAAATGTTAAACAAGAAAACTTAGAAGTAAAGATTTATGATAAAAATCTAGGTTTGTTGTACTCTGAATCTCTTGGAAAAAAAGAAAGTATTGAGCGTACTTATGACCTTAAAGTAAATGGAACATATACTGTAATCTTAAAAGGACAAACATACAATGAAAAAAGAGAAGTAACTGTTAAAAATACCATAACAAATGAATTTATGGCTGATTTTGCACCAAAGACTAGCGATAATAAAGCTATTGCAACTATCAAAAATAACAAAAGTACAGTTACAGTAACTCTTACTAATGAGGAAGGAAATATCTTGCAAGAAAAAACAGTTACATCAGAAAATGCAAAATGCACAATTAACCTTGATAACTTAGAAAAAGGAACATATTTTTTACAGGTTATTGGACAAGATAAAGCGTTTTATGAAACGTATGTTATCAACTAATTATCCTTCATAAAGCTAAAAAAGCAACCTAGAGATAGGTTGCTTTTTTTATGGAAAATTTTAAATACCATTGCTTTTGTTGCTATTTTAGCACACTGACGATGCTAACAAAAACCTAATTATTGGATATACTTCAAAAATTCATTACGAGTAGCTTCTTCATTAAATTTACCACTATAAAAACTTGTAATTGTGGTGCTAGTTTGGTCTTGTATTCCTCTCATAGACACGCACATATGAGCAGCATCTAAAACAACAGCTATATCTTCTGTTTCTAACATTTTCTTTAATTCTTCACCTATTTGATTTGTCAGTCTCTCTTGTACTTGTGGACGACGAGCAAAATAATCTACAATTCTGTGTAGTTTTGAAAGACCTACAACTCCATTATTTGAAATATAAGCAATATGTGCTTTTCCGTGAATTGGAACAAAGTGGTGTTCGCAATGCGAATGAAAACTAATATTTTTTTCTACTAAGAGTTGATTATAGCCAAACTTATTATCAAACATTTTTGTGGCTGGCTTATTCTCTGGATTAAGTCCTTTGAAAATTTCTTGTACATACATTTTAGCAACTCGCTTTGGTGTTCCTTGTAAACTATCATCTGTCAAATCAAGTCCCAAAATATCCATTATTTCTTTAAAATGGTCTGCTATTTTTTCTATTTTTGTAGCATCATCAAGTTCAAAAGCATCTTTTCGTAAAGGTGTTTCTATAGATGTTGCGATATGGTTTTCACCAATAATTTGCAATTTTTCTTCCTGTTCTTTCTCTGTAAGTTGTACTTGTTTTGTCGTTTTTTTCACTTGTTTTTTCTTGTTAGAAGTAGTAGAAGTTTGACTCACTTGTTTGTCATGATTATGAATACCCTCTACCTTTTTAGGCTGGGCATTCGACGAAGTTCCGTTCAGTTTCATAAAGTTTGATTTTTAAGTCTAAGTTTGAATTAAGTTTTGGACGCAAGATATTATAAATCACAACAGCTATATTTTCAGCACTTGGATTTAGGTCTTTAAATTCTGGAATCTCTAAATTGAGATTTTTGTGGTCAAAACGGTCAGCAATATGTTCTTTTATCAAATCACTAAGCCATTTCATGTCTACAACATATCCTGTCTCTGGATCAATTTCACCAGTCACTTGTACGATAAGATTGTAATTATGACCGTGATAATATTCGTTATTACATTTACCAAATATTTCTTGATTTTTTTCAGCTGACCAGTTTGGATTATTTAAACGATGGGCTGCATTGAAATGTTCTTTTCTGAAAACGGAAACACGCATAATTTTTATATACTATTTTTAAGATAAAAAGGATAACAAAAATTAAAATTCTATATTTATTCTTCTAATAGAAAAATATTTTTCTAAATTTAATTAATTGACTATCCAAGGCAATAAGGGCTTTGTGAGAAGTTTTGTTTTGAAAATAAACTACTTTTATGAAAAACTTTAGTGGAAAGTTTGGAACAAATAATAAATCAAAGATATTAAATAGTATGCCAATAGATGAATTATATTTGTTTATAATTTAGTCATACTTAATCAAATTGTTTAATAAATAATAGTTAAATGTTAAACAAGATATATTTTCAAACTTTACTTTTATTTAAAAGGTTTTCAATTTATGGATTTTTTCGACGATATATTCAAAAAACTCTTTCCCAAGCGAAATAAAACAATTCCTTTAATAAAAGAAAATTTAAAGAGGTCAGAGAAAGATGAACTAGCATTTCAGATTTGGAGTTCAAGTGCTGATGCAAAGTATTGGTTTGCAAGGATTTATGAATCCTATCATCTTAAAAGAGAAGGCTTGACTTCCAAAGATATTGAGGTTCATTTGTTTGCTTCGGCTGCCTCAAATGGAGTTGCAATTACTTATACGAATGCGATGAGTAGCAAGCAATTCCGTTTTTTGTTTGACAAATTGAAGGAGTCTGTTTTACAACTTCCCTATCCCTATAAGCTCTATACTTCTGACCGAGCGCATTATGAGCGAACAAATTATATAGAGACAATAGAAAAACACTATCTAAAACCTGTTTATGGAACAAGTAATGAAGTGAAAAATGAGCTTAAAACAGATGGACAACTTCCTCAGTTTTATGGAAATGTATTGATAGAATATATTCAGATTGATGGAGAACCGAGTTTTATTCGTCTTTTAGCAAATATTTATTCAGATAGACTTTTTCTTGATGCATTACCTTTTGAGGAACTTGTAGAGAAGGTTTTGAAATAAGGATTTGTAGTAAAAAGTTGTATTTTTGTGAAACCAAAAAAATTACAACGATTCTATTTTTATGTATTCACTTTTACGTCCTTTCTTTTTCAAACTTGATGCTGAAAAAGCACATTATACAGCCGTTACAGGATTACAAACACTTCTGAAAATAGGAGGTAAATCTGTGGTAACAAATCCCATAAATTCAAATAAAAAATTAGAAAAGGAAGTTTTTGGATTAAAATTCAAAAACCCTGTGGGTTTGGCAGCAGGTTTTGATAAAAATGCAAAATGGATTGAGGAGCTAGACCATCTCGGTTTTGGATTTATAGAAATAGGAACACTTACGCCAAAACCACAAGATGGAAATGAAAAACCTCGTTTGTTTCGTTTGAAAGAAGATAATGCGCTCATCAATAGAATGGGTTTTAATAATGAAGGAGTAGAAATTGCTGTGGAAAGATTAAAAAAAATAAAAGCCAAAAAGCCACATATTATTATTGGTGGAAATATTGGAAAGAATAAAGTTACACCAAATGAAGAAGCTACAAATGATTATCTGATGTGTTTTGATGCACTTTTTGATTATGTAGATTATTTTGTGGTCAATGTAAGTTCTCCAAATACGCCAAATCTTAGAGAGTTGCAAGAAAAAAAGCCACTTACAGAACTTCTACAAACACTTCAAAATCGTAATAAAGAACATTTAATTCCCAAGCCTTTACTTCTCAAAATTGCACCAGACCTCACAGATTCTCAACTTGATGATATTATAGAAATAGCTAAAGAAACAAAACTAGCAGGAATAATTGCAACAAACACAACTATTAGCAGAGAAAACTTAAAAACAGAATCTCAAAAAGTAGAAAATTTGGGAAATGGTGGACTAAGTGGAAAGCCATTGAAAGACAGAAGTACAGAAGTAATTGCTTATCTTCATCAGAAATCAAATGCAGCCTTTCCAATTATTGGAGTGGGAGGAATTCATAGCCCAAAAGATGCACTAGAAAAACTAAATGCAGGGGCAAGTTTGATACAACTCTATACAGGTTTTGTTTATGAAGGTTGGGAGCTGATTAGTAAAATAAATAAAGAAATTCTAGACACCAAACCCTAAGGGTTTAAAGGTTACAATTATGGACAATCAAGAACAAGAATACGATTTTTTACCCTACGTTTTTACAGAAAATATCTATTATATCGATGCCGTAAAATCAGAATGGGAAATTGAAGCAAGTGCGAATCAAGAACAAATAAGCCAAGTTTTTCAAAATCAAGCTACAGAAACAAAAACTTTACAACAAGAAATACAAGAAATTAAATCAAAAAACTCTGATTCGCAAAGTAAAAAAACTATAAGTAAATTAAATCAAGAAAATTCAGATATAGATTTTTCTTATTTTGGAAAGAACCGTAAAAATTTCTTGATTTTGATAAAAGAAACGGAGCAAGAAAACTTAAAAGAAACTGATAGTAAACTCTTGACAGGTATTTTGGCAGCAGGACAGCTTTCTCTCAATGATGTAGCTATTGTAAATATGGCAAAAACAAAGGCTACTTTTTTGGATATGTATAAAAAACTAAAACCTACTTCAGTAGTAAGTTTTGGTGTAGATACAAAAAACTTAGGTGTTCCCCATGAATTTGAACTTTACAAACCTACTAAGATAAAAGCTATTACTTGGATTATTTCACATAATTTTGTAGCTCTTCATTCTGATAAAACCAAAAAACTAGGATTGTGGACAGCTTTAAAGGAATTGGAGTGTTATGTTTCGTAATCTATAAAACCAATCGTTGGGCTTCTTCTGGATTCTGTTTTTTGAGCAATGCAAAATCACTATATTGCGTAATAATATTGAATTTTAGAAGAAGATTAGCTGTGTCTTCACTTATTTTATAAAGCTCTTCATGTTTTTCGATATAAACAGCTTGATGTCTTTCTTGGTCTAATTTGAAATACTCTTGCATAATATCATTATCTACTTTTTCACGCTCTTCGGCTGATAAAGCTTCTTTTTCTTTCCCTAGTTCTATAAACTGAGATACATACTCATCAAACCATTTTTGTAATTGTGCATGTATTTCTGTTACGTTGTTTTCACCTGTATACAAAAGGTCATAAATTTCATCATTGAGTTGATTGGCAAGGTTCATAATACGTTTGCCTAAAGATATATTGTTTTTCATAAGTGTTTTTAATAACTATTTGATAATTTGATTTTTACATTCTCATTTTTTTAGAAAATTCTATTTCCCATTCACTAACTCCATACATAGTTTTGATAATCAAAGTAGAATTTGAAAGTTTTTTTATTTCCCAAAAAACATCAGGTTCTTTTTTTCTGTATAATGCAATTTGATTTCTATCCTTCAAATAATGCCAAGAAATAGGTTTCTCTGTTTCAAAGAAATTAGTTTCTAATTTTCCATTATTTGTATTTCTAACAACAAATGTATTGGTTGTAAACTCTAAGAATAGGGAATCTTTTTTTCTATTTAGAATAGAATTTCGTTGCAAAAGAATTCTTTCTTGTTCTTTGGAATAATACTTTTTATTTGGAATAGGAGTTGAATTGACGTTTTCTATTTTCCAATATCCAACTAAATCATTTTCATCCTCTAAAAATTTGTTTCCAAAAAAGTATATAACGCCAACAGCTATTAGCAAAATGAAAGTAATTACACCATAAAAAAAAGCATTGATAGATTGCATTTTATTCAAATTTTAAAAGTAATAATTCAGATTAACTTAACTATGTCACGGAAATAGCAATCTCTTTATTGATATTCTAGCACATCAAAATCAGTCAAACTTGCACTTAAACAATGTAATTATAAATTTTATAAAACAGCAATAATTTACTAAATTTCCTCATTAAATTGCAATTTTCAATTTTGTAAAAGCATTTGACTTTTTATTCTTTTATTTTTCTGACTCTACTTTCACAATATAATTTATGAAATTTTTTTTACTTCAAAAAAGGATATTGAATTCCTTTTCTATTTTCTTTGTTGTTCTTTGTGCTGCTTGTACCTCTAAAAATCAATTTAAAAATACAATAGATAAGGAGGTGTTGGGTGTACAAATACACAAAGAAGAAGTTCAAAATCCACAACAACGCAATAAAAACAAACTTGAAGGTCTTCTCATCAAAAAAGCAGATAGTTTTTATTATGCAAATAACTTCAAACAAGCTCAAACACTCTACGATATGGCTTTAAATAATGTTACTGATGCTGAAACAAAAAAATATTTGATAGAAAAAGTAGCTGAAACAAAAGGAAGAACTGAAGAAAATACCAATAAAGATTCAATAAAAAAATGAAATTAATAATTATTTTTTGATACGAATAATAGCCAAATCATCTGTAACTAGGTGATTTGTTTTCTTTAAATTTCTGATTTTTCTATCTAAAAAATTATCAAATTCGGATTCTTGATAATCTACTAAAAGATAATCAATTATCTCAGATTCACTTTTCTGATGATTTTGATTTTCCAAATTCTTGAACGTAAATATTCCATCTATAGAAATTGATAAATCTTCAAACTTAGAAATAGATAGTTTTTGATGTTGTTTTTTATAAAATTCTTCAAAGTTTTCAGCCAAATGATACCCTAAATAATCTGGTGTGTTGTTTTGTTCGTATTCTGTGAGTTTTCCATCTACACAAATGAGCCCGTCGCCTATTGTTATAATTTCAGCTTTATAATTTTTTGTATTGACAATTCCCAAGATAAGCGTAGAAAGTAGTTCATTTGTTTCTAAACCTAATTTGTTCTTTATTTCCTTCGTATCGTCTATAAGTTCTTGAAGGATAGTTTTGAGTTTTGATTGCAAATCTGTTTCTTGATTTTGCTTTGAAATAAATTCTTGATAAAATGTATTCTTAGCTATTTTTCTAAGGATTTTTCCATACAAAATAGAAGCAAAAACAGATTCTGTTCCCATCGTACAACCATCTAAAACAGCAATCAAAATTTGATTAGAAGCGAGTGATTCTTTTATCAAAAAATCTTCGCAGTAATTGGTGTGAAATTCTCCAATTTGTAATGTGGTGTATATTTTCATTAAATTATTCTACGAAAAACTTTGTCCCAAAAAATAATTGGCTGCTGTAATCCCTAAAAAAAATACAATCGCTACAATGATTCCAATTTGTAAAATTTTATCTTGTTTTGGACTATTTTCCTTTCTATTTAATCCAAAAAACAAGAAAAATAAAGCAAATACAAAACTTGTAATAGCATAGACTAGATACAATTTTTCATTGATTACATCTAACTCTGTTTTTTTTCCATCAGGAAAACCAATCGCAGACCATTTTTGATAAAATACAAACACAGTCATAACACAAACAATACAAAAAGTAAAACAAATTATTCTTTTGGGTTCTAAGAGAGCTTTAATTTTCATTTTCTTTAGATTATTGAATTCCTATAATTTCTTTTAACCTTTTTTCAATTTCTCTCCAATCGGCATTCAAATTTAGTGTTTTTATCTGTATTTGATGATTTTTGAATGTATAATCCAAATTATATTCTTTTTCTATGGTCGGATAAAGTAAAATTCCTTTTGCATTCTGTGCCTTTTCACTGCCATTTTCTTGATTCAATAAATAACTGAATAATTGATATAAATTAGCCGATTGTATTTTGTCTTTGCCATAATTTTTTTTCATCGTTTCTTGATAGTATTTGGCATCAATAATGATTTTTTCAGTTTCATTTTCTAGCGAAATATCCGTTTCCATTCTAGGTAAATAATTATGATTGTCAAATGTATTCTCAAAATTCCATTTTATGATTTCTTTTTTTACAGTTGTAAATTTTGTTTGTTCAATTTTATAAAAATTTCGTATAAATGCTTCAAAAAGCTGATTCATTTTCCGTTCATCTCTTGTAAAATCTGAAAATATATAGCTTCCTTTATCCCCTTTCTCGTCATCTTTTTTACTTTCTGAAGGCAATGTATTTTCAAAAATAATGTAACAAATATTCATTACAAAACCATAAAAACGGTTATTTCTATGAATTTTGACTTGAGAGAAAAGAGAGTTTTTGAGTTCAATTTTTTCTATCGTTTTAGGAAGTTTTTTTTGCAAGAAAATGAGTTCTGTTTTCAGTTTTCTATCTACATTCTTTGTCTTGATGAGCCGTTGAATAGTTGAAAGAAGAATTTGATTTTGAAGAATATTAAACGAAAAATCATCAAAACTACAAAGCGTTTTTTGTCTTGATAAAAGATTTTTTTTGAGTGTCTGACTGACTTGCAATTTTCCTTTTACAGCATTTATTTCCTGTACATTTTCGATATAATCTCTATCAATTCCACGCTTTAAAAGCACTTTTGTAGCAGTAATCAATACTTTTGCAAACAAATCTAAAAGCTCGGTTTTGTCATCTATCGAAACGTTGATGCGCTGACTTTCATCTAGTTTGTTCCACGCATAACAAAGTAGATAATAAATGTTTTTTATTGGGATTGCCATAGAGAATTACGAATTAAAAATTACGAATTACGAAATGAATTTCATTTTAACTAGCTCTAGCTATTAAATCATTAGTTAATCCATAAAATCTTCATCATTTCCCTTACCTTTTCACTATCATCAAACCAAATTTCTTCTAAAAGAGGTTGTATTTCAAATTGAATTACTTGATTAAACCATTCTTTTTCTTCCATTTTTTCCTTTTCATAATCACAAAAATAACTGTGTCCAATCTGAAAACCTTCGCCCAAATTTATATCTTTAGCTATCTCTTGATTTACTTTTTGAATAGAATTCGAAATATGAGTTATAAGAGTTTCTGAAATCTCTTTTTGAGAAAGAAAACTTTTAAATTTCTCTCCAAAATCAGGTTTCAAACTCACAAAAGCAAAACGCCTTCTGAGCGCATAATCCACCATTGCCAGCGAACGGTCAGCTGTATTCATTGTACAAATAAGATAGAGATTTTTAGGAATATAAAAACGGTCTTCTTCCTCTTCGGAATAAGTGAGTTTTAACGAAAATTTTTCATCTCTTTTGTCGGCTTCGATGAGCATCATGAGTTCGCCAAAAATTTTACTCAAATTTCCTCTATTTATTTCATCGATAATAAAGAAAAAATGACGTTCGGGATGTGCTAATGCCTTTTTACAAAAATCATAAAAAACACCATTTTGCACTTCAAAACCTCCTGTTTTGGTAGGTCGCAAGCCTTGTATAAAATCTTCATAAGAATACGATTGATGAAACTGTACCATTTCGATATTGAGATTATTAGTTTGTCCCATAATCTGATAGGCAAGTTTGCGAGCAATAAATGTTTTTCCTACTCCTGCTGCACCTTGCAGAATAATATTTTTCTTTCTTTTGAGAATTTCTACCGTTTGAAGAAATTGTTCTTGGCTTATAAAAGGTTTGTCTTGGTCTTCTAGGAAGTTGTATTTTTTATTAACCTTCTCATCTAGAAACTTCTTTGCAATCGTATTTTTTGTATCAATTATTTCACGAAAAATAGCATATTCTTCTTCCAAAATTCTAAATAAACTTCCTTGATTATTTCGTAAGACGCTACACTCTTTTAACTCTTCATTATTTTTGAGTTCACTCCAATTAATTGGAATGTCTAGCTTTTCTATAAGTTCAAACTCTATTATCTCTTCATTATCTTTTATATGCAAAGGCTGTGTAATTTCATAAATAGCCTTTATTTGCTTTGTAGGGGTGCTTTCATAGCCAATTATCAAATCTCCCTTTCTTACTTCTTGAAAGTTACTGTAAATTCTGCGCTTATTTCCTTCATCATTATAGGTTGTGTAAGTTTGTTTTTCGCCTTCTGCATTGTCATTAATTTTCCAAATTTTCGGATTTGCATTAAGCCACCAATAATTTGGAGGTTGATTCTCTAATTCATCAAACTCTTTTTCTAATTCGTCCATTTCATCTAGTTCTTTTGATATATCAATTTCAATAGGAAAATTATTCTTTTCAAAAACTTCTGCTAATTCTGGATAACTTAATAAATATTGTTCTAAAATAAGTTTGTAATTTTTGGTTGGACTAAATGTATCTGGACGAAAAAGTTTTTTAGTTTTCCACATCATTTTTTCTGCTGTGTGTTGATAAACTTTGCTTGTAATCCATCTTACTTTTCTGACATGATGAAATCCTTCTGTTTCTTTATCTTTGCTCTCAATATAAAAATAATCACTTTCTATAATTCCAATTCCGACACATTTATTGACCCCTTCATTTGCAAAAACTACATCGCCAATATTTGCACTTTTGAAGAGCCATAAATTCCATATTTGATTAGAATTTTTTTGAAGTGATTTATCTATTCCACTTGTCAGTTCTTCTAAAGATTTATAGGTTGAAATATCTTCAATTCCCAAATTTTGATAATTGACAGCTATGATATTTTGATTATAAAATTGTTGCCATTTATTAGCTCCTTTTCCTGGCGAAAATTTGAAATAATTACGATTTTCATTATTGACTTTAACAATTTCATCTTTTAGTTCTTGCAAACATTCAATTACTTCATTATAGGAAAAAACGGACTTTAAATTATTTTTATGAGGTTTTTTTAAATCACTTCCTGTCATTTTTCCTGCTTGTGGTCTGGCTTTGAACTCCACAAAAAATTGATACGCATCCTTATGCGATTCTTTTGTGATAGGATACAGACCAAGCCAACAAAAATCACTTCCAAAATTAGCTGAACCTTGAAAATCTACGGTATGAAATTTATAATCTTTTACATTAAGTTTAGCTATTAAATCTTTTGCAATCTGCTCTAAGTAATTCTGCACATTTTCTTTTACAGTTTGACGATAAAAGAAGCAATGAAAGACCGTCCAAGCATTTTGCCAGTTTGCAAAAATATCACGTTTTGCAAATCCATAATTTTCCATTTCTAACACAAAATTCTCCTTATAACTACTAAAATAGGTTTTATCCTTATTTCGTATTTTCTCCTTTATCACTTCAACCAATTCTTGATTTACTTTTTTACCTTCCAAAAGCAAACGAGCAACTTCTGCACGAAGCAGAGTTACAGGTTGAAAGCTGCGTTCTGGATCTGCATATTCTTTATGAATATCTTCTAATTCATTTGCAGATAAATTATTGAGAGCCAAAAACAAGGCATCAGAATCCTCTTTGTAATTATGATATTCTTTGGCAAGATTTACAATATAGTCAAACTGTTTCTGCATAATCGTACTTTTGTAGCGTACCTTTTAAGGTGTGAAGATGTACCGTACACTTTAGTGTACGAAAAGGTTTTATAGTATAATTTATCTAAATTTGATGCTATAAACTTACAAAAAATAGTAAAACGAAACCCAAAAAATGATTCTTTACGCAGATAGTGGCTCAACCAAAACTGATTGGGCATTAAAGACCGAAGATGGAAAAATTTTAACTTGGAAAAGTGGAGGTTGGAATCCTTACTTTCTTTCTACACAACAAATGATAGAAGAAGGCAAAGATTTTATCAATAAATCTTATCTTGAAAATCAAAATGAATCATCTGATTATTTAGAAGAACATTTATATAAAGTAACCGAAATTCAGTTTTATGGTGCTGGTTGTTCGACAGAAGAAAACAGACAAATTGTTTATGTAGCTCTAAAAACTCTTTTTCCACAAGTTAGAAAAATAGAAGTTGCTCACGACCTTTTGGGAGCTGCTCGTTCGGTGTATGACAACACAAAAGACGAAATGGGAATTATTTTGATTTTGGGAACAGGCTCAAATGCGTGTCTTTACAATGGAAATAAAATAACTCAGGAACTCACAAATTTAGGCTTTTGGTTGGGTGATGAAGGAAGTGGAGGATTTTTAGGGAAAAAATTAGTCATTGATTTTTTGTATAATCGTTTGTCTAAAGAAGTTCATTATTTGTTTTATCAAAAATATAAATTAAATAGAGAAATGGTTTTGAAAAAAGCTTATCAAGAACCAAAACCAAATGAGTTTTTTGCTTCTTTTGTTCCTTTTCTTTACAAATATAAAGATAATTCTTTTGTGCGAAACTTAATCGCTACTACTTTTGACGGATTTTTGAATAGGATAGAAGAAGAATTTAAAGATTTGAATCTTAATTTTTATGCTGTGGGTTCAATAGCTTATTTTTTTGAAGAGATTTTGAAAGAACGAATTACTAAGCGTAAAGGAAATTTAGTAAGAGTTGTTAAAAGTCCGATTGAAGGGTTGGTAGAGAAAAGTTAGAATTTATGGTTCTTGATGAATTTAGTTGCAACTCAAAACTTCATAAACAGGGTTGAAACCCTGTCCAATTCATAATTTCAGTATTATTTCCTCAATTGAACAGGGTTTTAACCCTGTTTTTATTTTTGCAACTAAATTCATAAAGAACCGAATTTATTATATTTCGACGTATTGAGATTTGGAAAAACTAAACTTATCAGTGTATTTCAAAAAATAAAAGAAACTAAGAAATTGCAAAGCCTTTTAAATCAATTCAAAACTGATTTAAAAGGCTTTTTTCTGTATTTTTTTATAAATCTAAAACTCACTAATATAAACCATTTCGCCATTTACATAGGTCTGCAAAACGTGTGTATTTCGTAAAAGTCTGTTGTCTGTTTTCATAATATCGGTGTCAATAAGGATGAAATCAGCAAATTTACCAGCTTCAATACTTCCTTTTTCATTTTCTTCAAAAGCTGCATGAGCTGCCCAAATTGTCATGGCTTTCAAAGCTACCTCACGAGTAACAGCATTTTCTATTTGAAAACCTTCTTTTGGATTTCCCAAACCATCTTGTCTTGCAACGGCTGCATGAAGAGTAGCAAATGGATTGACAGCTTCTATTGGAAAATCTGTTCCAAAAGCAATCATATTATTTTGTTCATAAAGCTCACGATACGCATACGCATGACCCATACGAACTCTTCCTAAACGAGTTTCTACCCAAGGCATATCCGAAATAGCATGGGTAGGCTGAACAGAAGGAATAATTTTGAATTTCTTGAATTTTTCTAAATCATCATGATGAACTACTTGAGCATGTTCGATACGCCAACGCAAATCTTTATTTTTGTTTTCGTCTGTTCCCAAAAATTCGCCATATAAATCTAAAAATATACGATTTGCCGAATCTCCAATACAATGTGTATTGACTTGAAAGCCTTTATCAGCAAATTTTTTGATTAATTGTCTGTATTCGTCTGTACTTCTCCACATTGCACCATACATAGATGCACTATCTGAATAGGCTTCCAACATTGCAGCACCATACGAACCTAACGTTCCATCAGCAAAAAGTTTTAAAGCTCCTGCATGCAAACGATCTGTTTTGATAGTTCCTTTTTCTAAAAAGTATTCTTGATTTTCTTCAGTCGGGTCAATCATTGCATAGATACGCAGTTTTAGAGATTTTTCTCTGTGCATACTATCTAAAAGCTCAAACATTTTCTTATCCATAAGTGCATCTCCTACCGAAGTTACACCATTCTGAAAACAAACTTTTTCAGCTCCTTGAAAGGCTCTTTTCATTTCTTCCTCTGTCAATGGAGGCATTTTATCAGTTGCTAAGTTTATAGCTGTTTCGTACAAAAGTCCGTTTAGTCCTTTTAATCCTTGTTCTTTATTGAGCTTTCCTTTTTCGCCCTTGGTTTCATAAACTCCCAAAGTTCCCCCTTTTGGCATTCTGGAATATTGATTGATACGAGCTTCTGATAATGCTTTCTGATTGACTAAAGCGACATGTTCATCTATTCGTTTCAAAAAAACAGGAATGTCTGGAAAAGCCTCATCTAATTTTTCTTTTGTAGGTAAAATAGCAGGACTCCAATTGTTTTGATTCCACCCATATCCTTTTATCCATTTTTTATCTGGATTTGCTTCTCTATATTGTTTTAAAATAGTAATTACTTCTTCCAATGATTTGGCTTTGCTTACGTCTGCTTCTTCTAGTTTTTGTCCGAGCCAATACAAATGAGCATGTGCATCAATAATACCTGGGAGAATATAGTTTTTTTGAGCATCAACAATTCTTGCACTTGTATATTTTTTTAAAATCTCTCTACTTTTACCTATTTCTACAAATTTTCCATCACGAATAGCAAAGGCTTCTTGCTGTGAAAAAGTGCTATCAACAGTATAAACTTTTGCATTATGAACAATTAAATCAACGGCTTCTTTAGAAGAACAAGATGAGAGTGTACTAGACATAACTATAAAAAGGACTAAAACGAAAAGATGATAAAAGAAAGATAATTGAAGTAAAGGTAGTTTCATAATTTGATTTTTCTTTGAAAATAGAACGAGAAACTAAATGAAATTTTATTTAACTTACGATAAGCATCAAAATTAGTTAATTTTAGTCGTTTCTCTTTCTTTTTTTAAACTTGAATATGCTTTTTAGTAAAAGCAATATGTTTTGACTCTACTAAATTTTAGTTTCTTACTAAATGAGTATAGATTTTTATTTGATTTCTAAATTCTGCCTTCATACTTCTAACTTTATTTCTACCTTTGTACTATGGAAAATACAGAAAAAAATATAGAAAATGAGACTTCGCTTTACCTTGTTCCAACACCAATCGGAAACTTGGCAGATATTACACTCAGAGCCTTAGAAACACTCAAAAAAGTAGATTTAATTTTAGCAGAAGATACACGCAAGACAGGTGTTTTGTTAAAACATTATGAAATAAAACAACCTTTACAGAGTTATCATGCTCATAATGAACATCATACTGTTCAGAAATGGATAGAACAAATGCAACAAGGAAGTGTTTTTGCGCTTGTTTCAGATGCTGGAACGCCAGCCATTTCGGATCCTGGGTTTTTGCTTGTACGTGAAGCTCTGAAAGCAAATCTAAATATAGAATGTCTGACTGGTGCGACAGCTTTTGTCCCTGCTCTTGTAAAATCAGGATTGCCAAGTGAGCGTTTTTGTTTTGAGGGATTCTTACCACACAAAAAAGGAAGAAAAACTCATTTGGATGCTCTAGCAGAAGAAAAACGAACTTTTATTTTATACGAATCTCCTCACAGATTAATAAAAACACTTACACAACTTGCCGAAGTTTGTGGAACTGATAGAAATGCATCTGTTTCTCGTGAACTTACAAAAGTGTATGAAGAAACCAAAAATGGAACTTTAGAAGAAATAATAAGTTATTTCTCTAATGAAGGAACAGTAAAAGGTGAGTTTGTAATTGTGGTAGAAGGACAGACCAAACCAAGTAAATCGGTTATGATTAAAAAGTAATAAATTTCTTTATCTTGTGTAAATCAATCAACTATTTTTTCTTCCATTAAAAATGCAAAATTTACTTTTCGATTATCTATCAAAATACATTATTCTTTCTGAAGAAGAAAAAACAGCACTTATTGATTTAGACATGTTCAGAAATTATGAAAAAGGAACAGTTTTACTCAAAGCTGGAGAACTTTCAGAAGAAGGATATTTTGTAATGAAAGGTTGTCTTAGGACTTATTACATGATTGAGGGAGAAGAAAAAACAACCAATTTTTATACAGAATTTGAATCACTTGCTCCTGTTTGTAGTATCAATAAAAAGCCTTCTGAATATTTTATTTCTTGTGTAGAAGATTCTATTATTATGGTTTCAGATCCTAGTATGGAAGACGTAATTTTTGAGAAATTTCCACGTTTCGAAACGCTTTGCAGAGTTGTATCAGAAGAATTACTGGTAAATCATCAAACTACTTTCGATGATTTTAAGATTGCTTCACCTGAACAGCGTTATCTCAATTTATTGAAAAACAGACCTGATTTATTGCAACGAGTCCCACAATATCAACTAGCGAGTTATTTGGGAATAAAACCACAGTCTTTAAGTCGTATTCGTAGTAGATTGGCAGAAAAAGAACAGTCAAAGTAAATTATTTTCTTGCCTTAGATTTTTATTAACTTTAGTGAACGAGATAAAGACTAACCCTAACCTATTTTTGTGTATTCAATCATTGATAAAAATACTCTAAACAAAAATAACGTTATGAAAATCAAATTATCACTCTTGTCAATCATTTTTGTACTTTCTTTTTTATCTATCACAAAAGCGCAAGTACAAACAGATTCTACCTACAAAAAATATTTTGTAGGAAGTACTGCCTTTATGTTGGGAAACTTTTCTTCTAGCAATTCGCCTGAGTTTGTTCAGCTTAATCTAGGATATAGAATAACACAAAAAAATGTAGTTTCAGTAGAGTTTAAAACATGGAAATATGCTTGGTCGTTAGGGATTCCTTATGGAAAATCATTTGAAGCACCTGAAGAAAAATTTCCTGGATATATTAGAGAATGTGGAGTTGCAGTAGTCTATCAGCATTTTTGGTGGAAAGGATTGTACAATGCTGTTCATGCGATGAATACTGCTCAACGTTTTGTAGATCAAGATGGTAACAAAATAAAAAATGGGTATCAATTATTTATGACGTATCGTTTGGGTTATCAATTCAAATTCTTCAAAAACCGTTTTTTTATTGAGCCTTCTATTGCAATTACACATCGCCCGATACATAGCAAAATGCCAGAATCATTCAAAGTCGTAGACGATAAATGGTCTAAATTCTTCTTTGGCGAACCTGGATTGCACTTTGGATATAACTTTTAATGAAAATGATGTTTAATTATATTTTACAGAATATGATTAAACATTTTTTTTACTCCCTTTTTTTATGTTCCAAAATTTACTTCTAATAGTATGAAAATGGAAATTTTGAATTGATAGAATTACCTAAAAAATATCAAAAAGAACTTCAAATTATGGATTTGAGAAATATGGCACATCTTTCTGAGAATGAGTTTATCATTATAGGAGGAATAGAACAAAATCAGAAAGTTTCAAATAAAGTATTTTTTATTAAATTCAAGTAAATTTAATTCTCTATTTTTAATTTAGAAACATCAAAATGAAAAAGCACAGTTTATCATTAATTTTTATCCTAATCACTCAATTTATTATTTCTCAATCTTTTGCGCAAGAGAAACAAGTATTTCCTTTTGGGGTAATTGAAGAAATTGAATCAAAAGAACTATCAGAAAAAAGAACTCTCAATATTTATTTACCACAAGGTTATCATCCAGATTCAGCAATCGTTTATCCAGTTATTTATGTGCTTGATGGTTCTCAATATGAGGATTTTCCACACATTGCAGGATTAACTCAGTTTATGAATATGTATGAAATTTTGCCTAAATCTATTGTAGTCGGAATTTCAAATTTAGGAAAATCAAGATATAGAGATTTTACGTATCCAAGTGATGATAAACAGGATTTAAAAGCAATTCCAAATAATGGAGGTTCTGAAAAATTTATAGCCTATTTAGAAAATGAAGTGATACCTTTAATAGAAAAAAACTACAAAACAGATTCTCATAAAACTATTATTGGACAATCGTTAGGAGGACTTTTAGCAACAGAAATTCTATTCAAAAAACCTTATTTGTTTGATGATTACATAATTGTAAGTCCGTCGCTTTGGTGGGATAATCAAAAAATGGTTAAAGATTCAAATTCTTTTCTGAAAAATCTATCAAAAAATATTGCTGAAAATAAAGCAGAAAATACAAAGTATAAAAAACGAATTTTTGTTTCTTTAGGCGAAGAGCATCCTACTATGCACAAAGTGGCTGATAAGCTGGTTGATTCAATTAAGAAACTAGAGGAAACTAAAAATGGAACAATTACCCTTTTTTATGAACCAATTTTAGACCAAAATCATGCTACTATTTTACATTTAGCTGTTTATAAAGCCTTTGAAAAGTTTTATAAGAAAGAAGAAGAAAAAAAGAAATAAGTGGTATAAAAAAAGGAATTTCAAAGCTAGTTTGAAATTCCTTTTAATTGATTCTTTATAAATCTAAGAATACAATTTTGTGTATAATTTTTCAGCTACTAAGTTAGAAGATTGTGGATTCTGACCAGTAATTAAAAGTCCGTCTTCGATAGCAAATTCTGACCAATCGCCAGCTTTTTCATAATGTGCTCCGTTTTCTTTCATCATATCTTCAACTAAGAAAGGAACTACATTTGTAAGTTGCACAGCTTCTTCTTCTGTGTTTGAAAAACCTGTTACTTTTTTACCTTTTACTAATGGCTGACCATCTGTATTTTTTACGTGTTTAAGAGCAGCAGGAGCATGACATACAAGACCTAAAGGCTTATTGTGTGCATAAAATGACTCTAATAAACTAATAGATTGAGCATCTTCTGCCAAATCCCAAAGAGGCCCGTGACCACCTGGATAAAATACAGCATCATATTTTTCTTGATTTACATCAGAAAGTTTAGCTGTATTAGCGATTGCATTTTTAGTTTTTTCGTCTTCAAAATAGCGTTTTGTAGCTTCTGTTTGAAAATCAGGCTCATTGCTTTTTGGATCTATTGGTGCTTGTCCTCCTTTTGGAGTTACAATATCAACATTAACCCCTTTATCAGTTAAATAATAATAAGGTGCTGCAAATTCTTCAATCCAAAAACCTGTTTTTTCTCCTGTGTTTCCTAATTCGTCGTGAGAGGTAAGGACAAATAATATATTTTTTGTATTGCTCATTTTGATAGTATTTTTTTGGTTACTCTAATTTATTTGATACAAAGGTCAGATAATTAGTAGCCTTTACAAAGGATGTATGTCACCAAATTAGTGTGATGTATGTCACTTATAATCTATTATAATCGACTCAGTGTTTCTCTTGATACACCAAGAAAAGAAGCAATATATTTTTTAGGAACTCGCTGAATTAGCTCTGGATAACTTTCGGTAAGACTTTCATAGCGTTCTTTAGCAGAATCTTTAATGAGAGAAAGAATTCTATTTTGTAGAGCTGCATGTCCTGTTTTTGTCTTTTTTGACCAAAAACGCTCCATTTTAGGATATTTGAGGCTAATTTCTTCCTTTTTTTCGTAGGATATAGAAAGCAAATGACAATTTTCAAGGCAATCAATATTTAATTTAGCTTTTTCTTGATGCAGAAAAGCAGTATAATCTGTAATCCACCAGTTTTCCATCGCAAATTGAATAATATGTTCTTTACCACCTTCATCAAAAACTGAGGATTTGAGACAACCTTTTATTACAAAAAATTCAAAATTTACATCGTTTCCTGCTTGAACAATAAATTGATGTTTTTTGCGATGAATTGTCTTGAAGTATTGTATAATATCTTTAAATGCTTCTTTTTCCAACTCAACAATTTCATTAATATGACTGTATAAAGGATGTTCGTTCATTTACTAAAAAAAACTAAATAGATTTGTAAAATAGAGTTTGCAAATTCTAAGGTAAACTATTTTGTCTACATGTTCTATAATTTTGATAGATTGAGACAAAAAAAGGAATTTCAAACTAGCTTTGAAATTCCTTTTATATACTAACAGACTTTTTCTTCCAAAATATGTATATCAAATTCTTCTTTCAAAATTTGATAAAACTCTTCATCATTTTGTATTGTACGTTCTTGTTTCTCTTCGCCTATTGTTTTGATAAATTTATTATTGAACAAGGTAATTCTCCCTTGGTTTGTCGGAATCGTACAAATTTTATTTTTTACAAAATAAGACTCCTCTGAATATTGTTTGAAGTCTATTTGCTCATAAAATTCTTCAATCTTTCTAGGATTTGTATCAAAGGCATATATTTTTTTGAATTTATAGCCCTTTTTAGATTCTGATAAAATATAATTAGATTCGCTCAATTGATTTATTTTGTAAATTGAATCTCTCTCTTTATAAACATAATTATCAATTTTTGAAGGAATTTTCATAGGTTCTGTAAAAAGATTTCCAAATCCTACGTCTATAAGCCACTTTTCTTCTAGCTGTACAATTATAGCTAAATGGTCGAATTCTACGCCTAATTTTTCTTTCTTTTCATATATTCTTGCTGAGATAATCTGAACATCAAATCCAAGTTCTTTGAGAAGGCTATAAAACAAAAAATTGAGTTCATAACAAAAACCACCTCTTTTTTCTACAACTATTTTTTGATACAAAGAAGCTACATCAATGCGTAGAGGTTTCTTTAAATGTATATCCAAATCTTCAAAAGGAATTGCAAAGACATGTTTTTTATGTAGCTCGTTTAGCGTTTGTAGGTTGTTTTGTGGGTTTTGCCGATAATCTATTCGACGTAGATAATTGTCTAACTTCATTTCTTAATTATTTGTGTGTTTATTGGTTGTTGTTGCTATTGAAAATAACTTGTTTATTTTTAACTAGTTAGTCTTAAGTAAACTTCTTTTTCTTCGATTTTTACTATTAAAAAGCTAGTGTAAAAGTAATCAAATTCTATATGTTATTTCAATTCTATAACTTACTTTAAGGAAATAAAAAACTCTTTCATTATTTCTAATAAAAGAGTTCTTGTTTGAATTTTACTTTATAACATATAATTTTATTTATTCCACAGTAACTGATTTAGCCAAATTTCTAGGCTGATCAACATTACAACCACGCATCAAAGCAACATGGTACGATAAAAGTTGAAGAGGAATAACTGAAACTAAAGGCATAAAGGCATCGTGTGTACTTGGTACTTCGATAACATAATCTACCTTTTTTGGAATAGCAGCATCTCCTTCTGTCACAACAGCAATTACTTTTCCTCGTCTTGCTTTTACTTCTTCGATATTGGATAAAATTTTATCATACGAATTATCACGAGTTGCAATTACAACAACTGGCATTTCTTCATCGATAAGCGCAATAGGACCGTGTTTCATTTCGGCAGCAGGATAACCTTCTGCATGTATATAAGATATTTCCTTGAGTTTTAAAGCACCTTCTAAAGCAACTGGGAAATTATACCCACGTCCTAAATACAAGAAATTACGAGCATTGACAAAGTCTTTTGCTATTTTTTCTATTTGCGTATTTAGTTTTAGAGCTTGTTCTACTTTTTGAGGAATACGTTCTAATTGACGTAAAAGGTCTTTTAATTGATTTTCAGAAAGTGTTTTTCTTTCTTTAGCAAGCATAAGTCCAAGAAGAGCCAAAACGGTTACTTGTCCTGTAAATGCTTTTGTACTAGCTACACCTATTTCAGGTCCTGCATGAATATATGCTCCTTCGTGTGTTGCTCGTGCAATAGAAGAACCAACTACATTACAAACTCCAAAAATAATTGCTCCTCTACTTTTTGCTAATTCAATAGCTGCAAGTGTATCAGCCGTTTCTCCTGATTGTGAAATAGCAATCATTACATCACCCTCTTCTATGATTGGATTTCTATAACGAAATTCAGAAGCATATTCTACTTCAACAGGAATACGTGCAAATTCTTCAATGATATATTCAGCCACTAAACCAGCATGCCATGAAGTTCCACAGGCTACAATGACAATACGTTTTGCATTAACAAGATTATCTAAATATTTATGAATTCCACCCAAATTTACGTGTCCATTGGCTGCGATAAGCCTTCCACGAAGAGCATCACGGATAGATTTTGGTTGTTCAAAAATTTCTTTTAACATAAAATAGTCATAACCCCCTTTTTCGATAGATTCTAATTCCATATCTAAAGTATGAATATAAGGAGTGGTTGGAATATCTTCAATGTTTCTGATAGTAAGTGAGTCATTTGTCAGAAGTGCTATTTCGCCATCATTTAGATAAACTACTTCTTTTGTATATTCTATAATAGGAGTAGCATCAGAAGCAATAAAAAACTCATCTTGGTCTTTTCCAATTCCGATAACCAAAGGACTTCCTTTTCGTGCTGCAATCAGTTGATGAGGACTATCTTCTGACATAATAATAATGGCATACGCTCCTACCACTTTATGCAGAGCCAAACGAACGGCTTCTTCTAAGCTACATTTGTGTTGGTCTTGAATTTCTTCGATAAAATGAATAAATACTTCTGAATCTGTGTCTGATTTGAAAGTATGTCCTTTATTAATTAAATCTTGTTTTAAGACGGAATAGTTTTCAATAATTCCGTTATGAATAATTGCCAACCGACTAGAACCTGAATAATGAGGGTGTGCATTGACATCATTAGGTTCTCCATGAGTTGCCCAACGAGTATGTCCAATTCCTACTTTGCCTCCTTTACTCTTATCTTGTATAAAACTTTCTAGTTCGGCTACTTTTCCTTTTTTCTTATAAATATTGATACCAGAATCCATTAATGCTACTCCAGAGCTATCATAACCACGATACTCTAATCTTTTTAATCCTTTTATAAGGATGGGATACGCTTCACGTTGTCCGATATAACCTACAATTCCACACATAAATTCGTATTTTTTAATGATTTAGTGAGTTCTTTGAAAAATTTAAACTCTTTACTACTAGCAAATTACAGAATAATTTTAATTCACTTTTGATTTGAAAAGAGATTTATAAAAAAATAAGTATTTCTGATTTTATTTGCTCTATTTTTACCTTTTATTCTGCGATGCTATAATACATACGTAATCTGACAGCAGGAAGGTTATTAGTATTCTTTTGAGTAGGAAAAACAAGTCTATTTAGACTGATATTATTTTCAGAAGGTTGTATAATCAAACCATCACTATCCACAATTAATCCTTTTGCTAGTTGATTGATATAACTTGTAATTGTCGCATAACTATATGATTTTCCTTGTATAGAATAGCCCATAGTAAGTCCTGTATTGCCTCCTGATTCAGCTGGCAAAAACTCAATTGCTCCAGTGGAAGTGTAATAAAAACCATCTCCATCTCCAAATAAAAACAAAAGTTGGTTTGGTGCTGTAATAGTAGAACTCATGGCAGTTTCTAACGTAGGAATATCTAATTCAACACGCTGAATAACCATACTTTGACCAATTACAAAATCACTTAAATAAGGGAATTCTAATTTTACACCAATTCCTGTTCCTGCTTGTATGGCAGCAAGGTTATTTGTATTTTCAGAAGAAACAAAATTTTGTGTAGTTAAAGGTGATAGAGCCGAGTTAGATAAATCACTTTCTATATTTGAAAAGCTCACAGGCATATCAAATTTGTAAGAAGATGAAACGGTATCACTTGGGTAATGAAAGTATAAAGTAAGATTTGTAGCAGGTGCTAGTGGATTTATTCCTATGATGGACATATTAGGAGAAGTGTTTCTGAAAGCAAGTCCTTTGGAAAAAATTTGGAATAAAGAGTCATTTGCAAATTTATTTTCTAATCCATAATTAAACAATCTTCTTCCAAGTGCCTCTGAAAGAGAAACTCGCAATACTTTATTACTATCCAAAGCATTGGGATAAACAGCACTTCCTACAACTGCGTTTGAAGTTTGAAGTGTATCAAACTGATAATAATTTTTGCTTTCAAAAAGCTCTGAAACTTCATATAATTGTATTGTACTTTGCCCTGTTGTATCTCCGTATACATAATCTGTTTGGAAAAAACCAACTAATGAATCATAAATTGCTACTTCTCCTGCATCATTTTTTAGGTCTTCTGTAAGTGTGGTAAGTCCGATGTTTGCAAAACCCTGTGCTGAATATCTACCTACATATTGATCAGACAATGCACCCATCAAAAGGCGAGAGTTTCCAGTTCTGCTAGTTGTATTTACACTATCACTTTGAAAAACTTTTACGTTTACTGTTAGTGTATCTGTATAAAAAGTATTTATAAATTGCTCTTCTCCAATATCAATCGGTTCAGGTTCTTTCTCACAACTGGTCAAAGTGATAAAGAAAAATAGAGAAATGATACCAAAGAAAGAAGAACGAATCAAAGGAAGTTTTTTTGAGGATATTATCAAAAGGCGAGATAAAAAATTATTCTTTTTCATTAAATTAAATTTATGACAACTGTTTTAGTGGTTTTTGAAGCTAGATGACAACAGTACGAATTAACTGTCTTACTTTGTTGCAAAGAAGGCTTTAGAAATACCCTTTTTTGAAATGCTTTTGCAAAAGTACGAATTATATGGATATATTGGAATATTTGTCAGATTTGAGAAAATAGAAACTTTTTTACAAACAAAAAACAGACAGAATAAAATTATTCTGTCTGTTTTTTATAAAAAGTATATCAAATTAAACTGCTTTTTCCTCTTCAACTAGTTCTGCCATTCTATCTCCTAAAAGTGTTTTGTAAATATCATAATATCCATCACAAATTGCATCTTTGTCTCCTACAATCGTACTTACATTTTCAGATAAAGAAGCTGCAATAATATCATTAGTTTTGCCTGAATCTTGTGCATTTACTACACAATCAGAATATTTTGCACCCATTTCCATAAATCCTTGTGGTGTTGGATTTGCGATAAGAGAAGCTAACATTTCTTCAGTAATATCGTCTAAAGCTACCTTATCAGACAGTGTAGCAACATCAAAGTTTTGCTCAAAAAGATTATCATAAACTGTAGATACAATTTTAGACTCTTTAAAAAGTGGTTCGTTTTGATAAGTTGTACGAAGATATAAAGGCAAAAGACCTGTAAACCAATCATTACAATGTACAATATCAGGTGCCCAACCTAGTTTTTTTACTGTTTCGGCAACTCCTTTACAGAAGAAGATAGCACGCTCATCATTATCTTCAAAAAGATTTTCTGCTTTATCTTTATATAATTTTTTACGGTGAAAATAATCTTCATTATCTATAAAATACACCTGCATTTTGGCTTGTGGAATAGAAGCAACTTTGATAGTAAGTGGCTTATCTTCTTCTCCAACTGTAATATTAATTCCAGAAAGTCTGACTACTTCATGAAGACGATTTTTACGCTCATTAATAACTCCCCAACGTGGTACGATAATACGAATTTCGATGTCTTTATTCTGCATTGCTTCTGGCAACGGACGTACATAATCTCCAACTCCTAACTTATTCAAAAATGGTGTAATCTCGCTCGTTACATAAAGTATGCGTAGGCTCTCCGACATAGTATAAAAAGTTTGGTAAAATATTCTTTAAAAATTTTCTTTATTTTTCCTCTTGAATTACATATTCACTTAACACTAAAAAAGCAATTCATTAAATTTAAATAATAAATCTACTTTTGTGTATTTCTTTTAAAATTTGTTTTACAATTTCTTTATAGTAATTCAAAATGTTTTACAAAAATACGGATTTTTTTTCAGAAAACAATAGGTTTGTCAAAAATAACTTGTATTATTGCTTTTCAAACTCCAATTTGCACTACTTATGCTCTTTCGAATACTCAAATTCGATATTAAAATTGCCTGCCTAATTTCATTCTTTAATAAGTGCAATTTATTATCTACTTACTTGTTCATTCTACACTAAAACAGATTAGAAGACGTTAGAAAACGAATATCTAGTTCTTCTGTAATTTTATCTTTCTAGTTCTACTTTACATCCATGAAAAATATTCTTTTTGTATTGTAGTCTTTTTGTTTCTTATTCTCAAGTGATGATTTCGAACATGTACTAAAAAAAAGGCTTTCTACATTTTGTGTAAAAAGCCTTTTTATGTATTTTAATTAGAGATTAAAGAGAAAAATTATTCTCCTCCTCCACCTCTGCGTGAACGGCTACTTCCACCACCACTACGACTTCCTCCAGACTTGCTTCTTGAGCTTCCTCCAGAGCTACGAGTAGAACTTCCACTTCTATTGTTGGAACGAGTATTTGAGCTTCCACTTGTACTTGTTCCTGTGTTGTTTCTACGATTTGAGTTTGTATTAGTGCGAGTATTCGTTCTGGTATTACTATTATTTCCTCGTTGATTAGAATTATTATAATTTCCGTTATTACTATTTCTAGTATTTGAAAAACGGTTATTGTTTGTATTTCCTTGTGTGCGAGTGTTGTTATTATTTGTATTATCTGTTCTGGTAGGAATAACAATATTACCACCTCTACGCTGACGTGCTGCTGTTACACTTTGACTGCGAGTGTCTCCTCTATAAATTCTATCATAACTATTCCAATTGTTTCCATAATAATAGTTATTTCCCCATCCTCTATTCCAAGAATTTCCATATCCATAATAGCCATTTCCCCAACCTCTACTCCAGTAAGGGTCATTCCATCTGTTCCAGTTGTTATAACCATATCCATACGACCAACCTGAGTTCCAACCTCTGCGAGAAGACCAACCTACTGACCAGCCTGAATTCCAGCCACTATTCCAGTTGTTTCCCCAACCATTGTTCCAATTGTTATAACCATAACCACCACCACAAGGTGAGCCACACGGACTTCCACAAGGGTTGTTACAAGGATTATTAAAGCCTGTATTTCCACAAGGGCTATTGAACCCACAAGGAGATCTAAATTGATTAAACTGTCCACATTCGTTACAGTTTTGTTGTTGATACGGCGTATAAGTTGGTGTAAATTGATTTGCTTGTGCTTCTTGAGCATCTAGTTTTGCTCTAATTTCGGCTTGTTGTGCATATTCTGCTTCTGCTCTTGCACGAGCTTCATCAGCACGCTGTTGTGCTAAGGCTTCTTCTTTTGCTTTTTTATTAGATAAGGCAACACGATCTTTTTTCGAACCGTAAACATCATCATAATCATAATTTGCATCTTGTGCAAAAGAGTTTGCAGAGAAGATAAAGAAAGCTACCAAAACTCCTATCATGAATGATATAGAAGGAGGCGCACCGATAATCGAACCAATAATTTGGTGCGATTTTGTTTTATTTTTGCTTGTATTTTTCATAATAATATAGGTATAGTTTGAATGTATTTTTGATTTAGTAATTTACTAATTGTTGGCTTGATTTAATTTGATGAAGCTATCAAAATAAGAGTCAACTATCTAGTTTTTGATAGTTTCTATACTTTGTTAACTCAAAAATGATGCTTCTGTTACTTATTAGATGCGAAAATTGGGCAATAAGTTGCAGAAGGTAGCAAATATTTATGTTAAAATCTTTCAAATTAATAAAGTAGCAATAAACCTTAGCTAGTTTTACTAGATAATTGTACCTACAAATAGTTTTCAAATTCATATCTTTGCAAATCATTAGAAATAAAAATAAACAAAACAGAAAAAATAAATTCAAGTTATTTTATGACCAGCCAAAACGACAAACAAAACTCAAAGTCAGCTATAAAATTAGATATTTTAGCACTTGCTGCACATCCAGATGATGTAGAACTTAGCTGTTCGGGAACACTTTTAGCAGCAGCAGCCAAAGGAAAAAAAATAGGAATTGTAGATTTTACACGAGGAGAATTAGGCTCAAGAGGAAGCGCAGAAATTCGTGATAAGGAAGCCAAAAATTCAGGTGAAATTTTAGGACTTTCAGTAAGAGAAAATTTAGCTTTCAAAGACGGTTTTTTTTATGATGATAATGAACATAGATTAAAGGTAATTCAAGCCATCCGAAGATTCAGACCCGAAATAGTTTTGATAAATGCACCTTCTGACAGACACCCCGACCACGGAAAAGGTGCAGAGCTTTCCAAAACGTCATGTTTTTTGAGTGGACTTATCAAAATAGAAACTCACTGGGAAGGCAAAAAACAAGAACATTG
This sequence comes from Bernardetia sp., assembly GCA_020630575.1. Classification (GTDB taxonomy): domain Bacteria; phylum Bacteroidota; class Bacteroidia; order Cytophagales; family Bernardetiaceae; genus Bernardetia. The sequence goes on from JAHDBD010000014.1 coordinate 61,092, forward strand.
GCGACCAAAACACGTTTATCATTACATTCAAAGCAATATGCTTGTACCTGATTTTGTAGTGGATGTAACTCCGTTTTGGGAACAAAAAATGAAATCTATTTTAGCTTTTGAGTCACAATTTCATAATCCAAATTATCAATCTGATGAAGAAGAAACATTTATTTCCTCTCCTCGTTTTGTGCAGTTTTTGGAAGCACGAGCAAAAGAGTTTGGACAAGCTATTCAAGTAAATTATGGCGAAGGTTTTATCAAAACGGCACAACTTGGAGTAAAAGACATTACAGATTTAATATAGTTTTGTGAATTTCTACTAGGTCAAATGCACGAAATTTTATTTGTCAGAGTAATATCAATTTACAAAGTGAATAACTAGTATGATTTACTTTAATTAAATAGACACAGAAAAATTTTGTGTATTTGTCTTACCTTTCAAAACAATTTCTCCAAAATTCAAAAAACATTTTCGTATTAGTTAGTTATCTTTGTTTAGATTAATCAGAAATTTTAGAGAGTTTCGAAGAAACAAAAAAAGAAATTTACTGATAACTGTTTACTGATAACTGAAGACTCAAATATGAATTTCCGTATAGATTCTCCCTACAAACCAACAGGCGATCAACCAAAAGCCATTGCTGCTTTAGTAAAAGGCATCGAAGAAGGTGAAGACTTTCAAGTGCTTTTGGGTGTAACAGGCTCAGGTAAAACATTTACGATGGCAAATGTCATTGAAAAACTTGGTCGTCCGACACTGATTATTAGTCATAATAAAACCTTGGCAGCTCAGCTTTACGGAGAATTTAAACAATTTTTTCCTGATAATGCAGTCGAATATTTTATTTCTTATTATGATTATTATCAGCCAGAAGCCTATATTTCGGCATCAGATACTTATATCGAAAAAGATTTAGCAATCAATCAAGATATTGAAAAACTACGATTGAGTACAACAGCATCTCTTCTCTCTGGACGAAAAGATGTAATTGTAATTGCTTCTGTTTCTTGTATTTATGGTTTGGGAAATCCTAATGAGTTTGCAGAAAACAGTCTGAAAATAAGTACAGGCGACCAAATTTCTCTCAATGCCTTTTTATTGGATTTGGTAGCCATTATGTATAGCCGAAGCGAAGAAGAATTTGCACGAGGAACATTCAGAGTAAAAGGAGATACGGTCGATATTTATCCTGCTTATGCTGATATTGCATACCGAATTTACTTTTGGGGAGATGAAATAGAGGCAATTCAGCGCATAGATCCAGTTTCGGGAAAGAAAATCAATGATGAAGATTATATGCTTCTTTTTGCTGCTAGTTTGTTTGTAACGAGCAAAGACACTATTACAAGAGCGATGGAAGAAATAGAAATTGACTTAGAAGACCGAATCCGTTTTTATGAAAATGACGGACGTTTTGAAGAAGCTGCTCGTGTAAAAGAACGCACCGAATCGGATTTGGAAATGATGAAAGAGTTAGGTTATTGTTCTGGAATTGAGAATTATTCACGCTATTTTGATAATCGTAAGGCTGGCGAACGTTCATTTTGTTTGTTAGATTATTTTCCAAAAGATTTTTTATTGATAATTGATGAGAGCCACGTAACTGTTCCACAAATTCGTGCGATGTGGGGAGGCGACCGTTCTCGTAAAATTTCACTTGTCGATCACGGTTTCCGTTTACCTGCTGCGCTTGATAACCGTCCACTTACTTTCAATGAATTTGAATCGATGATTGATCAAGCTGTTTTTGTTACAGCTACTCCTGCTGATTACGAATTGCAGAAAAGTGAGGGTGTTATTGTAGAGCAGATTATCCGACCTACTGGACTTCTTGACCCACTTATTGAAGTTCGTCCAACACGCACACAAATCGACGACCTTTTAAATGAAATTGATAAAACGATAGCCAATGGAGAACGTGCTTTAGTTACCACAATTACCAAAAGAATGGCAGAAGAACTCAGTCGTTATTTTGAGCAGCTACAAATGAAAGTACGTTATATTCACTCTGACGTAAAGATTTTGGATAGAATAGAAATTATTCGTGAACTTCGTTTGGGAGTAATTGATGTTTTGATTGGAGTAAATATGTTACGTGAAGGATTGGATTTGCCAGAAGTTTCTTTGGTAGCAATTTTAGATGCAGATAAAGAAGGATTTTTGAGAAACGAACGTTCGCTTATTCAGACTATCGGACGTGCTGCTCGTAACTCAAATGGTCATGTCGTTATGTATGCTGACAAAATTACCCCTTCAATGCGCCTTTCGATTGATGAGACAAACCGTCGTCGTAAAATCCAACAAGAATACAATGAAGCCAACGGAATTACACCAACAACTGTTTTCAAATCTAAGGAAGCTATTATGCAACAAACTTCGGTTGCAGATGCTAAATCATTACCAAAAGAATTCTATGAAGAATCTAAAATGACTATCGTTATTGACCCAGTTATTAAGGGAATGAATATAAAAGAACTATCGAAAGTAATTGACCAAACTAAACGAAAAATGGAAACGGCAGCCAAAGAACTCAATTTTATGGAAGCTGCACGACTGCGTGATGAATGGCAAGAATTACAGAATTTGAGAGAGGAAAAAGTGAAGGCAGAGTAAGCTAATAAAATAATTAACAAGATTTAAATAAATACAAAGGTAGGGTAAGTACGGTTTGTATGCGTCGTTTGAGTAAAGAAAGTTTCTTAATTCACTCAAATTTAAAACGCAACAATGAAAACACTACAAAATAAATCAAATAATAAGAAAACTAATTTTGCTGCTTTTTACAAAACTGCAATTCATTCATTTTTCAATTTATCAAAATTTACACTACTCACTCTTTTTTCTTTATTATTAATTGGTAAGGCAAATAGCCAAACACTTACACAAACCATCAGTGGAAAAATTTTGGAAGAGGGAACTGGACAACCTGTTCCTTTTGCCAATGTAATTATATTAGATATAGAACCTCTAATGGGAGTTACTACAGATAGTGCAGGAAATTTCAAAATTAAAAATGTTCCTATCGGTCGTCATATTTTGCAAGTAAGTTATGTGAGTTTTCAAACTCGTCAGATGGAAGTGATTGTCAATTCAGTTAATGAAACTGTAGTTGAAATGCGTTTGAAAGATGATGGTTTTGAATTGGAAGGAGTCGTCATTATAGCACAAGAAGAACATGGAACACCACAAAATGCAATGATTTTATCAGGAGGAAAAACACTAAGCATGGAAGAAGCCCGTCGTTATGCAGGTGGATTTGATGACCCTGCTCGTTTGGCTTCTGCTTTTGCAGGTGTAGCAACTAGCGAAATAGACAATAATGGTGTAGTTGTGCGTGGAAATAGCCCAAAGGGAATGCTTTGGCGTATAGAGGGGGTAGAAATTCCGAACCCTAATCATTTTGCTGATTTAGAAACGTTTGGTGGTGGAGGACTGACAGCATTGAGCAGTCATTTGATTGCAAATTCAGATTTTCTTTTGAGTGCTTTTCCTGCTGAATATGGAAATGCTTTATCAGGAGTATTTGATATAAAAATCCGAAATGGAAAAACAGATAAACGAACTCATGCTTTTCAAGTAAGTGCTTTGGGAGTAGATTTTGCTTCAGAAGGAGCTTTCAAACAAGGAAAAGAAGCCTCTTATATTTTTAATTATAGATATTCTATGTTGGGTTTGATTTCTCCTTTATTACCCGAAAATGCAGGAGGAACAAACTATCAAGATTTTACTTTTAAGATTAATTTACCCACCAAAAAAGCAGGTACATTTTCAATTTGGGGAATTAGTGCCTTAGATAAATCAGGACAATTTGTTCAAGAAGATTCGACAGAACGTCAGTATGAAAGTGATTTTGAAGAAGCTGACAACAAACAATATATGGGCGCAGTAGGACTAAACCATCGTATTCGTTTAGGAAAAATAGGTTATTTGAATACTAATTTTACAAGTTCTGGAAGTGGAATTTCTATCAAGACAAGTCGCTTAAATACAGAAACAGACATTTTACAGCCTACTAATAAAATAAAAAATAACCTTCTCAAACATACTTTTTCTAGTTATTTGAATGTCCAATTAGGCAAAAAACATATCAATCGCACAGGAATTATTACCAACCTTTTGCAGTATGATATAGAATTGAAGCAAAAACAACAAACTGATAATTTGGAAACATTGGTAAAATCGAATGACCAAGCTCTTCATTTTCAAGCCTATACACAATCTTTAATAGATGTAAGTCCTAATTTTACGATGAATATTGGAAGTCATTTTCAATATTTAGCCATTACTGAAAAGTTTAGTGTTGAGCCTCGTTTGTCTTTTGAATATAGATTACCCAAAAAACAAACGCTGACTTTTGGATATGGACTTCATAGCCGAGTTGAGCCACTTTATATTTACTTAGTAAAAGACAGAAATACCTCTGAATATTTGAATAAAGATTTAGATTTTACAAAGGCACATCATTTTACTTTGGGTTATCAAAAAATGCTTTCTTCTACGCTGCGTTTGAAAGTAGAAACCTATTATCAAGAACTATTTAATGTTCCTGTGATTGCAAATACTTCTACTTCTCTAATTAATTTAACTCAAAGTTGGTTTATCAATGATGCTTTTGTTAATAAAGGAAAGGGGCGAAATTATGGTATAGATATTACAGCCGAAAAGTTTTTGGATAAAGGTTTTTTCTATTTATTTACACTCTCATTATTCAACTCTACCTATCAAGGAGGAGATAAAGTTTGGCGTGATACTCGTTTTAATCAACAGTTTGTTAGTAATTTTTTAGTTGGAAAAGAGTGGAGTGTTGGTAATAAAAATAATAATGTACTAGGGCTTAGTTTGAGAATTGCCTACCAAGGAGGACAGCGTATTATGCCTGTGGATTATGCAACTTCCATTTCGAATCAAGAAATTGTTTTTGATGAAAATCGTGCTTTTGCAGAACAGAAACCAAATCCATTCCTTACTCATGTGTCTTTCAATTATCAGAAAAACAAACCAAAACACCGTAGTATATGGTCGTTACAGGTCTTGAATGCACTTGCAGCAAAAGAATTTTATGGATATAGATATAATTTCAGAACGGGTAGCATAGATGCTCACAAAGAATCTTTAGTTATCCCAAATATTGCTTATAAAATAGAATTTTGATGTTTTTTAGATATATTAGCAAACCAATTATTTATCATCAAAACCTCATAAAATTATGTTAGTAACAAACACAGAAACAATTCATGGAGAAGAAATTACAGAAGTTTTAGGACTTGTAAGAGGAAGTACTGTCCGAGCTAGAAATGCAGGACGAGATTTTGTGGCAGCCTTCAAAAATTTTATTGGAGGAGAAATTGAAGAATACACAAAATTACAAGCTCAATCAAGAGAACAAGCCTTAGAACGTGTTATCCAAGATGCACAACAACTGGGAGCTGATGCCATCGTAAATATTCGTTTTGAAAGCTCTATGATTTCGCAAGGAGCTTCTGAAATTTTTGCTTACGGAACGGCTGTAAAATTGAAATAAATCGTTTCCTTTACTTGCGCTCTAATTCCATATTGAGCCTTGTCCACGTTTTATTGCCTACTTTCATAAGGGTAGTTTTGTCATGTTTGATTTCAAAGCCTACATTTTCATAGCATTTGATAGCTCCTTTGTTCCAGTCAAAAACATTCAAATCTACCTTTTTTGTAGTTTCATCTTCAAAAAATAACTCTACCATTTGGAGGACAATTTGTTCTCCTATTTTTTTACCTCTCCATTTACTTTCTCCAATCAAAATACGTGAAAGTCGTTTATTTCCGTCTTGATAATTGAGTTCGCAATGTCCGATAGTTTCGCCTGTTTCTTTCCAAACGACTTTCAAAGGTTCAATATCCTTTTTATGGATATAATTTTCCAACTGCTCATCTGTAACGGGAAAAACAAACATTTCTCCTCCAAACTGAATGAGTCCTTCTTCGTCATGAATCCAACTCTTGAAAGTTTTGAAGTCGTTTTTTGAGAAGGGTTTTAGTTCTATCATTTGTTGTATTTATTTTTATTCTCTCTCAAATGTTCTCAAGATTTTATAGTTTCCCATTCTATGTTTGAGAAAACTGGTTTTTATAGCAGTTTATTTCTTTTGCATAGCCCATTTTTTTCTGTTTTTCTTTTTTCTAAAAAGGTAAGTTATCAAATATACAAACAAGAGATAGGGAAGATAAAAAACATATATCATAAATACTTTCAAAATCCAACCTACTCCATAATAATGTATCAATAATATCTTAACTCTTTCTGCATTTTCATTAGCAACATCCCTAAACCTATCACCACCCATTGTTTTTAAATCATAATCGTAATAAGACAAAAGTATTTTTGTAGAAAAATCTGACCACCAACCTAAAATCAAGGAGATAGAAAAAGTAATCACAATACTCAAGAATAGATAAATCATAAACTTATATGTCAGTTCAAATTTATCCAAGATGCTTCCTATTAAAAATGGCGTAATTACCAAAGTTAAGAGTAATAGAATAAATATAGCTTTTACTAGAATTTCCATTTTTCAATTAATCTCTAAAAGGTAAATTACTATCATTTCTAGTTTCTCTTTGCCATTTCGAAGGATTTGGAATAGAAGAAATACCTCCTTGTGCTGCTAATTTATCTAAATAAAACAAAGGAGATTTAAGATTTGAAGTAGTTGTATTAGTATTTACTTCGTTTATGATTTTGACTTTGAAACGTTCGAAAATAGCCAATAAAATATCTATATCAGCAGGGTTTTCTATTTCTATTGTTAATTGCATAGTTTTTTAGTTTAAAAATTGCATTTCGCTTTTCATAAAGATACGAAAAAACAATTTTTCATAGTAAATTTGTCAAAAAGTATATCATCTCTAAAATGCAAATCTAGTGAATTACCTTAGCACAAGAAAAAACGGAACAAACAATGAGGAAGAAGTTTCTTTTAAAGAAGCTGTCATCAATGGACTTACAAAAAATAGTGGTCTTTATTTTCCAGAGAGTATTCCTTGTTTACCGACTTCTTTTTTTGAGAATATCGAAAACTTAGAAGACCATCAAATCGCTTTTGAAGTTTTGAAGCCGTTTGTAAAAGATTCTTTAAATGATGAGCAGCTAAAACAAATCATTGCAGAAACATTAAACTTTCCTATTCCTGTTGTAAAGGTAGAAGATAACATTTTTTCTTTAGAACTTTATCATGGCGCAACACAAGCCTTTAAAGATGTTGGCGCACGTTTTATGTCTAGGTGTTTGTCGCATTTTTATAGTAAAAATAGTTCTACTACTCAAAATGTAATTATTTTAGTTGCTACTTCTGGCGATACAGGAAGCGCAGTTGCCAACGGTTTTTTTGATGTAAAAGGAATTGATGTAAAGATTTTGTTTCCAAAAGGAAAAGTAAGTCCGTATCAAGAATTTCAAATGACAACTTTAGGCAAAAATATTCAAGCCATTGAAGTAGAAGGAACTTTTGATGATTGCCAAAAACTTGTAAAAGAAGCCTTTAATGATACAGAATTAAGAGAAAAAGTAACGCTAAGTAGTGCAAATTCTATCAATGTAGCTCGTTTACTTCCTCAGATGTTGTATTACTTTTTGGCGTATAAACAATTAAAAAAAGAGGATAATTTAAAAGGTAAAAAACTAGTTGTTTCTGTTCCTTCTGGAAATCTAGGAAATATTTCGGCAGGACTTATAGCCAAAAAAATAGGTTTGCCAATAGAGCGTTTTATAGCTGCTCACAATGCAAATGACACATTTTATAATTATCTCCAAACAGGAAAGTACGAACAAAAAGCATCTGTTTTGACGTATTCGAATGCGATGGATGTGGGAAACCCTAGTAATTTTGAACGAATAGAATATTTATACAAAGGCAATTTAGAAGCAACTAAAAAAGATATTTCGGCTTTTACAATCGATGATAATTCTACTATAAAAGAAATTGCTGATTGTTTTGAGAAAAATAATTACCTTTTAGACCCACACGGAGCAGTTGGAAAATTAGCTTTGCACAACAGTTTAAAAGAAAATGAACTTGGTTTATTTTTAGAAACAGCACACCCACAAAAATTTTCAGAAATTATACAAAAAGCCATTCCAAATTATGAATCTGAAAAGGTAGATTTATCGAAGGCAAAGAAACTTTCTATTGAGAATGACTATGATAAATTGCTAGAGATTATTTTGAAATAGAATTACTTGTAACTGATTAGCGAGTGGTTTATATGATTTGGCTTCGCCGAGCTATCGGTTTTAAGATGAAATGCAGAATAAAAAAGACAATTATTTTCATTTGAAATTAAAATGTATTATCCTGTAATTATCATAGTAATCATATAAATCACTCGCTAATTCATTCTAATTCTCCTTTATAAATTTAATAATTTCATCATAGCGATTACTCCAAGGAAAGAAATATTGAACCATCATCGGAACGTGTGATTTGTTGAGTAAAATCGGTTCTACATTCGGCTGAAATTGATGCAAAGAATCCAAAAAAGCTCTATTTGAAACTTTGATAGATTCATAGGTTTTCTTACCCAAATAAATCATAATCGGTGGCGTTTTCTCATCAATATAATAAATTGGCGATGCTTTTTTCCACGTTTCTGGGTCTTTTGTCCACGTTGTATCGTAGTTACTATTGCTTGTTGGTGGGTCTTTTTTTAAGAAATTATACATATCCAAACCTGCTGCATCATTCAAAATCAGACCTGAAACAGTATTATCTTTTACTTCATATTTTGGATTCATAGTAGAAAGCGCAATCAAATGTCCTCCTGCTGAATGTCCTGTCAGAAAGATTTTATCTGGATTTCCATTATAGTCTGCAATATTTTCTTTTGTCCATTTTATAGCTGCTGCAACTTGTTTTGCCATGTCGTCATAGTTTGCTTTTGGACTAAGCGTATAACCAACAACAACAGTTACAATTCCTTTTTTAGCGAAATTTTTACCAAAAAAATTGTATGTTTTCTTGTCGCCACTATTCCAATTTCCACCATGAACAAAAATCAAAACAGGTAATTTTTCATTTTTAGAATCAAATTTTTTGAGATTCTTTTTGAGTTTTTTAGGCGAAAAAATATTGAGAGTTGGTAAAGGTTGGTTAGCTGTTTTTTCTGAAACGGCTTTATCCAAATAAGCTATATTTTCATATTTTTTGGAGGCACAATTAGAAAACATGAATGTAATTGTAAGAAGTGAAAGAATTAAAAGTGAAGTTAAAAAAGTGTTTTTCATAATGTAGCTCACTCTTTAGAGTGAGAAGGGTAAAGATTTATGGTTAATTTTTGATATAATCTTAACCATTTTTGTAAAGTAAAGTTATCACATTTAGTAAACGATAAGCTCATCACTTATTTCTTACTTGTTTTTGAACAATATTTTTTTGTATTTTGAACTGTATAACAAGCTTTCCAGCCTGTTAGAAAAATACATGTTTATAAAAACAGACTAGGAAGTCTGTTTACTTAATGAGATTTTATGCGATACACAAAGGAAACATTAGATAAATTAGAAAACATTTTTGAGTTGGGAGGTTATAAAGTTCGTTATGAAAAAGGTAATTTTCGTTCAGGTGCTTGTTTGGTAAAAGGTACGCCTATCATTATTGTTAATAAGATGTTTACCAACGAAGGGAAAATCAATTCTTTAATAGAAATTTTGAAAGAAGTTGATGAAAACATAGAATTTAAAAATTTTATTACGGATGAATTACAAAAAGACTATGAGAAATTTTTAAAACACGAAAACTAATTTTATAAAACAAACAATATCAAAAATGTTTATTATAAACCTAACTTATAAAACTCAATTAGAGAATATTGACAAATTTTTGGATACACATATTGATTTCTTAAATGAACAATATCAACTAGGAAATTTTATTGCTTCTGGACGAAAAGTGCCACGAAATGGAGGAATAATACTGTCTAATATAAAAATAAAGGCAATCTTAGAAGAAATAATTGATAAAGACCCTTTTAAAATTAATAATTTAGCTGATTATGAATTGATTGAATTTATTCCAAGTAAAGCTTGTGAAGAAATGACATTTTTACTAGATTAACCTATTTTCCTAATATTCATTAATTCCTCTTCTTACATTCCAAAACCCACGCCCCACACATTTATGATTGACTTTTCACACTTTACACTTGATAATGGTTTACGTGTTTATGTTCACCAAGACAAAACGGTTGCAATAGCTACAGTAAATATTATGTACGATGTGGGTTCAAGAGATGAATCGCCCGAACGTACAGGTTTTGCTCATTTATTCGAACATTTAATGTTTAGTGGCTCTGCAAATATTCCAAATTTTGATACAATTGTACAGCAAGTTGGAGGTTCGAATAATGCTTATACTTCGCCCGATGTAACCAATTATTACACAGTTGTTCCTGCGCCCAATGTAGAAACAGCTCTTTGGTTAGAAGCTGATAGAATGTTGTCGCTTTCTATTAATGATAATTCGTTGGAAGTTCAGAGAAAAGTAGTTATTGAAGAGTTCAAACAGCGTTATTTGAATCAGCCTTATGGTGATATTTGGCTTCATTTACGCCCTTTAGTTTATCAAAAACACTCTTATAATTGGGCAACCATTGGAAAAGAAATCAAGCACATTGAAGATGCAACTTTAGAGGAAGTAAAAGCCTTTTTTTACAAACATTATAGACCTGATAATGCGGTTTTGGTAGTAGCAGGAAATGTAGAAAAAGACGAAGTAGAAAAGATGGTTAAAAAATGGTTTGGAGATATTCCGAAAGGAAACCGACCTATGAGAAACTTAGAAAACGAACCACCACAAACTGAAGCTAGACACAAAAAAGTAGAGGCAAAAGTTCCTTTAAACGCTATTTATAAGGCTTATAGAATGGGACATAGGAAAGCAACTGATTATTATGCTACTGATTTGGTAAGTGATGTTTTGGGAAGAGATAAATCAGCTCGTTTATATCAAAAACTTGTCAAAGAAAAGGAAATGTTCAATTCTATTGGAGCATATATTATGGGTTCGGTAGATGAAGGTTTATTAGTTATTTCTGGAAAACTAAATCCTGCTTACTCACCTGAGCAAGGCGAAGAAGCCATTCAAACTGTAATTGATGACTTTTTAGAAAATGGAATTTCTGATGATGAACTTACAAAAGTAAAAAATCAGGCAGAAGCCTCACATATTTTTTCAGAAATTGAGGTGCTAAATCGTGCTATGAATATTGCCTATTATGCAATCTTAGGAGATGTTGAAATGGTAAATACAATAGCTGAACAAATGGCAAAAGTTACAAAAGAAGAGTTGATGCAAACGGCTAAAAAGACATTAAGAAAAGAAAATTGTAGTACGCTTCTTTATTATTCTAAAGAATTGAATACAGTTACAAGTTAAACTATTTAAAAGTAGGGATAATATATCTTGTCCCTACTTTTTCTATAAATCAATTTTATAAGTGATTTTCAATGTTTGTTCTTGGTCTGTTTTTTCTACTTGGATTGGGTTTTTGATATAACGAAGTATAAATAGAAGTGTCTTATCATATTCAAAGTAATGTTCTTTTAAAAAAATCGGAGAACGAGTTCCTCGCATTAACAATTTAATCATTTTTTTCAGACCTTCATCTCCTTCTTGAATCAATATTTTATTACAATTTTCTATTTCATAACAAACTTTATCTAAATCTTCAAAATCATAATGTTCTATCAAAAACTCAAGTAAAATATAATTTTTATATCGAATAACTTGATAGGTTGAATTTGTATCTCTTCTATATTGTTGAGATTGGTTTGCAAAAAGAATTTCAAAAATGGCATGTCTTTGTTCTACCTCTTGATTATCCAAAAAATCTTCTAATGGTTCAATATCACTTTTGCTTTCTTGCATACTAACTCCAAACCTTCTTCTTTCTTCAAAAGCATAAATAGGAAATTCTTTTTCTGTCATACACCAATAGTGATTTTATGAATAAACTTTGTCATTCCTGTTTGTCCGTTGGTTTGACCTTTTTGTATTTCTATTGGAGATAATGTTTGTTTGACAATATTCGCAATAGGAAGTGTGTGAAAAGGGTGTTTAGCAGCATCAAAAGCATCACTAAAAAGTTCTAAAAGTTTATCAATTCCTCCTTGCAAAAACATAGGATTACAATGTTCGACAGCTTCTATAAGCTCTTCACAATCCTCTCCATAACACCATACATAGAATACAGCTGCATATTCAGTTTGTTTTATAAGCTGATATTCTAGTTCTTTTGATTTATTTTCTAATTCATTGAAATAAGTTCCCAAAATACAGCTGATAATATCTTTCTCCTTTTTTTTGAAAGATAATTTATCCATTGTTTCTTTGAGTTTTTCAAGTTCTAAATAAAGATTGTGTTTGCTTATTGGAGTTCGCACAGGTCTATTAAAAACATAGATTGGGTATTCTAATTCTTGCATGTTAATTCAAAAAAAATAGTAAAGTAAAAAATAGTAAGTAGTTTTAAGTGAATCTATAGAAATAAAGTCTTGATTTTTATAGAAATAATGGTATGTCTATCCTTGTGTCAGAAAGGAATTGAAGGAAATGACACAAAAGGATAAGAAAGTAATAGAACTACTAAGATACGAAATTTTTGACTTATTTTTTTAGCTTCACTTAATACTGGGCAGGTATATAAAAAAAAACGTCAATAAAAATGAATGCTTTATCTGTGTTCTATATGCCAAGAACACTGTTTTTTTCTATTATTAAACAACTTCTATATGTGTGAAAATATTTAATAGCACCAGTCATCAGAATTATTCTATTTTATTCTTTCTATCAAAATAAATATTTCTAAGAAAAATAAAACTCATTATAGGCATCAGTAAGGCAAAGGGAAGAGAGGTAATAATAAGAAGTTTTTGAAGTGCTGTCAAAACATCAATATCTGGTTTGGCTTTTCCTAAAAGTAAAACAGCAATGGCAAAAACTACTATATATATAGACCAAATAAGACGGTGAGAACGCTTAGGCTCAGATTTTCCATCATCAGTAAACATACTCAAAACAAAAACAGCCGAATCTACCGAAGTGACTAAGAAGCTAATTAGAAGTAGAACAACAATAAAGTTGGTGAGACTAGAAAGAGGATAATTACTCAGAAAAACAAAAAGGGAAGTAAATACATTTCCAAATTCGTTTTGATAGGTTTCTAATGTATCAATAAATACAAAAGCTGAATTAGCAAAGAAAGCAAACCAAATAAAAGTACCTAGAGAAGGTAAAATTAAAACTCCCAAAATCATTTGTCTAATCGTTCTACCTTGTGAAATACGAGCAATGAAAATTCCTGTAAAAGGACTCCAAGCCAACCAAAATGCCCAATAATAATACGTCCAATCTGTCAAAAACTCTTCCCCTGCATTATATTTTCCAATAGCTAAACTAAGAGGAATAAAATCAATAATGTAATGAAAAAGTGCTTTGGCAAAAAGAATCATTACCTCTAAAAAATCACTTTGGACTACTATAAAAAGAAGTAAAAAAGCTGTAACAGCTATATTAGCTTTTGAAATAATCTTTATTCCTTTATCGATTCCATTCCAAACAGACAAAAAAGCTAATCCACAAATAAGAATAGTTAGTAAAATAGTAGTTTCAAATCCAAAGCTACTTGTGATTCCATTTTCGTACAAATGATTTAGTCCTCCATTTATTTGTGTTGTTCCTAATGCTATCGCACCCACTAAACCAAAAATAGTAGTAAGAATAGCTAAAACATCGACAAATAAACTAATTATTTTTGAGTATATTTTGTTGGGCAAATCTCCTAAAGTAGCACTAACTAAAATAGGTTTTTTCTTCTCAAAAAAATAATATCCAACTAGAAGGGCAAAAAGTCCATAAAATGCCCAAGCTGTGAAGCCCCATTGATAAAATGTATATTCTAAAGCCAAAACATCAGCAGAAATACCTGTTTTAAGTGGTGGGTTTTGAGACATAAATACAGGCTCTTGAACAGCACGAAGTAAAATTCCTGCTCCCATTCCTGCACTATATAACATTGTTATCCATGCCCAAAGACTGTATTCTGGTTTTAGCTTTTTATCACTTTTTGATTTTCCTGTTAGATTCCCTAATTGTCGTTTCCCTAAAGGAGAAAAAGCAATTCCTAAAATAAACAAGACACAAAAAAGACCTAGATAAAGATAAAAGCGTCCAAAATACTGACGAACTAAAAGAGATGTTATTTCTACTATTTCATAAAAGCCTGTAGTATCAAAAAAAATAAAAATCGAAAAGAAGAGTAGAATACTCAAAGACAATTTGAGAAGGATATTTTTCATAAAATAAATACTAAGTCAATCTTAGATTTTTGTTTATAAGGGCATTTATATATTTATTTTATTTTTTGAATTACCCATTATTTGACCTCCAGTTTTCCAAAAAAGCACGTGTTTTACTAGGAAAATAGAGAAAAGTAAAAGGCAAACGGTTTCCATGTTTTGCTTTAAACTCTTGCAAAGTGCTTCCACGAGGAGGAAAGATACAAACATCATAATTTCTTTTAAAGCTAAGAGCAAACTGTTCGAATTCGTATTCTGTCATTCCCTTAAAAAGTTTGTCTTTTTCTATGCTTAATATTTTTCCTTGTGAATTGGTAATAATATGAAAGTAGAAGCGATGATTACTTGCTTTATCTTGTTCACATAAATCATCATACCATTCTTTACTAAATGTTTCGATTAGACAAAGTTCTATTTTTTGATAATTTTCTACAATACAATCTCGGTCTTTTCTAGGAATTGAGCCTAAAAACACTTCATTCTCTACTGATTTTGATTCTAAATGATAAAAATTGAATGAAGATAAAATAGTACATAAAAGGGGAAACAAAAAGAGTAAATTTTTATCTTTCATAAATTATAATTAATTGTGTGTAATAGGATGTTTTCTAAGTTATAATCCACTAAAATCAATCCATAATTTTAGTTATTACGTCTAAAAATTGTAAAAAATAAACTACTAACACTATTAAATATACTAAATTACCATCTTTTTTACTAAAGAATGAAAGAATCCTGTATTAGGCACAAAAAAAACCAAGATTTATTTTACTAAATCTTGGTTTTGATTTTTATTTCACTTAATAAATAAAATAAAAAGAGAGAATTTTTTAGTTTACACTAGAATTTGCTTTTTCTTTAGCATTGTTAGCTAATGTAGTAGCTTTTTGTTTTCCTTCTTGAAATTTCGTTTTTACAGCTTCTGTATTTTTATTGATAATTTCTTGAGCTTCATTAGCAAGTTTTTTGCCTTTTGCTTCTGCATTTGCAACCACTCTTTTTGTTTCGCCTGAAATACGTTCACGAGTTTCAGAACCTTTTGCTGGAGCTAATAAAATACCAACAGTTGCACCAATTGCAGCACCTGCTACAAATAGAAGTGCATTTGTTGCTGCGCTTGAACTATTATCGTTTTCTGTATATTTTTCTTTTTGACTACCATAAAAAGATTTGATTCCTCCATAAGCTGCAAGAGCTAAAGGAATAAACTTTTCTACACTATCAGTCAATGTTTCTTTTACATCTTCTGCTTTATGTTTTGCATAATCCTGTACATCATGAGCTAAATGTCTAGCATCATTTTTTACTGAATCAAAATCAAAATTATCAACTCTATTTTTGACTTTATTTTGAGCGTCTTTAAGGTTTTCTTGGAATTTCATAGGAATATAAAAATTATAGTTTAAAAAAATGAAGCAATTTTAAAAATGACTTATATTAATGGTCATTGCTTGTATAATTAACGGCAACTACCAAAAAAGGTTTGATAAAATTTAAAATATTTTTTTGTGTAAGAAATCAGATAGTGGTTTGACAAAACGGTCTATATCTCCTGCACCTATTGTCAACAAAATTTCTACCTCATTTTTATTAATTTTATCTTCTATATAAATAAGTAATTCAGTATCAGAAAGTAATATTTTATTTTTAGCTTTTGTTTGCTCTAAAATAATATCTGAAGTGATTCCTTCAATTGGCAATTCTCTTGCTGGATAAATATTGAGTAAAATAAGTTGGTCATTAGGATTTTCCAAACTCAAGCTCTCAGCAAAGCCTTCTTGAAAATCTCTAGTGCGTGAAAATAAATGAGGCTGAAAAATAGCAGTTACTTTTTTGTTTGGATATAAATGTTTGATAGAAGAAAGTAAAGCCGAAATTTCGGTTGGATGATGTGCATAGTCATCAATATAAGTAATTTGTTTGCTTCTAAAAACATACTCAAAACGCCTTTTGACACCCTTAAAACTAGCTACTGCAGTTCTGATTTTTTCAGTAGAAATATCAAGTTTACGAGCTACAGCAATGGCAGCACACATATTTTCTACATTATGAAACCCTGGCATAAAGAGTTGTAGATTTTCTATACGTTCATTTTTTAGAGAATTAGTAGAATCTACAAAATCAAAACGACATGAGTCTTTTTGAAGTTCATCTAAACGAATATTTTCAGCATAAATTTGAGTTTTGTTACTAGAACTGTAATTTATCAATTCTACATTTTCATGTATAGAACTTTTAACCGAATCAGCTATATTATTTTGAGCGAACAAAAGACCATTTTCTTTTATCTGACTTACAAAATCGCCAAATGATTTTTCAAGTTCTTTTTTTTCTCCATAAATATCCAAGTGGTCTGCATCTGTCGAAGTAACTACAGCAAGAGTTGGGTGCAAATGTAAAAACGAACGGTCAAATTCATCAGCTTCCACAACTGCCCAAACTTCATTTGCATTATTTATATCATTGACAACCAAATTTGAATTAAAATTAGCAGAAATTCCACCCAAAAAAGCAGTGCAATTTATTCCTGCTTCTTTTAAAAGATGTGCTACCATTGTCGAAGTAGTCGTTTTTCCATGTGTTCCTGCAACAGCAATTGTTTTTAAAGAGTGAGTGAGAAGTCCCAAAACAGCAGCTCGTTTGAGAATGGTATAGCCATTTCTTTGAAAAAATAACAGTTCAGAATGTGAACTAGGAACAGCAGGTGTAATTACGATAAGCGTTTCGTCTGGAAACTCTCTTACTTCTTTTGGAATTTGGTCGACATTATCTTCAAAATGAATTTTGATTCCTTCATTTTCAAGGTTTTGAGTAAGAGGTGTTTTTGTTTTGTCGTAACCTGCCACCATTTTTTGATTGTGAGCAAACCAACGAGCAATGGCACTCATTCCAATTCCACCAATTCCGATGAAATAAACGTATTTTATGTTTTGTAACTGTATATTTTGAGCGTTCATTTTTTCTATAATTTATTAGGCTATTTTTTATACAAAAAACGATAAGAAATTTTAGATTAGCAAGCTATTTACTTCTCAATTTCTTTCACTTCCCACTTTTTCAATTTTGGATGATAACGCAACAATTGATTTTCTTTCAACCTTGCTAGTGTATCTGAAATAGTATAAACGATAACTTCTCCTTTTTTTACGAAAACGAATAAACTATTTTGACTAGATACGTCAAAAGTTGCTTCTTTGGTTTTGACTCTGAAACTTCCTGCATCTAATGTAAAGGAAATTAAATTTGGTTTTACTTCTAGTTCTGCCAAACCTACAAGCTGAACAGCTCTTTCATCGCTTCTAAATTCAGTTGGAAAAACAAAACGAGAATCTGTTGTATAACGTACTTTTGAGCTATCTGAAAGTAGTTTGTCTCGCCATTCTTTTGGTTGGCTATCTACATAACTATTGAGATATTGCAAACCAATGCCTAAACCAATAGCAAAAAAAATCACAACAGAAAAAGCAAACCAAGAATTTTTTGATTTTCGTTTTTTTAATCGTTTTTTAAGTTCAGATTCTTCAAATTCTTCAAACTCTTTTCTTTCTGATAAAGCTGTTGCTGATGGAACAGTTCTATTTTGAGTTGAGTTTTGAGTTGGTTTTTCTTTTTTAGGTTTGTCTGTTTTATTACTTTCTATATCTTCAAAACCCAATTTCTGATTGATTTGATTTACAATTTCTTCAAAAGATAAAATCTCATTATTTTCTTTCTCAGGGTTATTATTTGTATCAAAATTTGGAGTTTCTAAATTAGTTCTTTGCCAAATTTCTTCCCATGCCAAAATTTTCTGAGGTGGTAATTCTGCCTTTTCAGCATCTTCTTCTTCCTCACCTTCTTCAATTATACGCATCAAAATAGTTCGCTCATAAGGCGAAATTGTTCCTTGAAGGTGTTTTAATAATAATTGCTCGCTTTCAGTAACTTTCATAATTTGCTGTTTGAGTATATACAGCTACGAAGGTAAAAAAAGATATGTTATAGTAATGTGAAAAATATATTTTTCTTGTTTAGAGTTTTTATCAATTCTGTTTCTTCCACAATAAATTTTCAGACATATTAATATCTAGTTTGAAAATTTATAATTGAATAAAAATTGTCAAACAACCAATAAAAATAAAACTATGGTTTATTGTAATATTTTAAGGTTTTTGAGTTTTTCGAATGAAAGTGTATTGAAAAAGGAAACTTTTCCAAATTTTATTTCGTATTATGAAATAAAACTTACTTTGATAGATATATAAGATTTTTGAAATTATTTAATACATTTTAAAATTCTACTTTCTAGCTTATGAAAAATAAATAAATCATCTTTACTACTTACAAAAAATAATTACTTATGAATCGTCGCAAATTTTTAAAATTGGGAGCAATTACATCAGGTGTTGTTCTTGTGGGAGCAGCAGGAGGAAGCTTTGCTCTTGACCACAAATTATCTACAAAAAAAGAAATACTGAGAAATATTTCTTTCTCTTCATTAAAAGAAGCCCAAGAAGAACTAGATAGATTAGAAAAAATAGTCTTGTTAGACTCTAAAAAAATTCAGTTAATTGGAGATTGGTCGTTGCATCAAAATCTTGTTCATTGCGCTCAAAGTATAGAATATTCATTGGTAGGATTTCCCAAACATCGTCCAAAAATTATTCAAAATACTATAGGAAAAATAGTTTTTGAAAAATTTGATGCACAAGGTTATATGATACACGATAGAAATGACCCTATTCCAGATGCTACGCCAATAGAAAAAGAGGGCAATTTACAAGCTGCTTTTGATAGAGTGAGAAAGTCTATTTCCGATTTTGAAAATCATAAGACGGCTTACGAACCTCATTTTATGTATGGGAATCTTTCTAAATCACAATACGAAAGAGCGCATTATTTACATCTTGCTGACCATTTGACAGGATTAAATGGGTAGATTATAGAATAGAAGTCAAGATGATAATCTTAATTTTTGTAGTATTTTTTTTAACTTCGTTTTTGATAAAAAATAAAGCCCTTGTTGGCGTATTGCTAACAACACAATAACCAAGAAATGAACAACACAGAAAATACTAAAAAAGTCCTTTTAATGATTTTGGACGGCTGGGGAATTGCTAAAGATGCAACCGTTTCAGCTATTGATGCAGCAAAAACGCCTTTTGTAGATAGTTTATATACTAATTATCCAAATTCAAAACTTAGAACTGATGGTGAGTTTGTAGGACTTCCAAAGGGACAAATGGGAAACTCAGAAGTTGGACACATGAATATTGGTGCAGGAAGAGTAGTTTATCAAAACTTAGCTCGTATAAATTCTGCTATCCAAAATAATGAATTAGATAAAAATGAAATACTACAAAATGCCTTTAGTTATGCAAAAGAAAAAGGCGTAAAACTTCATTTTGTGGGTTTGATTTCAGAAGGTGGAGTTCACTCTCATACTTCTCATCTAAAAGCTCTAACCTCACTTGCTACAGAAGCTGGTTTGAAAAATATTTTTATCCATGGTTTTACAGATGGAAGAGATACAGACCCAAATTCAGGAGAAGGTTTTTTGACAGATTTGGAGAATCATTTGAAAACTACAAATGCAAAAATGGCTTCTTTAGTTGGTCGTTATTATGCAATGGATAGAGATAACCGATGGGAAAGAGTAAAGCTTTCTTATGATGCAATGGCAAAAGGCGAAGGCAAAAAAGTGAAAAATGCAGTTTTGGCTTTGAAAGAATCATACAAAGAAGGAGTAACAGATGAGTTTTTGAAACCCATCATTATTACAGATGAAAATAACGAACCTTTAGCAAAAATAGAAAAAGATGATGTTGTAATTGCTTTCAATTTTCGTACAGATAGATGTAGAGAAATAACGCAAGCCTTGAGTCAGCAAGACTTTGAAGAGCAAGATATGAAAAAATTAGATGTATATTATGTTACAATGACTAACTATAATAAAAGCTTTAAGAATGTAAAAATCATTTTTGATGATATAAATTTGAATAATACGCTAGGAGAAGTTTTGGAGAGCAATAATAAAACTCAACTTCGTGCAGCCGAAACTGAAAAATATCCTCATGTTACTTTCTTTTTTTCGGGAGGAAGAGAAAAACAATTTGAAGGCGAAAACAGAATCATGTGTGCATCTCCAAAAGTAGCTACCTACGATTTGAAGCCTGAAATGAATGCTTTTGAACTAAAAGATAAAGTCATACAAGATTTAAATCAAAACAAACCTGATTTTGTGTGTCTAAATTTTGCTAATCCTGATATGGTCGGACATACAGGAGTTTTTGAGGCTGCCATAAAAGCCTGTGAAACAGTAGATACTTGTGCAAAAGAAGTTTCTCAAGCAGCTTTGAAAAATGGTTATCAAGTTATCATTATTGCAGACCACGGAAATGCAGATAAAATGAAAAATGAAGATGGAACGCCAAATACAGCACATACCACAAACGAAGTTCCCATGTTTTTGCTTTCAAATGAAGCAATAAAGAATAATTATTCTCTCAAAGATGGAAAACTAGGAGACATTGCCCCTACCATTTTGAGTTTGATGAATATAGAAATTCCAAAAGAAATGACAGGTGAAATTATTACAGAAAGTAGTTTGGAGCGTGTTTAATGGTTTAAGAACGTTTATTTTTGAATGTTGATTTTGTTTCAGCTTAGAAAATAAAAAACATTTTTTTAAATGTAAAAAACACGCAATAGATTCATTTATTTTATTGCGTGTTTTTTATAAATAATTTGAAAGCTAATCTCTGAATCGTGTTTTATTGACAATTTATACATTCCTCAACGGTTGTAGCATGAGGAGTACGGTCTATTTTCCCCCACATTACACGTTCCCAAACACGCTCATGGAAATAATAAAGAGATAATTTAGTAATTACCTCAAAGGCTGCGATTTGTGAAGCTGCAAAAGGAGTTCCTGTAAAGAAGAAAGCAATCATAAAGGTATCTATTGTTCCAAAGATTCTCCAACTAACACCTTTTAAAAAACTTTTACCATGAGAAAGCAAACGATTATCACTCTCTTTGATACGATTCCAAGCTCTTTCATGTAAAAAGTAAAGAATGGTTTTGGTAAAAACTTCTCCTAAACCGATTTTTAGGGCATCTCCAAAATGACCTGTAATGAGCCATGACAATAAAATAGTATCTATGGTTGCAAATACTCGCCAACTGATTCCTTTTACAATGCTTCTATATATAGTTTCTTTCACAATTTTTATTTTTTTACTTTTGGATGATTTTTGAAATGATTTACTTAAATAAAGTTATCTTTTAATAGATTTGTTTAACTAAATAAATCCTACAAACTATTCTTAAAAGATAATAGTAAAGCTATCAATTCATTTACATAACGAGTTCTTTTTGATAGTGTTTCGTTTGCACGTTGTTTTATTTGACTTAATTCTGTTTTTAAGAAATTTAATTCTATAAATTCCTTTAAAAATCATTTAAAATTAGTGTATTTTTATCTAATACACTTATTTTTTCGTTAGATTATTTGTTTACTTACTAATTGTATTGAGCAATTCACATCAAAATTTATATAAAATGGTCATTTCAGTTTCTTTAGCTATTTTAGTAGTTACAATCATTATTAGTGTTTTGGGATTTAATAACCCAGAGCTACAAGCCAAGTTATTACATAATCCTTTTTTGGCAAATAAAAATAAGGAATACTACCGTCTTCTTTCGTCAGGGTTTATTCATAATGGACTATCACATTTGGGATTTAATATGCTAACTTTTTTCTTTTTTGGAGGAGTAGTAGAAAAGGTATATAGAAATAATTATGGAGACGTTTTGGGTTCAGCTATTTTTTTAGGAGTTTATTTGTTTGCCATTATCATTTCTGATTTACCTTCGTTTTTTAAATACAAAGATATGCCTGCTTATAGCTCGCTAGGAGCATCAGGTGGAGTTTCAGCGATTGTTTTTGCTTCTATTTTATTTCAACCTACAAGTGATTTATATCTATTATTAATTCCGATTCCAATTCCTGCATTTATTTTGGGTACTCTGTATGTGATTTATTCTTATTATCAAAGCAAAAACTCATCTGATAATATCAATCATTCGGCTCACTTATACGGAGCTGTAACAGGCTTTGTGATTAGTGCAATACTTATTCCTAGTGCAGTTTCTGATTTTTTTGTTCAACTTTCTCATTATCGTTTACCTTTTTAGTTTAAAAAAGGTAATTTTTTTCTAGCTTTATTCAACATAAAAAGCAAAATGTAGTTGTATGATTATGTTTTGCTTTTTTTAGGTAAATTTGCATCTTCTAATCCAAATTTCAGGAATATCATTTTTTAAACTCTATTTTTTTTATCTTTTTATGGAAAATAATCTCCAATTTACCAAACTTCCTTTCTCTGTCAAGACAGCGTTTTACATTGTCGCTTTTTTAGTGCTTTTTGTCTTTGCAATAACAGAAGCTAAAGGTCTTTTAATTCCTTTTACTTATTCGGTATTGATTTCTTTTATTCTTTATCCGATGTGTAAATTTTTTGAAAATAAAGGTTTACCTCGTATTTTGAGTATTCTCATTTGTTTTTTTATTGTTGTATTGGGCTTGTTTGGTCTATTTTATTTCTTCTCTACTCAAGTAGTCAGTATTGTGCGTGAGTTTGAAGATTTTAGAGGAAAATTATTAGGATTGGTGCATCAAGGAATTGAACAGTATAACAAAATTGTTCCCAACTCAAAACTAGATGATGAGAGTTTACTCAAAAAAGCACAAACTTGGCTTACAGAAAGCTCATTGCTTTCAGGTACTCTCAATCAGACAAGTAACTTTTTCTCAGGATTAATACTTGTTCCAATTTATGTTTTTCTTTTGTTACTTTATCGTACAGGAATAAGAAAAGTATTGTTGCGTTTTGTGCATACAGATTATCGTGTTGCTTTTACTCATCTTTTAGCAGACGTACAACAAGTAGGACAAAAATATATTGGGGGACTCATAACAATTATTTTTATTATTGGTCTTTTAGATAGTATTGCACTTTGGATTATTGGTGTTGATTCTCCTTTCTTTTTTGGCTTTTTGGCTGCTTGTTTGGCTATCATTCCTTATGTAGGAACAGGAGTTGGTGCGCTTTTACCTGCTTTGTATGCCCTCATGAATCATAGTCCGACAATGGCATTATATGTTTTGATTGCTTTTTGGGCTGTGCAGTTTGTAGAAGGAAATTTTCTTACTCCAAAAATTATTGGTGGAGAAGTAAGTTTGAATCCTTTAGCTGCTATTTTATCTTTAGTAACTGGTGGATTTGTATGGGGAGTCTCTGGAATGGTTTTATTTATCCCTCTAGCTGCAATCTTGAAGATTGTGTGTCAGAATTATAAAGAATTAGAGCCTATCTCTGGACTTATGGGGGATGAAATTACGCAAGGAGATGAAATTGTAAAAGGAAAAAGTCATACTCCTAGAAAACCTTTTTGGAAAAAACTATTCAAATAATAGTCAGGATTTTTGATAAATCATTTTTGTTTTTTAGAAGTTGTTTAAGAATAGGGTACAGTAAGAATAGGTTTTGTAAGTATATTTGTTGGTGTGACTACGCTAAAAAACACCAATCAAAGACTTTGTACTTTTCCATAGAATAGGATTTGCAAACCTTGGTTTGTGGCAGACAGAACATAATTTTTCTATTCTTAAACAACTTCATAGAGTACAGATGTTGCCCCTAAAAACAAAGATTTTAAAGAACATGCTCTGTATAAATTTGATAACTATTGACAAACAATTATCTTTGTAAATAAATTAAAATACATCCACTCAACTCCCACTTTATTTATCGGAAAAATATCTACAAAATTAAATTTTAACCTTCCAATTCGATAAAAAAATCTATTTTTCCTTATTTTTGTAGTTATGAACAAAACGATAATAACACTTTTCCTGCTTATTTTTATAGGTATAGGAATATATACTCAAGCTGTTGCTCAAATTTTGATTTTTCCTATTCAAACTCAAAACAGCTCTCAAAAACTCAAAGACACTAAAAAAACGAACTCTTTATCTCCTCGTTTGAGTAAAATTCAACGCATAGAAGAAGATACAATCTTACTTACATTACCTTTCTTTGAAGATTTTTCCACTACTTCAGTAGGTATGCCTGATTCGGCTAAATGGATAAAAGGGAGTGGCGTTTTTATCAATAACGGAATTCCATT
This sequence comes from Bernardetia sp., assembly GCA_020630575.1. Classification (GTDB taxonomy): domain Bacteria; phylum Bacteroidota; class Bacteroidia; order Cytophagales; family Bernardetiaceae; genus Bernardetia. The sequence goes on from JAHDBD010000014.1 coordinate 85,580, forward strand.
GAATCCACCAACAAAAAATGTGGCTACTTTTGATGGTGTAGCAGCAAATGGAAAGCCTTATGACCAACTTTTTCCAACTCGTCAGGGTTTGGGAGATACGCTTACTTCTCAACGTTTTGATTTGACCTTAGTCGATCCAAGTGAAGAACTTTTCTTTTCTTTTATGGTACAGGCTCGTGGAAATGGAGAAACACCTGATACAACAGACTTTTTGAAAGTAGAGTTTTTGGATGATGAAGGAAACTGGGAGCAACAATGGGAAAAAAGAGGAGGCAGAATTGATACCAAACGCTTCGAACATATTATCTTCAAAATAGAAGACGAAAAGTTTTTTCATGATAGTTTGCAGTTTCGTTTTACTTCTTACAATCGTCTCTCAGGAGCATTTGATGTTTGGAATGTAGATTATATTTATTTTAATACAAATAGAAATGCCACTGATACTGTTTTCTTGGATGTAGCAACAAGCCAATCTCCTACTCATTTTATCAAACCTTATTCGGCCGTTCCTTATGACCATTTTTGGAGTGATACAACACAGTTTTTAACAGATTCTATTTTTTCTACTGTAAATAATTTAGATAAAACATTCAATGTAATTTCTTATTTGTGTGAAGTCAGAAACGAAGAAACAAAAGATATTTTAGGTTATTGGTATGGTTTGGATGATGAGAGAGCTTCTTCTTCTACATTAATTGAAGGTTTTGAGAGAAACAAAAAAATTGTAGCTATTCCCTATGCCAATCTATTACCACAAGGACAGGATTCGATGACCATTACGCATCAGTTTCAAGTAAATACCAGAGAGCCAGATGAAAATTTTGGAGGAGTTTATACTAGAAGCAATGATACAATTAGCCAAACTTCTGTATTTAAAGATTATTATGCTTACGATGACGGAACAGCAGAATATGCAGCAGGAATCAATCAAAAATTTGGACAACTTGCTTATCAGTATTATGTCTCACAACCTGACGTTCTGACTCATATAGATGTTTATTTTGCAAGAATTGGAGCAAGTGTAGAAAATCAAACTTTTAATATTAAAGTTTGGAAAAAAATTGATTTTTCAAAAACTGAAATCAAAGATTCTGTTATGCTTACTCAAAATACCATTCTTAGATATTCTGATAACATAAATGAATTTAAACGCATTGCTCTTTCTCGTTCTATTGATGTTTCAGACACTATTTATATAGGAATTCAACAATTAGGCGAAAATATGTTACCTATCGGATTGGATTTGCAGACAGATTCTAAAAGCAAAATGTTTTTTAATGTTCGAAATTATTGGGAGCAAAACGAATTTGTTGATGGAAGTCTGATGCTACGTCCTGTTTTTTCAAAAGAAGATGTCGTTACAGCAATTGAAGATGTTACAGAAAATAATGGATATGAGCTATGGCAACAAAATTTAGTTTTGTACCCTAACCCTGCAAAAGATAAAATAAATTTGAATGGCAAAGTAGAGGCTGTTCAAATTATAGATTTAACTGGAAAAGTGTTAGGAGAATATTCATTAGATCCATATTCTTCTTTTGTTACTGATAAAGAAATAAAACTTCCTGCTTTTATGAAAAATGGAATGTATTTAGTTAGATGTCAGTACAAAAATTTTACTACTGTTAAGAAACTAGTGATTCAAAAATAGAGCAAATACACGAAACTTTTATTTTATAAAACTGATTCAAGCGTCAATGCTTGAATCAGAAATTTTGTAGGTTTTACATTTGCGAAAGTCCTAAAGAATCTTCTATCTAAAAATGGTTTCAATTATCTGCTTGTGTTACAATCATTCCAATTTTATCGAAGAAGCTTTGTATTCTGTCTTTAATCAAACCTATAAAAATTGGGAATTGATTATTGTAAATGATGCTAGTACGGATAACAGCAAAGAAATTATAGATAAAATTGTAAAAGAAATTCCTCTTTACCCTATTCAAACTATTCATTTAAAAGAAAACAGAGGAAACTGTGCAGCTTTTAATGAAGGTTTCAAAATTTCGAAAGGAAAGTATATCATCGATTTGGCAGCCGATGACAAATTTGAAATTGATAAACTAGAGAAACAAGTCAAGATTTTAGAAAGTGCTGATACTCAAACAGGAGTTTGTTTTACAAATGCTACCCTAATAAATGAAGAAGTTGATGAAAACAGCAACAAACTAGGAAATTATTATTTTGATTGGTACAAAAAACTACCAAAAGACGGTTTCATCTTTAAAGAACTCATAAGAGCAGGAGGGATGATTTGTTCGCCTACTATGCTTATTAAAAGAGAAGTTTTGGAAGAGTTAGGAGGTTATGATGAATCACTTTCGTATGAGGATTATGACTTTTGGGTTCGAAGTGCTAGAAAGTGGAAATATATTTTTTTGAATGAAAATCTGACTTTTTATAGAAAAACAAATCATTCTCATTCTTCTACATTCAAGAAAAAAAATAATCCTCATCTTTATTCTACATTAAAAGTCTGTCAAAAAGGATTTTATTTGTGTAGAAATAAAGAGGAATATAAATCACTTTCTATTTCTGTATTATATCATTTCAAAGAATCATTAAAATATAAAAATTATAAAGCTGTGAAGGGATTTTTTTGGTTATTTGGTAAGTTGATTTTGAAATTAGTAGGTTAAAGGCTTGCCTTTAACTTTAACAAAAAGAATTGTAACTATACTAAATGCAGTCAAAGACAAGTCTTTAACCTACAAATACAGCACTAAGGCAAAAGTAAATTCGGATTTTCATCATCATCATCCAAGGAAGCATACAAATAACTATAATCTCTCATTCCACTTACTGCAAATTTTACTTTTGTCAAATCAATTCTGACGGTATTTGACCACTCATAAAGTGTTTCTATCAAAGTTTCAAACTTTAAATGATTTAGATTCATGGAGAAAAACATAGTTCCTGTTTTGTATGAAACACGTAATTTGTAATTATTGTCTTCTTTCGGAATAAGTTCAATTTCTTCGATTTTGTGTTTTGCTAGAGTTACTTTTTGCTCTTTATAAGGCATAAAAACGATGATTTGGTCTTTTTCTATGCTTAGAGTTGGATTACTTTTATCAACTACGAAACGAGCATCTTCTAAAATCCTTTTTGACCAACCTGCAAGTATTGCTATAAATGATAAAATACCAATCGGAATAGATATAAAAAATAGATGACTAGAAATTAGATTGAATAAAAAAGCAAATAACCACACCAAAGAGAGTAAAAATGAAACTGCAATGAATTTCGTTAAAGTAAATCCTTTATTACTCTTTTTCTCTCTTTCATATTCCTTCATATTCAAACTAGAAAGCACCCAAGGTAAAGTTTTGAGTTGAGTATCAAACTGTTTCCAATCTGAAATGCTGTGCAGATACGCTTTAAAATATTGCCTCTTCGATTTTAAATTGAGCGTTTTCTTTACTGGAAAAGTGGCTAAAGTTCGGTTTTGATTGCAATGTTTTTCGTTCAAATACTCCCACGAACTTTTTAAAAAAGCTGATTTACATTCTTGACAAAAAACGATTTCATCGCCTTCGATAATTAAATCTCCTGTAATTGGGTCTTGTCTTTTTTCATTCAAAAATTCTAAATGAGAATGAGAATTTATTTTGTGAGTGTTCAAGGCTTGAAAATAGTAGTTTGTTTAACTTTAAATTCCTACGCAAACTAAAGTTTACGGTACATTCTGAAATCTAACTCTAAAGAGTAAGCTACATTAATAAATCAAAATCATTGACCAATATTTATCTTTTCTTGCAGCACCAATTCGTTTTACTCGTGCATCCATTAAGCGTTTGCATTGTGGAGGTGTGAGCTTCCAACCACGAAAAGCCTGTTCGATTTCTGTAAAACTATACGACATGTTTTCATACGCTTTTTCTGTTTTTATTCCTACTTCTGAGAGTCGTTGAACAGTATTTTTTCCACCAATATCAGTTGTCATTCCTTTTGTTTTCCAAAGATTTACTACTAATTCTTTTGTTGCATAAGCTACTGTATCGCTCCAAGCAACCTCTGGCACAGGAGGAAAATAACCACCTCCACAATGACAACCCTTAGTTCTGAGTTCGTTAGTGAGTTCTAAAAAACGTTGTGCAAAAACGCCATCTACTTTTTGTTCGTCTTCTATTCGCTGATCTGTTGTAGGCTCATCAATTATTTCTGGAATGGGATTGTTGGTTACACCTTCTTGTTTCTGAAAATCTGTGATATTAGTTATCATATCTTGCTGCGAACCCAAATCTTTACTATCAAAAGTTTTCATTTGTACATCAAGACAGTTGAAATGATTGGTCTTTAGTTCTGCCCCAATTCCTTCAATAAAATCAGCTACTTTTACATTATTTGGAAGTCTTTGAAAATGAACTTCACAGGTAAAAACATCATTGTCATGTGTGATAAGTTGCACAGGATTTTTAGTATTGAGTATAGGAATTTCTACTTTTCCGTTGCGAGCAATATTTTTTATTTCTATCATTTTGAAAACCTCTGCTGGATTTTCATCATTTTTTAGAAACCATGCTAAATCTTCCCCAGGACCATAGTAGGTTGCTGTGCCTTGTTCATAATGTGAAACATAACGAAAATGAAAAATAGTACGGTCTTTTGTATAATCAATTTTATCTAAAATATAATTGTTCTGCCATTTTTTATAGACAGGTTTGTAATCTACAAAAGGTTTGTCTGAAACTGAATTTTCAGTATTGGCTTGATTTGCATTTTGAGCAAGAGAGTCATTTGTGATAAAAATAGTTATAAATAAGGATAGAATATAAATCCACAAAATTTTGATATGACTTTTCATAATTTTCTTGTTCTTTTTATATAGAATAGGTAGATATTTTATTTGTCAGTCATCAGTGAGACACCAACAACAGCAAAATAATAGGTGTAATTTTTTAGTTTAGTACAATTCAAGATTTAATCTATAAACGCAGTTTTTTTAAGTTACGTTGTTTATAATCTTTAAGATTTTTAAAATAGAATTGTTACTAATTTGATAAAAAAGGATTCAAAAATAAAGCGAGCTTTTAGATTTTACTTCAAAATAAATATAAAACAGCTTATTAATTACTAATTAGGTCTCATTTTTTAATTATTTAAACGTTCAACTTTATGAATCTTAAACGAGAAAAAGCTACTGTTAATGCTAGTTCGATGGCAGATATTGCCTTTTTATTACTTATCTTTTTTTTAGTCAGTACACGAATAGCATCTGAAAAAGGATTTGCAATGTCTTTACCACCAAAACAAGAACAAAAAGTAGAGCCTACACCAGCTTTAGATAGAGATGTTTTGAGAGTTAGTATCAATTCTGAAAATAAAATTTTGATTGAATCAGACAGAAATGCAACAATTTCAGAGATAAAAAAACTTGTCAAAACGCATTTGATGAATTATGGAAAAGAAGACAATTATTCACAAAATCCACAAAAGGCAGTTGTCGTTTTGAGTAGCCAACGCCAAACTGATTATAATTTTTATATTGAAGTTTTAGATCAAATCAAAGCAGGATACAATGATTCGAAGGCAGATTTTCTGACTAAAAAAATGGGTGTGAAATATAATGCAATAGAAATTATAGATTTTGCACAGCAAAAAACACTAGAAGAAAAAGAACTGTATCAGCTCTTGCAAAAAGAGTTTCCAGTCAATATTTTGGAACAAAATAATTCTAATTAAACAAAAAGACCTATAAGGTTTCTGAAAACCTTATAGGTTAGATAAAAATTAGTCATCATCTTCTTCTGTGTTAGCAGTTTCAGCTTCAAACTCAATTTCTTTCAAAAGGTAAGAAGTTTTGCCGTTCATTTTTATTAAATCCATCTCTTCTTTATATTTTTTACCGTTACGAGTTACGTCGAAAGTCATTTTTACTGCTTTACTTCCATCTGATAGCATTTCAATACTAGATGTTTGTAGTGCATATCCTTCGACTTTACCCTTTGATTCTTCTTCTTTTTTGAGTCGTTCCAACCATTCTAAATCTGAGAAATTTTCATAGTTCTCTTTATCAATTATTTTAACTGTTTTTTCATATAAACCATGTTTCAAGGAGTTATAAAATGCAATAGCTTGCTCAGTTGCTTCTGCTTTTTCAGCATATTCCATATTTTCTTGTTCTGTATTTGCTTCTGCATTTACAGCTTGCTGAATTTCTGTATTTGAGTCAGCTTCTGTTGTGCTTTCTGTATTGTTTGGAGTTCCACACGCATAAAATGCACATAAGATTCCTGCAATAAGTAATTTTGAAGATAATTGCTTTATCATTTTTTTGAAATTTTGATAACAAATTTATTTTAAAAGTGAAATTTAAGTATAAAATCAGAGTTTTTACCAAAAATGGATTTGTTTTAGTGTATTTTTGAGTAAAATTTAAAATTCGTATAAAGAAAAATATATTATGGGAAGATTGTTAGCCATTGATTACGGACAAAAAAGAGTAGGTTTAGCCGTTACAGATTCTGAAAAAATAATTGCGACAGCTCTAGAAACTGTTGCCGAAAAAGAAGTTTTTGAGTATCTCAGAAATTATATAGAAACCGAACCTGTAGAGGTTTTTGTATTGGGAATGCCTAAAAAATTAGATAATTCACCTTCTAGTAATGCAGCAGCCGTGGTAAAATTTCAGAAAAAATTAGAAACTCTTTTCCCAGATATTCCGATTGCTTTGGAAGACGAGCGTTTTACTTCTTCGCTTGCCTTAGATGCTATGATTAGTGGTGGAATGAGCAAGAAAAACCGTCGTAATAAATCTAATGTAGATAAAATAAGTGCTGTTTTGATTTTACAAACCTATATGGAAAGAAGAAGTAATCAATAAAAGTAAAAAATCCTATCAATTAGAATTAAATCTGACTGATAGGATTCGAAAAATAGCTCAGACTTTTTCGTCTTTGATAATTTCTATAAATTATCTTCTACAAATTTTGTCATCATATTGTATAAGTGAATTCGTGTCATTCCACCATAAATTCCGTGATTTCTATCTGGATAATAGAACATTTCGAAAGGACGATTTGCATTTACAAGCGCATTTTGAAGAGCAATAGCATTCTGAACATGCACATTATCATCACCTGTTCCATGAACCAACAGAAACTCTCCTTTTAGTTTTGCAGCGTGTGTAATTGGCGAAAAATCATCATAACCACTAGGATTATCTTGTGGACGTTGCAAGAAACGCTCTGTATAAATTGTATCATAATATCTCCACGAAGTAACAGGAGCAACAGCAATTCCAGCTTTAAAATAATCAGCTCCAAGTGTCATTAAAAGAGAAGACATATAACCACCATAACTCCAGCCCCAAATACCAATTCTGTCTTTATCTACATAAGGCAAATCACCAAGAAATTTTGCTCCATCAATTTGATCTTCTACTTCTAGCTTTCCAAGGTTTTTATAGGTTGCCTTTTTGAATGCTTCGCCACGTCCTTGCGTTCCACGATTATCTACTGTAACTACGATATAACCTTTTTGAGTTAGCATTCCGTGCCAAAGGTCGTTTGTTCCACCTGCCCAAGAATCAGTTACAAGTTGAGAACCTGGTCCTCCATAAACGTGCATCAAAACAGGATATTTTTTATTCTTATCAAAATCTACTGGCTTGAAAATTTGATAATTCAGTGTTTCACCATTTCTGTTTTTGAAAGAAGAAATCTCTTTTTGAGGCAAGTCATTTTCTTTAAATGTTTGAATAAGTCCATCGTTATCTTGAATTTTGCTCAATAACAAATTTCCTTTTGTTTGATACAAACGATAATTGACAGGCATTTCTGTACTTTCATGGGTAAGGATATAGAAAGCAAAATCTTTACTCATATCAACAGAGTTTGTTCCGTGTCTGTCTGTTAGCTTACGAGTTTTTTTACCTTTCAAATCTACCATGTACAAATGACGCTCTAAAGGAGAATCTTGTGTAGAAATATAATACAACATCGGTACTTTTAATCCTTTTTCTTCTACTCCTAAAAGCTCAATCACTTCCCAGTCTCCATTTGTAATTTGACTGACTTGCTTTCCATCCATTGTATAAAGATACAAATGCTTGTATCCTGTACGCTCACTAGAAACAATAAAATGCTTACCATCTTCAAGATAAATCAAATCTTGAGTATATTCAAAATCAATGTAACCATCTTTATCTTCATCAGAATAAACTACTTTAGTTTTACCTGTTTTTATATCAGCATGAATAAGGTCAATTTTGTTTTGCAGACGGTTCATTCTACGAATTGCCAAAATATCAGTATCATTTGTAAACTGCAAACGAGGAACATAAATATCTTTTTCTTCTCCTAAATCAATTTCTTTTTTTTCTTTAGAATCCAAATTATAAACAAAAACTTTGAGTGTAGAATTATCTGCACCTGCTTTTGGATACTTGAATTTGTAATCAATAGGATATAATTGAGATTTATCAGCCCAATATTGCATATTATATTCCATTACTTTGCTCTCATCAAACTGAACAAAAGCCAAATTTTTTCCATCAGGTGACCAATCAAAGGCTTTTGTAAGGCTAAATTCTTCTTCATAAACCCAATCTCCTGCACCATTTATGATTTTATTGAAAAGTCCATCATCTGTAATCTGAACTTCTGTCATGTCTGATAAAATTGTATAGAAGAGGTTATTATCTCTAAAAAAAGCTACTTTTGAGCCATCAGGAGAAAAAGTAGAGTATGCAGAACGACCTTTCTCTGATAATTTCTTTACTGATTTATCCTTTGTGTCAACTACATAATATTCAGCTACATACGAACGACGATAAATAGACTGACGGTTCGTTTGAATAAGGATTTTGTCCTCTTTATCTGAAAAAGAATATTCTGCAATGGTAATTTTTGGGTCGGAAGCATCGCCATCAAAAATAGTTTCGACAGCCTCATTAGTTTTTATATCATAACGAACAATAGAATTACCATCCATACGAGTATAAAACTGACCATTGTTTGTCCAATCTACGCCTTGTAGATTTTTTGCGTAAAGTGTTCCATTCGAATAAATGTCTGTAACACTAATTTTTGTTTTTTTATCATCTTGTGCTATTGCCTCTGATGACAAATAGACACTAGAGAAAGCAAAAATCCCTAAAAAGAGGGATAAAAAGTAATTTTTCTTTAACATAGTAGAGATTATAATTGATTTTGGATATAAACTATCAAGTTCGCAAATTTTGACTAATTATTCAAAATATGCAATTAATTGAAGTAAAAAAGCCTTTCTTTTTCTCAACTATAAGAAAAAATAACATATAGAATTTTAACTATTTTTTGTTGAAAAAAAAATATGAAAATGGAATGATTTCTCAAAAAAAATACTTATATTAATAGACCATTAAAGTAGTATTTTGCTTTAACTCGGAACTTAGCCATTAGGAAAAATAATTTCTTTATCCTTTACTCTAAAATCACACAACCATGAGACATTTTCCATTTTCTTATCAAACAATTCGTTCTGCTGTTTATAATTTAGCAGAAAAAACTCTTGAAATTGAGTTTAAAGACGGTTCTTCTAAACGTCTTCGTGATATTACACCACAGATTTATACACATTTGATGAATCGTTCGCTTTGTGAAAAGTTGCTTTCAAAGTTTAGCAAAGAATTAAGCGCAGAATAATATACTATTAATTTTGATTGATAATTTTAAAAACAGAAAAGTCTTTATTAGAAATAATCTAGTAAAGACTTTTTTTATTTGACCTTCTTTTTTATACAGCAATTAAGACAAGATAAATAATCATAAAATGTAAAATTTACTTACTTTTTTGTATTTTCGAAAATGCAATAGCTAACAAATGTCTGTTTGTTAGTCAATTCAGAATAAATAAAGTAAAAATATAGATTTATGCACACTCATATAATACAAAATCCTAGACATAAGGCATTTCTTGATGAAAATAGAAGTGACCCAATTACTGGCGACGATATAAAAGAAGGCGATGAAATTGTGTTTTGTGCTGTTTGTAAATCTGCTTTTTTAAAAGATACGTGGCTTTATTTAGCTAAGACACATTGCAATCAAAGCGAAACATTAGGAAAATTTCCTTTAAGTGAAAAGCTAGAAATTAGTGGAGTTACTCGTCCTCCTTTGTATGTGATTCAGTGTAATGACAAAATTTCTAGTTCTTATACGAATGAGTTTTCAAATGAAACAGATAATCATTTTATGAATCAGCCAGTAGTGGCTGATGAGCGTTCATTTTATCAAAAAAATGTTTTTTCTATTTGGGTAATTTGTATTTCTGCTGTTTTGATTCTTCTGACAATGATTAAAGGAGTTGCGCCACTTTCAATAGGAATTACATTTGTAGCAATTATGACCATAGGAATAAAATCCATGTTTTTTAAAGACAAAAAACTATTTGCTCCCTCTAAAAAGAAAAAAGAAATTGAAAGTATAGAAATTCATTCAAAACATATTTCAATTCGATTCAAGGATACAAAAAAAGACGTTAGGATTATTTTGAAGTCTATTTTGGCAATTAATTTAATTTATTCTAGTAGCTCGTATAGTTTACAAGTTGTGAAGAAAGGAAATAAAGTATATGATTTTTCAACTTCACTCAATACTGTTACACAAATTAATCAACTGCTTCATAGTTTGGTTCAGTTTGATGAAAAAGTCAATATTTTTGTCAGAAATCTACCTTATAACGACCGTGTAAAACTACGGAAGTGGGAAACAGAAAATGAAAATGTACTTCTGTATTGATGAATAAACGACAAGTCAAAACCCTATTCAATTTATAATTCAGACAATTTTTTTTAATTGAACAGAGTTTTAAGTCTGTTTATACTGTTTTTATGATTTGATTTTTCTTACTTGTTTTCTTCGTTCTATTTCTTTTTGTATCAATAAATATTCTCTACTGGTTTGTCCTGCAATGGCTGTATTTTCGTCAGCTCTTCGCATTAAATAGGGCATAACATCTTTTACTGCACCATAAGGAACATATTTTGCTACATTATATCCTGCTGCTGCCAAATTATTTGACATATTATCACTCATTCCATAGAGTTGTGCAAAGTAAAAATTAGGGTCATTTTTTTCAATATTATTTGTATCCATCAAAACAACAAGCGAATAACAACTCAGTTCATTGTGTGTTCCTGCACAAAGAGCCATACGATCTCTATTTTCTACACAAAATTCCATTCCTGCATCAAAATCTCTATCTGTACTTAATTTATCAGGCTGAATTGGGTCTGGATAGCCTTTTTCTTCTGCTCGTTTGCGTTCTTTTTCCATATATGCACCACGAACAAGTTTTGCACCTACATAATAATTTCCCTCAACTGCATTTTGATAAGCTGTTTTTAATTTTTCAAGTCTATCAACGGTATACATTTGATAGGTATTATAAATGAGAGCTTCTTCCTTGTTGTATTTTTGCATCATTTGATACGTCAAATCATCTATAGTTTCTTGAAACCAAGTTTCCTCTCCATCTATAAAAAGACGAACATTGTTTTGATAAGCTGTTTCACAAATTTCGTTGAGTCGTTTATTCAAATTTTCCCAATTGATTTGCTCTTCAGGGTTCAAAGGCTCTTTTGCTTGTACTTTTTCCAAAATTTTGGAATGTCCAATACCTGTAATTTTAAAAACACAAAAAGGAATATTTGTGTCTCCTTTTGCTCTTTCTATGGTTCTGATAATTTCATTTTTTGTTTTCTCAAAACCTGTTACAGATTTTTCACCTTCTACTGAATAATCTAGAATTGTCCCAATTCCTGCTTGAGAAAGCTGGATAACTGTTCGTTCGCTGTCTTCAATAGTTTCTCCACCACAAAAATGTTCGAAAAGAGTATTTTTTACAACAGGTTTTACAAACGGCATTTTAATCTTGAAAGCCAATTTTAAGAGAGGTGTTCCCGACCCTACAAGTGTAGGGTTATTCATTGTCCAAAAAAGCAAATTCATCTTTTTTAAATCAAAATCTGAACGAGTAGCAAAAGCTGTTTCTGTATCATCAAAAGAAACGTGCTGTTTTGCCATCTGAATAATCTCTAAAGCAGACAAATCAGACAAGTTTGTATTAGGTTGTGTATCCATTTTGGTCAGTTCTCAGTGAATAATTGCTAGTAAGCAGACTAGCAAATCGTCAAATTATTTTTTTATGATATGTAATTTTTAAATTCAAAATTTATCTAGGAAAACTAACTTTTGATTTCCTAAAAAACACTAACTTTTGTTGGTGTTTTAGCGAAGTGATACCACTAAATAAATGCACAAAGCCATTAGTTTTGTTACTCTTCAGGTCTTAAAATAACTCAGAAGTATGATTTTGATTACTTACTATCTATCTTTTACAGTTTATTTCTAACTTCTTCCGAAAATTCTATATTCTTTATATCCTTTCCAAAATTCTAAAGCCATAACTCTTAAAATAGTATAGACAGGAATAGCGAAAATCATTCCCACAGCACCAGCCAAAGCTGCTCCCATAAAAACAACACTAAATATTTCTAAAGGATGTGCTTTTATACTTCTTGAAAAAATGATGGGTTGAAGCAAAAGGTTATCAGAAAGTTGGACTATCAAAAATACGATAATTACTTTGATTGCTAAAATAGAAAATGCAGTATCTTGAGTTTGTTGAAGTTGAGTAGAAAGCGAAACAATGAGACCAAAAGAAGCTCCCAAAATAGGGCCTATATAAGGAATCAGATTGGCAATGGCTGCAAAAATAGCAATTGTAACAGCATATTTTACTTCTGAAACAATAAGTCCAATCGAAACCAAAGTAAAGATAGAGAACATCTGAATCAGCAGTCCGAAAAGGTAATTGGAAAGTAGTTTTTCAATTTTATAAATAGCACTTATCGAAACTTCAAAATAAGCATTTGGAATCAGGGCAATTACATTTCTTCTAAAAAGTCCTTTTTCATAGAGCAAAAAGAAAGAAATAAAAAGTACCGAAATTGTTCCTATAAAAATATTACTTGTCGTTGAGAGAATCTCATTGATAACATTTCCAATTTTCATTTCTGCAAAAAAAGAGAAAAAATAGTCTTGAATTCCATTCATCAAAAAACCTTTTTCTTCTTTTACCCATCTTCTTTCTATTAAAAACTTCTCTATATAATCAATAGGAGAAACAATGTTTTCAAAAAGGGAGTTGTAATCTAGAGCTGAAATAAATTCTATTTGCTCAGAAACTAGTGGAATAAAAAGCAGAACAAAAAGAGCAATAATGCCAGCAAAAATAGAAAAGGAAAGCATCACAGCAAAAGCACGAGGCAATTGAATGCCTGCAATCTGAATCTGACTAATATAGTTGGTAGGAGTTTGAAGAACAGCACTAAAAACCATGGCAACTACGAAATATCCTACAATAGTAGAAAAGAACCAACTAAAAATACCTAGAAGAACTAAAATTGGAAGAACTATTAGGTAAAAAATAACTAAGCGTCTTATCATTTTTTGATTGCGTTTTTTTTACAAAAATACAGATTAAATCAACGCTAATTTACTATTAATAAAAAAATCTTTGAAAAAATCAGATACAAAATACTAACTTTTTCTAATTTGAGTGTTTTTTAGCTAATTTGTAGAAAATTATTATGTGCTTAAAGCTTTATTAGTTATGAAAAATAATAAACAACGACCTTTTATTCTATCCCAAAAAACAGTTCGGACATTAGCCTTACTTTTTGTGGCTTTACTTACTGCTGGAACAGTTCTTATTTTGGGAGGCTTTGAAGTAAACTGGAAAGATGCATTGGAAGGTCTATTGAAAATGTAAATTAATTTAATGATTTGAGAAAACTAAGACAGTTATGACTACTTCGGATTGATTTTTGAATTAAAACATCACTAATTTAAGTCAATTTTTTATTTGTAAAATCCTAATTTTGCTTACATCTTTTATAAAATTGACAATTCATTTCTTCCTAATCTATTCCTAGTTTACTACTAAAAAATCTTTTCAATGACATATTCTAATTCTTTTCAAAAATTCATACAACAATTAGTTGTCTCTTCACTTTTAGCTATTTGCTTTTTATTCTCTTTTATAACTCATTCTTATGCACAAGATGAAGCACCAACAGATAGTGTTTTAACAGAAGAAGTAACAGAAGAAATTGTTTTAGAAGAACACATGGATATTATTTTGGCTATTGATGTTTCTTCATCTATGAAAGTAGAGGACGTAACACCAACCCGACTAGAAGCTGTAAAATCGGCAGCACAACAACTTATGAGTGTACATGCAACAGCACGTTATGGTATCGTGCTTTTTGCTGGAGAATCTATGATTTATGCTCGCTTGGGTGATCAAGAAGTCGATTTATATCAACTTTTAGAGCAAATTACGACTGATTTGGTAGATGGAACAGGAACAGTACTTGGAGAAGCTCTTGATACTTCAATCAAAGAGTTTGAGCGTGTAGGTTCGACCAACAGAAAAATTATTATCTTTAGTGATGGTGCAACTTCTGAAAGTGACAATATTTTCAAACGTGCTTTACTATTGGCTAGTAAGCGTGATGTAGAAGTGTATGCAATTGGTGTCGGACGTGGAGGAGAAGCTGCAATTACTACGCCTGATCAAGAGCATATTACTATCAAAAGTCCTTATAATGATGAGTCTTTGAAGCAAATTAGTATTTTTACAAATGGAAAATATTATCACGCAGAAAGTTTTGAAGAGATGAGTAAAATAGCTGAAGAAATATCTCTTCTTCTTAATTCTAAATAGAGCTAGGATGCACTTCTTGGCTGTTTGAAGAAATTTGTCACGAATCAAATTTATTTTTTGTAATTTTGCATTCTTATATTTTAAACCCTAAGGGTCTTTAAAGATTCTTAGGGTTTTGAGTTGAGTACAACAAATAGCAAATTATGAGTGATAATAGATGTAGAGTTATTTTCTCTATGAAAGGAAATAAATTTTTAATTATATTTTTATTTTTGACAAGTTTTATTTTTTCTTGTCAAGAATCCGAAACAAAAGAAGAAATAACAGGAACTCCTGTGGCACAAGTAGGAGAGAGTTATCTATTTCAAGAAGAAATAACAGAACTTTTACCTCCTAATTATAGCCAAGAAGACAGCACAAATATTGTAAAAAGATATGTTGATAATTGGATAGAAAGAAAACTTTTACTCAAAGAAGCAGAATCTAAAAGTGGCATTGACCAAAAAGAATTAGAAGAACGATTAGAAGATTATAAATATCAACTCTTGGTTCATGCTTACAAACAAAACTATGTCAATGAATATTTGGATACACTTGTTACAGAGCCTCAAATAAGCACATATTATGAAGAAAATAAAGCTAATTTTGAACTGAAACAGCCTATTGTAAAAGCTTATTTTGTCAAAGTAAAATTAAATACACCTCAAACTCAATTAGATGATCTTCGTAAATGGATGCGTTCTGATTTAGAGCCTAGTTCAGACGAAACTGAGAAATTAAAATCATATAGCTATGGTTTTGCAGCAAGTTATTTTCTGCAAGACGATAAATGGTTACCTATTTCAGAGCTTGTTGCCAATACGCCTTTTGATAGAAATTTATTACTTCAAAAAAATAAATTTGTAGAAAGTGAAGATGCAGCGTATTATTATTTCTTAAAGATAAACGATTTCAAAATTCAAGACCAAGTTTCTCCATTAGACTATGTCAAAAGTCAAATTATTAGTGTAATTCTGAACAAACGAAAAGTAGAGTTACAAAAAGAACTTGAAACAAAAGTAATGGACAGAGCAAAAGAAAATCAGGACTATAAAATTTTTGGGGTAGAATAAAATTATTTTTTTGCTACAAAAACCTCTTGTTTTACGTACTCCCTTTGGTTAAGCTCTCAATCAAACTTTACTTTCATTGAACTTAGAATAAATATTAAAATTTGCTTTTGTTGGTATTTTAGAATACCCAAGCCAACAAATACATAATAAAAACTAAACATCAATTCACTAATTTTATATATGAACAATTTCAAAATCAAATTTTCTACTTTTTTACTCTTACTAGGATTTTGTCTGATTTCTACAACTAGTTTTTCACAACAAGTAGCAGACAAAATTATCGTTAAGGTAGATAATTATATCATTCTGAAATCAGAATTAGAACTTTCGTATCAAAACTATTTAAGTTCTCAAGATGGAAAACAAGACCCAAATGCAAAATGCGAAATCTTGCGTCAACTTCTTTTTAATAAAGTAATGTATGCGAAAGCAGAAATAGATTCTGTTATTGTCTTAGATGCACAAGTAGAAAGTGAAGCGTCAAATCGTCTTTCTATGATGGTAGAACGTGCAGGTGGTGATGAGAAAAAACTAGAGGAATATCTAGGCAAATCTTTAGCTGATATAAAAGAAGAACTTTTAGAACCTATCAAGGAACAGCTAACTATTCAAAAAATGCGTTCTGAAATAACAACAGATGCAAAAGTAACGCCTTCACAGGTTCGCAAATTTTATAAATCTATCCCTCAAGATAGTTTGCCATTTTTACCAGCAGAATATGAAGTAGCTCAAATGCTAGTTTATGCAAAGGTAAGTAAGCAAGAAAAAGACAGAGTAAGAAAACAGCTTTTAGACATTCGTACACGTATTAAAGCAGGAGAAGATTTTGCAGCTCTAGCTAAAGAATTTTCTGCCGATTTGGGTTCAGCTGCTCAAGGTGGAAACTTAGGCTATAGAGAACGTGGAGAACTTGTTCCTGAATATGAAGCTGCTTCTTTTGCTCTTAAACCAATGGAGATTTCAGAACCAATTGAATCAGAATATGGTTTTCACTTGATTCAGCTTTTAGAAAGACGTGGAAATTTGATCAATACTCGTCATATTCTCATTCGCCCAAAACCGAGTGCTGAAGATATGGTTTATACCAATCATTTTGTTGATAGCCTTCGTAATTTGATTATAAAAGATAGTTTGACATTTGCAAAAGCTGTATTTGAGCATTCAGCTGATAGAAGCTCAAAAAATAATGGTGGACGTATTTTGAGTCAGCAAACAGGAAGTTCGAAGCTAGTAGCCGAAGATTTTGATTATAATACCTATTTGATTTTGGATACAATGAAATTAAAATCAGTTAGTCAGCCGTTGCCATTTAGAAGTCCTGATGGAAAAGAAGCTGTTCGTCTTTTGTATTTCATAGACAAAACAAAACCTCACCAAGCAAATTTGAATGATGATTATGAAAAAATCTATCAAGCAGCCTTAAATGACGAAAGAGCAAAAATGCTTGACGAGTGGTTCTTTACAGCCATAAAAGAACTTTATATTGATATTGATGAAGATTATAATAAATGTAATCTTATAGAGGGGATTTAATTTCTCAAGTCGTTGGTGGAGACACCGACAACGGCTAAATTGTAAGTGATAAAAAATGGTTTCAAGTGTTTTGCTTGAAACCATTTTTTTTATTTTAGAATATACCTCGTTGACGGCTTCATTTGAGTCTCAACGACGGTTTGCTTTATTTCATCAACGAGGCGTTGCCGTCGTTGAGGATTGCGAATATTACTTTATATCATCACAAACTTTCTGCATTTCTGTTTCAAAATTATTCTTACTTATATTTCTACAAAGAGAATTTTTTAAACGTCCTACTATTTCAGCTAAATTAGTTTCTAGCTTTCTATAACGAGTACGCTCATCTTGCAAATGTTCGATTCCAATATTTTCTTTTCTACATTCGTCAATTTCTTCATCAATTTCTTGTAGTTCTTTTCTAACTACTTTCATGCTTTCTCTGACAAACGAACGTCCGAAGAAAGAATCATCTTCATAAACAGCAATAAACTTTTTATTAGCTAATTTTTCTCCTGCAAAAGTAAGAACACTTTCCATTGCTACCCAAGCAGAAAGTAAACTGTTTTTAGAAACCAAAGAAAGTGTAATATCATTTTCTCGCACACATTTTTCAATAAATGTTTTTATGTCTTCACCTGATTTCATTGCTTCTGAATCTATGGTAACATTAATTCCTTTTTTTGTTAAAAAGTCTTTTGCTCTATTGGCTAATTCCTTGTCTTTGTGATTGTAGGAAATAAAAACAGAGGTTTTTTTTTCTTCCTTCAAACTCTCACTAATATCCTCTTGTGCTTTTTGAGTTTTTGTATCTAAATCTTTTAATTCTGAATTATTGGGATTCTCTCCTTTTAAGTTTTGAACTTTCTGACGGTATTCTTTAAGTTCTTCTTCAGTTTTCTCAAGGTCTTTCTTTAAAGCAAATCTCACTTTTCCTGCTGCTGTTTGATATTCTTCTAATAAAAATTCTTGTTTCTCCAAAAGTAAATCAATCGCTTTTTTGATTCCTTTTATTTCTGTTTCTGTTCCGTAAGCCATAGTTTCAGTAGTTTTTTGGGTGGTGGTTTTATGATTTTGTTCAATAATCGGAACAACTTCTTTGATTTTAGAACTATTCAAAAATAGTTGCAATCCTTGAACCTGCATTGGATTAGGCGCAAATCCCATATTTATTTGATGCTCAATATTCATTTTGATAGTAGAATATTGATTATACGGATTTTCTTCAAAGTATAAATCCAAATAATCTAATACTTCTTGAAACTTTCCTGCTTCGGCTTGTTTTTTTAGTTGTTTTATTTTTTCGGACATAGGCTTTGGAATTTTACATTGATGAGCATTACAAATCAGGTGGGCTTTTAGAAAGAAATTTAAGAAAAATACTCATTTTCTTTTAAAAAAGCCATAAAAAAACGGTTTCAAATTATACTATAACTTGAAACCGTTTTTTACTTTATTACTTATTCAGAATTTACTTATTTACACAAATCAAATAATAATTCTTCTTTCCTCGCTGTACTAATAAATATTTGTCTTGTAAGAGAGCAAAATCAACTTCCATAACTGGGTCAGCAATTTTGGCTTTGTTGATGCTTACTCCTCCTCCTTTTATCATTTTCTTTGCTTCACTTTTTGATGCGAAAATTTCATCTTTCGCAATAGTTGATAAAAGTTCAGTTACATTTTCAGCTTGATGATATTCATCTAAAGAAATATGAATTTGTGGTACATCTTCAAAAATTTCTAAAAGTGTTTTTTCATCAGTTTGTTGCAATTGTTTTAAGACATCTTTTGAAAATAAAATTCCTGATGCTTCAACAGCATTTTCATAGGCTTCTTGACCATGAACTCGTACAGTTACATCTTCAGCAAGTGCTTTTTGAAGAATTCTTTGTCCTTTATCTTTATTATGTTCTATTTCTAGACTTTCAATAGTTTCTTTATCTAAAAGCGTAAAGACACGAATCAAACGAGGGGCAACATCATCATCTGCATTGAGCCAAAACTGGTAAAATTTATAAGGTGAAGTGAGATTTGGATCAAGCCAAACATTTCCACTTTCAGACTTACCAAATTTTGTTCCATCTGCTTTTGTAACTAACGGACAAGTAACTGCAAAGGCGTGTTCTCTAGTATCATCATTATTATTACTTTCGGCATTACTTATTCTTCTAATAAGTTCTGTTCCAGAAGTAATATTTCCCCATTGGTCAGAACCTCCCATCTGAAGTTTGACGCCATGGTTTTTATACAAATGATAAAAGTCGTAGGCTTGGAGTAATTGGTAAGAAAATTCTGTAAATGAAATTCCTGTTTCAAGGCGTGTTTTGACAGAATCTTTTGCCATCATATAATTGACAGACAAATGCTTTCCTACATCTCTCAAAACTTCTAAAAAGCTAAAGTTTTTAAACCAATCGTAATTATTTACTAAAACGGCTGCATTTTCTCCTTCAAAATCTAAGAATTTTTGAAGTTGCTCGCCAATACATTTTTCATTATGACGAAGTGTTTTTTCATCTAAAAGATTGCGTTCAGCAGATTTTCCTGAAGGGTCGCCTACCATTCCTGTTGCCCCACCAACGAGCGCATAAGGTGTATGTCCTGCATGCTGTAAGTGAACCAAAAGCATTATTGTTGCTAAGTTTCCGATATGCAACGAATCAGCAGTAGGGTCAAAACCAATATAGCCTGAAATTTTGTTTTCAAGCAAATGTTTTTCTGTGTCTGGTGTGCTGTCTTGTAACATGCCACGCCAGCGAAGTTCTTCTATAAGGTTGGGTATTTGTTTTTCCATAGTACAAAAATAGAAATTCGTTTAATTAAGTTCCTATTTTTTTGAAAAGAATAAGAAATAATTTTTTGAGTAAACTTTTTTTGTCGTTGTTGAGAAACCAAAAACGACAAAAAAGAATTGTTTTACAGCACAACGATCACCATTGTTGGTGTTTTAGCGTAGCGACACCAACAAATACATGCAAACTAATTTTTAAATAACTTCAATTCTAAAACCAGTTTTTCTTTGGCAATAAAATTGAAAAGTAGATAAATACATCAAAAAAATAATTCAATTATGAGAAAATCATTTTTATTTGTAGTATTTGTATTTTTTATAGGATTTTTTGGAGTTTCTAAAAATTCTTTTGCCCAATGTGACGAGTTCAAAAAATGGATTCCTGAATGGAAAGAGCAAAAATACAGTTCAGCCAATACAGCACAATATGCAGATTACTTGAATAATGAAGAAAAACAGTTTTATTATTTTTTGAATCTGATGCGTCTAAATCCACCACTTTTTGCTGAAACTTTTTTAGACAAATGTACAGATTGGAATAGCACAAACTCACTTGGTTATGTAGTAATGTTTGGAAAAGATACAAAGACATTGGCTAGTGAACTCAAAAGATTGCGTCCACTTCCTGTTATTTCTCCAATGAGAGAAGAATGTATTTTGGCAGCATGTTATAATAAAGAGGAAAAGTGTGAAAACTTCCAAGTAAGTGGAACTTCTTCTTCTATGTATTATGAAAATACAGGAATGCGATTGTTGATGTCAATTTTGAAATCTCAGTCCAATAGTCAAGCAAAACAGATTTTACTTTCTAATAAAACAGATTATTTTGGAATTTCTATTCTTCCTACACTAAAAAAAGGAGTAACTTCTGCTCGTCTGACAAAGTTTGATAAAAAAGTATTAGAAATAAAAGAAAATCAAAGTGGCGATGAAATTATAGAAGATTACACAGAAAATGTAAATGAATCAAATGAGAATCTAGGAATAAAACCTTACCAAAAAGAATTTCAAGAAGTAGTTCCAGAATGGAAAAATGCAAAGTATACTATAGCCTACACAGCTCAAAATGCAGATTATCTAACCGAAAATGAAAAGTTAGTTTATTATTATCTCAATTTAGCTCGTCTTAACCCTCCTCTTTTTGCAGAAACTTTTTTGGTGAAATATAAAAAATGGAACTCGTATGAAAATCTGAGTTTATCAGATTATTATACAGGGTCACTTTACAAAACAATGATAAGCATGAAACCTGTGGGCGTACTTTATCCTCAAAAAGATTTATTTGAAAGTGCAAGATGTCACGCCATTTCTTCAGGAAAAAAAGGATATGTTGGACATACACGTCTTCCAAACTCGGGTTGCAAATCAAAATTTGCTGGCGAATGTTGCTCGTATGGACAATTTGATGCACTTGAAATTGTAATGCAATTACTCGTCGATTCAGGCGTACCGAGTTTGGGACATAGAAAAATTTGCTTGAGTGGAAGTTACAAAACATTAGGTGTTTCGGTTCAACCTCACAAAACCTATCGCTTTAATAGTGTCTTAGATTTTGGGAGATAACTAGAGATTAAGAAAAATTCTAGTAAAAAATATTTTTAGTATACATTGTATTTGTATTCACTCTAAACTCTTCATTTCTCTGTGATTCAAGTGTATTTTGCATTGTCTGTGTTTAAAATTAGTCGTGATTTTCATAACTCACACCCGCCAAAACCTTCACATCCAAATGATTTTCTTTTGGTGGAATTGGACAAGAGTATTTCTTATTATAAGCACAATACGGATTATAAGATTTATTAAAATCAATTGTAATTTTATCTAGTTCTTGTCCGTCTGCTGCTTCTCTTTTTGGAATTTTTAAATCAATGTAACGCCCTCCGTAATACGATTCTTGTCCGTTGCTCAAATCTGTAAAAGGCAAGAATAAATAATCTTTGTATTCTTCTTGTTGTGTCAAACTTTCACTTTGATAGACATTTAGTGTATGTCTTTTTCCGTGCAACTCAAAACTAACCTCTCCAAATTTTTGATAAATTGGTTTTCGATCTGTTGTCGTTTGCATTTCGAAAGGCTTTCCATCAGTTGTTCTGACAAAATCAGCTTCTACTTTATAGCTTTCATCAATCTTAAAAAAAGGTAATGATTTGAATTTTTTGCGTTTCTTTGCTTCTAAAGGTGATTCTTTTGCATCTTTGTAACTGTTATTCATTTCTTCTTGAAATGACTTTATTTGAGAAGAATAACTCATTTCTTTAGAAGTATCACTTTTGATTGCTGTTTTGGAGCTTTGACAAGAACTGATAATAAGTAAGGTTAGAAAAACTAGAGTGAAAAATGAAGTATAAAAAGGTAAATTTATCTTTTTCATGGTAGAAGATTTAATGAGATTTTTTTTATACAAAAATATATATTTTTTGTAATTTTGCACTTTCAAGAATAAACTATTTATTGCCTAAATTTGCACTTGCATAAAATATTTACAATTACAATATAGAAAAATCTATATCAGTCTCCTATTTTTTGTCTAATCTATTACCTTTTCTTTATGAAAATTATTTATACTTTCCTTCTCTTATTTTTTTGTAATTTTTCAGCTTTTTCACAAGTAGAAAACGTAGAAATATCTCGTACTAAAGAATTCAAAGAATCTAATGCTGCTACTTTTAGTCAGATAATAAAAACAGGTAATGAATATTATCTTGTCAAAAGCATTGAAAGAGGTTATGGACGTGGAGCAGACCAGTATATAAACAAATTTGATAAAAATCTTAACTTTATAAGTTCTGTCAAAATAGAACTCGAACATAAAAAGCAAACTTACTTATCTTTACAATATATAGAAAACGAATTATATGTATTTTCTATCCTAAACGATAATATACAAAAACAACATATTCTTTTTGCGCAAAAAATAGACAAAAATACGTTAGAAGTAAAAAAAGAAAAAAACAAGCTTGCATCTATCTCTTCAGAAGGTAGAAACATTGAAGAGGTTAATATTTTCTATGCTATACGTTCTTTGTATATGCCCGAAAATACTATTTTTCGTGTTGCCATTTCTCCAAACAGGTCTAAAATAGCAATTTCTTATTCCCCTAACACAAGAAAAAATTCAAGAATAGAAAAATTTAAACTTATTACTCAAGTACTTAGTACTGACTCTTTTGAAATAATTTGGAAAGAAGAAATAGAATTACCTTATTTTGCAAATCGGTATTCAAACAAGTCAATTATTGTAAACGACTTAGGTAATACCTATTCTTTAGGAGAAATTGATAAAGAAATTGGAGATGCAGATTCCAAAAAAGAACACATTTTATTGAGTCAATCAAATAATGGAATTCAACTACATAAATATGAAATGCCGACTGAAAAATATTTTACAGACATAAATATGATGCTTAATGAGAAGCAAAATTTAATTTGTACAGCATTTTACACCAATGATTATAAACATATTGTTTCCAAGTTCAATGGTGAAATATACGATAGGCAACATTATCCTACTGATGGAACTTACTTTTTGAAGCTAAATGGAGAAACAGGAAAAAAACAAGAGGAAAATCTTGAAGAATTTAGTGTAGAGTTTATTGTAAAAAATAAAAGAGAAGGTGCAACCAATCGTTTGATCAAAAAAGATGAGAAAGGAAAAGATATTAGTTTAAGATCTTATTATACCAAACAAGTTGTAGTAAAAGAAGACGGAGGAGTTATTATAGTTGCTCAATATATAAGTGACAAACCAGAAAGTAAGGATAGAAAACAAACTCTCCTCAACAATAATATACCTGTTCTGAATGAAATATTTAAGTCTCCTGAATCACAAATAAGGCATTATAGTGGAGATATTATAGTTATAAATTTATCAGAAAAAGGAACGTTATTATGGAATGAAAAAATATTCTTATCTCAAGTGATGAGTGGAATGAGTCTATATTATCCTGATGGTTACTCGCTTATGTATCAGAACGAAAAACTTCACTTTATTTTTAATGATAATAGCAAAAATATAACGGATAAAGAAAAAGAGGATGGCGAAATTTATATATACAATCCAAATTCATCTAGTAGTGTATATTCAAAAGATAAAGAACACGCTGTAATTTTGCTTACTATGGACAATAAAGGAAGTTATACAAAAGAAATACTTTTTACTCCAAGTAATAAAGATAAAACTTATTTGTACCCAAGTCTATATTTTCAAGAATCAGAGAATGAAATTCTACTCTTTGCGATAGGGAGAAAATTACTTCAATTTGTAAAATTAAAGTTTAATGAATAATTTTCTAAGTTCTTGAAGAATTTTATCCTAAAATATACGTTAAAAAAAATCATTGCCAGCAGTATTTTGGGTTTCCAAAAATCTGTTGACAATCGCTTTTATTGACCTATTCTGCTTACTAATTTAGTCTGTTTTTTTCCAAGTTTCATTAGCTTTTTGTTTCAAATTTTCCTCGTCTTCATTCCAATCATCTAATGTGTCTGAAAAGAAATTTTTATAAAAAAGATAGAGTTTTCCATCTACAATTTTATAATTTTCTGGATTCATACTCACTTTTTCATTTTTTGCACCCATCGCATACGCACACCAACCACCATATTGAGGCATATATTTTTTAGGATTTCTGACAAATAAATCTCGGTGTTCTTTAGTAGAAAATCTATAAATTACACCTAAGTATTTTGCAGAAATAGATGCTTTTCCTTTTTGTGGTTTATATTCTACAAAATAAAAAACCACATCATAACCCTCAATGGCTACTCCTTTATCAAGGTTAAAATTTTTGACACAATGTTCTTCTGTCAGCTTTTGAGCTTTCAAGCTAACTATTGATACTACATTTAATAAGAGTAAAAATGTAAAAAAAGCAATATTTTGTTTGTATAACTTTTTAATTATTAGGGGTTTATGATAAACAATTTATTGTAGTAGAAATTGTTTGAAAATAAACATTCTACTATTCTTCTCAAACAATTTCCAAAAAATTATATAATAAATTTAGTCATTAATCTTGAAAAAGACATCTTCTTGTAGATAGAATTTGATAACTTTATTATCTTTTACTTCAAATTGAATGATAACACCACTACCAGGTGTAAGTTCAATACGCATACTTTCTTCCAAATCATAAGCAGTAGCAATTCCTTTTACGTTTCCAATTTCGTACATTATTTTTTCATCTTGATAAAAAATGCGTAGTGTACCAAGATTCTTATTTTGATAGATACCTGTATATTTTTTCTTAGGAAGAGATAACTCCCAATGACGTTCCTCTAGCTTTTTGATATGTCTATCTAAATACTTTTTGTAAGATTCTATTTTTCCTTTTAGTGCCTTTATAGTTTCTTCTTCCAAACTAGCTGCTGAATCAATATTTCCTAATTCTATTTGATAAACATAGCTAGCAATCAAATCTTGAATATATAATCCCAAAGAGTGATTAATATTTATGCTAATTCCTATTTTCTTATTTGGTAAAAAAGATAGATGAGAAGCAAAACCGTGATAAGCCCCAAAATGATAGATTACTTTTTTACCTTCAAAATCTCCGAGTCTCCAACCTCTTGCATAGCCATTTCCTACAAAAATTTCTATTCCTTTGTGTTTTGCTGAGGTCAGTTGTTCTTGATTTTTTTCTATAACTGTATTTGGATAAATTACTTTGTCATTTAATTCTCCTTTATTTATTTGAAAAGACAGAAATTTTGTCATATCATCTACCGAAGTAATTATTCCTCCTGCTGCATGCATAGTTTTGTCAGTCTTGAGAAAATCAGATTTCTCAACAACTTCTCCAGATGTATTTGTATGAGGTTTTGCCAATTTCTTTTCCTTAAAATCAGAAACTCTAGCAGAAGTGTTTTTCATCTCTAAAGGTTTGAATATTTTTTCTTGTAATAAGTCCTGCCAATCTCCATTCAGTTCATATTTTATGATTAGAGAAAATAAATAATAACCATAATTAGAATAGTTAAATTCTTTTTGATTTTCTAAGGGAATACTTTCCTCGTCTGTAATTCTCAAAATATCATTTTCAGTATATTCTCCTGTATAAGCCAAACGAACAGATAAATAGTTGTTGTCTAAGCCAACTTGATGCGATAATAAATCATTAATTGTAATACCTGCAAACTTTGATTTTTCTTTTAAATCAACAAATGGTTTGTATTCAATAATGGGTTTTTGAAAATCGATTTTACCTTCTTCTTCCAAAATGCAGGCTAATAAACCTACAAAAGGTTTGGTAGAAGAAGCAATATAAAAACCAGTAGAATTAGTAGCTTTTCGCTTTGCTTCAATATCTGCAAATCCTGTTGCATAACAATAAGGCTTTTCATTAGGGCGTACAATTGCTACACTAATAGCAGGAATAATTTTAAGTTCTTTGTGAACTTTATCGATAAATTCAGTAATTCGTTTGTCTTTAGAAGATTGAGCAAAAGTAAAAGGAGTAGTAATCATAAATAAAAAGGCACTACATAGAAGCAATTTGATTGTATTGCTTAAAGAGAAAATTTGAGTATTCATAGAATTCGTTTTTTTGGTAAAATGTTTCTACAAATTTATCTGTGTGTCTTACCAAAAAATAGAACGAATCAAACATCAATTAAATGCAATGCTTTTTTAGGTGTAAATTGTGTAATTTTTTTGAATGTTCTGCAAAAATGACTCTGGTCTGAAAAACCATTTTGATAAGCGATTTCTGTCAAACTTTTATTCTGTTCTACTGCTGTTGCAAGACTATACTGTATTCTTAAATACTGTTGGTAGGTTTTGATATCTACTCCATAATATCTTTTGAAAAAAAGTCCGACATGAAAAGGATGCTTTCCAACTCTTTTGGCAATTTCTGTTATCAAAATTGTTTCTTCATAGTTTTCAGAAATATAAGCAGCGATATCCAAGACCCAGTTTGGAGTTTGTACAGACTGAATTTTTTGCTCCAAACAATACTGTATTGCGCTCTTAAGCTCTTTTACGGCTTCTTTTTTGTTTCTCTCCTTTATAAGTGTTAAAAAATGAGGTAGGAGAGTTTTATGTTCTGCTACCCAATTCCATTGAGTAAAATCTAATTGATAGTATTCCCAATCGTATATTTTTATAGATAAAAAAAGACTATCTTCTACAAAATCATCACTATGCAAAACCTTAGGAGGTTTTATAGAAACATGTCCTAAATTGGCGTGATGAATTTGACTATCAGAAGTTTTCTCTACTATGCTTCCATTTAATAAAAGGCTAATAGTAAGGAAATTATGACTGTGCATAGGTATATCCGATTCAGTCTTTTTATAAAGGGTTTTTGATATTTGAATAGAATTATCTCTATAATATGTTTTGTGACGAGTTTGCATAGAAACTAATTTAGTAAAACGTTCTCTTTTTATAAAAAGACAAGGAATTTTTAGAACGGTTGTATTCTTTACTAAAATTTTATGAATTAATTCTCCTTAATCGCACATAGACGTTATACTTATTTTGATTCAACTGCTTAAATATTAATTTTAATCTTGAATAAGGATGAGTAAGGACGTTTTATTTCATTTTTTCGGTGTGAATTTTGCGTTACATCATAAAAATAATTGTATCTTTGTGTGCAATAATTACAATTTACATTTGTGTAGGGACTAATTTGTATTTGTCAGCAAATAACTGTTTATGCGTCTATTGCTTTTGAAGCCTCTTTTTTTAAAAATACAATCAAACTTATTAAAAATAATGTTTGAAAAATCATCTCAAGAAAATATTTTTTCTGATTTGATTCTTCTTCTGTCCAAAATTAATAAGGGAATGTTTTTGAGTGCTGAAAAATGCAGTTTTCTTTTGTCTTTACTTTTAGTTATAAAAGAGAATACGACTGAAAAAAATAGAAAAATTACTTCTACTAAAAAAATTATATACTCATTTTGATATTTTGCCAATTTGTTTTTCATTAGGTATGAAAATAGATTGGCTTTTTTGATTTTACCAATTTTATACTGACATTTAATTATGCAACAACACGGAGTCAAGTCTAACCAATCAGGAATTGAGGAGCTAGGAATAAAACATGCAGCGAACGTATATTGGAACTTGCCAGCGGCAGAGCTTATTGAACATGCACTAGATAAAAAAGAAGGTGTTTTGAACGATACAGGAGCTTTAATGTTTGATACAGGCAAGTTTACAGGGCGTTCTCCTAAAGATAGATTTATTGTAAAAGATGCAGAAACTGAAAATTCAGTATGGTGGGGAGATATCAACATTGCCTTCTCTCCAGAAAAATTTGATGCTCTAATGGAAAAAATGATTGAATCATTAGAAGGAAAAGATCTTTATGTGCGTGATGCGTATGCAGGTGCAGATACAAATTATCAACTTAAGCTACGTGTTATTAATACAAATGCTTGTTCGAATCTTTTTTGTCATAACATGTTTATTCGTCCAGAACAAACAGAATTTGAATCTTTTGATCCTACTTTCACTATTCTTCAAGTTCCAGAATATGAAGCTGATCCAGAAGTAGATGGTACTCGCCAAGCTAACTTTGCTATTATCAATTTCACTAAAAAAATGATTTTGATTGGTGGAACAGGTTACACAGGCGAAATGAAAAAAGGAATTTTCTCTGTCTTGAATTATTTGCTTCCTCACAAACACAAAGTATTGTCGATGCACTGTTCGGCAAATATTGGACAAGATGGCGATACAGCTATTTTCTTTGGTCTTTCTGGAACAGGAAAAACTACACTTTCAGCAGACCCTAACCGTCCTCTTATTGGAGATGATGAACATGGATGGACTTCTGATTCGGTATTTAACTTTGAAGGAGGTTGTTATGCAAAAGTAATTGACCTTACAGAAGAAAAAGAGCCTCAAATCTTTAATGCTGTTAAGTTTGGTGCATTATTAGAAAATACTCGCTTCCATGAAGGAACTAGAAAAGTAGATTATCTCAACTCTTCAGTTACTGAAAATACTCGTGTAGCTTATCCAATTTATCATATTGATAATGCTGTTGAGCCTTCTGTGGGTGGTGTTCCAAAAAATATTTTCTTCCTTACTTGTGATGCGTATGGTGTATTGCCTCCAATTTCTAAACTAGAAAAAGGACAAGCCATGTATCACTTTATTTCGGGTTATACTGCCAAAGTTGCAGGAACAGAGGTAGGCATTACAGAACCACAACGTACTTTCTCGGCTTGTTTTGGTGCAGCATTTTTACCTTTGCACCCTACTAAATATGCAGAAATGTTGGGTAAGAAAATGGAAGAATCAAATGTAAACGTTTGGCTTATCAATACTGGATGGTCAGGTGGTGGCTATGGTGTAGGTTCAAGAATGAAACTTTCTTATACTCGTGCTATGATTACGGCTGCTTTGGAAGGAAAATTAGACAATGTAAACTTTGAGGAACAACCAATTTTTGGAGTAAAAATTCCTAGTCAATGTCCAAATGTTCCTACTGAAATCTTGAATCCTAAAAACACATGGAAAAATAAAGAAGAATATGATGCTACTGCTAATAAATTAGCGACTGCATTTGTAACTAACTTCGAAAAATATGCAGAGTATGCAAATGATGAGATTATGGCTGGAGCACCTAAAGCAATGGCAAATTCGTAATCTTATTTCAAGATAATTTCAAATTATAATTTTAAGAAGTCTTATTCTACTGTTTTAGAATAAGACTTTTTATTTTTTAAGAGAGCTTTTTATGAAGTTGTTTAAAATAGAACAATCGTATTTTGTGTGTCATAGAATACAGTAAAAATACAGCCTTTATAAGCATTTCAGCGTAGTGAAATTAACAAGCAAATGTGTAAAGCCTATTAAAATAGTATGTCACAATTTATTCTTTGCTTTGTTAAATTAGTGATGAAAGACAACAAAAAATAAAAAATATATCGAAATAATAGTTGATTTTTGTATAAAAATTTGCAATTTTGTGTAAAATTATTCTGAACAAGAATAATTTTATTTTTTACTATATAATAGTATATTCAATCAAAATTAGTTTTAGAAGTGTATGTTTAAACACTCAGACACCTTAAAGGTATAATTATAGTTAAAAAGTGAATTATCTGATACCATTGAGTATACTGATAAATTTAATTTTAACTTCGCTGATTTATCAATTCTAAATCTTAATAAGTTTTAATGTAGTTTTTTCTACCTAAAATAGTAAAAACTACTTACGACAAATATAAAAAGTTGTTTCTATACATGAGATAGAAATTAAACAACTAGACATTTAACTTAACCTAAAAAAAATTGAAAGTTTCCATTGTAACTGTAGTTTATAACAATGTATCAATGGTAGCAGACGCTATTGAATCTGTTTTAAATCAAGATTATCCTGACTTAGAATATATTCTTATTGACGGAGCCTCAACAGACGGAACTACCGAACTGGTACGTATGTATCAAAATCGTATTACTCGTTTTATTTCAGAGAAAGATGAAGGGCTTTATGATGCTATCAACAAAGGAATTCGCATGTGTAGTGGAGATATTATAGGATTACTTCATTCTGATGATTTTTATCCAAATAATAAAGTGGTTTCTTCTTTTGTAAAAGCTTTTGAAGAAAAAAATACAGATGCTGTATATGGCGATTTGCTCTATGTAGATAAAGAAGATACTCAAAAAGTAATTAGATATTGGCAATCTGGAGAATTTGACTGTGATAGTTTTTATAAAGGATGGATGCCTCCTCATCCTGCCCTTTTTATAAAAAAAGAATGCTATCAAAAATATGGTGTGTATGATACCCGATTTAAAAGTGCTGCCGATTACGAACTTACTTTGCGTATGCTTTTGAAAAATAAAATATCAGCAACTTATATACCTATGGTAATGGCTAGTATGCGTACAGGAGGGAAAAGCAATAGTAGCTTGAGAAATCGTTTGATGGCAAATATAGAAGACTATAAAGCTTGGAAAATCAATGACTTACAACCTAAGTTTTATACTCGTTTTATGAAGCCTTTGTCAAAAATACCTCAGTATTTCCATGGTATTACTCAAGAAAAATTAGAACTTGTTTATGCAGCTTCTAACTCATATTCAAATAATGAAGTAGAAGTATAAACCATAAAAAAGATTGTGCCACAACTTTGTATTTTATTTTACCTTCAACTCTGAGAAAACAGAATTGAAGGTTATTTTATTATTAAATGCTATTATGAAAAATATTACTTTACTTTTACTTCTCTTATCTATTTTATCTTTTTCTAGTTGTATTCCTACTCGCAACCTCACTTATTTAAAAGGAAAACAACAAGAAAATCCAAATATAGGAAGTACTACCCCTTCAAATTATTCTTTAGATTTTACTTCATATAGATTACAGTCTTACGATATTTTAGGTATCAATGTACAGAGTATTGTGCCTTCAAAATATGATTTAGGTACAACAGAAGCTAGTAACATACAATCTAAACAAGCAAGTGGGAGTGGGCAAAATGGAAATGCTCTTTTATCAGGGTATACAATTAGTGATAGTGGTTTTGTTCAAGTTCCTCTAGTTGGAAGTGTGCAGGTAGCTGGACTTACAGTAGATGAAGCAGCTAGTAAAATAAAAGCTGAAGTAGAAGAGCGATTTACAGAAGTAATAGTAAAAGTGCAATTGCTTACTTTTCAAGTTACTATGCTTGGAGAAGTATCTTCACCAGGACAAATTACAATCTATAATATGCGAATGACTACCATTTTAGATGTAATGGCTTTGGCAGGTGAGCCTTTAGTTACAGCCAACAGACAAAAAGTAAGAATTATGAGACGAAAAGGAGCTACATTAGAAAGCTATTATGTAGATCTTACTCAAGATGATATTCTTACTTCTCCTCTTTTTTATGTCCAACCTGGGGATATTATTTATGTAGAACCATTGAAAGGAAATAAAGCACTACAAACAAATGCGCCTCTGATTGGAATTGTAGGAACAATTATGAATTTTGCTTTTTTCATAACTAACTTTTTCTTCATAATAAATCGCTAAAATAATTTATAAAAAATCACGCAAACAAAATTACCAAAAATGAACTTCGAAACCACTAAAGACTTTGCAGCACAATTAGACAATAATGACTCTCTAGCTCATTTTAGAGATAAATTTTGGATTCCTACAATGAATTCTGTTTTAGGTTCTACTAATTCTGATACTAAAGAGGTAGTTTATTTTTGTGGAAATTCTTTGGGGCTTCAACCCAAAACTACTAAAGCCTATATTGAACAAGAATTAGAAGATTGGAAAAATTTAGGTGTAGAGGGGCATTTTCATGGAAAAAATCCATGGCTCTCCTATCACAAACTCCTTACAAATCAAACAGCCAAAATTGTAGGTGCAAAACCAATTGAGGTAGTGGTTATGAATAACCTTACTGTTAATTTGCATTTATTAATGGTTTCCTTTTATCGTCCTACTCAAAAACGTTTCAAAATATTGATGGAAGGTGGAGCTTTTCCTTCTGACCAGTATGCTGTCGAATCTCAAGTTAAATTTCACGGATTTTCGCCATACGATGCCATTGTAGAAATGATTCCTAGAGAAAATGAAGAAACACTAAGAACAGAAGATATTACAAAAAAAATAGAAGAATTAGGTGATGAATTGGCTCTAGTTATGTTTGGTGGTGTAAATTATTACACAGGACAATTTTTTGACTTAGAAAGAATTACAAAAGCATCCCACAGAGTAGGTGCAACAGCAGGATTTGATTTGGCTCATGCAGCAGGAAATGTTCCCTTAAAACTAAGTGATTGGAATGTGGATTTTGCCACATGGTGTAGTTACAAGTACCTCAATTCGGGTGCTGGTGGAACTTCTGGTGTATTTGTAAATGAAAAATATGCTGCTGATGATTCACTTCCACGTTTTGCAGGTTGGTGGGGACACGATGAAAAAGTCCGTTTTCAGATGAAAAAGGGATTTATTCCGATGCGTGGTGCAGAAGGTTGGCAGCTAAGTAATGCACAGATTTTGCCAATGGCAGCACACAAAGCCTCTTTAGATATTTTTGAGGAAGCAGGTTTTGAAAATCTAAGAGAAAAAAGTGAGAAACTAACAGCTTATATGGAATTTTTGATAGAAAGTTTTAATGCAGCACAATCTAAAATCCAAATCCAAATTCTTACACCAAAAAATGTAGCTGAAAGAGGTTGTCAGTTGTCTTTAGTTTTTGATAAAGAAGGCAAAAAATATCACGAAATTCTGACTCAAAAAGGAGTTATTTCAGACTGGAGAGAACCCAATGTTATCCGAATTGCACCTATACCTTTGTACAATTCTTTTATGGACTGCTACCGTTTTTACGAAATTTTGAAAAAAATCGCTTTTTAGATTTTTTTGTTTTAAAATAGCGTTACCGAACTATTTATTTTATAAAAGTATGTAACGCTATTTTAATATTACATAGAATTAACTATAAAAATCATCTTTTGTATCTTCGTTATTTCTAATCTTTGCACTATATTTCATACGTGATGCTTTTTCTTTGCTAAACATTTTTTTAATGTCTTGCGTATTTGCCTCAAATTTCATTGTATTAGTAATAGAAATTGCTGCTGCAAATGCTTCTACATCGTGATTTGCACCGATATAAGTGAATGTCCAGTTTTCTTGTTTTAACTCCTCAACCATTTTTTTGATGGTTGCTCCATTAAATTCTTTTGATGAATTTTCTTCTCCATCTGTCAAGATTGTAACCAAAACATTGTACTCTGAATGTGTTTGAGTTATTTTCCGAAGCTGCGAAATACTGTTTCCCATGGCATCAAAAAGTGGCGTTCCTGCTGTTGGGTTGTATTTTGTCTTGTCAATTTCATTTAGTTTTTCTACACTTTCATTTTCTAAAAGTGTTTTTGTATGTAAAGAATTGAAGGTAACAAGACTGATAAAATGACCTTGCTCTGGATACTGCTTGGCAACTCCTTTTACAGTCTGGACAACTTCATTAAAACCACTAATAATAGTTTCTTTGATAGAATTCATCGAACCACTCTCATCAAGAATAATAAGATTGAATACTTTGTGTATTTTCTGATTTGAATTTGACATAATAGGTAATTTGGATTTGATTGAAATAAATAAGAAAAAATGAATCTTCTTGAACTTTATGTAACTAAAAATATGTTGAGAGCCTGTGCAGATAATAAATAACACAAAATTATTACAAGACAATTATTCTTTTGAATAAATTTATGCTTACATTTACATCTTTATTCTTTTTATCGATTGTTTGTTACATCAAATTTTGATTTGATATTTCATAAAAAAATAAAATATACCACAAGCAATGCACCTAATTTTCTCACATAACACTTATTTACATTACTCAATTTAAACAAAAATTATAACATGAAAAAAATAGTATTTAGTTTCTTGGCTCTTTTTATGACCTTTTTTAGTTTGACTACTTATGCTCAAGTAGTAGAGGATAGCACACAAATTTTAATCAATAACATAGAAAAGTCACTTGATTATCAAACAGGTAGTATTGAACTTGAAACAGGAAATGCAACACTAACTGTTCCTGAAGGATTCGGTTATCTCAATAAAGAACAAGCTAATTATGTTTTGAGCGATTTATGGGGTAATCCAAAAGATGAAACTATTTTGGGGCTTCTTGTTCCTTCTGATAAAGGTGTTTTAGCTGATAATAGTTGGGTTTTTGTGATTAGCTTTGAAGAAATGGGTTATGTAGAAGATGAAGATGCTGATGATATTGATTATGATGAACTTTTAGAACAGTTGAAGGAAGAAACAAAAAATTCAAATACTGAAAGAAAGAGTTTGGGATATGAAACGATTGATTTTGTAGGTTGGGCATCAAAACCTTATTATGACAAAAATAAAAAAATCCTACACTGGGCTAAAGAAGTAAAATTTGGCGAAAATCCAGAAAATACATTAAATTATAATTTACGTGTTTTGGGACGTAAAGGAGTATTTATGTTAAATGCTGTGGCTTCTATGAAACAACTTCCAGAAGTAAAAGCAAATATCGACAATGTTATTGGAAGTGTGGAATTTAAAGAAGGACACAAATATGCTGATTTTATTCCTGATGTAGATAACGTAGCTGCTTGGACAATTGGAGGATTAGTAGCAGGAAAAGTACTTGCTAAAACAGGTTTCTTTGTTGTGCTTCTTAAGTTTTGGAAAATTATTGCAGTAGCCATTGGAGGTGGAGCAACCACACTTTGGAAATTCTTGAAAGGACGCAAGAAGGAAGATTAATAGTATTAGACAAAGACAACAAAGCCTAATCATTTATACAATGGTTAGGCTTTTTTTACGATTCATCCTAATTAGAGATATTTCTATTTCCTCTTGTTGATAATTTTATGATAAATCTAAGTTTGGAGGGTTATGATAGAGTGGTTTTCTGACTGATTTTTTACAAAAAATGATAAATAGAACGCTTATGTAAAAAATTGAACTATTTATGAAGCCAAACTTGATGTTTATGAAAAACCATATCTAGGTAGTTGCTTTAATACTTACTTTTGAATAATTATTTTAACCTAAATAGTTAAATTATTTATCCAAATTTTAATATCTAATCATAAACTTATTATGAAAACTACTAGTTATTTTTTATCATTACTGATTGCTTTTTTCTGTATTTCTCAGCTACAAGCACAATCTCCACAATTAAAAAAATGGTATCTAAATCAATTTGAAGTTGATTTTTCTACTACATTACCTCAAGTGAATAGTTTACCTCAAACGTATCCTATTGTATTTGGAGGAACATCTTCAAATGGGTTTGCAAGAAATTCACATGGACACTATGATGACAATGGAAATATTCTATTCTATACAGCTGCACAATCAAATGGAAGTTTTTTAGAGTACCGAGTAATCAATGGACAAGGAGCTATTATAGGAACATTAACTGAAACACCTGATAATAGTGCTGAAATGTCTATGATACCTTTTGGATGTAATGCACCCAATAAATACTTGTTGATTTACTCTGCTCCTTATACGGTTCAAAAACTTGGAAAAATAGAAAAAGTCATGGCTCCTTGTTGGTCTAGGTTAGTATATACAGTAATAGATTTGGGTACAAACACAGTTAGTCCTTCCTATCAAGTACCTAATTTAGATAGAGATTGTCCTAGCAAGGCACAAGCAGTTGGAAAACCAAGACCAGATGGAACACGTTGGCTATATACTAATGCAGAAAGAGATATTGTGAAATGTAAAATCGATTTTACTCAATCGTATTCAAATATTATTAGTGTTTCAAATATTATTCATGCTGAAAACCATATTATGAATATAGTGGAATTAGAATTGTCTCCTAACCAAAATTTTTTAGCTTGGACAGATAGAGCAAATGATGTAAATTATGACTTTGCTGTAATGGCATTAGATAGTAATGGAGATAGAAATATGAACGGAGTTTTTACAAAACAAGACATTCCTACCTCTTCATTTAATCCAAATATTCCTAAAGCATCAGGAATTGAATTTGTAGGAGAAGGTGTAGGAAACTTTTTTCTGTTTGTAGGTTTTAATACATTTGGAACAGATACAGCTAAAGATGGAATTTATAACTTTAATTTTATAAACTACTCTCTGACTCAATTAGCCAATACATCAGGATTTGTAAAATCTCATATTGAAAGAGCTGGTAATGGCAGATGTTATGCAGTCAATGCAAACTCACTATTAGATATTAGTGCATTAAGTATAACAACTCTTCCAAACAGCACAGATTATTTTCCTTATGATAAAACAGGTGCTACTGTTATTGATTATCAAAACATAAATGATTATGGAGTATATGTACTTCCTGATCAAGTAGATGGAGAAGTAATTAGTTCTAATTATACTCTGCCAGATGTATCTCATCTAACAGGTAATGTATGTAAAAGTGATGCTATTCTTAGCTTTCCGACAAGCATCAGTAACTATACAATTACAGTTGAAAAACCATTTCAAACTCCTTGTGTATATCAAGGTACTGCAAGAACACTTGATTTGACAACAATTTGTGATATTCAGTGTGGAGGAAATGTTTGTGATAACAGATATCGTATAAAAATAGAAGCAACACTTTGTAATGGACAACAGCTAGTGTCTCAGTCTGGTGTTTTTAATATATTGTGTGTTCCAGCGAAACCAGTAGTACAAATAGGTCATCGTTTTCTTTGTCCTGAACAAACTACTTGGGGAAAAGTAACAAATCAATATCCACAAGGAACTACAATAGAATGGTTTCAAGGTGGAAATTTATTTGCAACAGGAGCGAGTATAACAGGTATATCAGGCAGCTTTACGGTACGTATAACAGATGCAAGTGGCTGTTATGTTGAAGAAAACGTATTAATTGGACTAAAAGAGTGTAATAAAGAAGTATTATTCAAGACAGAAAATTCTATCAATTCTATTGATGATTCTGTTATCTATCCAAATCCAGCTAAAAATCAGGCAACTATCAAGCTTTTTGAAAATGAAGTTATAGAATATATCACAATCAAAGATGCTAGAGGTATGTTAGTTAAATCGTACAAAAATGTGTCAGAAGTGACTAAGACTATAGATATTTCAAAATTGAGTGTAGGTTTTTATATTGTAGAAGTTATATCTCAAAACAAAAAACAGTATATCTCAAAATTGATTGTTGAGTAATTCCAACATATAAATTTTGCTTTTTATTCAAAAACACTCCTTTACTTAATGGTGAAGGAGTGTTTGTTTTTTAGTTAGAAGCATCTTCTATTTCTTCCAACATCCATTTTTGATTATTGAACATAAATTTATAGATAACCAAAATTCCATTATCTATTCCTCTCATTTCATATAAAACTAGATTTGCATTGCCGATTTCCTTTACATATTCGTATTGGTCGTATTCACTTGTTTTGTTGTCTTCAAAATCATTGAATTCCCAATTATTTTTTTGGATGAAAGTAGTCGTAATTTCTTCAAGTTCTATATGGACACATTTGAGAGGAAATTTTGTATGATTGACTTGAAAAACTGAATCAGAACGGTATTTTTCAAAGAATTTTTCAAAATCTGTTTCTTCTCTTTGGATAGAATTTTCTTGAGTGGAATCTGTGCTTTCTTTGATTTTGGAATCGTTATTCTGATTATTACAAGAGAATAAAGCTAGGAAAATAAGTAAAATTGAAATAGCATGTTTTTTCATAGAAATGTTTGAACTTATAATTAGAATTAATAGTTTAATTTGTTACAACATAAAAATAAACTTCTTTTTTTATTTTATTTAAAAATAAAATGACTGAAAAACAGAAAATATACTGGGAAAAAGTAGAGAGAGATATTAATAAAGCTATTAGAAATAATTTTTCTGATAGCTTTATGTCAAATGCAAAATGGCTTCGTCTAATGCATAACATAATAGAAAACATCCATCTTTTCAACTGTATTCAGATTAAGAAAGTCCAAAGTGAGAGAGTAGGCATACTTTACTTTGATGAATATACAATGTATAATTTCGATTATTGGCGAAATGGTATTGAAGGAGGTAATTCTCTAGGAGGATGGATTATTTGGAAAGAAATTGAATACTTAAATTTCCCAAAAGAATTTTTAGATGACAAAGGTAAAGTTAATCATCAGAATTTAGACAAGATTAAGAAAGTTTTAGATTCAGTTGGTAAGTTCTTACTAGAAACTGATGATAACTCCATCAAACTGATTGCTTATAGATAAAGGAGTGTTTGTAAAAACTGTCTGACACTTCAGAAGTGTCTTAACAGTTTAATTTGTTATTTCTACCTTTTCCTTTTCCACCCATTCCAAAAACTTCCCATAAAACTTCCCAGTCTTCAAAACTGCTGGATTTCCTAATAAAATCAACTGTTCTTTGGCACGACTAAGCGCAACATTTAGTTTTTTATCGACGCTTTGTTTTGCATTCAATGATTCCAAAAAACGCATTTGTGCAGCGTGATTGGTTGCCATTGACAAAATAATAATTTTTCGCTCACTTCCTTGATAGCGTTCTACGGTATCTACGGTTATTATTTTTCTTAGATTTTCGTCTAATCGTTGATAAATTTGTGCAATTTGCGCTCGGTAAGGCGTAATTACTCCAACGGTTTCTTCATCAAAATCATCTCCAAAAATTCGGTGTATGGTGCGTAAAAGTTCGACTACTCTGTCGGCTTCGTCGCTATGAAATTTTGTTCCTTTTTCAGATTTGGTAGGAATAAATAAAACTCGTTTTTGAGCCAAGAATTTTTCTAATTCGTCTTCCGAATTTGGATTGTAATAACTCAATTTCTCAAACTGCCTTTCGCTTCCTGCTTTCAGTGTTTTATAAAATTCTGTACTGATAAATTCGGCAATATCTTGATGCGTTCGGTACTGCGTCGAAAGCATTGCCACACATTTATTCCAATTTCGTTTTTCGGCATTTTCTACCAAACGCTCAAAAACAGACTGACTCAAATCTTCAATTCCAATTTCGTGCAATAACGGACTTTTTGCTTTACAGAGTTTTGAAGGCTGCGTAACAACGGCAGGAAGCTGTTTTTCATCTCCAATCAAAATAAAACGCTTAAATTTTGGCAAAATTCCACACAAATGAGGCTCTAAAAGTTGAGAAGCTTCATCAACGATAAGTGTGTCAAAAGTTAGTTTTCCTCCATTTGGGTCATCTCTATTCAGAATACGAAGATTAGAATAAAAGGAAGAAACCGTCGAAACGAAAACTCTTGAAGTATGAATTTTGGCTTTTAGTTCGTCCAAACTTTTTGAGGCTTTTAGACTATTTGGATAGAAAACACTGTCTTCTTTTACATTTCCCAAACGAACAAAATCATCTCCACAAACGAGTTTTACTTTCTGACAAATTTCGTCTGTTG
This sequence comes from Bernardetia sp., assembly GCA_020630575.1. Taxonomy (GTDB): domain Bacteria; phylum Bacteroidota; class Bacteroidia; order Cytophagales; family Bernardetiaceae; genus Bernardetia. The sequence goes on from JAHDBD010000014.1 coordinate 125,493, forward strand.
CTCGGTTTGTAAAGGCTAAAAGAACAACAATTTGATCGGTTTCATTATAGAGATAATCGACCATATTTTTGAGCATTGCCGAAGTTTTTCCAGTTCCGGGAGGACCTTGTAAAAGGAAATAATCTTTTGCAGAAAGTGCACGATTGAAGATTTCGTTTTGTTCTTGGCTTAATCCTTTATTTGTATAATCAATTTTGAAGTTCTCATCAAAACGAGGTTCTTGATTGCCATAAATAATTCCTTTTTTATGATTATCAGCACCCAAAAATTCAGCTAATGATGCGCTAAGGTCGTTAAAAGTACGTTCCATTAAGTTCGGTTCGATGCCCCATTTTGGATACGATTCAAAAAATATTTGATTGATATGCTTACTCCAAATTTTGACAGTTACTTTTTCAGATGAAATTTCTTCAATATTTCCCTTCAAAATCTGATAGCGAAGTGGCGAATGTGCCTTTCCTTCTTGCTCTTCTTCTATTGGATAAACAACAATAATATCACCTGTTCGGAACGAAGTAATAGACTGATTTTCTGGGCGTTTTAGAGTCAGTAAAGTTTCTTTTTTGTCCCATTCTTCAAAAGTCAGTTCATTTAAAAGCGAAAAATTATCTGTTTTTTCAGTTTGTGTATTTCTCCAAAGACTTGCAAAACCTTGAACGGGTTCTGTTCCTGCCATTCCTCCCACCTTTGCAAACATTGCCTCACGCATCACAAGGGCAATAAATTCGATAAAATAAGCTCTATCTAACTGACTTGCTTTTTGCCATTTGTCATTAAACTCTTTTGCCTTATCCATATCAAAAAAAGCAGGATTCGACATTTCGACAGATTTCAATAAATTATCAAAAACTTTTACGCTTCCATTTGCAATCCACATATCCATTGCCACAATTCGGTTGCGAATTTCCATAGCTGTCTGCTTATCAAAATCAAGACTTCCACAATCTCGCAAACCATTTTGAGAATCACTAGAATACAATAGCGCACTAATTCCTGTTCGTTTTTCGAAAGTGCTATCAATCAATAAGTTATAACAAGCCACTTGTATCAAATCGTTTTTCCAACCATTCGAAATATTCATTTCAGGAGCTTTCGAACTTTTTAATTCTATAATATCTTTTCGTTCTCTTAGTTCAGGTTCATTGTGTTCGACGAGCAAATCTATACGTCCTTGCAAACCATATTTACTAGAAATAAAAGTCGGTTCTGTCGTTAGTAAATTCTCAAAATAGGGATTGACATGTTTTTGAACTACAAAAAAATGTTCTTTTAGCTGTCGGCTAATTTCTTTTAATTTTCCTTTATCAATAAAAGCTGCATCAATACTATTTTCTATAAAAGCATCTTTATAGGCTTCTTGAAAGGTAATTTCTGGATTTTCTACTAATTTATCTAAAAGTTCGTTGATTACTTTTCCTCTAAATGTTCCTTCATTTCCTGCAAAAAATTCTAATTTAGAAAGTAGATACAAATAAGGCGTTTGTCCTTTAAACGTTTTGCATTTTGCAATGGCAGAAGCATCAACCAAATAATCTGGATTGAGAATAATGAGTGATTTATCGGTACTGACAAATTGATTTTCTCCCACCAATTCCAAATTTGTAACGCTGACAGGCTGATAAGGCATCAAACGAGGAATTTCTCTACTTAAATTATGTTGATGAAAAATAGTATTTTTCTTAGAATAATAATGAACATCGGCAACCGAAATACTAATCATTCCATGTTCTTCTGTAAAAAGCTGGAAAGAGGCTGTTCCACGTCCTTTATCGTCATAAATAATTTCGTTGTCTTTGTCTTGAACTGTTCCGAAAATTCTACCTAATTTTTGTTCTGCTTCTTCTTTAAAAGCTAGGCTAATTAGTTCTTCATTTTCATACTTTTCTTTTAATAATTGAGGTGCATCTTCGGTCGCAAAAATCTGAACCAAACGAGTAAGCAATGACAAAGCCGTCAGAAATTGAACCTCCGAAGGATTAAAAAAAACTTGCAAACTATTCTTTCTCAAAAGTCTTCGCAGTCCTTGCAACTCACTTTCCCATTCACTTCCCAAGCCATACGCTTGACACACAAAATGAAGTTTTGCATACCAACCTGTAAAAATTTGTTGTTCTCTATCTTCTGTCAGATTATTCAAAAGACTCAAAAAAGCAACATACAAACGCTGCAAACGCTGTTTTGGAGTTTCTTCGCCTTTTGTAGATAAATGTTGAAGTTGATCGTAATAGTATTGCGTTTCTAGTGCGTTGAGAATGGTTTTTCGCATAATGTTTTGAGCTGCTAGTTCAAGCGTCGACGCTTAAACTAGAAAAAATACCTATTTTATAATTAGTATCGAAGTTACTCTATTTTTTAGATTTTTGCAAAAAATTTGAGCAAGATTATTCTTCATATTACTTTTTTTATCAAAAAGCTTCCAAGTCATAAAAGTCTTGTATTTTTGTCGTTGTCATTCGAATCAAGTCATTAAAATTAACTCAAACGTTACCATGATAAAAAAAATAAAGCTATTACTTTTTCTATTTTTCTCTGTTTATTCAACTATTTATTCCCTTCAAGCACAAAATGTAAAACCAGAAGAAGAAACAGCTCTAAAACAGCTCATACAAAATGTTTTTGATCAGGTTTGGGGAGAGTTAGATTCCACCAAAATTGCAGCCTATCATACCGATGATTTTTTGCTCTTAGAACACGGTGAAGTTTGGACAAATGATACCATAAAAAGCTATATTGCTAAGGCTCGTACAGCCGAAAAACTACCCAAAAGAACGAATAATTTTGAGTTTATTAGATTTGTAAAGTCTGAAAATTCGATTTGGTTTGCCTATCAAAACTATGCAACTCTTAGTATAGACGGTAAAAAAATAATAGATTTACAATGGTTGGAAAGTGCTGTAGCCATAAAAACCAAACAAGGGTGGAAATTACAAATGTTACACTCTACACGAGTAAAAAAAGATTAAAATAGCTTTGAGTTTATTTACTTGTATGTCTTGGAGCTACTTTTTAGATTCTTGTAAAAAAAATGAAAAATGAGCTTTTTTGTGTAATTTAGTTGTTTAACAAAATAAGATAGAACTATTTATCATCAAATTACTCATAACTATGAATCACAATCTGACTTTTCTGCACAAGCTTAAACGATGCTTAAATCAGCTTCTTCTTGGGCTAAATTTTTAGCTGTTTTGGGTTTTATAAATGTCTTTTTTGTTTTTACAGTAGCTGTTGGACTTATGTCTTTTGGGACTTTTTTACCTTATCTTGGTTTACTTTTACAAAACCCAAATCTCCCAACTGACCAGATGAACCAAGCAGGTTTTGATATTTCTAGCCTCAGTACAGGAGCTTATAGTTATTTACCTTTGGTAATGGGAATTATTTACATTCTCATAGGAATTATTTATCTATTTCCTATCACACATCTATTTCGTTTTGGTTCAAATGCTAGTGCTGCTATCCGTACAGGAAATGAAATTAGTTTAGAAAAATCAATGTCTCATCTCAAATCTCACTACAAATTTTTGGGAATGTTTATCATTATTACTTTTGTAGTGTATATTATTTTAGCCATTGTAGGAGTGATTGGAGGAATGTTTTTTGGTTCGCAAATGATGTAAATTAAATAGGTTTTGTTTTTACTCAAAAAAGCACAAGACTATATCCTCTTGTGCTTTTTTAAGATAATTTTAAAGAAAATCATCAAATTACAATCTTTGCATCAAAACCTCCACTTGTTCTTTTTTCCAACTTGCAAAATCTCCTGCCAAAATATGTTTTCTTGCTTCTCCTACCAAATGAAGGTAAAAAGCTAAATTGTGTGTAGAGGCGATATAAGCACCCAAAAGTTCATTGGCTTTATTCAAATGTCTTAAATATGATTTTGAATACGTGTTACTGACATAACAATCGAAACCGTCATCCAAAACGCTAAAATCTTTTTCCCACTTCTTATTTTTGATATTAATAATTCCTTTTGTGGTAAAAAGCATTCCATTTCGTGCATTTCGGGTAGGCATTACACAATCAAACATATCTACACCAAGCGCAATTCCTTCCAAAATATTAGCTGGAGTTCCTACACCCATCAAATAACGAGGTTTGTCTTTTGGTAAAATATCACAAACAAGCTCAGTAAATTCATACATTTTTTCGGCTGGCTCGCCTACGGAAAGTCCACCAATGGCATTTCCGTCTCGGTTTTGCTGCGCTACAAATTCGGCAGAAGCTCTACGCAAATCTTTATAGGTACTTCCTTGTACGATAGGAAAAAGTGTTTGTTTATAGCCATATTTTCCCTCTGTCGAATCAAAACGATTGATACAACGTGTCAGCCAACGATGTGTCATTTCCATTGATTTTTTGGCATAATCATAATCGGAAGGATAAGGAGGACACTCGTCAAAAGCCATAATAATATCTGCACCAATGCTGCGCTGAATATCCATTACATATTCAGGTGTAAAGTTGAGTTTTGAGCCATCTATATGCGAACTAAAAACTACACCCTCTTCTTTTATTTTACGAATCTGTCCTAATGAATAAACCTGATAACCACCACTATCTGTCAAAATAGGTCTGTCCCAGTTCATAAATTTATGCAAACCACCTGCTGCTTCCAAAACTTCTGTATTTGGTCTCAGATACAAATGATAGGTATTTCCTAAAATAATTTGAGCCTTTACTTGGTCTTTTAATGCTTCTGGTGGAACACCTTTTACAGTTCCTAATGTGCCAACAGGCATAAAAATAGGTGTTTGAATTTGTCCGTGTGCTGTTGTGATTGTTCCTGCTCTTGCAGATGTAGCTGCGTCGGTGGTATGGAGTTCGAATTTCATTGAATCTAGCTTATATAAGTCTGATAGAAAAGTCTTTTTGTTTTTTAGTCGTGCAAGTTCGGTAAAAATCAAGTTTGTATCAAATTCTATTTTGTCTAAATGATAAAACTACTTTTTTGAGTTAGAAATAATTTTCTCAATTTTTTTTCAAAAAGTCTGTTACTTTTCCGTTTCTTTTGGATTGTAAAGGTAGAAAGGCACTTAAAAATAGATTTCCTTTAGAAAATTTGAAAAAAATATTGACTTTTTTATAAAAAAACTCTTTTCAGATTAGGAACTTTATAATAGTCTTTTTACTTTTGATTTACTGTTTTTCACTTCAAAACTAAAAAAATATATGTTAGGTTTAATACTTATAGGAGGATTACTTGCCATCTCAATTGGTTTAATCTTTCTTTTCAAAGGCGTTTTAGATAGTAACGGCAAAAAAATATTAGCAGGCGAAATAAAGCAGCCTGAAGTAGGTATCCTTCGTAAATTTTACGATGTAGATGCTAATTATTACTCAGGACTTTTCTTTAGTATCGGTCTTGTAATAAGTGTAGGAATGATGCTTGTGGCTTTCACTTGGAAATTTGAAGACACAGAAGATTTGGCTGAATATGTTGCTCCTGTTGCAGAAACAGAAGAAATCATTGATGTTCCTCTTACAAACATTCCACCACCACCACCACCAAGAGTACAGGTAGTAACTCCAGAGGAGATTGTGGAAGTAGAAAACGATATTGAACTTGATGAAAATATCGAAATCAAGATCGAAGATGTAGAAATTGAAATTGATAATATCGTAACTGATGTAACAGCTATTGAAGCTCCTCGTCAAGAAGAAGAAGTAGAACAAGTATTTACTATTGTTGAGCAAAGTGCTGTTTATCCAGGTGGAATGGATGCTTTTTACAAATATGTATCAAAAGAATTGAACTATCCAAAACAAGCAAAGCGTATGGGTATTCAAGGTAGAGTATTTGTTCAGTTCGTTGTAGATAAAACGGGTAAACTTACAGATGTAAAAACTGTAAAAGGTATCGGTGGAGGCTGTGATGAAGAAGCCGAACGTGTACTTAGAGAATCTGTTAGATGGGCTCCAGCCAAACAGCGTGGGAAAACTGTAAAAGTTCGTATGAATATTCCTATCGTTTTCAAATTGGATAATTAAAAATAAACTAGGTAAAATAAATTTTACTTAGAAAGTGAAAACAGATACAAAAATAAATTAAAACCTATTCATTTATTTGAATAGGTTTTTTTGTGTTGATTAAATTGAATTTGTTACTTTTTGATGTTTTTTGAATTGTAATAGAATATATAAAAAGTAGTTTTATAGATACAACTGTCAGACACTTTAAAGTGTCTGTACAATTAAAAAGTAAATTGTCTGACAACCTGAAGGTATTCTGACAAATATATTTTCTAAATCTAATGTTCAAATAGTATAAGTATATTCAAAATTATATCACAATGACCACTAATTCAACTAATTTTCTAAAAACTGCTTTAGCAATTTTACTTTTTTCAAATTCTATTTTACTTTTCTATATCTTCAAACAAGAGCAAAATTAGAATACACAAAATTCTGAATTAAAGAATCTAAACACAAAATTAGATTCATATATTAAAAATAATTCTGAAAGTCAAAGTAAAAAAACATCTTGTTTACAAATTGTTATAGAAAATGAAAAAATACAGGAACTGAAACCTATTAGTATCAAACATATTGAGGAAGTTTTGACAGAAGATATTATTACAGATGTTACAGCTATTTCTGATCCTCGTAAAGAGGAAGAGGGGATTGGTTGTATAATTTTTTATATGAAGGAAGCCGAACCAGAAAAAGGAATACAATCTTTTTATGACTATATAAGTAAAAATATAAAATATCCTATAAGAGCAAGAGAAAAAAATATAGAAGGAAAGGTGATGGTAAGTTTTGTAGTTGATAAAAATGGAAAAATTACAGATGTAAAAGCAAAGAATGATATTGGTGGAGGTTGTAAAGAAGAAGCTGAGCGAATAATCAGAAATTCTTCTAAATGGAATCCTGCCAAGCAGCGTGGAAAAAGCGTAAAAACAAGATTAACAATTCCAATTGTTTTTAAACTGGAAAAAGAGTAAAATAATGATTTTTTAATGTTACTTTTTGAAAATTAATTGATTGTATAAAGTAAGAAATTATAATAACTAAAATTATTTTTTTTTATTTAAATATATACAATTATGCAACTACTTATTTCTCTTAGTGCTATTTTATGTTTTTCTGTTTTGGCTGGTGTGTCTTTTCTTCGGTTGTGGCTAAATTATCAACAAAGCAATGTTTTGAAATACGATTCAGCTTACAAAAATGAAAAAAACAACATAGATAAAATTCCCAAAAGTTTTTATGCAACTTCTATTCATAATTATTCAAAAATGCTTTTTGGTTTTGGTCTGATGGTTAGTTCTGCTTTGGTTTTGTTTGCTTTTACTTGGCAGAGCGAAGAGCAGCAAAATCTGATAAGTTATGAAAAACCAATTATGGAAGATGAGATATTTGATTTACCTCCTATTACAGATATTCTACCCCCTCCACCTCCAAAGATTCAACCTATCAATCCAACTGAAATAGTAGAAGTAGATAAAGTTGATTTTGATCAAAATCCTATTGAAATTAATATTGAAGATCCTCAAATTGATATTAGTGAAATAGTAACGGATGTTACAAATATTGATCAAAATAACTTTCAGACTGAAAAGGTAGATGAAATATTTTACATCGTAGAAGACCCTGCTATTTTTGAGGGAGGAATGGATGCTTTTTATAAATATGTTGCCAAAAATTTAAATTATCCCAAACAAGCAAGAAGACAAGGAATAGAAGGCAAGATATTTCTTCAGTTTGTTATAGATAAAGATGGAAGTATTACTGATATAAAAGTAGCTAAAGGCTTAGGTTTTGGACTAGATGAAGAAGCAGAGCGTGTTTTGAGAGAGTGTCCCAAATGGAAACCTGCTCGTCAGCGTGGCAAAATTGTAAAAGTACGTATGTCTATTCCAATTATGTTCAAATTGGATTAATCAAAATAAATTTATTTGGGTTCTCTATAAATCATTATTGGCATTCCATTATCAAGAGCCATTTTTCGGATACTTTCTTTACTACCAAATAACTTTTTAAAAAATGTTTTTTCAGCTTTTAGCATTACAAGCATATCAGGCTGATGATTAGAGAGATAGCTTTCAAGACCATTGGTTACACTCTTCGAATCACGAATTACTTTAAAGCTGAGTTTGCTAAACAAAACAACATCAAACTCAGCTTGTAGTTCTTGCATTTTTTCGTTCTCTTCTCGTAATTTTTTTCCATCTGTACAGACATGCAAACAATCTAGTTTTGCATCAAAATTACTGGTTAGTTCTATCAAATCACGAATTCTTTTTGCATCATTTCCATCAAAGTTGGCAGCATACACAACATATTGTAGTGGCTGATAAATGGCATCTTCTGGAATAGTCAAGATAGGACAATTTGCTTCCCTGACTACTTTATTATTTAAAAATAAATCCTTAATTTCATTACTATCTTTGTGCGACAAAACTATCATGGCAATAGCATTATCTTGCATAATTCTTTCTGTTGCATCATCTGGGTGTCCCTCCATGACTAAAGGCTCTATCATAACAGGCTGTCCTGTTCCATTGTAGGTATGATTTGCATATTGAGTAAGCAAAACACGCATTTCCATGTGTGCTTTATCGTGTTTTTCTTTAATTTCTCTTTTGTGTAAAGTCATATTTGCTCCTGCTGGGACAGTAGAAGTAACAAAATGACACATAATAACTACCTTATGAGAGGCTTGTGCAATTCCAACAGCATGTGCTAATGAAATATCGGTAGCTGGCGTAAAATTAATGGGAACGAGGATATGCTCCATATTTTTTTTAGGAATTAGGATAGTGTTTTGTGTGTGTTGTTCTTTTTGAAGAGGTTCTGATAAAACCATACTTTTTTCAAAATAATAATTTCTTTGTTTTTCTCAAAGTGAAATAGAAAAATTCTTATTTTATTTGCCAAGAGCAAAAAATAAAATTAGTGAGTGGATACTGACAAATTCTAGAATGGAATAAGTTTTTTAATGAAAAATACATTTTTTTTCTAAAAAAATCAAATTGCTATATAATAAAACAAGCATCTACTATTTATTGGAAGTGAAAAATGATTCGTAAAGTTTTTAGAACTGAAAAATAAATGGAAATTGCTAATTTTTTTGGTAAATTTGGATAACAAAAGTAAAACAGACTTCCTAGTCTGTCGTTGAATAAATGAAATAGAAGACTGTAATACTATAAAAAACTATGCGTCAAGATTACATAGACCCAAATATAAAGCCTGAAACAGCAACAGAAGCCGACATCGAACGTGCTTTGCGTCCTTTATCGTTTCAAGATTTTACAGGACAGGAGAAAATATTAGAAAATTTACAAGTTTTTGTAAAAGCTGCCACTAATAGAGGTGAACCATTAGACCACGTACTTTTACATGGTCCTCCTGGTTTGGGAAAAACTACGCTTTCGCATATCATTTCGAACGAACTAAATGCAAATATAAAAACTACTTCAGGACCTGTTTTAGATAAACCAAGTGATTTAGCAGGACTTTTGACCAATTTAAAAGCTGGTGATGTTCTTTTTATTGATGAAATTCATCGTCTTAATCCTGTGGTTGAGGAATATTTGTATTCGGCTATGGAAGATTATCGCATCGATATTATGTTGGACACAGGTCCAAATGCTCGTTCGGTTCAGATAAAATTAAAGCCTTTTACGCTCATTGGTGCGACTACTCGTTCTGGACTTCTTACCTCGCCATTACGTGCTAGGTTTGGAATTAATTTGCGTTTAGAATATTATGATGCAGAACTTTTGACGACTATTATTCAGCGTTCGGCAGCTATTTTGGCTACTCCGATTGAAAAAGAAGCAGCCTTTGAAATTGCACGAAGAAGCAGAGGAACACCTCGTATTTCGAATAATCTTTTACGCAGAACACGAGATTTTGCACAAGTAAAAGGCGACGGAACGATTGATTTCAAAATTGCTCAAATTTCTCTGAAAGCATTAGAAGTTGATGAAAATGGATTGGATGAAATGGACAATCGTATTCTTTTGACAATTATTGATAAATTTGGTGGAGGTCCTGTTGGTCTGACAACCATTGCGACAGCGTGTGCAGAAGAAGCCGAAACGATAGAAGAAGTTTATGAACCATTTTTGATAAAAGAAGGCTTTTTGAAACGTACACCACGAGGAAGAGAAGTAACTGCGCTGGCATACCGTCATTTTGATATGTTGCCACCTCACGAACAGGCTAGATTATTTTAAACTGATTTTAATTTTACAATTATGTCCACAAAAGAAAAGTATCTAAACCCGTTTACTGATTTTGGTTTTAAAAAATTATTTGGTTCAAAAATCAATAAAGATATATTGATTAATTTTTTGAATGCCATTTTGCCAAACGAAACAGAAATTTCTAATCTCACTTATCTCAAAACAGAGCATATTGGACATTCTCAAATCGATAGAAAGGTAGTTTATGATGTATATTGTGAAAATACAAGAGGCGAGAAATTTATTGTAGAATTACAAAAGGCGAGACAGAAATTTTTCAAGGAACGTACTATTTTTTATTCTACTTTTCCAATTCAAGAACAAGCTATTCAAGGAGATTGGAATTTTGATTTAAAAGCTGTTTATACTATTTCAATTTTGGATTTTTTGATTGATGATAATTCCTATAAATCAAAACAGAAGAAAATTAAACAAAAAGAATCTGTCAAAAAAATGGCTAAATTGATGGATATCGAAACGAATGAAATTTTCTATGATAAACTGACTTATGTACAAATAAACATTCCACTTTTTGTAAAAGAAGAAAGCGAGTTAGAAACTTTAGAAGACAAATGGTTTTATATCATTCGCAACCTACAACGCTTTCAAAATCGTCCTGTTGCTTTACAAGAGCGAATTTTTGATAAAGTTTTCAAAACTGCAGAAATTGCTATGTTTGATAAACAAGAAAGAATGGCGTATGAAGATAGTTTGAAAAACTATAGAGATATAAAAAATGTAATAGATACAGCTAGAGAAGAAGGTTTAGAAGAAGGAATAGAAAAAGGAGAAGAAAAGAAAGCAATAGAAATAGCTAAACAAGCCCTTTTAGAAGGTTCTTCTGTTGAATTTGCGTGTAAAATCACAAAACTTTCCACTGAAGAAATCCAAAAAATAGCTGATTCATTGAAAAACTAACTTTTTTATAAAAAATAATGAATTACAACAATAAAAAATTTCGTCCAGTTTCGAATACAGAAAATGGAGAAACATCTAGCGAAACTATTTTTGAATACAAACAAGAAGGCAATATCTTGACTTCAACATATAGTGGAGGAAAAATAATTCAAGGTCATTTGATTGGTCTTGTTGACGAAAATGGAAATATAGATATGCGTTATCATCAAGTCAATAAAAAAGGCGAACTCATGACAGGAATTTGTAAATCTATACCTGAACTACTAGAAAATGGAAAAATCCGTCTTCATGAAAAATGGCAATGGACAGCAGGCGATAATTCAAAAGGAAATTCTATTTTAGAAGAAATATAATCATAATCTAGCGCAAGATTTTATCTTGTGTTAAACTTTTCGCAAGCATAATGCTTGTAAAATAGTACGTCCAAGCAGATGCTTGAACGAGAAAAATATAATAAAACTATGCTCTCTCAAACTTCTCAAAACCCACCTTTAGCAGAACGAATGCGTCCAACTTCTTTAGAGGAAGTTATCGGACAAAAACATTTAATTGGACAAAATGGTGTTATTGCTCGTGTTATTTCTTCGGGTGCTGTGCCTTCCATGATTCTTTGGGGCGCACCTGGTATTGGCAAAACTACGCTTGCTTTACTAATTGCAAAGGCTCTAAAACGTCCTTTTCATACGCTGAGTGCAATTTCGGCAGGTGTAAAAGATGTTAGAGAAGTCATTGAAACAGCAAAAAGACAGACCAGAGCGATTCTTTTTATTGATGAAATTCATCGTTTTAGTAAATCTCAACAAGATGCGCTTTTGGGAGCTGTTGAGCGTGGAACAATTACGCTTATTGGTGCGACAACTGAAAATCCATCTTTTGAGATAAATTCGGCTTTGCTTTCTCGTTGTCAAGTTTATATTCTCAATCCTCTTTCAGAAGAGGAATTGAAACAACTTTTACAGCAAGCAATGGATAAAGATTTCAAACTCAAAAAGAAAAGTATTGAAATAAAATCGTATGAAGCACTTTTTAGAATTTCGGGAGGAGATGCCCGAAAACTATTGAATCTTTTCGAATTGGTTGTAGAATCTGAACCTAATTTTAATCTTCCAAACACAGAAGACAAAGAAGGAAATACAATCAAAAATAAGATTGAAGTTACAGATGAAAAAGTAATGCAGTCGGCACAACAGCGCATTTCTTCTTATGATAAAAGTGGCGAAAATCATTATGACATTGTTTCAGCTTTAATAAAATCTATTCGTGGAAGTGACCCAAATGCTGCCATTTATTGGTTGGCAAGAATGATAGAAGGAGGCGAAGATGTTAAGTTTATTGCTCGTCGTTTGGTTATTTCGGCTTCTGAAGACATTGGAAATGCAAATCCGACAGCTTTAGTTTTGGCAACAACAACTTTTCAAGCAGCTATTCAGATTGGTTTTCCAGAGGCTCAAATCGTTTTGGCTCAGTGTGTTACTTATCTGGCTACTTCTCCAAAAAGCAATGCTTCCTATATGGCAATCAAAACAGCTAGAAAAATAGTTCAAGAACAAGGAGATTTGCCTGTTCCATTGCATCTTAGAAATGCACCAACAAAATTAATGAAACAGCAAGGCTATGGAAAGAATTATAATTATTCCCACAACAACGCCAATAATTTTGCAGAACAAGAATATTTTCCAAAGGAACTTGCCAATACAAAACTCTATGAGCCTGCAAATAATGCAAGAGAAAATGGAATACGACAGTTTTTGAAAGAACGTTGGAAAGAAAAATACGGATATTAGACAGTTACCAGTAAGTAGTAACCAGTAATCAGTTAATTTCTTTATAAATTACGAATTACGAATTACGAATTACGAATTACGAATTTTTCTCATTAAAAAACTTTCATTTACAATAAGTATCAGAGAAACGCAGTTTTGCACTGATAACTGATAACTGATAACTGATAACTGATAACTGATAACTGATAACTGAT
>JAHDBD010000031.1 GCA_020630575.1 Bernardetia sp.
CCTTTTTAGAATCATTCTAATTAATATCCATAAATTGATAATTTGCTTAGTTGTGCGTAATTTTCTAGTTTAAATGGAAGATATGTATTTTGTCTATTCATTTATAGAAAAACACACACAATCACACACCATCCTTTCTGTATTCTAACTATTTCTAACTATTTTTTGAGATATGAGTTAGTGTACTATATATCTTTTTGAAAATCTTTTACTCTTAAATAAAAAACAAAAAAATGGCTCTTTACGATTTAGATATGATGAAAAAAGTCTATGCGAACCTCAAAGGTCGTGTAGATAAAGCAAGAGAAGTAGTAGGCAGACCCTTAACTTTGTCAGAGAAAATTTTATACAATCACCTTTGGGATGGAGAAGCAACAACAGCATTCAAGCGAGGAGAAGATTACGTAGATTTTGCACCAGACAGAATTGCTTGTCAGGATGCAACAGCACAAATGGCATTATTGCAATTTATGCAAGCAGGAAAAAATAAAGTAGCTGTTCCTACAACAGTTCACTGTGACCACTTGATTCAAGCAAAAGAAGGAGCTGCAAAGGATTTAGCTTTCGCAAACAAAACAAGTTCAGAAGTATTCGATTTTTTATCTTCTGTTTCTAATAAATATGGTATTGGATTTTGGAAACCAGGGGCAGGTATTATTCACCAAGTAGTTTTAGAAAACTATGCTTTCCCAGGTGGAATGATGATTGGTACAGATTCGCACACTGTAAATGCTGGTGGACTAGGAATGGTTGCTATCGGTGTTGGTGGTGCAGATGCTGTGGATGTAATGGCAGGAATGCCTTGGGAATTGAAATTTCCAAAACTAATTGGTGTAAAATTGACTGGCAGATTATCAGGTTGGTCTGCACCAAAAGACGTTATTTTGAAAGTAGCTGGCATCCTTACTGTAAAAGGTGGAACAGGTGCTATCGTTGAGTATTTTGGAGAAGGCGCAAAATCTATGTCTTGTACAGGAAAAGGAACTATCTGTAACATGGGCGCAGAAATTGGAGCAACTACTTCTACTTTTGGTTATGACGAATCAATGGAACGCTACCTTCGTGCAACAGGACGTGATGCAGTTGCTGATGCAGCCAACGAAGTAGCCGATTATTTGACAGGAGATGACGAAGTATATGCAAATCCAGAAAAATACTTTGATCAAGTAATTGAAATTAATTTAGACGAATTAAAACCACACATCAATGGTCCTTTCTCTCCAGATTTGGCTTCTGAAGCAGGAACTGATGTAAAGAAAAAAGCTGAAGCAAACGGTTGGCCTTTAGATGTAGAATGGGGACTAATTGGTTCTTGTACTAACTCTTCGTATGAAGATTTATCAAGAGCTGCCTCTATAGCAAAACAAGCTGTAGATAAAGGAATTGAAGTAAAAGCTGAATTTGGAATCAATCCAGGTTCTGAGCAAGTACGTTTTACGGCTGCTAGAGATGGTTTATTAGGAATTTTTGAAGAATTAGGAGCTACTATTTTTACAAATGCTTGTGGTCCTTGTATTGGACAATGGGCAAGATACTCTGACCCTAAAAATGCACCTAAAAACTCTATCGTTCACTCTTTCAACAGAAATTTTGCAAAACGTGCAGATGGAAATCCAAATACACATGCTTTTGTAACTTCTCCTGAGTTAGTAGCTGCGATTGCCATTTCTGGTCGTTTGGATTTTGATCCTACAAAAGACACATTGAAAAATAAGCATGGTGAAGAGGTAAAATTTGACGAACCGACTGGTCAAGAATTGCCACCAAAAGGATTTGATGTAGAAGATGCAGGTTTCCAAGCTCCAATGGAAGACGGTTCAGGTGTTAATGTTGTAGTGGATAAAAATTCTGAAAGACTACAATTATTAGAGCCATTTGAGCCTCTAGGTTCTGACATTAAAGATGCTAAATTATTAATTAAAGCATTCGGAAAATGTACGACTGACCATATTTCTATGGCTGGACCTTGGTTGCGTTTCCGTGGACACTTAGATAATATTTCTAATAACTGTCTTATTGGTGCTGTAAATGCGTTCAACAAAGCAACTGATAGTGTTAAAAATCAACTTACTGGCGAATATGGTGCTGTTCCTGCTACGGCAAGAGCATACAAAGCTGCTGGTGTTCCTTCTATTGTTGTGGGTGACCATAATTACGGTGAAGGTTCTTCAAGAGAACACGCTGCTATGGAACCTCGTCATTTGGGAGTAGCTGCTGTAATTGTAAAATCATTTGCACGTATTCACGAAACTAACCTTAAAAAACAAGGTATGTTAGGTCTTACATTTGCTAATGAAGCAGATTATGACTTGATTCAAGAAGATGATACATTCACTTTCACAGATTTGAAAGATTTTGCTCCAAACAAACAACTTACTTTAGAAGTAACTCATAAAGATGGATCAAAAGATACTATCAAATTGAATCATACTTATAATGCAAGTCAGATTGCTTGGTACAATGAAGGTTCTGCATTGAATTTAATTAAGAAAGAAAATGCAGCTTAATTTTAATTAAGTAACACATTTTATAAATTTAGAAAAGCAAGTTCAGAAATGGACTTGCTTTTTTATTTTTGAACTACTTGAACTTGTGGGTTAATGATTTTTATGATCTATATGATAAATGAAGATTAAATACAATGAGAAATTTCTTTTTTTATTTTAGAAGTTGTCATTATTGATTTTTATTCAGTAAAATTGCATTCATCTTTATTTTATAATATAAATTATTGGCTAATAAGTTATGATATTTTTCATTTACTAAAATAATTTCATGCAAAAAGCAAACTATCAACATAGCGACCTTACAAAAAAAATCATAGGAGCATTTTTTACTGTTTATAACACACTAGGGCATGGTTTTTTGGAAGCTGTATATGAAAAAGCATTACATATAGAACTAACTAAAATAGGAATAAAAGCACAAACTCAAATTCCTATAAAGGTATATTATAATGACTTTGAGGTAGGACATTATTTTGCTGATATATTAGTAGAAGATAAAGTCATTTTAGAATTAAAGGCTATCAAAAATCTTTTGCCTGAACACGAAGCACAATTACAAAATTATTTAAAAGCAACTGGTTTAGATGTTGGGTTATTATTAAATTTTGGAATAGAGCCAGTATTCAAAAGAAGAACAAGACAAGTAAAATCATAAGAAAGCAGTAATTTGCATTCATCTTCATTTCATCATAAAAATCATATAGATCATTAACCTATAAGTTCTAGTATTTGTATTATTAACTTAAAAACATGTCCCCACAAACTACCCTCATCGTTCTTATTATTTATTTCGGAGTTTTATTTTTTATTTCTTGGCGCACTTCAAGAGGCGCAACTACCGAAACTTTTTTTACTGCCAATCGAAATGCACCTTGGTATTTGGTGGCTTTTGGAATGATTGGCGCATCGCTTTCTGGTGTTACTTTTATCTCTGTTCCAGGGCAAGTAGGAGCGAGTGCTTTTAGTTATATGCAAATCGTCTTTGGGTATCTTTTAGGATATTTAGTTATTGCTACCGTTTTGCTACCTCTCTATTACAAACATAATCTGACTTCCATTTATGAGTATTTGAATGCTCGTTTTGGTTTTTGGTCATATAAAACTGGAGCTAGTTTTTTTATATTGTCTAGAATTGTAGGTTCTGCTTTTCGTTTGTTTCTGGCTGCTGGTGTATTGCAAATTTTTCTTTTTGAGCCTTTAGGGATTCCGTTTGAAATAGCTGTTTTTGTGACGATTATTTTGGTTTTGCTTTATACTTTTCAAGGAGGAATCAAAACGATTGTTTGGACAGATACTTTACAAACACTTTTTATGCTTTTGGCTGTCGGAATTACGATTATAATGATAGGAAAAGAATTGGGTTTGAATTCTATTTCAGAAATTTATAGTTCTGTTTCGGACAGTTCTATGAGTAAAATCTTCTTTTGGGACATGAATACGCCCAAAAACTTCTACAAGCAGTTTTTAGGAGGTGCTTTTATTGCTATCACAATGACAGGCTTAGACCAAGATATGATGCAAAAAAATCTTTCTTGTAAAACGCTTGGAGAATCTCAAAAAAATATATTTTGGTTTAGTATCGTCTTAGTTTTTGTCAATTTATTGTTTTTAGCAATGGGTGCGCTTTTGTATATGTATGCAAACACAAAAGGCATAGCAATTCCAGAAAGAACAGATATGCTGTATCCAATCATTGCTAAAAATCATTTACCAGCACTGGCAGGAATTTTATTTTTAATCGGAATTATTGCAGCAGCGTATTCTAGTGCAGATTCGGCTCTGACAGCTCTTACAACGTCTTTTTGTGTGGATTTTTTAGGATTCAAAGAGTATAAAGATGCAATGACAGAAAAAGATTATACTACCCAAGAACAAACAAAAAAAACAACTCGTTTGAAAGTACAGGTAGGTTTTGCAGCCATTTTGTTTTTTGTGATTTTGGCTTTTCATTATTACAATGATAGGTCAGTTATCGATGGAATTTTTACGGCAGCAGGTTATACATACGGTCCTTTATTGGGTTTGTATGCCTTCGGAATGTTTACCAAAATAGAAATAAAAGATAAGTTTACACCATTTATTTGTGTAGTTGCACCTATTTTTACTTTCTTTTTGGTTTCATTTATCAATAATTCGCCTGAAATTTTTGGAGGTTATAAAATTGGCTACGAAGCCATTTTGATAAATGGTGGACTTACTTTTTTTGGGCTTTTATTGGTTAAGAAATAAAAAATATTTTTTATGAAATTTATCGTTTCTCTTGTTTTTACTTTATCATTCTTTTTTCAAAATTCATTTTCAGAAGCTCAAAATCAAGATAGTATTTTTGTTTCTTGTAAACGTTGGGGGGGAGATATCGAAGTAGCAGAAAATTGGAAATGGAAAATAAATAATGTAGAGTTTAAACTAACTTTAGATACAATCAAAATTCCTATTTATCAAACAGACTTTGACACAATTCTTTTTACTAATGAAAGTGAAGAACGAATTATACTAACAAAATTCAATAAAGGACACGTTTATAATATTCATTATAACGCTTGTTGTAGTGATTTTGATATTGTAGAAAAAAATGACTATTACGATAGTTTAGAACAAATTGAAGATATAATTATGTCTTACTATATTCACACAAGAGAACCAAGAGTTAGGTTTGAGTTATTGAATGGAGAACCAAATGATAACTTAGTTGGTGTTTTAGGTAACTTTTATTACGATGATACAATTCATGGAGAAGACTTACATAATAACAAAAAAACAAGTTATTTATCTCCTGCTACTGTCTCATTTGCTGCTTATAATTACAACTTGGGTATGGTTCGAAGAGCGAAGCAATTAACAACAAAAGCTGTAGATAATGATAAAGCTTTTTACGTTTACTTTTATAATTCTGAAAAAATTGACTACTACAAAATAGAAAAGATATTTCAAATGATAGAATACCGTTTTTTTGGTAAAGAAAAACTGCTAGTTACTTATGATTATCAGACTAATAAAATGAAAGTTGAGATTGAAAATTAATAATCTACACCTTCAACCCCACTACAGCAATATCATCTCGTTGTTCTGTTCCTTGTTGGTGTTGGTCTAAAGTTTCATTGAGTTTTTGTTCTTGTATTGCTAATGGTTGTGCTTTAATTTCATCCAATAAAGCAACAAATTTTTTAGAACCATATTTTTTTCTTTTGATATTATTTTGATCAGCATAGCCATCACTACTTAGATAAAATACAGTACCTTTTTGTACTGAAAAAGTATGCGATTCAAATCCTTTGTCATAGTTGGTTTTTCCTCCTACAGATTTTCTAGAACCTTTTATTGTTTTTAATTCTTGATTGGGTTCATAATAATAAAGAGGTTGCTTGGCTGCTGAAAAACTAATTTCTACTCCATCATTTTTTCTAGTTATATGGAGAACTGAAATATCCATTCCATCAGTATTTCCTGTTTCCTCCTGTTGTAAGGCTAATCGTAGTCTAGCATGAAGTTGATTTAATATTTCAGTAGGTTGAGTAGCTTTATCTGATTTTACAATTTGGTCTAATAATGAACTTCCAATAAAAGTCATGAAAGCTCCCGAAACGCCATGCCCTGTACAGTCGGCCAATACAAAGATGGTTGTATTTCCTTTAGAATAAGTCCAATAAAAATCTCCAGACACTACTTGTTGAGGACGATAGATGATAAAAATATCTTTAAAGTAACGGCTAATTGTAGTTAAGGTTGGTAATGTTGCGTTTTGTATAAGTTGTGCAGAAGCAATGCTTTGATCAATTTTCTTTTTATAATCTAATAATTCTCCATTGGTTAATTCTAAAGAGTTTTGGTGTAAAGCTACTTGTTGTCTTTCTTGCTCTAGTTTTTCGTTGAGTCTTTGTTGTTGGAAAAAAGCAAAAAGCATAGCTACTAAAATAATAGAAATAAGTCCAATTCCAATATATGTATAGTTGGCTTGGGTTTCTTCTTCTTTTAATTGTAGGTCTTTGAGTCTTTTTTCAGCATTTGATAATTCTAATTCTTTTTCTTTTTCTCTTTTTTCTAAGCGTTCTTGAATGAGTTCCCGATTTTGTAATTCTTTTTCATTCTGTAGTTCCCTTAATGCCTGATTTTTTTGTTCTGCTTCTAATTTTTGTTGTGTTATGGCAAGAGCCTGTTGAGTACGTTCTTTAGCCAGTCGGAAAGATTTTATCTCAGCTACTCGTAACTGTTTTTCTTGTTCTAGTAACCTGAGTTCTTGTTCTTTTCTTTCTGATTCTAACTTTAATTGCTGAACAGTAAGTTGTTGTTCTTTTTTTTCAGATAATTCTTTTTGAATAGCACTTTCTTCTTTCTCTGCTTCTATCTCTTTATCAATTAAGTTTTGTTTCTTTTCTTCTTCTATTTTCTGAGTTCTCTCTAAAAAAGATTGAGATTTTTTATATGCATATTGTGCAGCTTGAAAATTGTTTTCCATATTATACAACTCAGAAAGCGCTTTATAAGATTCTGCTTGCAATGCATTATTCTGTAATTCTTCTCCTATTCGTATCGCTTTTTGTAAATTTTCAGAGGCTTCTATAGTATTACCATTTATCAAATAAGTAGCAGCCAAAAAATTAAGCGAACTAGCTATGCCATTTTTATTATCTGCCTTTTTTTGGATAAAGATATTTTCCTTTAATTTATTAATAGCTGACTCTACATCTTTTAAATAAATAAGATTAGTAGCCATATTTACATAAAGTGCATTTTTATCTTTTGCATTTAAGGATTGGTTTGAATCAATCAAACGCTGATTCATATCCAATGCTTTCTGAAAATACTCATTTGCTTCCTTATTTTGACTATTTTTCTTTTTTAAATATCCTAAATTATTGAGGAGTATAGCATACTTAGGAGAATCTTCTTGATAAAAAGAAATCAACTTTGTAGTATATTCTATGGCTTTTTGAATGTTGTCTTGTTTTTTATAAATCTCTGCTAACTGATTGTAAAGAGTTAGTTTTTCTTCTTCATTGGAAAGAGACAAAAGTAGGTGATAGGTTTTTTCTGCTTGTTGATAATTGCTGGTAATAGTTTGTAGGTTGCCTATTTTTTCTAAAACATTTTTTTCCTCTTGACTAGACAACTGATTACTATTATATATTCTCTGATAATAATCTATTGCCTTATTGTATATTCTATTCTTTTCATAATAGAGAGCGATATTTTTTCTACTATTATTTTTTTGTTCTATAGTAGTTGCATTTTCTAACTCAACAATTAAATTATCCAAACTTTGTGCCTTTACAGAAGTACAGCAAAAAACACCTCCTATAAGTAGTAAAAGGAATAGAGAATAAATGTTTTTTAACTTTAAAAGGATATTTATTTTCATTAAATTTTTATATGCGACTATTTTTTTATTGATTTAATTCATGAAACTAGATGCTAATACTAAAACCTGTCCAAAAAGAACGTCCTATATGTTCTCCTTTTGCATATTCTACCGAATTATCTCCTAAAATATTTTTTATAGATATAAACGAATTGATTTTATTTGTTAGTCTGTAACGTGCTGTAAGATTCAAAAGTAATTTTGAATTTATAGGATAAATACCCCTTACTCCATCCATTTGTTCTGTATTTTGACGATGATAATAAGTTTGGCTACTCAAAAAATAACCCAATGTATTGATATTTAGTTTTGAAGAAATCAAATAGTTGAAATAAACACCTCCAAATAAGGCAGGGGTAGATTCGTGTTGTTTGTCTTCTGTTGTATTTATATTAAAAATTAAAGGGTCATATCCCAAAATAAGCTCACTCGTTTGGGAGGTATTTAGATAAGGACTATAATTTTTTAATTCTGTTGTCTGTAAAGTCAGATAAGGTTTGAATTGCCATTTTTCTGTAACAATATCAGACGAAACAGTAATGCCATGTTGTAGAGCTTCTAAAGCTACATTTTGAATAACAATAGGGTCAAAACCTATTATTTCTCCTTCAGGAGTAATAGAAGAAGTCGTTTCTTGTCTAACAACTTCGGTGTAATTAGAGAATTTACTTCTGAAAATTTCTACATTTAGATCTACTTTTTCCGAAATTTGATAACGTAATCCTGCTTCCCATAAATCTCCCTGTAGTAACTTGAGTTGTGTATTTCCCTGAACGGTCGTAACCAAAGAAAAAAGTGGATCTTCTGAAATTTGAGAAACTGTACGTTCATTGAAGTAAAGTTCGACAAACAAAGGTGCACGATAAGCTCTTGAGACACCTGCTCTTACTAATAATTTTGGACTTGGTTTATAGGTAACAGCACTTTGATAAGAAAAATAGTTGTCCGACGGATTATTAAAAGCATCTACATGAATCCCTAAAACAATTCTCCATTTTTGAGTAGGGGCATAATTAGCACTTAATCCTGCTGCATAATTTTTTAATACTTCTTTGCCTTGCAAAATAATCGAAGTTTTATCATCAAAAGTAGCTTCTCTATAATTTAGAAGTGGTTTGAGACGTAATTTATTTCCTATTCTAAAATTATATTCTGCGACTATATCATACGTTTCAAATCTACTCTCATTAGCAATACTTCCACCTATATAACCAGTTTCAATTACTAAATCTTTATAATTAGTATTTAATCGCAAATAACTAGATTGAGATTCTAAATAACTCAAAATAGTGCTTCTATTATCTGCATACGCTGTAAGCCCATTAGATTTTTCGAAACCTGCATCTATATTAAAAGATAAATTACCTGAATAATCATACGAACTGAATACATTGAAGCTATATGCCTCTAATGCAATGTCTGTATTTCTGTTGTTTTTCTTAAAAGAGAGAAGAGGGTCTCCTGTTGATATTGACTTTAAAGAATCAATAGGAACATAGCTATTGTCAAAATGGTGGTACAATAAATTATCATAACGTTCTCTTCGTTGTGTGTTTCCACTTACTCGTATAGATAATTTTTCAGATTTATAGCCTGCACCTACATAATTAAGTACTGAATTGTGGCTTCCATAAGTAGTTTGAGCTGTTCCAAAATAACCTTTTCGTTTTTCTTGAGTAGTAATAATATTAATCACTCCAGACACAGCATTCGTACCATACAAAACTGAAGTTGTTCCTCTAATTACTTCTATTTGTTCTATATCACTAACTATAATAGGCAGTGCATGCCAAATTGTACTTCCTGTCAAAAAATTATGTACAATTCGGTTATTTACCATAACTAGTGTACTTGTATTCAAAGAAAGAGAAGTAATGTTATTTGGGCTAATATTGTCCATCCCACGCAAATGAATGTCATAATTTCCGTTTGACATTTCTCTGACAATTACCCCTGGAATTAAGCGCATAGCTTCAGGAATAGATAAACAACCAGCAGCCTCTATTTCTTCTCGGCTAAGTACAGAAGCCGAAAGAGGAACATCAAAAAGATTTTCATACTGCCTAGAAGCAGAATAAATTTCGGTAGCAAATTTATCTTTTTTTGGGAGTTCTAATATATCATCAATACTACTTTGATAGGATTGAAGAGAGTCGTATTGGATTTGCCCACCTTTTTGTGCATACAGAAAAAAAGGAAATAGCAAAAAATAAAAAAATATTAATAAAAAAAAACTATTTTTCATAAGCAAAAAAATGACCTTCTAAAAAAATAATCGTTAGGATTAATGATTAATTCAAAGGCAGAAAACAAAAATAGAAAAAAAAATTGAGTAAGAAGAAATATAAAACAATAAATTGTTCTTTCTAAGTTAGTTAGATAGATGGTCAATGACCCTACCATTACTAAATTTTGGATAGGTTTGTTTAACAAAGATAACAATTAATTATCTTTTGGTGCAAGTAATTTCAACAATTCGATACTAGTATAAATTTCTGTTGAATAAACCAACATAATTTTTAACTAACAAAAACTATCATAACTAGCCTGCTATATTGATTGTTTACCCTCCAAACCCTCATAAAATTTAATTCGGCAAAGGTACAGCATCAATTTCTTTTTCTTCAGCAGATAAATATTCATTGAGCATCTGACGAGTCTGTTGAGGAGAGAGGTTTTTAGTAATTTCTCCATTTTTCACAATAGAAATTTGTCCAGTTTCTTCCGATACCACCAAAATAAGTGTACTTGTTCCTTCGCTCATGCCGATAGCAGCACGATGTCGCATCCCTAAAGAAGCAGGAATTTGTTCGTTTGTCGAAAGAGGAAGTCTACAACGACCAGCCATTATACGACCTTTATAAAAAATAGCAGCACCATCATGTAACGGACTATTTTTAAAGAAAATAGAAGAAATAATTCGTTTTGATATTTTGGCATCAATAATATCTCCTGTTGCAGCGTATTTTTCCATATCATCAAAACGAGAAATTACGATAAGTGCGCCTGTGCTTGTACGAGCCATTTCTTTTGTCGAATCTACAATAGCATCAATATTCCAAATAATATGTGCTGTATCTTTTCCAAAAAGAGTATTCCAAAACTCAGAATTGAAGGCAGGAGCTTTTCCGATTAAAAGTAAAAAACGACGGAGTTCATCTTGAAACAAAACCACAGCAGCCACTACACCAACGCCCATAAACTGACCTAAAATAGAAGACAAAAGTTCCATTTCAGTTGCCTGTACAATTAGATACAAGAAGTACAGCGACAAAAAACCAATAAACACACGAAGTGCAACCGTTCCTCTGACGAGTTTATAAAAATTATAAATCAAAAGTCCAACCAGTAGAATATCAAAAACATCTACCCACTTTACTTCCAAAAATCCAATGTTGAAACAGAAAAACAAGCCTTTTTAGTGATTAGTAATAAATGATTAATGATAAATGAATTTAAAAACCTCCAAATTCATCTGTCTTAAACAAAAGTAAGATAAAATAACAAATAAATCACTTGTAAAAAAGTAATCCTTTCAATTTTGGTACTAATTTTTTGTAAAATTGTAACGAATCAATTATATTATTCTGCTGCGAAAAATGTTAAAACAAATAAATAGTCGTTGAGTTAGTATTCGTCGAAAAAAAGGTTTATTTTAGCTAAACAAGCAAGATATTTGATTCAAATTCTGTTAATTAAACATTATCTGATAAATCAATTAGATAAAACCTCAAAATATAATTAGTTTTCTTTCTGTTCTCAAAAGTCCAATTAAAAGCCTACACACTTTATGAAATGGTTTAATAGTTTTAAATTATCTACTAAAATAACAATTAGCTTTCTTATTATTACTGTCGTAGTAGGAGTGATGTCCGTTTATACTTTGATATCTATTGAAGACTTGCGTGAACGTTCAAAAGAAGTTTCCGAAGTTCACTTTGAAGGTCTTCGTTTGCTTACTCATATTGCAGAAGCCTATCCAATGATGCTTGTCAAGACTCGTGATGTGATTTTGTCTGAAACTCTTACACAACGTAAACAGTATGCACAACAGATTACTAGAGATGAACGAGATATTGATGAGTGGACAAGACAGCTTGGCTCAAAGTTACCTTCTGAAAAAGAACAAGAATTGTATGAAAAATATACAACTTCGTTACAGGAATTTCACTCATTACGAGTTACTGCCTTAGGATTAGCCATTGATGAACAAGATTTGCAACAAGCTAATCAACTTATTTATGGTGAGCTGAATAAAAAAGCTGAGGAACTAAAAACGACACTTGATAATCTAATTGAAACAAAAGAAAAGATTGCAGCACAAGTACAAGAAGATAATGATAAATTAGTACAGCAAGCATATAAAACTCTAGGTGGTTTTGGTGGTTTGGTATTTCTAATTACTATTTTTATTCCTTTTTGGATAAAAGGACAAATAAGTCGTCCTATCGAAATTATGGAAGAAAAAGCTGAGCAAGTAGCTTTAGGAAATTTAGAAAACGTAGAATTCAAACTCAGAGGGCGAAATGATGAAATAGGAAAGTTAGGGCAAAGCTTTAATGAAATTGTGAAAAGTCTGGGACAGATTGTAACAAAGGCAAATGCTATTTCACAAGGAAATTATGATGTCCAACTTAATGTACGAGGAGAAAAAGATGATTTGAGTATTGCACTCAATGAAATGACACATTCTTTGCGTAATCAAGATTATTTAAAAGAGGGAGCAAACAAATTAAATGCACTGCTTTCTGGTCATTTTACTTCAAAAGAAGTAGGGCAAAAAAGTATTAGTTTTTTAGGTGAGTTTTTACAAGTTGGTTGTGCAGTTCTTTATATTTATGATGAAGAAGACAGAAAGTTAAAACTCTATAGTTCGTATGCCTTTACTGATAGAGATAGACTTTCTAGTGAGTATTATTTAGGAGAAGGTGTTGTAGGACAAGTAGCTTACGAGAAAAAACCTATTATGCTCAGAAATATTCCTGACAATACTCAAAACATTACTACAGGGACAATAAGTAAAAGTCCGTCTTCTACTTATACGTTTCCACTTTTATATGAAAATGAGCTTTGTGGTGTAATCGAATTGGCTAGTTTTGAGCCTTTTACAGAACTTAAAAAACAACTTATTACAAGTTCTGCTGAACTTGTTTCTTCACATTTGTATTCTGCTTTGCAAAGCGAACGAATCAAAAATCTTTTTGAAGTAGCACAAAGTGCAAAACGAGAAGCACAATCAAAAGCCAAAGAAATAGAAAAAGCAAATGCGCTTTTGAAAGAAGAACAAATGCACGTTCAACAGCAATCAGAAGAATTGCAACAGCAAAACGAAGAAATGCAACAACAAGCAGAAGAGCTTCAACAAACTAATGAAGAGCTTCAACAGCAACAAGAACAACTTGAAAGACATCGTACAGAGTTACAGATTCGTAATGAACAATTAACTGTTATTCAGGCAGATTTAGAAGAGCAGGCTGATGAACTTGGCAGAGCAAGTAAGTACAAATCAGAGTTTTTGGCAAATATGTCACACGAACTCAGAACGCCTCTTAATTCTATTATTTTGCTTTCAGATATGCTTCGTCGAAATTCGTCTAAGAATTTATCCGAAAAAGAAGTGCAGAAATGTAGTATTGTTTATCAATCAGGAAATGATTTATTAAATCTAATTAATGATATTCTTGATATTTCGAAGATAGAAGCTGGAAAAATGAGTGTCAATATTTATCATTTCCACACAGGCGAACTACTTTCTCATCTTAAACCTTTGTTTGATGAACTTGCAAGACAAAAGAAACTAGATTTTATTGTGGATGACCAATTAGGAATTGAGTTATTTAATGATAGAGACAAAATTAGTCAGGTTCTCAAAAACTTTTTATCAAATGCCTTTAAGTTTACCAAAAAAGGTAGCGTAACAATTCGTATTACGAAAAGTAATCACGATAAACTACCTGTCAAAATTTCTGTTATTGATTCTGGAATTGGTATTCCTCACAACAAACAAAAGGTTATCTTTGAAGCCTTCCAGCAAGTTGATGGTTCGGTATCAAGGGAATTTGGAGGAACTGGTTTAGGTCTTTCTATTGCCCGTGAACTTACAAACATGTTGGGTGGAGAAGTTCATTTGAGTTCAGAACACGGAAAAGGAAGTGAGTTTTATATGTTACTTCCAATCGAAAATCATATCGAAGAAGAAGATGCTAAAAAACGCAAATTAGATGTCGTTTATGATAAAAAAAGAAAGCCACAACTTCGTTCTAATGCTGATGATGTAGCACAAGTAAAAGAGCAGGCTGCTGAAAGAAAATATAAACGAGTAGCGCAACTTGCCGTCGAAGATGACAGAGAAAATGCCAATCAAGGTGATGACATCATTCTGATTGTAGAAGATAATGTTGATTATGCGAATAGTTTGGTAGAAATTAGTCGTGGATTAGGGTTTAAGAGTATCATTGCTGTTTCTGGAAAAGAATTTTGGCAAGATGTCGAATATTTTAATCCCTTAGGAGTTCTTTTGGATTTAGGATTGCCAGATATTACAGGAGCAGAGCTTTTAGAACAAATCAAAACCAAACCCAAATATCGTCATATTCCAATTACAATTGTTTCGGCTAGAGATAGAAATATCGAATTACTTGAAAAAGGAGCAGTTGGCTATCTTCAAAAACCAATTGAAGCAAAGGCTGTGCGTGATGAAGTGTTACGCTTGACTGGAATTTCGCATAAGTCTACAAAGCAAATGCTTATTGTAGAAGATGATGAGTTTCAACAAAATTATTTATTAGAGCTATTTGATAAAGAAGGAGTTGTTTGTAAAGGAGTTGCAACAGAAGCAGCAGCTAAGCAAGAACTAGAAACAGGAAATTATGATATTGTAATTGCTGATTTGAAGCTAGAACAAGGAACAGGAATGGGACTTTGTAGATTCATAAAAGAACACAGTCTAAATATTCCAGTTATTATTTATACTGGAAAAGATTTGACAGCTTCTGAAAAAGAAGAAATGCGTTTGTACTCAGTAAGTGTAATTATCAAACATCCACAAGCCTATACTCAACTTTTAGAGAAAGCAAAAATGTTTTTGCATCAAGTACACGAGAAAAATCCTACAAAAGGTTCAACCAAAAAAGAAGAAACAACAACTAGTTTAGAAACTAATGCAGAAAGTAATACAGAGAATTCAGAATCTGAAAATGTGACTACTTTTGCAGAAAGAGATAACAGTAATGATCACTTTAATAAAGCAACATCAGAAGATTTTGATTCTATTGTCAATAAAAGTTTAGAGTCTTACTTGGCTGATGAAGCTGATGAAGCTAATAGTGATGATTTAAGAGGCAAACGTATTCTGATTGTTGATGATGACATTCGTAATGTGTTTGTAATGACTTCTGCCTTAGAAAATCATGATGCTGATATTATAGAGGCATTTAATGGAAAAGAAGCATTAGAAGTATTAGAAGAGGAATCTGTAGATTTGATTTTGATGGATATCATGATGCCAATCATGAATGGTTTTGAAACTATTGAAAATATCCGAAAACAAGAAAAATGGAAGGATTTGCCTATCATTGCTGTAACAGCAAAAGCACTTGAGGAAGATCGAAAAAAATGTCTTGAAGTAGGCGCAAATGATTATATGACAAAGCCAGTTGATTATACTATCTTAATGAAAAAAATCAAACAACATCTTAATAAGCAGAAAGCATAATACTTTTTGCTAAATTTGCATAATGCAGAAATTGAATAAAATTTCTGCATTTTTTATTTATTCGTATAAGTGGATAAAAAATTGATTGAAATAGAATAAATTTACACAAATTGCACCTAAAATTAATGGCTATTTTATCAATAGTTTATTAATTTTTTTATATTCACACAGCTTAATAAATTTTTATTGATGAATATAGCTTCAATATATTTTTATTAGGAGGCCAAAAGATTCATCTTTATAGATAAAAAATGTATAAAATTATTCTGTTGTTGTATTTATCTTTACTTATTACGTCTTCCTTTGGGCAAGATAATGTAATAACTATAAATCATTCGACAGATTTATTGAAAATAGGAAAACAAATTTATGTTTTAGAAGACACAAAAGGTAAATTATCATTCGAAGAAATTCAAAAGTTAGAACAACAAGGGAAATTTGAGCTTCATCAGAAATATATTTTTATAGAAACTTCGTCAGAAAGTGTTTTTTGGTTCAAGTTTCAAACTCAAAACAAATCCTCTACTGATATTTGGCTCAATATAAATACTACCTATTTGTGGGAAATTGATTTTTATAGTCCAGATTCAGCAGGAAATTATAACAAACCTTTTCAAACAGGAATGTTAAGAGCAGAACAAGAAAAAAAATATCCCTCCAATACCTTTTGGTTGCCTCTTCAAAAAGAAGAAAATACTTCTGTTCAAACTTATTATTTAAAAGTAAAAAGTGGACGTTCTTTAGAAGTACCTTTGTTAGTAGGTAGTCTTCAAGCCCTAGAACAAGAAAAAGACAAAGGGGATTTTATAACAGCAGGTTTTGTAGGTGTGCTTCTAATGATGTTTTTATACCATAGCTTTTTATATTTTGCTACTCGTAAAAAACTCTATTTATTGTATGTATTTTATATTTTTGGAATTGGGTTTTCTGTGACATTTGCTAATAATTATACTTATTGGTCAGAGTTTTTTGGAAAAGGAGAGTTCTATATTTGGATTCATACCCATATTGCAGTTTGGGTTACACCTTTTCAAATAACAGGCAGTCTTATTACTATTTTTTACCTTGAATTAAAGAAAAATAATAAAATGCTCTACTATCTATTGATAGTTTTCATTTCTATAATATTTCTGATAGGGTGCTCTAACTTATTTATTCCATTACAAAAAATTCAGCCTATACATCAATCTTTTCTTGTTATTAATGCAATAGTCAATCTTACTATTGCTTATTGGATAACATTTCAAGGAAAGAAAAATGGACTTTTTTATGCTCTTGGTTGGACTTTTTTATTTGTATCGATATTAATTTTCCTAATTACCATAAATGGAGTTATTCCTTATTTTACTTATACTCGTAATGCCGTTTATTTTGGAGTCGTTTTAGAAATTTGGCTTTTTTCACTTGCTTTAAGTGATCATATTCTTAGCCTGAGAAAAGAAAATAAAAGAGTCGTTCAGAATTTACTATTAAAGGCTGAAAAAGAAATTGAGATGAGAAATCAAATTATTGATAATCAGAAACACCTAGAAGAAGCCACAACAAATGCTACTAAGCTCAAAACTGCTAATCAAGAACGAATGATTTTGAGAGCAATTATTGATAATCTACCTATTTTTGTAGCAATGATAGATACAGAAGGAAACTATATAATTGCTAATAAGATGTATGAAGACAGCTTTTTTTTACCTATTTCAACAATAGAAGGAATGCATCATACCAAAGTATTGCCAAAAAATATATCAGATATTCATGTGCCTTATTTAGAACAAGTACTGCAAGGAAAGGTAGTAGAATTTGCTGACCCACTTCGTCTTCCTAATGGGCAAATGTTGCATTCGTATGGAAAATATTTTCCTGTTCTTGATGAAGATAAAAAATTGAAATATGTAACTGTTTTTGTAACTGATGTAAGTGATTTGAAAAATAAAGAGCTGGAACTACAAAGCTTGAATGATACAAAAGATAAACTCTTTTCGATTATCTCTCACGATTTACGTAGCCCATTTGCACAGCTAAAAGGAGTTTTAGATTTATTTGAAAAAGGAGGTATTTCAGAAGCCGAATTAAAATACTTCCTTCCTGAAATTATCAAAAATGTAAATTATACTTCTGATTTACTAAATAATTTGGTCTACTGGGCAAAAAGCCAAATGACTGGTTTGCATGCTGACCCAGAAGATTTTGATATTTATAAGTTAGTTGCCAATAAAGAAAATCTATTCAGTAAAGAAATAAAAGGGAAAGATTTGAGTTTTACAAACCAAGTCGAACAAAGCACATTTGTCTATGCTGATAAGAATATGATAGATTTGGTTATCAGAAACTTAGTAGCTAATGCAATTAAGTTTTGTAGAAAAACAGATACCATCTTAGTCAAGTCTGAAGAAACAGCAAATGATTTTTTAATTGTGCGAATAGTAGATACAGGAATAGGAATTTCTCCAAAAAATAAAAAGAAAATTTTTAATGAAGAAAATTTTACAACCTTAGGGACACATAAAGAAAAAGGAACAGGAATCGGACTCAAGCTTTGTAAAGAATTTATTGAAGGAAATGGAGGTAAAATATGGATTGATAGTGAGGAAGGAAAAGGTACAATATTCTCATTTTCATTGCCTACCAAATCAAAATAAAAAAGAATGAAAAAGTAGAATGAAAATTATTAAACTTTATAGCCTTATACTTGTTTTTATTCTGTGATTTATGTAGATTGAAACTAGAATGTAACACGAATTTAATATTAAATTCAATACTCATTAAAGTATTTTTTAAAATCAGTCTGCAACAAAGAATTTATTACGAAAAGTATAATATTTCATTTTTTTAACCTTAACCTCGATTTTTATGAAGTTAGAAATGTATTATGTCGATAATGACAGAAGCGAAACATTAAGTGATTTTATCCAAACAAAAGTAAATAAACTAGAGACTTTCTATGACGGAATCATTAACGGAGAAGTTTATATTCGTACCGAAAAAGGAGACCCTAAAAAAGAAAAAGTAGTCGAAATTCGCTTAAACGTACCAGGTACAAGTCTTTTTGCAAAAGAATCAGGCGAAACTTTTGAATCTGCTGCTGATGAAACAGTAGAAGCTCTGCGTCGTCAGATTAAAAAATTTAAAGAAAAATCGAGTACGCACTAAGGCATTTTTTTGCTTTATGTATGACCTTAACTTTTAAAAACCTTTCAGAATAAACTTTTTAATTATTCTGAAAGGTTTTTTTATCTTTACAATATTAAAAACTAAGTTTCTTATAATTTTATTCTACTATGAAAAAGATAATAAATAACTCCATCAGCTATTCTATTCTTTGTATTTGTCTTGTTTTTGGTTTTTTATTTATAAGTTGTTCAGATTCTGAAAATGAAAGAGCAATTAGATGGAAGTTTCAAAATTTTGATAAGCTAACTTATAATTTTTCTCAAAAAACAGAAATTAGTCCGATGGGAGGAATTTTTTCAGCTTTTGGCATTACAAACACAGCAAAAGGAAAACTAACAATTATACCTACCCAAGACGGAAAAGCAAACCTTGCCTTAGAAGATATGGATATGGGGGAAATGGGTGCTATGCTTTTACAAAATATGAAAATAGAAAATGAGGAGCTTAACAATTTGTCTATCAAAGGATTGAAATCTGATGGGACAATAGAAGGAGAAATAAGTGAGGCTATGAAGTTATTTTCCACAGGAATATTACCAATTCCGACAAAGGATTTGAAAGTAGGAGAATCTGTCAAAATAGAAACAAATATGTCTATTCCATTAGCAGATGAAAAAGTAACCATGACAGGTTTTCAAACACTCACACTCAAGTCTATTAAAGGTAATCTCTACACATTAAAAAATGATATTCTGATTGATAAATACCAAAATCCAGAACTAGAAAGTAAAATAAAACAAGAAGACAAACCAGAAATAAAAGGAGAAGGAGAGTATATTTTTGATATAGAAAAAGGATATTTCACAGAGGGAGAAGTTGTACTAAAAATACAGATGAAATTAGATAAATTACAAAATCAAGAAAATAGTGGTATGCAGTTCAACCTTGGTAATATGAAAATAAATTTTATCTCTACCATAAATCTTGATTTGATGAAGGAAAACAAATAATTTTTATGATTTAATAAAGGAAAAGGCAACCCTTTTCCCTACACTGAATTTCAATTCATTGCCTTTACTTCTAAAATATAACTTTTGACTCCTAAATTTATTTCCATGTTTCCAATCTCACTTTCTATAAATGGTCTTTATTCTTATAAAAAAAAGCACACTATCAAATTTGATACGCTTTCAGAAGCTGGTATTTTCGGCATTTTTGGTAAGGTTGGGAGTGGAAAATCTAGTATTTTGGAAGCCATTACATTTGCTATTTTTGGTAGAACAGACAAGCTAAATATTAGTGGCGACAATAGGTATTACAACATGATGAATTTGGATTCTGATGTTGTAGAAATTAGTTTTGAGTTTTTGGCAGGAAAAGAAAAAGAACATTTTATTTGTGAGTTTATAGCCAAACGAAATTCTAAAAAGTTTGATACAGTTACTAATTATACTAGAAGAGCAGCCAAAAAAACAAGTATTAATGATGATTGGCAAACCATTGAATTTGAAGAAGTAGAAACAGCGATTGGACTTTCGTATGATAACTTTAAAAGAACTGTTATTATTCCACAAGGACAGTTTGCCGAGTTTTTACAACTCAAACCTGCTGCACGAATAGACATGATAAAAGATATTTTTTCGCTGCATGAATATGATTTGGCTGATAATACACGCAATTTGTTGAAGGAAACCAAAAATCAGATTGAAGTAATTGAAAATATAATTTCGCATCAATTTGAATATTTGACAGAAGATTTTATTCAAAACAAAGAAACAGAAGTAGAAAACCTTGTAAAATTAATTTCAGAACAAGAAAATCAAATCAATCAAAAAAATGAACAAAAAAGTCAGTTAGAAATCATTAAAACGATTTTTGAGGAGAAAAATAAGAAGCAACTTCAACTGCAAAAACTTCAATCTCAAGAAGAAAGTATAAAAAAGAAAGAAGAAAATTTGAATCAATTTATTTTAGTAAAAAATGAATTTGAACAAGATTTAAAAGACCAAAAAAGAATAATTATAAACTTAAATTCTATTAAAGAAAAGCAAAAAGAAGCACAGCAGGATTATCAAAAAACTCAAAAAAAATATGATAAAACAGTTGATTTACAAAAAGAAATTTCTATTCAAAAAGAAGAAAACTCAAGAAAAATGGAGCAAATTGAACCTATAAATCAGCTTATCAAACTCAAAGAAGCAAAAGAACAATATACAAAGAAAGCAGAAAGAATAGAAAACGGGACACATCTAATTCTTCAAAAACAAGAAGAACTTCAAACTATAAAATCTCAAATTAGTAAAGAAAAGAATGCTATTTCAGAATTTAAAAGTAAAATAATTGATACCGAAAATCTGCAAAATGCTTTTATTTGGTTTGATAA
This sequence comes from Bernardetia sp., assembly GCA_020630575.1. Lineage (GTDB taxonomy): Bacteria > Bacteroidota > Bacteroidia > Cytophagales > Bernardetiaceae > Bernardetia. The sequence continues at coordinate 21,069 of JAHDBD010000031.1, forward strand.
AAATGAAAATTTAGATAAAAATCAGTCTGAAATAAATAAAGAAGTAGAAAATGCAAAATCAGAAATTGAGAAAATTGAAACTGAAAAATCGAATTTTGAAGCTAACAAATTACAATTTTCTGAAAAAGAGACAACAGGAAATATAGAAAGAATAAATCAAGAAATTGAAAAATTGACGATGCAAAAAGGACTTCATCAAGCTGTTCATGCATTGGAAGACGGACAACCATGTCTTGTTTGTGGTTCGGAATCACACCCCAATATTTTAGATGTGGAGAATCTTGATAGTAATTTGAAATCACTCAAAAAACAGAAAAAAGAAGACGAACAAAACCTCAAGACACTTCAAAAAGAAGAAACAGAACTAGCTCGTTTTATAGAAAAAATTACAGAAAAAAAGAAAGATTTAGAGAAACAAATTCAGAAGCAATCAATCATAAAAGTAGAATTTGAAACTCATCAAAAATTATTTTTAGAAAATGAGAGTAAATGGAAAAGTCTATCTAAAACTGAAATTTTAAAAATTCAGAAAGAACAAAAAACAATTAAAACTCAAATCAAAAAATCAGAAAATCAGCTTTCAGAATTAGAACAAAAATCAGAAAAAGTAAATGCTGAGATAGAAAAGTATAAACTAGGTTTGGAAGACATAAAGCAAAAACACGCTTTACAAATGGGGCAAATAAAAGAGTTAGAGCGAAATTCTGAAAAAGTAAGTCAGTTGTACCTAAATTCTTCCATTTCAGAATTAGAAAAAACGATTGTAGAAATAAAGAATAATGCAGAAACATCAGAAAAGGAATTTTTGAAAAATCAAGAACAAGAAAAACAGTTTTTCCATCAAAAAAGTGAGTTAGAAGGAACACTAAAATCTATTCTTTCTCAACTCTCAACTTTAAAGGAAGAGCTAGAAGCAAATCAAAAACAGATTTCGCAAAAAATAGATGATTTCAATAAAAATTTGGAAAGCAAAGTGTATCAAGTTAATATTGAAATTATTCTAAAGCAAAAAATCGATACAGATAATGAACGAAAAGAAATTACGACTTTCTTTACAAATCTAAAAACTACTTTAGAAGATTATCAAAAATTAGAGCGACAAACTGAAGGAAAAAGCTATGAAAATGATTCATTTGAAAAACTTTTAAAAGAAATAAAAGAACTCACAGCAAAACAAAAACAAGATATTTTTCAGCAAACTATCATCAGTCAAGAAATCAAAAAAGCCGAAAAAGATAAATTAGAAAAAGCAGATTTAGAGAAAAAATTATCTAAACTTTTACAAAGACAAGATAATTTGCAAACGCTCACAAAACTTTTTAAAGGTGGAAGTGGTGGTTTTGTTGATTTTGCTTCGACAGAATATTTAAGAAATTTGTGTAATCTAGCAAATGTTCGTTTTAGAGAACTTACTCATCATTCTTTAGAGCTTATTTTGAATGAAAGCAATGAGTTTGAAGTACGAGATTTTTTAAGTGAAGGCAAAACACGAGCTATCAAAACGCTTTCAGGTGGACAGCTTTTTCAGGCTTCTTTGTGTGTTGCGCTGGCACTTTCGGAGAGTATGCGAAAGCAACAAGAATTCTTTTTTATCGATGAGGGTTTTGGTTCTTTGGATAATGATTCTCTTCAAATTGTACTTAATACATTGCAGAGTCTGCAAAAAGAAAATAAAGTCGTCGGTATTATTTCACATGTAGAAAGCCTACAACAAGAAATCCGAACCCATTTACATATCCAAAAAAATCAAACTGAAGGAAGTATTATTAAATTAGTGGCTGGGTAAATACATATAACTTATTGGTAAATGATTTTTATGATCTCTATGATGAATGAAGATAAATACAAATAAAACTACTAATTGCTGTTCTTATTTTAATTCGCATTTATCCTGCCTTTTATCATATAAATCATAAAAATCACTCGCTAATCAGTTACGGTATTTGACTCATTAAGCCTTCACTTCCAATTCACTAATAGCCTTTTCAATTCTAGCAGAAACTTCTTCTTTTCCTAAAAGAGTAGCTACTTCCATCAAATCAGGTCCTGAACCTGCACCTGTCAAAGCTAAGCGTAAAGGCAACATCACAACACCCATTTTGACTCCTGCATTTGTAGCAGCATCATGAACGAGTTGTTTAGTTTGTGCTTCATCAGTCAATGAATCTGTATTTTTCAAAACTTCTACCAAAGCAGTAAGCCCTTTTACAGCATCAGCATTCCATTTTTTGGCTACTAATTGCTCGTCATATTCAGAAGGAGCTTGTAAAAATACTTGAGAGCCTTCCCAAAAATCACTCATAAATACGGCTCTTTCTTTTAGTATTCCAGCTAATTTTTCTAAATAAGAAGTATTAGCCAAAGAATTAGAAACCAGTTGCGATGCTAAATAATCAGCTATTTCATTATTTGGTTTGTTGCGTAGGTATTGTTGATTAAACCATTTTGCTTTATCAAAATCAAATCTTGCTCCTGCTTTATTTACTCTTGAAATATCAAAGGTTTCAATCAATTCTTCCATTGAAAAAATCTCTTCGTTATTCCCTGGATTCCAACCCAAAAGAGCTAAAAAGTTTACGACAGCAGCAGGTTCAAAACCCCATTCTCTAAAACCATCAAATTTTTCATCTTCTGCACCTTTTCCATTCCATTCCAACGGAAAAACAGGCATACCGAATTTTGCACCATCACGTTTTGAAAGTTTTCCATTTCCGTCTGGTTTCAAAATCAAAGGTAAGTGAGCAAATTTTGGCATTGTATCTTCCCAACCCAAATAACGATATAAAAGAACGTGTAAAGGAGCAGAAGGAAGCCACTCTTCGCCACGAATAACGTGTGTAATTTTCATTAAATGGTCATCGACAACATTCGCCAAATGATAAGTAGGCATTCCGTCAGATTTCAACAAAACTTTATCATCGATCGCAGACGAATGAACAACCACCCAACCACGAATCATGTCATTTAGACGAACTTCTTCTTTACGTGGAACTTTCAAACGAACTACATATTTTTCGCCACTTTCCAAAAGACGTTTTGTTTCGTCCTCTGGCAACGTCAAAGAATTACGCATTTGGGTACGAGTGATACTGTTGTATTGAGGAGAAGCAACACCTGCATTTTTCAAACGTTCTTTCATTGCTTCCAAATCTTCTGAAGTATCAAAAGCATAATACGCATGTCCGTTTTCGATAAGTTGCATCGCATAATCTTTATACATATCTTTTCGCTCAGACTGGCGATAAGGCGCATATTGTCCTCCATGTTTTGGACTTTCAGTAGGAACAATTCCAATCCATTCTAAGGCTTCCAAAATATATTCTTCTGCGCCTTCTACAAAACGAGTTTGGTCGGTATCTTCTACACGAACGATAAACTCACCACCATGTTTTTTGGCAAATAAATAATTGAAAAGGGCAGTACGGACTCCTCCAATATGCAATGCTCCTGTTGGAGAAGGTGCAAAACGAACTCGTACATTTGATGCTGTGTCGTTACTCATAAAGATAATTCTATATAGTTTTTTTGATATATTTCATTTTGAAGTTTTAAAACACAAATTTACAAAAAAATAATGATGCTTCTAATTATGCTTTGTATTTGGGTTTAAATTATGAACTTGATGTTTGGCTTTGTAGTTCATTTAATATTAAAAATACCAATGGATAATCAGAAAAAACTAGACAGTTACTCTAAAAAAATAAATGATTTTTTGAAAAAAAATTACCCTTCTATTTTAGAATTTCCTTATCAAATTAGTCTCCATCAAAATGATGATATAGAAACCGTCTTTTTAGAAATAAAAATAAAATCCTTTAGTGAAGGAAGAAACCTGTATTTGATTTTAAATAGCCAAGATGAAAAAATAACTATTGGTTTTTGTAGTCATCATTGTCATTTTGGAGGTTGGTATGAAAGTAAGTTTGAAGAAGATATAAAAGATGCAATTTCTACCTTCAAAAAAATAAGAGAAGGAGAATTAATTGTAGCAGAGTATTACAGAGATGAAAATTTTGTAGGTTCTGTATTTATGAAAAATCAAAAACAATTTAATGAAAAAAAATTGTTGAAGGAATGGAAATCTGGAAAACCTAATAGAATTAATTTTGAAAGATTTAGATTGAATGAATAATTTTAGATATTCTCTGTAGCTTTAGTAACTCTGTTTTATCTAAAAATTCACAAGAGTTGCTCTATATTACCAAATTAGATAAAATTGCTAGGTAGATTTTGAAAGAAAATACTCTTTATTTTGTTTCAATTTCAAAAATTGTATTTCCATTTTCTCCTAAATAATGTTTTAATAATTTTTCGTATACTTTATAGCCATCATCTACATTAGTAAAAATGATTATTCCTTGTTTTGTCTTTGGAAAAATGAATGCTATTGTTTGGCAGCCTTTGTCAGCACCACTATGCGCTAAAGCATATTGATTGTTTGCTAATTCATAAATTTCAAATCCAAGTCCAAAATACTTTCCTTCTTTTGTTTGAATTTGATGTTTAATCATATCATCAAAGACTTTTTGAGTCAAACCTTCACGATTCATTACACTAGTTAAAAATTTTCCATAGTCTTCAAGTGTAGTCAATAAATTATCAGCAGCATTTGCAGTTGTATTTCTTTCTATTTCGTAAGCAAGTCCCTCTTTGTTATAACCTATTGCAAATCGTAAACTGTCTGTTTTTTCAGTCCAAAAATAATTGGTATCATTCATTTGTAAAGGAGTAAAAATCAATTCAGTTGCTAATTCATTAAGAGATTTTTGAAATTTTGCTTCTAAGGCTCTTCTCAAATACTCAAAACCCTCTCCTGAATATTGATATTTTGTTCCAACTGGAAATTCAAAGTGTAGTTTTCCATCTTTATTATTTCCACGCCAATTTGTAAAACCTGTTTGATGACTCAAAATATGTCTTGTCGTAATTAGCTTAGAACTTGGGTCATTTGCTACATTTGGGTCAGTCCAATAGTTATAAATAGGCTCATCTAAATCCCATTTTCCCAAACTTACCAACTTCAAAGTTACTATTGCTGTAATTGGTTTGGTAAGAGAGGCAACATTAAAAATAGTATTATAAGGTGCTACAACATCTTTTTTGAGTTCTCCAAAGACTTTTATTTGTTGTAGTTTTCCATCTTTAATAATTCCCAGTCCTAACGTTGGAACTTTGTTTTCTTTTAACCAATTTTCTATTTCAGTATCGCTACCAAACATAGAAGATTGATAGCTTAAGGAATTTGTGCCTTGATGGTCATAACTCAAACTCTTGTTTAATTTCCAAACTCCATTTTCTAAAAGCCAAACATGGGTAAATTTTGCTGTACCTACAAAGGTTTCTTTTTGGTTTGATATTGTTTCATGAAATTTATGATTGCCTGTTTGAATTGCTCCATACAACACATTTTTTTTATAAAGTGGATAAATTTCAGTGCTTTCTGTTACTAATTCTCTTCTTGATTTATAGGTTGTAGGTGATTTGCATAAGCCATTTCTCAAATTATATATAAAATCGTTTTTGTATGAAATACTGTCTTTGTCGTGAAAGAATTCAAATTTTTCACTCAATAAAGTATCAAACTGGTCAATATCACATGTGTTAAAGCCTACATTAAAAAGCAGACTGTCCTTTAACATAATCGTTTTGTATAAGTCAGAGCTTTTTTCGACTTGTGCCAATACTGAAAAAGTTGTCAGAAAAAGAAAACTAATAATCAGATATTTTTTCATGCTATGATTGTTAATTGCACAGTTTGGAACGTTTGAATTTAAGAGTATGGTTGATACTATTATAAGTTTAATACAAAGACAATGTTTTTTTTAATAGATTGCATCAAAAATGGCTTTTTGAATATTTTTTCTAAAAAAATGAATTGTATGGAATTCTAAAATACATGTTTAGGACAAAGAAAACCTAACTCAGTAGCTAAGTTAGGTTTATTTTTAGTTAAATTTTTAAATCTGCTCAACAAACTCCAAAAATACTTCCTTATGTTTTTCTAAATCCATATTTGCAGAAAGCGATACACGAGCAATATAATCTTTGTCAGATTCTTTGGTTGTTCCTTGTGTAGAAGTCGCAGGAATTGTCCAATAACAACCCTTTAATTGTCCATAACTCACACAATATTTACTTTCATTTGGAATCTGAGTAATCATCATAGTGATTAATTTATGATTCAACGCTCTTTTATATGCTTCTTTTTCTACTGCTGTATTTCCTTTTGTAGGAAGGTCTAATGAAAAAACAGAGGGAGTAAAACCTTGCTGCGCCAATTCTTCTGAAACAAAATTGATTTTTGCTGTTGGTAAAACTTCTTTTATAAAATTGACAAATTTACGTGTATTTTTATAAGCATCTTCAATTCGTTGATTCATAGACGGTAACTGTTCTGCCAAAATTTCCATTTGCAAATTGGTTGCTTCGTTGTCGCAAAGAATGATGTTTGTTTCTATTTTGTCCATCAAATAGGCAGCTTTTTCATTGGCTACACAATAACCTGCTGTAACTTTTCCACCACTTGGAAATTTTGAGCCACTTACATAGGAAATAGTTTTGATAGTTGATAAAATTTCATTTTTGCCTAAAAAATTTACATTCGGACAAAAAGTTTGGTCTAAAATAAAAACAGGTTCGATGGCTGGCTGACCATTTGGAGTTTGGCGTTTTTTGCTCAATGCTTTTTCCAATTCTTTAAGGTCTGGCACTTCCACTCTTGGGTTGGTCGGAATTTCGGCAATGATATACGGAACAGCATCTAATTCGGCTACTTTTGCCAAAACTTTTTCAGTGCTTTGTACCATATCATTATCGCCATCAACTGGCAAATCCATTATTTCTACATTATCCAAACACGCAGCCACCCTTCTAGCTTGGTCGTTTGTGCCACCGTAACAATTTGGAGGCACAAGAAATTTAATCGCTTTTCCTTTGTGATTTTCTAGTGCGTCTTGAATTACGCCCATCATAATCGCATATTGAACTGACAAACCACTAGAACCAACAACAGCTTTCGAATCAGAATAAGTAATTTTTTTGATTGAAGCTAAAACAGATTCTTTATTTTTTTGAGTATCAAAATTTTTAGGTTCAAAACTCTTATTTTCAGTCAAAATATGCAAAGCCGTCAAAGAATCGGCTGGAGTCATAGCAATCGTTTCTCTTCTTCTGACGTGCTGAATTTCTGAAATATAACTTTCGTTTTCTTTGCCGTTTACAAACAAAATACTTCCCAAATTATCGTGAATATTTAAAAAGAAATCAATGTTTGAAGCAAGGTTAGCTTTTTCAATTTCATTTTTTTGTGAAAGATAAATTGTACTTCCCTCAAATTTCTCAATTTCTTCTATCTTATCAACTTTCTTTAAATCAAATTTATAACCATAAACATTTCTAATAATATCAGCATCAAAAAAGGCTGGTAATTCGCCACTATAAACGATTTGAGTAGCTTTATTTTGTAATAAGTTTTTTCTCAAAACTGCTAAAATAGGAGTTGTTCTTGATGAAAAACTAATTATATTTTCTGATTTTAGGTTATTCAATTTAGCGATTGCCCACTCTAAAACAGAAGACAACGGATGACCCAAACGAATATAATCGTAAGCAGTAGGCAGCTCTGTCAAAGCCGATTTTTCAGCGTTATGAGTTGCAAATAAGATTTCAAATTGCTCTAAAAACTCTGTTTTTGCTCGTTCTTCATTATAAATATCTAGTCTGTGAGTGGTCAGTCTCAACCAATCGCTTGGCATATTTTCTAATACTTCTGTAATATATTCAAGTAGGTTGCCTTTTTCAATAATTTCAGGCTTCAAATCATTCTGAATCATAACTGAGTGTGTTTTTTGGTTATTTTTTTATTTGTTGTAACGAATAAACACAAAGATACGATATTGGTTTGTTTTCTCTATTTTGAATCTATTTTCTGGATATTAAAGGACTTAAAAGTAAATGCTTCTGAAAATATAATTCACAAATTTTTATTTTCAAATTAAACCTTTTTAAAATTTTCAACTCTAAGGCGTAATGTTTTTCACAAACTTAAACTTTAGAAATAATGAAAATTAAATTTATTAGACTGGTAGGAGTTATCACATTCCTTTTTGTAACTACTTTTTCTTTTGCACAAGTACTAACACAATGGAGTGCAGATGGATTTGTCAAAATTGAAAATGGGTCAGGTGGTTTGGAAGCAAACTTAGATGCTGGAGATAGATTTGGTCGTGATCATGACCAAGCAGGAGATGTTAATGGAGATGGGACAATCGACCTTATAGTTGGGGCTCGTTCTGATGATGATGGAGCAACTGATGCAGGAGCTGTTTATATTCTTTTTATGAACAATGATGGAACAGTTCAATCCAATCAAAAAATTTCTGCGTTGGAAGGTGGGTTTTCAGATGCTTTACTTGAAAATAACTTTTTTGGATATGGAGTAGCAGGAATTGGCGATTATGATAATGATGGAATCCCAGATATAGCTGTTTCAGCACCAGCATCAACTAATAGCGCATTATATATTATTCATCTGAACAGGAATGGAACAGTAAAAGATTTTGTCAAAAATAATGGCATTACTGCTTTTGGTTTGTCTGCTGTTGGAGATTTGAATAATGATGGTAGAATTGATTTAGTAGCTTGTGATCCTAGTTCAGATGTTGGTGGAAATAATATTGGAGCAATAAGTATTCTTTTTCTAAATAATAATTCACAGGTACAACCTAATCAAACTGTATTGATAAACCCTCAAAGTGGAGGTTTAGGTGCTGGATTAGTTGCAGGAGATGAGTTTGGAGGAAGAGAAGTGGCTATGCTTGGAGATATAGATGGTGACGGAACAAAAGAAATGGCTGTCGGTGCTTTTAAGTCTGATGGTGGAAAGGGAGCTATTTGGATTTTATCATTAGATAATACGACTTTTAATGTCGTTTCAAAACTCAAAATTACAGAAGGACTTAATGGATTTAATGATGTTCTAACAACTGGAGCTAATCCAAATGGTTCAGAGGGTGCAAATTTTGGTCATGCTTTGTGTCAAGTGGGAGATTTGAATGGAGATGGAATCCCTGATTTGATGACTGGAGCTAATCAACAAAATGAAGGTGACGGGTATATTTTATACTTGAATGCTGATAAAACAGTAAAAACTTATACCAAACTAAATAATACAAATGGTGGTTTTGGTTTGGCATTAGGTACAGAAGATAGGTTTTCACGTTCTATTTCTTTTGTTGGAGATTTGAGAGGAGATGGAACGATAGCTGTAAATTATGGAGGAGGAGTTAGTGTTGGTGGTTCTGGTGCTTTGTATCTGTTGTTTTTCAAACCTTGTAGTTTTATTCAAGAAGAAGGGTTTAATCATTGGAACGAAGGAACTACATTATTTACAAATTGGAATCACGCATCACAAGCACTAACAAGCGAACCCCTAACATTAGAACAATGTGTATTTAAAGCATTTGAAACAGATGCAGCCTATATGACTTATAATTTCAATGATGGAAGATGTATTTGTAAAGATGAAACGGCAGTTTTGACAACAAGTACAGAATTGAGTACAGCATTTTCAAATGAATGTTATAGTGGAACGGTAGTAACCAGTACAGACGACTTAACGATTGATAATCAAGCTATTGTTTATCCTAACCCAACTAATTCTGAACTGATTTTAAAGGTTAATCAAAATCTATTTACTGAGCAGGATAGAGTACAACTTTTTTCAAGCATTGGTAAACAGCTTTATTCTTCAACTATAAACTCACAAGAAACTCTAATTGATTTATCAAATTACTCAAAAGGATTATATATTCTGATTACAAGTATTAATGGAAAAGCAAAAACATTCAAAATTGTGAAAGAATAAAAAAAGTTTTCACTATGACCGAAGGTTTTTTCAAAAAGTGAAGTCTAAACAAACAAACCCTTCCGAATAATAATTATTCAACCCTAAACTGAAAATAAAAATGAAAAAAGTAAAATTATCAATCTTTGCAATAAGTCTGTTGGCTTTAAGTGTTACTATGTATTCTTGTAAGGATAGTGATGACGATGAAACAACTACACCAAAAGAAAGTGTTTCAATAACAAGCGTCGTGGAATCAAAATACAAAAGTGGTGTAACAATTTCTACGAGTGGAGAAAGCATTGTAATAAAATCAAATGGAACACCTGACCACGTTACTCCTTACTGGGGAGAGGGAGAGGAGTTATACGAAGCACCACTAGATGGATATACAACAAATCCAGGGAGAATTCGTGAAAATAGTTTTTCGATGACTATTCCTGTCAGTCCAGCATCAGCTGCGATGAAAGAAGAAACTACTTTAGGACCAATAGGTATGGCTCTAAATGGAGTGCCTATTTACAATGACCGTGAAGGAGGAAATGTACCATTAGATGCAATGATTTTGACTTCTTTTGATAGAGGTGGCGCACATGTAGGACCAGGTGGTTATCATTATCACATAAGTGGAGATTTTACTACAAAAGACGATGCAAATTTAGTAGGTTTTTTGAGAGATGGCTTTCCTATTTATGGAAGACAAGATATGGACGGAAGCTACCCAACTAATTTGGACATTTATGGTGGACATACTTTGGCTACGGCAGATTTCCCAGATGGCATTTATCATTATCATTGTTCGAATGTAAATTACCTAAATATGGGAGTTTATGTGTTAAAAGAAGGTAGTTATTACGGAACAAAAGGAACATTTACAGAGTAAATTATTTGTTTTATTTGTTGCTTTATCTTATCAAAATAAAAGGTAAAGCAACAGATGAAATTATTAGAAATAGTCTGAAACAGAAAATGACAAGATGAATCAAATTATAAAAATGAAATATTTACTTTCTAAGTTTGCGATTTTTATTTGCTGCTTTAGTTTACTGGGCTGTTCCCAAAAAAAAGAGAAGGTAGTGAGTAATATTTTTGAAAAAGTAGATGTTTCGCAAATTCCAGACACAACCATTTTTCAAAATGATAGTACACTAAAATTAATAAATGGAGTTTATTATCTTCTTGAAAAACCTTATTCAGGATTTATTAAAGAACTTTATAACAATGATACTTTAAAAAGTATTGGTTCTTATTTTCAAGGAAGGCAACACGGAACAACCAAAACATTTTTTGATAATGGAAAACTAAGAAATGAACGAAATTATCGAAATGGAATTGGTTATGGCAGACACTTTGGATTTTGGGAAAATGGAAATATGAAATTTGATTTTGTGTATTACAATGACAAAAGAGAAGGGCTACAAAAAAAATGGTATGAGAGTGGAAATCCGTATTATGCTTTAAATTTTACCAATGACCGTGAAAATGGTATGCAAAAAGCATGGCGTGAAAACGGCAAATCGTATATTAATTATGAAGTAAAAGATGGCATAAAATACGGACTCCAAAAATCTGCGCTATGTTATACTCTAAAAGACGAAAAAATAAAATGAAAAAATATTCTTATCTCCTTGTATTTTTACTGCTGCTATCTTGTACTGATGATACAAGAAAATTGCCTTATTACGATACACCTGATTTTACACCAAAATGGGAAATGACTGACGCAAATACATTTCATAAAATCAGACCCTTCAAACTTATCAATCAAGAAAATGAAGTTTTTACAGAAAAAGACATAGAAGGTAAAATTTGTGTTACTGATTTTTTCTTTACCTCTTGCCCTGGGATTTGTCTTAGAATGACAAATAATATGTCCAAAATTCAAGAAGAATTTATTGACGATGATGAAATTCTTTTGTTATCTCACAGCGTAACACCAGATACAGATAGCGTTACAGTTTTAAAACAATACGCTAAAGACAAAGAAATTGATTTTAAAAAGTGGAAACTTCTGACAGGCGATAAAGATGAAATCTATGACTTGGGTCGTCAATTTTACTTTGTTGAAGAAGATGAAGGAATAGAAAAAGATGATGATATTTTTTTACATACAGAAAATTTTGTCCTTATAGATAAAAACAGACATATTCGTGGTATTTATAATGGACTTGATCCAAATAGCATTCAAAGTCTGATTAAAGATATTAAAGCATTGAAAAATGAATAAATATATAGAAAGCATCTAAAACCCCACTTCAAACTCCAAAAAACGATCCTCTAAATCCTTCTTTATTTTTTCCTTTTCTGATTGAGTTAGAAATGAATAATTGATGCTATTAAAAACCATTTTTTTGATGTCTTGATACTTTATGGAAGGATAATCTCTTGTTAGTATCAAAAATTGCTGTGTCAAATCTGTTCGGAGGACACCTGCATCGTCTGTCGAAATTACTATGGGTACATTATACGCCTTGTATAAAAGTATTGGATGTTTATTTCCACTCACACCCAAAATAAAATCATTACTAGAAAAACTAATTTCTACTGCGATTTCATTTTGTGCCATATAGGACAACAATTCTTCTGATTTTTTCTCATAAGCGATATCGACACCGTGTCCGATTCGCTTTGCTTCTGCAATAAATACAGCGTCATTGATATGATACGTCAAATCTTCTGGTTTTACTAATCCTAGGGTAAGTTCGCCTGCGTGCATGGCAGTTTTTACGTTTGGATATACCGATTTAAAATACTTGAAAAGCTGCATGTGTAACCAATAATCTCTCATAGATACAGCATTATTTTCTGGTGCGACAATATTTACACCCACTATCAAATCCGATGTACTGGCAGAATGAAAAGCGATTAAGAAAGATTTGAAGGTAGTAACTGGGTCAAACAAACGTATAAAATAGTTTTGATAACGCATCGTAAATGTATCGTCATCTATTTTATTTTCAGTATGCAGTTTTTGGATAAGCTGATTATGTGCTTCTACTTTTGAGAGAAAAACAGCATTTTCTACTTTTGTGTAGTAGTTGTAAAGTTCGTCTAGTTTTTTTTGTATCGAATTATCTTTGGTTTCTTGTAAAGCTAATAATTGAGTAGCAAACTCATTATCCTTTTCAAACTTATCATAAAAACCTGTGCTTTTAAACATCGTTTCGATATAACTCACATTTTCAGAAATAGCTCTATTTTTTATTTCTCTAAGACCTTCATTATAGGTTGCTTTTGCTGGAATACTGAACCTTTCGAAGGTAGAAAAAAAGTGTTCATCACTTGGATTAGACATGTAATTAAAATAAAGTTTAGACCAAGATTCTATTATTTTGATTCTTATATCTGACCAATATCCATCTTCTTTGAGTGAATTAACCGTCGACCATTCGCTTCTTTCATTTCTAGGTGCTTGGTCATAAGCAATAGCATACGAGTTTCTATTAATCCATAAATTATTCTTTTCAATGTATTCCAAATACGTTTCAGCGTAAACCGAACCACTATAATGATGATGCAAATCTGCTCCCTTTGGAAGTTTAGCAAAAAATTGTCTCAAACGAGCTTCATCATTTCTAATGCTATCCAAATAGGTATCAATTCGTTGTACTGTTTCTTGATTGGTGTCTTGTGCAAAACTAAATTGAACAATAAAAAAAAGTAGAAATAGGATTAGCGAATGTTTCATTTTATAAGTAGTGTGTGTTAGTTTATCTTGTTCTTTTTTTATAAAAACTCTAATATACGTAGTACAACTTGGATTTGGTTCAAGTGTCGACACTTGAACCATAAAAAAATTTTTCTTCGCCTTTGGAATGCTTATTTTTTCTTTGTTAGTGAGCTTAATATTTCTCTCATAACAGTTGAATCAGTGGATGTGCAATTTGTTTTAGACAAATGAATATTTACAAACAAGTCTTTTTTAGCCATAAAATATCCATACATATGTTTCTGATTAATTTTTACTCCCTCAAAGTTAGTAATATCATTTTGGCGAAACATAAAATCATCTGTAGGTTCTCCCCACCTTTCTTCATTCGTCTCGTATTTTTTGAGTTTAGAATAATTGAAAAAATAGAAAAAAGGATACGCTGGACTTATATCAGGTCCTCCCATAGCTACTCTTGGCGCATCAACTAAGGTAAGTCTTTCTTCTTCATTTAGCTTGTAGTACAAGATGGAACAAATAATTCCATCCTTACTTTCACTATAGTAATAGTAATCTGTACCACGCCATTCTTCTTTAAACTTTTTAAAGTTATTAGTCTTTAGAGTTATTGTTGTGTTATCAAGCTTTGGGTAACTAAATTGAAATAATTTTAAACTATCAAATGTAAAGGATAAAAGTCCTGTTATGACTATCAGAGAAAGTGTAATTTTTTTTAGGTTGTTCATAATTAGTATTGTTTGTTATTAAAAATAATGCTAATATACTTAAACGTATGATATTGCTTTGATTTTTTAAAACCTTTAGCATTATTATTAACAAGGAAAATTAAAACCCTTCATATTTTGCACAAACCCTATTATTTTCAGACTTTTGTACTACTTTAAACTAGAAACAAAACTGGTTTAAGCGTCTTCGCTTGAATCTCATTTACTTTTCCAATAAAACTATGACCTCTCGTTATGCACAACGTGGTGTTTCTTCTCAAAAAGAAGACGTACACGCAGCCATCAAATCTGTTGATAAAGGAATTTTTCCAAAAGCCTTTTGTAAAATAATCCCTGATATTTTGGGAGGAGATGAAGAATATTGCAATATCATGCACGCAGATGGTGCAGGTACAAAATCATCTTTGGCTTATCTTTATTGGAAAGAAACAGGCAATTTGTCGGTTTGGAAAGGAATTGCACAAGATGCCGTCATTATGAATATTGATGATTTGATTTGTGTGGGAGCAACGGATAATATTTTGCTTTCTTCTACCATTGGACGCAACAAAAACCTAATTACAGGCGAAGTAATAGCCAAAATCATCAACGGAACAGAAGAATTATTAGAAAATCTTAGAGAACAAGGCATTACCATTTTCAGTACAGGAGGAGAAACGGCAGACGTAGGCGACCTTGTCCGTACAATAATCGTAGATAGCACCGTAACGGCACGAATGAAACGAAGTGATGTTATCAGTACAGACAAAATCAGTGAAGGCGACGTAATTGTAGGTTTAGAATCGTTCGGACAAGCGACGTATGAATCAGAATACAATGGAGGCATGGGAAGCAATGGCTTAACCTCTGCAAGACACGACGTTTTGACTAAAAAATATGCCGAGAAATACCCAGAAAGTTTTGATAATTCTGTTCCAAGTAATTTAGTTTATAGTGGTTCTAGAAGTTTGACAGATATTTATGAAAAACTTCCAAAAGATATTCGTGTAGATATTGGAAAGCTGATTTTATCGCCAACACGTACTTATGCACCTGTTGTGAAAGAAATTTTGAGTAAAATTAGAGAGCATGTACACGGAATGATTCACTGTTCTGGTGGAGCGCAAACCAAGATTTTACATTTTGTTGATGATTCTCAAAATCTGCATATTATCAAAGATAATCTGTTTGACACACCACCACTTTTTGAGCTTATTCAGTCAGAAAGCAAAACAGATTGGAAAGAAATGTATCAAGTCTTTAATATGGGACATCGTTTAGAAATTTATCTCCCAAAAGAACATGCTCAAACGGTTATCGATATTTCAAAATCGTTTGGAATTGATGCAAAAATAATTGGTAGAGCAGAAAAAAATGGAGATACTACTAATGAGAAAGGTAAAAAATTGACTATTTCTTCGGCTCATGGAGAGTTTATATACTAAGTTTGAATTTAGATTTTAGAAATTAGAATTAATTTCACTAATTCAAAGTATTTGTAATTACTTCTTACTTCTGAAATCTAACTTCTAAATTTATTTCAATATTCCTCATCTTTAAAAACTTCCTCCTTAAAATAAGTAATTATATTCATTTTAAGGAGTTTTTCTTGTTCTTCTATTTTCAAGATAGGCAAGGGTTTGATGAGTTTCCAATGCACCCAGCCGTCTTCATCTGTTCCTTCAAGTTCATAATAGTCAGAATAACTCAATGCCTTACACGTTGCCATGTGCATCAAATCCTGTTTTTCATCTTTGCTAAATGTTCGAATTCCTTGCCCTAATTCTTGTATTCCCATTAAAAATAAAATTCCATTCAAGTCAGGTTTTTTATCAAAATGACTTTGTAATTTTCGGCATAGTATAAACCATTCGGTCTCTATGTCTTTTTCTTCGTTCCATTTCATAACATCAAAATTTTATTTTGAGCCTTTTTTTAATTTTTTTGTATCACTTGCTATTCTTCGTTTTACTTTTTTGAGGTCTTCTGCTGGTGGCAGTTCTTCTGGTTTTGTGCCTCGTCTAAGAAAAACACCTCTTACTTCTTCGTTATTTTTTTTATGTTCTTTTGAAATTTTACTTGTTGAGTTCAAGTTATATTCCTTTATGCTATCATTTGTTAAACTGGCAGCAAAGTCTTTACCTTTTATAAGTGAAGTTTGTAAATAATCTGCTAAAGGTCGGTTTGTCGGAACGCCTAATGTTTCTTTCATTTGTTTTGTCGAAAGTCCTCCAAAAAGAGCTTTATCGCCGTTACTTCTTATATATCCAAAGTTTGCATTTTTTTGTTTGACTAGAGCAGATAATACTTTTTCGGTATCTGTCAGTTTTTCTCTTGCAGTAACTCTTTCATTTTCTAAAAAACGCTTTTCTATAAGTTCTTGTTTTCTTGTCTGAACGGCAAAATAACTTTGAGCAAATGCAATTTCATCTTTTGAAGGATCGCCATTTTGGGCAACCAAATAACATGCGTAACGAGTGAGAGCATAATCTTTGAGTTCTCGTGTAGTTTTGCTACCTATATCGACCATTTTCGTGACCTCACGAAAATGGTTATGAGCATCTTCAGAGCTATTTTTACAAGATTCTAAGGCTTTTTGTATTGATTTATTAAAGTTTTCCCAACGTGCATAACCGAGTATGTTTTGCAATTCTCTAGCAGACCAAAACTCTACCCCTTCTATTTCTTTACGAATTTGTTCGAAGCGAGCAAACAATAATTCTGATTGATTTTTGTTCATGATTTTTTGGATTAAAATAATAAAGATACTTCAAGATAGTTAATATAATTTGAAATTGCCTTTTTTATTTGCATAAATACTCAAAAAAACTGATTCAAGTAACAAACTCAAATCAGTTCTTTTATTAAAATAGCATTTAGTATTAATCAGTACTATATTTTTTTGCCTTTACCATCAACTTTACCACTAACCTTTTCTGACTTTTCAGCAAACTCCACAGCTTCTGTTTTTGCATTTTCAGAGAAAGAACGAACAAAAAAGTAAGTTCCCACAATAATAAAAGGAATACTCAAAAGCTGTCCCATATTGATTCCATAAGAAGCTACCATATCAATTTCCCATGCTTCTTGTACATTTTTTACAAACTCAATGAAAAAACGTGCGCCAAAAAGTAATATTAAAAACTGTCCAAAAATTCGTCCTCTTGGAGTATAACGTTTAGTTTGTAAGTAAGAAACCATCAGATAAATAAATAGTAAAATATACGAACCTGCTTCATAAAGCTGTGTAGGATGTTTGGCTAGTGTTTCACCATTTTGTAGGAAGATAAATCCCCAAGGCAAATCTGTTACTCCTCCATAAATCTCCGAATTCATTAAGTTGCCTAAACGAATAAAAGCACCAGCAAGCGCAATTGGAATTACAATTCTATCCAAAAGCCATAAATAAGGTTGGTCTGGATGTTTTCTGGAATATAAAAACAGAGCTACCAAAAGCCCAATAGTTCCTCCATGAGAAGCCAATCCACCTTTCCAAATTTTCAAAATTTCTAATGGATTAGACAAATAATAAACGGGGTCATAGAATAAACAATGTCCCAAACGAGAACCCACAACAGTTGCAATAACCATATAAGTAAGGAGCGTTTCTAAGTCTTCTTGTGGCTTACCTTCTATCTGATAGATTTTAGAAAAAATGAAATAACCAACAATAAAACCTGTGGCAAATAAAAGTCCGTACCAACGAAGATTAATAAATTTCCATTGCCAAATTTCAGGACTTACGTCCCAAGAAATAGCTGAAATTAAGTTAAGAAAGTCTAGCATATTTTTGAATAAATTTTAGTAAATACAGTTTCTTTAGATTTTTGAAGACAAAGAATTTAGTGTCTATTAATTCTGTAAAGATAACGTAAATCTTTTTTAGGCTACAAGTTATAGTAGTTCTTTATGTTTTTTTCAGAACATTTTGCTAGAACAAAATCTAATAAATTAATCAAAATAAGTTTTTTTGATTGTATTTTTAATGTATAAAGTTTGATTTTTCAAACAAAGACAACTTTTTGGATGAAAATTTGGTTTAAATATAAAAAATAGCCATGTGATTCTGTAAAAACGATAATAATAAGAATAATATATCAAAAACAACGACTAAACAAAACCAACTATGAAACAAGATAATAAAATACTAGACCGACTCTTTACCCAACTGCAAACAGCACGTTCGACAGCACGTATAGAAGCCATCCTGACACAGATTTGGAATATTTGGCTCAATACAGGTAATGTAGAAATGAATACCTTAATTCGCTTAGGAACTGAAAGCCTTTCAAAAGGAGATTATACGGATGCAATTAATGTCTTTACACAAGTAGTGGACAGGAATCCAAATTTTGCAGAGGGCTGGAACAAACGAGCAACAGCCTTTTATTTGAGAGGAAACTATAAAGCAGCCATTGATGATATTCATCAGACTTTAAATATAGAAAATCGTCATTTTGGAGCTTTGGCAGGACTAGCAACTATTTATTCTGAAATTGGAGATGAACATGGGGTACTTTGTACTCTTGAAAAACTCTATCAAATTCATCCTTTTCAGCCCAAACTAAAAGACCAAATTGAAGAGCTTCGTTCAAGATTGAACTAAAATAATTTGAAAGTCTTTTAAATCAAAAAATATGTTTATTTATTACTAACTATGCAGTTATAATTTTTATAACTGCTTTTTTTTGTCGTATTTTTCAGAAAATTTGTTTCAATTTAATCGTTACAGCAAAAAATGGAAATTCTCATTATTCAAGGAAGTGCAAGAAAAAATGGTAATACAAATAAGATTGTAAATTATATTCAAGAACAATTAGATTGTGATTTTATTGATTTAAAAAACTATACTATTTCACATTATGATTATGATTCACGCAATAAAAATGATGATTTTTTGCCTTTAATGAGAGAAATAGTAGAGTATGATTTGATTATTTTTGCTACTCCTGTATATTGGTATTCTATGTCTGGAATTATGAAAACCTTTTTTGATAGAATTACAGATTGCTTGAAAATAGAAAAAGAAACGGGTAGAAAACTAAGAGGCAAAACAATGGCAATGGTTTGTTGTGGATCTGAGAAAGATGCTGTTTTGGAAATAAGCGCAGCATTTGAAATGCCGTTTAGAGAAAGTGCTTCTTATCTAGGAATGGATTATGTAGACAGCGTTTATACGTGGATGGATACGGATGATATTTCAGAAGAAGTAATTCAAAATTTAGATAAATTCATAGGCAAAATAACCAAATAGAACAAATAAAGTAGGTTTTATGCTAATTTCAGATACAATATTTGGATTTAACGCACTTGCTTCTTACATTTAGTTTCTCAAATCTAACTTAAAGTTGATTTACTCATTCAGTTACACTCAAGTTTGTGTTATCCTGTTTTTATAAAAGTTTTATATTAATTTTTATAACAAATTCAAATGGATAGCATTTTATTTTTATGATAATAGTTCGATAGAGTTATTTAAGAGTTATTCCAATGCTATATTTGAGTTTTGTAAATGAATGTTTTTATAAAAAAATAAACTGTAAAATACCTTATAAAATAGTCAAACTATGCTAAATTTAGTTTTATTCGGCCCTCCTGGTGCAGGAAAAGGAACACAGAGCCAACATCTTGTAGAGCATTATAATTTGATACATATTTCTACTGGAGATTTGCTTCGTGCAGAGCGAAAAGCAGGAACACCACTCGGAAAAAAAGCCGAAGAATACATGACAAAAGGAAATTTAGTTCCTGATGAAGTAGTTATCGGAATGATAGAAAACAAACTTAAAGAAAATACAGGAGCAAAAGGAATTATTTTTGATGGTTTTCCTCGTACAACAAAACAAGCAGAAGCATTAGATAATCTTCTCAAAGCTCACCAAGTGGGTATTAATGCTGTTCTTTCTCTCCATGTAGATGAAGAAGAACTTGTAAAACGTCTTTTAGAAAGAGGCAAAACTTCTGGAAGAGTAGACGACCAAAAAGAAGAACTTATCCGAAACCGTGTACAGGTATATCGTAACGAAACTGAAGTAGTAGCAGACTATTATAAAAAACAAGACAAACTCCATGTTATCGAAGGAGTAGGAGAAATTAGCGAAATAACGGCTGCCATTCGTGGTGCAGTTGAGCAAGTAAAGGCGAGTTAATGAGAATTATAAATTGTGAATGGTAAATGTAAATTCATTTAGCAAAACTCTCTTCTTACAGCCTAAGAAAATATCAGAAAAAATAAAAACTGTTTCAAACCTTCAAATTTGAAACAGTTTTTTGTTTTCTCATTTCAGTATCTAACGGATGTTACACAGTCAAACAAAACCCATAACTTTAATTATGGGAAAACAAAATGTGCTGTTTTATACCCTTCTCTACCTGTTTTACCACGATTAAAATCTTGGGTTTCGTTTATGCAAGTAATTTGCAGAAAATCTATTCTTGTGTAACATTAATATAACTCTCATTTCCACAAATCTTTATTTTGCCGAAACTTCGTTTTTATATTCTTTAAAAGCACGATAAATTCCTGACGCAATATAAGTTTGTCCATTATCAGTTTTCAAATAACCCTCTTCTTTTGTGTTGGTCAAAAAACCAATTTCTATAAGTGCTGCTGGCATAGCTGTTTTCCACAATACTAAAAAGCCACTTTGTTTTACACCTCTATTCTCTCTGTTTACACGCTCTTCGAACTGTTTTTGTACTTTGGTCGCAAAATCAATACTCTTAGTCTGATTAGCACTCTGAAAATTTGACATTTTGATATACGAAATAATGCTATACGGGTCAAATTGATATTTTTCTTTGTGATTTTCTTCTTTCAAAATAACAGCATTTTCACGCATAGCTACATCAAGGTTTCCATCTGTTTTGTGCATTCCGATAGTATAGGTTTCGGCACCCAAAACCTCTTTGTTTTTAGCTGCATTACAATGGATAGAAATAAATAAATCAGCTTTATTGCGATTTGCAATAGCAGTTCTTTCATCTAATTCTACAAAAACATCTGTGCTTCTTGTATAAACTACTTTTACATCTTTGAGGTTTTCTTTGATATAATTTCCTACTTTCAAGGCAACGGCAAGAGCAACATCTTTTTCTTTTGTTTTACTGCCCGAACACCCTGGGTCTTTTCCTCCGTGTCCAGCATCAATGACAACTGTAAAATTGGTAGCATCTTTATTAGTAAAACTAAAAAGAGTCAAGCCAAAAAGGGCTACAAAAAACAAATAAGGAAGAGATTTTAAATATTGATTCATAACAGATTGATATTTTTACTAGGTAATTTTTAGTATTCTAATTTTTTAATAGAAACTATATGTTCTATACTCAAAATTAACAAAAAACTTTCCAATTTGGATATAGCATGGGGTTATAGTTTTGATAATCAGATAATAGGTTGTGCTAATTGTCGTTTGTAAAGTATCAATCCAACTAATTTGAGTTTTATCAAAATTCTATGAAAAATATATTTGTCTTTATTTACATCTTGTTTTTAGCTTTTTTCTATGATTCAAAAATTTTTGCACAAGATTCTACTTCTATCAAAATTACTTTGCCTAATTCTGAAGAATGGAATATTAATGATGTAGGAGTTTATAATTTCCTACGAAAAGGAACACCTTCTTTTAAAGAAACCGATACACTAACTAATTCTCTTCTTTTTAAATTTGTTTGTAATAGAGCAATAGAACAAAATATTTATATAAGAAATGATAACATATTTCAAATTTTAGTCCTACCAAATGATAATGTAGAAATAGTTATTGATGAAGAGGGTAAGCCTATTTTTTTGAAGGGGAAAGCGCATAGAGAAAATCAAATCTTATATGATAACGATTGGATATGGAATTTTTTTGTTACTTCTATTAACATTCATTCTACTAGAGAAAATGGCTTTTTTAAAATAGACAGCATAAGAAATACAATACTGAATGAATATCAAATTGCTACTCAAAATTTTGTTGTCAATTCTACTTTTGATACTTATTTACGTAACGAACTTGCTGCTCTTCAAACCCAAATGTTTGATACAGATAACAATAATAAAAAAATAAATAATAAATATTTATTCACTAAAGAATATTATAAGTACAGACCTATAATAAAAGACAGTTTGGAAAGTTATTATCCTTATGGGAGTTACTACGTGAGTTTTTTGTACGACAAAGTGAAAAATGAAGGTTGCAAAGAAGATAAGTATGAAAGACTTGATAATAAGCATTACTATTGTGCCTATCAGAAAATAAAAACAATAAAAGACAGTTACCTAAGAAAACACTTATTGATGAATATATTTGCTGAACTAGCATATAGTGTAGATTGGTGGAAAGATGAACAAGAAGAAAAAAACTATGAAGAAGTATTAGAAGAAATGAAAAAAAAATATCCTAATAATGAATGGATAAAAAATATAGAAGAAAAGGTAACTGGTACTAAACATTTTGCAAGAGGCGCACCTGCTCCAGATTTTACATTAAAAGACCTTATTGGAAAAGAAGTATCTTTATCTGACTTTAAAGGAAAATATGTTTTTGTTACCTTTTGGGATTCTTCAAGTAAAACTTTTGAATACAATACTTTTTATGGCAATCAACTACTTGAAAAGTTTACAGAAAAAGAGATTGTCTTTATATTTATTGCTATCAATCAGACTGAAAAAGAATGGAAAGATGTTTTGTACAGTGAAAAATCTATAGGAGTTCATCTTTTTGCTAATACAAAGCAATTTGAAGACCTAAAAGAAAAATATACAATTTCTGAAACAAACTTTAAACTTAGTGATGCTGTATTTATAGATAAATATGGAAGAAGAATATTCAATGCTATTTATCTTCCTCATAATATGTGGGAAGTTTCAAATATAATTTCTAAAGGAGAGTAATTCAGTATTTAATCAAAATCAAAACATGGTTTCATTTTTGATTATTTCACTTTTGAATGCTTTATTTCTACTCAAAAATACAATAAATTATAGCTTTTTCTACTTTTGTTAGTATATTAGCCTATCTTTTAGAGGCTTGGTTGAATAAAGATTCCAAAATTCCTATCTACTTCCGTTTTATAGTTTATAAATTCTTTTTTTCTATTTCCCTTTTATTGTGGCAATACGTCCTAATTCTTACAAAATCTTAGTGGCTGATGATTATGATAGCAATTTAGCTGTCATTGAGAGTATTTTCGAAGAATCTGGTCAAGTATTCGAAATTATTTATGCAAGTGATGGGCTTTCAGCTTACGAACAAGGAATTTCAGAATCTCCTGATTTAATAATTATGGACTGGGAAATGCCTCAAATGACAGGCATTGAAGCTGTTAGAAAACTGAAATCAAGACCAGATACACAACATATTCCAATAATCATGACGACAGCATTTACTTCGTCTGAACATTTGGAAACTGCTCTTCAAGCAGGTGCAATAGATTATGTTAGAAAGCCGATTGATGAAGTAGAGCTTTTGGCTCGTGTTAATTCTGCGCTACAACTGGTTACTTCTTACAAACAAATCTTAGCTCAAAAAGATGAGATTCAAGAGAAAACAAAGAAATTAGAAGCTGCTTTTGACGAAATAGAAAAGAAAAACGACAAAATTATGAGTAGTATCAAATATGCAAAACGCATACAAGATGCTCTCCTCCAACCTGCTGCCTCATTACAAAACTTAATCAAAGACTCATTTATTCTCTACAAACCTCGTGATGTAGTGAGTGGCGATTTTTATTGGTTTTGTGAGAAAGATGGGAAAATTGTTATTGCTGCCGTCGATTGTACAGGTCATGGTGTTCCAGGGGCATTTATGTCTATGCTTGGAGATACTTATCTCAATCAAGTTGTTGGTGTAATGGGAATTATTGAACCGAATGAAATTCTTAGTCAGCTTCATGAATCTATCCGAATGGCTCTCAAGCAAGATTCTACACAGAATCGTGATGGAATGGATATTACTATTTGTGTAGTAGATAAGAAAGAAAGAACTCTAAAATTTGCAGGAGCAAAAAACCCATTGGTTTATATTCGTGATGGTGAAGTTATTAGAGTAAAGGGAGATACAGCTTCTATTGGTGGAAAAAATGCAGAACTTACCTTTACAACACATACCATCAAACTGACAGACGAACCAACTCCATTTTATATTTATTCAGATGGCTATCAAGACCAGTTTAGTAGTGGAATGCACAGTAAATTTATGGCAAAACGCTTCCGAAAACTACTTCATAAAGTCCATAAATATCCATTTGCAGAACAAAAAGACATCTTAAATCATATTCTAAAAGATTGGATGCGCCAAACTCGCCAAGTAGATGATATTTTGGTCATTGGGTTTGCTATTTGATATTCAACTAATTAAGGTCAAAATTATTTTCTAAACAAGGTTGATTCAATCTTTCATTATTGCTTCTCTCATCGAAAAGGTAAAAGTTGTTCCTTCTTTTTCTATACTTTCTACCCAAATTTTGCCGTTTTGTTTTTCTACAAATTCTTTACACACCATTAGTCCTAAGCCTGTTCCTTTTTCATTGGCTGTTCCTCGTGTAGTTACGTGTTGGTCTGTAATAAAAATTTTCTTTGCAATGTCTTCATTCATTCCTACTCCTGTATCTCTGACAAAAATATGAATCATTTTTTGAGCATTTTTTTCTAAAGTATTTGTATCAGCAATTGCTCCTACTGTAACTGTTCCTTCTGTATCTGTAAATTTTATAGCATTACTGATAAGGTTACGCAAAATGAAATTGAGTAAATTGGAGTCTGCTTCTACTAAAATACCCTCTTCAATTTGAGAAACTTGAAGGTTAATTTTTTTATTTTTTGCTGTTGGAAGTAATAATTCAATATTTTTTTGAATATGGTCTGTAATCAATAAAGGCTCTAATTTAGTTTCTAAATGCCCCATTTGCGCTCTAGACCATTGTAAAAGATTTTCTAAAAGCCCACCAACATTTCCTAGTGATTTATCAATATCTCTAGTTATTTTATTGATTTCTTCATCAGTAAACGCATTTCTGTATGAAATAAACATTTTCAAAAAGTTTTGAAGAGTTGCTAAAGGCGCACGCAAATCGTGAGAAATAATAGAAAACATACGATCCTTAATGCTATTGGATTGAGAAAGCTCATTTTCAGACTCTTTCAGAAGTGAGTTTGTTACAGCTAATTCTTTGTTTTGCTGTTTTAGTTTTTCAGTTTGTTTTTCAACTTCTATTTCTAAGTCTTTACGTTTTTTCTCTAAAGAATGTGTTCTCATACGTACATAACCAACCAAAAGTATAAATCCTATCAGTATGCAAGCAACTAAAAACCATGTTTTTTTCCAAATCGGAGTAGCAATAGTAAACGAGTAACTTGCAGGAATATTTGCCCAAACACCATCATCATTGGTTGCCAATACTTCAAATTCATAACTACCATCTTCTAAGTGAGAATAATAAGCAAAGTTTTGAGTCATTATTTCAGACCAATTTTCATCAAATCCCTTTAAACGATATTTGAACTTTACTTTTTCTGGATAACGAAACGTAATTGTCTTGAAATCTAAACGCAAACTATAATCATCATAAGGCAAAACTAAATCTTCTTCGAAACTTCTCTCTTCTCCAAAAATACGAAAACCACTCAAAACCACCTTCGGACGAACAAGGTTGATGTGATCATTTTGTCCGATATAGTGAATGAGTCCTCTAGTAGTTCCAAACCACAAATCTCCATTATAATCTTTTTCGACGGCACTTCTATTTGCTTCTGTTCCTATAAGTCCATCAGATTGATGATAAATTTTGGCTAAATCATCTTTTGGACGCAGTCTTGTAATTCCTTTTCTTGAACCAATCCAAATATTATAATTTCTGTCAGCAGCAATAAAATAAGAGTAGTTTGAAGCTAGTCCGTCTGCTGTTGTATATTTTTTGATTTCATTTTCAGAATATGCAAAAACACCTGAACCTTCCGAACCTATCCAAAGTGTGTTTTCAGCATCTTCTGCAAAACAAGTTGCTTTTACTTGACTAAACTCCGAAACAGCATCTAAAACTGTAAGTTTGTCGTCTTTCCAGTAAGATAATGTATAATCAGAAGAAGCAATCCAAATACGATTTTGCCTGTCTTTATAAATATTCTGAATTCGATTCAATTGTATGGTTTTGGTGGGCAAAATTTGGGTAAACCTATTTTCAGATTTTATATATTTAAAAAGTCCCCATGAGTTTGTTGCTATCCAAATATTTCCATCATCATCAGATGTTATTTTGTTGATAGTTTTGTCAGGAACATCTCTAATTAATTTTAAAGAATTAGTAATTGGGTCAAATATAAAAAGTCCTTTTTTCTCAGTTCCTATCCATACTTTACCTAATGAGTCTTTAAAAAGAGTACGAACAGCAGTCTGAGAAAGTGCAGGCAGGTAAGGTTTAAAGATAGTTGAATCTCCTTTTAAAGTAAGCGAAGTTATGGTTTGGTCTGTCCCTAAAAGTAAGTTATTTTCATCCATTCGTAGTACAGACAAAATATTTTCACTAGGCAAACCATGGGAGTAAGTATAGATTTCAAACATTTCATTGAGCATCTGAACCAGTCCATTATTTTCTGTTCCTATCCAAATACTTCCTTCATAGTCTTGTAAAATACAGGAAATAGATGAGCTTGGAAGTCCATTTTTTGAAGTATAATGTTCTATATCGACTACTTTTTCTTCTTTTTTTATTGATTCTATTCTAAATAGCCCATTATTTTTTGTGCCTACCCAAAGTTTTCCTCGTTTATCTTCCAAAATTGAGGTAATGTATTCTTTAGCTATTTCTGTTCGACTTGGAAATGCTTTTTTTACAGTGCTATTAGAGAAAAAATTATATATGCCATTGTCTTTTGTTCCTATCCAAAAACCTATTTGACCTTGCCTTTTTCTTGTGATAGAGTGTACTTCTATTCCCTGTAATTCTTTTATTTGATCTGTAAAAATAAATTTTTCGTCTTTTACAGAAGCTACAAAAAGACCACTATCTGTTCCCACTAAGAATTCATTACTAGATAATCGTTCAAAAACATTACACCTTTCTGTATGTGTGCTGACAAGGGGAAAGTAAGAGGTTTGATAATCAAAATCTTCTTTTGACTGATTACTCTGATTTGTAGGGTTTATTTCATTAAAGCTAACCTTGAAGACACCCTCTCTTTCTGTCAAAGCCCATATCTGTTCTTCTTCTACATAGATTTGTTGAATTCGACTAAGTAAATTTTGACTAAGTGAGGTAACTGTCCAAATAGAATCTGTTTGTCTATTTTGGTAAGAGAGCAAACCTTGTGGATGTCCTAACCAAGTTCCATTACGAAGAGAGTCAGTAGCTAAAGCAGTAACAAAATTATCAGTCAAGCCATCATTTTGTGTAAAAGGCTGCATATCATGCCCATCAAAGCGAGATAATCCATTTCCAGTTGCTATCCATAAGAATCCATTTTTATCTTGTGTTATTCCGTAAATATCCCCTTGAGGTAAGCCTTCATCTACATCATAATGACGCAAACCAATAGACTGTGCAAAAGAATATTGTCCAAAAAATAAGAATAGCAATAAAAAGAAATATAATATGGAGTTCTTCATGTAGTGATATTTGGCATAGCTATCAAAAATATTCATTTTTTATCAAAATGCAAATATTATTTTTATCTAAAAGGCACATAAACATATTTTTGATATAATAACCTCATAATCAATTAGCTCTGATATAGCCTCTAAGTTTTTTAAGATTTTCTAGTGAAGCAGCATATTTGAAAATCCCATGTCGCTCTTCCAAAGGAGCTTCCAAAATTTTAGAATACTCTAAATACTCTACTGAAGTAATGATTTGATTATCAGTAGTATGTTCGGGGTCAAAACCTGTTTTTAGCTTTCCACCAACAGCACGAACAGCAAAAAATAATTCTATTGCATGAATAGGCAAATTGACATATTCATAAACACACATAAAATAATCAATTTCTATTTTTAATCCTGTTTCTTCCAAAAACTCTCGCTTTAGTGCGTCAGTTGCTGTTTCTCCAAGTTCTATTCCACCACCAATAGGAGCTAAAAAAGATTTATTTTGTTCTAAATTAGATGAAATTCCATTCATATTTACGACAAGTAAACTTCCATTTTCATTGATACAAATTCCACAAACTCGTGTTCGAACCTTATTGCCGTATATTTTTTCTAAAGATTTATCCATATCTAACTAAATTACGAATTACGAATTATTTTTTATTATAAAACAATTATTTCAGAAAGTAATTTCTCACTAATCACTAATCACTAATCACTAATCACTAATCACTAATCACTAATCACTA
>JAHDBD010000070.1 GCA_020630575.1 Bernardetia sp.
CACAAGAAAACAGGTAGCCGAGCTGATGGGAGTAGGCTATGGATTTGTACAAAACATCTACGCTAAACATTTCTCCACCCAAACAAATGCTAGAGGGAATGCTAAATTTAAACCTACAGTTTTCAATAGACAATTTGGAGTAGAAATAGAAGCCTACAACGTAACGAAGTTAAAACTGAAAAAAGAACTGGTAAGATTAGGAATTAGAGTGGAGATTGAGAGATACAATCACACCACCAAAACACATTGGAAAATAATAACAGATTCTAGCATCCGAGGATCAAACGGATTTGAACTTGTCAGTCCAATTTTGAAAGGGCAAAATGGATTAGAACAACTTGAAAAAGTATGCAAGGCTTTAAAAAATTGCAATGCCTATATCAATAAAAGCTGTGGTTTGCATATCCATTTTGATGCAAGCAAATTCAAACTAAAACAATTCAAAAACTTGATTTTAAATTATGCTGATATGGAAAGCGTAATTGATACATTTTTACCCAACAGCAGGAGAGCAAACAATAATACCTATTGTAAATCCATAATCAGTCATAAAAGAGCCATAGAAAATGCCTCAACAATAAATCAATTAACTGATGCCATACCACAACGCCACAGCAAACTCAATACAAAATCGTATGTAAAATATAAAACGATAGAATTTAGACACCACTCAGGAACAGTAGAATTTGATAAAATTCAGAACTGGATTTTATTTTTACATAACTTAGTGCAATACTCAAGTGATAAAAGAGTAAGTCAAGTAAATTTTGAAACCCTCAAAACATTTAATCAGCCAAAAGTTTATGCTTACCTAAACAATCGCAAAGAAGAATTGGCAGCTTAAAAGCTAAGTCATAGCTAGGTATGACCTAGCTTAACCTTTCTAAACCAACTTTATACCTAGCTCAGACTAAAAAAACAAAAACTATGAAAACCTACAAAACAGAAGACGAACAAATCATAAAAGCCTCTTCTAATTTAGAAATTGTAAATCAACTCAAAAATGGAGGTAGATTTACAGCCGACGAAACTCCAACTGAATACATAGAAGGCTTTGCAGAAAGAATGAAAGAATACGATGGAAGGCAAATTCGGTCAGATTCCATCGATAATTTTATTGAGGATTTGATTGGGTGTGATTACCTAACAGAAATTAAGGACCTCCAAAAATAGGCATTGCCTTTGTTTTGGGCATCCTTCCTAATTCCTCAAACTTTCTATTTGCAAGTGCCAAGGAACAGACACAATCATCATGCGAGTCTTTGCCTTCAGGCGCAGAATAACGAGTTCCTGTACGAGTATGTTGGTATTCAAAAGCATCTAATTCATCTTTCAAAATACCATTTGGGAAAGCGATAGCTTGCTGTTGGATAGCTACAGCCAAGCCCTCCATAAGTTGTTGCTTGCTCCGACTTGAGAAGTGGAAGCCTTCAGCAAAGTCCATTTCATCTTGAACAAGCTCAACAATAGGGTCACCAACTCCTGTGCTATCTATGAGCATAGGTATATTTTCAAGACCTAGCAAAATGCTTACTGTTTCTTTCCAAGAGCTTTGCCATCTTTTGAAGTAAGCAAGGTGTCCATCTTCGTCTAATCCAATGACTACGGTGTAGTCTTTTGACTTAGCAAGGTCAATTCCATAGCAGACAACAGGTTTTTGAGAAATAGAAGGCACAAGACAAGCAGCAATGTGACGTAGTCCAAAAGGGTTTCCACCATCGTCAGGAGGTTCTACCAAATACAAAGCTCTAAATTCATTTTCAGGTAAAAACTGTTTTGCTTGTTCTACTTCTGCTAAATCCAATATACCAGCGTTCACAGCATCATAAGCCGTAATTTTGAAATATTCATACTCAGGATTTTCAAGGTTTTTGTCTTCATTTTCCTTGGTATAAACTTTCGCTTTTGTAATGAGCTTTCCGTGCCAAGACTTTGTTCCGACACAGTTTCCAATAAATTTAATTTTTCCTTTTGTCTTGGTTACAACGGAACGAATAGCTATAAAAGAAGCCTCCTTGGCTCTCGTAAACTCATCAAAGACAACAGCTTGCACATCATCACCATATAGCGAATCAGGATTATCAGCAGATTTAAACCAGATATGTGTACCATTGGGTAAGGTGAGTTTGAGTTTGGAGATATTGACTTTGAAAAAATTAGGCAAAGAAACTTGGTTCTTCATCCTATTAAAAGCAATCTCAGCTTGAGAAAACACAGGTGCAACCCACCAAAAATTATCTCCTTTGTTTCCTTTTAGGGCTTGTTCGAAGAGCCAAATAATATGTGAGGCTGTTTTACCTGCCTTGGTAGAGGCTTCGGTTACCGTATAACGAGCAGGAGAATCAAGAATCGCCTTCTGATAACTCGTTATCGGAGGTCGGTAATAATTGAATTGTACGTTCTTTGATTTGCTCCTGCTGCTCACTATCTCCTAAGTTTAGCGTAAAATTATAATTTTCAGTATGCTCTGTTTCTAGTTTTATCGTGTGCTTATAAATTCCTTCTAGAGTCGCAATATCTTTCAGAACATCCATCATCAAAGCATATCTCTCTCTTGATTTCAAACTTTTGTCTTCTGAAATTTCTTTATAGAGTTTTAGTCGTACCGAAACATGAAAAGCAATGCGTTCTCCTAATTTTCCAACTATATTTTTTTCTAATAACTGCAAAGCACCATCAATGTAATAATAGGCTTGGCGTTGTTTTAATCCCCATTTCGATTGAATACTACTGACAATATCGACAGGCATATTGCCATCCAAAATCCACTCGGCTACATTTCGTTTACGCAATAACATCTCTGTCTGTGTAATGCGTTTTGTAGGAGCTTTCTTTATTTTTTTACTACTATCCTTTTTTTCATTCGACATCACTCCTTAATCTATTACTAATCTTTTTGTATTTGCTAAAAGACGTTTTAAAAGTGAATTTACTGCCAAAACTACTTCTCTACGTCGTAAATAATTGTTTAACTCATCTCTATTTAATCCTTCTGGAAAAGGTTGTACTACTGATTTTACCTCTTCCTCAATTAATTCCAATTCAATCTCTAATAATGTCAAATACCTTTCATTGTCATTGATTACCAAGGATTCGGCATTGGACATAATACGCTTGAGAGCTTCTTGTTGAGTTGTAGCTATTTCACGTCGCCTTAAACAGCTTTCTACTTCTTGGTGACTCATAACAGCAAATATCTCAGGTATAGCTTTTAAGTTTTCTTCTAATAATTCCTTTTCATTTTTAAGAAGAGCTATATATTTTCTGTCTGAGTTTTTTGAAAAATTATTCATTATTTTTAATAAATTAGCTTTTTAATTACAAATTTATCAAAAATATAAGCAATATTTTAATAATTATGCAAAAAGAATTAGATAGGATAGAGAAAAAATCAGATAAAATAAATAATAGAGTCCTAAAAATGGAACTTGTCAATTGGCAAGAATTAAAATTTATTCAACAAGATGATTTTAAAGAATTACCCAAAACAGAAAGACAGAGGCTGAAAGCTAGTTTTGTAGAAAATGATTTTGCAGATCCTTTTAAGGGTTGGGAGGACGAAAATGGAGAGCGATATTGTTTAGATGGAAAGCACAGGACAATTTTATTAAAAGAATTAATCGAAGAAAGTGTTGATGTTCCTTTGTTATTGCCTATGCTTTTTATGGAATGCCAAGATAAAAAAGAGGCTGCTCGTTTGGTCTTGGTATATTCGTCTTCGTATGCAAGTATTACGCAGGAAGGAATGAATAGTTTTGTTCGTACTTACGAATTGGACTTGAATGAACTGAAAGGATATGTAAATTTGCCAAAATTCTCTTTTGATAAATTAGAACAAAAATTTGACTTCCATAATTTGAAAGGAATAAATGATGCTGATACAGATAGCGAAGATTCGGATGTAACTGATAAAATGGAAGCTCTGTCAGATTTGGATATTTGGGTGAAGGCTGGCGATATATATCAACTTGGAAAGCATAGAATCTATTGTGGGTCTTTTAAGGATAGAGAACAAGTGGCTATTTTAATGAATGGTAAAAAAGCTAGAACTACCTTTACTGACCCTCCTTATAATCTGCCTTCTAATTTTTTTAGTGGAAAAGGAAAAAGCACGCATGCTAATTTTGCTGAAGGAGCTGGAGAAATGAGTGATAAAGAATTTGCTTTATTTATTCAACAAATTTTTGAAGTTGCTTCTGAAAACTCTCTTGATGGTGCTATCATTTATTTATGTATGGATTTTAGACACGTTTGGCACGTTTGCCAAGGAGCTAAAGCAGTCTTTGGAACAGTTGAACCAAAACAAATATGTGTTTGGAATAAATCACAAGCTGGAAATGGTAGTTTTTATAGAGCTAAACATGAATTTATTTTAATCTTCAAAAAAGGAGAAGCAAAACATACCTCTCATTTAGCATTAGCAGATCGTTACCGTTCTAATATTTGGGAATATGCCACAGCAAGTAGTTTTTCTAATCCAGACCGTGATATACTTTCGCATCATCCAACACCAAAACCAGTCGATATGGTAGCCGATGTCTGTCTTGACGTTTCTGACGATGAAGATATTATTATTGATTTATTTATGGGCAGTGGAACGACTATTATGGGAGCTGAAGCAACAGGGCGAATTGCCTACGGAACGGAGATTGAGCCAAAATATGTACAGCTTATTCTGAATCGTTACCATAAAAAATACCCTGAACAAGAAATTAAATGCTTGAACAGGGCAGATGTAAAAATGGAATGGACACTTTAAGAATTTTTATTTTTGATTTGCTCCTTAAGTTCTTTTACTTCTTGGGTCAGCTCGTGAATACTAAGTAAGAGTTCATGAAAATAGGGATTATGAGAAGCTGCTTCTTTCTTTTCTTTGTTCACATTTTGAATTTGACGCACATTCTTTTTTACTTTTGAATTAGTAATGATATTAGAATGACTAGAATTGTGGTGGATGATCTTCTTTCCCATTATAAATTTATTTCTTTAATTTTAAGTTATTCATCAGCTCACAAAGATAAAATAAAAAAGGCTTAGAAAATGGTTTCTAAGCCTTTTATTTGCAATTGATTGTAATACTTTCTATTTTACTCCCAAGAAATGATGTGGTACAGGTTGTCTCTAATCTTTTGAATAGGAGATGTTTCCTTTACTAAAAAACCTAGTTTTGACAATTTTTCTATAGTATTTTTTGTTAGTTTTTGCTCCACATTTAATATTTTATCTTTTGATTCAAAACTATTAATTAAAGCAGCTTTTATTTTTTCAAATTCTATATTATCATCCTCTTCTGTTGGTTCTTTAATATGCTCAATTACCTCCTTTTCACTCTCACTGCCATCCCACGCTTTTAAAAGTTGATCATGCTGAAAAGACTCTACTACTTTAGCATAAATCATAGTTTCCTCTATTCGTTTATGACCCAATATCTTTTGTAATGCTGCAAGAGGCATTCCTCTTTGTAAACTCAAAGTAGCAAATGTATGACGTGATTTGTGAAAAGTAAGAAGCTCATATTTAGGAACCATTACCATAGCAATATCTCCTTTATGATATGTTATTTTTTCAACAGGAGAGTCTATTTCTGCTATTTGACCTAACTCTTTGAGATAAGCATTTAGTTTTTGATTAGAAATTATAGGAAGGAAATATTTATTTTTTTGACTCCGAAGAACATTATTTTTATACTTCTCCATTATTGCGACAGCCTTACTTGATAAGACTATAGAAATTCTCTTTTTTGTCTTCTCTTGGAAAATATTAATAATATAATGTTCGTCTTTTAGTGAGATATGATCTAAAGTAAGAGCTTTAAGATCTGAATATCTTAACCCTGTATAACAAGAAAATAAGAAGCAATCTTTTGTTTTTTCTAAATAGGAATCTACTTCAACCTCTTCCATTTTTTTTAACTCTAACTCTGTCAAAAAGATCATTTCAGGATTTATTTTTTTGACTTTTATATCCTTATAAAAAGGATGTACTGTTGCTCCATTACGTTCGCAAAAACCAAAAAAACTTTTTATGAAACCGTTTCTTTTAGCAACTGTATTTGGAATATTATCTAATTCATAGATACACCAGTTAATAAATTTAGTATGTTGTATCTCATCAAAGCTATGTAATTCAATGCGCTCTTTTTTGTCCTTCTCATATTTACTAAACATTCTTTGTAGAGTACGATAATTGTATTTAGTCGAACGAGCATTTCCTTTTGATATTTGATGTCTTTCGTTCAAATCAAAGTAATCAGACATAGAATGTTTAGAAGAGGAAGTCTCTTCTTCTGACTTTGGCTTTATAGCTTCTTTTAATTCTTGTACTGAAGGGATTTTTCCTTTAGAAATGAATTGTTTATAATGAGATTCTGTACTCTCACACAAATTATTTAAAATTGAATTGGTTTCTATTTGAAAAGGATGTTTTCTATTTACTCGCATCTTACCTTTATCAAAATGCTCTGGAAGACACCTTTCTCCTGTATATAACATTAAGCGTTTCCCTTTATAAGAAAAGAAAAGCATCAATTTACAAGCACCTTTTTTATCAGGAGCTTTTTCGTTGATATAAATATTTGCATTTGCCATATTCTATGAAATTATGAGGTAACAGTAGTTTTGTGTATGCAACAAACTAGGTAACAGAATTCAAGGTTTTATATCCTTTTTTATCACTTTAGATTCTACACAAATATACTAAAAACCTTGTTTTTAGGCAAAATAAAAGGCATATCAATTAAGATATGCCTTTAAGGTCGTGGAGCTGGTGGAAATACTACAATAACTTGTAATAATCTATTTATCAACGATTTATAAACAATTGTTTTTTATGATTGTCGTTTTAGTTGTCGAAAAATGCCTAAAGATGTATGTATTTGTCAACTTTTAACTCCTTCCTCTAACTAATTTCTTCACTTTTAGTCATTTATGAGTTTAGCCAACATCTCACTCTTAATCTGCTGCGCTCTATTGCTCACGTCAAACTGAAAAGCACTAAGAAGCACTTGCTCGTCTTCACCTGTTTGTTTGGATAGAATCTCAGCTTGATTTTTTAAAATGATTTCAAGGTGCGCCTGGATAGAAGCATTCGAAGCGATGGTATTTGCAAATAATTTTTCTGTAGAAATTGAAGACATGTTTTTTTGAATAAAGATGAACTACAAATTTACTCTTCTTCTTTCTCATACAAAAAAATACTTTTCCCATTCTCAATACTCATACTTGGAGTGCCATTAAATTCTG
>JAHDBD010000071.1 GCA_020630575.1 Bernardetia sp.
TATAAAAGACGAAGGAGAAGGAAATCACAAACAAGGAGGACACGAATGGATTATCGAATTTGAGAAAAAACCAGAAAACAAAACTCTTTTTGTGGAATCTTTAGACGAAAAACTAAGAGAAATAAATTCGGATTATGATGCTAAAAGACATGCAAATATCGCTTTAGTGATGCCAACTGTTCATTTTGCAGAGCCAAATACATTTTACAAATGGCTACAATCAAAAGGAAAACTAGGAGGACAGCATAAAGTTCCACGCCTTTCAAATGATAGAGAATATGTTGATGCTATTTTGGAAGTGATGGAGAAGTAAAAAATAAAAATTTTGTCAGTAGTTGTCTAAAAAATCTTTGCAACCCAAAATTTGCAAAGGTTTTTTTTGCTCATAAGTTTAGACAAACAACACTTTTTTGAGCATATATTAGGATATTTTTCTTACTTTCGTACACACAAAAAAATAATTAGATATTAGCAAAAACATGATTCTACAACAAATACTTAGAGATTCGAATTACAAACTCGGTCAGTTTGATAGCAACGAAGTTGAAGCATTAGAAAACAGAATTCTAACAAAAGAAGTACGTAAAAAAATAGTCTATTATGTTACTTGTTTGGTTAGACAAAGAGAAATAAAACTTGTTCCAGAGGAAATAATAAGACAATTATATTTATCAAAACTCATTAATCAGTATAGTTATTCGACAGATAGAATAGAGATAGAATATTCTGTGTCTTTTGGTAGAGAAAAAAAACGAGCTGATATTGTCGTTATGGATAAAGACAGAACCCTTGTTCCGTATATTGTCATAGAAATAAAGAAACCAAAACTTAAAGAAGGAAAAGAACAATTAAAATCCTATTGTAATGCGACTGGTGCACCGATGGGAATTTGGACAAATGGAGAGCAAATTTCCTATTACCATAGAAAAGACCCTAATTATTTTGAAGACATTCCTAATATTCCGAATGCTCATCAAAAATTATCTGATATTCTTACAGAACGTTGGACGATTAAAAATTTAGAGGATAATGATAAACTTTTTACTGAAAAAAAATCATTAAAAGATTTGATTTTGGAAATGGAAGATGAAGTTTTAGCCAATGCAGGAGTAGATGTTTTTGAAGAAGTCTTTAAACTTGTCTTTACCAAACTCTATGATGAGTTGGAAAGTACAAGAAATAAGAAACGAAATCTAGAATTTAGAAACTATGGAGATACAGAATATGAATTGAAAGCCAAAATTCAAGTTCTTTTTGATAAAGCGAGGAACAAATGGGAAGGCGTTTTTGCTGACAGTAGCAAAATCGAACTTACACCTTCTCACCTTTCTGTTTGTGTTTCTTCTTTGCAAGATGTAAAACTTTTCAATTCTAATCTTGATGTAGTAGATGAAGCCTTCGAATATCTTATCAATAAAAGTAGCAAGGGAGAAAAAGGACAGTATTTTACGCCTCGTTATGTGATTGATATGTGTATCAAAATGCTTAATCCTCAAGAACACGAAACCATAATTGATACGGCTGCTGGAAGTTGTGGTTTTCCTGTACATAGTATTTTTCACGTTTGGAAACAGATTTTGAAAGAAGAAGGCATACCTCTAAGCAATCTTTTTACAGCAGAGAAAAAAACTGCACGCTGTGAAGATTATGTAAAAGAAAAAGTTTTTGCCATTGATTTTGATGAAAAAGCTGTCAGAGTAGGAAGAACTTTAAATCTAATTGCTGGAGATGGACAAACCAACGTTTTGCACCTCAACACATTAGATTACGAACGCTGGAACGAAAAATTCGAACAAGACAAAAACTGGATAGATACGTACTGGGAAGGTTGGAAAAAACTAAAAAAATTGCGTTCTGATAAAGATTCTAACCGTTCTTTTGAATTTGATGTATTGATGGCAAACCCTCCTTTTGCTGGAGATATTAAAGAAACTCGCATTTTGGCAAAATATGATTTGGGTAAAAAATCTAATGGAAAACGCCAAACTAAACTAGGTAGAGATATTTTATTTATTGAACGAAACCTCAACTTCCTTAAAGAAGGTGGACGTATGGCTGTTGTTTTGCCACAAGGACGTTTCAATAACTCTTCAGATAAAAACATTAGAGATTATATTGTAGAAAAATGCCGTATCTTGGCTGTGGTTGGTCTGCACGGAAATGTATTTAAGCCCCACACAGGAACAAAAACATCTGTACTTTTTGTGCAGAAATGGACAGACCAAAATGGTATCAACCCTAAAAAAGAAGATTATCCTATTTTCTTTGCTACAATGCAAGAACCTAGTAAAGATAATAGTGGTGATAAGATTTTTATAAAAAATCAAGATGGAACACCTAAATTGGATGATCACAACCATTTAATAGTAAAACATGACCTTTTTAATCACGAAGGTCGCACCCAAGATGGAATAGCTGAAGCATTTATCGAATTTGCTAAAAAAGAAAATATGTCTTTCGTGGGAAAGCTGTAAGCCCTTTCAATCAAGAAAACTATAACAAGTTATTGGAAGGGTTGGAGATTTCGGAGATTTTATTGTCAGACTTGCCAATAGGTAATAAAACATTTAGAATTGATAGTGAATTTTTCAAAAAAGAATATTTAGATTTATTTGAAATAATCAATTCACATAATTTAGACAAATTGAGTGATGTTTCTAGTTGGATAACTCAAGGTTCAAACCCTGTTTTTTCAGAAGAAGGAATTCATTGTCTAACAGGTAGAAATATAAATAAAGGAAGAGTTAATTATTCAAATTCAGATTATGTTTCTGATAATGAATATAATTCTCTTAAAAGATTTCAAATAAAAAAGGGAGATACTTTAGTTACGTTAAAAGGTAAAGGTTCCATCGGAAAAATAGGCTATGTTACAGAAGAAACGAAAAGTATATTTAGTAGAGATGTGGGAGTAATTAGACCTAGTAAAATTAATTCAGCTTATGTAAATGCTTATATTTTATCTGAATATGGAGGTAAAATTATAGAAAGAGGCGAAACTGGAGGAACTGGACAGAGTACATTAACGGTATCTTATTTAAAAGATATGGATATCCCAAGGTTTAACATAGAAAATGAAATAGGTAATTTGATTATAAAATCTGAATCTATATTAAAAAAATCTAAATCCCTCTACCACCAAGCCGAACAACTTTTACTAAAAGAAATAGGCTTAGAAGATTTCAAACCAAGTGAAGAAGGAATAAATATAAAATCGTTTCAAGATAGTTTTATTTCTTCTGGAAGACTGGATGCTGAATATTATCAGCCGAAGTATGAGGAAACAATAGAAAAGGTTAAGAAAAAACCGTATGATTTATTAAAAAATATTGTTAGCATAAAAAAATCTGTAGAAGTAGGTTCTTCTAATTATGGAGAAAGTAATATTCCATTTTTACGAGTAGCTGATTTTTCAAAACAAGGAATAACAGAATCACAACGATTTTTGTCAGAGTCTTATGTAGAAAAAAATAAAGCTCTTGTTGAATCATTGAAACCCAAAAAAGGCACAATTTTATTCTCAAAAGATGGAAGTGTAGGAACAGCCTATCATTTACGAAAAGATTTTGAAGGAATTACATCAGGTGCTATTTTACATTTGAATTTAAAAATAAATAAAAATATTGTACCTGAATATTTGACTTTAGTTTTAAATTCTGAAATTGTACAAATGCAAGCAGAAAGAGATGCAGGAGGTTCAATAATTTTACATTGGAGAACAGATGAAATAAAAAATGTTGTTGTTCCAATAATAAATTACGAAATCCAAACTCAAATAGCTAGTTTAGTAGAAGAGAGTTTTTCCTTAAAATCAAAAAGCGAGAAATTATTATCTTTAGCCAAAGAAGCCGTTGAAATGGCTATTGAGCAGTCAGAAGAAAAAGCACTTTCATTTATTGAACAAGAAACTAATCTTTTAGCCGTATGATAACCGATTTATTTATACAAAACTTCAAATCTCTCAAAGAAGTAGATTTGCAGCTTTCGAACCTAAATATCCTTACAGGTCTGAATGGTTCTGGTAAGAGTTCGATTATACAAACTTTGCTTTTGTTGCGTCAGAATATCAATTATTTAGATGAAAGTAAATTGAATTTGAGAGAAGGAAAAGATAATTTGCTTGACTTAGGAACTGGCGAAGATATTTATTACCGTCAAGGAATAGAGCCTTTTATTGGTTTTCAACTTACTATTAATGAATTTCCTTTGAATTTTGAATTTGAATACATAAGAGGAAAAAATGAACGTTATGATGTTTTAACAGCTTTAAAAAGCATTGCAAAATCACAATTAGAGCAATATTCTCTTTTCAATGATAATTTTCAGTATTTGATTACAGAAAGAGAAAGCCCTAGAGATAGCTATCCTGCATCAGTAGAAAATGTAATCAAGAAAAAAACATTGGGTTTGTATGGCGAACATACAGCTTTTTATTTGGAAACTTTCGGTACAGAAAAACGAGTAAAATGTGAGGCAATACTTCATCCAAACGCAAAAGGCGATAGTTTGATTTTTCAAGTTGATGCGTGGCTTTCCGAAATTTCGCCTAGAGTAAGTATTGATACAAAACTTACAAATAATAGTGAGCGAGTAGAGCTGCGTTATAAATATGGTGTAAATTCGTACAAACCTAAAAATGTAGGTTTTGGTTTGTCTTATGTTTTGCCTGTTTTGGTGGCTTTATTGACTGCCGAAAAAGACAGATTGATTATTATAGAAAATCCTGAATCTCATTTGCACCCACGAGGACAAGCCGAATTAGGCAAATTACTTGCTTTGGCTACACAAACCGAAGCACAGATTATTATAGAAACGCATTCTGACCATATTTTGAACGGAATACGTGTGGCAGTCAAAGAAAATCCAGAGCTAAGAAGGAATATAAATATTTTTTTCCACGACAGAGTAAATGTAGAAAATGAAGAATATTCTCAAATAGAACTGATTAAGATAGACAAAAATGGAGAACTTAGTGATTATCCAGATAATTTTTTAGATGAATGGAGCAATCAGCTTTTCAAATTAGTATAAAATTCAAATTGCGTATAACAGACTTACTAATCTGTTCAAAATGAGTTATAGAAATAATAAATACTCTAAAATGAAAAATATAGTTTTTAATGAATTGTCTTTACAGCCTTATTCAGAAGATATAACAGAATTTAATCAGCATTTGAAGGAATTGATAGGAATTTGCAAAAAAGCAAAAGACAAATTTAATTTTAAGAAATTAGTTTTTGCACAGGAGCTACATAATTATCAAGTTCTGAAAGATGGAAAAACATTTCAAGATTGTTTGTATGATAAAAAATCAAATAGAACCTTAGTAAATCTGTTGTTAGGATTAAGAAAGTATCCTTTTTATGATGATGAAAATGAACCTCAAGTAGAAGAATACATAACAGCTAAGTTTTCGTATAAAGATTCTAGTTTGCCTTGTGATGGCTTAGGAATTGCTTATTTATACAATACGATTGTTGTTAGTTTTCTTTCTAATATAGAAGCTGTTTAAACTTTTTTTAATTTGTTAATTTTCCGTAAAAATATAATTACGAATGCTATATAATGTAAAGCTACCCAATTTTGTTTTTTAAACTCAAATCGGACTAAAAGAGCTTTAAATCCATCTAGCCATGCATTGGCATGTTCAATTACCGTTCTTTTTTCGTAGAGTTTTTCATCAAAAATATATGTTCCATTTTGATAAGGTTCTCTATCTTCATTCTTTGCTCTCTTTCTTGGGTTTGGCTTTACATTAGGATAAATATTTTCTTTCTTACAAGCCTCTCTGAAACTTTCTGAGTCGAAGCCTGGGTCTGCATTCAAAAATAAATCTTCTAAGTCAATTTCTGCTTCCTTTAAAATAGTACACAGTTCATCAAAAAGAGATTGTATTTCAAATAAATCATGGTGTTGCCCTTCTTGAGGTGTAGACATCGCAAGCATAACACCTTGACTATCAGATACAAAAAGAGTATTACTTGTTTTACAACCCTTTCTACCTTGGTAACCCACAGCTTCTCCTCCGTTCTTAGCAGGCGTATGACTGCCATCTAATTCCATAGAAGATAAGTCTAAATATTCTCGGTAGTTAGTCAAAATAGAAATCCAAATTTTCTTCCAACAACCTAATTTAGACCACTTATTAAAGTGATAAAAAACAGTGTTCCACTTTAAAGTTTTACCACTTACAAAAAATTGACGAGTAGGAAGTTCTCGCCATTGACAACCTGTTTTTAAACGATGCAGAATACATTCAACAAGTTCTTCTAAAGGAACTCTGATAGAAAAACCTCTTTTCCCAACTAGCAAATGAGGTAAAATCCATTTTTCAATTATATCTTTGCTTAATATTCCCATGAGTGTTTTATTTTTTTAAATGTTAGACTATTTAAAATAACACTTTTTGGGAATTTTTTGTTAAAAATAGAAAAGTTTAAACAGCTTCATAATTTGGGAAGCAACAGAAATTCCAATTCTGATAAAAAGTGATGATACAAACATAGAAGACCTAGAAAAATCTGTTTTCAATGCAAGTAAATCAGAACATTTAGAAGAAAATACAAGTCTTGTTGATTGGATAATCAAGACAATTCAAAAAGACATTGAAAGCATAGAAGATTTGAAAGAACTGTATGATAACTATGAGTTTGAAAATAATTCTTTTGAGGAAATAATGGAATGGAAAAAGAATCACATTACTATTTATTTTAGACTTCATGCTCTTTTGAAAGATATAGAAATTAATCCATTTATGGGAGGAAAAGGAAAGACAGAAGCCTTAAAAGGAGTGTCAAATAGAAACTCAAAAAGAATAACAGACGGACATCGCATAACTTATTCTGTAAAAGGAAAAGATAAAAACAAAGTAATTACTATCCTTTCTTGTAAAGGACATTACGGCGATAAATAATAATTTCACACATAGACTAGACTCCATATCTAGCTCGGTTGTCTAAAAATGATACTCCTTTAACCTTATGTGCCAGTAACAACAAAAACCCCTAAACTTCAGAAGAAACAAATCTTTGAAATTTAGGCGTTTGAAAGCTGAATAGTATTGACTTTTCTGATTATCTAAGTGTACTTTTCCTTCTTTGTTTTCTTGACTGTTTCCAAAAATTCTTTGATGCGTTGTTCTTGGTCTTTATGGCAAACCAAAAGAACACCATCATAATCTGCTACGATAAAATTATCTAATCCTTGTACAACAGCCAAACGGTCTTTTGAAATTTTGATA
>JAHDBD010000072.1 GCA_020630575.1 Bernardetia sp.
AAAATTCCAAATTATCCTCAAAAACAAAACAATCAGTTTGATATATTAAAATATATTTGTATTCAGAAAATTTTTCATAAAAGATTACACTTGTTAATAATTTATTATATCCACCTATACTTTGAAAATACTCATTGTCAAAAAATTGTATAGTATAGTTTGTATAGTTTTTTTTATAAAAACCTGTCTCAAGGCTTTTAGGGGCAACAAAGTATATATCATACTTTGATAACACTTTAAAACACCTATCTATTGATATTTTTTCGTACTTAGACAATGATGCCTTATAAATAGGAATTACTATAGCTGTTTGTTTATTAGTATTCATCGTTTAAAAAGTAATTATGTTTATTTTCAAAACTTTTGCAGTAACCT
This sequence comes from Bernardetia sp., assembly GCA_020630575.1. GTDB lineage: Bacteria > Bacteroidota > Bacteroidia > Cytophagales > Bernardetiaceae > Bernardetia. The sequence continues at coordinate 376 of JAHDBD010000072.1, forward strand.
TCTTATTCTAGTACGAAGTTGAATTTTATGGTAAAGAAGAAGTATTCTTTTCCGAATACCTATTATACCCATTATAGGAATAGTGGTTAGTAAACAAATAGAAAAATATAAAGAATATCCTAAACAAATTGTTTGGAGGAGGTTAAACCTTGTTCTATGGCTTATCCAAATCTCTACCAACCAAGCATAGCGTTTTTCAAAAAAATTAGGTCTTTTATCAAGAACTTGATTGGCGTATTGAATGCTTGTAAAACACTCCTTACTTCTAATTAATTCCTGTTCATAACTCTTAGGAGAGCTTGTAGAAATTGGATGTTTTCTAAAATAATTTAGAAGTTTGGAGACATAAGCTACTTTGCCTTGTGATGCTAATTGAATCCAAAAATTCCAATCTCCAGAAAACTTCATTTTTGCTATAGTATAAGAAATATATGCTTTATCTTTTCTAAAAACTACTGCACTTGTATTAGGAATTATATTTCTAAATTGTAAAAAGGAACGTATAAAGTATTTACCTTCAAAAACTCTATTACTATTCCATAAAGAAGGCTGGATTTGCTCTCCAAATATATATGCTTTTTTGTCTATTCCTTTTGTTACCATATACGAACGAGAGTAGGCGACTGCTATCTGTTCATCTTTAAAACAAGGAATTAGATTTTCTAAAAAATTAGACTCAGCATAATCATCACTCTCAGCTATCCAAATAAGTTCTCCCTTAGCGATTTCTAGTCCTTTCTTCCATTGCACAAATGTAGAACCACTATTAATTGTATTATAAATAATCTGATTTACTTTTTCATGTTTTCTATATTTTTCTATGACTTCTTTGCTATTATCTGTACTACAATCATCTAAAATAATAACCTCAAAATTTTGATAAGTCTGGTTCAAGACACTATCGATACGCTCTTCTAAATAAGGAGCATGATTATAGTTGGGAATGATTACGGAAACGAGAGAATTTGACATTATTATTTTTCTATATTAAAACTTCGTTCTTATTTTAATTTAAGAAAGGGATTTTTTTAACCAATATAATGTATTTTTGATATAAAATGCTATTCTTGATGTATTCTTCATAGCTATGTATACTTTGGTTAAGCCTTTTCTATATTCTTTATCTTTCAGTAGCATGAAACCTTCTTCGCCCAATACTTTATAATTAAATTTGTATTTAGGAGAGTCTATGTCCAAATATTTTTTCACTAAATCGTACCTATCCATCGCAAAATTACTATCTGCTTGATAATGACTTGCTCCGAGTTCGTTGTATTCTGCTATACAATAGGGTAGATAAAGTTTTCTTATTTCTGGTTGGGAGAACAGTTTCATAGTAAAAACATAATCTGCAAAAATAGGATATTTGGTTTGAAAACAACCTAACTTCTCAACTATTTTCTTGCGTGCAAATACAGATTGATGACAGATATTTGTTTCTACCAAATCAGCTTTCGTATATTCTTTGCCGTACAGTATATTAGAAGGAACAAATTTTACCTGCCCATAAATAAAATCATAGTATTGATGTGGAAATGACTTGTGAAAAACTTTACTTATTACATGTGGATATAACTTGTCATCTGTTCCTAAAAAAAATATCCAATCTCCAGTAGCTTTTTCAATACCTTTATTCATTGCATCATAAATCCCCTTATCTGATTCACTTACCCAATATGTTATTTGATCAGCATATTTTTTTATAATCTCTACCGAATTATCTGTGCTTTTCCCATCAATGATAATAAATTCTATATTTGGATAATCTTGATTTATCACAGACAAAATACACGCTTCTATACAATGGTCTTGATTATAAGAAGGAGTGATGATGGATATTTTGGGGAGATTATTCATTATTCATTATTTGCTTAAATAAATTTTTGTATTTTTTTGCTTGTGTAGATAAACTATATTTTTGTTGAGCTTCTTTGGCTATTTTCTCAGTATCAAATATCTTAGTATTTTCAAGAAACTTTTCTATGGTTTCTTTCAAGGAATTTACACTAATTTCATTACAAAGATAACCATTTACTTCATTTTCCACCATATCAGGAACTCCTCCTATATCAAACCCAATAACTGGCGTTCCACAGCAAAGTGATTCTAAAACTGTATTAGGTAGATTGTCCATAAGGGAAGGAATTACAAAAACATCAGCAGCAGAATAGACAGCACTCAGCAAAAGTTCATCTCGTATATAGCCTAATTCCTTAATTTCATTATTTTTGTTTAGCTCCTTATCTTTCAATTCTCCTACTGCACAAAACTGAACCATAGGATATTCTTTTCTAACTAATTCTATTGCTCTTTTCAAGTAGTCAAAGCCTTTTCTTTGATTAGTAATAGATTCGGCAACAAAAAGTATCATTGGAGTATTATTATCTATTGCAAAAAATTCTCTTGCCAAATTTTTAGGACGAGGTTTAAAAACAGTTGTATCTAGTCCATAGGGAATAGTCTGAAAAGATGCCTTTTGGAATACATTACTTTCTTTAGCAGAAGCAGTTAACCATTGTGAAGGTGTAACAATATGTATATTTTTTACATTATTTAATATTTTTTTCTTATAATCTAAAATTTCTTTATGCTTTTGTATTTCTAGTTGAGTTAAATTTCTTTCAATTGGTTCTCCACTTTCTGAAATACCTAGGTAAATTTCTTGATAATGTTCTCCTCCCAAAAATGAATTTTGGTCGTGCAATGTCCATACAATTGGCTTTGTATTATTACGAAAAAAACTTTCCCAATCTAAAAAATAAGTTGTCCAATGTAAATTTATTATGTCTGCTTCTTTGTAAAATTTACTTTTGGTAATATCATAATTAGAACTTGGAAACGAAAATAGTTCTAATCCTTTAGTTCTTGACTCAATGAAATTTTGTTGTTCTCTTTCTTTAGTAGAATAATCTAAAAAATGTTTTATCGCCTTTTGATGTGTTTTATTTATTTTCTCATCTAGCCAATTTTTCCAAGTCAAAGTAGGTAATTGAGGAAAAATATGTTCTTTGTCATCAAATTGATATACTTTTTTTTTAGATTTTCCTGAAAGGTGTAATACAATTACTTGGTTGTCTATATTTTCTTGTAATAATCCTTTGTGTAAGCGCAGACAAGCATTAGCTGCACCTCCTTTGTCATACGTGTTTACTGTAAGTATTTTCATATTTTTTTTGCATATATATTTAATTGCATATCCATGCCTAAGTAATCTTGTATTTTCATAAAAGGTTGCACAGAAACAAGACCTGGAGAACTTACATTAAGTCTAAAAGCAGCACCTTCTAATATTTTTATTAGCTTCCCTAATTCTTGTTTTTGGTTGATAAATGAATGATATTCAACAAACAAATGTTCTACATTATGTAATAAATCTTGACAATCTTCCAAGACTTTTATTTCTGCTCCTTCAATATCTATTTTAAGCATATCAACAGGCTTATTTAGAAATTCTCTCAATCTAGTTGTTTGTATTTCTACCACTTCTTTAACATCTGTTTCAATAGCCAATCTTCCTGCATCTGCTCCTTCTGAATGAAAACGCAATATAGTTTCTTCATTCCAAAGTCCCTTTTTAATCAGTTTGATATTATTCAATTCAAAACTATTTATATTTTTTTCTAAAACATCAAATACCTTTTCATCGGGTTCGAAGGCTACGATTTCAGCATTTGGATATAGTTGTTTGAAGTAAATTACACTTAATCCAATATTTGCACCAGCATCAATGATGTAAGGAGTTTCATTTTTCGCTTTGAATTTGTAAATTTCTTTATTAAATATCTCATCCAAAATAAATAGATAAGAAGCATTATCTATGAAATAAATCTTTTTATTTAAAAATGATGTCGAATCAGAAGTATAACGTGGTAAGTCTTTTACTCGTTTTAGTTCTTGTTGCTTATAGTAGGTCTCACGATATTCTTTATCTCTTGTAAAGCTATAAAAATGTTGAAATCTTTTAGGTAAAAAAAGAAAGAATTTGTTTTTTAAGTAGCTTATCATAAATACGTTTTTTATATTACAAATATGTTTAACTTAATTTTTAATTGATAAGATTCTTTTTATTTTTTTCTTGACAGACGATGGAATAAGAGATGTCACTCTCCAATATTTTTCTCTCAATGATGGTAATATGAAATAGAACCATTTGTATTTTATATAACTTTCAAATATGATTTTTTTCATTGCCATTCTATTTTTTGTGTATTTTGTTCCTGCATACAAATCCACAAACTCTTTTTTTTCCTTTAAATTTGTTTCTACATTTTTATAACTAAACAACTCTGCACTTTTTTTCTCAATATTAAAATACGCTTCACTTGTGCCTATTGGATAATTATTTGGATTTTCATAGTCTATTTTATCTAAATAGGTATAAAAAAACTTTACCCGAACTATTTGACTATAAAACAGATACGTACCTATTGTATTAGAAGTAGCATATTCAAACTGACTTAGTAACTCATATAACCTAAGTAAAAATAATTTATCATACATATGTCCAGCACTTACGACTGGAATACCTAGCTCTAAGTATGGTAAATGTTGTTCCTCTAAAAAATTCTTCCAATACATGCATACTACTACAGGCTGAAATTTTTCTGGTAGTTTTTTTAGAGTTTTGGCATATTTCTCTATATCAAAATTTACTTTAATATGATGAGTAGAGTGTGCAGGAAATACCAATGTACCCTTTCGTCTTTTTTTTATATTATTTGGATGAAGTGTTTCATATACTTTTGATGCATAGTAAATAGGACTTCCAATAGTTGAAACTTTTACTGATTTGTCGACCATTTTTCTATAAGCTTGATTTCGAATTTCAGACGCAGTACATATCATTCTATACTCCGAATTTAGATCCTGACTCCAAACCTTATCTGTTATGAAAGGTACACTATGCTCATAAACAAAATACAAAGGTTTATTTTCATCTACTCCTGCATATTTCTTCAAAATAGAAGCCTGTCCATAAAAATCATTACTTGAATGCTTTTCAGGAGTTTCTTGGGGTATATCTTTACAAATAAGTTCAAGATTATCTTGATTATAATTAAAAGTATAGTTGTTCAATAAATCCTTCATATACTAACTATTTGATACATTAGTCTGTTTCCATTCTAAAATTGTAGAAAAATAACCATTTCTTTTTGTACCTCGCTTAGTAAAAGTATCATGCAAATTAAACTTTAGACAATGACCTAAATGAAATACTTGAAACTCTTCTAATGCAGGACTAGCAAAGTTAAAATAACAAGTATATTCTGACGGAATTAAATGATTGCTAGGAAGTTTTAAATCTATAATATGTTCTCCCTTTTGTAGATTATCAAAAACATTTTTATCAGAATCAAGAGAATCAGACTCCCAAACCAACTCTGATTGAGCATTATATATAGCCAAATATCCATATAATTGAGAAATAGGAACTCTAGATATACAATATAAACGAATATAAATATCATCTTTTATATCAAAATCTGATTTTTTTTCTTCTTTTGAATCAACTAATACACATTTTGTAACTTGGAATTTTTGGTTCTCATCTAACTCAAAACACTTTTCTGCACCTGCACTTGATGTATCTACAGATAAATATTTTTCAATAACATTTTCTACTTTACTTTCATACGTAATAGTTCCATTTTCAAGCAATATAGCTTTGGTACATAATTTACGTACACTTTCCATATTATGACTAACAAATAAAATTGTTCTTCCTTCTTGAGTAGAAACATCTTGCATTTTTCCGATTGCTTTTTTCTGAAACTCTGCATCTCCAACAGCCAAAACTTCATCCACTACCAAAATATCAGGGTCTAAGTGAGCAGCCACAGCAAAACCCAAACGCACAGTCATACCAGAAGAATAACGCTTTACAGGAGTATCCATGTATTTTTCTACACCTGCAAAATCTACTATTTCATCTAACTTTTTAGTAACTTCTCTTCTTGACATTCCCAAAACAGCACCATTCAAGTAAATATTTTCTCTCCCTGTAAGCTCACCATGAAAACCTGTTCCTACTTCCAAAAGGCTTGCTATTCTACCTTTTATTTTGATACTTCCTGTTGTCGGAGCAGTTATTTTTGATAAAATTTTGAGTAGTGTTGATTTTCCTGCACCATTCTTTCCAATAATACCAAGTATTT
>JAHDBD010000032.1 GCA_020630575.1 Bernardetia sp.
ACACAGATGCAGGAAACTGTACAGCTTCAAATGTAGATTTAGGAACACCAGTAACTGATGATAACTGTGGAGTTGCAACTACAACAAATGATGCACCTACTGTTTTCCCAATCGGAACAACAATTGTTACATGGACTGTAACAGATAACAGTGGAAATACAGCAACAGCGACACAAGAAGTGATTGTTACACCTATTTCAGAACTGACTTATTCAGCAACTATTTTTACTGAAAGTGTTCCCACTTCTGGACAAATAGATAATGAGCTGACTATTTATAGTTCGCCTTGTGGAATTTTTGAAGGAACAAACGGAGAAGATTTTGTTGCAACAGGAAAAGTAGTTATTACAAATATCCCTGCTGGTCTTACAGCTTCTATTATTTATCAAAATAATGGCGAATTAGCTTTTAGTCTTTTGGGAACAGCTACTTCACATACAAATACCGATGATATAAATGACTTAAGTGTTGTCTTTGACAATACAGCATTTATCCAAGGTGTTACCAACACAGATGTTACTAATTTCTCTGTTAATAACTTACAGATTGATTTTTCAGAAGTTAATTCTGGAGGTGGTGGAAATACAGGAGGAACAAATGGAGGTATAGCTAACCCTGTTACAAATCTTACTGCAACAGTGATTTCTACTAACCAAAACTTACTTACTTGGACACTCCCAGTAGGAACAGCTACAGGTTATCGTATTTATAGAAATGGTGGTTTAATAGCAACTCTTACCAATGGAACAATTATTTCTTATTTAGACGAAAACCTTAATTCAGATACATTTTATTCGTATAAATTAGTAGTAATAAATGGAAATGCTATTTCACAGCCTAAATTTGCCTCAGAACGCACTTTACCAGAAGCTCCACTTTTGATTTCTACAAATGAAATTTGTGAAGGTCAAGAGGCAATAGTTGAAGTAAGAAGCACTGGAAGCAGATATCGTATTTATGAAAGTCAAGATGCTATGACTCCAATCTTTGAAAGTAATAACTCAACTATAAAACTTCCTTCTGTTTATCAAAACACTCTCTTTTATGTAAGTGTATTTAGTAATGGAAGAGAAAGTGAGAAAACTGCTATTCAAGTAATTGTTCAGCCAACTTTTGAAGCAATTATTTTAGGAGAAAATGAGCTTATTTCTTGTCAAGGTTCTACAACTTTACAAGCACAAACGGTAAGCAACGCAATTTCTTACACTTGGCTTAGAAGTGGAATAGTGGTAGGAAGTGGAGAAAATTATCAAGCTAATTTCTCTGGAAACTATCAAGTCAGAATTGAAAGAGGAAACTGTCTTGAAATCTCAGAGCCTATAAGAGTTCTTCTAAATTATGCTCCTTTAGCAAAAATACAACAACAAAATAATGTTGGTTTCTGTGAAAGTGGCACAATTAATATTGCTAATTCTGCATTACAATCAAACTCAAATACAACTTATGAGTGGTTATTTGATAATGATATCGTAGGAACAGAAAATAGCCTCACAGTTACTCAAAGTGGAAATTATACATTGAGAGCGACTCAAAATGGTTGTAGTTCCGAAACAACTATCAATGTTACAGTTACAGATTTGCCTTCTGAATTGCTTATGCAATCTTCTGCTAATGTCGTTTGTCCTAATACCGAAGTAACTTTGACTACTGAATCTATTCCAAATGTAACTTATCAATGGTTTAGAAATGAACGTTTAATTAGTAATAATGGAACAAATAAACTAACTACAAAAATAGCTGGAAAGTACAAAGTAAAAATTAGTCAGAATAACTGTGAATTGATTTCTAATGAAACAGAAATTGAAATTTTGCAAGTTCCGACGACTTATTTACGTAAGTCTGAAACTACTCTTTTTGTAGAACAACAAAATGGAAATAATCAAAATATAGCTTCTATTTCTTGGATATTAAATGGTGAAGTTATTACAGCTTTTGAAGAACAAACGATGATTACTCCAGAAGAAAGTGGTAATTATTCAGCAGTTGTTACGTATCAAACTGATTGTCAAACACAAACCAGAACTGTTTCATTCAGAGTTATCGAAGTAGTAACAGGAGAAAAAGACGAAAAACAAACCAACTGGAATGTTTATCCAAACCCTAGTACAGATGGAAATTTTGTGATAGAATTTGGAACTTCTTTATTGGAAAATACAGAAATAACTATTTTTGATGCTACAGGTAGAATTGTTTATACGCAATCCTTAAAAAAAGGAAGTAGCAAAGAACAAATAAATCTTAGCAAAATGGCTCAAGGAATGTATGTCTTGAAAGCCTATTCTGATAAACAAACTTTTGTTAAGCAATTGATTATAAATTAAAAAGCCAAAATAAAAAACATAGCTTATCACGGTTTATTTGATAGTCTCATTTTTTAATAATGATATATTATTATTAAAAAATGAGACTTGTTTTTACCCTTTTACTAATTATCAGAACTATAAATCAAAGCTATTTTTACAAAAAAAAGAATCCCTTACCACAAATTTCAAAAGACACAATAATGAAACAATCTTTACATTTCAAAAAAAACATCTCATTTTTCTTTTCTTTATTCTTTTTATTAATTAGTTGGCAAGTCCAAGCACAATGGAAAACATTAATAACTAGCCCTAACAATACTAGTATAACCTATGATGAGAGTCTTGTTACTGACTCTCAAGATAATGCTTATTTTGTTTTAGAAGAAAATACTGAAAGAATATCAAAAGTCATAAAGTTTGATGGAAATACTCAAACAGAATTAGGTTCAGAAGGCTTTGCAGTAGAAACAGAATATACAAGTATTGCAATAGATAATAATGATATTATTTATGTTGCTTATAATGACCTTACATTAAATAGAGCTACTACCGTCAAAAAATTTGATGGTACAAACTGGGTTCTTGTAGGTAATGCTGGTTTTAGCTCCCCCAACTCTACAAATCAAAGTTTAGAAATTGATAATAACGGTACTCCTTATGTTCTTTTTATAGATGAAAATGAAAGAAATAGCTTTGTTATGAAGTTTAATGGCACAAACTGGGTAAACGTTGGAGCTGGTGTGAGTGCTGCAAATGCAGGTGCTGTTACTCTTAACAGACTAAAAATAAATAGCAACAATATTCCTTATGTTATGCACAACAACATAGAGTTGGCAAGTCAGATTTCAGTAAAGAAATTTGATGGCACTAACTGGGTAAGCGTTGGTAATGAAGGTTTTACAGGTTTCACAGAAATTGACTTACAGAATAGTAGTTTTGCTATTTCTTCTAGTGATGTTCCTTATGTTGCTTTTCAAGATTTTGCACAGGGTAATAAAGTTAGTGTCATGAAATTTGATGGGAATAACTGGGTTCTTGTAGGTAATGCTGGTTTTACAGCAAATGCTGGTGCTTTTCCAAGTATTGTAATAGGGCAAAATGAAATTCCTTATGTATCTTATAAAGATGCAGCATTTTCTAAAGCCAATGTAATGAAATTTGATAACGGAGGATGGGTACATGTAGGCTCTCCAGATTTTGCTGTCCCTGTTACAGACTTACAAAATTTAGCTATATCTTCTTCTGACAAACTTTATTTATTATTTCATAATGCACTTAACAACTTCTATGCAACTCTCATGACTTTTGAGACTTCTTCTGCACCACAACTAACTATTCAAGCAGATAGAGAAGAAATATACGATAACCAAACATTTAATATCGGAGCTGTAGATTATACCTGTACGGCTAATACAATCACAAAAACATTTACAATAAGAAATGCTGGTTTTAGTGATTTAGTTTTGAATGGTAACCCTTTTATACAGATTTCTGGCTCATCAGATTTTACAGTTAGTCAAGTTAGAAGTAATACAATAGCTTCTTTTGAAGCACAAACTTTTACAGTTACATTCAAACCTACACGAGCAGCTACTCAAACGGCAATAATATCTATAAGAAGTAATGACCCTAGCAATACTCCCTATACCTTTAATATTACAGGTTCAGGTGTTTATGGAATTCCTAGTCCTATTAACCGTATTGTTTATGACAGTCCAAACACTCCATCAGTTTTTTTTGGAACATCTGTAGCAATATGGAATAACTATATGGTAGTAGGCTCTCCAGAAGAACAAGAGGCTATTGTTTATAAATATAATGGAATATCTTGGCAAGAAGATGCTGTTTTGAAAGGCACTAATAATTTACCTTTAGGAAATACACTAGATTTTGGATATGCAGTAGATATATATGAAGATTATATCGTAGTTGGAGGTTGGAGAGATAGCTTTAGAGGAGCTGCTTATGTATTTCACAAAGAAGGGAGTAATTGGATTCAACAAGCACGATTGACAGCAAGTGATAGACAAGTTGATGATTACTTTGGACGAAGTGTAGCCATTGATCAAGAACATATTATTATTGGAGCTTGGGGAGAAGATGCAGCAGGAGGTTCAGCAGGAGCAGCATACATCTATAAGAGAGAAGGTACTACATGGTCAGAACAAGCTAAATTGGCTTCTAATGATTTGAATGGATTTGACCTATTTGGGTTTACTGTCGACATACAAAATGACTGGGCAATTGTGGGAGCTTTAAGACAAAAAACCAATGATTCAGATGAAGGAGCTGTTTATACATTTCGTAGAAATGAAAATACTTGGACACAAATAGACAAACTTCAACCTAATGATGTTTCACAAGGAATGAATTTTGGTCAATCTATTTCTATTTCAGGAAATCAACTAGCCATAGGAACAGATAGAAATAATAACAATAAAGGAGCAGCTTATATTTACAAATATAATGGAGCTAACTGGATAGAAGAATCAAAAATAACTGCTAGTGATGCTGTTAGTAATACTCTTTTTGGTACATCTTTGAGCCTTTACGGAAACTACCTTTTAGTAGGAGTTCCATTTGAATCTAGCACAAATTCGACATCAGGAGCTGCTTACTTCTATAAAAAAGAAGGAGCTAACTGGTCAGAGATTGCAAAAATAAAACCTTCTCCTGCTCAATTTGATGAATATGTGGGTGGTAGTGTTGCCTTACATGCCAATAAACTTGTGATAGGAGCGCAAGGGTATCGTTCTAGCAATGGAGTACCGATAGGTGCTGTTTATGTTTCTGATTTTGGAGGTTCTAAAATAGAAGTAACAGGCAATAATAACTATATTCTAAACGGTAGTTCATACGCTACTACAAGTACAGGAACAGATTTTGGAATTGCTGATGCTTGTAATGCTGGTTCTATTACTAGAGAATTTACAATTACTAATAAAGGCTGTACAACAATAAATTTAACTGGAAACCCCCTTATTTCTATTAATGGTTCTTCTGATTTTGTAGTTAATAATTTTACTACCACTTCTATAGCTGCAAATGCTAGTGCTACTTTTTCAGTTACTTATACGCCAAATGTTATAGGAGTTCAAAATGCTACTATTTCTATCAAAAATAGTGATGTAGATAATTCGCTATATACATTTGCAATACAAGCCCTAAAAAAAGATGATAATCAGACAGCTTTTGAGGCAATTATTTTAGGAGAGAGCGAACGTATTTCTTGTCAAAACTCTATATCATTAGAAGCACAAAGTGTAAGTAATGCAACTTCTTATACGTGGCTCAAAGATGGCATTGAAGTAGGAAATGGAATAAACTATGAAGCAACTTCTTCTGGAGATTATCAAGTAAAAATTAAAAGAGAAAACTGTCTAGTAACATCTGAATCTGTAACAGTTCTTGTAAACTATGCTCCTTTATCAGAAATACAACAACAAAATAATATTAGTTTTTGTGGAAGTGGAATACTTAATATTACTAGTTCTACACTACAATCAAACTCAAATGCTAGTTATGAATGGTTATTTAACAATAATGTAATTGGTACAGAAACAGAATTAAGAGTTACTCAAAGTGGAAACTATACATTGAGAGCAACAAAAAATGGCTGTAGTTCAGAAACTACTATTACTATTTCCATTACAGATTCAAACTTACCTTCTGAATTAATATTGCAATCTTCTGCCACCACTCTTTGTACTAATGTAGATTTGACTTTGACAACTGAATCTATTTCAAATGTAAAATATGAATGGTTTAGAAATGATAGTTTGATTGTTAGTAATGGAACAAACAAATTAATGATAGATACAGCAGGAAAATATAGGGTAAAAGTTAGTCTAAACGACTGTGAACTTATTTCTAATGAAATTGAGATTTTTCAAGCTCCAACACCATATTTGAACACCTCTGAAACAACTATTTTTATAGAACAAGAGGCAGATAATCAAAATATAGTTTCTGTTTCATGGAAACTTGATGATGAAGTTGTAACAGAATTTGATGGACAAATAACAATTACGCCTAAGAAAAGTGGCTCTTATTTGGCAGTTGTTACTTATCAATCTGGTTGTATAAAACAAACAGAAGCAATTTCATTTGTAGTGCAAGAGGAAAATGATAATCAGCCAAATGACTGGGTTATCTATCCAAACCCTAGTACAGATGGAAATTTTGAAATAGAATTTGTTTTTCCTGTCTCAGAAGATATAGAAATAACTATTTTTGATGCAATAGGAAGAACTATTTGGATTCAACCTTTCCAAAAAGGAAGCAACAAACAATCATTTTATCTCAATAAAATGGCTCAAGGAATGTATATTATTAAAACCTATTCTAATAATCAAACTTCTATTAAACAGCTCATCATAAAATAATAGTTTTTTTAGAAGTCAGACTTAAAATTTAGAAAAAGCTACCTAAAATATTTTAACTGTATTTTGGGTAGTTTTTTTGATATTCTCTTGATTAAAATATATTTGTATTTTACTTCATTTTCTACAAACTCTGTGTTTGAATGTATTAGCTTTGCTGCTTTATTAGGTCGCATTTACTTCTAAAATCTGACTTCTAATTTCTAAATTTACATCAAAGTAATCACCGTAAAGTAAGCAATCATACTTAGCGACGACAAAACATTCAGTAACATCGTTCTTTGAAAATTAGCTTGCTCAGCATCTTTCCATGAAAGAAAAGTCCAATAAACAAAATAAAGCAATACAGGAGCTAAGAAAGCCTGAAAAAGCCAAAAATAAAATTCGTATTGATACGTAGAGAAATAAAAATAAAACCCTACTGTTGCTATTCCAAAAAATAAAATGGTAAAAATGAATGTTCCACGAATGCCTAAAAGCAAACTAATTGTTTTGTCGCCTCGCTTTGAATCTTCTTCATGTTGATAAATCTGTGTCATGGGATAAGAACCCAAAAGCAAAACAGAAATCAGAGCAGCAGCAAAAAGATGTCTTTCTTGAAAAAACACTTCAAAACCATTTTGAGCAGTCAAAAAATCTTTTTCAAAGGCAAGCACACACATCAAATACGTGCATGCACCCTGAAAAATTCCGACTGTCAGCCATCCACCAATTGCATATTTTTTTAGTCTAATACTTGGATGACTATATGCCTTAGACATCAATCCATACATAAAAACTAATAAAGTAAATTGCCAATTCACAAAAAGGAAGCTAAAAAAAAGTCCTATTATATCAAAAATAAGTGAGGTAGTGAGCAAGTCTTGATTTACTTTAGGTGGGTTTTTCAAGCCTCCAATACTTCCTTCATCTTTATCGTAAAAACTATTAAATCCATTACTGGCAGGGTAAACGAAAATATGAAGAATCACAAACACAATAACATACATTTGCCACGTTAAATGCACAGCTTGACTAGCTGCAAAACAAAAAACAGGCATCAAAAAAATAGAAAATGGAATGCGAAGATGAAGAAGAGTAGAGCGAGTAATCATAAATAGAGTTTAAAGATTAGATTTCTAATTAACGAATTACGTGCTTTTTTTTCTATAATCTATTAAATGTGCAGGACTTTCTAGTTTAACTATGTCTTTTACCATTTGAATAGCTTATTTTTGTAAATAATTACTTTAAAAATTTCTATTCTATTAATAAGGAATAGCAAATAAAGACGTTTTAAAATAAAAGTCCTCTTATTATTAAGACCTTAAGGGTTTCTAAAAAAACGCAAGATAGGTTCTGTTTATATATCCATCTATGAAAAAAATAATTTTCTTTTTCCTTTTCGCTTTTACCTCATTTTCTCTTTTTGCCCAATCTGCAAGTCTTATTATGGGGAAAGCAGAAACACGAGAAACACGAGAATATGACCCAGCCACTTCTGTAGAAGGAACTTTTTTATTCCCAACTTCTTTTGGAAAAATAGCAGTAACTAATACATCACATTCAAAATTACTTAATGAGGTGGAGGTTTATCGTGTCGAACTTGTCTATTCAAAATATCCAAAAACAAATAATTTTCAAGAAATTCAACAGCGAAAACTTAACTTAGCTCGTTTGGAAGAACTTGAAAAAACAGCTCCTCAATTGTTTAAAACTAATGTTGAGTGGGAGTTTGTGGCTCATGTTGTCAATACAGCTTCACAGGCAAAAGAATTATATCACGGTTTTGTTGTTTACTACAAAATGAAAGAGGAACAAAAAAACAAAAAAGAAGATGTTCCTGAAACTCCCAATGTTCCTAATACTCCAAATCCTGAAATTCCAGTTCCAACATTTGCTTATAATAATGAATCTAAAGAAGCTACTTTTATAAAAGAAGGCAAACCAAAACCTAATTCTACCTATCAAGTTTTTGATCGTCAAGATTGGAAAGATGTTGTTGTTGTCTGTGATTGGACAGCAAGTATGTATCATTTTGCGACACCTGTTCTATTATGGCACAATCAAAAAAACTCACAAAGTGATACTTCTTCTATCCAGAATTTTGTATTTTTCAATGATGGCGATGATACACCTAATAAAGAAAAAAAAATAGGAAGTACAGGAGGAATTTATGCTACCAAAACAGGAAATACTGACGAAGCCTTGCAAATGATGGAAGAATCAAAAGCAGCAGGAACAGGAGGTGATTTTCCAGAAAATGATATTGAAGCCTTAATTTATGCACAAAAAAACTATCCAAAAGCAAAATCATTAGTTTTGATTGCTGATAATATGGCAAGTGTACGTGATATAAAATTGTTAGACGAACTCAAAAAGTCTGAAATTCCTGTTCATGTTTTGATTGCCAGAACAGAAGAAATTGATGCTATTCGTCCAGAATATTGGGATATTGCTATCCAAACCAAAGGAACAATTCATACTTTAGAAGAAGATATTTCATTAGAAGAAGCCATTCAACACAAGAAAAGATTAGATGATTTAGCAGCCATGAGCAAGCGAGAACTAAAAAAGTTAGAACGCAAAGAAAAACGTAAATTCAAAAGGAAAAAAGGAGGATTTTAATCCTGTCTCCTCAAATCCACAAATTCATTCTGTCCAGCATTCCAAAACAGTTCTGCTTTTGCTTTTGCATATTTCATTTCTAATTGAATGAGCTTTAATTTGGCATCAAGATAATAACGCTCTCTATAATTTATCAAAAAAACAGTGCTACTTCCTAACTGAAAAAGTGTTTGTTCTCCATCACGCAAAACAAGGGCATTTGCTGCATTTTTTCTTTGTAACTCCACCATTTGAGCCAAACGATTGACTTGAATATAAGCCTGTTCGACACCAATCTGAACATCCCTTTGTGTAAAATTCAAATCTAACTCTTGCTGACGAATCTTTATCTTTGCCATAGCAAAACTAGCCCTTTCTTTCCTTAAAAATAAAGGGGCATAGAGTTTCAGACCAAATTTATAATCCTCTGTAAGAGCCAAATTATCGGCTTTCCGTGGATAAAGAATAGGTTTATACGATAAATCTAATTGGGGCATCAAAGAAAATTGATATAACTTTCTGTCTATTTTGAGTGTATTGAGTTTGAAAGTTTGCTTCAATAATTCAGGATGAAATTCGGCAGCCATAGCCAACATATTTTGAAGGTCAAACTTTTCTATCTGACTTCCCATATTTGAAGGTGCAATTGTAGGTTTTATAAATAGTGCTTCGCCATCTTCTGACCAAATATTACCTGAAAGAGCAAGACGAGTTTTTTCAAAATCTACAAGAGCTTGCAATCGCTCTACTTTTCTTTTTTGAAGTTCCATCAATGCTTCTGTAGTATCGATAGCACGATATTTTCCATATTCGAAAGCATCCTTGACACCTTCAAACCGTATTGTAGCTACTTCTATTCCTTCTTCAGCAACTTTCAAACTTTCATAGGCTGCATACCATTCCCAATAGGCTTTTGCTACACTAAAAAATAATTTATTAATTTCTTTCTGTTGTTCAGCTTGAGCCATTTCTGCAAAAACTTGTGCTTTTCGTAGTGTTGCTCTTCGCTCATCAAAAATTAGGTTTCGAAGCAAAGGAAGTTCGATTCCTGCATAAAAAAGTCCTTCTGAGGGAACAGTTGATTCATTGCTCAAATATTTGCCCGAATTATTTTCATATCCAGCCTTCAAATCAAAACCCAAAATAGTAGGTACTTTTATTTCAGCATGTATTTTTTGGTAATACTGAGTTTCTTTGTATTGTTTTTCTGTCCATTCACCCATTAGAGTTGGGTCAAACATACCTCTTGCTTTTCTAATATCTTGCATAGCAAGTGCAGGAATTAGTTTTGCTTTCTGAATAAGTGGATGATATTGAAAAATCACTTCATAGACTTCTGCCAAAGAAAGTGTATCTTCAATATCTAACTCAGAAATAGTGGCAACAGTTTCAATTTCAAGTAAAGGGTCTTGAATAATATTTCCAACCTGAATAGAATCTTGTACTTGTGCCTTTAAAATTGAAAAAGGAAATAGGCTGCAACCTAAAAAACAAGTTATAAAAAGTAACTTTATAAAAAAGTAGTTTGAGTGGTTCATTTTAAGAAAATGAGGTAAAATATTTTTGTAAATAATTGATAGAATTATAAGCAAAAAGCAAAAGTAGTAACACAAATTTACAAAGATAGTTTTACTATTAGCTTTTTTTATATGAATTTTGCGATTTGTAATTTCTTAAAAATAGAATTAGTTTCTCAAATCATGATTTGAATTTCTTATTTCAACTTTTTTTTCTAAAATTTGTGAATAAATTTGTCTGATAAGCACAATAAAATGGCATTTTAAGCATTATTGATGTAAGGGAAATTATATAAATGGTTTTTGTGTATATTTGTAGCTTCTACTAATAAAGCTTTTCAAAAACTATTTTTAAACTTTTATCATAGTGTTTTAGTAGGTTTTAGTAAAGTCTTGCTTGAAATTTGCAAGATTATGACAAAAGTTAAAATTAGGTTACAAAAATTAGTTTATAAGAATGTAGCTATTTTTTAATAATCCTTTTCCCAAAACAATTTAGAAAATACTAATACTAAGCAATTTATTGTTTTTTATTGAATCTGCTTCAGAAAAAGGTTTTATAGAAATTCAATACAATTAAAAAAAGATTATAATATCACGCATTATGGCAAAATTGAGTTTTCAGTTCAGCGCATTATTTATCCTAGCTTTAGGATTAATGCTAGGAGGTTGTAACAAAAAACCACCAACAAGTACCGACCCAGGTAAAAAAAGTACAGCTACAGGAGTAGCCTTTGGTAAGAAAAAACCAAATGGCGAAGAGGGTGGCTTTAAAGTAGAAAAATTTAAGGGACAGCCTGCTGGTCCTAACCTCGTGTTTATTGAAGGTGGTCGTCATATTTTGGGTTCTTTTGAAGAGAATGTAGAAATGACTGCTTCTGATAACATTGAGAATACAGTTACTATTAAGTCCTTTTATATGGACGAAACAGAAATTGCAAATATTCACTGGTTAGAGTATATGCATTATTTATTGCAAGATTCTTCTCAACAAGCCTATGAAGAGTCACTACCTGATACAACTGTTTGGTCTGCTGAATTAGCTTATAACGATCCTTATGTTGATCACTATTTACGTTACCCAGGTTTCCGTTACTTCCCAGTTGTGGGTGTTTCTTGGAAACAAGCAAGTGATTATTCACTTTGGCGTACAAGTATGGTAAATAATGGCTTAGCTATGAAGAGTGGTAAAAAAGATGTAAAAGAATTAGCTAAAAATGGTGAACGTATTCCATTAGAGTCTGGTGTAGTTTTACCAGGTTACCGTCTTCCTACTGAGGCAGAATGGGAATATGCAGCTAAAGGCTTAATTGGAACACAATATTTAGATGAAGCACAAGATTATGCTCGTCTTTATCCTTGGGATGGTCACTCACTTCGTAATCCTTATGGAAAGCAAATGGGACAGTTTTTGGCTAACTTCAAACGTGGTCGTGGTGATTATGCAGGTATTGCAGGCGCATTGAATGATGGTGCAATGATTACTACTTGGATTTATTCGTATCCACCAAATGACTTTGGTCTTTATAATATGGCAGGAAACGTAAACGAATGGGTTTGGGATATTTACCGTCCAGGTTCATTTGAAGACTTTGGTGGAGAGCCAAACGCAGACTTAAACCCTATTCGTCGTAATGACTTCTTAGACAAATCTGAGGATTATGATTTTGCAAACTTTGAAACATTGATTAATAATCACGTTCGTGTTTATAAAGGTGGTTCTTGGAAAGATGTAGCTTACTGGTTATCTCCAGGTACTCGTCGTTATATTGAAGAAGATTCTTCTACTTCTCACATCGGTTTCCGTTGTGCAATGATTCGTGCTGATAGCGATAACTAAAATATAGAATTTCAAAAAAATTGAAAGCCTTTTACTTTAAAAGTAGAAGGCTTTTTTTGTGTGTTTATGTAGAATTGATTAACCTTAATCTAAATATGAATTTATTTAATCTAGTAAATTAATTCATTTGACGAAAAAAATACTGTTATAGGTTTGATTATTAACTCTCGGTATTTACTTTGTAGCTAGACTATAATAAAAAATAGATTATAATTTTAGTCCTATATTATTCTTATAAAAAATGCCCATCTCTACTCCCCATAATTTGATAAATAATCAAACACAAGAAGACAAAATTCATATTGTTGATTTATCACTTAAAGTCTTGACTTTTGACTATCTGCTTCGTTGGATTTCTTTGGGTAGCTATCGTTTACTTTTTGGAGAAAGTGTAAAAGGCTCACATCTTATTTTCTTTTTCTCTTTACAATTATTAATTGTTGCTTTTACATTAGGCTTTGTTTTTTGGAGGGAATACGTATTTCGTGTTAATAATGATTCACAATATTCTATTCCAGACTCTATTGAACTTATCTGGAAACAATTTTGGGAACTGCTTTATAAAAGACGGAATTATGAGATTGTAGGTTCTTCTTTTTCTATGCTCTTGCGTTTCTTTTTTGTAGTTACATTTACCTATATGGTTATTTCAGCTTCCTTCGATGAAATAGTTTTTGATGGATATAGAGCTAATTTGATTGGTTTTGTGGGTGCTATTTCATTATTTATATATGGTATTTGGATATATTTTATTTCTCATTTTAGTGTACCTGATTCAGAATTTCGTCCTGTACAGGCTCTCATTAGTGCTGCTAGTCGTAGAAAGGAAAATTTGTCAGAACTTTTAGAAGCTGATTTACATGCTAGTAGAATAAATGAAGTAGACAACAACCCCATAGATACAAATGATACAGAAATTTTGGAAATAGAAGGTGAAGTTAGAAACCTTATGAACCGAGTAGAAGCCTATATTTTGGAAAGTGTTATGTTTGGTGCGCTTACTTTTTCAGGTTTTCTAACAATTATTGCATCTGATACTGATAGACTTAACTATGTTAGTATGCGTCGTTTTGGGTATAATATTGTTGAATTTATGCTTGATTTGATTGTCTTTGAATTTAAAAGACTTGAAGAATATCATATCTTTAGCACTGATCCAGAACATTTACTAGTTCTGATAATGTTTCAAACTGTTTTATGTGCTTTGTTTTTCTTGATGGTAATTGCAGCACGATTAAAATTCAGTAAAACAGCCGAACAGATTGATAATACTGTACGTCTTGCCCGTTCTTACAACGATAAAGAAGAGGAAGTTTATATACTCAAACTACAATCACCTCATAATACGCTGTTAGATAAGCGTTTATTAGTCTTAAATCGTAAAATTTCTCAACTCGTCTTGCAAGCTGCTGACCTTATAAAAGAAGTAAAACCTGTGATTTCATATATGAGTTTTCTTAGAAATATGGGCGTTTTGTTCTTCCTTTTTATTATCATCACTAGTTTATTATTTTTTAATACTACAGTTGCTATTTTCTTTGGAGCAATGTCATTAACAGCTTATGTTTATAAGCAATTTGATACATGGTATCGTCAGAAACGTATGCAAAGAATTATTAATCAACATCAAGGTATTCAAAATCAGAAACCTATTATTGAAAAAATAGAAAAACCAGTGAGTGTAATTTAAAAATATTAATATGACAAAAAAAGTAGTTCTGATTATTTTACTTCTATTACCTTTTCATTCCTATTCACAATCTAAAATAGAAATAGAAGAACGAATAGAAAAAGAACAAGTTCCTTTTCCAGCTCAAAAATTTATAGATTCTTTACATTTTTCTTCCAAAATAAAATGGTATCTTGAAAAAAACTATATAAAAACAACCTATGAAGCTAAAATAAAAGAAAAAGGACAGAAATACAGTATAGAGTTTGACACTTTGGGAAAAGTAGAAGATATAGAGGTAGAAATGAAATGGAATCAAATTCCTGTTTCTACTCAACATGCTATTTGTGAAAAACTAACTACCGAGTTTGAAAAATTCAAAATCAAAAAAATTCAGATTCAATATACTGGACTAAAAAAAGATTTATTTAACTTCAAAATCAATACACAAAATCTTGTTATTAAATATGAAATTGTAGTAAAAGGAAAAAAAGAATCTCAAAATTCATTTTATGAATATTTATTTTCAGAAAAAGGAGAAATAGAACAAAAATTACAATTTGATTTTAGAAATACAGATCATTTAGACTATTAAAAAAATGACTATAATAAATAAGTTTTTAATATTAATTCTATTTTTTAGTCTTGTTAATTTTACTTTAGCTCAATCTACTTATCAAATTGGAATTCTTCCTTCTTTTACTCTAACAAAAAAAATAAATTCAAAATATAAAGTTAGTTTAAATACACAATCTCGTTTTTCGGCTTATAATGGATACTTTTCTGATTCCAGTTCTTTCCAAAAAGATTTTGAATATATCTTAACTGATATTTCTATTCTAGTAAATAGAAAAGTTGGTTTGAGTACTTCTTTTTCATTAGGTTACTTAAATAGATTTAGAAATAATGAACAGCACAATCGTTTATTTCAACAATTTATTATATCAAAAAAATATAATTCATTAAGCCTAGCACACCGTTTTTCTACTGATCAAACTTTTAAACCCAATCAAAAAGTAAAGTTTAGGTGGCGTTACAGATTTGGCTTTGATAAGCCTTTAAAAGGAAATAAACTTAACTCAAAAGAGCTTTATTTTAAGCTAAATAATGAGTATCTTGTTTCTCTACAAAATAAAAAATGGAGTAATGAAATCAGATTAATTCCTTTTCTTGGATATGTGCTTAAAACCAAAAACAAACTAGAAATAGGAATAGATTATCGCATTAGTTCATTCGGCAACAAATTAATAAATAATAATTTTTGGTTGGTTGTAAATTATTATTTGAGTTTCTGAAAAGCACAAAAAAGCCATCTATACTAAAGTATCTAACTTTGTGATAAATGGCTTTTTAAATTATTAGAACCTATTTTAAACTATCAAATGGAATAGTAAAAAAGTGAATAGGTTTTGGAAGTAATGTGTGTTTTTAGTAGAGTATTTTTGAGTTTGAATTATTTAGTTCATCTGACTTTCAGATTTCAAAATATTATTCTGACTCAAACTTTGATTTGAATTTGTTTTCTTATCATTAGCTGTATATAGCCATAATTCAAATTCACGCTCTTCTTGCAAGTTGGAGTTTGGCGAACCATTGATATTGACCCAACGCAAAATTTCCTCGTTTATCTTTTCCTTATTTTGTATTTTTTTATACAACGTACTACGATAAAGTTTGGAAGTTCCGAAAGCAAAACAAAAATTAGTAATTGCTATTAATTTTGTTCCTTTAAGTTTTAGATTTTTCTTTACCCATTTTTTAGAGTAATTCAAATCTTTACGTAATAAAGAATCTGCTTGCTGTTCGGTAATGCCTCCTAAAAGTACGCTATCTTTTTCGGTAATCAAATGACCATAGCCGATGGTAAGATAACCTGCTGCACAATTATAAGGCTCTAACATTAGTCCTTCTCTACTTTTGATGCGAGTAACAAGACTATCCCATGTGTAATGGGTGCTTATCTCATCCTCTGTTATTTCTTCATTTTCATCTTCTTCAAAACTAGTAGTCGGTTGAAAGACTGGTGAGTTATAAGACGAAGTAAACGATGTAATGAATAAAACAAAAATTGATAAAGTAACTATTTTGACATATCTCATATTTAGATTTGATGGTGAAAGAGTGCAAAGGTAAGACCTTATCATTCACTTATCCAAATTCTAACTAATTGTTTTTCAGGGTATTGTCTTTTTGACACTAAAGTAAAATAGCCTTTTTACCAAAATAAATTCTGTATTTAAACCTTTTTACAGAATCTGGTCTCTATATAAGCAATGTAATTTATACTTTATTCTGAAACTGCAATCTTCACTTTATTCTTACATACATACTAAAAAATTACTCAAAAAAAAGTCACTTTTATGAAAACTTTTTTAAATTTTACACGTACAGTTTAAATAATGACCAATGGTCAGTTGTTTTTTTAGATTTAATCTTTACTTAATACAATCATAAAACACCTATAAACTTACTTTATAAATTAGGAAACCCAGTCACTTCTATCTAAACTTCTGAACTGAATCGCCTCTGCAATGTGTGCAGTCTGTATATTTTGACTCTCTTGAAGGTCTGCAATTGTTCTAGCTACTTTCAAAATCCTATCATAAGCTCTTGCTGAAAGTCCTAATCTTTCCATTGCATTTTTTAAAAGAATTTTGCTAGTTTCATCTATCTTACAAATCTTTTTTACCATTTGAGAGGGCATCATAGCATTTGAATGTACAGAATCTATCATTTTAAAGCGTTCTTCTTGTACTTTTCTTGCCTTGATAACACGATTTCGTATTTCTTCACTACTTTCGGACTTTCTATTTGCAGTCATTTCATCAAAAGAAACAGGTGTTACCTCCACATGTAAATCAATTCTATCTAATAAAGGACCACTAATTTTGTTCAAATATCGATGCACAATGCCTGTTCCACAGACACATTCTTTTTCTGGATGATTATAATATCCACATGGACAGGGATTCATACTGGCAATAAGCATGAAATTACAAGGAAATTCTACAGAGACTTTGGCTCTTGAGATAATAACTTTTCTATCTTCTAAAGGCTGACGCAATACTTCCAAAACGCTGCGTTTGTACTCAGGCAATTCATCTAAAAACAAAACACCATTATGGGCAAGTGAAATTTCTCCTGGTTGAGGATTTCCTCCACCACCCACTAAAGCAACATCACTAATTGTATGATGAGGCGAACGGTAGGGACGAGTAGCTACTAAGGCAGAATTTTCTCCTAAATGTCCAGAAACAGAATGGATTTTGGTTGTTTCTAATGCTTCATATAAAGTAAGAGGAGGTAAAATAGAAGATAAGCGTTTGGCAAGCATTGTTTTTCCTGCCCCTGGTGGGCCAATCATAATTAAATTATGTCCTCCTGCTGCTGCAATTTCTAAAGCACGTTTTATATTCTCTTGCCCTTGTACGTCTGCAAAATCAGCTTCGTACTCGTTTTTTTGTTGAGCAAAAATTTCTCTTGTATCTACTTTTAATGGTTCTATATTTAGTTCATCTTCAAAAAAACCGACTGCTTCTTCTAACGTTTCGACAGGAATAATGTCTAGGTTGTTTACGATAGCTGCCTCTTTTGCATTTTCTTTAGGCAAAACAAATCCTTTGAAACCCTGCTTTCTAGCTTCAATTGCAATAGAGAGAACGCCACGAATAGGACGTAATTTTCCATCAAGAGCAAGCTCTCCCAACACAATATACTTATCAAAGTTAGGAGCAGTAATTTGGTCAGAAGCAACTAAAAGACCTAACGCAATTGGCAAATCATAAGCCGAACCTTCTTTTCTAACATCAGCAGGCGCAAGATTAACAACTACTTTCTGACGAGGAATACGAAAACCTAATTGCTTAACAGCAGATTCTACACGCTGTTCACTTTCTTTGACAGCACTATCGGCAAGACCAACAATTACTATTTTTGTTCCTTTGATTACATTTACTTCTATTGTTATAATATTTGCTTCTACACCCACTACGGATGCTCCAAAAGTTTTAGCTATCATTTTGTTCTAGGTTTATTTATAATTAACCCTCAAATTAGGCAAAAAAATATTACAATAAAATAAATATTAGACATGAAGTTGCATAAAAAAACCTTATTCTGATTTGTATCTAAAAATACAGAATCGGAATAAGGCTTTAGTAAAATCAAAACGCTACAAAATCAAATTTCTTCAATAACTAAAAAGGGGATATAGAATTAAGTAACTGATTAGTAGCGTTTGAATGTTATTTAATAGTTGGAGTAGTGGAAGTAACTGAATAATGAGAAACTTCTATTTTTTTTGAATCTTTTTTAACTTTCGGTGCAGCACTTAAAGCACATTCTTCGTTACGTTCACAAGCAACCATAATTGCTAAACCTAAGAAGAGAGTTAGCTGTAAAAGAATTAGTTTTTTGAGTTTCATAAAAAAATTAGTCTAGTGAGTAGTTTTGGAAGATGGCTTTATAATGAATATAAATCATTTCACAATTTTATGAGTTTTTTATTTATTCACTTTAAGGGAATGAATAAATATAGATTAACACAAAGTTAAGTTTTTAAATGACTTTTATCGAAAAATAGGACTTATATACAACAATAGAT
This sequence comes from Bernardetia sp., assembly GCA_020630575.1. Lineage (GTDB taxonomy): Bacteria > Bacteroidota > Bacteroidia > Cytophagales > Bernardetiaceae > Bernardetia. Next base: position 18,901 of record JAHDBD010000032.1, read on the forward strand.
TTTATCATTTTGAAGTACCTTTTAAATAGTTTATTTAGCAAAAAAACTTTAATTTAACTTTCTACTGGAAAATATAACGGATTGGGATAGATAAATTCATATCCTAACTTTTCTTGTATTTTTTCTGAGTTAATTATCTTATAATCAATCATTTGCTCATCATTTAAAAATGTAGGAGCTTCAAAATTATGCTCTATTGCATTCTTTTCATAGACTTTTTTACGAATTGGATGAATCGGACAGACTGCATTAAATACCTCAAAATTGTTAGTGTTTTTGTGGTTAAAAAGCGTGTTTTCACTTATTTTTTCAGCAACTAGAGAAATAATGTTTATCAAATCCTTTCTATGTATGAAATTTACAGGAATATGACCTGTATTTAAGTCCTTTTTACCTGCAAAATACTTTCCTGCCACTCTTTTACCTCCCATAAGTCCACCTGCTCGTAAAATGACGACTTCTAAATCTGTTTTTTTACTGGCTTCTATAAATACATTTTCAGCTTCAAAAATATCTTTTCGATTTGCCTCCTCTACATTTTGCACATCATTTTCAAAAGATTCTTTTATCGTCGATGCAGACAATGGCAAAGTTGAGTCTTTATAAATAGACGTAGAACTAATAAAAATCACTTTTTTAGTTGCTTTTTTATTTTCTAATAGATGATTTTTGATAAATTCCATTTGAGTTTTATAGAATTCTTTATTTTCTCTTGGTGGTGGTATGTTTATTAAACAAATACCTGTTTCGAAAAAATCTTGAAAAAAGTCATTAGAATTAGCTGATTTTATTTTTTCTTCATTCAACTCCAAATGAAATGGTTTTATTCCTTCTTTTTCTAAAATTTCTATTTTTTCTGTAGAGGTAGTTGAACCATTTACTTTTTGTTTCTTTTCTATACAAAATTTAGCTGTTTCTAATCCGAGCCATCCACAGCCTAAAATACTAATTGAATTCATAGTTGATAATTTGATTCCTTTGTAAAAAAATAAAAACAGAATATTTTGCTTTTAGTTTTGATAAATTCTTACCTTGTTATTATATCATTGAAAATTATTTTTGCTTTTACTACTTATACCTATGAATACTTTATTAAAAAGAATCTTATTCTGTTTTTCTATACTATTATTTACAGCTTGTAACTCAAAAAAAGAGACAACGACCTCTGATGTAGACTCCACTAGCGAAACCTCTATATTAAGAGAAGAAGTTATTGAAGAAATAGTAGAAGAACCTGCTTTCAGTATTGATACTTTTTCCGATTTTCCTCCAGAAATAGATGGTTGTTCTTGTTATTTTTCAAAAAATGAAGCTGATTTTAAAGAAGGAAAAAAATATAGCTATATGGACAACTATGAAAAAACAGCTTTTGTAAAAATTGATGGCGTTTTGGTGAAATTTGCACAAACAAATTCTGAAATGGTTACAGAAACACATTATAAAAATACCTATCAAAGTGAAAATGCAACACAAAACTATACACTAGAAACCGAGACAGAAAGAGAAAGTCAAAATGGAGATGAAACTTTTCTTTACACAGGAACTTTAAAAGTAACCAATCAAGAAGGAAAAAGTGTAAAAGAAAATTTTATAGGAGAATGTGGGTGTTAAATTTGATAAATTTACTTCATGAAAAAAGCTATCAAAAATAGAATTGATAGCTTTTTCGTTTGTGTTTTTTCTAAAAACGCATTCCCATTATCAAAATATCATCAATTTGAGAACGATCACCTTTCCATGCCTGAAACTTTTCATCTAAAATTTGTTTTTGTTCTTCGACTGGCTTTTCATGAATTTCTTTCAAGAGAGCTCTAAAGTTTTTGCTCATAAACTTTTCTGATTTTTCTCCTCCAAACTGGTCTTGATACCCATCAGAAAAAAGATACAACATGATAGGTTCACTCAAATCTACTTCATGACGAGTGTAATTTCTATCTAATTGAAACTGAACACCTCCAATTGGATATTTATCTCCTTTTATTAAAGTCATTTCTCCATTTTTGAAATAGACTAAAGGATTTTTTGCTCCTGAAAATTGTAGTTTTTTGTTTTCTAAATCAATCACACAAAGAGCCAAATCCATTCCATCACGACTTTTATTTTCTTCTTGTCGTAATGCTTTTCTAACGCTATCGTGCAGTTCATTTAATATTTTATCTGATTCTATGACTCCTCTAGCACTTACAATTTCATTCAATAAATCATTTCCAATTAATGACATAAATGCACCTGGCACTCCATGTCCTGTGCAATCGGCAGCCGTTACGACAATTTTGTTTCCTTCCTTTAAAAACCAATAAAAATCGCCACTTACAATATCACGAGGTTTAAAATAAATAAATGAATCTGGAATTGATTCTTTAATTTCTTCTACACGAGGCAAAGCAGCATCTTGAATTCGCTTGGCATAATTGATACTCTCTGTGATACTTTGATTTTTAGCTTCAATAATTTCTTTCTGAACTGTAATTTCATTTGTTCTTTCCTCTATTGTCTGCTCCAAATCTCTACTATATCGTTCTAATTTTTGGTGTAATTGTTCTTTTTCTGTGATAGATTCTTTTAGGCGTTGTACATGTTTTATTGTCTTCGCAATTGTTGCACCCAAATCATTAAAATTAATTGGCTTTGTTACAAAATCAAATGCACCATTATTCATTGCTCTTCTGATATTTCTCATATCTCCATACGCCGAAACGATAACTGTCTGAACAGTTGGATTCACTACTTTTGTTTTTGAAAGCAGCGTAATTCCGTCCATTTCAGGCATATTTACATCACATAAAATAACATCAATATTCGGATTATCTTTTAGTTTGTCAAGGGCTTCGGTACCATTGGCAGCAAAAATAAACTCATATTCATGATTGCGAAGTTGCTTTCTGAATTTTTGTTTCATCAAAAGCTGCACATCTGGTTCGTCATCTACAACCATTAATATTGTCGGCATAGGGTAGTTTATTTTATAAGGATGTATATTTTCTTCAGACAGATTTATAAAAATGGTCTTTTATCTTATCTTTTTAATGAATAGTATAGTAAGACTTAGGCAAATTTAATGCAAAAAATTAGTTTACCCTAAACATACTCAAAACTTAGGACACAAACAAAACAAAACTCTCGATAAAGCAATTAATTTGCTCGGTAAACATCATAAAACCAAAAATAAAATAGAGTCAAAGGGAACAATAATCACTCAAATTCAATTATTATTTAGTAAATTTAGAAACAAGAGAACGATTATGAATTACGAATTAAAAATTACGAACTGAAAAACAGTACAGATAATATGATTATCTATTTGTAAAAAACAATTTAAAATTTAAAGTCGTATCCCTTTATTTACTTAATTTTTATTATCTGATTTTTTTTTTTGGTAGAAAAATCGTAATTCGTAATTTTTAATTCGTAATTAACTTCATGCGTAGTTTTGCAGAATTTAAAGCTCTTTTTGATGAAGATTTACTCCCTCATTTAGAAGACCTCAAAAAAGAACTTTCTTGGCGTAATATTCTTCAATTCGGAATTGTGATAGCTCTTGCAGCTATTTTGATAGTTCTCTTTGTTTTGATTGTTATGGAGTTGGTAGCTATTTGGGTTGTCATTATTTTGTCTGTTTTTCTGATTGCAGGAGCAATTTGGCAAGTACGAAAATTAGCAGATAGAAGAGATATTCAGTTACGTTACAAAAAAACAGTTAATTCTAAGTTAATAGAATTTGTAGCTCCTAGAGGAGATTATAACTCTGATGGTTTTGTTTCATACAGTGATTTTGTAGATAGCGAACTATTTAAGCGTGAGCCTGATTTTTATGGTGGAGATGATTTGGTAACAACAAGTCAAGATGGTGTACAAGTACAATTTTCAGAAGTAAAAGCTGCTTGGGAAGAGCAAAGTGAAGATATAAAAGGTAATGATTCTAGTCAATGGCACGTGATTTTTGATGGTATTTTTATGGTTTCGACACTCAGTAAAAGCTTTCCAGAGATGATTATTATTCCTGATGCTTCTCAGGGAAGTTTTGGAAGATTAGGTTATGAAACTAAAAAAGCAAACGAACAGCACGGAGAATTTGTAGATGTAGAACATCCAGAATTTAATGATTATTTTACAGCTTATGCAAAAGATGGAAAAAAAGCTAAAAAAATGATTAGTGAAGATTTTATGGATAAAGCTGTCGAAATTGCTCAAACTATCGAAGAACCTATTTATTTTTCATTTAAAGGTAGAAAAATGTACGTTGCCATTCGTTACGACAAACCAATGTTTGAGTTTAATACGTATCTTGCAAACATTACCAATCCAGAAAAGCCTTACGAAATATTCAAAGAAATGGATTTTTTAGTAAACATTGGTGCTTCCCTAAATAACATGAAAAGACGAGAAAAATTAGGTAGTATGGGAAGAGAAAGTTTTGGGGGTGGAATGGAAAGTATGGGAGGAATGGGTAGCTTAGGTTCTATGTCTTCACAAGATTTAGAACTAACAGATGAAGAAATTGCAGCTATGATGAGAGGAGAATAAGAAATTATTTCAATTAAAAAAAAAATTACTATTTAGATTATGACTTTTTTTCAACGTATCAATAATTTTTACTTTTGGTTTTTTGTAGCCTTTGTATTATGGATGTTTTTCTTAGATGGAAATGATGTATTAAATCAAATCCGTATGCGCCAAACATTAGAAGAGCTACAAGCCGAAAAAGAATATTACAGCAAACAAATTGACCTTTTAGAAACAAAAAAGGCACAAATAAATGATACCAAAAGCTTAGAGGAAATTGCACGAGAAAGGTATCTTATGACAAAAGAAGGTGAAGATGTTTATGTAGTGGAATGAGATAAAGATAGAAGTTAGAAATTAGAATAACTCAATTCCACTTTCTATATTTTTGCTTTGAAGTAGATAACAATAGTTCTTTTTTAATAATTGAACGCAGTTCGTTTATAAATAAGTTGTAGCACATTAAAAGAAAACAGTGGAACAGGTAGAAAAAGATGTCGAAGATTGGATAAAACCCTATGCTACTATCATAGGAGATAAAAATAATGTAGATATTAATTTAAGAGAAACAAAGCCGACTAAGTATTTTGTGAGAAAAACTCTTCCAAATAACTTTGAAAGTTATGCCATTATTTTACATTCTTTTTGGATAAATCACAAGGTTATTGAAGATAAAGTCGCAGAAGCTAAAAATAACAATTTAGATTTACCTGAGGAAGAATTTACTCGTACAAATTGGAAAGAGTTTTATGAATTAAAAGGAACTTCCTTTGAACTTGACACAACTATTTTAAATTCAGTTAATTGGAAGTACCCATTCAAACAAATGAATAATGAACTGTTTCCAGGAGAGGGGTATATAGATGAAGAACATTTAGAAAGTTTAATTAAAAATGTCTATGAACTTTATGGCAGTCAAGAGATTGAGGTATTTTATACTTTTCTCTCTACACAAACTTGGGAGAAAGATTTAATTTTTAGTGGTAAAATTACTGATTTACGAAGTTTACTTAAAAAAGAAGAATTGATATTAACACCAAGTTTGATTTATTCGAAGCAAAGAAACTGGGTTGTGAATACTGACTATGACTTATCATTTTCAACTATCGGAGGAGAAAGAGAACTTATAGACAGATTAGTTAAAGAAAATAAATATGAGGTGTTTAAAGTTGAGTATTAAAATAAACGTGCTATACAACATTGACTTAGCGAAAATGGGCTTAACGTTTTGACACAGACATTTGAACATAAAATAAACTTTTTAAGGTTTAGCGAGGGACGAACTTAGAAGTCCTATATTCGCCAAGCCACACCGTTACAAATTATTTAAGAACCTAAGTTAAATTTAAAACTAATGAACAGATTCGTGAATTTTTTTTTGAAGTGGTTTAAGAATGATAAAAAGGAAATTTTTGTATCAACTAACTTCATATCTTCAATGAAGGTTTTTAATAAACTAAATATTAGAAACAGTTCATTTTTTCCAATCAATGATTTAAAAAATAAAGCTAATTACAAAGAATACTTGATAGTAGAAAGAGATGGAAAAGTTCTTAGGAGAATATTCTTAAATATTTTCAATCCAGAGCATAGAGAATATTTGATTTTTATACATTACATTTCAAGGAGGATAAAGTTCTTTTACAAATCTCAAGTTAGTTTCAATATTTTATCAAGAGACGATCCGTGGGATTTCAAGGTTAAGTTAAATAATAATGAAACATTTAATGTTGAAGTTACATCAATATCTGATAATCAATGGAATTTTGAAATGCTAAAAAATGAAGAAAGGATTACAACTCAATCAAACAAAGAAAAGATTCCATTTCATGAATTAATAAAGATTAATAAAATATTTCCAGATGCAACCTTTGAGGCAATAATTAATGACTATCGCAAAAAAAAGACCACAAGTAAGGCAATAATTCCTAATCCTTTTTATGCTAAGGCAATTTCTACTTTAGGTAGAATAGATTTGCCAAAGAAAAAGTTAAGTGAAATGATTGATATGGCTATTACTAAAAAAGAGGAAAAGAAACATTTGGAAAAGGAAAACACAATTTTGTTGATTGACAATAGAACATTCACATTAGAAATTGATGACTTTCAAAAAGCATTTCAAGAACTAGGCGATAGATTCGAATTATCACCATTTATAGAAATTTGGTTATATACTGGATACTATTCATCTGATGATGGTAATGAAGCTGAATATAGCTTTATCCCTTTAAAAATTACAGAAGTACAAAGTAAGATGTTAAAAATTATGGCTGATAAAAATGGAATAAATGACAAAAGAATTACATACACTTAAATTTAAAACAGCATATGAGAGTATTTCTTCTACCTGTTCATAGTTTCACACTACGAACCTACAAAGGTATTTAAGCGTTCCGCTTTGTATTTCGTAAAACACACGTGTGACACTTCTGACTTCTAAAATCTAACTTCTCACTTTATTTTTATCCCATCTTAAAACCAATCACAAGGACATCGTCGATTTGTTGTCTTTGTCCTTTCCATCGTATAAAACCACGCTCTAAAAGTTGTCTTTGAGCATCCATGTCTTCTGCATGAATATCTCTCAAGACTTGACGGAAACGTTTTTTCATAAACTTCTCGTCGTGTTTTCCTCCAAACTGGTCTTGATAACCATCAGAAAATATATAAAAAGAAGTTGGCTCATTTACTTTAATAACATGTTCCTTAAAAGTTGGGGTTTTCTTTAGATATTTTCTTGAATAGCCTCCAATTCCTCTAATATCACCTTTTACTTGTTCTACATTTCCATTTTGAATATAAATCAATGGATTTTTTGCTCCTCCAAAAACTACTTCATTATTATTTTTATCAATTACACAAATTGACATATCCATTCCATCACGGCTTTGCGTTTCATTCTGACGTAATGTGTTTCGGACAGCTTTATCTAACTCTTCCAAAATAAGAGCAGGACTCATAATACCCATCACGTTAATAATTCTGTCTAAATGTGTTTCAGCAATAATAGACATAAATGCCCCTGGAACGCCATGTCCTGTACAGTCAATGGCAGCAACGATAGTTTTACCTTCTTTTTCTGTAAACCAATAAAAATCGCCACTGACAATATCACGAGGTAAAAATAAAACAAAGGCTTCAAAAGCATCTTTTAGTATAGATAAAGGTGGTAAAAGTGCGTGTTGAATTCGTTTTGCATAATTGATACTATCTGTAATATCTTTATTCTTTGATTCAAGAGAAATCCTATTTTCATCTATTTCATGTTTTTGAGCTTCTATTTTTGTATAGGCTTGTGAGTTATCTAAAGCAATTACGATATAGGTAGCTAGATTTCTAAGAATAGATAAGTGTTCTGAATCAAAGGCATTTTCTTTATAACTCTGAGCTGTTATGACACCAATTTTTCGCTCTGCCAAAACTAAAGGCAAATAAACAACTGAAGAAGTAGTTTTCCCAAAATCTGGATGTGGCTTTTCTTCCATGTATTTCAGATATTCTTGTTGAACGTTATGAATTATAATCTCACGCTGCTCACTAAAAGATTTGACAGCTAGTTCACTCTTATCATTCAAATCTAAAATATGAAAAGGTAGTACATTTCCATTTTCAATAAAACCAGAAATAGTTAGGCAATTTGCATCTTCATCAAAAAGAGCCACTCCAAAAGCATCAGCAGGCATTACTTTTTGGATATTATCATAAACAGATCGAATAATTTCTTTATGATCCAAACGAGCTGTTATTTGTCTTCCAATATCACTAAGCAAACGAATATTTGCATACGCATTTTCAAGTTGATCACGCTGAACACGTAACTCTTCAGTAGTTTCTAGCAATTCACCTGTTCTTTCTTTTACAGAGTTTTCTAGTTTTGCATTTTGTTCTCTAATAGATTTTGTTCTGAAATAATAAATTGTCCAAAGTCCACTTGCAATAACCAAAATAACAGCAAATCTAAATCCTAATGTAGCCCAAAAAGGAGGACGCATTCTAATTTTGACAGATGCACCTTCATTATTCCATAGACCATCATTATTTGCAGCACGAACCACAAATTTATATTCTCCTTTAGGCAAATTTGTATAAGAAGCAAAACGACGATCGTTTACTTCATTCCAATTTTCCTCAAATCCTTCCAAACGATATGAGTATCTATTATTTTCAGGATGTAAAAAATTAAGAGCCGTAAATTCGAATGTAATTACTTGGTCTTCATAATCTAAAATAATTTCATCAACAACTGAAATATGATGTGTGAGAGGAGAATCTTCATTATTTGCATCTCTTACAGCCACAGATTTATTAAATATTTTAAAATCCGTCAGAACAACAGGAGGAAGATAATTATTTGATTTTACAGTATCTGGATGAAACATAGTTAGTCCTCCAATTCCACCAAAAAACATCATTCCATCATTTTTTCTCAAGTAAGAAGCACCTGAGTTAAACTCATTGCTTTGTATTCCATCTTCAAGATTAAATTCCCATACGATACTATCTCCAACATCAAACTTAAGAATACCATTATTTGTACTTAGCCATAGATTTTCTTTTTTATCTCCCAAAACTCCATGAATAACTCTACTAAGTTTTATATCTAGTTCGCCAAAATGAAGGGCTTTTTTGGTTTTTGGATCAAAACGATTTAGTCCATTTGGCGTTCCTAACCAAAGATAACCTGATGCGTCTTCCCAAATTGTTCTGATTGCATTGCTACTAATACTTGTAGGATCATCATCTTTATAAGAAAAATTTTCAAAAGAAAGGATATTTCCTTCATTGTCTCTCTTGGCAAGACTAAGTCCTCCTTCTTCTGTTCCTATCCATAGATTTCTATTTCTATCCTCAAAAATAATACGGACACTATTTCCTGCTAAAGATGTTGCATTATTTTTATCATGAATAAAGTATCTAAAACGGTATTTTTTTGGATTTATTTTTTCAAAATTTAAATAATTTCCTGTTGTATCTTCATAAATTTCATTCAATCCTTTTTGAAAAGTTCCTACCCATATTTTACCAAAGCTATCTTTATATATAGTAGAAATTCTGTTTCCACTCGGTGATTTTTGTGCAAAATCATTTTCACTTTCTACAAAAGTTTGAAAATCTAAAGGAATATGAGTTTGTTTGTCAAGTGTAGCTCTAAAAAGACCATTTTTGAGTACAGAACCCCACAAAACAGAATCTCCTTCATTTAATAAAGCTGTTACATCTCTAGTATTTGGATTTTGGAAGGAAGAAAAAAATGTACTATAATTGAAAGCAGAGTCTTTAGTTACGTTCAGATAACTCCAACCATCTGCTGTTCCTATCCAAAGGTTATTTTTATCAGAGTTTGTTATACTCCACACCCATGCTGGAGGAAGACTATTTTGATTTTCAGGGTTATGACGGAATGTTTTGAATTGTTTGGTACGAGTATTTATCTTAAAAATTCCATTTTTATTTGTTCCTATCCATAAAAGTCCTGATTTACTTCTTGTAATAGCATTAAAAGAGCCATAATTCTCAAAGGTATTGCCAATATTTTGACGCTTATAGGTGTGATTATTTTGATTGAACTTACCAAGTTCTAGAGCAGAGATAATCCATAAATTACCATCTTCATCTTGTTCTATCCCTTCAATAGCTAAAGGAGAAGCTTTGTAAGACGACATATTATCACCCAAACGATTATATCTTCCTATTCCATTTTTTGTTCCTATCCAAAGTGCCTTAAAACGGTCTTCAAAAAAACAGGTAATATGTCCATTTGGTAAAGATGAAAAAGTAGAGTCTGCCAAAAAGACTTTAAAATCGTTTGTTTTGGGTTGATAACGAGCTGCGCCATTTGTTGTTCCTATCCAAACATTTCCTTTTTTATCTGTGTAAAGTGCCGTAATTTCATTATTAGGAATAGAATTAGTCTTTCCATCAGCAAAATATCGTTCAAACTTTTTTGTTTTTCTATCAAATTTGTTAAGTCCATTTTTTGTACCCACCCAAATCACTCCTGTCGTATCTTCTGTAATTGAGCTTACATCATCATTAGAAATACTGTTTTTGTTTTTTTGTTGATAATGATAGTTTGTAAAATTATCAAAATCAAGATTGTACTTTGAAAATCCATCTTTTGTACCTACCCAAATTGTACCGTCTTTAGATTGAAAAAGCATTTGTATATTGTTATCAGGAAGAGAGGTAGTATCTCCTCGTTGTAATTTGAATACTTTAAATTTATAAGCATCGTATCTATTTAGTCCGTCTTGCGTTCCGAACCACATGAATCCTTTTTGGTCTTGCAGAATAGAAAGCACTGTCGATTGAGACAATCCTTGATCGATGCTCAGATGTTCGGCTTCTAAGGGTGTATCTCCAAAATCAGTAAATTGAGCAAAAGAAGAATTGGAGAAGATAGAAAGACTATAAAAAGTTAGAATACAGAAAAAAAGTGTACGAACGTACCTTATGCATTTCATTAGATTAGGGCTATTAATTTTGATAGAATCAACTAAATTTAGTTACTGTTATGGAAAAATAAGCAAAAATTAAAGCAAAATGGTTTTTTATATAACTACTTTCGGTAAAAATGTTTTTTTATTAGGTAGAGCCAACATAATCATCAGTGTATTTAATTATATATTTTAAGCAGATACTACGGTTAAAACTATTTTTTGCGTAATTAAATTTGGCGTTATTAGTAGATTCACAAAATATTCATCTAAAAAATTGAATAATATTTTGTTTTATAAAAATTAATTCCTATCATTGCATATCTAATGTAAGAATTAGATGTTTATATCATTTTTTTAAATTTATCAAAATAACTTATCCTATGTTTAAGAAAAAAGAATCTTCATTGAAAAAATTCAAAGCTGCTAAAATTACTAAAGCTCAAGCTGAAAAAATACAAGGTGGGGCAGATTTAAAAGAATTTGCAGAAAAGTGTATAAGTGCTTTAAACGAATGTTAAATAAAAAATATTTGAAGTAATACTTAAAAAGTCTATTCATTTTTTGAAATGAGTAGACTTTTTAAGTTTTTATAAAACCACTTTTTTAGAAGCTACGATACTTAACAGCAAACGGTTTTAAAAATCCTATCTCCTAGGATTGGCAAAAGAGAGTTTTGCAAACTCACTTTCTATTACAAAAGAGCCTAGTTTTATTTTATATGGAAAAATACACAAAAATTAAAGCAAAACATTTTTTTATATAACTACTTTCGGTAAAAATGTTTTTTTATTAGGTAGAAAAGCCTTTTGGATTTGACTAAGATGTAAGTAGTTTAAAATAAAATTGCTGGATAACGATTTGTTCAAATTTTAGAAAAAATGTATATTGAAGTAATTACAAATTTAAAAACACCAAATTATATATTATTTCGTATGCAAACACTCAAATATCAACTTGGAAAGATAATCGGAATGACTTTCGTTGTGCTAGGAAGTATTTTTTTTATAATTATGTTAGCTAACATAAATAATGGCAGAAATGAACTTGTAGATGGTTTGTTAGGAGGAATTGCCTTGGGAGGAATACCAGCATTAGCAGGCTTTTTTTTGTGGAAGTTTTCACGCACAGGACAACGAAAATTTTTGATGAACAAATATGAGCGTCAAATACTAGAAGCTGCCTCTCAAAATGGAGGACATCTAACTCCCACAGAACTAGCCATGAAAACTGACCTGAGCCTTAAAGAATCTAAAAAAGTATTAGAAACAATGCAAATAGAAGGCTATTCTGAACTCAAAATTTCTTCTAATGGCTCAATTGTTTTTTATTTTAGAGAACTAGATAAAGGAGATAATTATGCAGAAAGTGAGCTATTGAATTAATAGACTTTATCTCTATTTATGAGAATTCTAAAAATTAATTTTACCTTTCCCTTTAGCTTCGTTAAGAGTTTTTTATATCATTTTTTTGTAACTTGCAGACCTCTCAACTACTGCATAGCAGTAATTTTTCAGTAATCTTTACAATACAACATTTACATAAAAAGTATAACTTATATGACACTCAAAGAAGTTTATTTAGTTTCAACAGTTCGTACTCCTATTGGTAGTTTTAATGGTTCTTTGGCAGCCGTTGCAGCTACACAACTTGGTGCAACAGCAATAAAAGGAGCATTACAAAAAATCAATCTTGACCCAAAAGAAGTAGAAGAAGTTTATATGGGTAATGTAATTTCAGCAAATCTTGGACAAGCTCCTGCTCGTCAGGCTGCTGTTTTGGCTGGTCTTCCTTATTCTGTTCAATGTACAACAGTGAATAAAGTATGTGCTTCGGGTATGAAAGCGATTATGTTTGCTGCTCAAAGTATTATGTTAGGTCATTCGGATGTAGTAGTTGCTGGAGGAATGGAAAGTATGACAAATATCCCTTTTTACTTAGATAAAGCTCGTTTTGGTGGTTACGGCTACGGACACGGAACACTTATCGATGGACTTATGCGTGATGGCTTGGCTGATGCGTATGACAATTCTGCTATGGGTGTAAGTGCTGATAAAACAGCCGAAAAATATAAGTTTACTCGTGAAGCACAAGATGCTTTTGCTATAGAATCTTATACTCGTTCAAAAAATGCAACAGAATCAGGCAGATTTAAAGACGAAATTGTAGCTGTAGAAATTCCACAAAGAAAAGGTGACCCAGTAGTAGTAAATGAAGATGAGGAGTACAAAAAAGTAAAATTTGATAAAATACCTACTCTTAGAGCTGTTTTTTCTGCAAATGGAACAGTTACAGCAGCAAATGCTTCTACAATCAATGATGGTGCTTCGGCTGCAATCTTGATGAGTGGAGAGAAAGTAAAAGAATTAGGACTTACTCCAATTGCTAGAATCGTAGACTTTGCAGATGCCGAACAAGAACCACAATGGTTTACGACTGCACCAACAATTGCAGCACCAAAAGCTCTAAAACGTGCAGGTCTTACAAAAAATGACATTGACTTTTTCGAAGTAAATGAAGCATTTTCAGCTGTAACGATGGCATTCAATAAAGAATTAGATATTGATCCTAAAATTGTAAACGTAAACGGTGGAGCAGTTTCTTTAGGACACCCACTTGGCTGTTCGGGTTCAAGAATTGTAACAACACTTACTAATGTTCTTAGTCAGAACAATGGTAAATATGGATTAGCTGCTATTTGTAATGGTGGTGGTGGTGCTTCAGCAATCATTATTGAAAATTTGAAGAAATAATTGATACTATTTCAAAATAAACAAATTACCGTATTTTGTACTTTACAGAATACGGTTTTATTTATTTACCTATTTCTGATTCTCAAATCCTAATTTTAAAAAAAATGTCAAGAATAGTATTTACAGAAAATGCTCCTGCTCCTATTGGTCCTTATAGTCAAGCTGTTTGGAATGGAAACACACTTTTTGTGTCTGGACAAATTGCAATGGATGCAAAAAGTGGCAAAATTACAGGTCAAGATGGAGAAAGCATAGAAGACGAAACACACAAAGTAATGCACAATATGGGACAAATTTTGGAAGCTGCTGAGCTTTCTTACTACAACATTGTAAAGTGCAGTATTTTTGTAAAAGATATGAATGATTTTCAAGCTATTAATAAGGCTTATGGTGAATATTTCACAGAAAACCCTCCTGCTAGAGAAACTGTTGAAGTATCTCGTTTGCCAAAAGATGTACGTGTAGAAATTTCTTGTGTGGCTGCAAAAGAATAATTTTTGTAATTTTACATTAATTTAAAAATCCTAAGAGAATCTAAAACCTCTTAGGATTTTATTAGTATCTTATTAAAACTAATCCTTTCCAAATTAAGTTAATATGATTGTAGAATCATCTAATTTCAGATAATTTACAACTTACCATTTATAATTCATCATTTAAAAGGTTTGGCAAACAAAAAATATAGAAATTTATTAAAAGGATTTGCTAAAAATGCGCCTCAACTTCTTTGGAATGCGCCTTCTTTATTTCCTCATAGTCTTCGCTTGCTTCTTCATGCAGACGAGTTTATGCCCCACGCCAAGAGTTTGTTACCTCAATCGTCTTTACTTGCGCCTCATATAGAAAAACTGTTACCTTATAAAGAAGAACTTTTGCCCTATGCCAATCAGATAGCTCCTCATGCAGAAAAACTTCTTCCCTATTCTGATCAGCTTTTACCTCATGCAGAAGAATTATTGCCTTATTTTCATTTATTTGAGCCGTATTTAGATGAGTTGTTACCTTATACAGATTTGCTTTTAAAGTACAAAGACGTACTTTTGCCAGAAGTCGAAAAGCTACTCCCTCATTGTAAAATTTTGCTTCCTCATGGTGAAAGGCTACTTCCTCATGCAGAAGAAATGTTTGTACATTTAGATATTTTACTTTTGTATGTAGATAAACTTTTACCTGCCGAACATCACAATATACCTGTAAAATCAATAGAATCAGTTTCTAATCTGACTGAAAATTTAGAAGAATTAGAGGAAAAAGAAACAGACGAAGAAGAGTAAATCATTAAAAATCTCATTTAGCCATGAACAATAAAATTTCTTTCAAATTTCAAACACTTTTTTCGCTTTCTATTTTCTGTTTAGGAGTTATCGGAATTGCTGCTTGGTCACTTTCTTTAGAATCAAACTGGAAATTTTTGATTATCGGTATTGCTGCAATTATCGTTTTACTACTTCTTCTCAAAATTTCTACAATGCCTACTTCATTTCATTTTTCAAAAAAAGAATTAGTTGTTTCTTATTTATTTCTACCAAAAAAGAAATGGCTTTTTGAAGATTTGAAAGAATGGAACGCAGTAGAAATCAAAACTTTTAATGACGTTTATAAAATTTTAGAGCTTAGTTTTGTTAAAGACAAAAAGCTTCAAAAAGCAAAAAAAATAGGAATCAGTAAGCAAGAATACAAAGGATTTGAATTTTTCGATAAATTTATGAATAAGAATTTCAAAGAATTAAAGATAGAGATAGAAAAGCAGAAATAAATTTTCATAATGAAAAATACACTCTTTCAAAATGGGAATAATTATATATAGAACAATTACGTCAAAAAACAAAAATAGCCTTATACGAGCTTCATATGCATATTTTACAAATAATTGACAAATAATTTAATTTATTTTGGCATTGGCAAACACTTTGAATTATATAAGTCAAGTAAGCAACAAATTGATAGTAATTTCTAAAAGCATCTGCAATGAGATTGAGATTAATTTCTCAAAATTTTTAACTCATTATTTTTATCAGAGCTTTATTTTTCAGAAATTCTATCAAATAGAAAGTCCAGATTGAATAGTAAGCGTGTTGAAGTTTCTTCTAAAAAAGAACTTATTTTTTACAACTCCTTATTTTTTAGCTATTCAGTTACACTTTTTTAAAATATAACTGAGAAATCCCTTTCCATTTTTTATATATGAAAGGGATTTTTTTATGCTTGTTTATCACCATGAAAAGTTAGCTATATTTTTATAAATTTCTAAAGTCTTCTTGGCTGTATTTTCTTTTGTAAAATTTTGGAGGTGAATAGTAGCATTTTGTATTAATTTATTTCTTAACTCTTCATTAAACAGAACCTTCTCTACATTTTCAGCTAAAGAAAAAGAATCTTTTATATTCGAAAGCAAACCTGTTTTGTTATTAATTACAGACTCTGGAACTCCTCCTGCTGCTGTTGCCACAACTGGAACTTTACTCGCAAAAGCATCTAATACACTTGTTCCTAATCCTTCTGTTTGACTTGTAAAAAGAAAAACATCCAATTCTTTTAGAATAAAAGCAATGTCATTTCTAAAACCTGTCAAAATAAAATGCTCTTTTAGTTGTGGATTTTGATTGAACCACTTATGAATTTCGTTTTTTGATTCTCCTTCTTTTCCAATTAAGAAAAAACACACCTGCTTATTTTTTTTCTCTAGTTTAGGAATGAGTAATTTTGCTGTTTCTAAAAAGGTAATATAATCTTTTTCAGGTGTAAGAGCTGCTACATTTCCTATCAAAATTGTATCTTTTGATAAATTATATTCTTGCCTTAAAATAGATGTGTCATTTTCATTACTAAACTTATCCAAATCAATTCCATCATATATTGTAATTAATTTTGACTTGTCTTTAATACTCAGACCCACCACTTCTTTTACTTTTTCTGAGACACAAACTATTTTTTTTATAGCTGAGTGATTGTATTTGTAGTTGGAAAAAAAATTATTTTTAACAGGGAAAATCACCTTTCTACTCAAAATAAATTTAGTTTTATTCTGAAAAAAAACGGCTGACAAAATACCTATTGTATGTGCATGTGCATCATGAAGATGAACAATACTTACTTTATTTTTTTTACAAAAAGTAGCCAAAAATTTTGCTTGTCCAAACTTTGAATTTCCCTTTAACTCTTCTACCTCCAAATTGGTAGTTACGTTTTCTTTATTATAATTTCTTATAAAATCAGACAAAGAAGAGTTTTGAGGAGTCAGAATTGTTTGTTGAATTGAGATTTTATGTTCTTGGTTTTTCTCTATTTCGGTAGCTAAATAAGCAATTTGCTGTTCGCCTCCTCGCCAAGTTTTGGGAGTAGAAAGATGGACAATATGGAAATTCATTTATTTCTAAATTAATTATGAAAAAGTATGATAGATATAAAAGCAAACAAAATATAATCTAAAATGAGATGAATACTACTTCTCCATCTCTAAAATAATTTGCTCTAACTTTTCTATATCTACGTCTACATTTACGGTATGTGTTTCAGCAGAATCGCCTTCTGAAAGTAAATAATAATAATCAACTTCTAAATCAGAAGCTAATGAAAAATAGCAATTATTATGTTTGTCTGCTTGATTTCTAATTTCCAAAACCTTAGTATTTGGATTGATAAAAAGCAGGTTGGTAAGTCCTGCTCCATGTAATCCTACTAAGGAAACTGTTTGTTTCATAAGTTCAATTTGTTTTTCAAAACTATACTCTTCAAAATAATGAATTTCATAATTATATTTTTTGAGTAAATTTTGAACCTGCTCTTCATTATTTATTTTTCTGAACCTAGATTTCTGACGACTAATATATATTTTCCTATTTATTTTTTGCTCAATTACATTTTCTGTACCTTCATTAGATTCTATTTTCAAACTTTGAGTAAATAGTTTTCTAGCTTCCTGCATCAATTCTTTATCATAATTTCCACTATTTCCAATATGAGAAGGCAAGATTAATTTATTTATTTTATAGACCTGATTACTATCATAAAAATATATTTTCCGATTTAATTTTTGTCCTGTAATTTGAGTAAAATCGTATTTTTCTAATTCTTTTGGAACTAATAACTCTGTATTTTCTCGTTCTTCTATTTTTTGAGCAACCAAAACACGAGGAATAACATCTGTAAGCCAATGAAAATAACCACCTGACCAATTATCTGTCGCAAAAATAGCATTTTCTATCATTTTTGTTTTTGATAAAAAGTTAGATAAAACTACCTTTGCAAAATTTAGAAAAGTTCTACTTTTACTGATTGGATAGGTATGAGTATAAGAATTAAAGGTCTTAAAATCAGATAAATCTAATAAATATCCATTCAATAAATAGACAGTTGAAAGCTCTAACACATAAACACTAGGAATATTTTTTTCTAATTCGTGAGCAAACAAACTAGTCTCTTTTAGAGTAACATTTTGAGCAGGATTTCTTTTCGCTATTTTGGCTTCTATAACTTCTTGTTTTTTCATAAATTAGATGTTCAAATTCATTATTTTCAGCTTACAAATAAGTATTGAGTTAAATTATTGAGAAACCAAAAAGATGATAACTCAAGCAACTAGCATATTCTAACACACCATTCTACAAAAATAGTCTTTCTAATGTCAATCAAAAACTGGTTTTTACTTTCTTTTTTTGCTCTTCTCAAATTACAGACACCTTTTCTACTCAATAAAGCATATAGTTTTCATAGAGATGAATTACTTTATCTTGCCTTGGGCAAACATTTAGATTTTGGCTTTTTAGAAGTTCCTCCAATGATTGCCCTTTTTGCTTCCTTTATTCAAAATACAATAGGAGAATCTCTTTGGGCTATTCATTTAGTTTCTGGCTTAGCTGGAATGACTTTGGTTATTCTGACAGGAATGATAGCTAGTCAGATGGGAGGAAAAACATTTGCCATCCTATTTGCTGGTTTTATTGTCATTTTTTCACCTGCTTTTTTGCGTATACATACACTTTTTCAACCTGTAGGTTGGGATGTCTTGGGTTGGACATGGCTTATCTATTTTTGGATTCGTCATATAAAAACTCAACAAGGACGTTATTTGGTCGGAATGGGAGCTATTGCAGGAATTTTCTTTTTAAATAAATACAGTATTGTTTTTTGTGTGATTGCTATTCTAATAGCTACTTTGTTTTCAAAAGAAAGACAATGGCTCTTAAATAAAAAGTTATGGCTTGGTGTAGGAATAGGCTTTCTGATTATTTTTCCCAATCTTATTTGGCAAGCCTTTCATAATTTTCCCGTCTTTCATCACATGGAAGAACTTAGTGTTACACAGCTTAAAAATATAAATCCTGTAGATTTTATAATTGATCAATTTTTAATGCATCTTCCTATTACGTGGGTTTGGATTTTGGGTTTTACAGGGTTATTAAAAAGCAAAACACTTCAACCTTTCAGAACGATAGCCGTATTTTTTGTTATTGTTATTTTGATGCTTTTCTTTTTACATGGCAAAAGTTATTATACATTGGGAGCTTTTCCTGTAATGCTTGCTGCTGGTTCAGTCGCTATCGAACGTCTTACACAAAACCGTACATTTTTACGTGTTCCTGCTGTTGTAATTCCGATAATGCTTATCTTGCCTTTGCTTCCTTTTAGTATTCCTGTTTTAAGTCCTGAAAAACTTACTGAATATGCTGCTACTTTTACTGAGAGAACAGGAGTAGAATCCTTTAATCGTTGGGAAGATGGAAAAATACATGCTCTTCCTCAAGATTTTGCTGATATGTTGGGATGGAAACAAATAGCTAAGTTAGCAGCAAAGGCATATTATAAAATTCCTGTTGAAGAGAGAAAAAATACTATAATTTTGGCTGAAAATTATGGACAAGCAGGAGCAATTGATTTCTATACAAAAGAATTTAATTTACCACAAGTATATAGTTTTTCAAGTAGTTATTTACTTTGGCTTCCTCAAAAATTTACTGCAAAAAAAGTAATTTTTATCAATGATAAAATTCATCAAGATATTAGCAAAACAGTAGGCAAACAAACTCTTATTGGAGAAATTAAAGATACATATAGCCGTCAGAATGGGAATAAAGTTTGGCTATTAGAAGATCTAAGTAAGGAGTATTATGAGTTGTATGAAAATGCAATTAAGGAAGAAAAGGCATTTTTGACAGAATAAGAAAATGTTTTTAACAGATTTTTTTTTTCTGATGCAACCTATCTAAAAATATGCTGTCTTTGTAGTAAATAAGCTCATAAAAAAAGCTACTCACTAATTTAACTACATTTCATTATTTACATCAATAATCATTTAATTCTATGAAAACGCTCAATCACAAACTAACTACTTTCTCATTTGCTCTTCTGTTTCTTTTTGCATTTTCAATTTCTACAGCTTTTGCTCAAGAAGTTAGAAGTGTATCTAATTTTGAAGAAATTTCATCAGGAGGAAGTTTTGATATTAAAATTGTAAAATCTTCTAAAAATGAAGTCAAAATTGAAGGTGCAGATGCAGACCTTTTAGAAAAACTAGAAACTCAAGTAGACGGTGATCGTCTTAGAATAGGAATCAAAAAAGGTCGTAGTTGGAGTTCTAGAGGGTATAGTAAAGTAACTATTACAGTTTATCATACTGAAAAGTTAGAAAAATTATCTCTTGCAGGTTCGGGTTCTATGGAATGGGACGGCGAATTATATAGCTCTACATTAGAAATTAGTGTTGCAGGTTCGGGAAAAGTATGTGGAAGAGTTGCTGTTTCAGACTTAGAAGCAAGTATTGCAGGTTCTGGAAAAATTTGTCTTAAAGGAGCAGCTACAAAACAAGAAGTAAGAATTGCAGGTTCTGGAGATTATGAAGCAGAAGATCTCAAAACACAAGATACAGAAATCAAAATTTCAGGTTCTGGAGATGCAGAAGTATATGTTACCAAAAACTTAGAAGCCAAAATTTCAGGTTCTGGAGATATTCGTTACACTACTGGGGGAAATGAATTAGAAAGACAAATCGTTAAAGTAAGTGGCTCAGGAAAAGTACGCAAAGGATAAATATAATTTGTAATTGTTGAATAAACAATTGACAATTAGTCTAAAAAACTCTTCACATTTCTATCTTTAGATTTTTGAAGAGTTTTTTCATTTTAATAAAATAGCTTCTTTTATTCAATATTTCTTTAAATTTGTCTTTTGTTATGCCTTTTTGGAAATGTATTTGAAAGATTTATAAGACAAAAAATCTACCCCTAAAAAAGAAGTTGGTTAATTTTATGATGAAAATAAAAAAACGAGTAATTTGGTTTTTGATAATTTTACTTTCAATTCCTACACTAGCATTTTGCCAAGATGATTTACAAGAAAAAACAAAAAGCCTAGAAGATTCTATTCGCTTAATGCTTTATAGAGAGCGACCTTATTTTGAAGTCGTCAATTATGGAGCAAACCGAATTCAGATGAAAGATAGCACTTCGTTAGATTATTTTTTTGAAGCTCTTTATAAGCTTCAAACTCAAAAAAAAGGAGAACAAAATCAGGTAAAAATTCTGCACATGGGAGATTCTCATATTCAAGCTGACTTTTTTACAGGAAAAGTAAGACGATTGTTCCAAGAAGACAAACGTTTTGGAGACGCAGGACGTGGATTTATTTTCCCTTATTCGGCTGCCAAAACAAACAATCCATTTGATTACAAAACTCGTTATACAGGAACTTGGACAAGCCAAAAAATGGTCAGTAATAAAGACCAATCTCAATGGGGAATCTCGGGAATAAATGTAGAGACAATAAATCCCAAATCAACCATTACACTTGAACCCATAGAATACAATGAGCGCAACCCTTCAAAAATAGAAAAAGTAAGAATCTATTACCCAATCCTGAATGAAGAACTTTTTGAAGCTGTCATTATTGCTCCGACAAATGAAATAAAATCTCAAAAAATGCACCCAGATGGTTATTTGGAAGTGATTTTTTCTGTTCCTCAAACTTCTATCAGCATTGGATTAGATAAAACTGATGATATTCAAACACATTTTATTCTGCAAGGTATTTCTTTAGAAAGTAATGAAAAAGGAGTTCTATATCACGCTGTGGGAATAAATGGAGCAGAAACAAGACATTATTTGCGTTGTGAAGATTTTGAAACACAACTTAGAAGCATTCAGCCAGATTTAGTAGTAATTTCTTTGGGTACAAATGATGCATATCCAACAAGATTTGATGATGTGGCTTTCAAAGGAAATTTAATAAAAATAATTACTCAAATTAGAAATATTAATCCGAATACTTCCATTTTACTTACTTCGCCAAATGATACTTATCGTTATAAAAAATATGCAAATTATAACACTCAAAAAGCAGAAGAGCGTTTACAAGAACTAACAAGAGAAAAAAATGTAGCTCTTTGGAATTTTTATCAGATAATGGGAGGTTTCAAATCAATTATTGATTGGCACAAAGCAGGGTTAGGACAGTATGATAAAATTCATCTTTCCCAAACAGGGTATAATTTGCAGGGAGATTTATTTTATGAAGCCATTAATGAACAATATAAAAAGTGGCTGAACAAAAATAGACCCAAATAAATAGCTCAAAATAACATGTTCTAAACTGTCTGACACCTCAAAAGGTATCTTGACAGTTTAGATTTCTACTTCCTATTTTTTTAGGCATATTTAATTTTTCTCAAATTATATATCAACTAATAACTTTATAAACAGAGCCTTCTCTAGTTGGTGTGCTGCTAAGCAGTTCAATTTTGTTGCTCTCCCAAACACCAATTTCACCAACAATTATTTTTTGAAGACGTTCTTTCATTGCTTTTTTAGTTTCATCATCAGTACGAATGTATGCTAAGGTAACATGAGGATTATAATTTTCAACGTTGGTATTTTCAATCTCTATATCTATTTCTTCTAGTTTTTGAGCTATTTTTTCGTATAAATCTGATAAAGCTTCATTTTTCAAAATCCCTACCCAAAGAACATAAGGAAGTTCATTTTTTTCAAATGTTCCTATGTCTTTCATTGTTAAAGTAAGAGGGGCTTGTTTTGCAATTTGACTTACAATTTCCTGTATTTGTGAAATTTTTTGATGTGAAACATCTCCTAAAAAGTGCAATGTAATGTGCATTTTAGAAATTTCTATCCAGTTTTTAATTGCTCCCATTTCTGGATAAGAAGAAAGCCACTCTTGGCATTCTTGTAAAGCATCTTTTAAAAATTCAGGAAGAGGAATGGCAATAAATAAACGAGATGTTTTTTGAAGAGGAGTAGTCAATTTAGGGGAGTCGATTTTTGTCTGTAAAAAAGTTTTTTGTAATAATGTTTGTGTAAATTATAACTACAAAACTACAAATAAATTGTCAATTACAATAAAAATGTTTGTTTAAAGTATCAAAAAAGCCTTTTTATAAGAAAAATTATAAAAAGGCTTTTCAATATTATACTTTATTTACTTAAAAAATTCAGCTCTATAACTTTTCTACATTTTACTAAACACATAACTTTTCTGTATACACCTAAAAGCCCTAAATCTCATAAGAAGATTTAGGGCTTTATCATTGACAAGTAACACAAATTATTTTATATTTCTTTACACATAAAACAGGTTTAAAAGACTGTTTAATTTATAACTTTGCCATTGTCGGTGTCCCAACTGGCGATAGTAAAATGCAAATAAAATTATATTACACTGTAATAAGTTAGTTTTCCTAAATGAATATTTCTTAAACTATTATCTACCTAATAAAAGATAAAGAATTGGACCTATGATAGGTAAAAAGAAAATAGCTAAAGACCAAAGAACTTTTGTACCCATTGTACTAGCAGAAGTCCATACACTATAAAAACAATAGACAATAAGAATAAGATGAAGGATTGATAATATACCACCAATACCACTACCCAAAACACCAAAGGCATTTGCTAAAAGAATCGTAAACATAAATTTCGAAGTTTAAAAAATGAAAGGAATTAATAAAATTTTGAAGTCTAAAAAATAATTTGATAAAATAGTAGAATCAAATTTTGACTTCTTAATATACTATACGTTATCGAAGCAATAATTGTTTTTGTTCTTGGGTAGAAAGTTGATAAATTTTATTTTCCTCTAGCCATTGAATGATTCCAAAAGGTGATGTTTTCCAAATCTGTAAAGAATCTGAAAAATGCAAAACAATATAATTTTTATCAGGACTTAAAGTAGCTTTCTGAAGGTTGTCCATTTTTTGATGATACACTTTATTTACATCTAACGTTGCAATATAAAAATTGCCATAAGAGGAAGTCAGAATCATTTCTTTTCCATAAATTGGATTTCCACCTTTTAGAGCTTTCATTCTGCGTCCTTTCAAATCCCAAAAATCTGTCCAAGAACCCGAGGCAGAAACTAAATAGGGTTGTCCTTGTTGAGAAGGAGAAAAGAAAAATGAAGAAATATTCGAACGTTCTAAACGTGTATCTAATTCATAACTTTGCTTTGTATCTAAATGCAAAATCTTGTATGGCTTTAATCCTCCTGTTACCTTTTGAGCCAAAGCTAAATATCTATCATCAAAAGAGCTAGTTGTTTCTGTATTTGGTTTTACTTTTTGCGTGTGAAAAATATTACCTTTTAGGTCTATTAATTGAAGCTCATTATTTTGTGTAACTGCCCAAACAAAACTTCCTTTTTTAGAAAAACCAGCATTCGTATAGTTTGGTTTTTTAGTAAATGCGTTTGTAATTCTGAAAGGTTTATCTTTTTCGGCTAAGTTTGTTTTATCAAATTTGTCTAAAGAAATAACAGTATTTTTGATTGTCAGAACATAATCCTGAGAAGGATGTAAAAATACTTTATCGGCTGCAAACTCTGCTTTTGCATTTTCTTTTTGGTCGGTCAGACGATAAATATTTCCAGAATAATAAATGAGCTGTACATCTCTACTTTTTATTTTATTTTGATTTATTGATGCATTTTGAGCAAGCCATTTTTCACCTTGCAATTTGTCATTAAAACGCATTTGAGGAGTAGCAGCTCGCCAAAAAGTAATATTTTCTAAAGTTTGTATAACTAAATAACTTCCATCTTGTGTAAAATAAGGGGTCTTAATAGGCAAACTTTCTAGCTTTGTAGTAGACTGACTGCCATCAGCAAAACGTATTGTACACAAACCATCTTCTGAAATAATTACCCATTTTTTGTTTGTGTTAATTAGATTACTTCCTTTATACATAGCAAAATAAGCTACATTTCTTTGCCAAAGTGTAATAGAATCACTTTCAAAGTAATACCTTTTTAGCATATTTTTTTCATCTATCACCCAAAAAGAAGAAGAATCTTGAGACAATATTTGCTTTGGATTTTGAAGTTCTTTTTTAATTTCATTTGTAGAAACATCCCAAACTACCCATTTTAAAGAATCAGAATTACCTAAAGATTCTGTTTGCCTTCTATTTTTCTTTTTTTGATTCTCCTCTTTCGAATTAGTGTGTTGTTTCAAAGCTAGATATTTATCTGAAAGCCATTTAGCTTTTGTTCCTTCAAAAGTAGAAAGTAAATTTGAACCTTCCCAAACAGCCACGACACTATCTTTCGCTTCTGTAAAAAGAGTTCTTTGATTGGGAGAAAACTGCATTCTCAAAATCTTACTCTGATTTCCACTAATTGTATCTAACACTTCTCCTGCTGTTGTCCACATAAGAGCTGTTGTATCAGCAGCCGAAATAATTTTTGTATCATCTTTCGAAAATGAGAGTCCTGAAATAGTGTCATTATGCACCTGCATTTCTAATAAACTCTTTCCATAAACATCTAAAATTTCTACTTTTCCATTTGCAAAACCAACAGCCAAACGATAGGGAACATTATTTGAAAAAATAATTTTTTCTATTTCTACTTCCTTTTCTATTTTTTTGATAACATCGCCTTGTAATGAACTAATAAATATTGCATTTTTCCTTTTGTGATTGCCTGTTTTATCATCATTTTCAAAATAAGCTAACCATTGAGCATCAGAAGAAACAGCATAATTTATATTTTCGTTACTTTTTAAGTCTTGATTCTCATTTTTAATTGGAATTTGAGCCGAATAATATAAATTTGGACTATAAAAGTGAGAGTACAAAG
The DNA here is from genome assembly GCA_020630575.1 of Bernardetia sp. GTDB lineage: Bacteria > Bacteroidota > Bacteroidia > Cytophagales > Bernardetiaceae > Bernardetia. The sequence goes on from JAHDBD010000032.1 coordinate 44,675, forward strand.
AACCTTGCGCCAAATGTGTTGGATATTCTCTGACAGCTTTTTCTATCAAACGAATTGCCTTTGTGGCATTTTCCTTTTGCATATTATCACCCAAATAAGTCAAAAAATTAGCTTGTTGCTGACGAGTTTGTGTTTTATGTGCCTTGTCTTGTCTTTCATATTCTTGATATTGCGCCCAAAAACCTAGACCTGCCAAAACCAAAAAGAATGTCAAGAAAAATATAGCTCTATATAAATATCTTTGTTGTCTTTTTTTCTGATTGATTTTTTTAAGACTTCGGATATACAGCTGATTTTCTATATCTGAAAGTGGTGCAAGTTCAAATTTATACTCTTCAAAAAGTTTAGTTTCTTCTTTAGAAAGTAAAAGTTCTGGTTTGGAATATGCTGAAAAACGAGCTTTTTGAGCTATAATTTTCTTAAAACGTTCTATTTTTTGTTGCTCTGGTGTTTTGGGAGCTGCTTCTACTTTTTTTGTTTCTAGTAGTGTAAAATCAAGTGTGTGTTCGGCACTTGGCTTTACAAATAATGTCGAAGGTGTATTTGGAAGTTTTCTTGAAGCATAATTATAGGCTTCTTTGATAGAATTATTTTGAGCTAATTGTTCATAAAAATGACTACTAAAGATATTGTCATCTTCTCTATCTTGATTTTTGGAAACAGCAATTGTAATGGGCAAAAGGTGTGCAATTGTAGCAGAAGGAGGAATTTGTATATCTTCCAAAATCAGACAAGCTAAATTTGGCATCATAGAAAGACGACGAATAAGCTGTTCGATAAATGTAGAATCGTTTGAATCTCCTACCCAATGAAAAATAAAAAGCCTATCACTAAATTCTTTTTCATCTAAACGTTGAAATACTTCTGAAAAGATATTCTCTGAAGTCATTATCAATTCGCACGTTCCCATACGTTGAGGTGTAGAAAGAGCAACATCTACAGCCAAAAAAGCAGATGTTTCTGTAGCAGATGTTAAAAAAATTATTGGTGAATAGGTTTGTTTCATATAAATTTGCACAACTTGCATGCACTTATTAGAAAATGATGCAGAATGAAGGAACAGGATTTTGTTTTTTTATTATCTCTATCTTTTTTTTGTAATTCTTGTTACATTAAAAAATCCATAGAAAAATATAATCTAAACTAACTGTTTTTTGCCTAAAAACAAACACAAATACACAATTCACAATCAATTATTAACTAATTTGTAGATAAAATCAAGTAATTCTAAAGACTTTCTCATTTCATTTTCCATTTTATCTCAAATTTGTTTTTTTATATTAAAACTTATTAAGCCCTTATCTTACCTTTTATACTAGCCGTGTCAAACTCCAATTCAGACGATAAAAACAAAAAAAATAATTCCAACACTTCTAATAAAGATAGTGAATGGTTTGCAACATGGTTTGATTCTCATTATTATCATATTCTATATAAAGATAGAGACGATACAGAAGCTCGTTTATTTATAGATAATATAAGTTTATATCTTAACTTTTTACCTAATGATAAGATTCTAGATTTAGCATGTGGAAAAGGTCGTCATTCTATTTATCTCAATCAAAAAGGTCTTTATGTAGAAGGCATAGATTTATCAGAAGAAAGTATTCAATATGCCAAACAGTTTGAGAATGAACGCTTGCATTTTAGTCAGCATGATATGAGAAAAGTCTATAAAACCGATTATTTTGATTTTATTTTGAATCTTTTTACTAGTTTTGGTTATTTTCAAACTGATCAAGAAAATCAGCAAGCTATTTCGGCAATGGCAAAAGCTCTTCAAGTAGAAGGACGAATTGTATTAGATTTTTTTAATACAACAAAAGTAATACAATCTCTTGTCTGTTATGAAGAAAAAACTATTGAAGGAATTACATTTAAAATTTCAAAATCTGTACAAGATAATTTTATTATAAAAGATATTCATTTTGAAGATAAAGGGAAAGAATTTCATTTTCAAGAACGAGTTAGAGCTATTCCAACAACTGATTTTTTGCGTTATTTCAGAAATGCAGGACTAACAGTAGCACGCATATTTGGAGATTATGATTTGTCTGAATTTGAAGAAGGAATTTCTGAAAGAATGATTTTTGTAGTAGAAAAGTAAATTAGTGATTAGTGATTAGTGATTAGTGATTAGTGATTAGTGATTAGTGATTA
>JAHDBD010000073.1 GCA_020630575.1 Bernardetia sp.
ATCAATCTAGGTTTGTTTTTCAACTCTTTGTAAGTCTTTCCATAGAAGAAGTCAAGCATACGTTTAGAAATACGATGATTCATTTCTACAAGAGCAATTCTAATAGATTCATCTATAATTCTTGGCAGGTCAATGAATGTAGATGGTGTGAAATTGACAGTAGTAGTCTGTTTTTTTACTCTTGAGTAAGATTGAGACCCTACACCATCTATTTTAGTTTTGTGTCTTGGTTTTGGTGTTTTCATAAGTGTTGATTTTATAGCTTTTCAATAAGTTCAGGGTCGGTTACAAGCATAAAGTCTGTACGATAGTCGCCCTCCTCATCTTCATAATCTGAAAGAAAATCTGATTCGTATTCTCTTAAATCCTGTACATCACACCTATTAGCGATTGGGCAACTGAACGAGTAGCATTTACCTATAATCTTGCATCCAAATTTCTCAATAAATGAATCATCATAACATAATTCATTTCTAATTTTTCCTGCGTATAGTTTTCCTTCCTCAGTCGCTAATGCCTTTTCAATATTTTGGTAACTACCATATTTTTTGCGTAAGGCTACTTTTAGAATCTTATATCTAAGTTCTTCATTACCAACTCTAAATTCCTCTCCATCTACTATTCTTACAATTTCTGAGTCTTCCACGTCTGGATGATTACAACCATATCCATTATTAACAGGTGTTTCTCCATTGAAGAATCCACATATATCAGCTAAATCGTTAATATCTACGATTTTGAAATTTTCTTGATTTGTTTTCATTTTGTTTTTAGGTAATTTGGTGTTTTTGAATTTGATTTTTATTTATTTAAAACCCCTGCTTTTCTCACATACCCTGTCTTAGAAAACTCATCAATCCAGACTAGCTTTCTATCTTGCTTTCCTTTACCACAAGCTCTCCAAGCTAAATGACCTTTAACATTAAAAGCATTATTATTTATTACAGTAGTAAACCAATTATTATTCAAAATTTTCACATCAGTTTTAAATTCAGTAAAATGATTAGTTTTTGAATTAGATTGTTTAGAGCTTTTAGAAACCTCATCAGTTTTTATCTCTGCGTTTTGATAAAAGAATATTAAAGCCATCACGCCTTTTATAATCTCAATCTCATTTACAGTTAATTTAACAGTTGAGGATAACTTTATCTCTGCTTCAATTGGAAGAATAATAAATTCTCCACCTGCAAACAAAGTCCCTTCTCCATAAAACTTATAATGGAACACAAGTTTTTCATTTATTCTAAAACAATCGATAACCATCTCCAAATGAGTACCGTCCATTTTAGTTAAAAAAATACCTCTAAAATCATTTACATTTTTATATATAGTTTCTAAGCCATTTTTGTCATCAAAAACAACTAGGGAATTTTCTAAAAAAGAATTAGTAAAATAAAAGCAGTTATCTAAAAAGGAATCCCAACCTTTATCAGATTCCATAAATTTTATAATTGGGAAATTGCTATATGTAAAGTTCATATTTCAGTTGTATAAAATTGAGTGTGTAAAAATTGATTTTCAATGAGTTTAAGGTCTTTTAGACAAGTCGAATACTCGGCAAGTTCTGCTCAATCACTCGTTGCGCTTCAGCAGTTGTAGTAAGTCTTTTTTGATTATTCACACTAGATAACTGAACCTCTTTTGGGGAATAGAAATAACCTACACTTGGTATTTGTAAGAAAAAATCTAAATCTTGTGAGTGGATAAGAATTATTCTACCATCCTCCACATACTCATCAAAACCTTCAATTTGCTTTCTGTAAATATCTATCTGTTTTTTGGTAGGGCAGAATAAATAAACGGTATAGGATTGATTCACAATAGAAGCATATTCATCATCCGACAAAGGAACATTTGTATCTTTTGAAGTGAGTAGCAAAACAATTTCTTTGATGCCTTTTTTTGATAATTCTCTAATAGATTGAATTATCGTTTTTGACCATTTTTTTGCCTCTCCATTTGATAAAAATTCATCATCCAAGTGAGCAACACGATGAGCGATTTTCTTATCACTTTCCATTTCTGAAATTACCTTTTCGACTGCCATCATCAATTTTGGAGAAGAAGCGATGATATCATTTTTCAAAACTCCTTTCAAAATTCCAATTATAATCGGAAGAATTAAATAACCTTCGGTCTGCTCTATTTTGGCTTGTGGTTTTTGATTTTTATTTATGCGTGATTTAAACATGGTTTTTAGGTTTATTTGGTGATTGTTTTTTAAATCTACCATTGCCAAGCCATTAATACTTGGCGATGGTAAGTTTTCATATTAAAGTTCCTCCTCTCTAATTTCCACAGGAACTCCCAACTTCTCAGCTTCAGCTTGACGTTCTTTCACTCTTTCGTTTGCTGCTGCTTTCATTCCTTCAATTTGCTCTTGGGGAGCTGCCGAACCTGTAATTTCTTGAGTAGCTTTTTCTACTTCATCAAAAGGAGAATTAGAGGTCTTGATTTCGACTTTGTAGTCGTCATTATTAAAAATACTCTCTTGATGATACTCGTTTTTACAAGCTTTCTCTGCAATTAAACTTAAGAATTCTTGCAAGCTTTTAATCGTTCTGACCATCTGGTCAGGTAGCTCAGTATAACTACGATTGACAAGTGGAATTTTGATAGTGTTTGGAATTGTTTTTCCATTCTCAGATTTATCATCTACGTGATAATTGAGAGTGAACTGGACAAGCTGAATAAGCTCCTGTGTTTCCTTGTCTTTTCCTTCGCTAAATTTTATACCAACGATTAAGGAATCATTCTCAAAGGGCAGTTGTGGAAACTGATTGTCTGCCAAAATAAGTGGCATTAGATCCTCACAGAATCGTTTGAATTTTTTCATATCCTCCTCATTGGTAATTTGACAGGTGTATGAATTTCCTTTGATGGTTTGCGCTTGGATAAAAAAGATGAACTCATTGGTTTTCTTTTTAAAGCGAGTTTTTAGTTCTCTAGCTAACATAAAATTGAAAATTTGATAGTGATAAAATAAATTTGGTTTGATTTGAAATACGTTTATTTAAAAATCTTTTTTATAAGAATTCTGACTGCTGTTTCTACGAATTCTTTTGCAACATCAGAAGCGATATTGATAGCGATGTCTTTGAAAGAAATGACATTTATAAACTTTCCTTTCTTGGTATAACAGATTGTATCTCCTGCTTTTTTACTTGCTATGCTTGGCGAGTATTTCGTTGAAACTACATAGGATTTAGACTCTCCTTGTAATTTGACTTCATAGCTAGTTGGGCTTTTTTGTTCGATTGATTTGATGATTGATGAGTTCATATTTATGTAAATTTTGGTGATTTTAGTCTTGATTAAATTTCTTGAGTACCTTGTAAGTCGGACGGCAGACTTCGATAAAGTTCCTTGTTTTGCCTTCTAGCTTTTTTGCGTTCTCAAGGTCTGTTTTTCTTTTGTTTTTGAAATATGCTTTTTGAGTATTCATCATTGGCTCTACTCTCTCAATAATTTCAATAAATTGTTTCGCCAATTTTGACTTTGCCAACATCGTATTGACAGCTTCTTTGAGTAGAATTTTGACTCCTGCTGATTCAATGAAATATTCATTTTCTATTCCTTCAAAACTTCCTTCTACCTCTACTTCTTCATTTGTGATGGTGTAGAAAATAGGGTCAAATAAGGCTTCAATTTTATCAGGGTTATAAACCCTTGTTTTTCTTGCGTTCGTTCGTTGGTGGTCATAATTTTAGCTTTCTAGGTAATATTTTTTGATAGAATTAGCTTTTGCTTTCGTGATAGACAGCCGTTCGAACAAATTTTCCTTAATTTGAACTCGCTCTTTGTGTCTTGTTTGAAAGTCTTCCCACTCCTTGGTTTTGCCTTGTGAATGGAATAAAATTTTGACTCTACCGACATTGTTTTGCTGATAGATTTGCTGTCTTGCCATCAAGAGCTGCTCCCAACGCTGCTGCTTTGAAATTTCTAATTTTTGTTCTGCCTCTAGCGTGTCATACCAAATTGCTAATGTGTATTCACTGGGAGGGAAAACTTGTGTTTCTTTGGCAATTTGGATGTACTTCAAGGTCTCTTTCCTTGTTTTTTCAATCTGCTCTTGGGTATTTTCTATGACAATTTCGTCTTCCTCTCTGCGTGGTCGTGCTGTTACCCTACGGTCTTTTCCTGCTAGGATTAGGATATTACACATTTGACTCAATCGGCTATTTGCTCTCACATCGTAGCGTTCTTCAAGCATTTTTTTGTCCAAATTGCTTGTGAAGTGAGTAATTGAACCTGCCAAGAAAAATTCATAGCGAGTTCTGATAATCTCATCGTCAATGTCCACAGGTTGCCCGTAGTGCTTGACCTCTCGGCATCTTTCCAAACCCAGCTCGTCAAAAAGCCAATTTCGCCTGTCGTGGTGGATTCCTGCATCGCCTTTGGCTTGGTAATTTCCAGCAATATCCCATAGCTTGATACTCAAAAACCTTATTTTTTGGTACTGCTGAACGATTTTTTGAAAAGTTTTAAGCAGGTCAGTTTTGCCTGTGCCTGGATTGCCGATGACAAGCCAGCCTTTGCCTGAAGCATAGTTTGGATTCTCATTGTCAAACTTTCTAGGATTGAAAAAATAATCCCATAAGAGCTTGACAGCTTGAAGGTTATCTTCATCAATTTCGTAGCTCCTGCCGATAATTTGAGAGGCTACTTTGCAGAACCAATCAGCATCAAAAGCTCTTCCGATGAGCGATTGGTTGTGCTTTTTAACCTGCAAATTAGAGGGTGTAGTCTGCATTTCTCAAGTCTATTTTTGGTGGTTTTAAATTATTTTTTGGTGCTGAGTAACTTCGCTCTTGATCATCATTTTTAGGGAATACACCCTGCCAATTGTTGCTTATGCTGTCCTCAAGGGCTTTTATAGCTATTTTTTCACCAAAGGGTTTTAGCTTTTTGAAAATCATTTTGGCTGCCGTCGGTGTGACAGGTTTCCTCATTTCCTTTCGGACTTGTCGGAAGCCAAGCCAGTTTTCTCGGAACTCTTCGCTTTCAAAAGGCAATTCCAAGGCATCAACCTTCGCCTCCTGCGTTTTTTGGGAAACCTTTTTTGGCGCAACTTTTTTGGAAGGGGAAATTTCTGTCTCTGCTGGAGGTTTGGAAATTTTCTCTTCCATCGGTTTTTCGAAATTTTCAGTTTCAGAAAAATTTTCTTCTTCAAAATTATTTTTCGAAAAGTCCTTATTTGTATTTGTATTATCTTTATTCTTATATCTTATATCTTTACTCTTTACTTGTCGAACGCTTGGGCTAACGTTACTACTAACGCTTTGGCTAATATCACTACTAAAATTATTTAAGTAGTCGTCGTTTGTACTAATGTTTCTACTAACATCACTACTAAAATCATTTAAGCCCTCGTCGTTTGCACTAACATCACTACTAAAGTTATTTGAGTGGTTATCCACAGGAATAAGACGATATTTAGAAGGTTGCCTTTTTGTTTTGCCACTTACAAAGTCTATCAATCCACATTGCTTGAGCTTATTTCTAGCACGGATAAGGGAAGGTTCAGACGTTCCTATCTTAGCTGTAAGCCACCCGTTGGAAATGGAGAAGGTTTCTTTCCACCTGCGAGTATTTGCCTCATGCAATAAAGCATAGTACAAATCTGACTCTAAAGAAGTAAAGAAGGTGCTTCGTCTCATTTGCCAAAAATGGTTGATATAACTGTGTATGTTTCGTTTATTGTCCATCTAAATTGTTGCTATCTATTAGTAATTAATTGAGTGAAGAGTAGTTGTTTATTTAGTGTCCAAGGCATATGGTATATTCAATACCTCCATCAGACTCTTTAAAAGAGATAAGATAGTTGTTTTTTAGATTATTTCTTGATTGACTTATAGGAATTGTTCCTAGGCTAGTCAAATTATCCAAATGTCTGTCGGATAGCTTTACAGGGTTGTTGCAATTATTTCGTCCAAACTCGTAAACCAATGCCATATATAAGACTGTATCTTCATTGGTATAAGCTAATGGAGACTGTTCTCTTTTTCTCCAAAATTTGCTAGATAATTCAAGTTGAGTTTTTCCTATTTTTTCTATGTCCATTTTTTTGTTATTTTTAAGGTGTATAATTTATTACTACTCCATCAACTACTGCTCCTGTAAGTGCTTTTTATTGAGCGAGTTGCAGGAAGTTGTCAATTGAAAAAGTCTTAGTGTTTTCAATCAATGGCACTTGCTCGG
>JAHDBD010000033.1 GCA_020630575.1 Bernardetia sp.
TAATCACTAATCACTAATCACTAATCACTAATCACTAATCACTAATCACTAATCACTAATCACTAATCACTAATCACTAATCACTAATCACTAATCACTAATCACTAATCAAAGTATGACTACTAATTCATCAGATTCAACCTCTATAAATAAAATGAAACTTGATTTGCCTTTTTTGAGAAAAGAAGTCAGTAAATTAGCTGAAAAAGTAGCTAAATTTATTTATAAGGAAGCTCAAGATTTTGATAAAGATGACATTGAAGTCAAAAGTTTTAATAGTTTGGTTTCTTATGTAGACAAAGAAGCAGAGAAAAAAATTGTTGAATGTCTTAGAGAACTTTTACCTCAAGCTGGAATTATTGCAGAAGAAGGAACAGGAACTCCAAAAGAAGAAGGTTTTAATTGGATAATTGATCCACTAGATGGAACGACTAATTTTGTTCATGGAATTCCAGTCTATTCAATTAGTATTGCACTCTCACATACAAAAAATAACAAAACAGAGCTTTTAGTAGGAATTGTCTATGAAGTAAATCGTAAAGAATGTTTTGCAGCACATCAAAATGGAGGAGCAACTTTAAATGGAAAAAAAATATCTGTTTCTGGAGAAAAAGAGCTAGGCAAGTCACTAATTGCTACGGGATTTCCCTATGAAGATTTTGAAAGAATAGAAGATTATCTTTTTATGATGGGAAAAATGATGAAAGCTGCACATGGTTTGCGTAGATTAGGATCAGCAGCTGTAGATTTGTCTTTTGTGGCAGCAGGGCGTTTTGAAGGTTATTTTGAATATAATCTAAATGCGTGGGACGTTGCAGCAGGCGCACTTATTGTAAAAGAAGCTGGAGGAATTGTAAGTGATTTTGAAGGAAATGAAATAGTAGATAATTATGTTTTTGGAAAACAAATTATTGCAGCTACAAATATTCATTCACAAATTTTAGAATTGGTAAAAGATGTTTTTTTGAAGAAATGATAAATCAAGAAGGAGATAGTGTGCAGTCAAATCAACTCTTAAAATTTATTGGAGTAGGTGTTTTTATGTTTTGGTTTCTAAGCTACTTGGATTCTAGCATTAGTGCTACTTTGAAAACAATTTTCATGTATCTTCCTGCTGAATTTAACTTCAATGCCTTAATAGCTTATCCTATTAATGATTTTACTACTTTAGGTATTATATTATTTGTGTTCTTTATGCTTGTGAAAAATATCAAGCAAAATTATGAAAACGAAAATTATCACAAGAAGATGATTATTTTATTCATAATTGGAATTATTATTTTAGCAATATATTCGGTAATATCGCCTTCTGCTATAGCTTATTTTTTTATAGAGGTTTTGGGTTCTGATATGAATAGAAACTATGGAGAATCTTATGTTCCTTATATAGGACTTGGAACTTATGCTATTACTACTATAATAAAGCTTACTGTTGTAGCTTATGTATTTCTCAAAAATACTAATTTTCAAAATTCTTCTGCTTCATCTTAAATTTTATCGTATTTTTGAAAATTAGAATTCTTATAATTTAAAATAAACAACTCAAACTTATTTATGGGATTACTTTCAGGAAAAAATGTGCTTATCACAGGTGCATCTCGTGGAATCGGACGTGCAATGGCAGAACGTTTTGCAGAAGAAGGTGCAAATGTTGGTTTTACATACCTTTCTAGTGTAGAAAAAGGTGAGGCATTACAAAAAGAACTTTCAGAAAAAGGAACAACTATAAAAGGCTATCGTTCGGATGCTTCTGATTTTAAAGCTGCTGAAGAATTGGTAGGAAATTTTGTCAAAGATTTTGGTTCTCTTGATGTACTTGTCAATAATGCAGGAATTACAAGAGACAACTTGTTGATGCGAATGAGCGAAGACCAATGGGACGAGGTGATGAGAGTCAATCTAAAGTCTGTTTTTAACTTAGTAAAGGCTTCTACACGAACATTTTTGAAACAAAAACAAGGTTCAATCATCAATGTAACTTCTGTTGTTGGAATTAAAGGAAATGCAGGACAAGCAAATTATGCAGCTTCAAAAGCTGGAATCATTGGTTTTACAAAATCGATTGCTTTAGAGTTAGGCTCAAGAAATATTCGTTGTAACGCTATTGCCCCAGGTTTTATAGAAACTGAAATGACAGAGCAATTAGATGAAAAAATGATTGCTGAATGGAAAAGTGCAATTCCGTTGCGTCGTGCAGGTTCTTCAAGAGAAGTAGCTGATGTTACTGTTTTCTTAGCTTCAGATTATTCAAAATATGTTACAGGACAGGTTCTTCAAGTTGATGGTGGAATGCTTACTTAATTAGGAAAAAAATAAAGTATAAAAAAAGAGGTTGAACTTTTAGGACAACCTCTTTTTTTGTTTTTGATAGTGTCATTTTGTTATTAATGACCTCCTTTTTGGCAACAAGCAGGCAAATCATTGTAAGCACCTGACTCAGCTTCCACTTCGTCAGCATCATAACCTACATTTGCAATCGCTTTTTTGATAGCTTCTGCATTGATTTTTTTAGGGTTAAAAACTACTGTTGTTTCTTTTTTATCTACATCAACAGAAACTGATTTTATACCTTTTTCTTGGATTAAGGCTTCTTCAATGCGCTCTTTGCACATACCACATTGGATAGATTCAGTTTTGATAACGATAGTTTCGCTTTTTTTAGGCGCAAATGTATTTGAAGTTCCTACAAAGGCGATAAAGATAAGAGCTAATGAAAAAATGATAGATTTCATAAAATTGAAAATTGATTAAATGAATAATTTATAAAAATGTTTGTTTATTGAAATTTAAAACCTCGTTGACAGTTGCATTCTGAACCTCAACGACGATTAAAAGAGGTATTTAAAAATAAAAACGTAAACCTGCATAACCCATTGCACCCATAATTGGCGCATATACTCTACTTGTATCAAAATGCTCTCCAAATGGATTTTGAGAGTTTAAAATAGGATTAGATTGAGAATAATTAGTCAAATTTTCTCCTCCTATATAGATTTCTAAAGGTTTATTAGAAATTTTGAAATTACGAGTAATTTGAGCATTCATCAAGAAATAAGCAGGACTTTGAGAGCTTTCAACTACTTCATTATTATTTGCTTCGTTGTAATAAGCTGGTAAACGCTGCGAACCAATAAATTGCCCAGTCCAGTCAAAAGCCCACTTTTTATTTTTAGTTTGGTATTCTAAGTTTGTGAAAAAACGGTGAGCAGCATTGTAGGGAACAGTTACTAAATTATTTTCAATAGTTGTTTTGACATCATAATATTTGTAGGCAAAAATAGCTTTTAAACCATGTGTAATTTCATATTCGGCTTGAACTTGAAAGCTATTTGCAAAAGATTTTCCGTTGTTATTGGCATTTAGATTATCAAAACGAATTTCTGAAGGATTTTCTACATTCAAAATGACTTGATTTTCAAAATCTGTTCTATAAAAATCTACTGTAACTTTTCCTTTTCTACCTGCAATATCGAAACCTTGAACAAAACTTGCACCTGTATTCCAAGCTATTTCTGGCTGTAAATCAGAATTAATAACTAGTTTTCTAGAACTAGCAAAGAAACGACTATTTTCTACAATCGGATTGGCTACACGAAAACCACGTCCAGCAGAAGCACGAAAAACTGTATTTTTGGCAGCATTCCATTTCAGACTCAAACGAGGAGAAACTTGTGTTCCATACAAATTATGAAAATCCGAACGCACACCAGCCACAGCCGTAAAATCTCCATCTCTATTGAATGTATATTCTGCAAAAACAGCAGGAATAGATTCTTCTCTATCTAAAACTAACTCTTCATTAGATTCGTTTTGATAGTCATTGTAATTCTGAAAGGTGTTATTATAAACATAACTTACACCACTACGAAGTAAATGTTTCTTAGAGATTGTCCAATCCACAATTCCATTATAAAAGAAATAATCTTCTTTTCCATCATAGAATTTCTGTCCCCAAACTTGATTTAATTCATGATGATTTGCTGTAATCTGATTTCCAAAACTTACATTTTTTCCTAAGAAAAAACCTAGTTTTGCCCAACCTTCAATCCTACGAGTATTCATTTCTACACCGTATGATTGTTGAGAAATATCACCATTTAGTAATTCTTCTTTTGTAGTAGGTTTATAATCTAACTGACCACCAAAACGATTTTCATCTAAAACACGAATTCCAAACTGGCTTTCAAAGTTTTTACCTTCATATTTCCAACGGTTTAAAGCATTTAGTTGGCGATATTTTGGTAAATCTAAAAATCCATCATTGTTTCTATCGTTTTCCATTACAGAGCCACTTGCATGCAAAAGTGTAGCAGAACTCCATTTTGAATTGATATGATGAATAAGATTTAAGTTTCCTTCTAAACGTCCATTTGGATTGAAATAAAGGTTTAAAAGATTTTCATTTTTCTCTTTTTTACTTTTTGGACTAATTAACTGTGTGTTTATTTGTCCCGTTATAGATTCATAACCATTGACAACTGAGCCTGCACCTTTATTGATGTCAATTGAAGAAACCCAAGTTCCTGAAATAAATTGAAGTCCAGAGCGAACATTCAAACCTCTCATCATGGGCATTCCTTCCACTAAAAGCTGAGAATAAACACCATCAAGTCCTAACATTTTTATCTGACGAGAACCTGTAACGGCATCAGCAGTAGTGGCATCGACAGAAGCATTAGTTTCAAAACTTTCTGAAAGTGTACAACAAGCAGCTTTTTTCAAATCACTCGTTGTAATAGTTTCATTTTGATTAACAATTAAGTCATTTAAACTAGATTCTACTGTTACACTTGCTAAAGATGAAGATTGTAATGTGATTTCTAAGAAAGTTTTTCCTTCTGTAGAAATGGTATCACTTTTATAGCCTGTATAACTGACGATTAGTTTATCGGTTTTGGCTATTTTTTTGAGTTTGAAATTTCCGTTTTCGTCGGTGGTTGTGCCTATTGTTGTTCCTTTCCAAACTAAGTTGGAAAAAGGTAAGGCAGAAAGAGAATCTGGGTTTGTAGGAGAGACCTCAGAAATTGTTCCTTGTATGAAAGAATTGTTTTGTGCTTTTGTAGCATTAGTATAAAAACTAAAGGCTAACAACAAGCTACAAACAATAAAATTATATTTTTTCATTGTTATTGAGTTTATTAAGATTTAAAAACGTAGCGTACACTTTAGTGTGCGAGTATTATGTACCGTACCTTTTCAGGTGCGACAAAAACGACTATCTACAATCTAAAAACCTGAATAAAGACAATAAAAAGTTTACCTAACTTCCAATTGGGGGGAGGAAGGTCTGCAAAATGAGTAATTTGAAAAGTTGTAAAAAATGACTTTTCTGTAAATTTTTTTAAATAAATTTGAGAAGGAAGAAGAGCTATAAAATGACCAAAATCAAAAATAATTTTTTGAGTAGAAATAGCTTCAAAATTAGCTTTTTCATAAGAAACTTCTGTATCACAACAATTATCTTTAGTATTTTCTAAATGATAGGTGTCTTCTATATGTGTATTTTTATCTGTCAGTTTTGCAAAATTAGCTGCTGAAATATCACAACAACATTTTTTTGCTTCTACTATAATAGACGTATTTGTTTTTCCACTCATCTGACAATAATGCTCAATAATTGGCAAGCCCACTGAACCCAAAATGAGTTGGAGAGAAAGCCAAAGGCAAGTTATTGTAATATGTAATTTTTGGGAAATCAACTAGACTATTTTGATTAAAAAAGATTGAGTTTTGAAAGAATTTTGAATTTCTTGTAACAAAGTTATGCTATTTATACGTAAAACTTCAATTTAAAGGTTTTATTTTTGGGTTTTCTGTATAGTTTTGCAGTATATTTATAGTCCATTAACTAAAATCAGTCTAAAACGTTTTTCACAACTCAACCAAACTACCTACTTTTTTATGAATTTTGAGTATTTATTGACAGCACAAGGACTTACAAGTCTTTTTATTCTTGCCCTTTTAGAAATTGTATTAGGAATAGATAACATTATTTTTATCAGTATTATTGCTGGAAAAGTTCCACCAGATAAGCAGCAATTTACTAGAACGGTTGGTTTGGCTCTTGCTCTGATTGTACGTATAGGTCTTCTGTTTGGTATTACATGGTTAGTGGGACTTACAGCTACTGTCATTGATGCTACCGAATTTATACATATGTTAGGTATCGAACAAGATTTGGGAGAAGGAGGAAAACTTTCTTGGAAAGATATTATTTTGCTTTTAGGAGGTTTGTTTTTAGTTTATAAAAGTACGACTGAAATTCACGACAAAATGGAACTTACTGAAGAAGAGGAGACTCCAAAATTAGCTACTAATTCTGTTGCTGCTGCTATTTTTCAAATTGTTTTAATAGATATTGTATTTTCGTTTGATTCTATTCTTACGGCTGTCGGAATTGTAAAAGAAGTAGCTGTAATGATTGTAGCTGTTATTATTTCAATGGCTGTAATGATGGTTTTTGCAGGAAAAATTAGCGATTTTATCAATAACAATCCTACTTTTAAAATGCTTGCTCTTTCATTCTTGATTTTGATTGGTTTCTTATTAGTTTTGGAATCTTTAGAAGTTCATGTCGAAAAAACTTATGTTTATGTAGCGATGGCATTTGCTTGTATGGTAGAAGTGCTGAATATGCGTACTCGTAAAGGAACACAACAACATCGTAATATTATTCCTATGGGACTTTCTGTACCTGTTCCATATATGCAAGATGTGAAAGAAGATGAAAATGATAAATTGTAAATAATAAATATTAATTAATGAAATTTTTGAAAAAGCATTAGAATATAAAAATCTAATGCTTTTTTCTATTTACTGAATTTTGCAAATGCTCAAAACTGAAAATCTAACCATTGGTTATCCATCCAAAATTATCTTAAAAGACCTAAATCTTCATTTAGAAAAGGGAAAATTAACAGCTCTTTTGGGAATAAATGGTGCTGGAAAATCTACTCTTTTGCGAACTATTGCAGGAGTGCAAAAACCAATTTTGGGAACTGTTTTTCTAAAACATGATAACACTCAAAAATCAATTCAAAAACTGTCTAAAAAAGAAATAGCTAAAAAAATAAGTTTGGTTCTGACAGAACAAGCTGCAACCACTCGCCTGACTGTCAAAGAATTAATTGCTTTAGGGCGTTATCCTCATACTTCTTGGAATGGAAGTTTTGATAAAGAAGACCAAAAAACAATTGATTGGGCAATAGAAGCTGTTTCGATGAATGAATATGCAGATATTCCGATAGGAGAATTGAGCGATGGACTCCGACAAAAAACAATGATTGGACGTGCTTTGGCACAAGAAGGCGATATTTTGCTTTTAGATGAACCTACAGCACATTTAGATTTGGTAAATCGTAGTGAAGTAATGCTGCTTTTATCACAGATTGCAACGGATTTTAATAAAGCTATTTTAGTTTCTACTCACGAATTAGACCTTATTTTACAGATTGCTCATACCTTGTGGCTTATTTCTTCCTCTAATTCTGATGAAGATAAATTGAATCAAAAAGGGAAATTACAAAACCGAAAATTACTTGTTGGTTTGGCAGAAGAACTGGTTTTGAATGGAGAATTGGCAAATGCTTTTGTGCGTCCTCCTCTTTATTTTGATAGAGAAAAGGGAAATTTTAAGATTCAGAATGAAGAACACAAAATCACTTTTTTTATAGAAGGAGATACAATTGGAACATATTGGACAAAGTTAGCCTTAGAAAAACGAGGAATTTATTCAGAAATAATTGATACTAATCTCAAATTAATAAATTTTGAAAATAATTTGATTGTCAAAGTAATAAGGCAAGATGAAAATAGTTGGCAATGGATTTTTGAGGAGAAGATTTTTGAGAATTTAGAAGAGTTTTTGGAGTTTTTGTAAACGCATAAAAATTAAAGAAAATAAGAGAAGTTATATAGAACTAATTATTTCTATCACTTCACAAGAAGCAGTTTTTTTCGAACCTTCCATAAAATAGCCAACTGTTCCTATTTTTATTTTTTCATTATGATAGGATAGAGAAGAAGAAATTGCAATCCACATTTTGGCAGTTCCTTCTTGTGCAACAGGTTTTTCTTTACTAATAATTATTTTACCTTCTTCATCTTCAAATTCAGCCCAAATACTAAATACCCCTTTTTTTGTGTGATTTTCGTGTTCATACCAAAAGTTACCTTTGATTCCTTGAAAAGGAGGTGTTTTTCTTCCTCCTTCTTCTCTTGTATAAAACTTATATTTTACTTTAAAATTTGCTTTTTTATTCCATTGCTCTTCATAAGGAATATGTAATTCTTGATTTATCATAATTATCTCTAAGGAATAAAAATTAAATAAGATTCTATTTAAAAGTGGGCAACTAATTGATATTCAGTAGTTTAATTTTGTAATTTGTCATTTTTTTATTCATAATTGTTCATAAGCTCTGCCAGTGTGCCCACCGACGACATTCTTTAAAACTTCACCACCCCACGAATATTCAAAAAACGCTGTGAAAGTCCGTTTGGAACGGCAAGTTGAACATCATTTACATAATCACTTATCCATTGATGCGAAATAATATTTTCTACTCCCAAAATATTCAGGACTTCCAAGCCTAACCAAACTGATTTTATACGTTTTTCTTCATCAAAAACTAAAGATTTTGAGAAACCAATATCTACACGACGATACGCAGGATTAGAGAAAAATGAACGATAATTTTGATTATTTGGCGCACCAAAAGGAACTCCAGAACCAAACAAAAGACGTAAATTTACTCTAAAAGTAGGGTTGTCTGGAAAATGATCTTCAAAAAATATAGTTGCTGTTACTCGCTGGTCAGATGGACGACGAACAAAATCACGTTCATCAAAATCTACATTTTCTTTTGTTTGTAAATAAGACAAACTAAACCAAGATTCTGTTCCTCTAATAAATTCGCCACTAATGCGAGAATCAATTCCCCAAGCATATCCCTTTGCACCATTTGTTGCATAATAACGCAATCGCATATTATCTACATCATACGGAATTAGATTTGAAATTTGTTTATAATAACTCTCTACAATGAGTTTAAAAGGGCGTTTTTGGAATTTAAAATCCCAATCCATACTTCCAATAAGATGAACAGAACGCTGTGCTAAAAGTGATTTATTAATCTCTCCTGCAAAATTGCGAAGTTCACGATAAAATGGCGACTGCTGATAAACTCCTACTGCAAGCCCAAACTGAATATCTGCTTTCCAGTCGGGTTGATATTTATATTGAAGACGTGGACTGATAAAAGTTTGTCCATTTAATGACCAATTATGAATACGAACACCAAGAGTTACATTGTGCCACTCGGCTGTATCTGTTCCAAAAAAGTGTGAAATTTGAGCATAACCCTGTGTTCTGATAGAGTTGAGTGTAGTTTTCGTATCGACAAAATAGCTTATATCTTCAAAACCTGCTGAATCTAATACTTTATATTCATAGAGTTCGTCATTTATATTTTCGCTCTTTATTTCTCCTCCAAATTCTACCATTGTTCGATTTCCTAATTGCAACGAAGAACGATTTTTAAAGGAATAAATTTGTGCATTCAGCGCATTACGAGCATAAAAGTACTCTGAAGCTGCACCACGAATTAATGTACTTTTATTAAAATTATCTGATGTAATATCATTATTTACATCACTTAAACGGTAAGAACCTTCTGTATCCACAAATTCTCGTTCTTGTGTGTCCACTCCTGAAAGGGTAAAATCCATTGAAAAATTTTGAGAGAATTTTTGAGTAAGTCGCAAAGCTGATTGATACGTTGTATAATACATCAATTCTTCGCCTACATAATTTACAAAAAAACGAACTTGCTCATCAAAAGTACCAAAGGTAGTTTCTCTACTTGAAGGAAAAACACGGTAACTATTTTGAGAATAAGCTGTCAGAAGACTAATTGTAGTGTTTTTGTCTTTATTTTTAAAATTTCCATCTTTATCTAACTTTCCTAGTTTATAACTCAAAAGAGATTGAAAATCAGTAAAACGAGGTTGATATTCGCCTTTTGTTTCTAATGTATTTAATAAATAACTTAAATCTTTATGACGAATACCTGCCAAATATGAAAAACGTTTTGACTTATTTGTGCCTTCTAGGTGTGCATTTCCTCCCAAAAGTCCAACGGAAGCCGAACCAGCAAAAGAAGTAGGCGTTTTGTAATCTACATTCAACACAGAGGAAAGTTTGTCGCCCCATTTTGCTTGCCAACCACCTGCTGAAAATTCTACCTTTTTCACCAAATCAAGATTGACAAAACTCAGCCCTTCCTGCTGCCCCGAACGAACCAAAAAAGGACGGTAAATCTCTATTCCATTTACATAAATTAAATTCTCTTCATAATTTCCCCCACGTACTGAATAAGCTGAAGAAAGTTCACTATTACTAACAATTCCTAAACCGAGTGTAACCAAAATCTGTGAGAATTCTCCTGTTCCTGTTGGAGTAGCCTCTACTTTTGTTGGGTCAAGAATTATTTTACTAATTTCTCTATCATCATTATTTAATTTTGCTGTAATTTCAACAGCTTTTAACTCTTCATATTCTGAAAGACGAATGCTGTATTTTTGATACGATTTCAAGACTATTTTTTGACGGAATGTTCTGAATTCTGGGTGTTGAGCTGCTAGAGTAACCTCTTTATTCAGAAATTCTTTTGAAAAATCTAAAGAGGATTCTAATCTAAAATTGCCTAAAGAATCCGTTTGAACAGCTTTTCCTTCTTCCAAAATTCCAATAGAAGCATTTTGAACAGGATTTTTGAGTGAATCCAGTACTTGTCCTTCAATTATTATTTGTGACTTGTTCTGTGCAAAAGTGGATAAGGAAACAAGGAGTAAAACTACAAAAGAAAATAAGAAAACAGTTGATTTTAGAATGTTAGATTGATTTTTCAAGATAGGTTTCAAGATAGAATGATAGTGATTCATTAAATTAATGTTGAATCTCAAAAATACGCTTATTTTACCTAAAAAATAAAAGATAAAGTGTTTTTTTACTAAAATAGAGTTTTTATAGAAAAAAAGAATCTGATGATTGTGAAGTGGTTGGTTTTTAGATATTATTAATTCTTAAAAGAATACTTTGTCTTACCTCATACGTGATAAATACCAATCAGAAGTAATGCTATTACTTGCAAGTTCTTTAAGTCTTTGTTACCTTAGCAAATCATTCATAATTTACTGGTTATAAATTGTACCTTTTCAGAGAAACACAACACATAAACGATACTTATTAATTATTTTCCTATGAATTCTACTACTTCTATAAACAAAACACAAGCAGCCATCACAGGTGTTTTTGGATATGTTCCTGATTATGTTCTTACCAATAAAGAACTTGAAACAATGGTTGATACGAATGATGAATGGATAAAATCACGTACTGGAATAGAAGAAAGACGTATTTTAAAAGGCGAAGGATTGGGAACTTCTTATATGGCAATTGAAGCTGTAAAAGGACTCTTAGAGAAAACAAACACAAAGCCAGAAGAAATTGATTTTCTGATTTGTGCTACCACTACACCTGATATGGTATTTCCAGCAACTGGAAATATTGTTGCGCACGGCGCAGGGCTAAATTGTTTGAGTTATGATTTAATGGCAGCTTGTTCAGGATTTTTGTATGCACTTGTTACAGCAAGTCAGTTTATTGAAACAGGGAAATACAAAAAAATTGTTGTTGTAGGAGCTGATAAAATGTCTTCTATTATAGATTACGAAGACCGTCAGACTTGTATTCTTTTTGGAGATGGCGCAGGTGCTGTGCTTTTAGAAGCTGATACAGAAGGAAATGGAATTGTAGATTCTATTTTGAGAACAGATGGAGCAGGAGCAACAGAGCTTTACATGAAAGCAGGTGGAAGCCGTTATCCAGCAAGCAAAGAAACAGTAGAAAACAAAGAACATTATGTTATTCAACATGGAGCAGTAGTCTTTAAACATGCTGTAAAAAATATGGCAGACACATCAGCCGAGTTAGTAGAAAAAAATGGATTGGATGGAGATAGTATCGACTTTCTTGTTCCTCATCAAGCTAACTTAAGAATCATAGATGCAACTGCAAAACGCTTAGGATTAGATTCTGATAAGGTATTGGTAAATATTGAAAAATATGGAAATACCACCTCTGCAACCATTCCTCTTTGTATAAGAGATTTTGAACATAAATTTAAGAAAGGTGATAATCTTATCTTAGCTGCTTTTGGTGGTGGTTTTACTTGGGGGGCAGTATACCTAAAATGGGCGTACTAAAACCAAATTAGAATTTACTTCACTAATTTTAAAAGCTAACTTCTAAAATCTAAATTGATGTTAAAAATCTAACTTTATTTCCTAATGAAAAATGATTTAAAAGATAGAGCTAAGAAGTTTTCTTTACAAATAATAAATTTAATTGAGCTTTTACCTAAAAAAATAGCTGCTTCGATAATTACAAAACAACTTGTTAGAAGTGCAACATCAGTAGGAGCAAACTATAGAGCTGTTTGTAGAGCAAGAAGTGATAAAGAATTTATTGCAAAAATGAATATCGTTTTAGAAGAAGCTGATGAATCTTGTTTTTGGTTAGAATTAATTTCTGAAAAAAACTGGCTAAATAAAGATATTGTATTTCCTATCTTAAAAGAATCTAATGAACTGACAGCTATATTTGTAAACACCTTAAAAACTATAAATGCTAGAGTTAATAAAACAAGTTAGATTTATATAACTCAGAATTGAAATTTGGCATTTACTTCTATCTTCTAAAATCTAATTTCTAAATTTATTTAAAAATAAAACCCTCAACTTTTGAATACAATCTCTTCCCCTAAACCTATGGCTAAATCTAACATAAATTTTGAGCTTCTAAAAAAGATGTGCAATGTTTTCGCTCCTGTGGGAAACGAAGCACCTATGAAAGAATTTGTTTTAAATTATGTAAAGGAAAATCAGAAACATTGGAAAGTTCAACCTCAAATTATAGAAGGAGAAGATTTTCAAGATTGTTTGATACTTGTTTTTGGTAAACCTAGAACGGCTGCTTTTGCTCATTTTGATTCTATTGGTTTTATGGCTCGTTATGATAATCATTTAGTCAGAATTGGTTCTCCAAAATATGAAGATGGTTATGTATTGGTAGGAAAAGACTCTCAAGGAGAAATTGAAGGAACTTTGAAAGTAAAATACGAAAACGAAGACGACAAGGACAAAAAGAAGAAGAAAAAAAATAAAAAGAAGAAAAACAGAGGAGCAAGACAGCATCGCAAACCTTTAGGCGCAGTAAAATTACAATTAGAGTTTGATAGAACAGTTGATGTAGGAACTGAGTTTGTCTTCAAACAAGATTTTATAGAAACAGAAGAATATGTTCAGTCATGTTATATGGACGACCGTTTGGGTTGTTGGAATTTATTGAAAACAGCTGAAACTTTAGAAAATGGAATTATTGCTTTTTCGTGTTATGAGGAAATTGGAGGAGGAACAATGCCATTTTTACTTAAATGGATATGGGAAAATCATAGAATAAAACAATGCTTAATTTCTGATATTACTTGGATAACAGAAGGCGTAAGACATGGAGAAGGTGTCGCTGTTTCTATGCGTGATAGAAATATTCCACGAAGAGGTTTTTTGAATAAAGTGATTGATTTAGTAAAAGAGTCAGGTGTAAAATATCAGTTAGAAGTAGAGAATGATGGAGGAAGTGATGCTAAAGAGATTCAATCTTCTGTGTATCCAATGGATTGGTGTTTTATTGGTGCTGCCGAAGCTGGCGTTCATTCACCTAAGGAAAAGGTGCATAAAGATGACATAAAAGCAATGACAGATGTATATGCCTATTTAATGGAAAAGCTCTAACATAATTATTACTTGTATTCAATTTATGAAAATAGCCTCTGTATTTATCAACAGATAATCTACAACGATATTATTTTTTGCAACTTTCTGCTCTTCCAAAGCGTTGTCTTTGTCTAGTCATTCTATAAATAAAATAGTATAATTTAAAATAATTCAATTTGCCTATATGCACAATACAAACAGAAATAGTAATTCGAACCACCGTAGAGTAAAGGACATATCAGAAGAAAATAATCTATCAAAAAATAACGGAATGAATCAAGAAAATAAAACCTATTTAGGAAAATACAATGTATTTGGCGACGGATATTTTAGTGAAGATTACTATTTACTCAATAGCTATAACCAAAAATTAATTGACTTTGGAGTTCGTGATTATTTTGAAAGCAATCAACTTGTTTCGTTGAATCAATTCTTGAAACTTTTGGAAGATAATGATTACACACCTATTTCTGTCTATCGTCGTAATACTACTTATAATAAAAAAGAAACTCGTTATTCGATAGATTGGTATTTGATGTTAGATGACGAATCTATTATCATAAATATGAATTATGATGCTGTTCAAAAATTAGATGATGTTATTTTTAGGTTTGATATGATAACAGCTGTTGAAGATACACCAGTAGAAAAATTAGAAAAAATCTTCGAACTTGCTACAAAGTGTATTATAGAAACTAAAGATGATGACAAACGATATATTAATATTGTAGGAAATACGCCACGAACAGGGCTTACGCTTCGCAAACATCAAATCAAACCCCCAGAAATTCCAGATTTGAATTTGTATTATGGAGACAAATTTGAAGAAAAACATAAGATTTTAGTAAACGAAATAAACGAAAAAAATAACTCTGGGTTATTTATCTTTCATGGTGTAACAGGAAGTGGAAAGACAAATTATATTCGTTATCTGATTAGTAAAGCAAAACCAGAGATAGAATTTATTTTTTATCCAATTACGCTTCTAAGAGAAATTACCAGTCCAGATTTGATTACTTTCCTGTCTGATTATCAAGATGCTGTTTTGATAATTGAAGAATCAGAAGATTCTGTACAGGCTCGTGATTTGTTTAATACTGACAAAAGTTCGATAGCAAATCTTTTGAATGTTTCAGATGGTCTTTTGTCGGATGTGTTGAATCTAAAAATCATTTGTACATTTAATACAGACATCAAAAACTTAGATAAAGCATTACTACGTGAAGGGCGTTTGTTAGGAATTCATCGTTTTGAAGCTATTCCTGCCGAAAATGCTAATAAAATTGCAAAATTAAATAAAATTGAAAGAGAATTTAAAGAACCTGCAACACTTGCACAAATCTATAATGTTCCTTTAAATGAAGATTTTTCTGATTTTTCAATTCGCCAGAAAAAAATTGGTTTTGGAAAGTAAAAGCAAACCATTTTAACAAACAAAATAAATAATGCCTTTCTAAATCCAGTTTAGAAAGGCATTTTGTAGTTTAATTATTTGATTAAAGTAATAAAATTACCTCATCAATTTCACCATTTCAGTAAAAATATATTCTCTTCCTCGTTGGTCAGTCGCTACTATTTTCATTGTATATTCTCCAGACGGAGCAAGAGTATTTCTATATCTTCCATCCCAACGCCCATTTATATCATTGGTTTGAAAAACACCTTCTCCCCAACGGTTAAAAATTATCATTTTAAATTCTTTTATAAATTTACTTTCTACTCCATACGTATCATTTAGATTGTCACCATTTGGTGTAAAAGCATTTGGAAAAGTAACAAAAGAAGGGAAATCGATGCGAATCGTATTTGAATATGTAAAAGTAGTGTCATTTAGGTTTGCACGAATCCTAACATAACTAGTTTGACTTTCTTGGCTTTCTATACCAAGAGGATATGTTCCTGACCTAGAAACACTTTGTGTATTGAATGGCTCTTTTTCTAAAGAGTCTGTTTGTTCTAATACGTAATTACTTGTCAATAATCCTTCAAAAGGAGTCCACTCAAAAGTAAGTGTTCCTTCTTCTTCGTCTGTTTCTCCTTCCATCCTCAATATAGTTGGACAAATAGAAGGGCTAGACTTAGAAGTCAGGTCACAGGCATTTTTATAAGTAATAGAATAACAATAAGGAGCAGCATCAATATTGATAAGTTTATCCTCAAAGACAGAATCAAGAGGACTTATTATATAATTATCTATGTTTCCATCTTTATCCTTTCTAGTAACTTTTGCGCTTATTATTTCTGAACCATCAAGAGGATAATGCCACGATAAAGCTATTCTTCCTTTTGATACAAAACTAGCATATACACCAACCACAGCAGGAGGAATAACATTAGATGCAGCCAAAAGACAACGTTTGGGACTAATAATTTTGAGTCCAGAACTAAACTCAGTTTCTACTTGATAGCAATAAGTAATTTTACAAACAACTTCTTCATCAAAAATACTATTAGAAGAAATATCAGTGTATTCATCAAATATTTTATCATCTTTTAATAATGTGTTTTTTACAAATTCTGATTCATCAATGCCATTAGGTATCGTCCAACTTATATCAACATAACCTTCTTCTCCACTTAGATTTATATCAGAAATATAGAAAGTCTGTGAACTCTCTATTCTACTAGAACATGAGTCTTGAACAGAAATACGATAAACAGAATTTGGTAAAGCATCTTGAATAGTAAAACTAGTAGAACCTGTTAAAATATCGCTTACTTTTTCAAAACCATTATCTGTCATTAGTTCTAATTGGTGGGTCAAGTTTGTTTCTAAAACATACTCTATCTTTGCACTTCCATCTTCAAAGTATTCTACAAGATTTATTGTAGGAGCTAAAAGTGCTCCTACTGGAGTAATTATTTTGCTACTTGGAGTACAGTTTTCTGCACCATCTTCAAAAAGACCTCTTACAGTAATGGTGGCATTATTTTCAGAACTATAAGTATGATCTGCAAATTCATTATCTCCAACAATAGCATCACGATTATCACCAAAATCTATCTTATAAGAATCGTAATAATCATCATTTATTTGAACTCTGACTTTTTTATCAGCACAACGAATAACATCAAAATCTACAACTTTTGGCGCAAAAACTTCAATTATATTTAGCATTGGAAGTGAATCTCCTCCTGACCCAGCCGTATTAATAAGTTGTGTAATGGAATAAATCCCTGGTTTATCGAAGGTAAAAGTAGTTGGTTTTTGAGGAGGAGCATTTCCAAACCTATAAAAAATTAATTCTGGGTCAGCTCCAGAAATATCTTCAACTAACACAGTTAAAGGAGCGCAACCCTTTGTACTGCTATTGACTTTAAAAGCAGCTAGTTGAGCAAATGTGGTATTTTGAAAGCCTAAAAAGAAAAATAAAATAACCAAAAAGGATAACACCCAATTATTTTTAAAATCCATATTTTTATAAAAACGTAATTTGTAATCTTTGATAATTTGTTAAAGTATGACTATAAAACGAAGGAAGTCGTAAAACAATACAAATAAAGTATCAAAGTTAGAGAATATCTGTTTTTTATAACTATTTTAGTTCAAAAAATTGAAATATATTTTATAATAAGACTTTAGTACATCATTTTTTAGGCAAATAATTGTTTTATTTTTCTCACAGTGTTTGGGATGTAAATCATACACTGTGAGAAAAATGATATTTTGAAGATTAAAATTTGGTTTTGTTGTGAAAATACAAGTATTATCTACTGTTCAATTATGCTCTAAGCAATTTTGCTAAACATCGGCTTATTTTCTACTTTTTCTTTATTTAGTTTTGAATTCCAAAGTCGAACATCAAACGCCATACAAACATTTCTTACAAAAGGTTTTCCTTTTTCAGTAATTTTCAAATTATTAGCTTTCCATTCTATCAAACCATCTTGTTTTAAAGATTCCAAAAGGTCAAAATTAATTCCAAAGCCAAATTCATAAAATTGCTCTTCATTCCAAGATGTTTCGTACCTACACATCAAATCCAAAATATGCTGGCGAATTACTAAATCTTCTTTTGTTAGATAATGCCCTCTCAAAAATGGAAATTCATTATTTTCTACTTTTTCTTTATAAACTTTCAGATTCTTCTCATTTTGATTAAATGCCGTCCACGTATCGCTAATGGCACTTACTCCCAAACCAATAGACAAACTTGTCGATTGAGTGGTGTAACCCATAAAATTACGATGTAAAGTTCCATTTTTAGAAGCCTTCAAAAGTGAGTCTGTAGGCAACGCAAAATGATCCATTCCTATATCTATGTATCCTTTTTCGGTCAATAATTTTTTGCCAATGGCATACAAATTCGCTTTTTCATCAGCAGAAGGTAAAAAAGATTCTAATTTCTTTTGTGAAGGTTTAAGCCACGGCACATGAGCATAACCATAAAACGCCAAGCGAGAAGGACTTAATTCTAATGTTTTTTGGAGTGTATCGTGAATAGTTTCGATATTTTGCAAAGGTAAACCATATACCAAATCAAAATTAATAGATTCAAAACCTAATTCTCTAGCGTTTTTTACACATTCAACTACTTTTTTATAGGGCTGAATTCTATTTATAATTTTCTGTACATTTTCATCAAAATCCTGTATTCCAAAACTAACACGATTAAAACCTAATTCTTTCAAAGTCTTTAAATGTTCTCTTGTTGTATTATTTGGATGTCCTTCAAAACCCCATTCTGTATCATTGGGAACATCACAAGTAGATTTGAAAATAGTAATCAGGCGAGCAAGATTTTTTGGAGAGAAAAAAGTAGGTGTTCCTCCTCCTAAATGAACCTCTCTCAAAATTGGTTTTTGAGGAAGTGTTTTAAGATATAAATTCCATTCTTTTTCTATCAAATCAATATACGGTTCTTCTACGTTGTGGTTGGTTGTGATGCGAGTAGTACAGCCACAATACGTACACAAACTTTCACAGTAGGGCAAATGAACATAAATACTTACTTCTCGTCCACTTGTCCAAAAGGCATTTTTGAGTGAGTTTTGCCAGTTTTCTAAGCTATGTTCTGTATTTTCCCAATACGGAACAGTCGGATAACTGGTGTAACGTGGACTAGCAACATTGTATTTTTGAAGTAAATCGTTCATCTTGTTCTGTAAATTATAATGATAGATAAATTTATACTTACAAAGAACGGCTACTTTTTGAACTGAAAAAATGACTTTTGTTAGGAAAGAAGATGAGTTAAATTAATCACACTTCTAAGGAAGCGTTTCATTCATCTCTGAGGAAACGAACACATGTGTGTTCAGTTAACAGAACGCTTCCTCAGAAAACTATAAACACACTAACACATACTCAGACTTTTGGAAAGCCTATAGAAAGGTAACCAAAACTGGAAAACACCATAGTGTTGGGAAAGATTCTGGACAAACTAACCATGTCGAAAGATGGAATAATACTTTAAGACAAAGAGTAGGTAGATTTGTAAGAAAAACATTAAGTTTTTCAAAATCGTATTACAATCATTTCTTGTTTACCTATTATTTTATCATCAACTATAATAAAGAAGCTGAGAAAAAATATTTAAAATCACTCAAAATATAACATTACTGGGGTATAATGTATTTCTCTTTTTTACTTTTAATGGAGTTAATATCTCAATTATATCCTATTTTACAAAAAGTTCTAATTTATTTTTATTTTCTCTATCCTTTTTTATAAATTTTTCGTTTCTATTTTTTCTTTATTTTAAATATTTTTATCTTTTTGATATAAAAAATATTATTATTGTTCTGTGTTTTTCCCTTTTGCCTATGATTTTACAGTTTGTATTTGATTATAATGCTGTAAATTTTAATTCTTATGATAGAACTATATATAGTTTTGCTGTTATGTTGTTGAGCATGATGGATATTTATTTTATTATAAGTGGAAAAATGAAATTTAGTAAGTCAAGAATGTTACTAAATAATGTAATATTAATTTTTTTTGCTCTTGATAGACTATTAGCTGCTTCAAATGATTATTTGGTGAGTGAAAATATAGAACTGGTTGCTTGATTGTAATTTTCAAAACTTTAAATGTAGAGTTTTTGCCTATAAAAATTAGAGAGATGCAAAAGTTGTCATGCAACCTCTTTTTTTTACTCCCTTGATTTTATAGCAGGAAAGTAAATGTAGCAATCAACAGTCATTTTTTTTCAAACAAAGGTAATAAGTTTTTGAATTAGCACTAAACTTTTTCGTAATTCCCAGTTTTAATATATTATTTTTTAAAGAAAAGATATTTTTTTTGGTTATTATTTAAATACTTTGTATCTTGTTTATGCAAATATAGTACTTCAAGTAAACTTAATTATACAATGAATATTTCAGAAATGGTACAAATTACCAACAAACAAGACAAATTTGAAAACACCGAAACAGAAGTAATACAAGGTGTTAGAGAGTGGGACAGAATTAGAAATACAGAAAAAGGGTATTATTACCTTACTTCTGGACTTGGATTTGGATTTAGTAAAAGTAATTATGAAAAATGGTTGCAACTAGAAAAAGATACAGGAAAATCAATTACTACAATAAATTGTCATTTGGGTATATGGGAAGACCGACTCTTTTTCTTTTTTGTAGATTCTATTACAGGAAGTTTGGAAAATGGTCAAGTAGGGGAAAATATATTTATTAGTAGCTTTCATACCAAAGTAAAACAAATAAATATAACAGAACCAACATCTAAAACAAGTACAAATGCTTCCAAAATTATTATCACACAGGAAGAAGCTAAAGATAGATTGATGAAATGGGTTCTTTGCTCAAAACAATGGTTTGACAAAACGGCTACTTCAGAAAATCAAGAAAATGCAGGAATAGTAAAATATTTTAAAATAAATTTTGAAAACTTCAAAGTAGTTTTTGCAGAAACAAACAATTTATATTCCTTCTTTGGAATTAAGGAAGACAAAATACACGGACAAATGATAGATTTGATGCTATGTTCGCAGCCAAATCTGACTGATATCAAATCAGGTATTGAAGATTGGATTTTTACAAATGTTACTAAACCTATTCCTCCGTTTTCACCTTGGTAGTAAAAAACCTATTTGTGTTTCATAAGGTTATTTATGAAGTTTAATTGTATATGCCGTAAAAATCATATCATTGACCCTAGTGAAATCTTTTTAAGTGATTAAGAAATTAAATTTTTTAAAAAAATGTAAAAGAGTTTAAATAAGTCTGATTTATTTAAACTCTTTTTTATTTGTGCTGTAAGGTTGCTCCTCTATCTAAAGGATGAGAGTATTTTAATAAAAATATATAAATTAGATTTTATAAAAGTAATAAAAAATAGTCTTAAACTATATAATTCATTTTTGTGTGATTAATTTTTTTTTTTTGTAAAATACACAATAAATTTAACACTTAGAAAGAAGTAAATTGAAATAGAAAATTCATTGGAAGCCAAGTAAAAACCCTTAATTATCAAAATTAAGAAATAACCCTATAAATATAACTATATACTTGAGGTAAATTTGTAATGTAAGAAAAAGAAAAATAATTGATTGAGTAGCTACTACAGTTTGTTTTTACTTACACAGACGGAATCCGAAAAGTCTTTAGAGTAGGAAAAAATGTGTACTTGAAAGTATGCAAAACACAATAATATCATGACAATATTCAAATTAATCTTTCAAGTCTCTCCACAAGATAGAGGAGGTGCTTTAAAAGGACAAAAACTAATTTTGACTAAATATTCTCAAGATGGTTCAGGAAATACAAGTTGGGTAGCAACAAGACCATTTGGTGTTACTACAATTAGCTGGGAACAAAAATATGGAGTCTATACAAGTACCACTGAAATCAAAGAAGGAGCTACAATAAATCCAGACTAAACGCACTATAAAATTAAGTAAAAAGAGTTACTTTTCGTTCTCACTCTTAACATTTTCTATTTTATGGTCAGTTTAAGTTCTTAAACTAAAAAGAATGGGCAGTATTGAACATCTTAATTTAATACTGCTCATTTTTTTAAACTATTATAACTATGAATAATCTACCTGATATTATTTTTGCTTTACAGCAAAAAAATCTTGTTTATAATGGAGATTTTTTACTATTTAGTAATAAACAAATAGAAAATAATGAAATTAAAGCATACAATCATCCTGATGGCTGGATGTATCAGAATGAAGGTAAAGGTGCTAATATCGAATTAAAAAATAATTCTTGTGTAATTACTGTGAATTCTGTGTCTGAAAATTTTATGATTTTCAAGCAACAAGTAAATGAGTTTCCAAGATGGGAAAGTTATCTCAAAGGAAAAACTGTTACAGCAAAAATACATATTAGTGTCCCACAAAATACAATAATTAGTTTTAGTTTAAGTGATGGAGTAATTGAAAATAAGGTTACAAATGAAATCACAAAAGAAACTGAGTATGAAATAGAGGTTACTATTGAAGTAAGTACCACTGCAAAAAATCTTACTATTTCTTTGGAATGCAAACAAAATAATGCTGTTATTACTATAAATAAAATTTATGCTAATATTGGAAAGATAGCTCTTGAAAATCTCACACCTATGGTTCTTGGTGTTATTGGTGAAAGAAAACAATATATAGCTACACAAAATCCACCAGCCTACGAATTATCTCTTTGTAAAGAATCCAAGTCTCTTAATAATAACTATACTCGTTTGGACTCAGTTTTAAATGGCAGATTTGGTAAAAGTACAGATGGCTATTCATTACTTCCAAACATTAGAGGTTATTTTAGCCGATCTTGGAACAATAAAAGCAATATTGATAAAACAGCAACTAAACGAACTCAAATTGGCTCTAATACAGTATTAGGAGATAAAGTTGGTACACAAGAAAAAGAACATTTTTTAGCACACACACACGAATTAAAGTTTGATACAAGAAATGTATCAGTTGAAGTAGGTGCTACTACCCCTATACCTATTACCGTATTTGATACAGTTGGAAAATCTGAAACTAAATTGCGTAGAGAAGAAGAAACTAATCTGATCAATTTTTCAGAACTTTATACAATTAAATGGTCTTAATAATATCAATCTAATGCCTTATCTTATTTGATATTTTAGAAGATTCTAATTTTTGAAAGTTTGATAAAGAATTCGTTTTTGTACATAGATATATCTTTTTATCAGCTAAATTAAAAAATAGGACTCAATCTAAGTTAATTACCCAAATTTTGAATAGATGTAGTATTTTCAAAAGACATAAATATAAGTAGATAAGAAGACATAAATTTGTCGTGATAAATCTACTAGAAATAGTTTTTATGCTTTTATAGGAAATAGTTTGTTAAGAATTATGTAATTTCGTTTTCACTTTTGCCGTTGTTGGTGTTTTAGCGACAGCGACATCAAAAACAAAACACTTGTACAATTTTATATGCAATTTCTCAATCCTTCTCTTCTTTGGGCTTTATCGTTGATGATTATTCCCATTATCATCCATCTTTTTAACTTTCAACGTCCGAAAAAAGTGTTATTTACTAATGTCGAATTTTTAAGGCAGGTTCAGCAGGCTTCTAAGTCAAGAAATCGTCTGAAACATATCTTGATTATGCTTGCTCGTATGGCATTTATTGGGTTGCTGGTCTTGGCTTTTGCTCGTCCTATCTTGCCTTCTAAAAATGCAGATTCTTCTTCAATTTCGGCTAGGCAGCAAGTTTCTATTTATTTGGATAATTCGTTTAGCCTTCAAAATGAACAGGATAATAAACGCCTTTTAGATTTGGGTGCTACTTATGCCCAAACCATTCCTGATCTATTTCCAAAATCAGCTACTTTTCAGCTTTTAGATAATTCTTTTGAAGGAAATACAAATTTTTTCTATCCAAAAACAAATATTACAGACAAACTCTCTACAATTGATTTTAGTGGAATTAATCACAATATTGAAGAGATTTATAAAAAACAACTTCAAACTTTTGAAGCAAATCAGGAAGGCACAAAAGGAGGAAATATATTTTGGATTTCAGATTTTCAAAAAAATACACTTCCAAATCTTAATGAAATAGAATTTGATTCTGCTTATAATTATTATGTTTTGCCAGTTTCTCCTTCTAAAGTTTCTACTTTATTAATTGATTCTGTTTGGTTAGATAATCCATTTGTCCAACCCAATACACCACAAAATATAACAATTCGTGTTCGTAATTTGGGAACTGAAGCTATTGAAAATAAAAGTTTGCAATTATTTATTGATAATAATCAAGTTTCGGCAAGTGTAGTCAGTTTACCAGCGCAGAGTTCGAAGGAAATTGAAATGAACTTTTCAATTACCAAAACAACAGGAACTGTTTCAGCCAAAATAAGTATTGAAGATTATCCAGTTTTATTTGATAATGACTATTTCTTTACACTCAGAATTGCACCAAAAATAAATATTCTGAATATATTTGAAAGGCAAAGTGAAGCGCAAACTTATATAAATAATGTTTTTACCAATGCTGATTTCTTTGTTTTTTCTGCTACTTCTACTCAAAACTTAGATTATAATTTACTTCAAAATACAGATTTGGTAGTTTTGGAAGGAATATATTCTATTGATGAAGCCTTACAACGAGCATTGAGAAAATTTCTTACTAGTGGTGGAAATGTTTTGGTTTTTCCTGCTCCCAATTCAAAACCAATAGATTTTAATTCAGCTTTAGGAATTTCTATTCGTGGAATAAATGCAGAAGCTGGTGTTGGTCTTGCACTTTTGCCTCCATCTGAAAATGAGCCATTTTTTGAAGGAGTTTTTGAGCAAATTTCTCCTTCTATGTCTATGCCTGTTGCAACTAGTGTTTGGTCTGGACTTTCATCTGGACAATCCATTTTAAAATTTAGAAATGGACAACCTTTTTTGATGCGCCAACAGACAGCAGAAGGAAACGTTTTTGTTTGTTCTGCACCTTTGGAGAATAATTGGAGTGGATTCGGAAAACATGCTCTTTTCGTTCCGACAATGTACAAAATTGCGTTAAGTAGCTTATCACAAGCTGATTTATTAGCTTATAATTTGGAAGAACAGACGGCTATTTTGTCTTTGGATTCACTTCAAAAAAATAGTGTTTTTGAGTTAGTTCCTTTGCAAAATAATTCTACTCAAGAAGTCGCAAGTCCAAATTCTACAAACAATCAGGCTATAATTCCATCTCAGCGTATTTCTGGAAATAAAATCATTTTCGAAATTCCTCGTTCTTCGCTTAAAGCAGGTGTTTATCAGCTTCGAAACAAACAAACAAGGAAAATAGAAACTTTGCTTGCCTTCAATTATTCAAGAAAAGAATCTTATCTTGATTTTCATACAAAAGAAGAACTCACAAAAGCATGGGCAGAAAAATCAAATGTTCAGATTTTTTCTTTGAATGATGGTGATGCTCAGGATTTTGCAACTACTTTTAAGGAAAAAAATGAGAATATTCCTTTGTGGAGGTATTTTATTATAGCTGCTTTGGTTGCTGTTTTTGTAGAAGTAGTTTTGGCTAGAGTTTTTAGTAGAAGCAATTGAGCTATTTTTTGAAAACATGGTCAAGTAGACAGTAGGATTTTAAACCAATTGTTTAAATAAATTCTTACCTAATTATTTTAATCCAAAATGATTAATAGCTCCATTTCCTTTGCCTAAAATTTTGTTTTTTCCTTGTTCTATGGCTTGGTTTATATAATGACATCCTTTTTTTACTGCATCTTCTAAACTATGTTCCAAACTCAAAAAAGCAGCAATACTTGATGACAAACTACAGCCTGTCCCGTGAGTATTTTTAGTATCTATCCAAGGATTTTTTATGATTATTACTTTTTTATCTTTATGTATATATAAGATGTCAGTAATTTCATTTTCCTTAGAATCTAAATGCCCACCTTTTAATAAAACAGATGTATTGTATAATTGCCCAATTTCTATAGCTGAACTTTCTAGGTTATCTAACTCAATTGAATGCCCTATTAATAATTCTGCTTCAGGAATATTGGGAGTAATTAAACTAGCCTTTGGGAGAAATTCTTTTAAAGTAGAGATAGCATCATTGACAATAAGCCTATCTCCAGAAGTAGCAACCATTACTGGGTCTAGTACAATATTCTTAACTTTATAATGACTCAGTTTCTTTGCAACGGCATCAATTACTTCAGAAGAATGTAGCATTCCAATTTTTATTGCACCAAACTCAATATCACTTAATACTGCATCCAATTGTTTTTCTATATGAGAAATAGGTATTGGATGTATATCCAATATACCTTGTGTGTTTTGAGCTGTGGTAGCTGTAATTACAGATGCAGCATAAGCACCAGAGGCACTAATACTTTTAATGTCTGCCTGAATGCCTGCACCACCTCCAGAATCACTTCCTGCAATGGTTAGGACGCTACAATAAGATGTTTTTATATTTTCCATTGTTCTTTATTATATGCACTATCCCAAAATATCCATTCTAATTTTGATGCTTTTTTAAAAGCTACTTCCATTTTGCTCAATACTTCATCGGAAGCATTTTTTGCATATCTGTTAGTAATTTCTACTGCCTTATTTACCGAGTTTTCAAAATCTTCTCCTCCATACGTATTTATCCAATCTTGGTAAGGATTATTTTCCTTGTTGCTTTGATGATGAAGTATATAATCTCCTATTTCCTTATATATGGTAAAACAGGGCAATACAGCAGCAAGAGCTTCTTCTAAAGAATGATTATTTACAATACGTGCTAAATATCCTGTATATAATTCACAACTAGGAGAGAGTTCATTATTAAATTGCTCATTATCAAGAAAAACTTGATGTAGTGCATTTTCGACGTTTATAATTCCTGTTGCTGAATTTAGAAAAAATTGAGTGTCGTTTGTATTTTCACACTTAACACTTAATAAGGCTAATATTTTCTTATATTCAGATAAATACAATGAATCTTGATTGATATAAAACTGAAATATATCTTTATGAAGAGTGCCATTTGTTAATTCAATAATAAAAGGATGAGCTTTTATTTCTTCAAGTATAAAGTCAGTTTTTTCTCTTACTGTATTAAACCAGTTTGACATATAATTTCTTTTAATAGTTTTGTTTCTTGTTCAGGATATTCTGCTTTAGAGATAGCAGATACTACTGCAATACCGTTAGAGCCATTTTTGATAATATCTGCAACATTCTCTTTTTTTATTCCTCCAATACAGACAATGGGTTTTGAAAATAATTTTCTAATCATTTTAAGACCTTCAATGCCTAAAGAAGGAGCTAAATCTGTTTTCTTTGTGTGAGTATCAAAAATTGGAGAGATACCTATATAATCAACAGTCAATTTATTAGCTTCAATAGCTTGTTGGTTATCACTCACCGATAAACCGATTATTTTGTTGTTACCTACTAATTTTCTAGCTATTTTATAAGGCATATCTGTTTGTCCAATATGTACTCCATCTGCATCTACTGCTAAGGCAATATCTATTCTGTCATTAATAATTAATGGAACATTGTATGAATTACAAAGCAGCTTTGATGTTAAGGCACGTTTGTAAAAGGAATCTGTATTACAAGATTTTTCTCTTAGCTGAATAATAGTTGCTCCACCTTTCAATGAGTCTTCTAAAATTCTGAAAAAGATAGTATCATCTGTAATGCTATCATCTGTCACAAACATTAAAGAGTAATCTATCATTAGACATTTAATTTTATTTCCTCTTTTTGTAATTTTATTTCTGTCTTTATATCTTCATCAGACAATATATATAAACTATCTAAAAAGTTAAACTGAAAACTACCTGGTCCTTGTGATAATTTTTCAGCCATATCACCAGCTATTCCCATAATTGCCATTGCAGCAGTAGAGGCTAAATGAATGTCAGATTCAACAGCAATACAAGCTCCTACTATAGATGTGGCTGTACATCCCATACCTGTAACTTTTGGCATTAATGCACTTCCATTAGAGATTTTATTTATAGCATCGCCTGTGATAATATAATCTACTTCACCACTTACGACGATAGTATTATTTAGTTTCTTTGATAAATTAATAGCTCCTTCAACAGCATCTTCTGTTTTCATTGTACTATCTACTCCTTTTGTACTGTTGCTTAGTTTGCATAGAGCCATAATTTCAGAAGCATTGCCTCTAATTACATTTGGAGTAGCTGTTTCTATAATTTTTTGTGCAGTTAGGGTTCTATATGTGGAAGCTCCTATCCCTACAGGATCAAAAACGAAAGGAGTATTGATTTCTTTAGCTTTTTTGGCAGCCAACACCATACTATCTACCCATTTATCGCTCAGAGTACCCATATTAATTACTAAAGAGGATGAAATAGAAGTGATTTCTTCTACTTCCTCAATGGCATGTGCCATAACAGGTGAAGCACCTATAGCTAATAAAGCATTTGCAGTAGTATTCATCACAACATAGTTGGTAATGTTGTGTACAAGTGGGCTTTTAATTCTGATAGTATTTAATACGTTTTCGATGTTGTTCATGTTTAGTGATTGGTTGTAATGGTTTACCTAGTTGGAGTATGTTTTTTCAAAGGTAATAATAATTATTGTTTTGAAAAAAAGATTTTTAGCAGGCTATTTTTAACCTTATTTTTGAGGGAAATGATGCAGAAATGAATCAATAGATGGTATTTTGTTGATGTTCTTTAGTGAATGAGTTTTGTTTTTGACTATAAATATTTTTGTTTTGATGCTATCAAGAAAATGAGAAAATTGACATCAGTTTTTAATACACTTACATCTAAAAACTGCTCATTAACTGATTAGTTTATAGTAGCTTGCATTGTTTCCTCTCAATGACGATTTTTGTAGTTTAATTTTAAAATCTCAATTTTTGCTTAATTTTTACTTTCTCTTTCTGTTGTCTTATAGATTTTGCTTCTAAATTATGTTTGTTTTTATCTCCATCAAAGCTCATACAAGTTTCGGCTATACTAGAATTTTGTCTAAGCATTATTCCATGCAAACGACAAAATTCAGAACCACATTCATGTTTCGAATAAATACCAAAATTTCGATGTTTAATTTTCTTATCAGCTAGAATTTTTTGTTGATTTCGTCTTATGTTTTGCCAAAATTGACTTATATCACCTTGTGTAAGTGTTTGTCCTAGAGTAGAAACTTTAAAAAATGTAACTGGGTCTTTTAATTGTAGGAAATCAAAACTTTTTTTGAATGTCTTATGAGCATATTCCCTTAATTCTATTTTTTGTTCAAGATTCAGATTTGTATTTTCTACAATAGAACGATAAAGACCTAAAGAATTGAAATCTGTATATTTTTTGTAATTATCAATATAACATATATATTCTTTTAAAATCATTGTATTAAACTGTCTATCTATTTTTATAATAAAATCTTAACTTATAGTTAAATATTTAGAATACTTTGGTAAAAAACAATAAAAAAAGGTTAGAAAGTGAAAAGTTCTTTCTAACCTCTAAAACACACTCATGAACTGATTAGTTCATGGCAGCTTTAACAATGTCTATTACAATCGGTTTTAGACCACTTCTAAAAAACTCAATTGCTACTACCATTACTATAAGTCCCATCAATCGCATCAAAATTTTATTACCTGTTTCTCCGAGCATTTTAGAGATTTTTGAAGAAGCCCAAAGTGTAAAAAAGGTAATTAAGCAAATAATAAACATAACACCTATCAAAACAGCTTTTTTATCAAAAGTGCCTGCGTCTTGCATCATGACAATAGAGTTTGTGATTGCACCAGGCCCACAAATCATCGGAATAGCTAATGGAGTAATAGAAATATCAGTTACATAACTTTTGACAGACTCTTCTTCCATTTTGGTACGAATAAGACGTGCTTGCAGCATATCATATCCCATCATAAAAAAAATGATTCCTCCTACTACCCGAAATGCATCAGCCGAAATACCAAAAAATTCAAAAAGTAATTGTCCTGAAAAAGCAAAAGCAATCATGGTAAAGAAAGCTGTAATGAGAGCTTTTCTAGCTGTTGCAGTACGGTCTTCATCACTAAGATCTGCCGTCATGGTCATAAATACAGGCATTACTCCCAATGGATTGATAATAGTAAAATAAGTAGTAAAACAAACCAGCCCAAACTTAATTAATTCGTCCATTTTTGGTTTTTCTTTTGAGTAAAAATAGTTTTTTGTTTGTGTCTTTTAAGGATGCAAAAGTACGAATAACAAACGAGAATTATAATGGTTTGATAAAAACTTATCTTTAAATAAAAATTGAAGAGTTATTTTAAAAAGTAGAATGTTTTTTGCTGTTATTAAAGATACCAACAACGGCTATTTTTATCATTGTTGATGTTTCTACTAGTAATGATTTAATTCAACAGAGAGAGGATAATAAAATACCCTACTTTGTAGAACACCATCAGAATTTGAACTTCTTATTTATATCTTCTTTAGATTGAATATTTTTAAGAAAAAATAGAAAGAGTATTTGTTTTCTGAATTATATATATTAAATTGTGGATAGCTTATAATAAAATATCACTTCAAGTTGTGTTAAATATATCATTGATTATTGCTGTAATTAGAGCAATTTTATTTTTACAACTTTATATAATTATACAAAAAGTGTATATTTATTAGGCAAAAATAAGCCAAGCGAATACTCTTTTTATTCGTTGAAATTATTATTTAATTAATTCTCCTATATTTCGGCAGAATATGCACGACGATTTTCAGATTACTAAATATTACAACGAGTTTAATAAAAATGGTATTACTGCTATTTTTCAAGGTGCTTTGTCGCAATCTGTTTTATCAGAGATAGCAGAGAATCTGAAAGAAAAAATTTCGGATAGAGAAACTATAAAAAGTAAAATATTTGCTATTTTTATAGAGCTTGCTCAAAATATTTATCATCATTCAGCAGAAAAAAAACACTTCTACACGACTAATGCTCATATTGGAGTAGGAATAGTAGC
Source organism: Bernardetia sp. (assembly GCA_020630575.1). Lineage (GTDB taxonomy): Bacteria > Bacteroidota > Bacteroidia > Cytophagales > Bernardetiaceae > Bernardetia. The sequence goes on from JAHDBD010000033.1 coordinate 30,718, forward strand.
TATTCGTGATTTGCCTGATTGTTACTCTTTAAGTGCTGGAAATATGGTCAGAAAACATCAACGAGAAGCCTTAGAAGAGCGTTGTGATTATATAAATGGGTTAGATAAAAAACATCTAACAGAGTACTATAGACAAGAGCGAAAAAATGCAAAAGGAAAAACAAGTACAGGCGCACATGTTGGTTTGATAGATATGGTTAGACGTTCTGGAAATCCTTTAGAGATAAATTTTGAAACTATTTCAGAAAAACTTAGCTTTTTTTCTATTACAGTAACTGTAGATAAAGATTGGCAGCCTATGAGTACAGAAGAAGAGAAAAAAGCCAAATTATAAAATTAAAGAAAATAGTAGTAAAACTATTTCCTTATTACTATTATTTCTAATAACTACTTAGAAAAGCATTAGCTATCAAAATTATAGCAAATAATTATGGAAAATTTTTTTTTAAAAGGTCAAAAATTTACCCCTACCATTGATTTTAATGGACATACAGGAGTTTTGAGCATAGAAGGACAGTCATATCCCGAACACGCAGAAGAAATATTTGCACCTGTTTTTGAGTGGTTGGATCGTTATTTAGAAACTCCAAACAGAACTATTTTACTTAACTTTCAACTTTCTTATTTTAATACAGCTACTTCAAGGCGTTTTCAAGATCTTTTAGAAACGTTGGAAATATATGAAAAAGAAAAAGGAGGAAATGTAACTATAAATTGGCATTATAGAGAAGATGATTACGATATGTTAGAAAACGGAGAAGATTATATTGAATCTATTGACCTAAATATTAATTTAGTTTCAGTAAAGCATTCAGAAGAATAATTTTGATAAGATAATAAGACAAATAGGTATTGCTAAAACAACAAAAAACTAAGTAAATTTCACTTTACTTAGTTTTTTTTAGTTATTTTTTATTTCACATCTTGAATATCAATCACTGTATCTTCTTCGTGAAGAATAGAATCTAGCATCTTTTGCATTTGTAAAGATTCTTGAGCCAAAACATTGGAGTGAGGCATAGGAGGGTTTTGAGGAACAAGTAATATATACTGTTTTTTGTTTTTTATGTCTTTTTTATCAAAGGTAAGTTTATTCATTAAGAGCCAAGGATTATGATACTTTAATGTCTTATAACTCATTCCATATTTCACGGCTAGTGCTGAAATATCATTTATAGTAGTATCAAGAGGTATTTTTCTGTATTTTACAGGTGGATAACGTAATTCTTTAGGAATAACAAAACCATACTTTTCAGGATGTTGCATAATTTCTTTAAATGCTAAAGCACGGTAGATATAACGAGCTGTCTCATTGTTTAGAGCAACATCATAATAAGAAATAGCATTTTGATTGCGTAATGCTGCATTCATTCCTCCCATTCCACGATTGTAAGAAGCTGCTACGAGTGTCCAGTTTCCAAATTTTTTGTAAGAGCGTTTTAGGTATTTACAGGCCGCACGAGTAGATTTTTCAATATGAAAACGCTCATCTACCTCTTTAGAAATCTCTAAGTCAAACTCTTTTGCTGTTTCTTCCATAAATTGCCAATAACCATCTGCACCAGCAAAAGAACGTACATTTTCAAGTCCACTTTCAATAACAGCAATGTACTTCATATCTTCAGGAACTTCTTCTTCTCTCAAAATTTGCTCAATTATTGGAAAAAATTTTTCAGAACGTTTAATAATCAAACTAGTAGAAGAATGGCGAAAAACATTGATATACAATTCTTTATCAAAACTCTCTTTTACTTCTTCATCGTAGAGAGGAACTTGTTCTCCACAAAACTCAAAAGTAGTTGGTACACGAATAAGTACATTATGATAACCTTCTGGCAAAGTTGTGATTTCACTTTTTAGGGTTTGTGTAAACATTTGCACCAAAATACAACCTAATAAAAAAGCAATGGTGAGTAAAATTAAACCAGTTTTTAGACGGTTACTCATAAAGAAAAAGGGAGAAGAATAAGAAGAAAATAAGTTTGTACTGTGAAAAAATAAATACGTATTTACGTTTTATTTAAAATCACTTTTCCAAAATTAGCAAACTAAATTCAATACTAAAAGGAATAAGAATAAAGTTTTTATAATAAAATTAGCAAAATGTAAATTTAATAGGTCTTTTCTTAAATTCATCTTTAAACTTTACTCAAAAAAAATCGTAATCATAAATATCATATTTCAAAAATAACTAAAATTTATTTTTCGTATTCTTTTAATTTCAGATAATGCATCTTCATAAAATAAACAGAAAAACACATCAAGAATTTTTATTACAAAATAGAAAAGACCCTATTACGGGTGATTTAATTGAAGAAAATGATGAGGTAGTATTTTGTGAAGGGTGTAAATCTGTTTTTCTAAAAGACAGTTGGTTTTACTTAGAAAAAACTCATTGTGAACAAACTAATACATTATATAGCTTTCCTGTTCAATCTGTTATGAAATTGAGAGCTGAAGGAGACATATTATTTTATGATTCTCTTCCTTTTTCTGAAGAGGGGCAGAACTCAATTCCAGAAGCAAGTATAAAAGGTAGTTGGATACAAAAAAAACACAAACTATGACTTATTCATCCTTTGTTTCACAATAAATTCAATTATTATATTCAAATAATTTTAGGAGTAATTAGTGTTTTCTTTATTTTTTCTGATACGAATTTCTTTCCTTTTCTTGGTACACTTATTTTTGTTGGTGCAATGAATCTTTTTGGATTTGTTCACGATTGGTATTTTGGAGGAAATATGACTTCGGTAAATAGAATTTTCACAAACAATACATTTTTTATCAGTAATAAATATTTAGGTTTTGCTAGTAAATATGGAATAAATCAATATATACTACCAGTAGAATATATAACCCGAATTATCCTTAGTGAAGATGAAAAAGAACCACATAAGAATTATCTTCAAATTCATTATAAAAAAAATAAACAAGAAGAAGCATTAAATTTTGAAATAAATAATTACATATTTCGGAACAAAACATATTTGTTCAATGCCTTGAAGATATTCTCTACATTTCAGAAGATTCCTATACAAATCAAATCTCAATCTAAAGAAACAGCAATTTTTATACACAAAATACGATATGAAGGAGGTTCTAATTTTAAATTTGATAAAAGAAAAAAACAAAAATAGCCTTCAAATTATTTGATAATAATTCAAAGGCTATTTTGGTAAACAGTAAGTTATTTTCCTAGAAAAATACAGAAATACAAAAACTATCTATTTCTATATTTCTCTCTAGAAATTTTATTTTTGGCTTTTCTTTCCTTTGCTTCACGTTTTTTTCTAGCTTTTACTTTCCAAGGTGCATCAATTTGCCAATCGCCAGCCATAATACAACCATATGGCAAAATTTTGTCTTCTACTTTACCAAGTCCAAATTCTTTCATTTGGTCTTGTACGTTTTGAGCATTTTTGTAAGCCGATGGCAATTCTGAAATATCAATATGTCCAGAGAAAAAACGAACATCTAAACCTTCTGTTTCTTCTGCAAAAATTTGTTCCTTGGTTTTATCACCTTTGCTTTTCTTATGTTGAGTACGACTCACATCTCTACCTGCACCATGTGGAGCAAAACCAAGATTAGAATCAGTAGTTTCACCTTTTACAATCAAAATTGGTTCGCTCATATTCAGAGGAATCAAACGTAAACCATCTTTCGAATCGGGAACAAATTTATCATCTAAAGGAGTTGCTCCTTTGGCATGATAAAATAAATCATCTTCTTTGAAAACAAAATTATGTTCGTTCCAAAACTGGTCTAATGTTTCTACTTTAAGTCTTCTTTGTGTAGTATCATGAATCAATTTATGATTTAGTTTTGTCCACTCTCTAATAATTTGAAGAGCTTCCCAATACTGTTTTCCTTCTTCTGTATCGTAAGGAATCCAAGCGTTTTTGGCTAGTGTTTTAGGTGAAATTTCTTTTCTGAAAAGTTCGGCTAATTTCATACCTGTACTATATAAATTTGCTCCAAAACCACGACTTCCATGGTGCGTAACAAGCATTGTTTCACCTGTTTTGTCAGAACGTCCTACATATAAAAAGTGATTTCCATCTCCTTGTGTTCCTAAATGTGTACGAGCAAAACTCAAACTTCTTTCAGAGTTGAGAAAACGATTTGATTTAATTTTGTCTTCTAAATCTCTAGGTAAGTCAAATATATCTTTTCTTCCTCCTCCTCCAAAATGAATAAGTGAATGAGCTTTATCCAAAACTTTTTTAGGGTCGATTTGCCCCAAATTAGTCATCATAACTGAGCAGCAAATATCTGCGCTGTGCATAGCTGGATGAATAGCATTTTTTGCAACGGCAATTCCACCCACAGGGATTTGACCCGTTCCACCTGTTGGACAAGCATCTGGCATAACTGCACCATCTACTAAAGTAGGGGTTTTCATTAGCTCTGCCATTGTTTTATGGATTTGCTCTACATTCGAAATTTCTAAATCGGATTCTGCACGAATATTTTTGTGATAATCAAGCGCAACAGAAAAAGGTTCGATAATAGTTGGGCGTATTGATTCTAAATAATTTAATAATTTATCGCCTTCCAAATTATATTGATTGGCATATTCAATAGCTTCTTTAAACCATTTGTTTGGCTTAAATCCTAAATCAATAAGTGTTTTTCCTGTAATCATTGTTTTTGTTGTTTTGTCTTGATTTTTACTTACTTTCTAAAACTACAAACCACTAGAAAGGCTAAATTAGTTCATTAGCAAAATTTTATTTGTAATAAACAAAAAAAATAGAGCTTCATTTTTGAAACTCTATTTTTATCTTTTATGAATAATTTACTTAAATTATATTACTTAAACTTTTTTGCCATTTCTCCAGCCATATCATCAGCATAAACACCATACGCATTTACCAAAACACCTTTTAAATTATGCTTATCTGATTTGATAGCATATAAAATAGACGCATCAGAAGGATTTGTTTCTCCTTCAAAACGGAATGTATCTTCAATTTCAAATTCATTTGGATAGACATGAATTTCTTTTCCATCTTTCTCACACACCAAACATTCTTTTTTGAGATTAAAATCAGTTGAATAGCCTTTGTTTTTTAGTGCATTCATTGTTTCACTAAGTGTATCTAATGTATGCAGAGGAGAGTTAGGTGAAGGTGTTGTATTAGTATGTTGTAATTCTTCTAATACTATTCTGTCCTCTTTCTGTTGTTTTTGAGTTTCTTTTTTATTGTCCATAATAATGAGAGTTTTTTTAAAAAATTAGAGTTGAAAAAATGATAATTCTTTACTTATTAAAATAGATTTTGAGGGTTTTTGTTTAATATAAAATTGATTCAGCTCTACTTACTAAAAAAATAAAGTTTGATATTTAGAATAGAGAGATAATCAAATAACTCATTTTGAGAGAATTTCAAGATAAAAACAAGATTTTTGTAACTTTGTAGGAAAATAAAATCAAACTTGTATTAATCATTATTTATGAAACAACTTTCACTAGACAATCTTAATAGAATTGGAATCGACGAATTTAAAGAACAAAAAAAGCAACCCATAGTTATTGTACTGGATAATGTTAGAAGCGCACATAATGTAGGTGCAGCTTTCAGAACATCTGATGCCTTTTCTATTGAAAAAATTGCTTTATGTGGAATTACTGCCAAACCTCCACACCGAGAAATTCAAAAAACAGCTTTAGGAGCAACCGAATCTGTAGACTGGGAATATTTTGATACGACAAATGAAGCTATTGATACTTTACGCAGCCAAGGATATTCTATTTTTGCTATCGAACAGACAACAGAAAGTCAGAAATTAAATACATTTTTCCCTAAAGAAGAAACAAAATATGCTTTTGTTTTTGGTAACGAAGCCTTTGGAGTAGATGAAGAAGTTTTGCAAAATTGTGATGCTGCGTTAGAAATCCCACAATTTGGAACAAAACATTCTCTCAATGTTTCGGTAAGTTTAGGGATAATTCTTTGGCATTGTACAGAAAAAATGAATATATTTAGTTAAAGTTTAATATATTATAATTATAAAATAATTTAAATACACCAAGTTACAGGAAACTTTTATAAAATGTCTGATACCTTTACTAATTCAAATCTGATTTCTGATACAGAAGCAATTGCAAAAACAAAGAAAATATCTTCTATTCTTTATGTAGATGATGAGGAGAGTAATTTGCGTATTTTTAAAAGTTCGTTTAGAAGACATTATACTATCTTTACGGCTATTTCTGGAAAAGAAGGATTAGAGGTTTTATCAACTAATGATATTCAACTTGTTATCTCTGACCAAAAAATGCCAGAAATGACAGGTGTAGAGTTTTTGGAACGAGTTGCGGAAAGTTTTCCAAATACAGTTCGTATTATCTTGACAGCCTATAGTGATACAGAAGACATTATGCGAGCTATCAATAAATGTGGAATTTTTAGGTATTTGGTAAAGCCTTGGAATAAAGATGAAATGCTTTTGACAATTGATAAAGCCTTGGAAACTTATTCTTTGCGTACCGAAAATAGACAATTAGTAAATGCTCTTAAAAGTGCCAATGAAGATTTAGAAAGCAAAGTAAAGGAGCGCACTGCTGAGTTAATGGCAACCAATGAAGACCTAAAAAAGGCAAAAGAGCAAGCTGAAGCAGCTACAAAAACAAAAGAGCAGTTTCTCTCAACCATGAGTCATGAAATTAGAACTCCTCTAAATGCTATTATCGGAATGACACACCTTCTAAAAAATGATAGATTAGAAGGTGAAATGGCTGAAAATATAGAGATTTTGGAGTTTTCGGCTCAAAACTTACTTTCTCTTATTAATAGTGTTTTAGATATCTCAAAGATGGAAGCTGGTAAAATGGCTTTTGAACAAGCTGAGTTTGATTTGCCTGCCTTGATTCAGAATACAGTAGAAATCTTTAAGGCTCGTGCTGATGAAAATAACATTCTTCTTCGTAGTAATGTAGATAAAAATATTCCCAAATCATTACTTGGAGATTCGACACGTCTGTCCCAAATATTGAACAATCTTATCGGAAATGCTATCAAATTTACTGATGAAGGAACAGTTACTATTACAGTTCGCCTTTTGCATCACAAAACCGAAAAAGTAGAATTATTATTTGCTGTTTCAGATACAGGCATTGGTATTTCACCTGAAAAAATAAATTCAATTTTTGATGACTTTTCACAAGCTGAAGAAGATACTTCTCGCAAATATGGAGGAACAGGTTTAGGACTTGCTATTACAAAACAACTTGTCGAACTTCAGGGAGGAACTATCAATGTGATGAGTACAATGATGGTAGGTTCTACTTTTAGTTTTCAACTTGGTTTTAAGATTGGAAAAATACAACCAATTACAGCAAACCTTCCTGATGCTACAAATATTAAAAACTTGAAAGGGGTAAATATTTTAATTGTAGAAGATAACAAAGTCAATCAAATTTTGGTAAGGAAATTTTTGAATAACTGGGGGGCAAATTATCAAATAGCTGAAAATGGACAAATTGCAGTAGATTTATTTAAGAAAAGCAACTTTGATGTTATTTTAATGGATTTGCAAATGCCTGTTATGGATGGCTATGAATCGGCTCGTCAGATACGACTTTTAGAGGAAAATACAGATAAGTTTACTCCTATTATTGCTCTTACTGCATCTACTCTCTTAAATGAAAGAGAGCGAATTGTACAAGTGGGAATGAATGATTTTTTGAGTAAGCCATTCAATCCAAACGAGTTATATCAAAAAATTGCACAACATAGTTATACACAACTTCAAAAACAAGTTCCTCAAGAAAATGAAATTAAAGGAGGATTGAATTACTCTTATTTCAAAAATCTTGCTGGAGCAGATAAAGAATTTTATACTGAGCTTCTAGAACTTAGTGAAGCAGATTTGATAGAATTCAATAGAATATTAGCCTCTACTCATTTACCTGATTATGAAACTCAACTCGCTTTAGTTCACCATAAAATACGTGCTACATTGCGTCTTTTGGAAGTAAAAGAATTAGAAGTACAGATAAATCAACTGCGAAGAATACTTTCGCAAACCAACCAAATAAGTGAAGTAACAGACAGAATACAAGCTATCCAGAAAAGTATAGAAATGGCTATTTTGCAGATTCACGAAGAAAGGAAATAATTTGGCTCTTCCGACTTTTTAGCGAAACATTGTGTGTTCAGTTTAGTTTTGCTGAATATTATGTCGTCGTTCTCAGAGCTTTAGGTAATGACATAACAGCTATTGACTCTACATCCTGTTGTTCATTGCTCGGTATCCATTCTTTGCCATCTGTCATAGCTTCTAGTTTATTTTCTAATTCGTCATCAAATCTTGGAAAAAAAATCTATCTGTGTTAGTTTTTCTATTTCATCAAGAAACAAATTAACATTCTCGTCTAAATTATTTGTAATAACCTAGTCAATGCGTCCGTCTTTGGACACTAACTTGAATAACTTTACAGGTTTTAATGCGAACTAATATGCCTCTTATAAGACTTTGTTCATCTAAAACTAGACTTTCTAAGGATTGATAGCCCGTTTCTCTACTTAAACTTATCAAACGGTTGCTTTTTAGTGTAGTAAAAAACGTCCAAAATTTCTACAAGGCTCTGACTAACCTAACGAAAAACTTGAAATTTAGAATATTTACATGAAATTAGCAAAAAACTCATTTATGTAACCTACAAGTAGGAGTGTTTAAATTTGTAAGTACGAACTAACTATTTTGTAATTAAAAAAAAGCAAAAGTTTAAGAGTTCAAATCTACTAGAAAAGTAAATTTGCTCAAGTTAAAAAACTATCCAAAAATTCATTTTCTAAATTATTTTATCTAACTTTTGGAATAACTTCGTTGAAGTTGTTTAAGGTATTACTATTTTTTCGTTTGAATTTAAACAATTTCACTACAAACAATTTTGACCAAATTATTTATCTAATGAAAAAAAATATAAATTTTCTGCAATTTTTTGTCTTTAGTCTTTGTATGGTTGTTTTTTCTTCGTGTGGTGATACCAAACCCATTAAAGAAAATAATACTCCTGATACTACCTCTGTATCAACTAATCCTGATCTAGAAACAGATAGTACTCAATATAAAGATAATAATGCAATTTCTTATCAAAAAGACCTTATAAAGGGTGATTATTACAATATTGACCTTAACCAAGATTTGACTACAAAATCGTTAGAAGAACTTCGCTTGCTTAGAAATGCACTTGTTGCAAGAAAAGGTTATTTATTTATGAATGCTGATTTACGTGGTTTTTTTAGCGCACAAGGTTGGTATGATTCCTTGATGATGAAACGTTGGGAAGCCGAAGAATATGATGATAAAGTAATGCCCCTTGAACTAAGTGCTGAAGAAAGTATTTTTGCAGAAAAAATAAAGGTTTTGGAAGAAGCTAAAAAGCAAGAAAATTATATTGAAGTAAATGGAAAAACAGTTCCCAACATTAACAATGTTATCAATCTTTGGCAATATGAAAATGTAGATGAACAGTTTTTAAATAAAATAGCTCAAAATGGGTTTGCAATTGTTCCAAATGATAATATTCAGTTTTTTCATGTATATGAAGAAAATGATTATCGTCAAACCCCACATTTTGTAACAAATGATATGTATTTACAGCTCTTTCATATGTATTTTATGTATGTGTTGAGAACCTTAGAAGAAGAAAATTTTGCTCCTATGCTCACTAATCTTTGTGAGGGATTGTATAAGGCAAACTATAATTTAGCACAATCAGAAACAGACCCAGAACTCAAAAAAGCAGCTGAGTGGAACTCTACTTATTTTGCTATTGCACTTCATTTATTAAATAAAAAAAATAAGCCTGTCATTGAAGCACATAAAGAATTTTACAAACAAGAAATTGAAAACGTACTAGCAGAAAGTGATGAGACATCAGAGTTTTTAGATTATCAAGATACAAAATTTGCATATAGTCTTTTCAAACCTCGTGGACATTATACACGTAAAAAAACATTGCAAAATTATTTTCGTGCTATGATTTGGATTCAGACTGTTCCCCAGTGTTTGGATAAAGATGAACATTTGCGTAGAATGGCTCTCAATGCTCACTTTTTGAATACTGAAAAATCAGCACAAGGAAAATCATTGATTCAACTTTATAAAGGAATTTTAGAACCCACTACTTTTTTGATTGGTGAACCTGATAATCTTTCAGCTCTCAATATTGTCAATCTTTTGGGCGAAATTGGTATTCAATCGCCTCAAACACTTACACAAAAAGCTCCTTTAGAGACTCTTAGAACTAAATTAGCAACATTAGCAAAAAACTTAAATAAAATAAAACCTGAAATAGAAAAAACTTGTCCTGACAAAATCAATCTGATGCCTCAACGCTATTTAGTAGATAATGAAATCTTGCAAAGGTTGGTAGATATAAAAGAAGGACAACCTTCAAAACGTCCTTTTCCAAAAGGGTTAGATGTTTTTGCAGCTTTTGGAAATCAGGCAGCACAGAAAAATTTGGTGGAAGTATATGATGAAAAAAATAACTGGAAAGAATATATGCCAAGACTAGAAGGCTTACAAACCAAACTCAAAGATTATAATGAATGGGACGAAGCTGTTTATAATAAATGGATTTATACACTTTTAGGAAGTTTTGAGTATGATAAACGTACACCTGCTCATTTGAAAAATGAAATGTGGGATTTGAAAACACTCAATACAAGCCTTGCTTCGTGGGCAGAACTCAAACACGATGCAATTCTGTATGCCGAACAACCTATGGCAGCAGAATGTGGTGGTGATGGACCTCCAAACCCTTATACAGTTGCTTATGTAGAACCAAATACCGTCTTTTGGAAGCGACTTTTAGAGCTTGTCGATTTAAACAAAAAACTTTTGCAAAAACACAATTTATTTAAGCCTTTTGAAGGTAAAACCACTCAAATGCGTGAGCAAATAGAGTTTCTAAGTAAAATTTCTGAAAAGCAATTGGCAGGACAAAAAGTGACAGAGCAAGAATACAGAGAGTTAGAATATATAGGGGGAGCAGTCGAAATGTTTACACTTTCTATTATTGATAATCAACTTTCCTACTTAGACAGCTGGGAAAATGTAACAGGAACTGACAAATCAATTGCTGTTGTGGCAGATATTTATACCAATAATGTGGATACTCAAAAAGCTGGAATTTTGCACGTAGGAGTAGGAAAAGTAAATGATATTTTTGTGATTGTAGAAATAGATGGTTATTTATACCTTACTCGTGGAGGAACTTTTGGTTATCATGAGTTTGTGAAAGACCCAAATACAAGATTAAATGATGAAGAGTGGCAAAAGATTTTAGAAACAGATGAAAAACCAAGTCTTCCAAAGTTTTTGAATCCAATTTTATATGAAGGAGAACAGAAACCAAAATCAAATGAAAAGGTAATGTATAGTTCGGGTTGTTAAATATAATAATCAAATTTATTTCTCTTTTTGAAACGTATTTGACTTTTATGTAGTTATTCTATTTTATAGATGGTCTTTGTGATTTATTATGAAATAAAATTGCAACATTAGTTCTGTTTTTTTTCGTACAGCAAAAAAAACAACCATTTTACATAAATCTCTATCAAACACAATAAAATTATGAGCAAGAAAAAAGACAAAAAAATGAAAGTAAACCCAGAATTAGAAGGGTTGAATGTTCATGTCAATGAGTTTGGCGAAATTATAACTTCGTATGATGCTGAGCAAATAAATAAGTTTTTAGATAAAACGCTCTATGATAAAAAAATAAGAAATCAAGATGCAAAAACAGGCTCTTTGAAAGAAAAGCATAAAAAACAGGATGAAGAAGAATAGATTTTATTCTTTTAGATTTGATAAACCATACTACTCAAAATTATAGAGGAACATGGTTTTTTAAATCTTTTTTTTCTACTACTTTTATCTAACAAATTGCCATGAAATTCAAATTATTATTTTTATCACTCTGTATTACTTTCTTTTTTTTAGGAAACGAAGTTTTTTCTCAAGTCAGTCTAAATTCTAAGGATTATTATCTTACTCTCAACAAACCAGGAAGAAAAAAGCGTATTCGCTTTTATATAGGGGAGGAGCTAAAATTCAAACTCAAAGATGAAAATTTTAGACGAACAGCTACTATTACAGCCATTGATTCGAACTCTATAACCATAAATGGAGTAGCAAAAATACCTTTAGAAGATTTTAAAATGATTCATGTAGAAAAAGATAGCTATTTTGCAGGATTATCGAGAGCAGCACATGCAAGTGGAACAGGTGCGGGAATTGTATTTGGCGTTTTGGGAGGAGTAGCTACATTGCTTAATGTTGAAAAAGGAGAAACTATGATATATGGTGGGGGAGTTTTATTTGTAGTAGGACAATTTTTTAACCTTTTTACTAGTCGTAATTATAGACTGAACTCCTATCGTTACCTCCGAACTGTTCCTCAATGGCAGGGTTTAGATTTAGAAAAAACAAGCAGTTATTAGGAATAAAATACAATAAAAAGTGCAATTTGACAATGATAAAATGTAATAATTCCCTTTTTAGTGAATCTAAATGCGATTATACTTACCTTATTTAAGCAGATATATTATGAAAATTGATATAAATTTGCGTTATTCGGAAAGATTTTTTGAGAAATAAACATTCAAAAAATCATAAGAAAACCAAAAACACACAAATTATTAAACTTTCATTTTAGTACAACAACTCATTTTACTTCAACCTGCTCTTTGTGAACGAATTCCAAAATCTTCTACAAAAATATACAAACCAACATTCACGTTTTTTGAGTGTTGATGGTGCGCTTATTCATTATCGAATTGAGGGCGAAGGCGAACCTCTTGTTTTGCTACATGGTGCTTTTTCTTCTCTACATACTTTTGAAGAATGGACAAAACGACTTTCTAAAAAATATCAGATTATCCGTTTGGATTTACCTGGTTTTGCGCTTACAGGAAGTGTTCCCGATGATGATTATTCAATGAAAAGACACTTATATTATCTAAATAGTTTTTTAGAGATATTAGGAATAAAGAAATTTTACTTAGGAGGTAGTTCGTTAGGTGGTTGGGTTGCATGGGAATATGCGCTTCATTATCCTAAAAAAGTGCAAAAACTAATCCTTTTAGATGCAGCAGGCTTTATGGATGCTCAAAGCATTCCCTTACCTTTCAAAATGGCTCGTACACCATTTTTTGGGCGTGTAATAAAGTATGTTATTCAGCATAATGTTTTGGAGCAGTTTGTAAGAGAGGTATATTATAATCAGTCCAAAATTACGCCTCAAATGATAGAGCGATACTACGAACTTTTTACTAGAGATGGAAATCCAGAAGCATTTTTGTTACTTGTAAATAATAAACACAAAGAAAATACAAAGAACCTCAAAAATTTGGCAATGCCTGTCTTGATAATGTGGGGGCGTGAAGACCGTTGGATTCCTGTTCGTAATGCACACCGTTTTCATGAGCTTATTCCACAAAATAGAATGCTAATTTACGAGCGTGTTGGGCATTTGCCAATGGAAGAAGCTCCTGTTCAGACAAGCAAAGCTGTTGTAAAGTTTCTGAGTGAGGAGTTTTAAATTTAGTTTTATAGGTCAATACTCATAAATTTTTACTCAATTATATTTTTATGCTTAATAATTTATGACTTTCGCAAATTTGCTTTCGGACAAAATTTTATTTTGTTTTTAACAAAT
>JAHDBD010000074.1 GCA_020630575.1 Bernardetia sp.
AAAGATGTTATAAAAAAATAGACTTTTTCAGTCGTGCAGCTTCTCCATTTAGAATGTAAAACATCAAGTAAGAAAATGAATAAAAAACAACAAGAAAGTATTGATAGAATGCTGCATACGCATTTACTTCTTAGTGGACAACAACTAGCTCTATCATTTTTTGAAAAACGACTTGGTGTAGTGAATACTCATGTCATAGATTTTAGAAAGTCTTTAGAGAAAGAGGAGAACAACTTTAAAGATGCTGTAAGTGAATGCTCTGCAAATGGAGCTTTAAATGAAATAATGAAACTTATTTAATCTATGAATTATTCCGAAGGAAAACGAAAAGGAAAAAAAATACTCAATGCCTATTTCACACCAGAATCAATTTGTGAACAAATGTGGGAATTAGCAAAGGTTCATGGTTACGATGGTGGTTCTGTTTTAGAGCCGTCCGTTGGAACTGGAAATATGATTGTTCATGCTCCAGATAAATCTCTAGTAACTGGACTGGAAACAGAATCAGAATATTTTGAAACTGTTAAAGACCGTTTCCCTACTTCCACTTTTCATAATGTTTTTTTCGAACAAGTTTTTTTACAGCCAGAACGCTATCGTAGCAATTATGAAGGAAATACAACTTGGCTCAAAGGCTTTTCTTTTGATTTGATAATCGGAAATCCTCCGTATGGAAAATTTACTGGTCGTTGGGCATCTTACTTTCCACGTAGAGGAGAACCCAAATTTCAAAACTATGAATATTTCTTTATGTGGTATGGTCTGAAACTACTCAAAAAAGGTGGCTTATTAGTTTATATAGTTCCTCAAAATTTTCTCAATACTGGATTCAATACGTACAAAAAGCAAAAAGAAGCTATCCTAAAGGTAGCCACAATAATGGATGGTTATGAAATGGGTAGCATTTTCAAAGACACAAAAGTACCTACTCATATTATCGTATTAAAAAAGAAATAAATTTTATGGAAAATGAAATTAGAATAGCGATAAAAAGAGCATTAGACAAATGCGATGGAACAAAAACACCTCAAGTATGTGCTTTGAAAAGCACAAAAGAAGGCTATTTGAAAGTAGAATCTGATATTATAAATATCATGCTCAAAAACAATCTTACACCTTCTGAAGCTATTGCTCACGTAGAAAATTATCTCAATGACTAATTATTATTCTGAACGTATTGGACTTATAGAACATATTTCTGCAAAAATGCGAAGGTATGGACAGGATAAGGATAAAGAAACAGCGCAAGATTATAAGGCGTTGCAATATGGTTTTGTGTCCGATTTTGTTCGTTCAGAATACGACCAGTTTGGAGAGTTAGAAAACTATGATAAATCGGTTGAGCCTACACAGGAAGAGTTATGCTCCTACGGAAATTTCTTCAAAAAATACCCTAACAAAACAGTAGATAAAAAATTCCTTTCCACTTCTTTTTACTTCTCAGTACAGTCAAAAGCAACACTAGAAGAAAGTATAAAAATGTTGAAGCGTGAGATTGATAAGCTGAAAAAAAATAAATCTACTCCTTCAAAATCAAAAACAAAAGTGAATATAAGTAAAGAGAATAGTTTTCATAATGAATTGCACAGTATGAGCAATTCTAAATTTACTGATTGTATTGATATTAAGGAAAAAGAAAACGGACATGTTCATATTTGCGATTGTAATGAGATTTGTTTTTTAGCCTTTACACCACAATCTGAATCTTACAAAGATTATAAAGCAGACAAAGGTGCATTTTTATATAATTTACATTTATCTATAATCAAAAAAGCCATTGATGATGGATATAAAGTTCCTCAAGAAGTTTTAAAGGAATATCCAAAGTTAGAACCTAAGAAAATACAACATAAAACAGATAAATTAAAACTTAAAATGAAAGCCAAAGCCTTACAACTACGTCGTAAACGTGCGTTAGCACTTTTAAAAATGGAATCTAGTGGACTAAGTGGCTTAGATGGTGTTTTAGGTGCATTAGGCGAAACAGACAAAAAAGAAATTTCTAAAAATAAAGATAGGTTAGCTAGTCTTATAGCTAAAGAGAATACTAGCAAAAAACGCATTAATTCCTTTGATGATAATTTCAAAAGATACAATAAAGGAATTACTGAAGCTGAAATAAAAGCATGGGTTTGGTTTAAGCAATCACAAGGTAGTCCGATGCGTGGTTGGGAAAAATACTTTCTCAAATCTACTGGCAAAGTAGAAGATGTGTTAGTAACTACAAAAGCAACAACTATTAGGGATAATCATTTCAGAGATGATTTTAAAGCTCCTGTTGGAGCAGTTTTAGGAAAGCCTACACGTTTTGAAAATGAGTATGACAAAAAAATATATCAAATTTTCACAGATAAAGAAGGAAATAAAAAATATGTAAATAAAGACCATATCGCTCTTCAAAAAACTGAAGCAACAACTGACCAGAAAGAATTAGACAAACTTATAAAAGAAGGTGCGTTATTTTTTGGAGAAGCTGATTTTTTGCCTTTACCTCTTTATACGTTCGGTAATATTTACGATAGAATTTTATCTGTTCAAGCAAAGAAAAATACTATTGTTGAAAAATATGGACAGTCTGTGTATGACAATCATATAGAAGTATTAAATAACGCAAAACCTACCACTTTATCTGTCATCAATCCAGATGCTACAAAAAGGCTCAAGATATTACCTTTTTCTACATTTGCACAGGAGTTTATGATGAAGAATGATGCCGACGGAAATGAAGTAGGCGATGAAGAAGGAATTAGCCTAAATGGTTTTTTTAGAATTTGGCTAAGACAAAATGCTGAATTAATAGAAACACAGGGTATTTCTACCTATAATATCATTCATCATTATCTTGATGGGGGTTCTAAACCAAAAGAAGAAAAAGAATTTATAGAAAAGTACAGTCGTGCCGAAGGGGATAGATTATTTGATATTTTTCTACATACAGCTTTATCTATAAATGACCAAAAAAAGTTAGACATGTCTTGGAATAGACAGTACAATGGATTTGCTAATTTGAACTATAAGCGTATTCCGATTGGTCTGGAAACTTCTGCATTGTTCAAAGGAATGCCAATTTCATTTATGGAAGCTCAACGAGAAGCCATAGCATACATTGATGCAGTTACTTCGGGTTGTTTAGCGTATGACGTGGGCGTTGGAAAAACTATGTCAGCTATTCTTATTTTGGCTCAAAACATTCAAAATGGAACATACAAACGCCCCTTGATTGTCGTTCCTAAGCCTACTTATGAGAAATGGAAAAACGAAATAAATGGTTATACAGATAAAGATGGAAACTTTATAGAAGGTGTTCTATCTGGTCTGGGTATAAAAATTAATGATTTTGGTAATATGGGTAACTCCTATGTGAACCCCAAAACAATAAACAAAAAAGTAGATGAAAAATCTATTACTATTGTATCGTATGAAGGATTTTCTAAAATTGGTTTTTCAGAGCGTTTAGAACAAGATTTATTAGTAGATTTATCTTCTATTTTGCTGCAATCTAACAAAAAAGGTTCTTTAAAGGATTCTCAAAGAGATTTAGAGCAGCAATATGAAAAATTACGTGCCTTAGTTGGTCGTACAGCAAAAGGAACGGTATGTGATATTGATGTTCTAGGTTTAGATGCAATTATTATAGACGAAGCGCATAATTTTAGAAATGTTTTTTCTTTTGTTCCCTCTCAAGAAGGTGTAAAAAGATATAGTACAAAAGGTTCTACTTCTGGACGAGCGCAGTCTGCTTTTATGCTTTGTAATTACGTACAACGCAAATTTGGAGGAAATGTAGTATTACTTACTGCAACACCGTTTAATAACAGTCCTTTAGAAGTGTATTCTATTTTGTCGCTCATTGCACTCAATAAAATGGAGAAAGTGGGAGTAAAGTCCTTGGCTCAGTTTATGGAAACTTTTATCCAAGAAACGCATGAGATAGTTGTTACTCCGTCGAATAAATTAGCGCAAAAACCTGTTGTAAAATCTTTCCAAAACAAAAAATCACTTCAAAGTTTAGTTTTCAGTTACATAAATTTCAAGAGTGGAGAGGACGCAGGTGTTCGTCGTCCTGTCAAAATAAACTTACCACGATTATCTTATAAAAATGACCAGAATGCACTTGTTCATTTGAAGCCAAATGAGCAGCTCACTACATATTTGAAAATGAATTCGATGCAAGAAGAGTATCAACAAGATGCTATTGTATTGGCTGAAACAGGTTCTGGTTTTAAAGAAAAAGGTAAGAACGTTTTGATAGCAATGAGTATGAGTAGAAAGAATGCTTTTAGTCCTTTTCTACTCTCTGACGATAAGCCAGAAGATTATTTAGACTTTGTAGAGAATAGTCCGAAAATCAAATACACAATGGAGTGTATCAAATCAGTACAGGAGCATCACAAAAAGACAAGCACACCTATTTCTGGACAAGTTATTTACTCAAACATTGGAAAAGTATTTTTCCCTTTGATTAAGGAATACTTAGAGAAAGAATTAAAGTTTAAGAAAGGTATCACTTTCAATAGAAAGAAATTTGATGAAGTTGAAATTGTTACAGGCGACGGAACAGCAGCCAGAAAAGAAGCTATTAAAGAAGCCTTTTTGGACGGAACTGTAAAAATTATTATTGGCTCTTCTACAATAAGAGAGGGTATAGATTTACAGAAAAAAGGAACAGTTCTTTATAATTTATACCCAGATTATAACCCTACTGATATTCGTCAATTAGAGGGACGTATCTGGCGACAAGGTAATCGTTTTGGTTATGTTCGTGTGGTTATGCCACTTATTCAGAACTCTATGGACGTGTTTATTTTTCAAAAGCTAGAAGAAAAATCTTCTCGTATAAATGATATTTGGGCAAAAGCTACTGATGATTCAAACGTTCTTGACCAAGAGAGTTTAGACCCAGAAGCAGTTAAATATGCACTTTATACAAATATTGACAAGCTCGTTTTGCTTAAAATAGCAGAAATGGAAATGGAAATATCAAGGTCAAGGAATAAAATTGAGAATGAGTTAGCAACACTTAGAGAGGTAGAAATGGCTCGTAATTCTTATAGTTCTTCTAAGAAATTCGTACAAGAAAAGCTACAAGACTTTAAAATTTTGGCTAATAACTTTGTTGAGAACAATAAAGATTCTAAAGATAAAGAAGTTGTAAAAAATAAGGAAAAGTATATATCTATTGTTGAGGATATAAATGCCTACGATGGAATAGATGATAAAAAATTAGTACGTGTAGCACTAAGAATAAGTTATGTATATCGAAATTATTTTGATTATGTATATACTGATCATCTAGGTAAATTCAGAGGTGTCCTTGGCAAAATAAATAAATCTGAATCTATTCTTGCTAAGTACGACGGTAATATCAATGAAGCTATTGATAAAATACAAAATCTGTTAGAAGAGCAAGATAAAAAATTAGAGGAACTAAAAGAGCCTACCGTCAAAGGAAAAATATACGACCAAATTGTAGAAGAGAAAAAGAAACTCAATATCACAGGTCGTTCTGCACAGGAAGCTGCAAAAGACTTTGCTAGTCTAAACTATCTACTAGACTACAAAATGGCTGATGTAGATGATGTAAATGGAAACCCACTACCTACTGATAAACCAAAATCAGCTAAGTCAGTCAAGTTAATTCCTCCGACTGAAAACAAAACTAAAATTAAACTCAAAATGAAGGCAAAAGCACTTCAATTACGTCGTAAACGTGCCTTAGCTTTACTTAAATTAGCATCATAATGACTTATCAAAACTACTTAGACAAATACAAAAATGTCAATTTTAGCACAGCTAATTTTGATAAAGAAATTATAAATGTATTCAAAGAAGGACATTCTATGCTTGCCGAGCTTGCAGAAAATGGTATGCTAGAAGATACTGACTTTAAACAAGACGTGAATGAACATTATGATATGTTTACTCAAATGCTTAAAAAAATAGGTAATTCCACTCCTAAAAAAAAGCCAACTGCAAAAAGAGGCCCTGGCTCTAAAAAATCAACAACTACTCGTAAAGCAACAACGACAAAAAAAGCTCCTACTAAAAGAAAAGCAGCAGCCAAAAAA
>JAHDBD010000075.1 GCA_020630575.1 Bernardetia sp.
ATTCCTAACGAAGCTACTAAAAAAACCGAATAATTTGTTTAAAACAAGTTATTCGGTTTTTTTATAATTCTTAAATCTTTCGTTTTTATATAATTTCTAAAAAAGAAAAATCAGACAATCTAAAGACTGCCTGATTTATATATAATTAGTCTAAAAATCTGTAATATGATTGATTAGACAAACATATTTTTATTGAAAATATACTTCATGTAACCAAACATAACCGTCTGGAGCAAAAGCAGCTCTTACATCATCTTTATGATATTTGACAAACCTTCCAGCCGTAGCTGTTTTGTAATACCCAGAACTAGCATAATTACCATCCCACTTTCCATAAGGGTCATGCACAGTATAATAAGTGCCATCAAATGATAAAAATACAACCAAATGACCATAGCTCGTTGTATAGCCATGTGCCATTACAGGTTTTCCTGCTGCCAACAATTGGTTAAGTTTGGACATAGAGCCATACTGTGTGCCTCTATCTCTTACTCTCAATCCAAAGTGGGCTGCTTCTGAATTAAATACTGCTTGAAAGCCAGAAACTGTTTGCGCTTGGTTCTTACCATAATTATTAGTGATTTGATCAGGTGTGGTACTTCCTCCATAAAAATTGATAACCATAGCAATTGCAGTATTTTGACAAGAAGAATAAGGATATATGCTATTATTGAGTTGCCAGTAATAAGGTACGCCTGAGGTATTTCCACCACCACCACTGGTTTGAATATTGTCAGGATTACTTCCTTGTCGGCTAGTCAATAAACTAGTTTTGTTAGCATTATATACTTTCACAATTGTATATATTTTTCCACTTTGGTTAAACTGCATGCTAAAGTTTTTAGTAGTGCTAGTTTGACCTGTTCCTATAGTCATATTTCCACTTGCTACTACCCACCTGCCTGAGCTTCGGCTAACTTCTATTTCTACATAGTAACTACGATTGATGGATGTTTGGGTATTTTCATTCAATTGTACTGACAAAATCTCGTTACTATTTACTACTAATGGTGTAGTAGTATAAAAGAATGAACCAATACTTGGACTTGGAGTATTGTTAATATTTACTATTTGTCCATTGGCATATACTGTTTCTATGCTTCGATTTTGAATAGTTATTCTACCAGATGGAACATTTAACACGATATTATTGCCACTATAGCTTACTGATACCTGACTTTTATCAATATTTTGCAAATAGAGTATATCAGTTCCACTAGCATCATTTATTATATCATATCCGTTGTATAAGTTATAATAATATGTGTCGTTGCCTGCACCACCATAGAGATTGTCATTTCCTTGGTCGCCATAGAGTTTGTCGTTTCCATCTTCTCCATATAGTTCATCGTTGTCTTTGCCACCATACAAATCGTCGTCGCCTGTTCCACCGTAGAGTCTGTCACTGCCTTGGTCACCTCTTAGTAGATCAGAACCACTGTTTCCTTGAATGAAATCATTGCCTTTTCCTCCATATACTACATCATCTCCACCATTAGCATACACTTGGTCGTTGCTGGCATAAGCTATGATTTGTTCAGATGCTGAAGTACCTTGTAAAATATCTGGGTTGGCAGTACCATACACAGTTCTAGTAGTAGGTAAACGATTGACTACATCTGAATTAGCTTGAGTAGATTTTTTGAGTGTAGAGCTTTCTGTTTCAATTTCAGAGTCTACTATCTCGTTTTCTCTAGGATTAATTATTTCGGTTTCTTTACAACCATAAGTAAACATGGTTACCATTAGAGGTAAAAGCACATATTTTTTTCTCATGAGAATGTGTGATTAAGTAATAATAAATATAATTGGGGATAAAGTCTGTTTTACTAAGTGTAAAGCAGAAAATCAGCTATTCCTTATTTAAAAATTGTTTTCATTTAGTTAAAAATTAAATAAAGAATCTTGCAAATTGTATCCTATTTGATACTCAGCAAGAATAATTATATTTTTTAGTTCTTTCCAAATAATGGACATAGATTTATATGGATTCCTTATGGATAAATATATGGACAATAGAGGAATTTGTTTTTTGTAAAGTGCTTATTTATAGTTACTTATATGTATGTTTCTTATGGACAATAGGTATGTAGAAATACACATCAAAATTTCAAGTAAAAATAAAATTCTACTTAAATTGCAATTGACAAAAGTTTTATCTGAGGACTGTTTAAACTTTAAAATTTTATCCCCTAAACAATGAAAACTAAACTATTTATTTTATTTACTCTATTTATTCTTCCTGTCTACTCCTATTCTTTTGATAAAAGTGAAGGCGATATTTCTCAACTTGAGAAACAGCTCTTAGAAGCAAAAACTGATGAAGAGAAAATTGATTTACTACATGCCTTAGGTAAGAATTATTTTCAGAAACCTCACAAAGCAATTCCATACCTACAAAAAGCATTAGAACTCAGTAAAAAGATTAATGATAAAAATAATATAGCAAAGAGCCTGCTCCATTTGGGTAACTTACAGGGTAAAGTAGGCAATAAAGAAGGCTTGTTTTATATGGACACAGCTATTATTTTGTACGAAGAAATAGGTAATCAAGAAGATTTAAGTTTCGCATATTATCAAAAAGGCACAGCACAAAATAGAATAGGAAACTATCAACAAGGCATTGAAACGCTCATTCATTCTTTACAATACGATACAACTTCAAAATATCTTTTAGGTAACACGTATAATAATATAGGTTATGCGTATGTTAATTTAGGAAGATATGATAGTGCTTTACATTTTTTAAATAAAGCAAGTTTATTATATTCTAGTGAAGAACTACTCGCTAAATTAGGAAATGCGTACGCAAATATGAGCTTTGCCTATATGCAACTAGAAAAATATGATTCTGCATTGATTATCATAGAAAAAGGAATAAAACTATTAGAATATAAATCAAACTACACTCATACCTTATCGGCTCTATTAAATTACAAAGGGCAATTGTACGAACGAAGAGAACTTTATTCAGAAGCCTTAAATCTTTATCTAGAAACTTTAAAAATAGATGAAGAAAATAAAGATATTAGAGGGCAAGCTATTACTTTATGTACTATTGGAGATATTTACACAAAAAGTAAAGAATATCAAAAAGCAAAAGCAATATTTTTACGAGCAATACAACTCTATGAAGGTGTTGATGACAAATATATATTAGCTAATTTACTTAGTGGTCTAGCACTCTCTCAAATAGAATTAGGAGACTACGAAGCAGCTACAGCAACTATAAAAAGAGCACTTTTTTTAACTAAGGAAATAAGTATTATAAAAGAGAAAGCTACATTATTTTCTTATAGTGCTAGAATGTTAGAAAAACAAAACAAAATGTTAGAAGCTATTGAAAAGTATGAAGAGGCTCATGTTCTTTTTGAAGAAATCAAAACGCCATATAATAGCATAAATAGTCTTATCAGTATAAGTAAAATATATACCAAAATAAAGCAATACCATAAAGCTGAAGTATATATAGAAAAGGCTTTCAGTAAACTAAAAGCTACACCTATAGATGCACTGAGAGTTGATGCGTTATCTGCTGCTGCTGAGTTATATATAAAACAAGAAAAATATCAGAAAGCCTATACTACCTATTCCAAACACATTCATCTAAAAGATAGTCTAGATGATCTGAAGCAAAAGGATCAACTCAATATTCTTAAGGTAGAATATGAATTACATGAGAAAGAACAAGATGTAAAAATGCAAAATCAAAGAATAGAATTATTAGTAGAAGATATTAGCTATCAAAAAAAACTAAAATATACGTTTATAATAATTGGTTTTCTATTACTTATTATTGGATTGAGTTTGGTATATATTCAATATAAGATAAAAACAAAAAACAGAAAACTCAATTTACAAGCCATAGAAATTCAAAAAAGAAAACAGGAAGCTCTACAACAGTCTTTGCATCGTAAAGAATTAGAAGAAAATCAACTAAAACAAGATATACGTCGAAGAGAACACGATTTAACAAGTCAGGCACTACATCTTATTAAGTCTGGGCAGCTTATGGATAGTATAGTTAAGGATTTGAAAAAACTGCAGCCTACTGCTTCTAAAGATATACAACTCCAACTCAAAAGAATTGAGAGGCGATTAAAGAATGAGCTAGATTCGAAAGAAGAATGGGAAAAATTCAAATCTACTTTTGAAATTGCTCATCCTAATTTTTATGCTATTCTTCAAGAGAAACATCCTAACCTGACACCTTATGAATTAAAACTCTGTGCTTTATTAAGATTAAACTTTAATATAAAAGAACTTGCTGAAATTCTTAGTATTACTCCAGATAGCGTAGCAAAAGCTCGTTCTCGTCTGCGTAAGAAACTAAATTTGGAAGATGAGAACTTGAATAATTATCTTATTACTATATAGGATGAACATGAAGTTGTTTTTTGCTAGGGTAAACGCACGAAAATTTTTATACTGCTTTCAGTATGTTTAAACGCACTTTAATTATCAGAGTATATTCAATTTGCAAAGTTAAAAACTAGCTTGATTTGCTTTAAACGAGTACAATTTTTTTTCGTGCGTTTACCCTAGTTTTTTGCTAAATTTAAACACCGTTATTCTATTTTTTATTTATACTACAAGACTAGTCTATACTATTAAAATTAGTATTATTAAGACAAAACTAATTTAAAATTTTCTAATTAATATAATGCCATTTATTTGTGTTTACTGGCAATAATATTGAAGAAAAGTGCATATTTACACTTTTTTATTTATAATTTATTAGATTTATGAGTGTTGTTGTAAAACAGAGAAATACAGAATACAAATATACGGCTAGAAGCCGAATACATATTGGCCTTTTTAATCTTGCGAGGGACAGCAGGGGAATATACAAATTATATGTATCGTAATGCTACTAAAAAAGATAGCATAAGACTTGATATACCTGTAGGGCAATAAATAAAATATTATGAAAATTCAAATTGTATTTGTATCGTTAGTTCTTGTTTTTGTTTTAGGTTGTTCGAACGACCAAAACAAAGAACAAAACAACTATAGAAAAAAAATAGAAATATCATTATCTAATAATATAGACAGTTTATTTCTTGGTTCGAGTTTTAATATTAAGAGCAAAATAAAAATACTACAAGATACTATATTACAAATTGACTTAGAATCTTTTCCAAACGATTATATAGTAAACAGTAATTTTAGAAGTTTTATAAGCTCTTATATAGTCTATTTGATAAGTGATACAACTACTCAGTATAAAAGATTCGAAATAGATTTTTTCTTAGATGGTGGAAGAAATACTGCTGGCAAGACACGTAATGTTTACACACAAAATCATATCAAATACATAAAAGATGATTATGAACGATGTATATTCTTAAAAAGAATAATATCATATGCTATAGAGAGATTTGATGAAGGAAATGTATCAATATATAACTCTCATTTAGAATCTTTAAATGCTATAGCTGATCAGAAACTAGAAACTGATTTATTTTCATTGATTATAATTTTGTGTAGTAAAAAAAAATATTCATTAGAAAGTGATAATTTAAGACTTCTTTACACTATGATATCTGCTACAATAGATATGAAGCAAGAACAATATTCTGCAGTTCCTAAACTTAAAAAATGTCGTCAACAGATAAAAGATATTTATAAAATAATATTTAATGAAGATATAAAAATTGATTATGAAACACAAATAAAATTAAAAATGTCAGGAGAAAATATGCTTGTAAAATAACCCTCAGAATTCTATGGTAAAACCAAGCCTATCAGTTGGGTGTAGAATAAATTGTAGTTAAGCGTTGTCTATGACTACGATTTATCAGTATGGCAAATCCCACACCAGCCATAGCTCGCACAATTCATTTCCCCCCAGCCGTAGCTCGACTTGCCCTCGAAAACTATGGTAAAACCAAATCTAACCTTTAGAAAAATTGTTAAAATTTATTCCGTTTCTATCGTATAGTGTTTTATTTTTTACACATGTCCCATCCTAACATAGCGTTACACAATTAATTTAATTATGGAACGTAATTAT
>JAHDBD010000034.1:0-15352 GCA_020630575.1 Bernardetia sp.
GTAAAATTTTTAGGTGTTTAGTTTTTGAGTTGTCTTTCAGCATCTGCGACAGCCTTGTCTCGCTTGGCTCTCAATTTTGCTAGTTCGTCTTCTAGTTTTGTTGTGGAAGCTCCTTTGCTTTTTCGATAAGAGGCTTGACTAGCTTTTTTGCTTATCTCTCTTTCAAGAGATTTGTATTCGGTGAGTGTCATGAGTTTTGGGTTTTGGTGGAAGAATAGGTGTAGGATTCATATTTCGTTCGTTCTTCTGTACTTTTTTAGAGAAAAAGGCGAGTTGATTGAGATAGGCTTTAATTTCGTCTTTATGACGATTGACAATCTCTACAAGCATTGCAATTACGAAGTCTGAATAATTTTTGAATTTGTACATTTTCGTAAGCTTAATTAATCGCTGACGACTTTCTGGACTAGCATGGAAACGCAGTAGAATTTTATTTGCATCCTTCTCTACCAAACCTTTCTCTTTTGCGAAAAAGACTTTTCTATTCGAATGTGTCGGCTGTAACTCTGCCTTAGCTATCATTTGCTGGTCAGCTGTTTCTATCAAAAAAATGAGAAAATCAGTCGCATTATTAAATCCTAGCAAAAAGGCGATGATTCGGACACGCTCTTCAAAGTTTTCGTGAAGCGTAATAGGTATTTGGGGAAGGCGTTTTTTAAGCTGCTGCATAAGGTTTTCTAATTCAGAATTGCAGCACTGATATTTTTAGAATATCTTTGTGTCAGTGCTGATGTTTTAAATGGTAATACAAACATAGCAAAGTTTACTCGTAAATACAAGTAAAGTATTATATTTTACTATAAATATTTTAATTTTTATTTCACTATGGCTAAAGTTGTGGATGGTCTTTCAGATAGATTTCAAGTAATACAGGCTAAATTAGGCTATAATTATAGTGATTTGGCTCGTTTTTGTGATGTTACACCTACTGCAATTTCTAATATAGCAGAGGGTAAGACACAAGACACAAAGCTAAGTTTAGTACAAAAAATATCTAATAAACTTGGGATTAGTTTTGATTGGCTCATAAATGGCGAAGGCGAAATGTTCAAAGAAGGCGCAAAAGTGAACTCAAATCACAATATTATTTCTAAATCGAAAGACATAAAGAATAATATCCAGTCGCAAGGAGGAGTAACAACTACGAACTCATTATCAGAAAAAGATGAAGTCGTGAAGTTGAGAGAAGAGGTTGTTTTTTTGAAAGAGCAATTAAAGTTTACTCAAGGTCTTCTTCAGGATGCTTTAAAAAAGTAAGTAATACTGTTTTATAAAAAAATAAGGTATGCAAAAATGTCCAACTTGTCTTAAAGAAGATGTAATATCAACCAAAGACTCACATATATTTCCTAATATATATTTTCAGGCAATGCAAAAAAGATTTAAAGAAGCTCTTTATACTTTAGGAAAAGCAGAAGGCACGCAAGTCTTTTATGGAAGAAGATCGCCTTTTAATAATGAAGAAACTAAGAACTCCAATCCAGATTGGTATCCTGCTGAGGAAGCAGAATCACATCCTCATGCTATATCTCAGAAAAATCTTGTTTGTGATACTTGTGAAGGAAATTTTTCTTCCTTTATAGAAACTACCCAAGTAGGTAATAATCTAACAAAAATTCGTGAAAAGTGTAAACAAAAACACACAGGGGATAGTGTAAAGATAATTTGCAAAAAATATAAACAAGAATATGATAGTCAAGTAGCTTATGACTTTTATGCTTTAGTCATTTCTATGTTACATAGAGTAGATATTAGTAAAGAAAGATATCATAACTATAATTTTAAAACAAATGAGTCAGAGATATTAAGAACCATCATAGATGATATTTTTCAAGGTAAAACAGATATTGATTTACTGAAAGATTTATCATTTACTATCTACCAATTTAAAGGCAATATAGATGATAATAAGATAAACACTTATGAAGAACTTGTAGCAGTTAAAGATGAGGATGATGAGAATAAAAGATTCGCAATATTTATTGGGGAAATATTAACCTATGATAACTCATATAAAATTATTTTAGGTGATTTTATTATAGAGTTTAGTTTTGATAAGAGTAAGAGTTTAGAAAATTCTGATGCCAATAAACTTATTATAAATGTTTTAGATAATGAAGAGGATTGGAAGGCAAAGACTAAACCATTTTTAGATGCTTTAAACGCTCATAAGCTAGTTTTAATTGACAAATACCTCAACGATGCAACGTCAAACGTAGATATTCTTAGAGAAGTTAAAAAGGATTTATTTGTAAATAGCAACATTGCCTTTAGCAGTTTTGAAAAAATTAAAATGTATATTATTATGCAAGTAAAATATCATGAAAATGATTTTTTTCATTAAAAAAAATCCTTGCTCTCTTGCTCTCCCTCACAAATAAAATGGTTCTCACTCACATTTTACAAGTGAGTAATATGGTATTTGGTTTCAATTCGATAATACTATTGTATGTCAACCACCCCACCAACCAAAAAAAGGTTGGTGTTTTTTTACATCAAAAAAATATTTGCGTAGCACTTCATAAATTCGTTACTTGCTTATTAGTAAAAAATAAAAAGCTATTACTCCTCTTTGTAAAGAAATTGAATTTTTGAAAAAGCAACTGAAATTTACGCAGGGTCTTCTTCAAGATGCTTTAAAAAAGTAAATAATACTGTTTTATAAAAAAATATTAAGTGCATTTTGCATACTGCACTTTCTTAATAAGTGTTAATAGATTTTAAGCCTTTTTAAATATTTATTTTATTGACAATCAGATGGTTGTGAATTGTTTTTGATTTTTATTGTAATATTTTGGTGTTTTTTGGCATTAAGTAGAAAGGCAAGGTTATTAATGATTGGATAGTTTTGATTTCTATTTGTAATATTATTATTTCTTAACTCAATTTACACACATGAATCGTAATATAGTTTTTGCTATTATTTTAGTGATTTTAGGGTTTGTATGTCTAATTATATTTATTGTCTATCCTAGTTTTAATGATTGGAGTTTTGTAATAAATCCTAGTCTTGCTGGAAATTTAGGTAGTTTATCAAGTGGAGTAGTAGGTTCTTTATTTTCTTTGGCAGGAGTTATACTACTCTATGAAACTATAATTCGCCAACAAAACATTTTTCAAATACAACAATTTGAATCTAAATTTTTTGAATTATTGCGTTATCAAAGAGAAAATAGAGATAAGCTTCCGAGTTATTCATCAGCAACTACACCAATTTTAAGTAATTATTTTGACGCAGCTGTAGAAGACTTAGAACATCTTTTAAAAGAAGACTTTGCAGAATCAGTTTCGCAAGAGGAAAAAATTAAAATTATTACTGTTTATATTTTTTGTTTTTACGGAGTTGATAAAAAAGATAATACAACAACGCAGTTAAAGAAATATGGATTAAATGATGCTCAGATTGATACTGCATTTAAAAATTTAGCTCATTTGAGTGGTGGTGGTGGGTCTTACTATAAAAAACATTATAAATTTATAGACCACTATTTACGACATCTTTCTCAACTTATAAAGTTTATTGATGATTGTAGTTTTATAGATAAAAAACAAAAATACGAATATATAAAACTTTTGAGAGCTCAACTCACTCAAAGCGAACTGAAATTTATTTTTTATAATGAAATTACAAGAAATTATAATAATACTAGTTGGGAAAATAAATATAAGTGGATAACTAAATATAGTTTATTTAAAAATTTACCTAAAGTATTGGATTCAGGTATTGAACCTAAAAAACATTTTAATATTAAATATGATTGGGAATCTTAATTTATTTAAATTATGCAAAACAAGAAAGATATTCTAAAAACTTATGATTCTCAACTAGAATCTTATAAAGAGACTGCTAGTACACTTGAGAATCATATTTCTGAACTATTATCAAGTAAGGGAGTCAAGTGTCACTTAATTGAAAAAAGAGTCAAGGAAAGAAAAAGTTTAGAAGATAAACTTGATAGAAAATCTTACGATTCGCTAAATGAAATTCCAGATATAATTGGAATTAGGATTATAGTTTACTATCAAAATGATATGGAAAAAATTAAATCTGTATTAGAATCACAGTTTAGTATAGATAAAGATCAATCTGAAAGTAAAATTACGTTTAAAAAAGATAATGAATTTGGATACTTGTCAGATCACTATGTATTTCCTTATGAAGGAGTAAATGTAGAGATACAAGTAAGAACAGTTCTTCAACATGCTTGGGCATCTATTTCTCATGAAATACAATATAAAACTCAGACAGATATTCCAAGTGTCCTAACAAGAAAGTTAAATAGACTTGCAGGGCTATTTGAACTAGTTGATGAGCAGTTTCTACTCCTTAAAGAAGAGTCCGAAAAATATATAAAGGAGTTGGAGGAGATAGACAGTGCAAGTGAAATTGAATCAGAGAAGTTTAAAGAAATAAATTATGATACATTAAGATTTTTTATATTTAAGCAAGATAGAATATTAGGTCAATTTGTTTCAGAATTAAATGATTCAAATAGACGCTTAAAAATTAAAGTATCTACTCTTAATATGGGGCAATTTTCCTATAAAGAAGAGCAACAATTAAATATTAATATTCCAATAATAACCTCTTTATTGAAAAGACTAAATTTAAACTCTATTAATGACGTTTTAGGTCTTATGCATAAAAAGAAACAGGAAATTTTCGAAAAAATTACTAATATAAGTAATGAGTGCTTAACAGAAAATGTTGAGCTTAGTTTACCTCAAGTATTAATTTTAATGCTTAGTTTATTATTAGAAAAACAAGAGTACAAAGAGTTCATAGAAGAAACAGATTATAAAAGAGAAGAGCTTTGGAATAAATGTATTCCTGCATTCCTTCCATAAATCTCGTAAAGAGTGCCTATCTCATAGTGTTTTAGAGTTAGCAAGTGGAGAGTTATGATCTTTGGAAGAGTTTTTTACTGAAATAAGAGAGATTAATATTTTTTTAAAATAGCATCTCTTTCAAACACCAAACCAAAAAAGTTGGTGTTTTTTTTACACCAAAAAATAATTTGCGTAGCACTTCATAATTTTGTTTATTGCTTATACACAAGTTTTTTTAATAATTTAACGCTGTTGTGTTTATATATAAGTTAGGCATAATTAAAACAAAATTCAATGTCAGATAAGAACCACTCAAAAGAACTTTCTAATCTTGTTGAAAAAAAAATAATTCAACGTTCCTTAAAAACAGAAGAAAGATTATTAGAACTAAGAGCTAAACTTGAAAAGGAATTAAAAAAAGGAGATACGAGATACTCGAAGTTAATTTCTGAAATAGATAAACTTTACCCTCCTAACACTCCAAAAAGAGGATTCTTTGACGGTATTGCTTCTATTGTTTTTGACACCACTTTTGAATTATATTTTATTGGAAATAATTCTGCTCTAATAATTGAATTACAAGGACTTTTAGAAAGGTTTTGTTTAAATGCAATTATAGATTTAATTCCAATAAACGAAATAACAAAAGAGATAGTAGATGATGGTTTTGGAAAAAAAACACTTACGGATATATCACCATATTTTAAAAAGTTAGGTGCTTGGAATGAAAAAGATGTGAAATTTTCTTTAAAACTAACTCAAATAAGAAACGGAATAGCTCATAAAAATGGCAAATTAGTAAGTAAACATTTAGGCAATGGAAAACAAAGCCATCCTGAATCCATTCACGAAATGACCACAAAAATAGATGTCATTCCATATATCTTATTTACAATGGATTTAATAATAAAAGCAACTAAAGTCGCAGAACCAGAGTTTTTGAAAAATCCAAGGCTAAGAGCTAGATATGAAACTTATTTAAATATAATTGGTGGACTTTCAAATATGTATTGCCATCCTGAAATAATTCATATGCCAAAGCACATAAAGGATATGTATTTAAACGACCAATTTTCAAAAGTATACCTAATTGGTCAGAAAGACCTAGTTAATGAACTTTCTAAGTTAAAGAAAGAAATAATTGAATTTCACGATTTTCTCGGAGTGGATGACAATAAAGCTAACACAATTTATAATAGAATTTCAAAAGCAGTTGAAAAAGTTTTCAAATTAATGAAAGAAGATTTAGCTATTGATGCTGACGCTGAGTTTTTTAAGAAAACAAAATCGATTGATATAAAAGAAGCCTTAAAAAGAAAGAAAACTATACCTAACAAGGTATAAAAAACATAGACGAAACAGTAGTAAAACCAAAGGTTTTAGCTCTTATCAAACTTTGTGCTTAATCGAAAGTTTAGTACAGCTAAGTCCCCTACTTTTCATATGCTAACCGTTAGCAAATACTAATAAAAAATATACCCACAACACCAACCCAAAAAAGCTGGTGTTTTTTTACACTAAAAAATAATTTGCGTAGCACTTCATAAATTCGTTACTTGTTTAGTAATTTTAAAATATAATTTTTTTCAGCCAACGATAATGGAAGGTTGTCAAGGCTAAAAGATACCCTCTCCCTTAGCAAGCGTTTTTTATCGAAAGTAAAGGACATTGAAATGGAGAAAAATATTCAAATGAGATATGATGAATCTAAATAGTCGTCCTAGCTAATGTCTCACATTTTTTTTCAAAAGAATACAAAAATAAAATGCACTCTTGAAGGTTTGCCATCAGACTGCGAAAAACTATAATACCGAATTATGGACTTATCCTACCTTCAAACACAACATCTCTACCAAGCTACGCATCGGCTTTTTTCAGAAACGCTATCTATTCCA
Organism: Bernardetia sp.; assembly: GCA_020630575.1. GTDB lineage: Bacteria > Bacteroidota > Bacteroidia > Cytophagales > Bernardetiaceae > Bernardetia. The sequence goes on from JAHDBD010000034.1 coordinate 6,726, forward strand.
TTACAAAAAACAGGAGTAGAAGCTCCTTATCCATTAGAAAATATTTTTCAAGATAAATATAACCCTGAAAATGAAATTTTTCAGAAAATTGAAGATTTATTTTTGATAGGTTTGGTACAACCAGCCGTTTTTGAAAATGAACTTGCCAAAAATCAACAGGTAGATTTTGAAGACATAAAAGAAAAGAAGTACGAAAAAGGAATTTTGATTTTTGCTATTGATTTTAAAGAAAATCAAACACCTACTAGAAGTCAATTAGCAAGTCTTACAAGAATGCTAAATCAAGTCTATAATCAGTTCCCGACTATTTTGGTGGCAAAATATGATAGCGAGAACAAAAATATAGCAAATGAATTTTATCCAAAAATTGCCATTTCTTCTACCGAAAGATTAGACTACAAACAAGAATGGAGAGTTGGAGAAAAAATTGGTAAAATATCGATGCTAAAAGATATTGATATTAAAAAACCTCATCGTGGACATTTGGATATTTTGCAGCAAATGCAAATCAATTATACAAATCCAAAAACGAATAAACTAGAAAATGAAGTTACTACTTTTGAAGAGCTGACAGCACACTGGCTCAAAGCATTTGATACTAAAATTCTTTCCAAAAAATTCTATACCGAGATTGCAAACTGGTATTTTTGGGCTGTCGAAAATGTAGAATTTCCTACCTACGACGGCAAAACCGAGCAGCAAGTAAAAGAAATTGCCTGTATTCGTTTTATTACTCGTCTTGTCTTTGTGTGGTTTTTGAGAGAAAAAGGGCTTATTTCAGAAGAGTTATTCAATGAAAAACATCTCAAAAGCATTTTAATCAATTTTGAACCTCAACTAGAAAACCCAAACAATACAGGAATGTTTGCTCAAGAAAACCAAGCAAACAAAACAGAAAAAAATACACATTCCTATTACAATGCCATTCTACAAAATCTATTTTTTGCTACGCTAAACCGTCCAACAGATAGCCGTATGTTTGCCACCGATGAAGGATATTTGAAAAATAGGACAGACAACGATATGAATATGTTTTATCGTTATGAAAAACTATTCAAAAATCAAGATGAAAAAACTATAATCTCCTATTTTGATAAAATTCCGTTTGTAAATGGTGGTCTTTTTGATAGCCTAGACGATAAGAAAAATGACCGTTATATTGAAGGTTTTACTAGAATAAAAGGTAAACAAGCCAAAATTCCTGATTATCTACTTTTTGATACAGGTTCAAAATCATTTACGGACAAACTAAATACTATCTACGAAACCAAAAATAAAAAATATGAAGTTAGAGGAATTATTGAAATTCTGAAAAACTACAAATTTACGGTAGAAGAAAATACGCCATTAGAGCAAGATGTAGCTCTTGACCCAGACCTTTTAGGGCAAATTTTTGAAAACCTACTTGCCTACTACAACCCAGAGACAGGACAGACGGCACGAAAAGGAACAGGCTCATTCTACACACCACCCGAAATTGTAAATTATATGGTGGAGGAAAGTTTGCTAGAGTTTTTTGTAAACAATTTTAAAAAAGAAAGTGAAACGGAATTTACAAAACAAAAATTCAGAGAACTCCTAACCATTGAAAACGAAACTAGTCCGTTTACAGAATCTCAAAACAAACAGGTTTTAGAGTGTATTCATACTCGTCTCAAAATTCTTGACCCTGCTTGTGGTTCAGGTGCTTTTCCGATGGCGATTTTGGAAAAACTCGTGCAGCTTGTACGAAAATTAGACCCAAAAAACAACTTTTTTGCAAACCTTGTAAAAGCTCCTATTCAAAAACAAATAGAAGAGAAAAAACAGGAAATTGAAAAAAATAGAGATACAATCAATCAAATTACGATTGAGCAAATAAAACAAAATGCACTCAAAGAACTAGAAGAGCAACTCAAAAATGTAGAAAGTCATTTTGATGAAACACTCAAAACAAACGATTATGCACGTAAGCTACATTTGATACAAAACTGTATTTATGGAATTGATATACAACCCATTGCCGTACAGATTACGAAGCTCCGTTTTTTCCTTTCCCTTATCATCGAACAAAAACCAAAATTTGATGAGCCTAATTTTGGAATAGAAACACTTCCAAATCTTGAAATAAAATTTGTCGCTGCAAATACATTGATTGGATTAGACAAACCCAAACAACTAGGAATTGTAAGCCCTAGAGTAATTGATATAGAAGATGAAATCAAAAAACTAAGAAAATCGTATTTTTCGCTACAAAATAAAACGCAAAAAGTAAAAGTCCAAAACGAGGAGGAAAAGCTAAGAAAAGAGTTAGGAAAACTTCTACAAGATGCAGGTTGGAATACTAAATCTGCTAACCAAATTGCCAAGTTTAATATTTTTGACCAAACTAGAGAAGCAACTTGGTTTGATGTAAAAATGATATTTGGAATAGAAACAGGTTTTGGAATTGTGATTGGAAATCCTCCGTATGTACGTGCTGATAGTCCTGCTATTGCAGAACAAAGAGAATTGATAAAAGAATCAAATCAATATGAAACGCTTTGGGAAAAATGGGATTTAATGGTGCCGTTTTATGAAAACACATTAAAATTATTAGATGAAAAAGGAGTGCATAGTTTTGTCGTTTCTAATTCAATTACTACTTCAAAATATGCTCAATTACTTCAAGATTGGATAATCAAAAATTATGGAATAATAAGTATTGATTATTTTGAAAATATAAAAACATTTGATGCTGGTGTAGTTCCTGTGATTACAATTATTTCAAAAGAAAAAAATAAAGAATTTATTGAGAAAAAAATAAGAAAAGACGAGTTTAAGAATGTAGAAGTTATACAAGTTTCTTTATCATCTGACATAGAAAATTTACGTGCAAGCCTTTTTAAGAAAAATTTTAGTGATGCTTTTGAACCTAGTGTTGAAACTGAACAGTTAGGAGATATTTGTTATTTAAGTTATGGACTAAGACCAAATAGCGATGAAAAAATAGCAAAAGGAGAATTTGGAAAAGATGATTTAATATCAGATACAAAAACTCAAATAAATTGCAAAGAATATGTAGAAGGGAAAAATGTAAAGGCATTCGTAATAAATAAGATAAAGTTTTTAGAATGGGGAACAGAACGTGCGCCATCAAAATTTGCCCGTTCTACTTTTCCAGACTTATATGAAGGACGGAAAATTTTGCGAGGACGAGTAACAAAAGGAGTTATAGATGATACAGGAATTATATGTAATGACAGTATCATAGTTATTAAAAGGTTTATAGACTTAAAAGGTGTGGAAGAGCGCAGTATTTCTTCTTCTTTAGCAAAAAATAATTTGACAGAACATAACAAAAATAAAAAAGGAGCATCTAAAAAAGTAGCTGTGCGAAGAAGAAGAAAAGAATTAGAAGAAAATTCTAAAAATTATTCTTTGGAATATATTTTAGGAATCATTAATTCTACTTATGCAATGGCTTACATGAATAATTTTAGAAGACACAGGTTAGAAAACTATTTTTATCCTGATGATTTACGAAATTTTCCCATTCCAAAAATTTCCGATTCGTCTCAACAACCTTTTATCGTTTTGGTAGAAAAGATTTTGGCGTTGAAGAAATTGGGTAAGTCTAGTTTGGAGGAAGAAAAAGAGCTAGATGCTTTGGTTTTTGATTTGTATGGATTGAGTGAGGAGGAAAGGGCGTTGGTAGCTAGATAGCTTCTAAGCTATCAGAAAAATAAAATCAATTAATTATACGATAGCTTGGAATTGCAAATCAGCAAAGCTAACCTATCGGCTACATTTACTAACTATGCTATTAGACAACGAAAAAAGAGATTTTTCTTCCTTAAATGAAGGAAATTACAACAAACAAGCAGTTTATCAATATTTTGAAGAATATATTGGAGATGGAAAATTGCGTATCGTAACAGGTTATTTTACTGTTAGTGCTTTGGCGTGGTTTGTTCGCAATTTTGATGTAAAAATTGATAGTTTTCAGATTGTTTTGGGAGAAATTACGAATACGTATACCGAAGAAAAAAAAGCATTAGATTTATTAAATCAAGAATTGGATATCGAAAAAGTAACTGAAAAGGTAAGCGATGCCAAAACGGTTATTGATTTTTTGAGACAAAATAAAGTAGAGTTTAAGACGCTAGAACCTAATTTTTGCCACGCCAAACTCTATATTTTTGATGGCAAGAGCAAGAGAGCCAATGATTCGTTTTATATTTTGGGAAGTTCGAATCTTACTAATTCTGGAATTGGATTAGCTCAAAAATCATCAAATATAGAATTGAATGTAGGACAGTTTGGAAATACAGAAGCCAATTATAAAGAAATAAGCAATTGGTTTAATGAGCTTTGGAATAAGCCACAAGCACACACCACGAAGAATATTGTTGATGAAAACGGAAACACAAAAAAGATAGATTTTAAAGAATATTTGATACAAGAAATTTCTCGTTTGTTTCAAGTCTATACACCTACCGAAATTTATCATAAAATATTATTTGAGCTTTTTTATCAAGAACAAGAAAACAAACAATTTGATAAAGAATTTGGAAGATTAGAAAATACGCTTATTTATAATCGTTTGTATCCATTTCAAAAAAACGCTGTTCATAGTTTGCTCAAAATGCTAGAAAAGTACGAAGGCGCAATTTTGGCTGATGCTGTAGGTTTGGGAAAAACTTGGACAACCTTAGCAATCATAAAATTTTATCAACTCAAAGGACACGAAACTATCGTACTTTGTCCTAAAAAATTAGAGCAAAACTGGCAGCAATACAGAAAGCGACAAAACTCAGTTTTTGAAGAAGATAAATTTGATTACTTGGTTCGTTTTCATACCGACTTGAGAGAAGATGGAATGGAAAAAAAGGATATTTCGATAGACTATTTCCAAAGTGACACGCCAAAATTATTTGTCATTGATGAGAGTCATAACCTCAGAAATGATAAATCGACTCGTTACAAACATTTGGTAGAAGAGATTTTACAGGTTGCAAAAGGCGATATAAAAGTGCTTTTGCTTTCTGCCACTCCGATAAACAATAGTTTTAAAGATGTTCGTAATCAGTTCAAATTATTGGTAAAAGGACATAATAATGGTTTTTCAGAATCTTTAGATGTCAAAAATTTGGAACATACCTTTAGAGAAGTACAGACAGCTTTTAATGGTTGGAGTAAAAGAAATGCAAAGCTTTCAGATTTTCATGCTAAGATAAACAATACCAATTTTTTCAAACTGACTGACCATTTGCTAGTTGCTCGTACACGCAAAAATATTCTTTCGACGATTAATCCTAGTGAAGAAAACACAAATAAAGACGAGAAAAAGCCATTTTTACAATTTCCAATTCACAGAAAACCGATTAATATTTTCAAAACTCCGTTACGTTTTGGCGATGTAGAAAATTTTGCTGAGTTAATGGAAAAACTATCTTTAAAACTTTCAGCGTATCAACCTCACGCTTTTACTATCACAAAAGACGAAGAGAAACTAAGAGAAAAAAATCAAAAGAAGCGAGATAGAGCTAAAAAACAAAACAAAGAAGTAGAAAAAATGGAAGCAGGAGCTGTCTTGGAAGACCAAATAGGCAGGGAAAAAGTATTGGTAAAACTAATGATGTTTTTGATGTTAAAACGTTTGGAATCGTCTTGGTATTCTTTCAAAATTACGGTAGGGCGTATTTGTGAGCATCACGACAATGCCTTAAAGCAAATTTATGACTATGAAGAATTAAAGAAACAACAGGATATCAAAGCATTGAATCAGCAGCTTCTAAATTCTCAAGAAGACGAAATATTAGATGAAGAAGCAAGACAAAACGAGCCTAGTTTGGAAGATTTTATCCTAGGTAAAAAGAAGGAAATAGAAAAGCAAGTTTCGATAAAACAGATTGATGAAGCAGGAAGACTGAAGGAATTCAAAAGACTTTTGAAAAAAGACAAAGATGCGCTAAAATCAATTTTGAGTAATGTAGCTGAATTTGAAGCAAAAATCGAAAACGAAACTCAAAAAGATACTTCAAACGACCCAAAACTGCACGAGCTTTTAGCTATCTTGAATCATAAAGCAAAACAAGAAAACAAAAAAGTAATTATTTTTTCTGCCTATAAAGATACTGTAGAGTATTTGTTTGAACAGCTCAAAAAACGAGGTTTTGAAAATTTTGCAGGTGTAGCAGGTTCGAATAACAGAATTTGGAATCAAGACGAAACCACCAAAAAACATGAGCCTATTTTGGAGCGTTTTGCACCTTTTACAAAACTCTTCAAAGAAAAAAACTGGGTAGATTTTGATATTCAAAATGTTTCTCCTTCTAGCAATCAACTAGAAAATTTTGAACTTTGGAAAAATTGGATTACTCAAAATGACATAAAGACGAATCAAAAAATAGGAAATCCGATTGATATTCTTATTTCTACTGATGTGCTTTCAGAAGGTCAGAATTTGCAAGATGCTGATATGGTAATCAATTATGATATTCATTGGAATCCTGTCAGAGTGGTTCAGCGTGTCGGTCGTATTGATAGAATTGGTTCTCCCAATACAGAAATTCAGAGTATTAATTTTTGGCCCTCAAAAGATGTTGATGATTATATCAATCTCAAAAACAGAGTTGAAAAACGAATGACGTTGATGAAATTGGTAGGCTCAGAGGTAATCACTGATTTTACAGAAGAGTTTGGTACTATGTCGGAAGATGAAGAACTAGAAAAACGACAAACTGAAAACTTGCTTCGCCAAATGGAAGATTCTTTAGAAGATTTGGACGGAGAAAAAAGCATTGGTTTTGATGATTTTTCGTTTGACAATTACAGACAGCTTTTGCAAGAAGTTTTGAATCAAAAAACAAACGAACTCAAAAATCTTCCCAACGGTATTTTTTCTGGACTAAAAATTAAAACCCCTGTTTCTTCAACAACTCAAACAACAGATAATGAAATGAAAAGTGGTGTTGTGGCTCTTTTGGGTTATCCAAAAAATACGTCTTCGCATTTAGGTTATACTTCCAAAGAACTCATTTATATAGATTATGAAGGAAATCCAATTCTGAACAATCAGAAAATTATTTTAGAAAAATTACAAGAGTATCATCATCAACCTAGAGAAGTAAATCCAAAATTAGATGCAGCAGATACCGAAACTATTTTAGCACTTAGCAACGCCATCAAAAAGTGGATTCGCAATCAAGCTGTTACAAAAGATGAAACCACAGGAAAAGAAATAGCAGGAAGTTCTGCTCTCCAAGCTCTTCAAGCCTTACAAGGTAAAAAAGGAACTATTGGAGAAAAAACATTGAAAAAAGCCTTAACTCAAAATGTAAATGAAAAATATAATCCTGATAATTTTGATTTGCTGACGTGGCTTGTGGTCGAGGTTTAGGTAATAATTATTTAGAAACAATCCTAAAACGAGTACAGAATTTAGAAGAGGATGTTATTATTTCTGTGGAAAATCAGATAAAAAAGGAGAGGTTAATTTGAGTGAAAACAGCAGCGTTTCAATACCACAATGGCTACGATTAATTTTTGCTAAAAGAAATATTTGGGCGTATTGATCCAAAGTTTCAATACCACAATGGCTACGATTAATTAAGGATAGCAATAGGAGCAGGCGCAACGGTAACAGCGTTTCAATACCACAATGGCTACGATTAATTAAGGTTTACACCAGATAGTAATTATATGTCAGAAAAGTTTCAATACCACAATGGCTACGATTAATTATAACCAAAACCTTAACCTTTTCACAGGTTTAATTTCGTTTCAATACCACAATGGCTACGATTAATTTACAAGAGGGCAATTTAAAGTGTCAATTATAGGCTTGTTTCAATACCACAATGGCTACGATTAATTCTTATCACCTATTCGAATGGCTAATCCTTCAAAAGCGTTTCAATACCACAATGGCTACGATTAATTTGTGCATAATAACGAGTATCTGCCTGAGTAACACGTGTTTCAATACCACAATGGCTACGATTAATTTTATTCTTTTGGCTGTGGCTTTATTGGTCTTATTTGGTTTCAATACCACAATGGCTACGATTAATTCCGTTACAAATTGAGAAAAAAAATTGGTTTCTGCAATAGAAATGAACTTTTTATTTCCAAAAAATAACGATTTTGTCGTCGCTCTCCAATAGTACGAAAACTCCTAGAGTACGACGATATATTTAAAATGTTAATAATCAACAAGTTATGATTTTTTAAAGACTTTCTTACTATTTCAAAGAGCATTTTTTCGTACTTAGACGACACCACTAGCTCACAGCACTCAGAAAGTCACTTTTTATAAACTGATAAAATCTATAAAAAATCATCTAATGAATTGCGTTCTACTCCGATTACTTCCCTGTTCATTTCACTCTTCTGTCGATGTTTGAAAATGAATCTAATATTAGATACAGTAGAAAGATACAAAAGTAATTTCTAAAAACCGATTTTTAGAAATTATTGAGCTTAAAAAAGAGGTTTTATTTTTTGAAAATTGAGTTTTAGAATGTATATTTACGGAAAGATAGAGTTGCATAAAGTGACTTTATAAACTTTAAATAGACTTTTTTATTCTAAAAGTAGATTGATTTGACAAGTTGTCAGGTTAGCTGTCTAAAAGCATATTCCATCATAACAAGGATTGCGAT
>JAHDBD010000034.1:15452-36415 GCA_020630575.1 Bernardetia sp.
GTCTAAAAGCATATTCCATCATAACAAGGATTGCGATCAATATTATATTCTTTTTGTAAAGTAAACTTTGATGGAGTCTAAAAGCATATTCCATCATAACAAGGATTGCGATTTGAACCAGTGCGTTACGCTAAAGCTGACGGTTCTTTGTCTAAAAGCATATTCCATCATAACAAGGATTGCGATTTATTGGAGTATAAGGATTATATGGTCGAATAAATGGAGTCTAAAAGCATATTCCATCATAACAAGGATTGCGACATCACTATCAATTGTACCAATAATAACGTCCTTACCCGTCTAAAAGCATATTCCATCATAACAAGGATTGCGACTGTAGCAGTTTATCGAACTCATAATCTGAAATTTCAGGTCTAAAAGCATATTCCATCATAACAAGGATTGCGACCGACCAATGTTCGTAGCTAAGATAACTGCCAAACCGTCTAAAAGCATATTCCATCATAACAAGGATTGCGACTTTCTTTTCCTCTGCTTCTTCAGTAGCTTCAACATCTGTCTAAAAGCATATTCCATCATAACAAGGATTGCGACAGTTTTTCTGTTGTATTCAATGAGACCAAAGATACTTGTCTAAAAGCATATTCCATCATAACAAGGATTGCGACTTCTTTACCTAAATTTTATCACGATGAAATCTCGGTCTAAAAGCATATTCCATCATAACAAGGATTGCGACTTTCTAAAGCTTCATCATAAACGTAGTAGAAAGCAGTCTAAAAGCATATTCCATCATAACAAGGATTGCGACTCCCCAAGAGTAGTAGTGACTAGTATGAAGCAGCTTGGCTGTCTAAAAGCATATTCCATCATAACAAGGATTGCGACACCCTGTCCTTGCTTAGAGCAGTACGCATCCACAATTGGTCTAAAAGCATATTCCATCATAACAAGGATTGCGACTCTTTTCATCATAATCAGATTCTAATTTCTGATTTTGTCTAAAAGCATATTCCATCATAACAAGGATTGCGACGTTCTCAATTATTGATTGTTGAGATGTCTGAAAGGATTGTCTAAAAGCATATTCCATCATAACAAGGATTGCGACTTTATTTCACTACTATAATAATTATTTACTTTAATTTGTCTAAAAGCATATTCCATCATAACAAGGATTGCGACTACAGTATTACGATAGAAGTAAAGATATAATCTTCGTCTAAAAGCATATTCCATCATAACAAGGATTGCGACCTCAATACAAAAGTGTGAACAACTTGGTTTGTTAAAGTCTAAAAGCATATTCCATCATAACAAGGATTGCGACTATAATTGGAATCATATTAATACATTAAAAATAGAATGTCTAAAAGCATATTCCATCATAACAAGGATTGCGACATAGTTTAGATTTAGATTTAGGTTTAAATTTAGGTTTATGTCTAAAAGCATATTCCATCATAACAAGGATTGCGACGAGATAAAGTAGAATTTACTCATCATCTTGAAGAAACTGTCTAAAAGCATATTCCATCATAACAAGGATTGCGACTGTTTCACCTGAAGAGCAGGAAAAGTGCGTTCTCGGTCTAAAAGCATATTCCATCATAACAAGGATTGCGACTCGATTTTTAATATCATCAGGAAAGTTTCTAGCGTCTAAAAGCATATTCCATCATAACAAGGATTGCGACGTATAAATTCTAGCATGGTTTTTTAGGGATTAATAATCGTCTAAAAGCATATTCCATCATAACAAGGATTGCGACATTATTGATAGAAAAATTAAATTGCGGTTCTCTACCAGGTCTAAAAGCATATTCCATCATAACAAGGATTGCGACATAAATTATTAAATCAATAACAGTATCCAACTCTTTCAGTCTAAAAGCATATTCCATCATAACAAGGATTGCGACCTTTTAAATACATTTTTTGCTCTGACATAATTTGTCTAAAAGCATATTCCATCATAACAAGGATTGCGACAAACAGAAAAAAAGGATTTAGAAAATCCAAAAGTGTCTAAAAGCATATTCCATCATAACAAGGATTGCGACTAAAATTAAATATACGTAAAACACTAATCAAAGGTGTCTAAAAGCATATTCCATCATAACAAGGATTGCGACAAAGAAAATCCTTATTTTGATTTTACTTTTGTAGATGGTCTAAAAGCATATTCCATCATAACAAGGATTGCGACAGATTAGATTGAGCTTTTTCCAAAACTCTTTCAAGTGTCTAAAAGCATATTCCATCATAACAAGGATTGCGACAGTTTTTCATAATGTTGATTTAAAGGTTAAAAATTTGTCTAAAAGCATATTCCATCATAACAAGGATTGCGACCTTAAATTAATCTTTAATAATGGATCAATTTAAAAGTCTAAAAGCATATTCCATCATAACAAGGATTGCGACGTTTTCTTTGCTCCAGGAGCTTTCCACTTTAATAGTCTAAAAGCATATTCCATCATAACAAGGATTGCGACTACGTTCTAAACAGTATAGCCACAGCCGAGCATCTAGTCTAAAAGCATATTCCATCATAACAAGGATTGCGACTTCAAAGTTTTCTACTTCTTTTAGTTGCTTCATCATTGTCTAAAAGCATATTCCATCATAACAAGGATTGCGACTCCAATAGTAAAAGTTGGTTGAGCTACAGCATTTGTCTAAAAGCATATTCCATCATAACAAGGATTGCGACACGAAACGCAGTGTCAGCGATATTGATAAGTTTTTTGTCTAAAAGCATATTCCATCATAACAAGGATTGCGACAAATTAACAAAGTCGCAATTAGACAGTAAAATGTCTGTCTAAAAGCATATTCCATCATAACAAGGATTGCGACCAGCATACGACGCAAAGTAGTCAATCCAGAAACGCGTCTAAAAGCATATTCCATCATAACAAGGATTGCGACTACCATGAAGAAATAGCTAAACGATTTTTAGAAGTTGGTCTAAAAGCATATTCCATCATAACAAGGATTGCGACTCCAATAGTAAAAGTTGGTTGAGCTACAGCATTTGTCTAAAAGCATATTCCATCATAACAAGGATTGCGACAGAATATATAATAAGTCTTTTGTAACAGACTAAAAACGTCTAAAAGCATATTCCATCATAACAAGGATTGCGACTGGAGTTGAAAATTCCTCCCCTAAAATAGGAGAAAAATGTCTAAAAGCATATTCCATCATAACAAGGATTGCGACTGGGAGGAACTTTTGAACTCCCAACAAATAGAAAAAGTCTAAAAGCATATTCCATCATAACAAGGATTTTAGCTGCAATACAAAAAAGCCTTCAAAAATTAATTTGAAGGCTTTTTTATGAATTTATACCACTTGGGTACAATTAATATCTATCATCAAATCTAAAAAGGCATTTGTCTACTTAATAAAAATGTTCCCAATTTCTTTTTTTACTCTAAAAAAAATAACTGAATAGAAAAATTTTGTTATAAATTACCTCAATGATCCAAAACCCATTCCTGTGTTACTTCCTATTCCTACATTCCATGCAAAGGCAAGTGATTCGGATTTTCCTTCAATGATAACAGGACACATAGAAGTTTTGTAATTTCTATTTTTAATTCGTATCATTTTTGTTTTCGCTTTTGTATAACCCTCATCAAAATAAACCTTTAGATTTGGGTCGTGAATACCAGCCTTTTTGAGTTTCGTTTGCAGCGTGTCTGTGAGTAGTTCATTTGCTATTGTATCAGTATAGAGATAATGTTTTTGATGTTGTTTTTCTGTTTGAGTATCTATCTCATTACGTTTCAAGAAAACAGGACTACCCAACCAAAATAATTCTTTTGTAGCAAATTGTGGAGTTTCACGAAACTCAATTTTTTTGGCTTCCATTCCATATTCTACATAGTTATTCTGAAAAACACCTTTTACAAGTTCCTGAATGAAAGGCATATTATGAGAACTGATAAACCATTCAGCACCCTTTTTAAAATCTAAAAAATCACCTTTCTTTTGACTTCCTTGTAACCAAGAAAAGGAGTACAGAGAAATCTCGTCATGATAATCATTTTCTCCAATCCATTTATGAATCTTACCCAGTAAATGTTGAGGATATTGAAAAGGAACAGGGCGATTATTGGGTGTAAGAGTTACAACTATTCGCATAAGGTGTAAATTAGATATTTAAATAAATACTTTTCATTATAAAATCTAGACGTATTTTTTTGCTCAATACATGCGAAAACGCTTGTGTTTAAAAATACGCTGGGTTTTAATACTACCATCTTCTTGCACTTCTTCAATAGATTTTCTTTCTGTTGTGGCATACATAGGAATGGCGTAATTCCTTTTCTTGCAATAATCTACTAGAAAATAAGTTGCACCAAAATCTCCTTGTATTAAAATGTAATCATCGGAACTGGTGCAATGCTCATCTATCCAATCCAAAATAGGCTGTAGATAGTCATCGATAGTTTCCAAGTCAGCAGGAACATTGCTAAAACGCTCTTGCAAATCTTTAGGCAAACTTATAAACTCTGTTATATTCAGCGTTTTTTTAGCATCTTCAAACTGTTCATCTGTAATGTAGTGTGAGAAAAGAAGGAAAAGTTTAGGCATAGTTTATTGTTCAGACATGTAACCATAACCTACGGCTGTTTTTGCGCCTATGCCTTTTTGGGTTAGGGCTTCTTTTAGCCATTCACTTGCAGTTTCTAATAATCCTTTATCCTCTAAATCACGAATACCTAAAATAAATTGAAAGCTACAATCTTTTACAGTCAAGAAATTTATGGGTCTTGGATTTTGAAAATCTGTTGGAGCTATATCTTTTTTGTTATCTGAATCCCCATAATAATCAGGATAATGAGGGTTCATTATATCAGCTTCTACTTTAGGTTCAGAGGTAGGAAAAGCATCAAGAAAAATAATCTTTCCTTGAGTAGCTTTACCTTCAAAACCCTTATCATCTGAACCAAATATTTTACAAAAAACTTCATCTTTTAAAGCATTTGCTTCACTTTGCTCCTTCATTTCATGTTTATCTAAAATATACCAACTTCTTACGATTCCTTTAATTCCACTTGAAGGGATATAAGGAATTCCGTATATATGATGTAAACTAATTCCTGTTTCATAAACATTATCTACACCAAGCCCAATAGCTAAACGCCAATCTAACTCAAATTCTAGCTCCTTCCTTTTTTCTTTATCAATGCTGTTTTTTTGAGTCTGAATTATATAATCAATAAATTCAGTATCAAATTTGGCTTTAATATGAAATGAATGTCCAGTATTTCTTTTAGGATTATGGTCATTTTTATAGAAATAAAACTTGTCTTTATCAACTTTACCTTGTGCATCCTCTATAAAACGAGCAGCTTTGTGAAATTTCAAATTGAAATTATCAATATCTGCATCTGCATTTTGTAAAACAGAAATACCTCTTACATCACTAGGCAAACGAGTTTCAGAAATTTTGAAACTGTCATGAACTTTGTCATTAGACGATTGAGAACGAGCCATTTTTTGATTCTTTCTCTCTTTCTCTAGTCTTTCTTTTTCTAGTTTTTCAGCTTCTAAATTTCTATTTGCCCTATCTTCTTTTTGTTGGATAACTTTCTCCGATTTAGATATTTCTTTACCTTCTATGATAAGTCTTTCTACCTTGTTATCTTCATTAAGTTCAAATTCACACTCAAATTTGTTGTTACCAGAAAGAGGGATAAGGTCGCCATACTCAAATTCTTTAGGAACATTAATTTCCTTCTTACTCTCATAAGGCTTTATTGTTCCACCTCCATTTTTACTTATTTTGATAGTTCCCTTAATCATCTCCACCTCCATCTCCTTCAATTAAACCATCTGAAAAACGGCGTAACCAATTGAAAAAAGCTAATATTTCTACCGTAACAAGCCTATACATACTACTATCTAAATTAATTATCTGCTCTACTAATTCTTTTTCATTTATAGGCAAATAATCTAATTCTTTACTTTGTAGTCTTGCATGTATTTGATTGTAAAGTAAACTATATGCAACTTTACTTTTTGATTTTGAAATCATAAAAGACAATGTATTTCCTAAACCATTTGTTTTGATAAGCATTGGTATTTTTTTAGAATATGCTTTGTATTCTTTAGCCTCCTTAGAGTCCACCATTTTGCCTGTTTTTTTATCAGCTTTTGGTCCCCCTCCTAACATTTTACCTTCTTTTGCAGAATCAAAAGCCTTGGCAGCTCTTCCTTGCTCTAATTTTGTTTGATTAGCCATTGTTTGTTCCTCCTTTCATCATGAAATACGTTTTTGTAATTCCTTTTCCAATAGTTGCATTTCCACCAATCTGCATAGGATTTGGTAAATATTTATCAAAAAAAGTTATTAGTTTTTCTTGTGTTTCTCCACCTTTTTCATTTTTTGTAAATTCGTCAGCAGATAAAACTAATGAATACATTACCGATTCAGACGGTAAATATTCTTCTGTAAATAAAGCTCCTCCTTGTACAGTTCCTGTTGAATTATCAATTTTTGTACGTGTAATTACTTCAGTAGAAAGATTTACAAAATCTTTGAAATCATCATCATTAAGAATAACAATATCTGTTAGTATTTTTGATTTGATAAATTTCTCTGCTTTTCCAAAAACAGTTCTGTTTAACCATTCACCCAAATCATTAACATCTTGCTCTTCTTTTGTTTCAAAAGCATATTCTTCTAAAACTATTTTTTTACTATTAGAAATAACTAATTTAGAAGTAGAAGCTACTAACGCTTTGTTATCTTCAACCTTTTTTTCTAAAGCACTTATTTCAAAAGGTAATTCTAATTTTGCTAATTTCATATCTTCTTCAAACTGATACAAAACTTTAGGGCAAGTAATCCAAGCAAAAATTCCTCGCATAGATTTGACAGGAAAAAGCAAAAGACGTGCATCTGTAAAACCAAATGCTCCTGCAAAATCAGTATATTTTTTTTCCTTTATATCGCCTTTTGCTTTATAAGTAAATTTTCCTTCTAAATGGTCGGTTGAAATCTTTTTATGCAAAGGCGAATCATCGTAACCAAATATTTTATTTACCATAGCAAGGTTTTCTAACGCATTTTCTCCTTCTGTAATAGAAAGAACAGCATTTTGTTCCACACCTTCACGAACAGCACCCTTAAAAGAAGAACCTTCAATTTTTGGAAAAGAAGTATGTCGTTCTCGCTGGATAGGCATATCTACAATACCTAGTGAATCGCCACTCCCTGCATGCATAGGAGTTTGTGAAATGAGAAATAACGGATTTACGGATTTGTACATAGAGTTACGTTTTTGTTTTTAGAGTAAGAATATTTTAAAAAGAGTACAATTTAATTGATTTGCCAAATTCAAGTCTATCCTTCATAAAAGATGTGTAATTTATTTTCACCTTTTCCCAATCTACCTTTATATCAACATAATAAACTTTTAATGGTAAAGGATTTATTTCGTCTGATAGTCTTTGCAAGCTCTTATTCAAGGACTTCAAATTTTGATTTTCAAATTTATGGATTACTAAAATAAACTCTTTTATTACTTGTTTTTCATCAAGTTTATTTTTAGTATAAATTTTCCATTTTGTTTTTTTAATAAGGTCTTTAATACTAGAAGCCTGACTAAAAGATTTTACTTCCATTATTGCACACTCATTAGTTATTTTACTTGACAATATTAAATCATATTCTATTGGATGATACAATCTTTTTCCTACTTCATCAAGAGGTATAGTTCTAATAGTATTAGTTTCTGTTTCTACGTCCAAATAATAAGTAAGATTAAGAATAGGAGTGTCATTAAAATTATCAATAGAATGTTCTATAAGAGCTTCGTATATCTTGTATTCGACAAATAAACCAAATACATTAAAACTGTATGGTGTATTATCAATATAACTCCAAAATAATTCTCCTAATACAGTTAAATTGCCTTTTGTAGAAATTAACTTTTGACTTTCTAATTCTAATTTTAAATCAGGAAAGTTAGACAATGATTTTCTATTTTCTTTCTTTAAAAAGTAGTGATACAGTTCAATTTTCGCCCAATCAAAACTAAAAGGCAAACTATTTACTGTTATTAATTCACTGTTATTATACAATTCACTTTCATTATAAATGTATTTTAAAGGAATTTTTTTGAGTTGTCCATAAATAGTCATTATAGGAATAATAGCTTTATATCCTCCTGTTATATTTAAAATGGTTTTATCTTTTTCATGCAATTTATCTAATACTTCAATTAAATTCATAAAACCTTTTTCATAATTTTTGCTTGAATTTACTCTAAGTTTTTTTATTACAAATAATGTATCTTCTTGATTTTCAAAATCAATATTAGGTGTTACAAAATCTACTTGTTCAATGTTAGAAGGTTTGTTTTCTTGAAACCAATTGTAAATTAATTCAGCAGCTAGAACAGATAAAACAGTATCAGTAGCAATTAGATGAACTTCAATATTTTCATTTGTTTCTTCTGCAATTTTAAGAATTGAATTTATTTCAGCAGAAGCATTTGAATGATTATACCATTTTTTAATCGCTTCTTCTATTCTGTCTGATTTGCTCTTGAAATGTAAGGAATTGGAGAAAGAATTATCCTCGTGTTTGACTATATGCTCATATTCTTTTCTTAATTTCTCTTCTTTTTTGTTTTTGTCATCTTTAAAATAGTTTTCAAAAATAGAAGTTCCTACAGTAGTAATTACTTTCATGATTTTAATTGTTAGGGAGTTGAGAATTTACATTAGCTAAATAAGATATTCCAAAACCTTCATCGCTTCTTTCATCTGAAAAATTGAATCCTTGTTGAGTTTTAGTAAACTTTTTATTTTCTCCTATTATTTTGAAAAAATAAACAGCACCTTCTGGAATTGCTTTAAATAAAACTTTAGGTCTTCTTTCTACCATGTTAAAACCTCCAAAATATTTTGGCTTTCCAATAGAACAAGCTATTAATTTAACTTTTACACCATTCCACTCTCCTTCATAATCTTTATTGAGAAACTTAGGAAGCCAACCTATTACCATGTTTTTTTCTTTGTTAGAATCTTGATTGAAAGATTCATTTTTAAATATTGCAGGTGTTTTTATATATATTTTAAATATATCATCAGTTAAAGTAGGAAAACTTTGAAAAATTTCATCTTCAATTACCTCAAATTCGACTGACTTATTTTCTCCTCCTAATTTTAGAATGCCTTTATACCCTACTGCGAGTGAGAAGTTTTCTAAAGAAAAATCTATAACAAATTCTAATTTTACTGTTTCATTTTCATCACTATATGCAGTCCTTAGCATCCCTACACGATACAACATACCTTCTTCAACAGATAATGTATTATTGTTTCTTGCAATACCTACTTTTGGCTCGTAAGTAAAGAATTTTTGAATATTTAATGTATAATTAGGTTCTAAACCTTGTAAATAACTTTCTTCAAATTCAGAAAAAGAGAGCATACCCTCCTCTACTTCCACCTCTTCTATATCACTATTATTTTTAAGTCTATACCCCTGTAATATAGAAGATGTAATTTCTTCTTCTGAATTATGCAAACAAAGCAACGTAAAATTTTCCTCATCGTCTTTATCATGTACGAAATCTGCAGGAGGAGGTAAATAGATATCATCTCCACGTTGGATAGAAATATCATTTATCTTTAGTTTCTTAGTAGGGTCTTTATCTGTATTAGCTAAATGAAAGTCATTAGAATTCAAAGAAAAATAAAGAGTTCTCAACGCTCCATAAAAAACGCTTGGAGGAGGAGGGAATATTCCATCAGCCCAAGATTCGTCGCCACGTTCGAAGGGTTTACCATCTCTAAAAAAAAGGGTGTCTAGTGCTTTTATTCTAATTCTCATTTTGTTGGTGGTTTTTATTTAGTTTTCTATGAAGAAAATCAGCAATATGTAAAGAGTGAATAAAGTTTTCTACTTTATTTACAGAAATGGTAGGATTTGCATTTTCCCAAAGTGAAAGAACGGCGTTTTCAATATCACTCAAATCGGTATCTGAAACATTTTTGCTAGTTGATTTTGCTCTTTTGAGTAATCTTTTTATTTCACATTTTACAGCTTCTTCAAGTTGTTCATGTTCCTCATCAATACTTCCTAAGTCTGTACCCGTAAGTTGATAAAGTTCTTTACTCAAAGACGAAATAAATTTATTAGAAAATTTCTCTTCTCTCAACAAATCTGTAATTTTTTGCAAATACTTCCAATTTGAAGAGGTTTCACTAGCTGATTCGTCATTGTACCATTTAAATGTAGCTTGTTGAATTTCTCCAGAGCTTTTCATAACCGAAATAGCAAAAGCATTTCTGTCGGCTTTGTTTTTAGCTATTTTTTCTACTTCTCTAGCTTTTTTCAAAACTTCTGAAAGTGGCATTTTATAAGATGCAACTACAATTCCTGCCGAAAAAGTAATATTTTTAGTTGTAAAACCTTTATCTCTTAGAGGCTTACCTACCAGTTCTTCAAATTTTATTCGTAGGTTACTCATTACATCAAAAAGACATTCTAAGTTTACAAAACCCAAATAATCATCTCCACCTGCATATACAGTTCGTCCATTGTGTTTATCTGTATTTATATATTCTGTAGCTTCTTTTCCAAACTTTGCTAATAATCCAGAAAATTCTTTATGAAAAGTTTGTAATTCTGTGCTTTTGTATGGCTCTTCTAAACTATCTCCAGAAAGCCATTTACCCATTTTGTCGCCATCAAAAATGATAAGAGCGTAGTATTTTTGCTTGAAATAACGTTTCAGTTTAGGCAAGACTAATTTAGCTACTCTTAATTGTTGTGGATTAGCAATAGATTTAATTACCAAATTTTCTTCATAAAGTAATTGATAATCAAAATTTTCTAGCCAATTTTTATTATCTTCTAAATCAGAAATATGTAATTCTTGAACTACATTTTTTTGAATAAGCTCAAAACAACTTTTAATAAAATTGTCTTTATTGCCAAACAGTTTTTTATAACATTTTAGCAAATCTATATCTTTTTCATCTTCAATATCCTTTTCAGCTTGCATTAAAGCAATTTGTGCTGTAGAGGGAAATGTTTCATCTTTATATTTTCTCTTAACATAACTTACTGCACTCAATCCTTCGCCTTGTTCTAATAAAAAGCCACCAATATGTTTACCATTAGTTAAATGATTTAGCTTTTCTCTAGTAGTACCATCTTCTCTTTCTATTCCACGAAAAAATAAAGCATTATTTTGTCCATCAATAGAACATTTACGACCTTGTTCTCCAACAATAAGATTTTTTTCTTTTGTATGAGAATCTTCTACATATTGATAATTATACTGCTCAAAAGGTCTTACATTTTTGATAGCACCTATAAGAGATTCTAATTTTTTATAAGCTGTTTTATATCCTTCTTTTGTAATTTCTTCAAAAGCCCAATGAATATCTAAATGTTGTTCAATTTGGTCATCAAAGCCTGTTACAGACTGGTTACCTACTGCGTCTTTAGCAATTTTTTTCCATCTTTTTCTAACTGCTTCCTCTATTTTTTCACCTTTGCCTTTAGCTTCTGTTGCAGTTCCTTCAAACTTAGCAATAAAGCGATTAGGTAAAGAATCTGAATCAATACTAGAAGGGAAAATTATATTATGTTCTTTATCAGAATGTGATATATTCTCATCAAATGTTTTCATTCCTGTTTTAACAAGTTCTGATAAAATTTGACTTCCTGCATACAAATCTTGTGTCTTTCTTGCTTGTGCTATGAAAGATTGAACAGGAGAGATAGTAAGTAGGAAAAGGTAATTTTTATTGTTAGTCATTTATGTTTAAGTTTTTGAGTTCATCGTAAATTTCTTCAAGGGTTTGAATATTGCCATTATCTATAAATCTCTTTATAAAAAACCTATAAGGTTCGTACTCTAATGGACGTATTTCAAGAATAATATCAACGCTATACAAAGGCATAAGGCTCTCGAAAAGCTCTACCTTTTTTCTTCTTTCTTCTCTTAACTCTCCTCTATTCAAAGCGTAAGTTTTAATAGTTTCTTTTGCTCTGTTTTGGATTTCCGTATTTTTACTAGGATTAGCATCCAGTTCTCCATCTCCAACTAGAATAAAATAATGATCAAAATTATAATGTGCTTCATCAGGCTTTAATATATAACAAGAATAATCATCTCCTTTTACATTATTACATTTCTGACATATAGGAAACAAATTCTCCCATTGATAAGCGTAAATAGAATAAATATTACTTCTATCTTTTGGGTAAAAATGTTCTATTGATAGACCTTCTTTTAAATGAGCTGTATTTTCAACTGGAAAATAATCACAAAATGCACAACGATTATCAGTTAGTTCTACTAATAATTCATCCAAATTTTTTTTTAGACTTTTATTCCATTTCCATTTATTTCTAAGTGATGAATTTTTCCATCGATTTCCCCAAATCAACCAATTATCCAAAATAGGTCGAAGTTTAGGATTATCCCTATTTCTTATAATTTTTTCCATTTTTTCAAATTTGAGATTTTATGTATCTAAGTTCTCTAGCTATAACACCTTTAACAGCATTTCCTTTTGATAAAACTTCTTTCAAAAAAACTAGAAAATTTTCATCTTGAATAGAAATTTCTTTTTTCAATATTTTAATTTTAAAGATTTCAAACTTATTCAATAGTTCCTCTGATTCAATATCAAACAGCTCATTAACAGAAAAATAATCATTAACTATAGCTTCATAAGTTAATTCTGTATCACGTTTTAAAGTTTCTAAACCTTCTTTTCCTATTATTTTTCTTTGGTTAGCCTTAACTGATTGTAATACAAACGGACTATGTGTAGTAATTATAAATTGAATATTAGGAAATAACTCACGCAACTCGACTATTATTCTACGCTGCCATTTCGGATGCAAGTGCAAATCAATTTCATCAATTAAAACAATTCCTGTACCTTCTAATGGATTTTCTAGACTGGGATTAGCCAGAATTAATCTTTTTGATAAATCTCCAACAAGAGCAATAAAACCTTTTTCTCCTGCTGACATTTGACTTACTTCTACTGTACTTCCATTTTTGTCTATTACCATAGCCTCCGAACCTTCTAAATATTTCATTCTCAAATTTGAGTATATTTGGTTTTCCTTTTCATTGAGAGCTTGTAAAATAGCATTGGTTACAGTTTCCTTTTTAGCACTTTCGCTTTTATACAATCTATCAAACCATTCATAAAAAGATTTGAAACTAAATCTATTTGGAGTAAGTGCATTTTTATATATTGAACTTTTTATATCCCACGACTGAGAGGTTGCTGTTTCAGAAGGAATAGTAACATCAATCTTATTTCCATAATAAGCTAATACAGGATAGCTATCTACGCTAGTAAAAGTTTCCTCAAATGCCTCCTTATATGGAAAAATACCATCTTGTTTCGCTACTTCAACTTCTCCAGTTATAGCATTTATACTAAAATTTAGTTCACATTCTTTAGGTCTATTTTCCCATTCATCTTGATCATCCTCTTCATCTTCGTCTGCTTCGTAAGTCTTGAATGGATATGTCAAAGAAAATACACCTTTTATTAGACTAGCTGCAATATCATTCTTTACATCTTTAGCGATAGGAATTTGATTGTCATTAAAAGAAAAAGCCTTTCGAACAATGAAACTTAAAAAATAAGCAATAGAATCTAAAATAGTCGTTTTTCCTGCGCCATTATCTCCTATAATGACAATTATATTTTCTTTTTCGTCTTTCTCTTCAAAATCGATTTCTAAAGTAGAAAACGGACGAAAGTTTTCAAGATTAATTCTTTTCAATCTTATATCATATAAAAACCTATCTAACATAGCTTATTTGAATATAGTTGATTTAAAATTCTCTTGAAGAGAAAGATTTATTTTATATTGATCTTTATCAGGAACTGTATTAAGAGTTGTAATAACGACTCTTTTTTCATCTACTAAAGAAACAAAAACAGGAGAGGCAAATCTTCCTCTAGATGCATGTCCCAAAGAAGATTCATAAGATTTTCCAGCTTCTTTTTTATGATATTGATTTGTAGTATTACTTATTTTGAGGGGAATATCAGGAGCAGAAACATCATTTATTTCAATGCTTTTTATCCAGCCATATTTTAGCATACGTCCACTATGATTATAGTTTATTGACGAACTTTGAATAATAAAATAAGGCGAAATTTTACTTAAAAGACTATGTACATGAGAAAGAGTAATGTCTTTTTCATATTGATTTATAACTCCATTTTGGCTATAATTCAAAATCTTTGAACTTCCCATTCCTCTGCGTATTCTTTTTCCAAATCCACCTAAGATACAAGTCAATTCAAAAAGAGCCTTTAATTGTTCTATTCCAAAAGTTTTTTCATTTGAAAGTTCTACAGTATCTATCAAACTTAATGTAACTTCAAAATTATCTTTCATACCTTCTCTTTTCATCATATTTCTCTTATGTGGTAACATTTCTGTTACGAAGGTTTTAAATTTTTCTTGTTTACATCTCACAATAATTTTACTACGTCCTCCCATTTTTTCATTCGGACTTCCAAAAATCATAGCTTCTTGTTTTTTCAGTTCGTCTAAACTCAAATGTCCATTCATAGCTCTCCACCAAAAACGTAAAGCACCTTTTATAGTAGGAGGGCGAAGTTCAAATTCTTTTCTATCTGCTCCACTAGAAAACATGTGTGTTATCGATTGACAGTTGAATATAATAGTTTCTATCGCCATAAGTAAAAATAGTTAAGTTGTAAATTCTAATTATCCAAAATATGTGAATGTTGCCCACGTCCTGCTGAAAATTGGTAACGCTTGGCTTCTTTTTGTGCTGTTTTCAAACTGCTTTTTATCAGACTTGCAAAGTCTGAAAGTTTAGTCGCTAAGGCTTCTAAATGTTCGTTTGTGAGCTCTCGTCGTTCTCTCAAATGGTCGTACATTCGGTAATAATCCTTTTCGGTTTGTCCTCCAATGTCCTGTAAAATGGCTTTCAACTGTAAAGAAGAATGTCCTATGTTTTTGGGAAACTCCTCTAAAAATTCTTTTGAACTTTTGGAGTTGGGAAACTTAATTACTCGCTCTAAGGATTTTACCTGTGCTTCCAAACTAGCCTGTATTTCTTTAAAAATAACTTTTAATTTTTCGTATTCCTCTTCTCTGAAACGATGTCTTTCAGTCATACGACTACGCAAACGCTCATAAGTAGCATTCGATTTTTTGTTATATACCAATTCAGCAAGACGTGAAACGACTATATAACGATGTTTGAGAAGTAAAATAATTGAATCCATAATTTCAGTTATCAGTGAACAGTAATCAGTTAAATACGAAATACAACTTTATTGTAATTCATCATTTCTTTAAAAAAACTGTTCCCATTCCTATACTTGTTTTTGCTCCTAAGCCGATATATTGAGGAAGAAAAACATTTGTTTTGAAATCTACATGAAAGGTTTCTAGCTTCTGTTTTTTGTAAGAAATCAACTGACTTTGAGGTACATCTGTGATTTTGAGTTCTATTTTTTCCTCAATGCGCCAACCGATACCTTTTGCAAACGATAAAATATTTCCGACGAGTTTTTTTTCTAGAAAAGCTATTTTTTCTAAAACACCATCTAGTTTTTGATATTGATTGTAGGCTTGTTGATTGAGAGCTACCCAGTTACGAATAGAATACGCATTCATTTTTTCAGAAACTTGCATTTCAAATTCATTCAAGTCTAGTTTTGCAATACGCATTTCTAATAAATCCTTTCCGATATAAATATCCCAATTTCGTTTTTCAAAAAACTTATGAATTTCTTCCACTCCTTCACCTACACACAAAATGACAGGCTGCTTCCCTATTCGTTTGTATTGAATGCGAGGGTATCGATAAGCAAATTTACTTTCTGAATCTTTTGTATTTCCTTTTTTATTAATATGATTATGAAACAAATCATTTTCTAGTCCTACTTTATCTATAATAGCACCACGAAAAGCTGCAACTTCATAAGCTGCAATTTCTACATTAAAATGTACTCTAAGTAGTTTTAGTATACATTTTTTATTGTGTTGATTTTGCAAGAAAGTTGATGAGCTAGATAAAAACATAATAGTTATAGACAATAATAATAGAATACAAAAAGTCAACTAAAAACGTTTTTGTGTTATAGTTTCTATAAATAACAAAACTTTAGTTGGTTTTTGCAAGTAAAATTAAAATTATTTTATTTTTTAATATAAAAATTTTCATAACTCAAAAAAAATCATTTTATTTAAATAATTTAGGTAAGATATAGACTAAAAAGTAAAAATTCAATCTTTATTTATTTCAAAGATTCTTCAATGTAACCTTTGTAAATTAATACCTCCATACTACTTAAAATCATTTTTAATGTAAAAGTAGAACCATTAGGTTTATGGATTATAAATAAACTCATATCTGCACTACCCGATTTATTGTCATAATTATTAAAATACCTCCACGTAAAAGTAAGATGACTAAAAGCATAGCGTTTGTCAGTTTCTTTTCCAGAATCAATTTCTTTAAAGTTATAAACTCTTCCATACGATTGTGTATTATCTGTGCAAGTGTTACAATAATTGGCTAGATACTCTTCTCCTTCATTTTTATAAAAAATAAAAGATTGTTTACGCTCTGCTATCCAAGTTGTATAATCTACTCCATTATTATCAAATTCTAAAATACGAAGTTCAAATAGTTTTTCTTGATTTTGGGCACTTGAATAGCTAGAAAAAGAAACTAAAAGAATAAAAATCAAAAGTATATTTTTCATAGAAAATTAAATTTTAAATTGAATTTATTTTTGAGGAAGACACTTGCTAAAATAATTTTGGAAATTCTTATTAGCAAGGTCTTTTAATTAAAATATATGGTGTTGGCGTTTATTTTAGTTTTACAGCTTTTGCTTTGCAAGTAACTTTATACGTTTTAGTAACACTAAAAAGACTACGTTGAGTAGTTACTTCAGCTTCAAATTTTGGCAGAATAAGGGCATCTGCATTTGGTGCTGCACCTATGGCAGCTCCTAAAGCTGCATCTTTTGCTAAGTCATACGTCCCTCCAATTCCAGTTCCTGAAACCTCTCCTATAATTTCGTACTGGTCGGAAGAAATAACAAGTGTAGGCGTAATAGGCGAAACTTGTAGAGATGTAAAATTGGTAATTGATTTTGAACAGCTTGTAAAAGAAACAACTAAAAAAGCGATAATAAATAAATAGACTTTTGTCATTTTTGATAACGTTTTATTTATGAATAATTTATAATGCAAAACTATATATATTACGGCTTAAAATAAAACAAAGTTGGTTTATTTTATTATTTCAAGAAATACAAATAAATATTTTGAAACATTATGAAATAAAAAAGACTATTACTTTTAGATAATAGTCTTTTTTATTTTTGTAAAAGGCATTAAATGAGTTTGTTTGGTTCTTCTTTAGTTTTGTTTCAAAATATTTCAAGTTATTTTATTGTAATTTTTGGTTTGTCTTTTCTTTAATAATTAAGCTTGAGCTTTCTAATAAATAGTCAGCTATCTTTCCTGCTTTTGAGTCATTGAGCTTTTTCATGTCTTCTTCATTTTTCACATAAAGTAATTCATGAAACCACTCTGAATTTTGCTCCTTTTCATCATTGGACAATCTTACGAAAACTCGTTTGTTTGCCATAGCCTCATCAGTCATTGAAACAGTTGTCGAAATACCAAAAAAATGGAAAATTTCTCCGTTTTGTATATTTCCGTTGAGATTAGCAAAGATTTGATAATAAAAAGGCTCTTTCTCTCCTTCCTCATCAATAAGAGTATGTATGTGAATAGATAAAAAACTTCCTTTGAAAATTTCAGCATTTCCCTTATGTGTACAAGCACTATAACCATCTATAGTAACTTCTCCATCTTGATCTATCCGAATAATGTTTTTAAGAATAGTATCTGAAAAATGAGATAAGTGGTACATTTCATATACCCCCTTTACATTTTTAAACGTTTTTTTAGGTATAAATTCTTCTTTAATAGTTGCCCCTTCTTCTACTTCATACTTTTTATGAGCAGCATTCCAGTTCACTTTTAGTGTTTCTAAATATTTTTCTACAAAGGTGATAATGCGTAGAGTGACTTCAGCATCTCCATTATAGTAACGGCTAATTTGTGATTTTGAAGTGGAAGGTGTTTTTTTACTATTAGGCATTTTATTTCTAAACTCCTCTAGTTTTTCAACAATATCATCATAAATATATCCTTTCTCTTCCTTTAGAAATTCAACAGCTTTTTGAAAACGAAATTTATAATCTGACATAGTATAAAAGTATAAAGTGAGAGATTGATTTTTCTAAAACCATAGTTTATTCTCAAAATTACACTTTAAATTTTATTACAAATAGTTTATTTTATAATATTTCATATCGTTTCTTGAAATGAAATGAAACGCATCTTTTTGTGCTGTTTTTAAGTAATTAGTAGTGTTATTTTACCTTATTTACACTTTAATTATTTATGATTATGAGCAATTCATCAGACGATACGGGTATCAGTTTTTTATTAGTCTTGGTTACTATTGGTTCTTGGTTAGTTTCAGGCTACATGGCTTGGAACTGGATACATCCACATAGCTTTGGTGGAGTATTGGCATTTTTGTTTGTGTGGCCCATTTGTGGCTATTTGATTGACACAATATTAGCTTTTGGTATCGCTTCTGTGATGGCAATATTTAATAAATAACTTCTTCTTCGTTAAATACCCTCTAAGGGAATTAATAATCCCTTAGAGTTTAATTTACACTATTACTTTAAAAAAATGCAAATAGTAATTCATACAAAAGGAACATATTTAAAACGTAGTCAAAATATGTTTGAGATAAGAACAGAAGATGATATTCAGAAAATTTCGGCAGAAGATATTGACACTATCTTTTTAGCAAAAGGCACACTACTTACTACTGATGTTATTTTATTTGCTCTTTCACATCAAATTGAAATTGTTTTTACTGACTATCATGGAACAGCAAAGGGACGGATTTGGAATAATAAATTTGGCTCTACGCCTCTTATTCGTCGTAATCAAGCGATTTATTCTACTCATTCGAAACCTATCCAATGGATAAAAAATATTCTCATAGAGAAAACAAATAATCAAATTGCTTTTTTACATCAAATTAGTTTTGGAGTACTACCTAATGGAGAAACTACACAAAAACGGCTTACTAATGCTATTGAACAAATGCAGGTAGTTCAGGAAAATCTACAAGCTATTTCTATTAAGCGAATCAAGAAAAAAGAAGACGATTGGAAAGATTCTTTTCGTGGGTATGAGGGTAGTATTTCACGAATTTATTTTCAAGCATTATCCTATTCTTTGCCTCATAGTTATCAATTTGTAAACAGAAGTATGCGACCAGCACAAGACAAATTTAATTGTTTATTGAATTATGGATATGGCATGATGTACGGTTATGTACAGGGCGCACTTATTCGTGCAGGACTTGATCCTTCGCTTGGAATTTTACACGCTGATCAATACAATAGCGCACCTACATTGGCTTTTGATTTAATCGAAAAATATAGAATTTGGGTAGATCAAGTCGCCTTTCGTTTGTGTCAGAGTTATTCTTTTAAGGATGAAGATTTTATTCCCAAGGGAGAGGAAGGTATTTGGTTGCATGGAAATGGAAAACGAAAGCTTATAAAAGCTCTTCATGATTATCTACATGAGGTTATTCCTCAAAAAAATGTACGAAGAAGTCGTTTACATCATATTCAGTTAGATGCACAAAGTTTAGCGCAACTTTTTTTAGGACTTGATGAATAACTATACTACCAATAATAATTTGAATTTTTTACGGATAATAATTATCCCCTTACTAACTAAGAGTCATGAAAATCAATAATAGACTGGTTTGCTTTTTTGTATTAATGTTTAGCTTCTTTTTAATCTCTTCAATTACCTTTGCACAGCAACAAAATAAAATGCAGAGAGTAGGATGTATTTGTAGAGATGGAGTTCGCCAAGCTTCGAAAGGTGCAGGAGCTTGTTCTGGGCATAAAGGAGTAAAGTATTGGTTATATGCTGATGTGAGTATTTATCAACAATATGCAAATGATTTACCAGCTATTCCAGAATCAGATTTAATTCAAATTACTCCAGAAGAAGCTAAAAGAATAGCCAAAAGTATTGTAAAAGAAGTAACTGAAACATTGCCAATCTTGTATGATGGTGGTGAGAATGAAGCAGAGGAAAATGCTTTAATCAAACAAGAAAAACAAGCATTAGAAAAATTAAGAGAAGATAATCAACAACAAAAAATTATTAACTCAACTAACAATACTTTTCAAGTTTTGGATTTTTTTATTCCTTTTGTGATGGTGTTGGTAGTAATTCTATTATTTTTATTAATTGTAATGGTCATAAAGAAAGTATTGTAATTGCCCTTTTAATAATGTTAAGATAAACCTTATTTCTTAAGCCTTAAAATTACTATTATGATATATTTAATTTTGTATGATATTTCGGAAGATAGAATAAGAACTCATATTTCAAAATATTTGGAAGAGCGAGGGTGTCGTCGTGTTCAAAAGTCTATTTTTATGGCAAAGACAAATATTGAGAAATATCATGAGATCAAAGATTATTTGCAACAAATTCAAGATGAGTATGAAAATGAGGATACAATTTTGTTTATGCCTATTTCCAAACAAACATTGAAAAACACGTACATGATAGGAAATAATATTGCTTTTTTAGATTCCATAGAAAATAGAAAAATACTCATCTTTTAGAAACACAAGATTTCTAAAAACGTGTTTTTAGAAAAAAAAGAGGAAAATAAAGACCTCTAAAGTTTTGAAAATTGAGTTTTAGAAACTATATTTGAGACATGCAAAAAAATAAAAAAGGCTTTTTTAAGCATTTCAATAAATGTTTTTATAAAAAATAGTCTTTTTTTGACAAAATGTCAGGTTGGCTATTGAAAACCATATTCCATTAAAATAAGGATTGCGAC
>JAHDBD010000034.1:36515-38242 GCA_020630575.1 Bernardetia sp.
ATTGAAAACCATATTCCATTAAAATAAGGATTGCGACTTGAATAAATTGATAATACAGATACATATAACAATAGCTTATTGAAAACCATATTCCATTAAAATAAGGATTGCGACAATGTAAATTCGTGATTCTAATACTTTTCATAGTATTTATTGAAAACCATATTCCATTAAAATAAGGATTGCGACCAGCCAGTCGCAAGTACTCTAAAGGTACGATCATCGAATTGAAAACCATATTCCATTAAAATAAGGATTGCGACGTTATTGCAGCTGCTGTATTTACGATAAAAAACAAAATTGAAAACCATATTCCATTAAAATAAGGATTGCGACTTACAAACTTAATTGCATTCCCCCAATCTTTGATAATTGAAAACCATATTCCATTAAAATAAGGATTGCGACATAACTCGATCTATCAAGATCAACGTTTAAATTTCAAATTGAAAACCATATTCCATTAAAATAAGGATTGCGACGACTTTTATTAATTCTGCTACATTGTAGAAAACAGGACTATTGAAAACCATATTCCATTAAAATAAGGATTGCGACTAAGTTCCTTAGAATCATACACTTTATTTGTTCATTGAAAACCATATTCCATTAAAATAAGGATTGCGACTGCTTATTAAATTGTAGTTATCCATTAAGTTTTTAATTGAAAACCATATTCCATTAAAATAAGGATTGCGACTTCTTATAGATAAATATTATAAATCGAATTGGGATTTATTGAAAACCATATTCCATTAAAATAAGGATTGCGACGGCTTTTAAATAAACGATGACTTGCCTTTTGTCATTGAAAACCATATTCCATTAAAATAAGGATTGCGACTCAATTAAAAAATAATAATGTTTAAAAGACCTTACATTGAAAACCATATTCCATTAAAATAAGGATTGCGACTTGAGAGTATTTAAAGCTATTTTACGTCGCTTATTATAATTGAAAACCATATTCCATTAAAATAAGGATTGCGACTTATCACAATAAAATACGTATAACAACTATATACGTATATTGAAAACCATATTCCATTAAAATAAGGATTGCGACAGGTAGGAAGCAGTGAAAATGATATAAATACTAAGTATTGAAAACCATATTCCATTAAAATAAGGATTGCGACTTTGGATACTGTATATATAATAGATAAAAACAAACCATTGAAAACCATATTCCATTAAAATAAGGATTGCGACGAGAATATTTGTTAGTGTTAAGCTCTACTTCATTACTAATTGAAAACCATATTCCATTAAAATAAGGATTGCGACAAATAAAGTAGAGATTACCATTGTAGATAACTCCGATTGAAAACCATATTCCATTAAAATAAGGATTGCGACTAGAATATATAAAGAATTTAGGGTTTGGGGCAACCAAATTGAAAACCATATTCCATTAAAATAAGGATTGCGACTAAAAACCCCACAAGAAACTTCTTGGTATTTTTATTGAAAACCATATTCCATTAAAATAAGGATTGCGACCAGACCTCTGGATCATACCCTGTAAGTAGATACGAAGTATTGAAAACCATATTCCATTAAAATAAGGATTGCGACTCAGGAGCTTTATAAAGAGTCCACGAAATATGTTCATTGAAAACCATATTCCATTAAAATAAGGATTGCGACATAAGTATTCTATTATTCCAAAGCATTGAGTACAAAGTATATTGAAAACCATATTCCATTAAAATAAGGATTGCGAC
>JAHDBD010000034.1:38342-43515 GCA_020630575.1 Bernardetia sp.
TATTGAAAACCATATTCCATTAAAATAAGGATTGCGACCATTGATTCACTGGCTACAACAAGGTATTATGATCATTGAAAACCATATTCCATTAAAATAAGGATTGCGATAATTATGTACTGAAAGGCTTGGTTTATAACCATCTCAAAAACCAGTATTTTGGTGTGATGTCGTGAAATAACTAATGATGATGAAAATATATAGGAAGATGAATGAGTAAAATACCCAAGGCGCATTGAGTATTAACCACCTTGATTCTAAATGAAATCAATCCTAAAGAATCAACAAAAGATAAGCTGTTTGAAAAAGGAAATGGTTTAATAAAAAAAATGGAGTTGAATCTTAGGTTGAAGGTGATGGAGAGGGAATTGAGGAGTTTGGGTTAGGCTTCTTCAAGATGTTTTAAAAAAGTAAGTGATTTATTAACATATTTTAATAACCTTCATGAAAATAGGAATTTATAACTTAATGAAAGTCAGGTGATTAAAAATAAATTAACCTTTGTTGTAAAAACCTTGTAATACTTCCATACTTTTTATCATTAAGTAGTAACACATCATTCTTTTATTCACCTAAAGTGTTATACTTTCTTTAAAAATCTCACTACAATCAATAATTAAATATGAAAATTACAGGTTTAGTCTTACAAGGAGGAGGAGCTCTTGGAGCTTATCAATATGGAGCATTAAAAGGCTTCTATGAAATAAATCCTAATTTTAGTCCTGAAATTGTAACAGGAACTTCTATTGGAGCTGTCAATGGAGCGGTTATGCTAGGAGGGAGATATGGAGCATTAGAATCATTAGACAGATTGTGGAATGCGCTTCAAATTCCACCAACTCCTTTTATTCCTCAAGATTGGCAAGCCAAAGTTTCTAAATTTGGTAATCCCAATATGTACTATATCAATCCTACCTTGATGTTTTCTCCTTTAACAGCTGATAGTATTTATGATATCAGCCCTTTCCGTAAATTATTACTGGAGTTAATTGATTTTGACAAACTGAATGATAAAAAAACAACAAAATTAGTCATAGAAGCTGTAAATGTAGAAAGTGGGGAATTAAAGCAATTTTCTAATCATGATAAAGAAGGATTAGATATTGATAAAATTATTTCTTGTGTGAGTATTCCACCCAATTTTCCTGCTATGAAAGTAGAGAATGGTTATTATTGGGATGGTGGTTTATATGCAAATATGCCTCTAAGTCCTGCGATAAACTTTTTAGAAAAATATAGACCTACCGAAGCAGAACAAAAAAAGGGAATTGCAATTACTGAAAGAGAAGTAATTGTGATAAGTTTATTTAGAAAGGGTGCTGTATTACCTACTACTATTTCAGAAATTACTGAGCGTGTAAAAGAGATTATCTTTGAAAGTAAACTCAAACTTGACTATAAGACTTTTGAGCAAATGAATGATACGATTGATTTGATGCAAGAAATTGACCAAGTTTTAGATCAAAATAGCCCTATTCGTAATAATGAAACTTTCAAAAAATTATTAGACCATGAAAAAATAAATCCACCTGTTCTACTTCAGTATGAGGCAGAAGGTGTAGAAGGTACTGATAATTTTACTCCTGAAGCAATGGATTTTAGGGTAAGACAAGGATACCGAGATGCGATAAATTCTTTTAAAGAAGTAGTCAATAATTAATATCCACTTACATAACAACTAACTTATTATGCTTTTTTACGATAAAAAATGGTGCAAAATCTATTATTACGAAGAACTTTCTTGTGTTCATCTTGATTGGTGTGGATTTGTAAAAGGTGATCAATTTAGGGAAGCTTGTGATTTTTCTTTAGAGCTACTTAGAGATAAAAAAGTAAATAAAATGATTGCTGATAATACAAACTCAAAAGTGGTGTCTGTCGAAAATCAAAATTGGCTGATGGAAGATTGGTTTCCTAGAGCTTACGAAGAAGGTTATCGTACTTCAGCAGTCGTTGTATCCACAGATGTTTTCAACAAAGTAGCCGTAAAAAACATTGTAAACCAAATGGATAAAGGTAAATTTGTTGTTCAGTATTTTGAAAATTTAGACAATGCTAAAATATGGATTAAGCAATTAAATAATTGATTAAAAAATAATTAAACCAAATAAAGTTATAATCTCACAACTTGCTAAAAATCAAGTATTTGAAAAATAATTAACTTGTTTTTTGAAAATTATTGAACGCTATTGTGTTTATAAAACAAATTATCAGCAAACTAAAAAACTATGATAAAGAAATTAACATTCATTTTATTATTATTGATTTCAATAAAAAGTTTCGCTCAAGAAAGTATCACTTTTAAAATTGAAGTTAAACCAAATAAAATATATAGAAGTCAACTTAAAACAACTTCATACACCGAAATTGAATTCATCGCTGATCAAGAAATAATGGATAGAATAAAGAGTCGAGGAATTGAATTGCCAATGATTAATGAAAGTGAAATGAATATGGAAACTAATACTTTCACTCAAAGTCTTGACGAAAATGGAGAGCTGGCTGCAACGGTAGAATATGGTAAAATGATTTCTACCACAACAATTGGTGGAAAAACAACTACAGAAGAAAAGCCATATTCTGGAATGAAAATTTTAGGAAAATATGACATTGAAAGTAAATTCAAAGTAGATACTATAATTGGAGACAAAGTTTCTCAACAAATGAGAGATGTATTGAAAACCACTTTAGAAAGTATTCAACAAACAATTAACTTTCCTGAAAAACCAATGAAAGTTGGAGAAACATTCAATAACGAAATTCCAATGACAATTCCGATGGAAGGTATGAATCCTATTTCCGTGAAAATAAATATGGAATATTTACTAACTGAAATTAAAGATGGAAAAGCATTTTTTGATATTAAACAAACTATAGGTTTGGATATGAGTCAAGAGCAATTAAATGTCATTGCAAGTGGAACTGGAACTGGAGCATCAGAATTTGATATTAAAGAAAATCATTTGACAAAATACAAATCTGAAGTACCAATGGATATGACAATTGAGGTCAATGAAAAAATGACTATGAAATTGAAAATGATTATTATAACTGAACAAAATATAGTGATTGAATAATAAAAAATAAACGCCTATTGGTAACATTGGCTTAACAAAAATAGGCTTAACATTTTGACACAGACATTTAAACATAAAATAAACTTTTTGAGGTTTAGCGAGGTAAGGAGCTAAGAAATCCCACTTTCGCCAAGCCATACCGTTAGTGGCTATTTTAGGGCAAGCATAAAACTTGACAATTTTGTTGTAGACAGACGAGCATTTAGTACCATTAAAAAAAGAAAACGATGAAACGAAAAATTATTTTTTACTTATTATTGATAATTCCTTCAATATCATATTCTCAAAACAAGACAACTTTTGAGGGGGTTATTAATTATGACATAAAATATATAAGCAAGGACACATCCAAAGTAAATGAATATTGTGGAAATGAAGCTGTCGTTTTTATAAAACAAGGAAATTATAAACAAGAATACCCTCTTGCGAAGGAGTTAAAAAGCATAATCTATAGACAATACGACAATAAATACTATTATTTTTTTAAAAACACAGATAGAATACGAGCTATTGACTGTTCTGTTTCAAATGACACACTTATTAATATTGAAAGGAGTAATACAATAACTGAAATATTGAAGCATAAATGCAAGTCAATAATATTCCATTTTCAGACGAAGACGGTGACTTATTTTTATACCGAAGACTTGTATGTAGACCCTACTCTATTTATAAAACATAAGCATTTTTCCTATGATAGATATGCCCAAGAGACAAATTCAATTTACCTGAAAATTATTATTTCAGACACAAAATCTGATTTTATTATGACTGCCAAGAAAATTAAAGAAAAGAAAATAGACGACAATGTGTTTAATATTACGAACTAAATTTAATTTAAAGAAAATCAATGAAAAAAAAATCAATCCTATTTTTATTTATTATCACAAGCATTTTGATATTAAGTTGTGAAAACCAAGCTGACAAAATTAAAGCAGGTTCAATTTGTACAATTGAAAACGGTGAAGGAAAATTTGGTATGGTAAAAGTTCTTGTTATTAACGACCAAGAAGCACACGTGAAAATTTATAAAAATGAATATGACCAAAGACCAACAAAAGTTGATATTAAGACACTAGATTTAGGTTCTATAAATGACTCAGAAGGTGGGTTTGGTATTGGACACGTTCCTTTAGAGCGAAAAGGATTTGACGATTGGAAACCAATTATTGTGGGATTTGAAGAGGTTACAAAAGACGAGCTTGTTGGATATGAAATGTGGAATAATCAATAAAAATTGCCACGAACATCAGCTCAGTGAAAATGGACTTAATATCTTGATACTAAACTTTGTATCACTTATGGTTTATAATAAAACTCATGGAGTGTTAGTGCTTGCTCAAAAAAAATGAAATATTAAGAAGCACACTTTTTAGAATGGTTTAAATCTTCTTTAATGTGTTTAAAACCCAATAATATTGTTTTATAAAATAATATTATTTGACTGTAAATATTTACTTCACTAATTCAAACATTGCTTTAAAAAATAAGGCAAAGAAAATTTTACAAAAACAGAAGAAAAAATTCTAAGTTATGCCTGAAAAAGAAGTAGACGCAAATCAACTCATCGTTGAGTTATTAAAAATGAATCAAACTTTGCTACGCACAAGTTTGGAATTACAAGTCCGTATTCTGACAAAATTGGAAGGTAAGAGTTCGATTGAGTTTAATAAAGAACTCCAAGATATTGTTGCTGTGCATAAGGAAGTTACGCAAAATGAAGCTTTAGCTCTTTATGATTTTTTGGAAAAGTGATTGGAGTTTACGCAAGTGCTTCTTCAAGATATTTTGAAGAAAATAAGTAGTTTATTAATATACTTTAATAAAACCTATAAGACACGAAGTTATAACCACTAAAAAAGCCATCAAAACTGTAAATTTGATGGCTTTTTTAGTTTTACATCTATTTGAATTGTAATTAGTATAGTACTTTTTTGAGTTATGAGTATTAATTTATTCTCCCAACTAATAAAAAATGTTTCTAATGTTAAAAAATAGCATTAATGTAATTTTTTATTACTTTAGTAAATGATTAATTCTACTTTTACAGAAAAATACAACTTTTACGTTCCTTAATACCATTGAAAAATGAGCTT
>JAHDBD010000035.1 GCA_020630575.1 Bernardetia sp.
ATTTTTGATAACTGATTTTACTTCATAACAGGTTCTGCAAAAACACAAGCCTTTTATAAACGGTAAAACAAAAGGTTAAATCCAGTTCAAACAAAAGGTTAAAAGGTTAAAAGTAAACGCCTACCAAATAATTGATAAGCGTTAAAAATAATCCAATACTATTTTGGTAAAGAAATAGGAAAATTAGCAGTCAAAACCTCAATCTTTTTCTTTTTATTATTAGTGATTGAGCTTTGTCGCTCTATTTTTATTTGATTCCATTTATATTTATTTACATATTCTTTTAATACATCAGAATCAAAAGAAGATAATAGAAACTTTCCTTTTAAGTTTGGCAAAGCATCCAAATCCCTAATGAAATCATCTGATTTATAACCTTCATAATGTCCCTGTTCAGTATCAATATAAGGAGGGTCAAGATAAAAATAACTGTTTTCGGCATCATATCTCTTAATAATTTCATTCGCATTTGCATTCTCAATTGTAGTATTTTCAAGCCTTTTTTTGATTATTTCAGTTGAGTCAAACAAGAATCTTTTATGATTTACCTTCTTTGCACAACTATTAGTTGTCTTCTTATTATAGCCAAAACCCCCACCTATAATGCTTCCATAACTCATATTTGTAAGAACCCAAATACACCAAGCCTTATCAATATCGCTATATATTTCTGATGATTTGAGTATTAACATAGCTTCATTATAGCTATTTCTTGAGTGCAAAGTTGATGCTATTCTATATGATAATGCTTCAAAATCTGTCTTAATAACTTTGTAAAAATTGGTTATTAAGTTATTTTTATCATTTATAACCTCAATTTTACTAGGTTCTTTTGCCCAATATTTCGCCCCTCCTCCAATAAAAGGCTCACAATAAAGCTCGTGTTTAGGAATCAAAGGCAATAAATACTTTAATAATTGGTTCTTTCCCCCATAATAGGATATTGGATAGCGTCTGAATTTACTAATTTTCATATCTGGTTTTTTAGTGAATCTGTCCAAACGCTGATAAAAAAAATAGGTTACAACTTATAAAAAGTTATAACCTAATGGCTTAATAGTCAATTAAATAAAAATCAAAATAGCTTTCAAGCTATACTTGAGGGTAAATTTTTATTTTATATTTATTAACAAACTGACTTGATTTGAATAAATCAAAATACAGTATAGCAGCATCATTTGGTAGATACATTGCTGAAAGTTTAATAGGTTCTCCATTATCAAAAGCAAGTTTAATATTGCCTTTCCTGCCATTAAAAGGAGTTTTTACCTCCCAAATCTGACCATCAGCATCAGCAACTAACGGCTGTCCAGCATCATCCACTAAAACAACATCTTCACAAAACGAATAACAATTTAAGTCAATCATATCTTTATTTTGGTTTAAATTAACACCCACATTCTATTTCAAAACAGTCCCAATTTGGTTTTGGAACATCTAATACAAAATCAATATAAGCCAGTTGTATGTCGCTTTTTTGGCTTTCAATCGGCATACTTGTTTCTGCTTTATAGACTTCTTGCCTGTTAGTTTCAATATTATATTCTTTTTGTAAAGTAAACTTTGATGGAATACTTTTCATCAAATATAATATAAATCCTGCAATATCTTTGATGTCTGTATTGCAGTTTGGAAGACAAATAACCATTCTCAAAGGAACTTTATAAGACATTTGTAATGCCTTTATATTCCCAATATAACGACAATATATATAGTTCCCAAGTGTGTCGGTTATGCCTTCAATTTCTGTTTTATCCCACTTTTGAAAGTAGGAAGTACCTTTCTTTTGTTCGTATTTATGCAAAATACCAGAAAAGCTCAAACCTAATGGCTTGAGCTTTTCAGTTTGCAAAATACTATCAATTTGTTGTTCTAAATTAATCATATTTCTAAATATTCTAGTGTGGCATCAACTATTGCTTGAGCGCAAGTTTGACGAAATGAATTAGTTAATAATAGGTTTGCTTCTGTTTTGTTGGTCATAAAAGCACATTCAACTAAGCAACCAACTGGCAATGTTTCTCTTAAAATCCCAAAATTTGCGCCTAGCGAATTTGCTCTCTCAACCGTCCACGAACGATTTGTAAGCCCTGTTCTTTCTACTAATTTCCTTTGTATTGCAGTCGCTAGTCTTCTCCCCTCAATTGAAACTTTGCTTTTATCATTGCTTCTATAATAAAAAACAGTACAACCATTTGCGCTTGTCCATTCAAGTTTTGGAAAGTTCGGCTGATGTGCGTCAGCGTGAATTGACAATAAAACTACTCTTTTCCCCTCTTTTTTCGCTATTAAAGTAGCACTATTGATTCGCTTGTATCTCTCTGAAAGAGGCACATCATTCTTTTCAGGATTTACTAAAAAGGTTTCAATACCCTTTTGATGACATAAATCAATGCACTTATTAGCAACATCAATATTAAATTCCCACTCCTTTAAATGAGTTCCTTTAGAATCAAAATCAGGTGTCCGTTTACCTTGGGTATTGATACCGTGTCCAGCATCTATAATGAATAAGATAGGCAATTGCTCAATTACTTCTTTTTCATTTTGTTTCTTAATTACCTCATTCAAAGGCACTCCTTCAGGATAATCAAAACTAATTCCTTTAGGTTCGTCAGCCTGCTTTTTAGGCTCTATTGGTAACTCAATTTGTTGAATTTTCTTTGTTTTGAATAGCCAATTCCAAATAGCCATAATAGATGATACTATCATATTTTTAATATTTTATGTGATAAAACGATTTGAGAAAAGAAGAAAAACACCTGCCAAACAAGTGGAAATTCTATTACAAACTGTACCGTAACAGCAAAGAAAACAATAGCATTTACCCAAACATTTAAGCAAAATATACAACTTATTAAGCTATATATATTTGTTTCATCTCCAGTAAGTTTTAGACTATCATTTTTTGTAATAATCCAATAACCTAATTTTGAGAGAATGCGCCCTGATGTCCAAGAGCCGTCCTCAAAACCTAACACAAAATGAAGGAATTGAGATA
Organism: Bernardetia sp.; assembly: GCA_020630575.1. Taxonomy (GTDB): domain Bacteria; phylum Bacteroidota; class Bacteroidia; order Cytophagales; family Bernardetiaceae; genus Bernardetia. The sequence goes on from JAHDBD010000035.1 coordinate 3,002, forward strand.
AGCACATAGCTTGAAACGCAATTAAAGCCACAAAGGCTGTTACATACACAAATTCAATAATAGTCATTAGCCAAAAATTTTACGATTGATTTTTTCTATTTCACGATTTACAATACGTAAAAATAGTAATTTTTCTTCATTTGACAGTGCAAAAATAGTTTTTGAGTATCTTTTTTCATTGCCTTCAGCCTTTTCGACATTATCTTCTGATGCAATACCAATTACAATACTATCATTTTTCTTACCTACGATTATAGAAGCCGATAATGAGCCTGTCAAACTCAAATCTACATTTTTATTTTGTCTTCCAACTGTTTTCCTAAACTGACTATACCCATTTTGGAAATACATTGTTTCCTTTGTTTCTTTAGAGACTTTCGGCTTTCCTTTTGGCTTTCCTTTTTTCTTCAATTTAGAGTTACTCACTCCAGTAATAGGAATCTTTATCCAAATCTCATCAGAGGAATAAGTACCTATTTTACTTCCATCAGCAGCCTCGCCACGGTCAAAAATACGGTCTTGCATTTCAGCCAAAACAGAAAAGGCTGCTGTTGTAAGTATGCGTTCTTTTTCACTTTCAATCAGCAGCCTATACCTACTTAGCTTATCAACAAATTGTTTTATTTCGCTCATTTTCTTTTGTTTTTTGCGATGTCTAGCTCAATTTTATTTGTCTTTTCTTTTAGAAACTCTATGTTTTCACTAATTTTTTCGTGAAATTTATTGACAGCTTCTTTATCTGATTTATGGTATTCCCTATCACTTTGAAACTGACTTTTCATAGTGTGCTGCTCTCTTTTTACTTCCTCTAAATCAGTTTTCATATCCTTGATGTCATTATAGACACCCATTAGAAAGACTGAAATGATAGCAAGTAATGAGGGCGTTATATAGATGCTAATAGCATCTTTTACGCTCGTTTTATTTTCTTCACTCATTTGGTTTTTTGGTTTTAGATGAACAATTACAACGTCTTACAACGGTCTTATTAGACTTTAATAAGATACGTTTTTTTGGTTGATTTATGATGATTTTTGGCATAATTAAAACATTTTTAATTGATTAGTTTTGTAATTACAAATATAAATTTCGCTTCTTCTATTTTTTAAATTCTGTCTTTCTCCTAAATAATGAATAAACAAACCTCTTTCCTTTGCTTGATTTATTATAAATTCATTATCAAACTCACTCATTCCAAACTTACATCCTGTATCAATTACACAATCAAACAAATCTATGCTGTCTTGTTTTGAGAATGAATTTGAGTAGTTGTCATTTGTTTCAATATAAGGAGGATCTAAATAAATAAAGCAATTTTCTTGATTAGTGATTCTTACTTTTTTAGCAAAAAAATCCCTAAAATCATTATTTAATAATTGTACTTCACTCAAATAATCAAAAGTAAAATTAATATACTTATTGAAAGATGATTTATTATTATCGCAATCAGAAGCCCTAAGCCAATCACCTTTTCCTAAATAAGTGAAATTACTCAAAAACAAAAACCTCAAAGCCTTCAAAACATCTTCAGTTTCTTGATTTTGCTTCCAATATTCCAACAAATCCGAATGAATAGGCATTTGATAAAACTTCTCTTCCAATTCTTCTTTTTTACGCATTACAACTTGAAACAAGTTATAAACATCGCTATCTAAATCATTGACAATGTTATATTTTGCTTTTGGCTTATTAAAAAACACTCCCCCAGCACCGAAAAAAGGCTCAATATATATTTTATGTGGAGGGAATAAAGGCAAAAGTTTTGGTATTAACTTTTTCTTATTCCCAAGTCTTCGAAGTATCATAATAAATAAGATGATTGATTGATTGATATTAAAAAGCAATAGGCATTTTAGTAAAGCCATTGCAGGAAAAGCAATTATTATCATTTGCAGATAATAGTTTTCTAAGTGTCGGTACAGTTTCATTGAGTTTTTGGCGATACATATTCGCCATATTTTCGCCATACGCTGCCAAACCCTCCTTACTATTCATAGTAAAGAAATTCATTCTATCAGATAATAATGCTTCTTGTATAAGGTGTATAACGGCTCTATAACGAGCAGCAAAAAACAAATACACCATCATATTACACTTCATAAGTTCGGAATCGCATCTCTGCGAAATATCCAAACTAACACCAAAAGAATCAGTAATACGAAGTCCATTTTGAAGTAATGGTTTTGGGGCATTCCCACAACACGCCTTCATTTGTGGGACAAACGCTTGGTAGGTTTCAATAGTTGTTTGGTCAAAAACAACTGAAAAATCATTTACTAACTCCAAATTCACTTGAGGGATAGTAAGCGTGTCATTTGCCTTTGTATCTACTGTAGGAATATCAGCAATAAGAATATCAGCGTTTGTATTCAAGTTTTTTGCATTAGTAGCACTCGTTTCAATATACGTTTCTGAATTTTTATCTATATAATAAGTCTTTGCACCATTGACTACTTTAAGAAGGATTCCAGTTGCATCAGCAACGGTACGCAAATGTACATTATCAATTACAAGAATGCTATATTGATACTTATAAGGATATTTGAATTCTACATTAAGCCCACGTTCTCCAGCAAAAACAGGCATAACACGAGTTTGAAACTCTCTTTGTGAATAAATCCCTTTTGCAGGATTAAAAGACAATATCGGTACACTTCCTTCATTTTTACGGTAGTTGAGGGCTTCCTCCAAAGTGTCCTCCCAACCCATACGGATTGCCTTTTGCATTAATTCCATTCCTGTGGAATTGGAGGCTATATTAGCCATACGCTTTTGGTCAATACCAGGCATATCATCTAAGTAGATTTTATAGTTGGTAGTTTCGTTACACATTGCACGAATGCCGAGCAACTTTTGATTTTCTATACAGGTTTTTAGGCTCATAAGGGTTTTTGTTTTGTCATTAATAAAACGGTTTATACAAAAATAGCATACTTTTATTAAAAAAGTATGCTATTAAGGTAAATATATTTATTTTGACAGTCTATGCGCCTGCTGTCATGACGAATCTTTCAAGCCAGTTTACACCTTCCAAAGGGTCTCCGACTTGGAATACATCAGTGTCGTAGTTCCAAAAAGCGTAATGCTTTTCTATTGTAACACGCTTACCCTGTCCTTCCTTACTGCAGTACTCATCCACAATCGTAATATCCAAAGCCACTTCCATATCTCCAACTTGAACACGAATCGTATCTTGAATACGAACATCAGTAACCACTTTTTTAAATTCAACAACGTTTTTCAAGCATTCCAAAAACTGGAAGCTACCCGGTTGCCAGATAAGAGCATTGTTTGGTGTACCAATAGCAGCATCCAAAGTCGCATCATAGCCATAGGCAAACATATCTGAAATCAAACGCATATCCACGACTTGACCTTTGTCATTCAGACCTCCGTAATCAAGTACATTTGCATAGTTACGAACTAATCCAGCAGCTGCCATCATAAGACGACCATTATAAGAAAGGTCCTGAAATTCAGATACTACTGTATCGTGGAAAGCCATATTGATTTCACGAGTAGCAAAAGACACAAACCCTTGTGCCGTAAGTGGAGTTGTTGTTCCTGCTGAAGTATTACCACGAGCAGCCTCAAAACCTGCAATTAAATCTTTGTTGATACCGACTAGCATAGGGTCAAGTTCAGACGCAAGTCGTTCAGCAAAATAAGTATCGTAATTTTCTTCATTTTTACGCAAATCTTCATCAGTAATAAAGAATTTACGAGCCTTGTAAAGATTACATTCTTTGCTACCTTCTAAGTAAGCAATTTCACGGTCTCCAGTACAGTAATCCATACCAGTGGGCGTGTTGATGTTGTCGCTTTCAAGTCCTCTTTGTAGGTACTTGTACTTTACAATATTGTCTTTGCCATTTGCAGAAAAGAAGTTCATTTCGAACCCTTTACGGTTTTCGGGTGACATAGTTAATGGCAAAACAGCCATTGGTGTAAGTGTTTTTGCAGGCGCACTGAAAATCATTTTTTGATTTGCAGAATCGGCTCTTTTTGTGCGCCAAAAATCTGATAATGTAGGCATTATATTTTTTTGTTAGAGTATAATAAAAGGTTAAAGCATTTAAACAGCTTGCCAGCTTAAGACTCTACGCACGTGGTAGCACACAAAAATACAAAAAAAAAGAACCATTACAAATTAATGTAACAGTCCTTTCTCATCAATCATCCTATTTTACCCTTATGGTTTAAATCAGATAGGCAAATATACGGAAAATAATTAATATCCTAGCGTTTAATTCTTTCATCTTAGCAACTATTTGCTTTTCAGAATCTAAATTATAAGACGCTTGTATAAGCAATACACAATCATTATTACTATAATTAAAATTCCTACTATCAAAATCTATTAATTTCTTATCCAAAAACTTTGCAGTAAGTGCCAAAGGATGTATAAAACGCTTGAATCTTCTATCCTTTATAAATCCTTCTTTTGCTTTATCGAATAAAATAGCAATAGATAAGACTTCACATTCTAATTCTTCTTTATTCATCTTGAATTTCTTTGAGGAAAGTATAAAGCAACTGACTATGGATGTTGTGTTCAAGTCCTATGCTTCTGAGCGACTTCCCTTGTGAAAAAGAAAAGGCAAAACATTGTCTTTTTATATTCTGTTTTGCCTCATTAATTGGTTTTATATCTGTTACATAACGATATGCCGAACGCTTAGTAACTGGCTTTTCAATAATTTCAAGAAATTCTTCAACCAGTTCTATGTTACCAAGCACAAAGGCAAGGTTGCATAATTGTACTTGGTCTTCTGTAATTTCTTTAGTTCTTGGCATATCTCTAAAATTGTCCTCCGTAAGGGTCTGCTTTTGTTACTGGATGCGTTATTGGAGGCGTTTCAGTATTTGGGCTTCCTCCTCCTTTTGTATCTGTACTTTTTACAAAACCTAACTCAGTAGATTTTTGTAAAATAATATCCTTCATAGTTGCAATTTCGCTTGTTTTGTCAGATTTAAATACAGGAGTTCCATCTGCTTTTTTAGCCAAACCATTTTCATCAAATTGATATTGGTCTAATGCAGGAGCAATCAAAGAATCAAAAAAGACTTTGTTTTTCTCTTTTACATTATCATTCAATGCAAGTCCAGAAAAAATTGAATGTGCTGAAAAATTACGCTCAAATACTTTTTTGTCATTTTGGCGAGTGGTTTCAAACTCAGTTGTTTTACTTTCTAATTGTTGCTCTAACTCCTGACGTTTCAATTCTTCTTCTCTTAACTTAGTTTGAATTTCAGTAAGTTTTTGAGTTTTTTCCTCATCAGATGTACCAAGGTCTGTCTTGATTTTTTTATCAATCAATGACATAATCGTTTTTACATCGCCTTTTCCTAATTCCTCCACATTCTCAATGCCCAAAGCCTTAGCTTCTTTTTCGATTTTGTTGAGCATTGTTTTTTCTACTGTAGTTTTTGCAGCTTCAGCAGCTTGTTCACGAATTGTCTTTGTCAAAATTTCATTTCCCAAAACAGCCGTTGAAATTGAGCTATCTGTTAATGTCAAAATTTCGGCTTCTGTTTCTGGAACAACAACACCTAAACGTTTCATTTGTGTTGATAGATGATTATATAATGCTTCGTAATCCATAATTTTAAAATTAGTTTGATTTGAATTTGATTTAAAAAAAAGCGCATATATATAGGTTATGTATGCGCTTTATAAAAGATTTATAATTGCTTTTTAAGAAACGTTTTTACTTTTTCTTAGTAGTTGTTTCTTCTTTTGGTTGAGTGTCTTGAGCTTTCTTTTTAAGCTCTTCAATCTCTTTTAGATACTTGGCTTCATTAGCTTCGATTTGCTTTTTTTGCTCTTCAATAGCTTTCAGATACTCAGCTTCATTTGCTTTTAGTATTGAAACTTCATTTACTGCATTGACTACTTCTTCCTCAGAATAAAAGCCTAAATCTTGATTTTTGAGTGTTTTACCACCTTCAAGTGCTTTATACTGTTCAGGTGTAAGAATAGCAACTTGCAAATTCTTTTTATCTGAATCTTCTAAATTACCAAAAGTGCGAGCAGGAAGGCTTTTTACATTACCAATTCTGTATTCACCTTTCTTGTTTTTGTTTACAAATTGTACTACTGACATAATATATATATTTAGTTTGAAAATTTAGCACTCTACAAAGTTATTTATTTTTGACAGAATAAAAAAGCAAACATAAAAAACCCTTTACTAAAAAAGCAAAGGGTTTTCTTATCTATATTTAAAAATTTAACTACTATTGCTTATCCAAACAAAACTCTCCTAACCGTTTTATTTATGACAATATTACGGTTTTAAATTAGAGTTTCCAAATTGTCACAAAAAAAACACTTATATTTGTATAAATAGAGTGTTTTTTTATTATGAATAAATTTTATGGCACAAGGAAGAAGAACTATAATGACAGAAGATAGACTAAGATCTATCGAAAAGAAACTGGCAATGGATTACTATGTAAATCTACAATATCACACAAAAGATATTGCAGAATTACTTGGCGTTGATGTGCGTACTGTTCAGAAATGGGCAGTTGATGAAGGCTGGAAAGAACTGAAAGTCGGTATGATTGGATTGCCTTCTATGCAAATGCAAATTGTAATTAATTTGACACAAAGAATGCTTGAGGAAACTCAAAAGCCTGTTGGAGAAATGCGTTACGACTTTGTAGCAAAACTTAATAAAGCTATAAAGGATTTAGAATTTATAAATGTAGATGCAATGATGATGCAAACCATTTGTAAAGACTTTATACTATATTTATATGAAAGCAAAAAAACAAGGCTTATCAATCTCTCAATAAAGTTGCTTGAAGACTTTATGATTTGGAGAAAAGAATTTAAGAAGTAATTATGAGAAAATCAGGACTTGGCAAAGATTGGGACACTTTCAAGGAAAAGGCTCTCACAGGAAGACTTTGGGAAAAAGATGGAAGTACAGATATTGATTTGGACTTTACAGATTACTATGCGAAATTATCTGATCCACAAAAATATATATTTGATTCAAGAGAAAAAATGAATCTTATGTATATGGGACAAGGTGGTGGTAAAACCTATTTTGCAGGTGGTAAATCTGCTTTTTTTGTTTCTAATTTCCCAAATGTTAGAGGTCTTATTTGTGCCAATACATATAAGCAGCTTACACAATCGACTGTACAAAATATTCGTAATGTTTGGCAAACTGAATTTGGTTTGCAGGAATACAACAGAAAAACTGGAGAAGGCGATTATGTAGTAGGTATAAAACCTCCTGATAGTTTTGAGTCTGAAAATCATAATTTGGATAGTTACCAAAGTGTTATTTCTTTTCGAAATGGCGCAATTATTTTTATTCGTTCGCTTGATAATTACAAAGCCATTGAAGGTATGGAAGTTGGCTGGGCGTTTATGGATGAAACCAAAGACACTAAAAAAGAAGCCGTTCAAGAAGTTGTCCTTTCAAGGGTTCGTCAAAATGGAATGTATTTGCATGGTAAAAATATTACCGACACAGTAACAAACCGTCCTTTCACTCCTATCTATATTATTACAAGTCCTGCAAAGGTATCTTGGATAAACGAAATGTTTAGTTTGGATAAACACGAATTAGACATCAAAGGAAAGATTTATGATAAAACGACATTCTTTAAAAATAAAGATGTATATGAATCTACTCGTGTAGTTATTGCATCTGCTTACTATAATGAGAAAAATCTACCTAAAAACTATTTGCAGGATAGGGAACGTATTTTGCCAAAACATTTAGTAAATCTTCTTATCTACTCTGATCCATTCAGTCCAGAAGGAGGCGAATTTTATAAAGGTTTTGATAGAAATAAACACGTTTCTCAAAAACCTCTTCCTTATGATGATACGAAAAAAATAAATTTCACATTTGACTTTAACGTAAACCCTTACGTTACTTGTCTGGATATTCAAGTACATAAAGTGGAGGATAAAACTTATGTATTTATTTTGAATAATTGGTGTCTTGGCAATCCAAATAACTCAACGCCTGCCCTTTGTGAAAAAATAAGGAACAAATATCATAGACATACTGAAGGAATAGAAGTCTATGGTGACCCAGCAGGGCGAGCGCAATCTACTAGAGTAGATAAGCAAAAAGAGCCTGACCGTGCAAATGACTTTAAAATAATAATGAAGAAATTAAGTTCTTTGCGTCCACGCCTCAAAGTAATGCGAAAAGCCCCTGGACAGATTTCACGAGCAGACTTCATAAATGCTATTTTTGAAAACAATATTTTTGGTATTCATATCATAATTGATAAGTCTTGTAAAGAAACGATAATGGATTTTGAAGGATTGAAAGAATCTAAAGAAGGTAAAAAACACAAACAAATGGTAAAAGACAATGTAACAGGTGTATCTTATGAAAAATACGGACATACATCAGATGCTTTTGATTATTTTATTTGCCAGTATTTCAGCTCTGAATATAAAAAGTTTAAATCTGGTAGAGTTAGGTAATAATATATTTGCATTAATGATATTTAATTATTACCTTTAGGCTTTAATCAATTATCAATCAAAACTATTTTATTATGTATAGATACCTTATAACTCACCCAAAACAAGCCCCTTTTTATTGTAATTGGTTTGATTTAGAAAACAATTACTTTGAAGGAGCTACTGTTTATGACTTTGCAAATCATACTTATTATAATGGCAAGGACTGGTATGATATAGAGGAAAACCATCTTTAATAAGTTACTTAAAATATTAATCAATCATTTATTTTTTTTATTCTTATGCACTTAATTTTAAAAAGAGCTATCAAAAACGCTCTAAAACGCAGTACGGCTGCTCACTTATTTGTTAAGCGTATTGCTTACAATCCACAGGGTAAAGTTTTGTCAGTGTATTTTTATTCGTCTAATGAAGAATGGAGTAAAAACACGCCTTTCAAAACAGAACACGACCTAAAGTTTAGAAAAAACGAGTTCAACTTATGGTTTTTCAATAATTCTGATGACCTTTCAAATCTTTCTGAAAGAGAGTTGGCAAGAACAACTCTAAAAATGGCTTATCACGTTTTGCCATTCCTAGAAGTTGAAAAGGTATATTTCCAATATCATTTTGCTGATGTTCAAAAAGGCTTCTTTTGTGAACTTGATGTTGATTTTTGTGCTGCTCTGATTAGTAGAGCAGAAAGAGATAAAGAATATAAAGCCGATTTTTTACAAACCATTGAATTTGAATAGTATGAAACACGAATCACATCTTGTAATTGCTTTTAGATATGCTGTAATGAAATTAATAGAAAGTAAAAACCCTCTACCAAATTTCCCGAAAGGGGCTTTAGATATTCCGAACCCTCTTGAATTGCCTAACGAAGTAGAATCTGTTTTAGGTGATTATAAACAATTAAAATGGGGGTTAGATATGAATTCAAATAATGAAAAATCTAAGACTGTCATTATTTTACCTTCAAAAATCAATCAAAATGAACCTAAAAAAAACACTCTTAAAGTTCTTAATCGCTCGTTTGGAGAAACTCAAGGCAAAAATTGAGCAACCCAAACAAGAAGGTTTAGAACACGTTTATACAGATAAAGAAGGCAATGCTTTCTACATGTACAAACTATCTCATTTGCCACATACTCGTTATGTATTCCTACAAGGCACGCTCAATCAACTTGCTTTAGGGATAGAAGCCAAACAGCTTTCTACTATCTTAGATAAGATAGCCAATGATGGTTTGCGCCTTTCACAAAATCCAAACATAGCAGAATATCAAAAAACCCTTCTTTATGATGTCGAAAACATAAAGCAACGTACTAGAAACATTCTTCAAATGGATTTACTCTTACAAGCTGCTTTATGCTTAGTAGTTTTGGAAGGCGAGCCAAATGAATATTCCGAGCGATGGAATGGGAAAAAACTAACACTTTGGAATAATGATTCTGATGCAAAGTTTTTTTTTGCTCACAAAGCCTTAGTTACTATAACAGGCTTACAGAATATATCGCTAGAAGAACTAAAAGCCTTCCATTTAGGAAGTCTAAAGAACCAGTATTAACTGTAAATCCTTTACACTACCAAGTACGATTTTTTGAAATGAAAAGCAAAGAATTAGTAGAACTTGCAGAAGGAAGGATTTCAGAAGAAGAAAAAATTAAAAAATTTTCAATCTCTGAATTTTTCTCTTATCTAATTTCTAGGCATCAAATCAATGAAGATAGAAATAGACAAATTGAAAAAATGAATGAGAAAAATAATCAATCATCTAAACGTAAATAACCTATGGAAAAAGAATGGATTTCTATTAAAGATAAATTACCTGAATATAACAAAAAAGTGTTGGTTTGTAGACCAAACCAATATTCAGGGAATATAGATATACTTATTGCAACTTTACATCAAAAAGTTGAACAAGGTCGGAGTTATGGGATGTCTGATATGAGAGGTTCATATAAAAACACCTACAACGATTATTGGTCTTTCCCTTCAATACAACTATTAAATCATATAACTTATTGGATGCCACTTCCTGAACCAAAAGTTTAATTCAATCATCTAAACGTAAAAAGTAAATGGGAAATAAATGGTTCGATAGACCTAAAAATTTGAGTTGTTATAAAACTATTTCTAAAGAAGAAATAAGAGAATTATATTTAAAACGTTTACAACCTGTAAGCAATCCAAGACAAGTTATAGAAGAAATTATTAAAAGTAGGCTTCCTTTAATGAATTCAGTTTCCAAAATGACTTTCACAAATTCTACTAATAACTGGGTACTTAAACATTTTGAAGAACTACAAAATAAATAATCTTATGGCTAGAGAAACAACATTTGAAAAAGTAGCTAAACAGACTATCAAAAAACTTGAAAAAAGAAGGATTTATCTTGAAAGTATTTTGAATGATAGACCTGTTGAAGACTTAAAAATATTAAGAGAACAATCAAAAGAACTACTAAAAGAGTGGCAAAATGATGATGGTTCTTTTAAAGAAAGTTTTTGGAGTTTAGATAATTATCCAAAAATAAAACCTATAATGAATGCTTTAGCATCTCAAGAAAAGGAAATCCATAAACGAATGGATATTCAAATGAAGCTTGATACTTGCAAAGCAATTACAGAATTGGTAGAAATAGATTCTGAATTATGGGATTTAAAAAATGAATTGTATCACATTGAACAAAGAAAATCAAAAGTATGCAAAAGCTACAAAAAGTCATTGGAGATGATGGAAGACACTACTTCTTCACTCCCAAAACAAAACAACTCAAAAAAGTAACCGAAAATGGGAAAGTTTTTTGGGATAAAAACAGCAAAACACTAGGATATATTCCTAATAATGTCCTTGCAAAACTCTAATTATAACTACTTTATAAAACGTCTATATATCAATTATATAGACGTTTTTTTTGCATTAAAAAACCCTCAATTAAGAGGGTTTTTTTTTCTTCGATCTTTTGTAGCGAGTTTGGGATTCGAACCCAAGTCTAAAGGTTATGAGCCTTTTGAGATACCACTTCTCTAACTCACACTACAAAGTTATAGATTAATTTATAATTTCCAAATGATTATTTTTTTATCTTTATACTTTATTCACTTAAATACCAATTTTTATGGCTTACAAATTTGTAACTCAACCGACTGGCGAAATTCTTTTTTATGAAAGAACTGGCAGCGTGGATACTTTACTTAGTAGTATCCAAAATGGACAATATGAAATATCAAATGCAGTCAATGGACTTCGTATTTATTGCACACAAAGCAATAGAGAAGTCTTGCAAGGGAAACAATTATCTGATTTTATTGATGTAAATAATGACCCTTTTGCAGATATTGAAACAATGATTAAATATTATGCAAAAGTTTTTTATAATGCGCCAAATGGAGGAAGTTCGGGCGCAGGCATAAGTACGAACGTTTACGGATGGGAACAACTTCCTGAAGCTGTTGAAATAAATGGAGTTCAAGTAATTACATTAGATTTTCCACAAGCATTTATATTTCACGATGTGGATTTGGAAGGGCGTGTTATTGTTTGTAATAATCCGAATATTAGTATTATTGGTTTTTCTTCAGAAACAAGCGCAATAAAATCAACTGGAAAACCATTACAAGATAGTTTATTGCAAGAAGTACCAATGATTACTTTTTTACAAACTTGTGCATGTCGTTGGATAAGATTTGAAAATTCTGATTATCCTGTTTTGAAAGATGCACCTTCAGGAGCATTTGATTGGTTTGGTGTAAATACTTTAAATTGCCAAAAAGGCTTTATTACTAACAATGCCCTTTTTGATATTTATACAGGTTGTGGCGTTTTAGACGGTGGTAGTTGGCAGCTTGACGGCTCTATAAATGCACTTGTTTTGAGAGATTGTATCGTTAGAGGCAATAATGAAGAAGGTGCAAACTTAGTAGATATTACTGCAAATGCTGTAATAACTGGTCGTATTCGTTTTGAAGGGACACCTTTTTTGACACAATTAGCAAGTCAAACTGGTATTTTTGTAGATCCTTTAGCTTCTTTTCCTGCCATTACAGCTACTCAAAACTACCCTTTTCAGTTAGATAATTGTAGGTTTGGTTTTTTGGGAACACCTTTAGTTGGTAGAGCTGCTGGAGATGGATTTAGTGTAATAAGGACTTGTCCTCCTTTGGTTGATTCGAATACAAATGGATTCATGTATTTTGAAAACAATGTTACTACTACCAATATTCCTGATATATCTACTTTAGTAGAAATACAAGGCGTGTTTTTATTGCTTACTGATAGCCAAGAATGGGAGGTAGTAAATGGTAGATTGAAATACAAAGGTAGAACGCCTATCAATATAAAAATACAAGCAAAGGCTTCTATTTTGGCAGGAAATAATGACCAATGTGTTTTGGCTATTTATAAAAATGCTGATTATTTGCTAGGAACAAGGGACGTTTCAACTGCAAATGGGACAGGGCGAGTTGAGAATTTGAATAATTTTGGAAGAACCGTTGTTGTTTACGATGATGAGATTTATTGCAGAATTGGAAATTTGACGGCTGGAGGAAATGTTACAGTTACAAACTTTTCTAATTCTGTAGAATAGTTGTATATTTGTCTTTGTGCTTTTTATAAATCAATTTTTAAATTTTAATTTTATTTTATGGAAACTGGAATAGTAGGTTCTAAAAAACTTGGAATTGACAAACTGCTTGTTGTGGTATTGTTTATGGCTTCTTTCTTTTCTTTTCTTGGGAAGTTATTTGAAGGTGGTACTTTTAATCCAACTGCACTTGGAAGTGGTCTTATGCTTTTTGGAGAAGCTAAAGATTTTATTTCGTCTTTAAAAGAAGGCTATCAACAAGCCTTGGATTTGGATGAGGAAGAAAAAAATGAACTAAACAAAAGGGTATCCGAAAAGTTTAGTATTAGCAATAAAGAAGCTGAGGCATTAATTGAGCGTTCTTTCAATACACTTACTAGCATTTTTGTTGGTGTTTTGGATTGGAAGAAATATACTTCAAAATAGTTCTTGGCTAATTTACTTCGTTCATTGTTTGTGTGTCAAAAAACCTTATTCTATTCGAATAAGGTTTTTTTATAAAATCTTTTAAATTAATTTGCATTAATAAGATTTAATTACTACATTTGTATAGTTGCAACGGTGCAACAATCAATCAATCAAATTTTATTTATTATGGAAAAGCAAATATGGGAAAAGACATTTAGAGAAATAAACACTTTTAACGAGTCTTATGATGAGGCTGAAAAAAGACATGAAGAAGAACTGAAAACAGCGACAACTTCAGGAGCTATGAGAATAGCTGAAAGATTAACAAAATTAGCAAAAAGAAGAGATGAACATAAGGCTGCTGTAAAAGCTGCAATATCTTCAGGGGAAAATGTACCTGCAAAAGTTTTAGCTGAATATAAAGATTTGTATTTCTCAGAACACGAAAAAATAGCTTTAGAAAAAGGCTATAAAAAACAAGGCAAGTATTATGAACTTGAAAAAGGTTCTTACACTCACCAAATATGGTTTATGAATGGATATAACTCTATTCGGATGAGAGCTTGGATTACAGGACAATTTGATACAAATACTTATAAATCTGGAGTATTTGATGCCGAAAAGCTCACTTTATCAGAATTCAAGAAATTATTAGAGTTCTTTTTAGACAACTAATAACTTAATTCTTAAAGCCTTATCTAAAAAATAAGGCTTTATAAATCTTTTTTTTCAATCAATTTTTACTTTTATGTCAGAAATAAATAAAATACTCCTTGAGCGCAATGCAAAAGAAGCAAAAGAAGCAAAAGAAATAGAATCACAGTATCAAAAAGAAGGAACAATTACTTTTGATGTTTATGATGATGATGATTTTATTATCTTACTTGTTTCACTTCTTAGGGAGAAAGTCAGACAGCAGGAAATAGAAAAAACTGCAAAAAGAAAAGAAGGAGATAATATTTTTAACATCAATTTGATTGTTCTAAACAATTTCATTGAAAAAATGAAAATAGCAGCTCCTTCACTTTCAAAAGGTGTAATAACTTCTTTTGTAATGGCTCAAAAACCGAAAGAAGAACCTAAACATTACGGCAAACTATGTAAAGCCTGTGGCTATAATATAAAAGCATATTATGGCAAAAAAGAAAACCCTTGTCATCGCTGTGGTGAGGTAAATTAATCAATCAAATTAATTAAAATTATGTCAAAGAAAAATTCAATCAATAGAATCTATGCTTTATTAGATTATGTAAATTTATATATGCCTTATCCAGAATTAATCAATACAAAACTTTTGAAAATTGCTAAATGTATTAAGAAAGAAAAACGCTCTCTTTATAAAGACATTCATACTTTGCAAATTGCTTATACAGACTTAGAAGCAAAAAACAACTCTTTTGAAGATAAATTACCTTTTGAGGACTATATAAAAGAAATCAATGAAACCTTTGATTTTGTAAAAGTCCATAAATGCATGATTGCTACTAACTGGAATTGGTATTTTGGGAAAGATGAAAATGGTTTTGATAAAATGGGTATTCCTTCATTAGAAACCCTAAAAAATGAAGTATACAGATTACTCAAAGAGGCTTATGATTCTGAATGTCAAATTAGTACAGGAGGGTTTACGGCATTTTGGGAGGATAGCAAATTAGAATTAATTTTTACTATTCAATAAAAAAGCCTTTCCTAATTAATCAATTTTCAAACAATTAAATCAATCAAAAATTATGGACGCAAACGAAAAAACATTTCTTTTAAAGAAAAAAGAGTTGGCAATTAAAACGGCTTTAGATTTACAAAAAATAATACCTAAAGATGATTTTGATTTAGTCAAAGAAGCTGATTATATCTTAGAATTTATTGATAATCAAGATAAAAACAATTCAATAAAAGAAGGCTGGATAAAATTAGCAGAAAGAATCCTTCATAATAATTGTAATAATGAAGATTGTATTGTAGCAAATCAAATTATATCCACACTAGAATTGCTTGAAAAAAAAATAAATCCTTCGTATATTCCTATTGATAGAGGTTCAAACTTTACAAGAACAAGCTTAATTGAAAGACTTAATACGCTATATTAACAAAAAAAGCCTTTCCTAATTAACTTTAGGAAAGGCTTTTTTTATTCTTCTATTTTAATAGGGATTGCCCTATGTCTGCAATTATAGCCTCCACGATAAACTATAAAGTTTTCTTTGTTGGTAGTTGGTATCATTCCACTACCATTTTTTTTAGCCCATTGAATTTCACTTCCTAATTCAGATTCTTTTATTAGTTTCTGTTTTAGCCACTTTTTGCATTGTGGACGAGTATCTCCTACAACCGTTCCAACATAACGATAAGCATTAAAACCGTATTCTAGTGCGACACTTTGATTTATCACACCATCGTATTGATATAGTGAATCTCTAGTTATTTGCCCAACATAACGTTCAACTGCTCCTGCTAAATCTTTATTTCCTATTATTCGCTCTCTCAATTTCTTTTCGAAAGTATCAAATGAATATCCAAGACTAGCATTTTCAATAAGCGTTTTTTGGATTGGAAATATAATATTTGCATTTACTCCAGAACTTCCAAGAAAAGCAGTCGTAGCATTTACTACTAATTGCTTTTCTTTATTCAGATTATCTAAAAGAGTTTTTGAAAACTCAATGCCTGAAAGTTCTTTTTGTATTTCTTGATTGTTTGAAAGTATCAAATCAAAGTCAGTCAATACAGAACTTACAAGACTTTTATAACCTGTCTTTTGCAGCTCCTTTTCAATCCTTTCAGACATCTCAACAATCAATAATTGAGAACGCTCATTATAATCTATCTTGCCATTTTCATCAGTTGGGAATTTCTTTAAAAAACCTTCTGAAATTTTCCACAAGGTTTTATCAATTTCAGCACTTGATAAAAGCGTTTTTTTGACTAATTCATCTAAAAACAAAAATAATTCTTCCATTGGTTGCTAGTTGTTTTGTTATCGTCTTATAAAGCCCTTATAAGAGAGCGATACTAAACGATAACAAAGAAGTGATACATTTTATTAACTTCAAATTATAATGCCGTTTTCGTTGGTTATTTGCGTTTGACTTGGCAAGTCCATAATATCTTTAGCACGGCTTATAATTTCATCATCTGACAAACTCAAATAAATTTCTTTGCCCAAACTTTTAGCAAGTCTAGCAAGTGCGCTTGGAAGCTGCAAAGAAAACTCAAACGAGTACATTGTATCAGATGCCATTTTCTTCTCAGCCACACTATTATATATAGAGAGTTTGTCGTAATCTAATTGAAGGATAGAATTGCGACGGCTTATTGCATCTTTAGAATACATCATATTATATAGCCTTCTCAAAATTGGATAGATAAGACCACTACTCATATTTTTTGCTTTCAGATTTTCTACTTGTAATAATAGCGCATCTACTGTAGTAGCTCTAAAATCCGAAGGGATTGTAATCTGAACTTGAGTTCTTTTGTTTGCAATCGTTCTAAAATCTTGTACAGACTGAAAAGCAAATTGAACCAAACCAAATACATTTTCTCCAATCGTATTAATAAGCGCATCCCTACCCTTAAGATCCAAATCCTTTGCAGTTCCACTTTGATTCATGTAAATATCAACTTGATTCAATGCCTTTTCGGCTTTACTCAAAGAATCGTCCGTGTATTTGTGTCGTAACTCTATGTATTCTGTTGGAGGATTTATGAACTTAATTATTTGGTCAAGATTAATTTCATCTAAGAAATCATCGCCTTCTGACTTGACTGTATAAATATCATTTATATTCCATTCAAAAGTTTCAATTCCTTTGCCATGACACGAATTACAAGTAGTTTCTTCTCCTTCATAGAATACCTTCCCATCCGAGCAACCTTGAGCCGTACAAGGTTTTGTTTTTAAAATCTTTGCTGAATTGGTAGTCATTAATTCCACTATCCAATCTGAATCCATTTTTACGGCTTTATTTGCGTGTGCAAAAGAAGCTGCAAAATAAGATTTGTAGTATTTTTTATTTGCTTCTGTTCTTGTTATGATTCCTTTTAAGGTTTTTGCAGGAACATAATCAAGAGGGCTTTCCCCAAAAGAATAAAAATAATAATAAGGTTTTGAAGGCTCATCACAGAACACAATATTATTTTCTTCATCTAAATAAAAGCGAACAATAAAGTCTTTACAATAAAAATAGAAAAACCCTTCTCTTATAAAGATAATATACTCACTCGTTTTTGAATGTACATCAAATGAATTGATAAGCCAAAAATCAGCTTGTATCTCATTTAAGACAATCGTAGGAACAACAACTAAAAATGCGTTCGGATCATCAATCATTGTCGGGATCATCTCATCATACAAGAAACTCCAAAAGTCTAATTTATTCATCAGCTCTTTTGTTTTGTCTTCAGCATCAATGCTCACTAGCTTATAATCTAATGCACTATTTAGGTTACGAGTTGCATCTTCATAGATATAAGCCGTGATAGCTTCATATAAAGCTATCCTTCTACTAAGCATTTTTTCAGATTCCATAATTCGGTAATCTTTCAAAATTGGATAGGGGCTTGCTTGACGAGTATGTACAATTACTTTTTCGTAATTTTTACGATAAGTTTCGGCAAGTGGTAAACGATTTTTATGCTTAAAATCTTTGTTAAGCATTTGTTTAAGTTCTTCGATAGTAAACATAAAATAAAGTTTTTATTGTAAAGATATAAAAAAAGCCTTATACAATTAATATATAAGGCTTATAAGTAGGTTATAAGGCATCAATTTCTAAACTGCAACGGCTGCCAAAGCTGCATAAACACCTACCAAACGAGTAGGATTAAATAAGCCGTCTTTACTCCAAGATACATCATGCACCATATCAAATAGTTCGATTGCATCTTCTTCAGCTTGGTCGGCTGCATTTGCCAAAGATACATTTGTACGATAATGACGTAAATCATCATTCATAGAAATCGTACTCATCTGAAGTGTTCCTGCTTCTCCTTTGTCTTTGAGTTGCTCAAACAAAGAATATTCAGATGCAGTCGCTTGACGTAAATTGTACCACCCTGTAATAGTCAAGTTCCCCCCAACTACTTTTGGTTGTAATCCTGCGCCAAGGTCAAAAGTACGAGGCGTTTGTTTTGGACGTCCTTTGTTTATGTACTTTACAACCGTAACATCTCCAGCCGTTACATCAGTAAGAATATCAGCAGCAGCCGCCCAGTTATTTGTTGGTGTGAAACTACAATCATAGTATAAGGCGATAAAGTATTCGCCAACTGATAGCGTTTTCCCTAAACACGGATCAACTCCGTTTACGATTGGTGTAGGTGTACAACTGGTGTTACAACCCACATTTGTTAATAAATCAGCATCAAAAGCCATAATTTTAAATTTAGTTAGAACATATAAAATCTAATTCGCAAGGTAAAGTTTCAAGTCGTATTTTTGGATACCAATTTTTACTGGAATCTGTTCCACGCTCAATACTATCTGTAAATTTATCAAAAATATATGTATTTTCACTTGTTTCTACATATATTATACTACCACGCATTGTAGCACGTCTGAATAAAGCCGAAAAATAGGTGTCAGGAACTAAACCCCTATCCCCTCTATTAAATTCCAAAAGATATACTTCACGAAGTTTTTCGCTTACTACTTTGCCGTCTTTTTCTTCTACTTCACTTGTATCGCTTATATGATTTATATACGCATAAATACGTACTTTGTTAGAAAAAGCAGGATAACGATTGCCTAAACAATCTACATTATCATATTCACTCCAAATAAGGAGTGAGTTATTTTTATGGCAATCTTCTGTTATTCTTTCATAACTAAATTCAAAACAACATTCTCCATTTAACCTAATACGAAAACAATTAATCAAAGGAATATCAGCAAAATTAACAGTAAGCAAAGAACCGTTTGCCCAACTATTTTGGGTTTGAATAAGAGTTCCATCTAAATTTAGCAACTCAACTAAAGTAATACGGAAATCTAGCGTGTAAGTGAATACATCAGTTTCAAAAAATGGCAGTACGTACAAAGGACATACCGAACAATCTACACAAGGTGTAATACTTACACAATCGTATAGCTCGCTTATATCTCTTGTACGTGTTACTGTACCTGTTTCAATTTTGCTATCTGTTAGACTATATGAAAAAGTTGCCATCGCCTTCAATTTTAGGATGTGGGAATTTCTTTAAGAATGCTTCTGCATTTTCTGTTACGATTGCATTCATTTTATCAAATACTTTTTTTCGTTCCAAATATACAGATTCTTTTAATTCTATCTGTATATTGTCTCCATACCATTTTTTGTGGTATTCAGTTGTATCAATTTTTACTTTACCCCCACCAATATTTGGCAGCGTATCAGCAAACATACGAAAATACCTTTTGTGTACTTCATTGTTTGGTATTAATATGTATAAGTTTTTTTCTTCTGGTTGCATAATTTTAGAATAAATTATCAGTTGAGTTTTTAAAATTCTTCATAATAATAGGATCTGTTCCAAGTGTTCCAATCGCAGGGATTCTCCAAACCCCTGATACTTCCTCTAAATCTGCAAAATCCCACGCATACTGATTTGAAGAGACTAAACGCTTTTTTAAAAAATAGTCTGTCATTTCTTCTTTTGTAAGTTGATTATCAGAAATAGAAATACCAAACTCTTTTATTAAGTTTGGGGCGAGAATAGTAGGCTGAAAATTTGAAAAGGTGCCAATTTCTAGCACATTATTAAAACGTCCTACTAAACTTGGGAATATATTACTACTTCCTCCTAAGTCTATATAAATAGAATCACAATCTTTATCATTTACTGTACATTTTGCATTAGCAAAAGTTGTATTTATATTTGTTGTATTTCCTATTTTTTTCACAGAAACAGAGATTTTACAAGCACTATCTTCTACAAAAGTAAAAGGGAAATAAATTAATTTATACTTTGCATTAATATCGTTTGAAGTTTGAAGAAATAAAGTTACATAACTAGAATAGCCTGATAAAATTGATACATTGCTAATTCCAACATGAAAGCCTCGAAATTCTGGTGTATTTATTAATGCTGGCGTACTTGTAAAACTAAAAACCCTTTGAGAACCAGCTACTTTACCAGCTTTAACTATAAAATCTAAATTTATATATTTATTATTTATAATTTGATTAAAGTCTAATGCGTTTTTGGTTACTAAGCCTTCTATTTCAAAAGTATCATTTATTTTATCT
Organism: Bernardetia sp.; assembly: GCA_020630575.1. Taxonomy (GTDB): domain Bacteria; phylum Bacteroidota; class Bacteroidia; order Cytophagales; family Bernardetiaceae; genus Bernardetia. Next base: position 23,679 of record JAHDBD010000035.1, read on the forward strand.
GATTTACAACCTTTTACGTTATTGCCATCTCCTGTAATAGGATAAGCAAAATTATACAGAGGAATAGCAGGATTTCCAATTTCCACATTAGCAGCTTCTATTTGATCTAAAAGCAAATTAACAGTAAATGCTGTTGTACTAGTTCTCTCAAAATACAAATTAGGAACAAAATTATTGTTAGGGCTATTTCCGTTCCCTATACCACTTGTATAAGTAACCAAATCTTCATTATCTGCAACTGCTGTAAAAGTTCTTTTTGCAGAATATGGATTCGCTACGCCAAAAGAATATGTTGCTGATGTAAAGTTTACATTTAATCCAGTAAAGAACATCATATCTCCAGCTGCAATATTTTTTTCTATTGGTAAATTTAATATTTTTGGATTTACAGGCGTTTCTGAAAAACGCATTTCCAAATATCCAACAATATTTAATTGCTCCGTTTCTGGAGGTTGTGTGCCTACGTAACGAACCATTACCCTTGTTCCTGCACTAATAGATAAAGCTGCAAAAGCTGCAAAAGTCAAATCCGAAAAAGCAGACCAAGCGTTATCATTTGCGTTCAGAGGTGTAGTATCTGTTCCAACTCTAAAAAGAAAATCAGAACTTGGGAATCCATTTACAGTTGCAATAGTTTTTCCTGCACCATAATCATACTCAGCCCAAAAAACAGTATTTCGACCTGTTTTGGTAGTAGCTTGAAAAGGGTGTCTAATAAAAGAAATAGGCAAAGGAGGGGGATAACCTATAATTCCAACTTCTCCATTGTCTACTTCATTTGTAATTTTATGATTTACAACATTATCAGGCAATACAGTGTCAAATTGTATTTCTACATCTGACTGGAAAGCATTACTAGCTTGAGTAAAAACAGAAATAGGACTCCACGCTTCCTCTTCATATACATTGCCATTCTCATCCTTCCAGATTGCTGCTTGTGCATAATTTACACTTTCTGCTGTTTTGATAGTTTCTACTCGTAAAAAGTTTGCATCGCAAGCCGTATCTCCTTCCTCTAACAACTCTACACCATCTTTATAGAGTTTTATTTCTGTCAAATTTGGAGTCGCTTTGTTTTGCTCCATTTGCGTAACAGATAGTCGTTGAGGAAATTCAATTCCTGTATATTCTACATTGAAATTTAATTTCCATAATATATCAATTTCAGAATTTTGCCATTCCTCTTTTACCCTCAAATAAAAACGAATAATAAGACTTCCTTCCGAATCTGAAAAAACAAAACGATTTGCATTTTCAAAACTGCCTTGATTATTCTTACCTAAGAATGTAAATGTTTCGCCTCCGATTTTTACATTTCCTCCCAAGAAAGCAGAATCAAACCCTGTGTATTTATCTAAAGTTATTTCACAACAAAGTCTCTGTAAAGGAGAAACTTCTAAATAATTTGTAAAGAAATTTGCAATCAAATTGTAAATAGTTCCTGTAACCGTTGGAGTCAAAAACTTCACATCGGTTACAAAAATAGCATCACTTATATAAGAAGCTACATATTCATTTACAGAATCATAATAAACTGCTATAATGAAATAACGCCCTCCAGCATTCAATTTTGTTTTATCTATAACAAAATTAGTTTCGTAAGTATTACCTCCAACATTTACAGGCGCAGTAAGAGAAAAATAGTTTGTCGGCTGATAACCATAGCTTTTCTTAAAATCAAGACTTTGTTTAGTATTGTCTGCGTCAATTACCCAAACTTTTGCTTGAGTTATAGCACTTGTATGGTCAATTCTTAATGTTACATCAGTGTCTTCAAACGTTGCAAATTCAGTTTCTATAACTGAATTTCTTGAAAGCTCAAAGACAGGATTTGTCATTGTGCCTTCGTTCAAGAATATAAATTCAGAATTTATCCAAGCGTCTGAGTAATCGTAACGCCCTGGTATTGTAGCATTTTCTTGAGGACAAAATATCTCATAGTCCCAAACCGAGCCACCAGTCCCAGCTACTCGCACCTGTATAATATCTCCAATTTGAGTGTTTGCCCAAATTACTTGCTGATAATTATCTAATGTTATTGATGTGCCAGTTGCTGCCAAAAAATCAGAAACCCTATTGTTGTATGTGGTCAAGCTGCCTACATACCAAAAATTAGGGTCTGGAACTACTGGTGGGTTTGGGTGTGTTCCAAGTGGGTATCCTAACCCTGAATTGCCGTCAAATCCAGAAACTCCCCCAAAATTATTTCCTGCTTGAGTACCAGATGAAGCTGTAAGAACCCCATTTACAAAAACCTCTATTTTATCGATTACATTCCTTGCGTTAAAACGTAACGCAAATAGCTCTCCATCAGCTATATAAGAATCTATTTGTACACCATCTGTACCAGCCCTGACTTTTTTACCACACAAAGATGTAAGTTCTGGCACTTTTACTCCTGTATGTATTCCAATCCCTTTTGTAGTATTGAAATTGTAAATAGAATCTTCTAAGTTTTCAAGCTCATTGGCATTTTTAGTATTACCTAAGAGCCTAATTGAATTATCAATATTTTCATTACTCAAAAAACGTAAAATATCAGCAGTCAAAAAGCAAGTAAGGCGAATTTTGAAAGATAATCTATCAGCATTCAATTCAAATGTTACAGACATATTTCTTTCACTTGCATTTGAGTTAAGCAAGTTCATGGTATTTTCTACACCTACAACCGTTGCATCCGTAACTTTATACCAATAAGCCGTTGAAGGAGGCAAACTTTGATTTTGTTCCAAAATAATTCCTTGCTCTATAAATAAAGCAGGATTAAAATATATTTCACAATCGTTTAGAGATTGGTCAAAAGAATAGTCTAAAGTTAGCACTCTTTCTTCAGCAAATGCACCAGTCAATGTTCCTGCTGTTATTGGAGTAAGATTACCATCTTTATCCTGCCACGATTTTCCGTTTAATATTAAAGCCATGCTGTTTTATATTACTTTACCTTTTAGAGTTATTTTTTTTGTACTTGCATTAATTGTAATGCTAATATCTTTCATAATTCCTCTACTTGTTTGAACCGACTTATCTACTGCATTCAGCCAAGTATTGTAATTTTCACAAGTTCTGTCAAATTCTACTGTCGCTTCCCATCTTGCATATCCTGTAAGACGAGGATTGTCAATATAAAGGAAGTTATTATATAAAGTTTCAGCGTGCCAAGATTTATTAAAATCTTTTATCAATTTACGATTCGGATTCCAAACCAAAAGTTTAGGAACGAATGCTAAACCATTGTGTAATAATAACCATTCTTTATATTTTTTCAAATTTAGTGAAAAAATACTAGAAAATATCCCTTGATACGCTTCATATACCGTTCTTCTTATTTTATCGCCTATTTGACGATGCATTGCAAAGTTAATTTGATAGCGCAAAGAGCCTTTTTGTATTTCAGAAACTGGCAAATTCCATTCGAAAAGTTTTTTATACCAGGTGTTTTTACTTTCGCCTCCTACTAAATCAAAACCATCTTGTCTAAATTCTACTATTGCAAATGCTTCTGGAACATCAAAATTAGAAGTGTAGCAAGTTTTGGAATCATTTGGTAGTTGTAAAATTTCAGTTGCATCAAAAAAATCTTTTCTTTCTACAAAAAGAGTATCAATACCATTTATTTTTTTTACTTTGAAGTCAATATTTATTTCTTTAAAGTCTTGTAAAAACTCATAAACACTTTTTACAGGAATATTTCCTGCAATAAGTCCTTCATTATATTGGCTTTCTTTATCAAAACCCTCTTCACTTTGCGCTGCAAAATAAAGCGTGTTGTAATACTCAGAGCCTACACTATTAAAAACTGTACTTGAAAAATAAGCCCCACATTGCTCACAAGCTCCCTGTATAATATCACGAACATAGGGAGTAGGTTGGTATTTACAAGGAACAATAAATTTTCTAATTTCATCTCTTATAGTTTTTCCTAATCTTAACTCATCCTGAACGTTTATAGGTCGCCCTGAAAAGAGAGAACCAATAGCATCTATTATTGCAGCTACAATGTTTACAACGGGTCCTATGATAGCCATTATCAAAATACCTAAGCTCCCTAAAATCATAATCATATCGTGAACAAACTGGGGACGTGCCTCATTACAATATCCTACAAGCTGATTTTTTTGATTATTTATTTTATCAATATTCTCTATTGCTAGAGATTCAAGACAGTCCATTACCTTATTTGCAGAATCTTTTTGATAAGCCTTGCAACTCACAAAACAATCATCATCACAAAAAGAAATATCATCTCCTCTTATTTCTCCTTCAAAAAATAAAACTTCATCAGAACAACAATCATCAATAATTATCATAGGAATTGTAGCAATAAGCCCATTCGGATTATCAATTATTTGGTCAAATATGATTTGTCTAGCAACTCCAAAAAAATCAAAGTCCTGAGTAATATCCCTTTCTTCTGTACTATCTTTTTGCAAAGTAAAGTCAGAAGTAGTGTAATCATCTTTACTAATCAATATGTTGTCTAAATAAAGTCTCATTATCTTCTTTTATTAGTTTTATTTGCTTGACGTGAAATTTTTTCGTGAATACTAAATACTCCTTTTTCAGAAATATTACTATTTACTTGTATTTTAAGGGAGTTTACGGCATTTGCGACATTATCAATTCCTTTTTCCAAAGAACCAAAACGGCTTTCTAAAGAGCTTGTATCAAGCGCATATACAGGGCTTATATTAGCCATATAAGGAGTGTGATTTGCAAATATTTGAGTATCTGAAATCAAACCTTTGTTTATCATTTCCAATGCTTTTGGGGCATTGTCTGTCCCTTTTGCTGTAATTACAGATTCCCCACGGCTTATAGCAACTATATTACTATCACTTCTTTCAGTCCCTTTACCTTGAAAATCAATTACACCATCAGCAAATGCACCTTGTACAAGTGAGGTTACTGCAACTGTACCAGCAGCCAAAGCAGCAATAACAGCAGCAATACCAACTATCCCCCCTTGTGCTGCACCTTGCGCAATTCCTGCAATAGCTCCAGCAATAGCTTGTCCTGCAGCAATAGCGTTTTGTCTTTCGGCTGCACGTTCTTGTTTTTGTTCTAGTTCATCAAGTCTTTTTTGTTCTGCTTCTAAAAGAGCTGCATTACCTTTTTCGGCAATGTTTTCAGCTGCTTTTACACGTTCTTCTTGAGCTTGTTTTGAACGTTCGTAACGTGCAATTTGCAAATCAATCAAATCAATAATAGCATCCGTAACAGCTTGTACACTTGTTTGAATTGCGCCTATTGTTTCAGAAATACTAGCTTGTTTCTTTTCCTCAGCTTCTTCAGTAGCCTCAACATCTTGTTCTCTTATTGCATTTTTAAGACGTTGTATTTCAATTTCATTCTTTCTTCTTTGCTCGGTTGAGGTCTCAATAGCTTGATTTTCTAACTCTAATTGAGTAATCAAATCTAAATAAGACTGTTTACGAATTTCACGTAAAGAATCTGCATAGTCTTGCTCAATTTGCTTTTTCTTTCTGCTATTTTCAGATAAAATACCAGCTTCTTGAGTAGCAATAAGGTATTTTTCTCTTAATTGCTCTTCCTCCAAACTTAATCCATCTTCTAAAATAGAACGAAGATTATCAAATTCATCTAAACGAATTTTCTTAACAGCTTCTCCAGTTGCTGTATAAGTAGCTTCTCGTTTTGCAGCATATTCAATGTCAAGTTCTTCTAAAGCAAGATTTTTGAAACGCTCATCTTCTATATTTTGCTCTATACTTGCCCTTGCCATTTCCTCCTGTAAATCCAAATTTTCTAATTCAGCTTGAGTATTTTTAGAAACTAAAGCAAGTTTTTGAGCTTCTGTTAGTTCTTCATTAGAAAGAATTTTATCATTTATGGCAATTTGATTTTTTAATCTATCTTGCTCAATTTTATTTCTTTTGTTTTGAAGTTCTAAAGGTATTTTTTCAAGTTCTTTATTGAGGTCTTTATCAGCTTTTGCAATCTGATTATTTAGAATATCAGTTCTGATAGCTATACCTGCCTCAATTTCTACACTTGATAAACCTGCTTTCTTAGCTTTTTCTTTAAAGTCTGCAATGTCTTTATCAAAATCTTGTACCAATTTGTCGGTATCAATTCCAAACTGGAGTTCTAAACGAATTTCGTCATTTGGTAGCAAATCCGTTGCTGTTTGTCTTCTAAGAAGTTCCCAATTTTGAACTAATCCACGCAATTCCATTCCCAATTTTTGCAAATTTTTGATTTGCTCAATAGTTAGTTTGTTTGTTCCCTCAGTTGTTTTATTTACTTCTTCTTCAACTTTTCCAGTTTCCTTAATAGGCTTTTGAAGGTCTTCCCATCTTTTTCTAAGAATATCAATTTGATTAGAAGTAGCTTCAATCAGTTTTTCAGTATCTTGTAATGCTCCGAATTGTGATTGAATATCTCTACCAAAAGATACACGAGCATCAATATCAAACTGTATATCTTTTGATTTTTGCTTTAGCATTTCTAAAGATTTAGTAGCATCAATCAATTTTTGTTCAACATTCTCAACCGAATCCTCCCCTTGTATTTCAATGTTTTGATTATTTATTTTTTTGATAGCATTTTCAGTAGCAAAAATAGCATCAACAATATCATTGAAAAAACCTATAAGTTTTGTTTTACCTTGTGTAGCTAGTTTATCAATTTCAGCAGAAAGCCCTGCAAAATTATCAGCCAGACGCTTTTCTTCCTCTGCTAATGCCTTTGCTGTTTCCAATTCTTCTTTTTGCTTTTGTCCGAGCTTATCCAAACTATCTAAATTCAGATTTTGAGCATCTGTGATAAGCTTGAAAGCCTTATCAATACCTCCCAAATCTTCCAAAGCCCCACCACCCAAATCAGCGATTAGTTTTTGTTGCTGTTGGACATTAAGACCAACTTCTCTACCTTTTTTAATGATTTCTTGAAAGATTGTAAGAATATCCTTCTTTCCTTCCTGCAAATCTTTTTGAACTTGACCAACAAAACCTGCTCCAAGTGGTGCAAGTGCATCTAATTGAGCTTTATCCAATTCACGAAGTCGCAAACCAATTTCTTTGACAGTATCTAGTAGCTTATCAGCTCCAAAGGCACTACCAGTAAGCGCACCTTGTGAAGCAAACTTTACAAACTCCTCTCCTGAAAGTTTAGCATTTTTGAACTGTACAGGATATTCATTCATTAAAGAAAGAAAATCCCCATTTGCATCAGCTCCTTTCAAAAAACCTTTTTCAGCAAGTTCTAAGGCTTCTGTAAAATCTATTTCCATTGCATTTGCGAAGGACTTTACAGAATTTATAAGCTCATTTGTATCAACTCCGAACTTATCAGCCAAGGCAGATGACTGAACTACTACTTTATCCAAACTAGCAGCTTGCAAACCAGAAGAACGTTGTATTTGATTTGTTAGATTAGTATATTTTTTTTCAGTTTCTAAAATAAACTGACCAAATTCTTTCAATTTTTCTACTGCAAAAGTAGCTGCCAAGGCTGGAATAGCAACTTTAGCCATTCCAGCAATACCGCTCCCAAAACCTTTGCTTTGTTTGGTAGTGTCTTCTAAACCTCCTTTAAATTGGTTTATTGTTCCTTGTTTGGACTTGATTTGTTTTTCAAAATCTGCAAATTGTTTCTTTCCTTGTTCTGTGGATAAATCTAATTTTCTTTGAGCTTTTCGCAAATCATCAATAGATTGTTCCAAACCCTCCAAAGAAGAATCTAACTTCTTAGTTTCCTTTCCAAGTGCTTTTTCAACCTGTTCAGTTTTACGCATAGCATCTCCCCAAGCAAGTGTTCCTTCCTCAGTTTTATCTAGTTGTTTGTCTAGTTGTTTTAATGCTTCCTCAGCGTTTTTGATAGCCGTATCATCTGCATTGAACTTTAAATCTGCTATAATTTTAGATATATCCATAGTTTTTCAAGGTTTCTATTTTACAAATATAGCTAAAATAAAAAAAGCCATTACTTTTTTTTAGTAATGGCTTTTAGAAATATTTATAATTTGATGAGGTTGTTTATGATTTATTAGGCTTGGTAAATACTTTTTCACCCTCATCTACAAAAGGATTATCTACGTCTTTTGATTTAACTATCTTATTTTGAAATCCTTTTTCGTATAAATCGATTGCGTCCATAAAGTCTATATCCATTGAATCTGCAAAAGTGTTTACAGAACTAATAACTGCATTTTGATGTACTTCTAATTTATTAGCCATTGCAGGGATTTTTTTGTTTATAATTATACTTTTCTCTCTTTCATAAAGTGAGTGAATTGCTTTTCTTAAAAATTCAATTCTTGTTAAAACATCTCTCTTTGAGTGATAATAATAATTAAATCCATATCTCTGATACTTCAATGCAAGTTTAGCAACGCCAAGTTTGGCAGCTAAAATTTCCATTTCTTCCCAAATTTCTTTTGAAATAGCCATATTGATAAAATTTAGTTGATTGATTGAAAAATTAATTACAATGTTTTATCTGGCAAAGGACAATTTTTATTTATTTCTGTTAAAATAATTTTTGCGTCATTCCCAGAAATTTTCCCCAAAAAAAAAGGAGTTTGCGATGCCCTGCAATACAAGCCTTCTTTGCCATTTTTTCTAAGCTCATAAAATGAAAATATGCAGTCTCCACAATTTTCAATTTTTAAATTTATGATTTTTGACATTTTTTTTTTGATTTTAATTGATTGAAAAATTGATTTAATATTTACGTTTTGGACGAGCAGTTGCACGCCTATCTACTCCTGTGAGCGACATTACATTACACATTTCATTGAGTCTTGATAAGACACGAGGATTATATCTTGCCTTTATCATTTTTTCTGTGAGATTTGTTGTAAAGTGTGTTACTGTTCCGTTTCTGAATTCATCATATCTCATCAATATGATTTCTTCATCTACATCTATACTAGCACCGTAGCGTTTTATGGCTTTGCAGCGTTCCAATCCTAATTCATCAAATAAAATATGATTTACATTAGGTTTGAAGGCTTGGTTTCCTAATTCCTCCACTTTGCCACTTAGTGTATAGAATCTAGCAAAAATAAATTCTACTTCTGCTATTCCTTTTACTAAGTTACAAAAAATACGCATTAATTCACTTTTACCCGAACCCGGTGCGCCATAAAGCATTATTCCTTTTCCAGATGAATAAACGCTATTTTCTTCGTCAAATTTGGCAGGATTAAAGAAGTAATCCCATAAACTAGCTACTACTTTCTCATTTTTCGCATCAATTTCAAAAGTTCGCTTTATCAATTTTGATGCGTAAGCAATGAATTTGTCTTTTTCAAATTCTCTACCTACTAAAGAGTTAGTAATATATTCAGTTTGCTGCTCAAGTACTTTTTTTGCAGCATCTTTTCGGATTTGTTCTAAATCAAATGAGTTTATCTGCTCCATAATCTTCCTCGTTTTGATAGTTAGGTTGAGTATTTTGATTGATTGAGCTCAATAAATGCTTTTCTTTTATGCAAAAATTAGCAATCGTTTTGTCTTTAGCAAACCATTCTTCACTCCTGAAGAAAGATTCCATAAACTCTAAACTATATGCTTTTCGCTCAAAAAGCCGTTTTTCATTTATCAAAGGCTCATCATATATATTACTCATATAACGCTCATATAAGGCGTTCCAGTTACGAATATTTTGATTATAAATATTCGCTTTGTCTAAGTTAAAAACTTTAGTTTCTTGCCTCAAGAAATATAGATTATCTTCTAAATCTATTCTTTTCTCTTCTGTTTTGGCAAACTCTATTAGTTTTTTTTCAATCTTGCTAATCAAAAGAAATAGATTTTTTGTAGATAAATGAATCTTACAATCTATTTTTGATACTTTGTTTTCGCTTAAACTAAAAACGAGCAGGGTTTTAGCCTTGCCCGTTTTAGTAGATTTTACTAGAATCTTCATTTTATTTTTTTGTGATGGATTCTAAATAATTCTTCTTTTTCTTTATAAGGCTTATTTGTCATCTCAAAATGACTAAAAACACTGTCATTTTTCATTGAATCAATAACTACAACTCTTCCTGTAATTATATTTAAATGCCATTCATTTTTTTGAGCTTTGTTTATTTCTCTTGATAATAAAATACCTCCCACAATAGAAATAAGCAGCAATACAAGTATAAATTTATGACTTGTCTCCATCTTTTACCTCCTTTCTTTTAAAAATAGTTGGGATAGCGATTCTAAATACGCAAAGCATAAAAAGAACGCCTAATAATAAGAACATTAAAATTGATAACAAAAACATAATGGCTTCCATAGAGATAAAATTTAAGTTTGATTGATAAAAATACAAATTTAACAACGTAAAACACAAAACAGAACTAAGAATTTGACTTTTTAAGACTTTTAGAATTTTGAGAAGCATAATAATCTCCTATTTTTTCAAATTGACTTACCAGTTTTGGTAGTTCATCATAAGAATATTGGTTAAGTTCTTTACTCAAATACCCATTTTCTTGTACAAAATCATAAATCTTCCTCATATCTGGTTTACCTTCTGTTACCATTTGCATTGTTGAGGCGCAAATAGCTATTATCTTTCTACGCATATTATTAGCAGATTCTTTAGTAGAAGGTTTTGAGATAGAGAAAAAATCTATTAGGCTCGTGAGTTCTGACTCTGTCATTTTTGCTGCTGAGTCTGTACGCTCTTTAGTGTGTTGCAGGATAATAGATTTTTTCTCATCCATCAATCCTTTTTTCGCTAAGATAGCGTGCAAGATTCTCAATTTTAATTTCCTGTCCATAATTCGAAGTTAGTTTACTTCAAAGAACCTTAAAATTCTGCCAAGATAATCAGCATAATCTGATTTATTATGAGTTTTTGGCTCTGAGAACATAATTGAAAGTGTGCCAATAATATAAAGAATATCAGAAACTACATCTTTAGACGGCTCTAACTCTTCTTTATATATTTTTATATCTACATTCATTGAATAAGATTCTGAACTACTTCTCTGTAATTTGCAATTACTTGAGTATCAAACTCCAAAGGTCTAAACTGTTTTGCCATAATGATAAATGATTGATTGATTAGGAATAAGAGAAGCTATCCGTTTATTTCGATTTTACCTTCTCCATTAAAATTTGGCATTTGCTTTACTTTTTCTGTAAAATATGCCTTTTCAAACTCAGTTGGGAATAAAAGTCTGATAGTATGTCCATCAGAACACCAACCGTTCATAACGCCTTCTTTTTCAGCAAGTTTTGAGAACCTTCTTTTGGCTGCTCTTAACCATCCTTCAAAAGAAATAGTTATTTCTTTGCTATTTGCCATCAGTAAAAATTTTATCTTGAATGATTTTATTTAATTGGCTCAACATCAAGTTCAATTCTTTTCTGCTTTTAATAGAATAATCAGTCATTTCTTCAAATTTTGGATGCTTTCTTGAGCCTTTGAAATTATCCAAATCATCTAAAGAATCTAGCAATTCTTTAGTCTTTAAGACCAAACTAGATAGCGCAAAATTACGATAAACAACAAATTCCAGTTCCTCCGATTTGTCGCTATCCTTATGTCGTATAACATATTTATCTTTCTCAAGATAAATAAGGTAATTCTTTGACTTAAATAGCTCTCTAAGAGATATATGTTTCAAAATAGGCTTTTCAATAGGTCTTAAAGAAACCATTTTTGGAGTTTTTTTAAAATCTTCCATAAATATAAAATTGAATTGATTGATGTTTGTGCCTATGAAGGGAATCGAACCCTCTACCTTTCTTATTCGTCAATAAGCTGCTCTACCAATGAGCTACATAGGCTTTTGCCTTCCTGCGAACAGAAAGGCGTTTTGCTATTTTTTAGCAGGTTTTACTTCAAAAGACTTATCTACATTCGTTAAAATGCCAATTTTATCCATTGCATCCTCTGTCAAGAAACCATCTTGAATAAGACTACGAACTTTTACCGTTTTTAGTTTTGGATACCCTGTTACGAACTTTTCCCAATTTGAAGGGAACATATTTTTAAAAATTTGTAAAGCATCTACAAAATCCGTTGTTGGATCTATCTCATAACTTTCTTTCTCAACCGTCCCAAATGTTCCCCCATCTGCCAAAGCAGTAGATTGAACTTTGTTTTGGCTATTGTATCGCTGCAAAATGCCCTCAAAGTCTGCCATCTCAGTCTCCAACGCTTCTAGTTGGTCTTTAAAATCTTGGTCAATCTCTTGTTTTGCTTCTTTGATTGTTTGCTTTACGGTTGCTAGTTCTTCTTTAGCATCTACAAATGAGTTATATGCGTTTTGCATATCTTCTCTTGTAATGATTTGTTCTTCTGTTGTTTTTGACATAATTAAATGAAAAATTTATAAAATGAATAAATAGAAAATTATAAAATGAATAAATAGAAACTTATAAAATGAATGGTTATTATTCTAATTTTAGAAAAAGTGTATCTTGACTATCTTGTGATAATCTTTCAAACCTTCTTTTTGAAAGATATTCAAATACTTCAATCATAGATGATTTTGTTATAAATCTGAGATTGTAAGGCTCTGATAAATCCTCATGATAAATTTGCAAAAAATAGCCCTTATTATCTTTATGAGAAGATAAAGATATACACCTTCCTTCATCAAGCAATAAGCATTGATCAGGTGTTGTAATTGACATCATATAAAAAATTTATAAAATTGGTTGATAAAATTAATTAAACGGTTTTCTTTTTCCTGTTTAGTTTGTTTTGGAGTTTCATCTTGATATTCAAACTCTCCAAAACTACTAAAATCTTTTTGCAAAGACTGAAAGAAAACACAAAATTCAGCACTTGAGGTAGGTTTATATTCTATTTCATCGTTTATGAAATAATGTAATCCTGTTTCAATATCGTATTTTAGGAAGTCTTCTACTATCCTAATTTCTCTTTTCTTGTATCTAGTTCTGAACCACATTTTGAACCCAGACAAGTTTCTAATTTTTTCTTGATTGTGTTTTGGAAATTTACTAACAAATTCATTTTCACAATCGTCGAAAAAATCCCAATATTGCGATTCTTCAGTATATCCACATAATATACTTATAAAGTCTATACGGTCAAAGTCATCTAATTGATTATTCAAAGTATTCATACAAGTGTGATTTTTGGATTTTTTGAATTGCATCCTTATCAGCGACTTCTAATATTTCGCTCACATAAGTAGAAAGGTCATCAAAGTTTTCAGTATTTGACGCCAACCAAGATATTGCATTATCTGCAAAACGCCCTTTGTCCAGAGAATCACAAATACTTTTTACAGTATTTTTCCAATTCTTAGAAGCATACCCAATTTCAGGAAGAACAACCCAGTTAGCGTTTATTCTTCTACGAAGTTGTAACCATCCTTTTGCGCCAGTAGCACTTAGAGCCTTCTTTTCAATAAATTCTTTTATCCCAAGTCCACAAAGAACAATACCACATTTACCTTTTGTGTCATCATATATAGATTTTACCATATCAAAATGTGTTTTACCCATATACTCACACTCGTCAAGAATAAGAGTACATTTTGTTTCTCTGTTTAACTTAGAAACAATTAGCTTTTCAAGCCTATACGCATTACGAGGGCTGTTTTTATAGCCCATTCCATCAGCAATATTCATAAGAAAATCTAAACGGCTCTGAGATGGTTTACACTTTATATAAAAACAGTTTGGTGTCTGCTTTACTATAAACTCTAAAGAGTAAGTTTTTCCTGCTCCAGTAGGACCATCTATACCTACAAATTTGTTTTCTTCCCTTGAAACATTAAAAACGCCTTGAATATCAAGAAATATTTCAGTTTCAAAATGCTTCCAGTAGCTTTTTTGCAAATTCATTCCTATCAATTCAGCTAATTGATAGTAATTGGCAGCTTTAGGATATTCTTTATCAAATTTCTTTTGTAGAATATCACTAAGATATGCCACAGGAAATTTTGTTTGCTGATGAAAATTTTGCTTACTCATACCTGTTTTTTCAAGATATGCAGAAGTAGCGTTGGAGATTAACTCCTTTTCTGAATTGTTCATTTGAGTTGGGTTTTGATTGATGATTGATTACTTAACAAATGTAATAATTAATTTGCATTAATGCAAATTAATTTTAGTATTTTCTAAATCTTTTTCTAGTTATTTTTTTAGGCTGTTCTTTAGGCTCTTCTTCTTCGCCTGAAAATTCTGCGCCTACTGCCATTTTTAGCTTACCATCTCCATATTGGTAATGGTCTTGCATCATATTTTGAGTCGCTTCGTGCTGCATACGTTTGTTTGTAGAAGTGGAAAATGGATAACGTGAGCGCATTTCGTTTTCAATTTGGAATTCTCCATTCATAATCTCTTCGAAAGTCTCTTTATCTTGTTTTTCCATTGCTACAATCTTGTTTGCAGTATTCTCAACTACCTTCATTTGCTCGTCATATGCTTTCAAAGTCTCATCAGTTTGCTCAAGAGGCGATTTTTTAGTTTTAGTACGAATACCATAAGTCCCAATATACTTGTCTTTACCAAAATCCTTCTTATTTTTCTCATTTCCAATGCTCCACAAGTCAATAGTAGAAGTATTTGAAGGATTGTAACGAATACGAGCTTTGCCATCAACTAAAATTCCACTTTCAATTAAAGAATCATAATCAGATATTAAATAATCTTCATTATTGAAACGAACTAAACCTTTACGAACATTGATAGGACTTGTTACAATATCACCAAACGCATAATTAGACTCCCAAGCTAAAAGATGTCCAGCTTCTGGGTGTATATTTTCTCTATACCATTCAAGTGCTGTTTTGTTCTCTGTTATTATAGAAGAAAATTCAGCCAAAACCGATGCAATTTCTTGCTTTAATTCGGCTTCTGAAATAGTAAACTTCATTCTTTCTTCAGCATTACCACCAGGATTCCAAACATCACTATTTAGAGTTTGAGTTTTGGTCTTTATTCCTAATCCTCCAAACCAAGGTTTATCTCTAAAACGGTTTTGGATCAAAAGCCCTAATCGTTCAGCAGGGTTTTTATTAGCAGACTTACCAAAACTAGATAAAGAAGAATGTACATCTTTTACAAAATCGTGTTTTTCAGATACCATTTGTATAATTCTAGCTCCTTCATAAGAAGTAAAAGCCGAACCACTATCTGACATGGTGTATCTAAATTTACGCCCTTCAGTAAAGCTAAATGCTTGTTGCATTGCCTCTCTGAACATATCCGTATTTTCAGTATGTCCCATTCCTGCGCCTAGAATAACTCCACTTGCATAATCTAATATTGGCAATATATTGTATTGATAATTCAATTTGCCATTTTTATCAGTCCAAGCTGCACGTATTGGAATACCATCCCAAGATACAAACTCGTGTGAGTGTGTAACCTCAGAAGCGACATAAGGCATAACCTCCTGTCTAACTTTTTGATTGCCAAATCTACTACGCATTATACGATTAATAGCATCTGAACGATGTGGGAAACGTTTTACAGTAGATTCTGATAAAGGTTTTACTCCATACTCTCTACAAATTTCTTCATAGTTTGCATAAATAGAAGTCAAACCAGTTGCAGTAAGAATTTGAGGATTATCATAATTAGCAAATAAACCGACTAAAGTTGCAAAATGGAATGTTTGGAAATTGCTTTCTTTATTCAATTTTGCTTTGAAAGCATTTTGTTTACTAATCTTCATACGACTATCAGCGACACTTTTCCAGTAATTTACTGGATCTTTTTTATGTTCTTTTCTGTATTGAGCTAGTTTTTTATTTTGAAGAGAGGCTGCTGTTGTAACTTTCAAACCTCTCAAATTTTCTTTTTTGATTTGCTCCAAAACAGATTCTATAATTTCAGAATAAGAATTACAAAAAGTCTTCTTGAAAAGATTTTTATTAGTTTTTACATCTAATAAGAAATCTAACCAAGCTGATGCACGAGTAAAATCATAAGCGAACTCAGCCCCATACTCTCCAGCAAAATACAACTCTCTATTT
Organism: Bernardetia sp.; assembly: GCA_020630575.1. Classification (GTDB taxonomy): domain Bacteria; phylum Bacteroidota; class Bacteroidia; order Cytophagales; family Bernardetiaceae; genus Bernardetia. The sequence continues at coordinate 39,607 of JAHDBD010000035.1, forward strand.
GACTTATAAAAGTCTTGTATAAGACTTATATAAATATTCTCTTGTGTTTTTTCTTCGTACTTCTTAGCTACTTGTTTTTTTACCTCAACTGCTTTAGTCTTATTCAAAAGACTTTCATAGCTAGGCAAGTCTTTTTTAGCTGCCTCTCTAGTTACTTTGTTATTTGTGTCTAAAACCGACTGATAACATATAAGAGAAGTGTTTTCAATAGCTAAGAATTTACCTAGAGAAGTATTTTTTCTAATCATAGCTTTAGAATAATACTTCTCTAAGTATTTCCTTTCTACACAGAGTTTAGAGTTAATTAATTGAATCATAGGAGGAGAGTATTTTGAGTTCGGTGCTAATTTACGACGTTTCGACAAACTTTTCTTTTATTTCATTTTTAATTTGCTCACGAAATTCTGCAATACGCTCGTCAAAGTACTCAGCAGCTTTTCTAATTTGTTTATGCTTATCAGGCATCAAGTCAAAATTAATCGCATTATATATATACGATTTGTTTTCTTCAAAACACTCGGTAAGTGTTTCTACTTTAGAAACTACATTGTATTTAGCCATTTGTGGTTTGGGGTTGATAAATGATTTATAATACAAACTTACTAATTAATTACTATTAATGCAAATTAATTTAAAAGTTTTAAAAAAAAATCCTTGCTTTTTTATGGCAAGGAGTTTAAAAATTACAAAGAAGCTGTAAATTCAGATTCAAAGAAATTTTCTAAATTATCTTGTGAATAGTAATTTGATACTAATTCAAAACAATATTCTAACTCTTCAAACCTTCTATCAATTAGATCATCATTTGATCTTACTGTTGCAGTAATAAGATTTGTATTGATATATCTACAACTTTTATTTCCTTGAACGCCATAAGATTTAGCGTAATTGTTTTGAAAAGAATTTAACATCTGAAATGCTTTCTTTGCTGATAATTTTTTGACTGTTATTTTCGACATAATAATTTTATTTTTGATTGTGATTGATTGAATAATTAAACTAAGTTTCTAACTATAATTCAAAGGTAATAATTAATTCTGATTAATACAAATTAATTTAAAAAGTTTTTTAAAAAATCCTTACTAAAAAAGTAAGGATTTTTATTTTGGTTATTTGGTGTGATAATCTATAAATTCTTTTGCAGTATCAAATACTTTTCCATATTCTGATTTTGGTATTTCTGCAAATTGTTTTGTCATTATTGCCAAACGAATTGTAAAATTAGATTTTATATCCTGTTCTTTATCCAAAAGAATTAAAGAGCCTGCACAAATCTTTTCATTACCATCTAGTGTTTTATGACAGTGAAACGTTTTGTCATTTTTGATAGCATTTACTATCTCTCTTGTTTTCTCTTTGCCTAACCAGCCTTTCAAAGTGTCTTTCAAAAAAGGGCAGTTATTGCAGCATTTTTTTTTGTTTACCATAATAATAAAATAAAAATAAAAATTGATTGATGTTGTTGCTCCGTTGCAACAATACAAAAGTAGTAATTAATTTACATTAATTCAAATGTATTTTTAAACTAACTTTTTAGTTTAAAATAAGAATAATTATATTTTAGATGGTAACGTTTTTTGTAGGTGGTAACGCTTAGATGGTAACGCAGGTGGTAACGCTTGTTTCTTATTTAAAAAGTGGCTTTATAAGGGTTTATAAGGCGTTTTTATAAAAATGCTTTATAAGTTTTTCAAGTCTCTCTCTCTTAATTCACACCAAAACTCTTTATTAAGCCTGTAAAATGCCTTATATTGAATCAAAAATAATTAAACAAATATTTCTATATAAATTAAAAAACGCCTTTTAAATAGCTTTAAAAGGCGTTTTAGTTGTTTTATTTTGTCTCAAATAAAACGCTATTTAGATTGTTTTCGTAATTCACACATTATTTAACCTTTTGTTTGACTTTTTTATTTTACTTATTAAAACTTATATATTGCCTTTATAAGGGTTTAAATTAACTTTTTAGCTGTTTTTTGCCTTTTTCTACTTTTAACCTTTCGTTCTACCCTTTATATTATGTACTAATAATAATTACTTTCCAAATCTTTGCCATTGTCGGTGTCTCACC
>JAHDBD010000076.1 GCA_020630575.1 Bernardetia sp.
ATTTGTTGTCTTGAATGTTTTTTGCTTCTATGGTTATCTCGTTCAAAATTCCTATCTCATCACTTATCAATGTGTCTGGTGTTATGAATACATTTTGAACGCTGTACCTAAATAGTCTCTCAAAATAATCTCCGTCTGAATTGTCTTTATAATCAACTTGTGAATAATCAAAGTAATTTTCTGTCTTTGAAAAATCATCTTTTATTCCATTTTTGCAGCCCATTGCACCGAAAACCCACAAAATCATATTCAAAAGTCTTCTATCTTCCACTGTGCTATCGGTAACATATCCAATTTGATAGGTTAGATTATATGTTCCTGCTGGACGCTGATACTTATTGTACGCTGTTTCAGCTTCGTTTTTTTGATAATGAACAGTTGCCCAAGCTCCTATATCGGCAGGACTTATGTCAATTCTATCAATGACAATTTTATTTACTTCGACAGCTCCTCTCGCCTTCACATCTCCAACACCAAAAATTTCTACAACTTTTGAGTTTGGATTATCAATCATTGCCTTTAATTGTAGCAAAAAATCAGCTTTTGAAAGAATAGAAATATCAGGTAATAGATTGTTTCTAACTAATTCCCTTCGCAAATAATCGTAAAAGGCTCGGTCTATTTCTTGGAGTTCGAAGTGCATTTTGTTATTTTTCTAAGGGATATTGTAACGCTAATTGAATTGCTAAATTATCAGTATAGCCTATTTCCTTTAGTTTGTCGACAAGAGTCAATGCTTTGGGATATTGTAATGCTACTTCAAGTGCTAAATTATCAGGATGACCTGCTTCCTTTAGTTTGTTAAAAAAAATCAATATATTTTTGTAGTCAAGAGCCTTATTAGAAACTTCGCTATTTGGATTATTAAGGAAGATATCCTCTTCTGTTTCTTTCTCTTTTAAATCCTTCCAAAGGATAATTTCTTGCTTTCTTACTATACCATTATCATCAAAAGGATGGCTCAATACTGAATAACCTTTACTCTCTAAAGTGTTAAGAGTTGAATCCATTAAAGCAAAATCAATTTTCACAGCACTTTGCCCTGTCTTCTTTTCAAGTTCCTTAGTAATAATTTCATTTACCTTCTGAATTTGAGCTTCAAGAGTGTTTTCCCTTACGGATTCTATGTTTAATATTTCAGTTGTCATTTTATTTAATTCTTTTTGGTTATCTAATAATTTTAAATTCCTCTAAGTAAAGCCTCTTTCAAAGTTTGTGTTATTGTATCTGTAAACAGAATATACTGTATCGTCTGTCTATGCACAACTTGCCAAACAGGACGAGCAGTAATATTTCTTTTTACAGAACCGTATTCCATTACAGCAGCAATATTAGCCACACTTTCACCTTCTTTATTTCTTGCCGTTTTTGGCACTCCTGCATAACCTACTAAACCAACTGTTCCAGATGTAATAGCTTGAAAATAAGAACCTGTTTTTATAAGTGTTTTTTCAGAATATCCTTTTGATATTTTCCATTGATAGTAAGAAGGAGACAAACTTTTCCATTCGGAAGGTTGTGATTTTATTCTATCTACTGCGAGCTGTTCGGCTTTTAGAGCTACTACTGCAAGTATTTTCTTCTCAGCTTGAATCAAATTTGTATTTAAGTTTTCAAATACTTTCAATGCTTTCCCAAAATCTCCAGTTCGTCTTACTCCCATTTTACACTATCTTTTAGGTCTAATATTATCACGGTAAACAACTTTCACATACGTTTTCAAAGTTGCTAAATCAGGTACTTGAGTAACTGAGGTAACTTCATATCGCTCTCCACGCAACGTCATATAATCGGCATTTGCTTTTAGTAAAAGTTCTCTATTTGCATCTAGTAAGCCATTTGCTTCTAATTGTGCAAAATTGATAAGAACATAATGTTCTGACATATCTGTCCTTCCTAGTTGAGAAAACTTGACTGCTGCATCTTGTTTAGAAGAACTGTCTACAATCAATCCTTTGAGAGGAAGATCTCTAAACTCCTGTTCGTCATTACTTTCCATAAAACGGTCATAAATCTGACCTGCTTGGTGGTAGATAATATCATTTTTCAAAAAGGTATCTGGAATATCTTCTTGAAAAACTTTATTGATTTGATTCAAATCGCTTGCGTTGAATAAATTAGCCATATCACGTTCAAGTTTTAATTACCATTTATTGACACGAAAAGCAAAAGGTGGATGCTTACTACAGGTATCACAAATCACTAGAGAAATACCCAAAAGTGCAGCTGTATCACAAATTTCATCTTTTAGTAAATCAAGCAATGTTCCTGTATCCAATTGAATAGAAGAACCATCGCTTGCTTTACTAATATGAAATTCAGCTTCTACCACATCAGCTTTTGCCTTTTTCAAGGTTTTGGTAGAGGCTTCTTCAGAAGTTTCAGCATCTCCTGCCAGCGTTGTAATTGCCTTTCTAAAAAGAGCTAAGTATGCCGAATAAACACCAATCAATAGTATTTCTTGTTGGTTATAACTACTTTCAATTTCGACATCAGCTTCCTCCTTTTTTAAAGGCTTCTGCAATGTCCATTGAACTTCCATTATAATTTTATCCAAACGAGAGGCAATCACCGTATTTGTAATATCTACAAAGGGCAATCTATTCTGAATAATATCTTGGATGGTTAATGGCATACTATTTTACTTTTTAGTGGTACTTGTTTTGGTAGCAGGTTTTTTATCCTCTGCTTTTGGTGTTTCAGGAGTTTTATCAACTTCCCCTTTTGGAACTTCCTCATGTGGAGTTTCTTCTTGTGGAGCTGCATTTTGCTTATCAAACTCTTCTTTAGAAGATTTTAACAAAGCACCATTAGCAATCGCTCTTTGGATTTCTGCTGTGTCTTGGACTTCAAAAACCCCTCTTCCTACTAACATTTTTTGTTTTCTGTTAGTTGGGTCCCAAAATTGATTTGAGTGAGATGGTATTTTTACAAATATCGTTTCCATATTGGATAATTATTTTTTGATTAAAAAAAAGAAAATAGCACAGACTAACCTCAATTAGTCTGTGTAAAATTCTGCTACATACGTATCTACGTCCATATAAGAAGGGAAGCCATCGTCTGCAAAATCAACAGATTTATCCAAAATTACTCTAGCATTACGACGAGAAATACCAAACCCAACGACCATAGAAACAACCCCTATGACTGTTTGATTCTTAATATTTCTCTCTTGCTCAATGATTACACCTGTTTCTTGCAGTTTTACCATAGCACGACCTGGGTCTATGAACAAGGCTTGATTTGCTGAAGGCATTGTGAAAATCTCACGAGTAAAATCAGAAGGAACTCCTAAAGGAGGTAAACGGAACTGTTTTGTTTCGCCACTATATCCTGCAAATTCTGGAAGCTCATCGATATCCATCCCTGTATCTAAGCCTGTAATCATACGATTTGCAGAATACGTAAGACGAGACATTTGAGCAATTACTTTTTTAATGTCTTTTGCTTTGAACTGACCAGCAGTTCCCACGCCAATAACAGGAGCTGATTCGCTATTATCAGCAAGATCTCCATTAATTAAAACTTTCATTGCCATTGCATCAGCTTTTATTGCCATTTGCTCACCTACATAAGAAAGTGTATCAGCCAAATTGATAAGTGTCGTAGAACGTAATACTTCATACGTCATTTCGATACCACCCATTAACTTTTGAGTTTTTGGACGTTTTTGCTTGATTTTTACACTTGCAAGTTTGGTATCTGCTCCTTCTGCCGTAACTGAAACAGGGTTGTTCTCCATTAAAATATAAGGGAAAGTTGCACCATCTTGACCATTCGTGTTTTGAGTACGAATAATCCAATTTAAGTGCATTCCTGAATTAGTATATCCTAAATAGATAGCATCCAAGATAACTTGTGGCAAGAGAAAAGTAAATTCAGGAGAATAATCTCCACGTTGAGTCGAATAACTTGTGTGAGAACTTTGTGCGCCCATCATGTCAAGTACTTTATTAGGCTCTAAGCTAAAAGTATTTGACCCTGTTAGCTTGCGACCCATTGTTTCCAATGTATCTGTTTCAGGATTTACACCAAAAAGTTGTAAAAATTCAAATGTAGATTCTGCGCCATAGAAGATTTTTAAAGCTTCATCTGTAGAGATATTGAAAGGAGCAATTCTATTTCCTTTAGTATCTTCATATCCACTACGTATCTTATAAACAAAATCAGCAAATTCAGTAAAACTTTTTTTAGCAGCATCTCCTGCTTCAGCTACTTTTTCTTTTGAAAGACTTCCTTTTTTTTCTCTTTTTGTTGCAAAGAACTGATGGGTAGTTTCACACCCAATATATTTTTTCTTATCCATATCCAATTAAAATTATCTTGAATTGTTAAAATTATTTTTTATTCTATCCTTATACTATCAAATTTCCCTTTATGCGTAAGTAGAAATTCTAGGCGTGTATAAAATACCTAAACGAGTATTTGCAGGGTCTGAATTATCTAGAATCATAGCTGCATAATGGTTGCCTGAGGCAGCAATAGCATATACGGGTTTGCCATTCAAGACTGCGCCTGTTGATTTTACACCAATGCCATTTGCACCTAACGATGTTGTTCCATCAGCACTTGTGGCATAAGTATCTACAAGGAAAGCTGTACGAATTCCTACTTTACCATTTTTTGGCAAAGAATCTACAATACCTACATAGTTATCAAGCGTAGCACCTGTACGAGCAACAACTGTATTAGCTGCGCTCAACATAACTTCTTGTCCTTTCACTAAAGGCGAATCAATGGCGCAATTGAAAGTCATTACTATGCCTACACCTGCATATAGACCTTTTCGGGTTGATTGAATATCTCCTGTCATCTTATTTTATAGTTTGGTTTAAATGAAAATTTTCTAAAGCATCATTTGAGGTGCTGCCTTTTGCTTCACGCTCATCTGGTAAATCAGTATGTTCAGAGTTGCGAATGGTAAATTCTTTTCCTCCACAATTTGAGCATTTTGGAGTGCCGTATAACTGCATTGCTTGTCCTCCCCAAGATTCAATTAAAGAATCTAGGCTATCAAAATCAGCTTTCATAATGATAGCTTCAATTGCTGGCGTAACTTCCTTGCCTAATTTGGTATAGACTTCTTTTGTGTAGTTTTGCTTCTTTTCAAGAATTTGTTTTGAGAAACTTACTGACTCTTCACTTTCTTTTAGCTTTTTATTGGCTACTTCAAGCTGTGTTTTGAGTTT
>JAHDBD010000036.1 GCA_020630575.1 Bernardetia sp.
TTGAAGGCACTTATGATGCCCTTCAACTAAAAGAAAACGTAGTTTCAAGTTTTGAGTTATCTGATAATGCAGTAGAAACAATTAATATTACTAATGAAGCTATCACAGAATCAAAAATAAAGAAAGGTTCAGCCAATACAGTTATGGTCACTGATGGCAGTGGAAACGTAACTTGGGAAGATAGAAGTACCTTTACTTCAGGTTCACTTGGAAATGCAGGAGGAGATTTGAATGGAACATATCCCAACTTACAATTAAATGCTAATGTTGTCACTACAAATGAACTTGCTGATAACTCTGTTAATTCTCAAAAAATTCAGGATGGAGCTGTAACTTCTCAAAAAATTCAAAATGGTTCTATAACAGACACAAAATTATTGAATGGAGCAGTTTCAGAGCTAAAAATTCAAAATAATGCTGTTACAAGTAACAAAATTGCAAATGATGCTATAACTAATAATAAAATTACAAATAATGCAGTGAGTGCTAACAAAATTCAAAGTGGAGGAAATGACAAAGTTCTTTTGACTAGTGCTAGTGGTACAGTATATTGGGAAGATCAGTCTTCTTTTGCTAGTTCTTTACCTAGTAACGTAAATGGAAATCTGACCGTACAAGGAGATGCACAGTTTGACAAAGATGTAAATATTACTAAAAGTCTCACTATTGAAAAAGATTTAACAGTAGACAAAAAGTTTAATGCATATGGTGATGCAACATTTTATGATAAGTTTGATTATGAAGGAGATCATTTTCACGTAAAAGGTAATTCTCTTGAATCTCATTTTGAAGGAAGCATCAAAATAGATCAAGATCTTAAAGTAAATGGTACTATTACAAATCCTAGTGATATTCGTTATAAGAGAAATATTCAAACAATGAATAATTCGCTTAACAATATTCTTTCTTTACGTGGAACTACTTATTACTGGAAGGATACAGTTGCCATGAATAATAGGTTTCAATTTGGAGTAATTGCTCAAGAAGTAGAAAAAGTATTTCCTAATTTGGTAAGTACAGATAAAAATGGTTTTAAATCTGTAAATTATATAGGTCTTGTTCCCGTTTTGTTACAAGCTACTAAAGAACAACAAGAAATAATTGAACAAAAAGAAACAAAACTACAAGAATTAGAAACTCGTTTAGCAGAACTTGAAAACAAATTGATAGATTCTGAAAAATTAAATGCTAAGAATGAAGCTACACAGAATAATCAACAATCAGATACCGAAAAACGTCTAGCAGAATTAGAGCGCATGCTCAAAGTGCTTACAGTTAAAAATATAGCTGATACAGAATAATTATTCTTCTTGATGAATAAAGAAAAAAGCCTTTCAGTTCTATAAATAATAGATTTGAAAGGCTTTTATTTTAGCTAATTATTTTAAATTGATTATGCTTCTACTGTTTTAGCAGCATGTTTAAATGCAGATTTAATTTTATCTACATAATCCAGTTTTTCCCAAGTAAAGAATTCTACTTCACGCTCTTCTACTGTTGTAGTTTGGCTAGTAACATTCCCTTTTTGTTCAGATTTGATAGTAGAAAAACTTACTTTATCTGTATATGGTTCACGTCCCATGTGTCCGTAAGCAGCTGTTGGAGAGAAAATAGGATTTGTAAGCCCTAAACGACTAATAATAGCCGAAGGACGCATATCGAAGATTTCATTTAATTTTTCTGCAATCTGTCCGTCTGTCAAATCTACTTTAGAAGTACCATAAGTATCTACAGAAAGAGAAACAGGCTTTGCTACACCAATTGCATAAGCAACCTGAACAAGAGCTTCATCAGCAATGCCAGCAGCTACCAAATTTTTGGCAATATGACGAGTTGCATACGCTGCACTTCTATCTACTTTGGAAGAATCTTTTCCTGAAAATGCTCCACCACCGTGTGCGCCTTTTCCACCGTATGTATCAACAATAATCTTACGACCTGTAAGACCAGCATCACCATGAGGACCTCCAATTACAAATTTTCCAGTAGGGTTGATATGGAAAACAGTATCTTTTGTAATTAATTTATCAGTAATAACACGAGGAATTACAATTTTCTTAACATCTTCGTTGATTTTTGCAAGCATAGCAGCTTCCGAATCAAAATCATCATGTTGAGTAGAAACTACAACTGTATGAACATGAATAGGCTGGTTATTATCATCATACTGAATAGTAACTTGTGCTTTTGCATCAGGACGTAAATAAGGCATCAAATGTGACTCTTCTTTACGGATTTTGGCAAGCTCTTTCACAATTCGGTGAGAGAAAGCAAGAGCCATTGGCATATATTCAGGAGTTTCTTTGGTTGCATAACCAAACATCATTCCTTGGTCACCTGCACCTTGTTCTTCATTTTCTCTATCTACGCCTTGGGCAATATCAGGAGATTGACTATGAAGAGTAACAATAACTCCACAAGATTCTGCATCAAAACGATATTCATCACTGTTATAACCAATATGTTTAATTGTCTTGCGAGCTACCTCAGCAATATCAACATACGCCTGTGTAGTAACTTCTCCAGCTACTACTACAAGTCCTGTTGTTACAAGTGTTTCACAAGCTACTCTTGATTTTGGATCTTGAGAAAGCATTGCATCTAATACAGCGTCAGAGATTTGATCAGAGATTTTATCTGGATGTCCTTCAGATACAGATTCAGAAGTGAACAAATAAGCCATTCGTATAAATTTAGGAAAATGAAGTAAAAATTTTTTCTTTATAATCAGTAAACAGTTTTATCAAAATATTCATCTTTCAATAGATTTTATATCGATAAAGCTAAAAGTAATTCATAACTACTATTGATTTTAAGCAAGCAAAAATACAAAGCTAAAGCTAAATTACAAAAATATAAATCATTCAAAACTTTCTTTTATCGTTTTTTCTTATAAAATTTGATTAAAATCATAATTAATAAAAAAAATAAATGAATTTCTACCCAGGACCTTCAAAAGTATATCCACAAGTAAAAGATTGGCTCAAAGAGTCTTATGATGATGGCATTTTAAGCATTCAGCATCGTAGCCAAAAATTTATGCAGATTTATGAAAGTATCGTCAAAAATCTACAAGAAAAACACAATATTCCGAAAGATTATACAATCATTTTTACTTCTTCGGCTACGGAATGTTGGCATATTCTCAATGATACTTTTGGGAATGATAATTTTTCAGAATTGAATGCCTATCATTTTTATAATGGAGCTTTTGGTAAAAAATGGTTTGAGTATAGAAAAGCAAATTATCCAAAGACAAGTTTCGGAATTGAATTTGGTCATAATGAAGAATTAGAGGATAAGTTTTTCCAACAAATCCTACAAAATAATTATTTACCGAATATAATTTGTCTTTGTCAGAATGAAACATCAAATGCTACTCAAATTTCTCAAAAAACACTTTCAGAGATTAGACAGAATAGACAAAATGATTTTATTTTTGTAGATGCTACTTCTTCTTGGGGAGGACAAAATCTAAACTTCTCTGATGCCGATGCGTGGTTTGTGTCGGTTCAAAAATGTTTTGGGCTTCCTGCTGGGCTTGGAATTATGGCTCTTTCGCCTAACTTAATTGATTTTTATCAAAATGAAATTCAGAATTCAAAAAATAATCCTGCTGTTGTTGATGCTCTTAACAATGAAAAAGCTCCAGCCGTTGTTAGTGTCCCCACCAACGACAGATACAATCAACTTTCATTTTTACTAGAAAAAGCAAATCAATTTCAGACTACTTATACGGCCAATGTTTTAGGAATATATTTGCTTTCCAAAGTGATGAGTTTTATTCCAAATATTTCTGTTACTTCTCAAAAACTAGAAAAAAGAGCAACTGATTTATATGATTTTTTAGAAGAAAATGGATATAAAATTTTGATAGAAAATAAAGCTGTTCGTTCACAAACGGTTTTGGCAGTAGAACTAAATGAGCCAAAACTTAGTTTTTTAAAACAAAAAGCAAAAGAAAGTAATATAATTTTAGGGAACGGATATGGAAAATGGAAACAAAATACATTCAGAATTGCTAATTTTCCACAACATACCGACGAAGAATTCAAAATTTTGAAAGAATTTTTAAAGTAGCTTACGCTTTAGCGTGAGAAAAAAGTACCGAATGCTTTAGCTTTCGGAAAGTTCTAAAAATAACTTTTGTATTTGAAATTAAAATATACTCTAATTTTTAATCTTTCCTATTTATTTTCAAAGAGGATAATGAATTTTTATTACAATAATAGCTATCTTTTATAGACAAAAAATGTTATTTTTGCACTATGAAGACAACTGAAACAAAACAACCAGCAGAACTTACAGAATTATTAAACGAAACATCTATTTTTGAGTGGATAAAACAGAGTGCCGATGCGCTCGGTTTGGAGGCTTATGTAATAGGTGGATTTGTGCGAGATTTTTTATTAAATAGAAAAAAAGAAACCAAAGACATCGATATTGTCTGTATTGGAAGTGGAATCACGCTTGCAAAACATGTAGCTAAATCGTATGGGAAAGCAAATAATGTGTTTGTAAACGTTTCTATTTTTAAGCGTTTCGGAACGGCAATGATTACGTTAGAAGATGCCACAACAAAGCAAAAAATAGAAGTTGAATTTGTAGGTGCAAGAAAAGAATCTTACGATTTTGATTCTAGAAAACCAACTGTAGAAGAAGGAACATTAGAAGACGACCAAAAACGTAGAGATTTTACAATCAATGCCCTTGCTGTTAGTCTAAATGCAGAAACGTATGGAAAATTTTTAGACCCTTTTGATGGACTGAAAGATTTGCATAAAAAGATAATCAGAACTCCTTTAGCTCCTGAAAAGACATTTTCTGACGATCCTTTGCGTATGCTTCGTGCTGTGCGTTTTGCTTCTCAACTTGGTTTTGATATTGAAGTCGATACTTTTGAAGCTCTTTCTACTCAAAAAGAAAGAATAAAGATTATTTCACAAGAACGCATCACAACTGAACTCAATAAAATTATACTTTCGAACCCTCCTTCGTATGGTTTTAAGTTGTTGTTTCAATGTGGACTTTTAGAGCTTATTTTCTCTGAAATGACAGATTTGCAGGGCGTAGAATACATTGATGGGAAAGGACACAAAGATAATTTTTATCATACATTACAGGTTTTGGACAATGTAGCCAAAGTTTCTGATGATTTGTGGTTGCGTTGGGCAGCTATTATGCACGATATTGCAAAGCCCGCTACAAAGCGTTTTGATAAACGTGCAGGATGGACTTTCCACGGACACGAAGACAAAGGCGCACGAATGACTCCATATATTTTCAAAAAACTACGTCTTCCTTTAGACTCTAATATGCGTTTTGTGCAAAAATTAGTTAGGCTTCATTTGCGTCCTATTGCTCTTGTCAAAAAGACAATTACTGATTCGGCTATTCGTCGGGTACTTTTCGAAGCAGGCGAAGATGTAGATGCACTTATGATGCTTTGTCGTGCTGATATTACCTCAAAAGACCATAGCCGAGTGCAGCGTTATCTACAAAATTTTGATAAGGTAGAAAAACGAATGGCAGAAGTAGAAGAAAAAGACCAATTGCGTACTTTTCAACCTGTTATTGATGGCGAAATAATTATGAAAACGTTTGGACTCAAACCTTCAGCAGAAGTAGGAAAAATAAAAATTGCTATCCGAGAAGCTGTTTTGGAAGGCGAGATTAGAAACGAATACGAAGAAGCATTTGATTTTATGCTGAAAGAAGGCAAGAAATTGGGTTTGACAAAGGTTTAGTGATTTGTAAAACTAGATAAGTTATGGCAGAAGATGATATTGGAGTTATAATAGGTTCAATTACAGGAATATTTTTCCCCATAATTGTTTTACTAGTCTCAGGATTTGTAAATATAAAGCATGGTAATAGGTGGGTAATATTGATACCATCATTTTTGATTTTACTATTTTTTATATTAGGGTTTGAATTATATAATAAGCTGACTGAATTATTATTGATATTATCTTCGCTCATTATTGTATTTGTTTTTTTAGATCAAATTACCAAAAAAATAATTCCTAATGGTGTAAAGTATATAATTGGAGGAGTTTATATTATTCCAAATTTGTTGTTTTTTATGGTGTGGATATTTGGTTTAGGTGATTATCTAGCTCCCACAAAGTATGCAGATATACCAAGTAAAAATTACAAGATAACTATGAGAGCAACAGGTAATTTTTCAGATATTCAAGTAAAATGTGATTTGAGAAAAGAATATATAAATAACTTAGTTTATAAAATAATAGATGAAGTGTTGATAAAAGAAGTACAAATTGAAGATTTAATTTCATTTGAAGAAACAGATACTGGTTTTGTCATTACTTGTAAAAATGGAAAAGTCGCAAAGCTAGAGAAGAATATTCAGTTATAAAGAATATAGTTTTTATAAACCTCTCAACAAATCCCCAATTTCTACCGTAGTGAGTTAGAATTCCAAGAAACAGTATTTTTACTAAAAACAATCTAACTCACTTCAACATGTCTTTTACTTCAATAAAATCTTGTTTTTTCTTTTTTTTGTTGTCTTTATTTTTTCTATCAAATTCTTCTTTATTTGCTCAAAACAGCGTGATAGAAGGTGTTTTAAAAGATAAGGAAACCAATGAAATTTTACCTTTTTGTAATGTCTATCTCAAAACTACACAATTAGGAACGGTCAGTAATTCAGAAGGAGAATTCAGACTTCTCATTCCTAAAAAGCAGAAAAATGACACTCTTTTTATTTCTTATATCGGTTACAAAACTAAAAAAATAGCTATTTCTAGCTTACTTCTTCAAAAAAAGAAAGCTGTCATTTTCTTAGAAACTGACCAAACTAATCTAAGTGAAATCGTCGTTCAAGATTATACAGCCGATTTTATCATTCAAAAAGCAATAGAGAGTATTCCTAAAAACTATTATAACGAATCTCATAAAACAAAAGGTTTTTATAGAGTTGTTTCCCAAAAAGATGCTCAACAAGGAAAAAACTATGTGCATTTGTCAGAAGCCGTTTTTGACCTTCATCTTTCCAAAACAGATAATCCAAATCAGCAGTTTAAGCTAGAAAAAATGAGAGCTATAAAAGATGAAAAGGCTTCAAAAGGAATTGATTTGGGACTAAAACCAAAAGCAATTTTTGAAATGGATATTGTAAATTATAAAAACGGAATTGATTTACTTACCAAAAAAGGGTTAAAACTACATACTTTTGAGCTAGAAGAGTATAAAATGGTCGATGGAAAAGCAGCTTTCAAAATTACTTTTGACCAAAAAGATGAAAAAAAATCGGGCTACAAGGGCTATATTCTTATCGATAAAGAAACTTTTGCTTTTCTGTATTTTGATTTTAAATTGAGTGAAAAAGGAATCAAATACAACAAATTTGGCGATGCAGCAACACGAGTATTGATGAATTTGCTTGATGTTCATATCGAAGTAGTAGATAATCACTATCAAATTCAATATAAAAAAGTTGTAGATACATACTATTTGAATAATGTTTCAGATAATACGCTACTTAATTTTAGTTCTACTCGTCAGAATTTCAATTTTGATTTGGACACACAAGTTGATTATCTCACTACGGAAATTGACACGACCAATAAAACACCTTTTGAAGAAGAGGAGATTTTAGGAAAAGGAAAGCTCATCGAACATCAAAATTCTATTTATGATAAAGATTTTTGGAAAGAGTATACAATTGTTTTGCCTTCAAATGACTTTGTAGAAATTGCGAAAGTTTTGGAAGCCAACAACAAAGCCAATGACTTAAAAACTCAAATAGAAGAAAAGCTACACAAGTTTTCAAAAGATAAAAAGGTTCGAATGGATTCTTTACTTACTTTTTATAATAATAAAGGTCTGTTTAATGGAAATGCGCTTATTGTTTATGATGGGGAAACAATTTTACAAAAAAGTTATAATAATGAGCTAACCCAAAACACGCAGAATTCACAATTTCGGATTGGTTCTTTGAGTAAGACTTTTACAGCAATGCTTATTTTGCAATTAGAAAATGAAGGAAAGATTAGTTTTCAAGATTCGATAGGAAAATTTTTGCCAAATTCTTCTCTTACTCCTGCCTACAAACAAATCAAAATTTCAGAGCTTTTGAGTCATCAAAGTGGAATTCCAGATTATCTAAAAAACAATGAATATGTTACCCAAATAATGACAAAAGCATTTTCACCAGAAGAATTAGTCAATCGTTTTTGTAGTGATAGCTTGGAGTTTGAGCCGAGTAAAAAGTTTGCTTATTCAAATTCTAATTATGTTATTTTGGCGAGAATCATCGAAAAAGTTACCAATAAAGATTTTGGAACAGTGTTAAACGAACGAATCTTTGAACCTCTAGAAATGAATAATACTTTTTTTGGAGAAGACAAAACTGAAAATTCTAATCTATCAAAAGCCTTTTTATATGGAAAAGCAGAACCATTTTATTTTATTCAAAACAGTATTGGTGCAGGTGGAATTACTTCCACCACAGAAGATTTATTGAAATGGAGTAAGGCATTAGATGGAAAGAATGAAAAATTTATGTCTTTATCTGAGATTGAAAGACTATTTGTTCCACAGGCTGAATATATAGACTGGGAAGCCTATTATGGATATGGTTTTATGATTGATAAATATTACTTCCTGACTTCCAAAGATCGAAAAATAATTTATCACCCTGGAACTGATTTTGGATTTTACACTATGTTTTTGAAACAACCTGAATCTGATATTACAATTATTTTACTCAATAACACAGGGGATTTTCCTCGTTTTGATATAAGTGAAATTATCTTGAATGAATTTGATTAAAATAATTGGTTGTTTGACAATTTTTGCACCTTATTGATTTTATTTGAATTTTGAATATTGATGGTCGTCGGTGAGGACACTGACAACGGCTATAACCTGCCGTTGTCAGTGTCCTCACCAACGACATAGTACAAAAATTGTCAGAGAACCAAATAATTAAATTACCTTCTTCATTTTCCTCAATAATCCCATAAGTGTAGGATTTAAAAATTTACTTCGCTGATAAACTTGTTTTATTTCTGGGTTTTTAGCGACAAAATCAGGTTCATTTTTGACTAAATAAGAAGTTATTTTCTTTACTTGTTTCCAACTTTGAGCCTGTTCTTGTTTGTCTTTTGTTTCTATGGCTTCATAATAAAAAATAAGTTGATTCAGAAGATTATAACAAAAAGCCAAATGAAGTTGAGTTTCTGTAAAAGAATTAGTTATTTCAAAAATATCATCAGAACTTTGATTTTCTGTATAAAAACCTAATTCTTTAAATTTTGAAAGTATATTTTTTACAATTTCTTGATTTTTAGTATTCTGACTGTTTGTAAAAGAGCGTAAAATTTTACTAAAAACTTTTGCATAATCTCTAGCAAAACCACTTTGCTGTGTCAGACTTTTACTTTTTGTATGATAGAGATATTTTGAAAAAATGCTATTTATATAAATACTTTTTTCATTCAGAAAGACAGGTACAAAAAACTCATAATCCATTCCAAAATGGAATTCTTTTTTTAGGTTTCCATACTTTTCTATCAATTCTTTTCTAAAAAATGAAGAAGGTTGAGGAAAAGGAAGACCAGCCAAAGAACGTTCTAAAAAATCAGTTGAAGAAGCTCCAAATTCTTTATCAAGCATATTTTCACCAAAAAGAATTGTCTTTCCATGCACCACAAAAATCTCTTTATTTATATCTTTCTCAAATTCGGCTGCAATAGTATGTAGTGCATTGGGCATAAGTTGGTCGTCCGAATTAATCCACGTAATTATGTCGCCTGTTGCTTTTTCAAAGCCTTTATTAATGGCGTGGCTTTGCCCTTCGTCTTTTTCACTTATCCAAAAAGAAAAATGAGCTTCATATTTTTTTATAATCTCCAAAGAACCATCATTACTTCCTCCATCAATCAAAATATATTCTAAATTATCATATCCTTGCGAAATAATAGATTGAATAGTTTTTTCAAGATAAGCAGCTTGATTGTAAGAGGGAGTAATGATAGAAATGCGCATTTAATAAAGATAGAATTTAGAAATCAGAATGTAGAATTAAAGGCGAATACAAATAATTTTAACACTAAGTTGGCAAGTTTCACTAAGAAATACTAAGAAAAGAAATTTGAAACAATTAAAACAGAAAGAAACTTCCTCTAAATGATAACTGATAACTGATTACTTTGTATTAGCTTGTTGATAAATTGCTTCTGCACGTTCGAAATCTTGAGCAGATGATTCAGAAAATCCATCTTGAATAAGCGTTTCTATGATTTTGTTTCGCTCTCCTGTATAAGGTAAATCTTGTTTTTTTGCCAAAATAAAAGGGGCTTGTTCTGTTGAAAGTCCTTGTGAAAGTAATGATTCAGAAAAATCAAAGTTGGCTTCTGCTTTTATATTGATAATAATTGTAGCAACTTTTTCAGGCAAACATTTAAAGAAAATAGCACTTTTGTCTTTACGAGTTTGAAGATAGCGAATAGAACCGTTCATAATTTTTAATTTTTAGTATAATTAGGAAATTAAAATGAATTCAAAAGTACGTAAAATATTTTTTATGAAATAAGTTTATCAAGCTAAACCACAAAAACTTCAATCATCTCATTGGTGAAACACTGACAAGAGAAATAAAATCAAATGTTTTTAAATCCTCAACTCAAAAAGCATTTTTTTGATAACTGATTATCTTCCTCCTCTTCCTCCAGTAGTTCCACGTCTGTTTTGGTGTTTGAGTGTTGCATAATAACGAGCAGAAACTGATAAATCTCTAAAATCTCCCACTGCATAGGTTACACTATCCCACGCACCACCACGCACAATAAAACCATCTGAAACATCGAAAGATAGAAAATCAACATTTCCATTTTCATCTAAAAAACCATTTCCTACTTGGTTTCTTTGAAAGTTTAATGAGTTTGCATGATTTATTTTTACACAATATTCCCAAACATTTCCACTAAGTTCCATTACTCCCCAAAAACTTGCTCCTGCTTGCAAACGCAATTCAAAAGAAGAGTTGGAAAAATTAGAACTTTTTGCAGCAAAACCATTTCTTAAAACTCCATTTAATTGATTAACTTCTATTCCAGAATTATAAGTGGCTAGTCCTGACGAATCTGCAACATTTGCTAATTCCGAAACTGTTTCGCTTTCTGTTCCGTCATTTTGAACTGTATTTGCATCTACAATATAAGGTGTTCCCCAAGAAAACTCTCCTTTTATAGGATTTGTTACTCCTCGTGCAGCTTTCTCAAATTCTAATTCTGTAATTGGTCGTAAGGCTGCCCAATCTAAAAAAGCAGCTACATCTTCTGCATTGAGCCAGTTACAAGCTCTATATTTTCCCTCTCTGACTTCATAAATTGCAGGAATATTTAAGTTTTCGTTACCTTTTTCTTTTATAAAAATAGAATTACGAAGAGCATTTGAAGAAGTTATTAAAACAGAAGTAGCAACATCACTTTCTGGAGAGCTTGCAGTTCTGTTTAATTGTTGTTTGAAAGTCAAAGTATTGAGAAAGTCTGTATATTGATTTTGATTAATTTCATATTTCATAATCCAAAAACCATCATAACCCTTTGGAAAAGTAGTGGGAATTGTGGAGTTAGCAAATTCTTCTTTTCCATTATTTCCATATAAATTGCCCTGATCTGTTCCTACCAAAATTTCACTTTCAGAATGTATCAAAAATGGTTTTACCTCTGTACTGTCATTTGTCTGAGTTGCTTTTCGAAGTGCATTTTGAGAACTCACACCATCTCCTACAAAAAAACTTCCTTCATCTACCCAGACCATTTCAACAGCATAAAGTGCAATATCGTAAATACCAAACTGGTTTTTTATTTCATCAGGTAGTTTTATGGAGATAGAAGTTTGAGAAATTCCATTTTTTTCTTCTTGTATAACCGAACTCAGAAAAAAACCTCCCTTATCGCTAACTGTTTCTAATTCTGTATCTGGAACTTGAGTTGTATTCTGATTGATAAAAATGTCATTTTCTGATAGATATATATGTTTCCAAGTATAATCATTTGTACGTATCTTTAAAAAACACCAAACTCCATCTTTAAAAATGAAGTCCTTTTTTTGTGTAGAAGAAGGATTTTCTGAAGCTGTGGTAAGTTCTTTGTTAAAAAACCAACTGTTTTCCCATTTTATCGTACACTCTAAAAAGTTATTTTCTGTTATGTATAAATTTTCTACTTTTACATCATTAGCAAAGCTATTTGTAGGAATAAGTATTAAAAAAATACTACCAATTATTAGTAAAAAAAATGTTGTAAATCGCTTTTTTTGAATCTCTTGTTTCATTTTAGTTTTATCTGAATTTTTGAAAAGTACCTCTTAGTTATCTAAAAAGAATTATGAAAAAAATATGTACGTCTAATTTATTATTTAGCCTTCTTGTTTTGAGTTTTCTGTTTTCTCTACAAACGACTTCTGTTTTTGCTCAAGGTTGTAGTGATGCAGGTTTTTGTACGATGGGAGCTATGCGCCCTGACCAGCCTTTTAGCAAAAAAATCAATATTCGTCTTCGTTCTGTTAGTTTGACACAATATATCGGACTTACTAAATTTGATGACAAAATTCTTTCTTATGTTGCAGAGGCAAATGTAGGAATTTCTGACAGATGGCAAGCACAAATTAAACTTCCTTATACTTTTGTACAAGGTCCTTTAGCAAATACACAAGGAGTTGGAGATATTTCTTTGAGTTTGACAAGAACACTTATTCAGAAAAAAGAATGGCAATTAAACGCTACTTTGGGTGCAAAAATACCTACAAACGATGCAAATTTCAAAAATGATACAGGTTTATCTTTACCTATGTATTATCAGACTAGCTTAGGTACTTATGATGTAATTGCAGGAATTGCATTTATAAATAAAAATTTTTTATTTGCAGCAGGTATTCAACATCCTTTTAATCAAATAGATAATGGCTTTAAATGGGGCATTTGGCAAGAACATCCACTGTCTGAAAAAGCCAATCATTATCCTGTTGCACAGTTTTTAGATAGAGGAACAGATGCTATGCTTAGAGCAGAATATAATATTCGTTTCTCAAAGTGGAGTATGAATGTTGGTATTCTGCCAATTTACCGTTTTACAGCTGACATAATTACAGACCCAAATACAGGAAAAAGAGTAGAAGTAGAGGATAGTAAAGGAGTGGCTGTGAGTGGGCTTATTGGAGGAACATATAATTTTTCAGTTCGCTCAAGTCTGAAACTTCTTTTAGGAAAACAATTACAAAAACGTTATACAAATCCTGATGGACTTTCAAGAGAATGGGTAAATACAATTACATATCAATATAGATTCTAAAACTAAATTTAAAAATAGGCACGAAATTTTCATTCTTTATAAAGTGCTACAATAATTAAATTGTAGTTTAACATCTCATTAACACTTAAATTTGAAGAAAATATCTGTTTTGATTTACTAATTTTGTAAATTTGCCATTATCAGAATTTTCATCAGAATTATATTAACATAATTTTCATCATTAAAAAAACCGTATTAGCAATGAAAATCACAAAATACTCTTTTGCATCTTTAGCTTTTAGCTTTTGTTTATTCTTATTTTTATCAGCAGGCGCAATGGCGCAAGGCGTTTTTCAATTTGATGTAGAATCTTTTGATTTCTCAACAGTAGAAGAAGGAGACAAAGCTGAAAAAACATTTACTTTCAAAAATACAGGAAATCAACCAATTATTTTGAGCAATGTACGTGCTTCTTGTGGTTGTACTACTCCAAACTGGACTCGTGAGCCTGTTATGCCAGGGCAGACTGGTAAAATTGATGTAAGCTACAATAGTGCAGGTCGCCCAGGTGCTTTCAATAAAACAATTACAATTACTTCGAATGCAACTGAAGCTACAAAAGTTTTGACTATTCGTGGAAATGTAGTAAGTGATCCAGCAAATGACCCAAAAATGACAGTAGAACGTACTACAGTGGCTTTGGGTAAAATCAAAAAAGGAGAAGCTGTTACTTATAAAATTTCTTTCAAAAACGATGGAAAAAAACAACTTCAAGTTCATAACCTAACTAGCAAATGTAACTGTGTGAAATTAGCAGGAAGAGCTACTGCAAATGCAGGTGAAACAAAAGAATTAGAAATTGTAATTACTCCAACACAAACAGGAGCTTTTGAAGACGATATCGTAATCTATACAAACAGCCGTTCGCAAGGAACAACTACTATCAAACTTACAGGAACAGTAGTAGAAGGTTCTAGCAGTGTTCTTCGCAATGAAAATTCTGGATTCTAATAATTGAATTCATTTTTATAAAAATCTAAAAAACCTTATTTGATTGATTTCAAATAAGGTTTTTTTGTGGAAATGATTTAAAAGACAAACAAATTCTCAATTTTATAGTAATTTTGGATAAAATAAATTTATAAAATAGAAGTAAAAATAGTCACATGAAAATTAGTATTATCACAGCACGCTCAAAAAATGGTGTCATCGGTTCAAATAGTTCACTTCCTTGGAAAATGCCTTCTGATATGCGTTTTTTTAAACAAAGTACGATTTTTCATCATGTCTTGGTAGGAAGAAAAACGTATGAAAGTTTTACTATTCAGCTTGTAGATCGTCCCTCTCTTATCTTGACAAGAAAGTCTAACTATGAGCCAAAATACGAAGAAGACCAAACTATAAATACGTTGGAAGAAGGAATCAAGAAAGCTAAAGAGAAAAATGAAACAGAGCTTTTCATTATTGGAGGAGGGGAAATCTATAAACAAGCATTAGATAAAAATCTTGTTACCCACATGTACATAACTGAAATTGATGCAGTTATAGAAGGAGATACCTTTTTTCCAGAGTTTGATGAATCAGAATGGAATATTATTAGAAAAGATGATTTTACAGCAGGAGAAAAAAATGATTATGATTATAGTTTCGTTTTGTATGAGAAGAAATAAGAAATAAAATGTCTTTTCTGAAAATAAAACCCACGAATTTATTCGTGGGTAAAAAAAAATTATTCCAATGAAGCTATATAAATCAGTCCTTTATCTACATAAAGTGGGTCATACGTGGTAGCTTGCCAAAAAATAGGATGTTCTTTTCCTGTGTTATGAATATGAAAGGCATTTTTGTAATCTCCTTTTTCAAGATATTTTCCATAATTGGCGATGCACCATTGAATAGCAATTTGAAGTCCTTTTTCTCCATTCAAATCATCAATAGTCAAACCTTCTTTTACCACATGGTATCCCATAATTTGCAAAGCCCCCCAAGATGTAGCCAACATAGTTAGTTCTTGAGTAGAATAACGTTCTAAATCTTGTTGAGTCAAATTTCCATACTTTTTTCTTCTTCCTTCCTTTACAGCTTTCAATTTTTCAAAAACATTAGGTTCATAACGACTTTGAGGAGGATTTTGGGCTGAGCATTCTAGTAAAACCAATGCCTTAAAATATTCAGAAGGAGCTTCCAATTCTTCACAAATACGTTCTATTTCTGCTCCATAATTCCGTTCTACTTTCATAACTGCATTCATTTTGGCACGTTCTGAAAAAATAGGCTTGAGTGCGCTATACGAACAAGAACGAAAATTCCATACAAGATGAACAATAATAACAGCAATAAATATTTTGAGAAATAAACGCATAGGAAGAATTACGAATTATAAAATAATCAACATAGTTAATTAAAAATTATGGGTGGTGACTGCCATTGTTGCTGTTTTAGCATAGCAACACCACCAATAAAATAATTTTTTTTGATAAATGCTTGATAAAAATACTATTTTTCTTAGCAGAAAGCAACAGAAACTATCAATAATTACTTGTTTTCTTCTAAAGAAATTAGATTAACAAGCAAACGATAAGCACCTGTTACGCCTTCTGGAAGTTGTCTGAACCAAGAAATTCCTGTGTAAGCAAAATTTCCTTTTCCATATTTTGCAATGATAATACTTCCTTTTTGAGCTTCTTCGCCTGTATCAAAGCTACTGATAGGAGCTTCAAAATGTTCGTCCCACGTATCAGCAAAATAAAGTCCTCGTTCTTGTGTCCAGCCTTCAAAATCTAAAGGTGTAATTTTATTTGGAGTATTCAAAATGGGATGGTTAGGAAGTTCGAAAACTACTGGAGCATCTTCTTGAGTTACTCGCTCTCTAGAAATATGAAACGGATAAACTCCAATTTCGTTGCTTACCAATCTGTGAGATGTATTGTATTGAACAATCAAGTTTCCTCCGTCTTCTACATATTTATGTAGTTTTGGAAGATAAATAGCTAATTCTTCTTGAATATTAAAAGCACGAATTCCTGTCAAAACAGCATCATAGACTGATAAATCGGTTGTTCCCAAATTTTTGGCTTCAATAATATCTACTTGATAACCAATTTGTTCTAATGCCTTTGGTACATAATCACCAGCACCTAAAATATAACCTATTCGTTCTCCTTTTTTCTCTAATTCGGCACGCATCAAACGAACTTTTGCATTTGGAAACATCGCTTGATAGGGAATATGATCATAATCAATTTTTTCCATTGATTTAGCAAATTCTGTTTTGCTTCCTTTTTCATCATCATAATTTAATTCTACTAAAAACGCATTATTTTGATTTGTTGTAGGAGGAGTAATTTCGATTTCTATGATTTTGGTTTCTCCTTTTTTTGTAAAAGAAAAATCTGCACTTGATGGCGAGGGCATAAAATAAATCTGCTTTGCTTCTACTGCTTGTGGACTTTGTTTTTCTGAAGTAACATTTATTGTTCCAGCAACTGGATTATCAGTATTTGAAAGTAATTCTAGCTTCACTTTTTTAGGTTTATTGTCTGCAAAAATCATCACATCATCTAAAAAGCGAGCTGTAACCTTTGGAACAACCAATAAAGGCGCATATTTTTCTCCTTTTACAGGGTCAGTATATTTATGTTGAATAGGTAGATAAACAGTCAATTCTTGAATGCTAGATTCTTTACCTCCAATATTTAATGTCAAACTTAATTGAAGGTTGGCAGGATTACTTGGCAAACCCCTTAGTTCTTGATTATCAACGCTGTACATTCCTGTTGTTTGATTTTCGTTGAGCCAATACGGATTTGAATTTTTTATATTTTCTAATTGAATAGTTTTAGAAAAAGTTTCAAGTTTATTGGTTGGAAGTTTTTGGTTATAGGCATTAAAATAAAAATCTTTTAAATCAGTTTTGCCGTTTACATTTTCAGCCAGCAAAACTGCTGTTGAAATCAAAACAGGTACATCAAAACGCTTGATAAGATTCAATTCCATTTTCAAAGAATCTCCATTGGCTACTTGTGAGTTATCTGTAATAGCTTCTGCAAAAAGTCCCCCTGTTGTGAAAATAAGCTCTGTAAGAATTTTCTTTGCATTTTCTGTAATCGGATTTTTCTCTAATTTATTTACTTCTTTATAGGCTTCAATAACCAAATTGAATGAGTTTTGAGGTTTTGCTGGATTGTATTCTTTTTTTAACTTTTGAATTAAAGTCACAAATTTCTCACTTCCTTTGATTCTACTCCAATCTGTCATAACCCCTTTAAAAGCATTTTTTTCTGGTAAATCACCCTTCAAAATCTGTAAATATTCAGTTTGCTGACCTCTAAAACCAGCACTACCAAAACCTTGACTTTTGTGTTGTGAACGACTCTGCGCTGCAATTTCATTGTATGATTTTCCTAAAACAGCATCATAGCCACCAATTTCGATAGTCATTGTGCTATCTTTGCTCATTTCCATTCCATTTCTACTAAAAAACCAAGAGGAAGTATTCCAAAAAATACGTTTTGCTTGCCAAACCTCTACATATTTCAACTGTTCTGGAAATTGTTTTGGGTCTGCTGCTGCATCATAAGCCTCCATTGCAATCTGTGCCGAAGCTGTATGATGTCCGTGTGTTCCTCCTAAAGTAGGTGAAAAACGAGTAATCAGAATATCAGGTCTAAACTTTCGAATTGCCCAAACAGCATCTGCTAACACTTGCTTTTTATCCCAAATATTGAACGTTTCTTCTGGTGTTTTGGAATAACCAAAATCATTTGCACGAGAAAAAAATTGTGTTCCTCCGTCTGTATTTCGTGCTGCCAAAAGTTCGTTGGTACGAATAATACCTAGTCCTTCTCTTACTTGTTCGCCAATCAAATTTTGTCCACCATCTCCACGAGTGAGGGAAAGGTAAGCTGTTCGATAACCTTTTTCTTGTGCAAAATGAGTTATAAGTCGTGTATTTTCATCGTCTGGATGGGCTGCAATATAGAGAATGCTACCAGTCGTTTGAAGGTGTTCTATTTTTTGAAGTGCTTTACCTGCTGAAAGAGGATTTATTTGAGCAAAAATAGAATTGGAAAAGTGGAATATAAAAAATAGAGCTATACAAGCTGTATAAAAAGTAATTTTTGACATAAATAAAACGGTTTGAGTTTAGTTTTAAACAAAGAAAGCGAGTTTTAGATAAAGACTATTGATAAGAGAAGTATTTTAAGATTCTTTAGCTATAAAGATTCGTTTGACTTCAAGAAGGTGTTCGTCTAAAAATGATATTATTATAATAATCACAGTTTTTTATGAAAAGATTTTTGCATCTTTAATTCGTCAATTTTTCAGAGCCAAATTACATTACTTACTGCCTTTGTTGCTACTTTAGTGAAACCAACAATATCACAACTAAATTTGAAAAATATTTTAACTTAAAATTTTCAATTATGAAAAATATATTTTTTTTATTTCATTTCTATTTTTTTTTAAATTTTTGCTTTGCACAAGACTATTTTGTTACAGCAGAAAATGGATTACTCGTTCGAAAACATCCAAATGATTCAGCAAAAATAATTGGTAAATTTGATTTTGGAACACGTATTACTACTAGTAGAAAAACGAATTATTCTTATTCTGTAAATGAGAATGGAGAAAAGATAGATGGCTTTTGGACTTGGGTAGAAGTAAGTCTTTATTCTAGCTTTGCTTCCGAAGAAAGTAAAGGGTATGTTTTTAATGGTTTCCTTAAAAAAGAGAACGATTTTATTGATGAAATAAAAGAAAAAATGAGTCGTTTGCCTATCTTGGATAATTATAAGATTGATGTAAAAAACGATATTTTCTGTTTGAAAGGAGATTTTTTTGGAGATAACATTGCCGACTTAGTGGTTTTGATAAAAGACAATAAAGAGGATAAGCGTATTGTATTTATTAATTATCAAAAAAATAACATTCCTAAAACTTTATTTTTGGGAGGAAAAAATGACCCTTTCAAGATGGAATATTATAATTGGGTAGGATATTTTAGAAAAATAAATGAAGGCGAAATTCTTTATTCTAATTATGATGATGACTTTAGAGGATTGGAAGATGTACCAAAAAATGAAAGAGTAGTTTTGAGTTATGATGCCATATACATTCATCAAGAAGAATCTTGTGGAGGAGGTTTCATTTTTTGGAAAGATGAAAAATTTAATTGGTTACAGCAAGAATAAGATAATTATAAATGCTTTATTTCGTTCTTATTTCTTATTAGCCTATAAAAATTATAAAAAACGACTCATGTCTATCAAAAAACTAGCGTTATTCATTTTTCTATTTTCTGTTTTTGCTTGTTCTTCTCCTTATAGAGCTTGGCAAAAGCAAGTGAATCAAAAAGTCAAAAGTCATCTTGCTGAAAAACCAAGTCTTCCCACTCCTCCCAATACGGTTTGGATAAGTGATAATCTTTTTATGGACAAAACGGAAGTTGTAAATCTGTCTTATTTGGAATACTTACATTATATGGGAGAGGATTCTTCTTATCAATATTATCAAAATCAAATTCCTACCAATGGCGTTTGGATGGATAAAGAAGTTCCTTTTTTAGACTCTGTCAAACTTTCGCTTTCACTGGGTTATCTTGAGTATGAAGGCTATCGTTTTTTGCCTGTGGTAGGAGTTTCCTATCAGCAAGCTAAAAACTATTGTAAGTGGAGAAGTGAAATTGCAACACAGAATTTTGTGAGTACAAGAGAAAAAAAATACCGTTTTGAATATCGTTTGCCTACTGAAAAAGAATGGGAAAAATCTGCTTTATCTTTTATTGATACATTGAATAAAGAAAATTTGAAATATGGATTTGATACTTCTATCATTTCTCCTTCTATCTTCAATTTGAGCCAAGTTCTCAATAAAAAAAGAGGAGATTCTACTCAAATTCCTCCAACTGCTTATGCTTATGCTGAACCTACGACACTTCTAGGGCTTCATCATACTATTGGAAATGTAGCCGAAATGATAGACGAAGAAGGTATTGCAAAAGGTGGTTCTTGGATTCATGTGCCTCTTCAAAGTACAATTAATGAGCGCATTCGTTATCGTTATCCTACTTCTTGGTTAGGTTTTAGATGTATTTGTGAAGTAAAAGAAATTGAGAATTAAATAATCAAGTTTATAAAGAACTTGTATCATCTAAATGTGCCTTTTCGAGCTTTTTTTTTGCTTCTTCTTCATCGTCTTTTTCTACTTCTGGTTCTTCTTGGGTATGTTTTTCTTGTGGAATGTAGGCTAGATTTATAAAAATAGGAAAATGATCAGAACCAACATGTTCTAGTTTTTTTATTTCAATAATTTGAAACTCATCAGAATGAAAAACATGGTCAAGAGGCCAACGCAAGATAGCGTAATCAGCATGAAAAGTGCTATACATTCCTCTTCCAATTCGTGGGTCAAGTAAATTTCCTAATCTTCTAAAAAGACGTGAGGTATGCGACCAAGCTACATCATTAAAATCTCCTGCTACAATGGTAGGGTTGTCTTTTTTCTCAATTTCTTTTCCTACCATAACTAGTTCTGCATCACGAGGAATAGATGTCTTTGCTTCTTTTGGTGCTGGAGGACGTGGATGAATTCCATAAAAATCAAAAGTTTCTTCGCTGTTTTTATCTAATTTAAAAGTCGCCACAATAGAAGGGACATCATCTTGAACATAATAATTAAAATTTAATTTGGTAGGTTCTTTTTTAGAATAAAATAAAAGTCCATAGGTATTATCAATAGGTTTTAAGAGATGATAAGGATATTCTTTTTTCAAATATTCCATTTGGTCTGCCCACCAATGATCAGTTTCTACCATAAAAACAATATCTGGATTTTCTCTTTTTATAAGAGCTTTTAGTTTGTTTGTTTCTCTATTATACATCAATACATTGGAAACCAAAATACTTACTTTGAGTGTTTTTTCTGTTACATTTTCTGCATTTTTTACGTTTTTTGAAGCTATTGGAGAATAAGGAAATATTACCCAGCAATGAAAACAAAGAGCAATAAAAAGACTTGCCCACAAAACATAACGAACAATTGGATATTCATTAAAAAAATATACCAAGCAAGCTGAAAAGAGGATGAGTACAAGCATCTGAATACGAGGGAAGTCAAAACCACGTACCCACCAAGCCTCATATTTGATAAAACTACAAACCGTTCCAACTATACAAAAGAGTGCAGGAGTAATCAGAAACCATTTTAATAGTGAGAGTAAGAAATCAGTCATATAATGAAGAAAAAAGGAGGTTAAAAAATAGAGAAATTTAAAGTTTATGTTTAGGCAAAATTTCTATACTTATTCAACTAAAAAAACGGTTCATAGTTTATAAAAATTTGTACTTTTGAAGTATGCCAAAATTCTTAACAGGGAATGCCCTAAATCATAAGGTAGGAGAAATTATCGAAAAAGCTGAAAAGAGATTAATTCTAATTTCGCCTTATATTCGTTTGCATTCTTATTACAAAAAACTTCTGCAAGTAAAACTAATCAATCCAAATCTTGAAATAATTGTCCTCTTTGCCAAAAGTGGAGCAAATCCTATAAAAAATATTGCTGTAAAAGATGTAGAGTTTTTTAAGCAGTTTACTAACATTGAGCTTCGGATTGAATCCAAATTACACGCAAAATATTACGCCAATGAAAAAGAATCTATTCTTACTTCAATGGATTTGTATGATTATTCACAAGAAAACCATATTGAAGCTGGTGTTTTGAGTAGTTCGAATGTTTTTAATAACATTTTAGGAGATTCTTTTGATATTCAAGCCTACGACCATTTTCTTACTGTAGTAGCCAAAAGTGAAATTATTTATAAAGCTGTTCCAGAGTATTCGTATAATTTACTTGGTCAAAAAAAATTTAAGGGTGTCAATATTGAAGTAGATTTGATTCCTTTTGAATGATAAAACTTTAAAATAAACTACTATTTTTTTATATTCTTATTCTATAAAGATAATTCAGGAATTATAGGATGTTTTAAGATACGTTTTTGGTCAATTTGTCTTCTATTCTATCACTAAAAATTGCTGTTTGATCTTCTTTTAGGTTTAATCTGACCACTATTTTTATAACAAGTTTATATTCAGAAAATAGGTATTTGAGCATAAAACTTAAAGTCTTTCAATTCACGAATCCCTTTTTCAATTGTCTTTTGGTTGACTTTTAACACTTTTCTTTTATTTAATTGTCATTCCTTAGAAAATAAAAATACTCTTTAGAGTTTTGTTTCTCAAAGTTATAGAGAGTTTAAAGAGGACAGGACAAGAATAAAATAGCTAGTTAATTTTTTTAAAAAAATTATGCACGCATACCTTTTTTTATTATCTTTGGTTTTTGGTAAGCTATGCAAAAGATTATTTTTTTGATAATAAATTTTTAGTCAATAAATAATTGTATAACTTGCTTAAACAGAGAAATTGATTTTATATTAACTCCAAAACTATATATTTTATGACTCAAGTTGCTCAAGCTCCTGCTCAACAAAGCAAAAGCGCAAAAAAAACAGCAGAACGCCACATTCGCAAAGTGGCAATTTTAGGTTCTGGTGTAATGGGTTCTCGTATTGCTGCCCATTTTGCTAATATCGGTTGTGAAGTTGTCTTATTAGACATCGTTCCTTTAGAAGCTCCAAAAGACGAAAAACAAGAAAAGAGTCTTCTTTGGAGAAATAGTTTGGTAAACAAATTTTTAGTAGAAGCTACTAAATCAAAACCAGCTCCTTTTTATAGCAATAGTTTTGCAAGCCGTATCAAAACAGGAAACCTTACTGATAACCTTGATTGGATTGCTGATTGTGACTTGATTTTAGAAGCTGTTATTGAAAGACTTGATATTAAGCAACAACTTTTTGAAAGAGTAGAAAAATACCGTAGAGAAGATGCAATTATTGCATCAAATACATCAGGTATTCCAATGCACATGCTTATTGAAGGAAGAAGCCAAGGTTTTAAAGAAAATTTCTGTGGAATGCACTTTTTCAATCCTCCACGTTATATGCGTCTTTTGGAAATCATTCCTTGTAAAGACACAAAACAAGAAATTGTAGATTTTCTTTTACAATATGGTGACCTTTATTTAGGTAAAGAAACAGTTCTTTGTAAAGATACTCCTGCATTTATTGCTAACCGTGTCGGTGTTTTTGCTATTATGTCAGGACTTCACGCAGTAGAAAAATATGGTCTTACAGTAGGTGAAGTAGATAGACTTACAGGGCCAATTATCGGACGTGCAAAATCAGCAACTTTCCGTACTCTTGATGTGGTTGGATTAGATACAACTATCAAAGTAGCAAATGGTGTAGCTCAAAATGTACCAAATGATGAGCGTAAAGAAATGTTTGAATTGCCAAACATTGTAAAAGAATTGGATAAACGCAAATGGTACGGAGACAAAACTAAACAAGGATATTTCAAGAAAACAAAAGACGAAAAAGGCAAAACTGTTATTCTTGAATTAGACCTAAATGATTACGAATATAAGCCTACTGAAAAGCCAGACATTAAAGTATATGGCAAAGCAAAAGACGAAGATGATTTGAGCAAACGTTTTGCTATCTTCTTAAATGATGATTCTAAATATGGCGAATTTTTCCGTACTACATTCTATGATGTATTCGCTTATGTTTCTAACCGTATTCCTGAAATTGCAGACCACACTTACCAAATTGACAATGCTGTTTCTGCTGGTTTTGGTTGGGAAATGGGACCTTTTGCTACTTGGGATGCCCTTGGTGTAAAAGAAACTATTGCTAAAATGGAAGAAGCTGGCTACAAAGTAGCTGACTGGGTTAAAAATGTAGATTCATTCTTCAAAACTGAAAACGGTAAAAAATTGTATTTTGATATCGAATCAAAATCATATAAAGTAATTCCAGGAACGGAAGAGTTTATTGTTTTAGATGCTATACGTGGAACAAATAAAGTATGGGGTAACGATGGAACAACAATTTTTGATTTAGGAAATGGCGTTTTAGGTTTAGAATTCCATACTAAAATGAATGCTATCGGTAGCGAAATTATTGAAGGAATCAATACAGCTATTTCTTTGGCAGAAAAAGAATATACAAGTTTAGTAATTGGTAATGATGCACCAAACTTCTCAGCAGGTGCAAACTTAGCAATGCTTTATATGTATTCATTAGAGCAAGAATTTGACGAAGTAGAAATGATGATTCGTCAGTTTCAAAACACAATGATGCGTGTTAAATATTCGGCTATTCCTGTTGTTGCTGCAACTTCTGGATTAGCTTTAGGTGGTGGTTGCGAACTTTGTTTACACGCTGACCACGTTCAGGCACATACAGAAACCTATATGGGGCTTGTAGAAGTAGGCGTTGGTCTTATCCCTGCTGGTGGAGGAACGAAAGAAATGATTCGTCGTACTGCAAATACATTCACAACTGGCGACCCTAGAGTAAACCGTTTACAAGATGTATTCTTAAATATTGCAACAGCTAAAGTAGCAACTTCAGCACAAGAAGCATTAGAAATGGGATTCTTACGTGGACATGATGATTATACATTAAATCGTTCTCGTTTATTAGCCGATGCAAAACGCAAAGCAATGGAAATGGTAGCTTCTGGCTATACTCAACCTGTTCAACAACAAAACATTGATGTAGAAGGAAAAACTGCTTTGGCAACCTTTACAGCTGGTGCTGTTGGTATGCTTTACGGACATTATGCAACTCCTCATGACATCAAAATTGCTAAAAAATTAGCCTATGTGATTGCTGGTGGTGATCTTTCAGGTGCAGCACAAGTTTCTGAGCAATATCTTTTAGACTTAGAAAGAGAAGCATTTTTATCTCTTTGTGGTGAGCAAAAAACATTGGATAGAATAAATAGCATTTTATTCAAAGGCAAACCACTTAGAAACTAATCATTCAATTACGAATTACGAAATAATTATTCAGCGTAGCTAATTAAAAATTATGAACTGAAATACAGGTTTGTTTAATTAAAAATTCTGATAATTCATTTAGATAAACGTTGTCAAGGGTTAGTAATCTGACCTTGGCAACGCTTAAAATAAAACATTTTTATAAATAATTTATAAACATACAGTTCAAGTAAAAAATAAGTTATAGTAGTTTGGTTTTAACTGATTACTGATAACTGGTTACTGATAACTGAAAAGATAACTGATAAAAAATGAGTCAAACAGCATATATAGTAACAGGCTTTCGCAGCGCAGTAGGCAAAGCTAAAAAAGGTGGTTTTAAAAATTACCGTTCAGATGATTTGGCAGCTGATGTAATTAAACATCTTGTAAAATCTATTCCTAATCTTGACCCAACACGCATCGATGATGTTATTGTTGGTAATGCAATCCCAGAAGGAGAGCAAGGAATGCAAATGGGAAGACTTATTTCTCTTCTTTCTTTGCCAATCAATGTACCAGGAATGGTCTTGAACCGTTACTGTGGTTCTGGTTTGGAAGCAATTGGACTGGCTTCTGCTCGTATTCAGGCAGGAACAGCAGATTGTATTATTGCAGGTGGAACAGAATCTATGTCTGCTCTTCCAATGATGGGTTACAAACCAGCTCTAAACTGGAATATCGTAAGCGAACACCCAGAATACATGCTTTCTATGGGACTTACAGCAGAGGAAATTGTTCGTGATTATAAAATCACTCGTGAAGACCAAGATGCTTTTTCTGTAAATTCTCACAAAAAAGCATTAAAAGCGATTGCAGAAGGAAAATTTAAAAGTCAAATTGTACCTGTTGAAGTAGAAGAAAATTACTACGAAGACGGACAGAAAAAAACTCGTAAATTCACAGTTGATACAGATGAAGGACCTCGTGCAGATACTTCTATGGAAGGTTTGGGTGGTCTTCGTCCTGCTTTTGCAAGTGATGGAACAGTTACAGCAGGTAACTCTTCTCAAACTTCAGACGGGGCAGCTTTTGTAATCGTTATGTCTGAGAAAATGGTTGAAGAATTAGGCTTGAAACCTCGTTTGAAAATGTTGGCTTATACTTCTGCTGGTGTTGATCCACGTATTATGGGAATTGGACCTGTAGCTGCTGTGCCAAAAGCATTAAAACAAGCAGGTTTGAAATTGGAAGATATTGATGTAATCGAACTTAATGAAGCATTTGCAGCACAATCTTTAGCTGTGATTCGTGATTTGAAGCTAGATGAATCTAAAGTAAATCCAAATGGTGGAGCAATTGCATTAGGACACCCACTCGGTTGTACTGGAGCAAAACTTACTATCCAACTTATGAATGAAATGGAAGCACAAGACAAAAAATACGGAATGGTTACTGCTTGTATTGGTGGTGGACAAGGTATTGCAGGTATTTTTGAGCGTGTAAACTAAAACTGATAACCGTCGTTGAGGTTCAAATGAAACCGTCAACGAGGTTTTGAATTATAAACAAAATTCCCTATTCAATTAATTTTGGATAGGGAATTTTTGTTTTTGTTTTTCTAAAATTGTTTAGTAAAGAATGGCTGTAACTGTATTTATTTATGTCAATATTAAACACTATTATGCAAATTGGTGTTTTTGATTTATGAAACATTCTACAATAAATCAAAGTAATATGTTATCAATTTACTGGCTCAAAAAAGATTTTCGCCTGACAGATAATCCTGCTTTGACGAAGGCTTTGGAAGATGCAAAGAAAAGTAAAAATACAGAAGTAACTCTCATTTTCATCATTGAGGAAGAGTTTTTGAAAGCTCCTGAAACTTCAGCTTTTCATGTCAATTCTGTTTTTACTGCGCTTTCTGATTTGCAGCAAGTAATTAAGAAAGAATATAATAAAGAAATTGCCATTTTTAAAGGAAATGTATTAGAAGTTTTTGAAAAAATCTATCGCAAAACACCTTTTCAAAAACTTTATTCGCATTTAGAAATAGGAATTGATTGGACATTTGAAAGAGATAAAAAAGTAATTGAGTTTTGTAAGAAAAATAATATTGAATGGATAGAATTACTTCAAACAGGCGTTTTTAGAAGATTAAAATCAAGAGAGGAACGTAGAAAACTTTGGAATACATTTAATTATGCCAAAACATACCCTATTCCATCAAAACAAAATTTTGAAGTTGTTGTGCTTCCTACCAATTGGAAAAGATATAAAGAATTTTATAAAGAAAGATTAAAGGTAGAAGATTTTGGATTTACTCTAAAAAATAAAGATGAAACAAAAAAAGAAATTCAATTTGTCAGTGAAACAGCAGCTCATCAAACCTTAGAAGATTTTCTATATTATCGGGGCATTGCGTATCGTGGTGGGATTTCTTCCCCCAATTCTGCCTTTAGTGCAGGTTCTCGTTTTTCTGCACATTTAGCTTGGGGAACGCTATCGGGACGTTATGCCTATCAAGCTACTCAAAATAGACAAAAAGAACTCAAAACCGAAATAGAAGAATTAGAAAAAAAACTTAAAAACAATTCATTAAACCAAAAACAAAAAAAGGAAATTGAATTTTTGATACAAGAAAAAAAGCGTTGGAAAGGTTCTTTATCATCTTTTCTTTCTCGTTTGCATTGGCGTGACCATTTTATTCAGCGTTTGGAAACTGAACCACAAATGGAATTTGAAGCCCTAAATCCAGCATACAAAAAATTAGAATATGATAATAATCCTAAATTTTTAGAGGCTTGGATAAATGGCGTTACAGGTTATCCGTTGGTCGATGCATGTATGCGATGTTTGAATCAAACTGGTTTTATTAATTTCAGAATGCGTGCCATGATTGCTTCTTTTGCTATGCACACGCTACATTTGAGTTGGAAAACTATCAATGCACCGATGGCAAAATTATATACCGATTATGAAGCAGGAATTCATATTAGTCAGTTGCAGATGCAAGCTGGAGTAGTGGGGATAAATACGCTTAGAATTTATAGCCCTACCAAACAAATTATTGATCACGACCCAGAATGTGATTTTATCAAAGAATGGATTCCAGAATTGAGAGAATATACACCAGAACAAATCATTTTTCACGCTGAAAATCCGAATGAAACAGTTATTGAACATTATCCAAAACCGATTGTAGATTGGAAAAAAGAATCGCAGCGAATGAAAGACAAGTATTTTGCTATCAAAAAATTACCTGAAACAAAAGAGATTTCTAAAAAAGTCTATGAAAAACATGGTTCTAGAATGGGTTCGATGGCAAGTAGAAGAAAAAAAACAACTACAAAAACAAAATCTTTAAAAAAGGAAAAGAAAATAGAAGAACCAAAAAATCAGACTACCATTCTTTATGAAACTAAAGAATGAATTTTTCTATTGTAGTACACAGAATAAAATAAAAATTACTGCCCTACTGGACTGAACTAATTTACTATGAAAAAAATAAAAAAAACAGCTCTTTGTTGGTTTAGAAATGATTTACGACTTCATGATAATGAAATTATTGATATAGCAATTCAAAAATATGAAAGTGTACTTTGTATTTTTTGTTTTGATACAAGACAGTTTGAAAAACTAAATCAAAAGACAACTTTAAACGAAAGAACATATCAAAATTCGAAAACAAATTCTGAATTAAATACCGATTTAGACTTAGATTTTCGTAAAACAGATGCCAAAAGAGTTCAGTTTTTGATAGAAACAGTAGAAAATTTTAAGAAAAACCTCAATAAAATAGGTTCAAATTTAATTCTGCGAAAAGGAAGCCCAGAAGAAATTATTCCTGATTTTATAGCAGAATTTAATCAAGAAAAAGAAAATAAACATAAAATAATAGAAATTTTTGCTCAAAGTGAACCTACTTATGAAGAAATTATTGTAGAAGAAAATCTAAAAAATCAACTTCTAAAACAAGATTTGAAAGCAGGAAAAAAACAAATCGAACTTACTCTTATTTGGGGCAAAACATTATATCATATTGAAGATGCTCCTTTTCCACCTTCTCAAACGCCACAAATATCAAAAGAATTTAGAATCGAACTGACTAAAAAAACAGAAGTAAGACCACTTATCCAAACGCCAAAAAAAATAAATTTACCTCAAACTATAAAAATTTCGGATACTGATTTTTTTGGTACTCTTCCAACTTTTCAAGAATTGGTTTTTGAAGAGTCTGAATTAGAAAATCTTGAAACAATCGCTTTTGAAGGAGGAGAAACAGTCGCTTTAGAACGACTTCATTATTATACTTTTGAAAGTGAACTTTTGACAGGCTATAAATTTACTCGTAATCGCTCTTTGGGTAAAGATTATAGTTCAAAACTTTCGCCCTATTTGGCAGTTGGTGCGCTTTCTGCTCGTCAGATTTATTGGACAGTAAAAGAATATGAATCAAAAATAAAAAAAAATATTAGTACGTGGTGGCTTGTTTTTGAAGTCGTTTGGAGAGATTTTTTTTACTTTCAAACAATAAAACATGGCAATCAGATTTTCAAAATTGAAGGAATAAAAAATAAGACAGAACAAGCAAAAGAATTTGTAGAAGATTATTCTCTTTTTGAAAAATGGGCAACTGGACAAACAGGTGTGCCTTTTATAGATGCTCACATGAGAGAACTTTTACAAACAGGTTTTATGTCAAACAGAGGAAGAGTAAATTGTGCTTCTTTTCTGACAAGGAATTACAAAATTGATTGGCGATGGGGTGCTGCATGGTTTGAAAGTCATCTCTTAGATTATGATACTTGTAGCAATTGGTTAAATTGGAATACACAAGCTCTAGACATTTATTATACAAATCCGATTTGGCAAGGACTCAAATACGATAAAAAGGCAGAATATATCAAAAATTGGATTCCAGAAATTGACATACAACTAAATGATACTCTTAAAGATGAAGTTCCTGTTTTGTTGCATGCACCTTGGCTTTTAGAGAATCCACCAAAGAACTACGTAAAACCTGTCGAAATTTATGATACATGGAAATGGGCAATAGGTCGATTAAAAGGAGCATATCAAAAGCAATTAGATAAACAAGCAGGCTTGCCAGTAAAGGAAAATAAACCAAAAACGAAGAAACCTAAGGTTACCAAAAAGAAAGAAAAATAATAAGTTCTAATACTATGCAGAGCATGTTCATAAAAAAACTTGATGTGTATTCGTTTACTCAAAAACGAATTTTACGCTTCCTCAGAAGCGTGATATTGTCATAAAGTACGCTTCTGAGGAAGAGTTTCGTTCAGTTTTGGGGAACTGAACGCACAATTTCAGATACTTTTTATTTTTATGAACATGCCCTGTTGAGTATTATTTTATGCTCAAAAATTTTACCTTTGTGAATTAAACAGAAATTAAACCAATTAAGATAACTATTTATTACTTTTTCTTATGGCAAAAGGACTTCCTACACGTAAAGAAGATTATTCAGCGTGGTACAACGAACTCGTAAAACAAGCAGATTTAGCAGAACATTCAGCCGTTCGTGGTTGTATGGTTATCAAACCCTATGGTTTTGCTATTTGGGAAAAAATGCAACGTATTTTAGATGATAAATTTAAAGAAACAGGACATAGCAATGCGTACTTTCCTCTTTTTGTTCCCAAAAGTTTGTTTGAAGCCGAAGAAAAAAATGCTGAAGGTTTTGCCAAAGAATGTGCTATCGTTACGCATTATCGTCTAAAAAATGACCCTGACAAAGCAGGAAAATTAATGGTAGACCCAGATGCAAAGTTAGAAGAAGAACTCATCGTTCGTCCGACAAGTGAAGCTGTTATTTGGAATACTTATAAAGGATGGATTCAGTCTTATAGAGATTTACCTCTTTTGATTAATCAATGGGCAAATGTTGTGCGTTGGGAAATGCGTACTCGTTTGTTTTTGCGCACTGCCGAATTTTTGTGGCAAGAAGGACATACAGCACACGCTACCCGTCAAGAAGCTATCGAAGAGACTGAGCAAATGGTAAATGTATATGCTGAATTTGCAGAGAATTATATGGCAATGCCTGTCGTCAAAGGTCTAAAAACAGAATCAGAACGTTTTGCAGGTGCAGAAGAAACTTATTGTATTGAGGCCTTGATGCAAGATGGAAAAGCACTTCAAGCAGGAACTTCTCACTTTTTGGGACAAAATTTTGCAAAAGCATTTGATGTGAAATTTGCTGCAAAAGACAACAAATTAGATTATGTTTGGGGAACTTCTTGGGGGGTTTCTACTCGTCTTATGGGTGCACTTATTATGGCTCACTCCGATGATGAAGGTTTGGTTCTACCTCCAAAGTTAGCTCCTATTCAGGTTGTTATTGTTCCTATTTATAAAAATGAAGATGATTTAAAGGAAATAAAAAGAGCTTTAATTCCTCTTATGCACGACCTAAAAGCTGCAAATATTTCTTTAAAACTAGACGATAGAGATTCTTTCCGTCCAGGATTTAAGTTTGCAGAATGGGAATTGAAAGGTGTGCCTGTTCGTTTGGCAATTGGAATGCGTGATGTAGAAAATGGTACAATAGAAGTTGCTCGTAGAGATACAAAAGAAAAAATGTCTTGGGAGCTAGAAAATGTAGGCGAAAAAATAGAACAACTTTTAAAAGACATTCAGCAAAATATTCATGACAAAGCTTTAATGTTCAGAACTTCAAATACCACCTATGTAAATACGTGGGAAGAATTTGAAAAAGCTCTTGATGCTGGTGGTTTTGTTTCTGCCCACTGGGACGGAACTGCTGAAACAGAAGAACAAATTAAAGACAAAACAAAGGCAACCATTCGTTGCATTCCTTTAAACAATCCACAAGAAGATGGAACATGTATTTTGACTGGAAAACCTTCAAAAGAACGTGTTTTGTTTGCTAGAGCTTATTAATAATTATCGTTTTTATTCAAACTTTAGTCTAAACCCTAAGGGACTGTAAGTCTAGTCTCTTAGGGTTTTCTATTTCAACAACTATGAAAAAATATCTTTTCCTTTTCTATTTTATTCTGTTGCCATTTTTCGCATTTTCACAAGCTCATGTAATGCGAAACTTTCAGGTTTTACCCTTTTTAGATACAACAGCAACTCATTCTACTGAAAAAACATATTTTGCAGTTACTAATTTCGCAGGACATAATTCTCGGGGTTTTAGTTCTACTGAAAACTCTCAAGGTTGGAATGCTCAGGTTTGTGGACTGTTGGATATTGTGCGTTGGAAATCTAAAAAGAATGATGTTGGTTTGCATTCAATTGTTTTTTTATCCTCCATTGAGGTAAATGCAAATATTTACAATAATATTGCTTTTAACCCTCGTGGAATTATTTTACAAGAAAGTTTTGCTTATTTCAATAAAAAGAAAAATTTTACTTGGAATATTGGCTTTACTCACAAATCAAGACACGAAATAGATAGTGACTCGCCTCCCAATGATACTACTTCAAGAATTGGTTATCAACCTACCTCAAGGGTAGCTATTTTGAATGGCTTACACGTAGAAGCAACAAGCGATAAAATAAACCTTTCTCCTAAAATCACAACAAATATTTGGGGACGAGCAGAATATTACACTGTTTCAGAAGATTCTCGGTTTCCTCGTTTTACAGAACAACAAAGTTGGGATTATATGAGTGGAATGGTTCTCTTAGGTGGCAGAATTGATGTTAAACTCAGTCAAAAAGAAAAAAATGCTTGGGGTTTTTATAATCGTTCTTGGGTCAATACAGCTATTTTCTCAAACAAAGTAAAAGAAAAAGGAGGAGAAAACTTCAAATTTAATTATAGAATAGAATCAGGATTTGATTTTAGAGGACTTAAAGGAAAGGCTGAGTTTTTTGTAGCAAGAGAATATTTCTTTGATGACTTATCTAGTCCAAGACCTATTTCCTCATCAGTTTGGCTAGTTGGTATTCGTGGAAGAGGGTTTTTATTTTTATAGAAAAAATTAGTAGTACAAAAAAAACCTATTTCAATTAAGAAATAGGTTTTTTTAATCTTCTATCTATTCAATCAAGATATTTTACTTGACTTCTTTTGCTTTTTAATTACTTTTTAGCAATTGGATCAGCATTTCCGTCTGGGTCATTCTGAACATTTCCTTGTGTATTAACTGTACCACCATTGATAAGTAAGATACCAGCTACGTGAGGAGTTGCCATTGAAGTACCACTGATTGAACGGTATCCACCACCAGTCCAAGTAGAGTTGATACTTACACCTGGAGCACAAACATCAATTGGAGGATTAGCATAGTTAGAGAAACTAGCATAACGACTATTAACGTCCATTGCAGAAACAGTTAAGATACGATTACCATTAACACGAGCAGGAGAAACATTATTAGCATTTTGAGCTTCGTTACCTGCTGCTAGAGCAAAATAAACACCTGCATTAGCTGCACTTTTTATAGCGTTATCTAATGTAGTAGAACGACCACCACCAAGACTCATATTTGTAACATCATCAACATAAGCATTTGCTTTTACATAATCTACTGCTGAAATAACTGCTGAGTTAGATCCACTATTTCCAGCAAATACACGACAAGAAACAAGTGTTGCACCTGCTGCTACACCAACAACTCCGATAGAATTATTCTTAGCTGCAATTGTACCACTTACGTGTGTTCCGTGTCCATTTCCATCTTGAGTGCCAGAGTATCCACTTACAAAAGAACGACTGAACTGTGTGTCAACTGTCAAATCAGGGTGAGAACCATCAATTCCAGAATCGATAACCCACGCCCAACGAGCACCACCTGCATAGTTTCCATATCCTACACGAGAGATTCCCCAAGGAGTAGATTGTGCTTCTGTTCTTGAAACTGTATTTGTTCCACTTTTGCCATCATCTGCAAATCCGTCTGAAATACGCATTACTTGATCTTGCTCTACATATTCTACACGAGAATCATTTTCGATAGCTTTAATTTGATCATCTGTAAATGTACCTGCGAAGCCTAAAAGAGCGTCACCATACACAAACTCAATAGCTTCTGGCTCTACACCAAATTGAGCTACCATTTCGTTTACAGATGCTGTAAGAGCTTCTTGTTTTGCTTCAAAGTTTTTGAGATTTGTTTCTCTACTTGATACTGGAGCAACAGCTACTTTTCCTAACTTTTGTCCGAAAGTACCGTCTTTAAGAACTACAATAAACTGATGTTTAATAAACTCTTCTGAGCTTACTTTATCTGTTGTTTGTTCTAATTCTACAATCGCTTGTTTTTCGGCTGTTTCACATCCAAAAAACGTTAATGAACCTGCAAGGCCTAAGCCGAGGATAAATTTGCTTGACAAATTAAATTTTGACATAATAATATTAGTTGTAAAGGGGATTAGACTTGTGTTATGTTTTGCGTCTAAAACATTTGCAAGTAGATAATTCTGTTTGACAATTCCAAATATTACATGACGTTTTTCTAACTATTGCATTATTCTAACACTGAAAAACACAATTATAAGTTATGTCTTTGTGGTATAAAATTCTGATTTATTTTGTTTTTTTAGTTTTTTATTCTGAATTTAATTGTAATAACAGAATTTTAAATAAAAAAAATAAAAAATGTCAGAATTTGAAGATTTGATAAATAATCCTAAAAAAAGATAAAAATTTTTTTCTAATAGATTTGAGATTAGAAAAATGAAACACTTTTTTTGTTAGTATAGTTAACTACTTTTATTTTTAATCAAAAAAATAGTGCTTAAAAAATATTTAAACACTGTTTTCTGTTTTTGATCAAAAAAAATAAAATCTTTTTTCACACAATATGCTCTTTTTAAGTCTTTAAAAAATCCTATTTTTAGTGAAAAATGTTAATACTGTCCAACTTGTTAAAACAACTTGCATTTTTGTACTTTCCATGATTAACATCAAAAACACTGTATTCACAATATTTTTGATTTAAAATTAAAGTCAAAAAAATAATTGTTATATTTTATAATCCTCTAATAATTTGTCTGTATCTTCTTAAATGGGCTTTCATTTTCATCCAAAAAGCAAGAACTAAATAAAGAAAAATGGGAGAGCCAAAAGTAATAAATGAAACATATATAAAAGAGAGACGAATACTTTCAGAAGAAATTCCTAAACGTTCACCTATTTTGGCACAAACGCCAAAAGCATTTTTTTCAAAGAAATAAAGTATTTTTTTCATTATTATATTAAGTTTTAAGTAAAGTTATTCTAGATTTATATTCTGACTTAGAACAATTTATAGAGATTATCAAAATCATAAGTGTAATTTAACAAAAATTGTTTTACTATTCTTACTAACTAAAATTTGTTATGAAGTTGTTTAAGAATCTATCAACGGATTCAACTTCTATTTGATTAAAAGAGAGCATTTTAATTGTAAACTCAGTATTAAAAGACTCTTTTTTGCTATTGTCAGTGTCTCACCGACAATACATAATTTAACATGAAAACAATTAAATTCCTATTTTTGTAATTATCAAAAATTACCTTAATTCATTCAATACTAAAAAATGATGCATCCAGTAACACTAACAAATAGTCAATCTCTTTTTTCAGAGGCTCAACATCATATACCAGGTGGTGTAAATTCTCCTGTTCGTGCCTTTCAAG
Organism: Bernardetia sp.; assembly: GCA_020630575.1. Classification (GTDB taxonomy): domain Bacteria; phylum Bacteroidota; class Bacteroidia; order Cytophagales; family Bernardetiaceae; genus Bernardetia. The sequence continues at coordinate 35,714 of JAHDBD010000036.1, forward strand.
CTGTTGGGGGAACTCCTGTTTTTATGAAATCTGCAAAAGGAGCTTACCTTTTTGATGAAGATAGCAATAAATACATTGATTTAATTGGCTCTTGGGGGCCAATGATCTTAGGACATGGACATGAAGAAGTTACACAAGCAATCATTGAAGCTGTTCATGGCTCATCGTCTTTTGGCGCACCAACACGCAGAGAAGTAACGATTGCAGAACTAATTTGTCAGATGGTTCCATCGATAGAAAAAGTAAGGATGGTAAACTCTGGAACAGAAGCCACTATGTCTGCTGTTCGTGTGGCTCGTGGTTATACAGGGAGAGAAAAATTCATAAAAACAATTGGTTGTTATCACGGTCATGGCGATTCATTTTTGATTGCAGCAGGAAGTGGCGCAGCAACAATGGGAACACCAAATAGCCCTGGGGTAACAAAGGGAACTGCAAAAGATACATTATTAGCTCCTCACAATGATTTGGATGCTATTCAATATTTAGTAGATGCAAATCCAAATGAAATTGCAGCTATTATTATTGAACCTGTAGCTGGAAATATGGGTTGTGTGTTGCCAAAAGAAGGTTACTTACAAGGGTTACGAAAAATCTGTGATAAAAATGGAATTGTACTCATTTTTGATGAAGTAATGACAGGTTTTAGGCTTGCAAAAGGTGGAGCGCAAGAAGTATATGGAGTTACACCTGATATGACTACTTTAGGAAAAATTATTGGTGGTGGAATGCCTGTGGGAGCGTATGGAGGGAAAAAAGAAATTATGGATTGTGTTTCACCTCTTGGTAAAGTCTATCAAGCAGGAACGCTTTCTGGAAATCCTGTGGCAATGGCAGCAGGTTTGGCACTTCTAAATATCTTAAATAATAATCCTCAAATTTATCAAAATTTAGAACAAAAGACTTCAAAAATAGCTGAAGCAATGCGTAAATCTATCAAAGAGCAAGGTTTCAATTATACAGTAAATCAAATTGGCTCAATGACAAATATTTTCTTTACAGATAAAAAAGTAGAGAATTTTGAAGATGCGCTTACTTGTGACACAGCTCTTTTTGGAAAATACTTTCATGCTATGCTCAATCGTGGGGTTTATATTGCGCCTGCTCAGTTTGAGAGTTGGTTTTTATCAAATGCTCTTTCTGATGAAGATGTAAATAGAATCATTGAGGCAAATGAAGATGCTTTGAGAGAGATTCACGCCTAAATTGAAAGAGCTTAAAATCAGACTTTATTTTTTACCGAACAAATTTAGCTTTTAACCGACCCCTTATTTGTTTATATCGAAGAAACAAATCTTGTATCAATTCTTACCGTATATTAGCGTAACGATTAAGACAAAGAAACCAAATTTGATTTGAAAGATTTGACTTAATTATAAAAACTTTGAGGAAATTCTAAGAAAGACATTGAAACTAAATTGATAAGAAAAGACTTTTAAGATGTAAATCACAAAAGCACCTTTTCAGAAATCAGTTTTTTACTTCAAAATTTCTTAAAAAGATGCTTAGTTTTTAGGATAGGATTGATTGAAATAAGTCAGCAAATTTATTGCTGACTTATTTTTTTTGTCTATTTTTGACAAACGTCTGTAATTTACCATTTTATTAGCAAATTGCAAATTTTTGAAGGTGTATTTAATCACTTGTTCTTAAAATAATTCTGAAAGTAGTTCCTTTCCCCACTTCTGACTTTAAGACGCTTATTTTTCCGTTATGATATTGTTCTACAATTCTTCGTGCTAATGTAAGTCCTAAACCCCAACCTCTTTTTTTAGTAGTAAATCCAGGTCTAAAAACTGTTTTGATTTGACTTTGTGGAATTCCTTTTCCTGTATCTGTTATATCTAAAATAAGTTGCTTCTGGCTTCTGTTTGAAGAGAAAAACAAAGTTATGCTTCCTCTACCTCCTTTTTCGGTCATAGCATCCACAGCATTTTTACAAATATTTTCAATTACCCATTCAAAAAGAGGTTTATTGATTTGAGCATATAGTTTTGCATCTTTGTTGGCTCTGATTGTTAGCTTTACTTTGTTAGATATTCTTTTTTTGAGATATTCAGTCACTCCTTCAACCACTTCTAATACATTTTCAGAGTTTAAATCTGGTATAGAACCAATACTTGAAAAACGTCCTGTTATCATAGTAAGTCTTGCAATATCTTTTTCTATTTCCTGTAAAATATCTTCTTCTACACTTTGGTCTGCTCTAAAATATTCTACCCACGCCATAAGTGCAGAAAGTGGAGTACCAAGCTGGTGTGCAGTTTCTTTGGCAAGACCTACCCAAACCCGATTTTGCTCAGCTCGTCTAGAAGAGCTAAATAAAAAATAGGCAAAAATCAAAAAAGCTGTAATAAGGGAAAGTTGAGCGTATGGAAAATATTTGAGCTGAGTCAGAAGGGTTGAATTTTCATAGAAGATATAATATTTCCACTCTTCCGAAACTTTTACTTCGATAGGGGGATGAGATTCTTTCATGGAAGTCAAATGTAGTCTCAAAATTTTATTTTTTTCTTCTTCAGTAGCATTTTTCTTAAAATCAATATTTCTTGATTCACTTGGGTTGCCTTCCCCATCTGCAATAATCATAGGAATAGATTGATTGCCTTGTAAAATACTGGTGACTAAAAAGTTAAGCATTAGGCTGTCTTCCACTTGTACTACTAACTCCTGTGCTTTTGCTACCAAATCAATCTGTTCTTGTTCACGCTGAGCCAAACTATCTACAAGTTCATTAGTATAATAAAGAGAAGCCAAACCAATAAGAGAGGCAAAAAGAATAACAATCCATTTGAGTTTGGAAGGAGATTGATTGAGAGAAAGCATAGTTTATGACTAATTTTTGAGTAATTTTGCAGTCAAATTTATAAAAAATACACCATAAAGATTGGTTATTTATTTTATGATAACATATAAAACGAACTTATTTAGCAAAAATAGAGTTTAAGCAAGACCTAATTGCTTGGAATTAATTTGTCATTATTGAATCCACTTTTTACCCCAAAAATACGATGAAAAAAAATAAGCAAAAAAAACTAGAAAAAAAACGTGAAAAATTGGCTAAAAAAATAGACAAAAGGTTAGATTATGAATTTGATTTTTTGGGAATGCGAGTAAATGATTTGATGAGAAATGCTACTCATGAGACAATTTCACATCCAAAAATTCAGAATAAAATGTCATTTTTACATCTTTGTGCCATGTTTTTTAATGAAGAAAAATTAAAAGATTTTTTAGATATGCCAGAATGGGATGAAAAAGTAAAAGAAAGAAAACAACTTCTTACAGTCATTGGAAAAGTTAGAAATGAACTCAAAGATATTGAAGATAAGCTCTATAAAAGCATGATAGATAAGAATGACTAAATAATTGTAAAGTTATAAATCGTTGTTGGTGTTTTTATATAACTACACCAACAACATCAAACTTTTTTTATTTTGAACTTTTCTTTGTTCTTCTCAGTTGTAGTTGTATATTTGCATCCCAATTCATTTTCAAAAGTGACGATGAATTAGTTAAAATAAACTATATGGGGCTGACTGGTTTCGACAGGACGAGTCTTTGCGTGTATAAGCATGTAGGCTAATGAGAAAACTAGCCTTATATCGATTTCTCAAAACAACAATCGGCGAATCTAATTACGCCATGGCTGCCTAACTCTAGGAGTTAAGTAACCATTGTCTTTGCTTAGTGTCTTTACTCTTCCGACACTAACCTCCGTTTACCATGTAAACACATAGACATCAACCCCCGTAAGAGTTAAGCAAAGATGAGTGCAACGGCATCTGCGACGAAAATTTAGTTGATAAGGAAAAACCTTGGACGTTATCGCCTAGTTCTTTCCCGACAATTAATAGGATAACTAAACATGTAGAAACCACGACGAACGCCGTATCTGGACGTGGGTTCGACTCCCACCAGCTCCAC
>JAHDBD010000077.1 GCA_020630575.1 Bernardetia sp.
AACCACGACGTTTTTGTGCTTGTGTAGTTGGTGTGAGCTTTTGGGCAGCTTGTTCGTAATAACCTTTTGCTTTAGTTTCGTTTAGTGCCTGTTCGAATGGGTCGCCACTATGACTTTCACTTGGCTTCCGTCCCAAATTACCGAACGCTTGGAGTATTTTGTCTGTTGGTTTCATATTCTTTGCTTTTGTTGGTTTTCAAAATGTTTGGCAAGGCTGTCATAAATTGCAACTTCTTTAGTGTGTTCGTCTTCCCCTAAACCTGTTTGCTTAAAATACTCAAACACGGCAATTTCGGTATCTATGTTTCTATCAAAAACAAATCTTTTTAGTAAACTGTGTACTTGCCCTTTTTCAAGTTCAAGCTGCATAAAAGCACGATTTTGTTTTTTTATTTTTAGCTGTTTTTTAATCAGATAAAATAGGCAAACGATAAGTAAAAAAGTAAGTAAGTAGGTCATAAATTCTAGTTTTTAGTAGGTTCAGAATGCTGTGAATACTGTATTTTTTCTCTACAACTTTCACAAACTTTTACATCAATCGTTTCAAACGGACTTTCACAAACAATACAATCAATTTTTACTGGAGTTTTACTTCGCCACTTTCTAGCAAGAAGAGTTGTATTTTGCTGTTGTAAATAGCTGTTTTTTCTAGTTTCTTTTTCTAGTTCTTCTTTTAGTTCCTTAGCTTCTTTTTTCCACAATTTCGCTTTACGAAGAGCGAAAAAAGTAGCTAAGGAGAGAAAAAAGTTTATAAAAAAATTAATCATATAATGGGTTTCTGATGAGGTATTTCAATCTGAATGCCTTTTAAGGCATCTTTCGCAAGCGCACACACTTCCAAAAAAGTGAGTTTTTCAATAGGTGTCAGATTCAGATAAGGCTCTGGCTCTTCTGCTGCTCTAGCTTCTTTGCATAAAGCCATATTTTTAATAAAAGCCTTTTGTAATCTGTTTATTTGTTCTATTTTAGCTTTTTTCTCTTGCAACTTCATTTCATAAGGTAGTTTTCGGTTAGCCATTTTTGTACTGGTTTTGAGGTAATAAACATGCAGCTTCAAAATAATTTCTTCTCTTTTTTATTTCCTGTTCTAACAATGTTTTGATAAAGTCAGTAATTTGTTTTTTTGATTCTTGGGTTTGTAGAATAAAATAAGATTCTCGTAATAAATGATTACTTGGCTCTTTTTTCTTTCCTTTTGATTCTAAGAAGTCATCAACCACGCTAGTAATGATGTAATCTTGCATTTTTGAAGTATCAAAACTGCATTGGTGTATTTCGGTATCTAATTGAGAATAGAATACAACTAATTTTTTTATGGAACTTGGCTTTTTGATAAAACGCATAATTTTTTGAGTTTTAGTTGGGTTTTGGAAATTGATTTGAGTTAAAAGTAGTGTTCCCACCACTCTTGAATTTTTCTAGGCATAAAGTCTATGATAACGGCATCTATGAGAAGAGCTATAAGAAACAGACTAGCTGGAAAAGCTAAAACACAGATGATAATTTTGACAAATAATAGCATCGTTTTAATTGAGAAAGTTAGGAGAAGAAAATTTTAGTTTTTTCATGGCTAATTCCATCAGTCCTATCACACCTTGGAGTAGGACATTAGCAAACTTATTTTTACCTACAAAGTGATTGAATCCTAACGAACAGATTTTTCCAGTTTTTTTATCAATGCTATTTTCGTTAGCCACAGCACCAAAAACAAGAACATTTATATCATTTTGTTGTGCATAATCATGAATCATGTTTTTAATTTTAACTGCATGATTTTCTAACTCTTGTTCGTTCATAATTTTGAGTAATTTAGTTGGGTTTGAAATTGATTTGAGTTAATAGTAGCGTTTCCACCACTCTTGAACTTTTCTATGCATGAAGTCTATGGCATCTACAAACATTGCTAGAACAGTCATAAATAAAGAAATCAAGATTACTAAAATGTAGATAGTAATTTCTAATATAAATTTCACTTTTTGAGTTTTTAGTTGGGTTTGGAAATGATTAATTTATTTTTTTGTGTTCTACATTTACCTCTACATATATAAATTCTTTTACAGAATTTTTTTTACAATTCAGACATTTTCCAATAAAAACACCACCATTTTTTTTGATGAGTTTATCTATTTTACGTTCTGACTTGTACTTAGAGTAATTATAACCTAATTCCATTTCTGTAACTCCTACAAAATTACAGTTTCGACACCTTGAATATAAATCTAAGGTCATTTTAGGGTAATCAGACATAAATTTTTAGTCTTTTTGATTGAATAGAATTAATCTTTTAAATCTATTTTTCGTTTTTTGATAGCTTTTATTCTATCTATTTTTTTTTAAAAGGGACAAATTTGTAATAAATGCCCCTAAAATGCAGTATATTTGAAATGGTAAATCTTTCACTTTTATTCATTTTAAATTCTACTACAAATGGCTGATTCTAATAAACTTCAAACAATGATGTCTAGTAAAACACTAGTTAAAGCAACATTTAAAGACTATAGAAATAATCTAATTTCTTTTATTGATACAAATACTTATGGCTATGCTATTTATTCTGATGCTGTGGCTCATTTTCTAACAATAACTGTTTCTAATGCTCCTCATCCAAAACCTCCAGTAAGCTATCTTACTCAATTTCTTACTACCATGCATCTGCATAATATACCAACAGAAGAGAGAAACAAACTAGCAAAAATTTGTATAGAGCAATATTGTACAGAGTATGTAGGATAGCTTAAAAAAGCTCATCAGAGGAAACATTCATATCCTCTAAAAATGCTTTGATTTTATTTCCTTGTATTACTTTTTGCTCTTCAAACTCTTCTGCCAAAACAATAGCTATTTGAGATACTACTCGCTCAACGGTTTCTTTTTGGTAGAAGAGTTTTAAACTTTGTAGTACATCTTGAGAAAGGTTATAATTAGAAAACATCATTTCAAGAAATTCATGGTTTTCTAAATCACGCTCTACAAACTCTTCATTAGACTTTTCTAATTCAATATTATCTTCGGGTTTGTATGTATGATAGCGATGCTCTTTTTCGTACTCTTCCTTTTTTCTAGCTTGTATTCTTGCTTCTCTAATTTCGCCTATTTGTCTTAGTTCGTCTGCACACTTTTTGAAGTGATAATAACTGATAAATGGATTGTCCATAATTGAAAAATATAAAAAGTTGAATAGTATTTTTTTAGTCTTTTTGATTGAATAGAAAAAGGATTAGTCATTGCTTTCAGTAGAATTGAAAAGCATTATTTCTGACCTAATACAATTGCATATCTTCTATATTGGCGTTTAAATCTTCTATAAATTGAGTTGTATAGTCTAAATCTTGTAATTGTATCGTTAATCCGTCCTCAAAATCTACCATTTTAAAGAAAATTTCATTCCTTTGACTTTCTTCAAATAAGGCTGCAATAGCCCAAGTAGTGTTTGGTAGTAGTATTTGAGGAATTTCGCCATCAAACTGAATCTTACATTTAGCCATAATTTTGAGTAATTTAGTTGGGTTTGGAATGAGTAAAAAATTGTTTTTTCTGATTGAATAGAATAGCTAAGAGTTTTTGACTTTTAGCTTTTTATTTTTTATAGCGTCTCTTTTTTTGCGTAAAGCTGCTATAAACTCTTTATCATCACTACGTTGCATCGCCTTTGTCAGACGGCTGTATTCCTTCGTGAGTTGGTGTAATTTGGCTTGTTGCAATAATGATAGGTTGCTTGACATACTCTTTTTTGAGTTTTTTAGATTGTAAAAATTCAAACATATCCTTATTATGTTCAACAGTCGTTTGCATAATCCACTTCAAGAAATCTGTTTGAGAAATTTTGTCGCCTAATGCAATCAAAAAATCTTTTTTTAATCTACTATCTACTTGTCTTGCTCCAACACTTGTAAGTGAGTTTTCCATAGGACATAATAACTTTGTTGTATATAATTCGTATGTTTGTATAACTTTGTTAGTAATCTATACGACAAAGATAGTAAACTGTTACGTTTTTACAAACATTTCCCTATAAAAATACGTATTATTTTTTGAATTAAACCGTAAGTAACTATGAATCAACAACTTAGATTTAAAAAAATTCGCAAATATTTTCGATATACTCAAGTAGAATTAGGAAAAAAAACCAATACATCTACGGAAACAATCAGTATGATTGAACGAGGTAAGGTAAAAAGTATTAATGATAATATACTAGCTTACTTAGATGAGCAGGGTATTAATACTTCTTGGCTTAAATTCGGTACTGGAGAAATGCTAAAGTCTGAATCAAATAATAATTCAGAGTGGAAAGAAAAGTATGAAAAGGCAGAGTTAAGAGCCGAAAAAGCAGAAAAGGAAGTATCTATCTTGAAAGATACAGTTTCAGAGTTAAGAAAAAAACTAAATACTTTGTACGAACATCTAATGATAAAAGACCTAAAAATAGAAGGTCTTGAACTGGGAAAGGATAAGGTGTATCTATCTAGTAGTTTTGAACAAGAGGAAATTAGAACAGGAACTACCTTTGTTTCTCTTTATTCAAAATTAGATACACCTTTCTTAGCTGAGGGCTAAGATACTACTACCTTCTGAATTTGGTGCAGCGTTGGGAACTTTATCAAAAAAGAGTGCGTTAGCACACCCAACAAGGCTAAGGTATCAAACCTACCTGCTCTCCAAATTTTGTTTTTTGGATATATTTAAAATCTAAAGGTCAAA
>JAHDBD010000015.1 GCA_020630575.1 Bernardetia sp.
AGGAGGGTTTTGTGGAACTGGAGGAAGTGTTTTTTGCTGTGCTACTGATTGTTTAGATAAAACTTGCACTTGCTTAGGCTCTTCCATGAGAGTTTGTTGTAAAAATGCGTTAGCTAAGGCTTTGCTCTTTGCATCTTCTACTTTTGAAAGTGTTTTTGCTTCTCTCCGAGCTTTTCGGTTGTCTTGCCTTGATTTTCTTCTTTTTTTACAACGTTTGCCACCTAAACACACTCCTAGAAAGTTTTCTACACCTGTTGTTTCTGTTTCCATACAATGATTGCGATAAGTGCGATTATAATTAGTGTGATACCACCAAAAATCAAATAATTCATGTTCTTTGAAGTTGAAGTATTTTCTTGATTTGGTTCGTTTTGCTGAAAAGATTGTTGTTGTCTAAACTGGTCTTTCTGCATTTTATTAGCTAGTGCCATTTGCAAAATTTGATGTCTTTGCTCTGACTCCTGCGCTCTACGTCGTTGCCCACCACCTATTAAATCTGTTATTCCACCTATTGCTCCTAATACTCCACTCATATTATTTTTTATTTAGAAGGTGCATAAAGAAAAAAGAAAGCATTATCAGAACTACTATACCAATAGCCCAAAAGGCTGTTTTTGTGGAATTATTCTGTTCTTCGTTTTGCTGTGCGCCGAAGAAATTCGAAAAGTCGTTTGAGGAAGTAAACGAGCTAATCGGTACTTGTTTAAAGTGAGTAAACGAGTGCATGGTATTCGGCTCTGATACGGCTTTCTTTTTATTTTCAATAGAATTTGAAAGGCTGAGTTTATCGTCTTTTTGAGCATTGACAAACTCACTTTCAAATTTTGTTTTAAATAGGTTTCTGTCAGGGTGTGCAAGAAGTAAAGCCTCTATACCTTCATTTTTTACAATATTCAAACAAACTTTTGTGAGGTAGTTGCCGATAGGTTCTCTATAATTGTAAGGTAATTCGCCATACGAATTACCTAGTTTTTGCACTCCTCTTGGGTTTTGTTGAATCGTGTAAGCAATGAGATTTTTAAGGTTATTAGGCTTTCTCATTGTGCCTCCTTTCTAGTAGTTACGACGACGACGGTTTCCACCACGTCCACCACGTTTAGCACGTCCACCATTTCCACGACTACGTCCACCTTTATTTTTACAACCACAACCTCCTTTTTTAGATTTCATCTTTGGAGCTGCGCTACCTCCTGTCAATAACAGAGAGTTATTTACACGAGCTGCAATTTCAAAAGCAAGTGAAATTTCTTCGCCTGCTTCCATTTTGAAAGTAAGTGAAGTACGACCATCTGCAACTAATCCGAAGTTATCCATTAGGATAAGGTTTTGAATGTTGTTGCGTGGGTCTTCGTAATTCTGTGGCTGAATACGTTGTGAGCTGACCTGTCCTGATGCTTCAATTTTCTTTACTTCAAAAGAGTTAGCATACTGATTTGGTTGTTTTACTCGGTATCTCGGATTTACGAGCGTGTGGGGATTGGCTGCAATTTCTGAAAGGAAAGCTGCGTAATCACCCTCATCAAGCGTGATAGGTGTTTTTACATTTGGCGTAAAACTTCCGTAAGCTCCAAAAAGTGTAACAGTCGTAGCGATAGGGTTGCTACTTCCATCAACTTCTTCATTTTTGATACGGAAAGTTAAGTGACGTTTTCCTGTCTTGTTTGTGCCTGTTACGGTACTAACGCCTGTGAAGTCCTCCTCGTCGTCGTAGTCTTCCTCGTCGTCGTAGTCCTCGTCGTCGTAGTCTTCGTCGTCGTCGTAGTCCTCGTCGTCGTCGTAGTCCTCCTCGTCGTCGTAACCTTCTGTATATTCGTCAAAATCTTCTCCGTAATAGTTAGAGAATGATTGCTCTGCTTCTTGTTCGTAACGTTCTAATTGTGTTCGTTTCATAAGAATATTTTGATAACTGGTTGATTTTAAATTAATTGAAAGTGATAAATCTGATTTTATCTACTGTTTTTTAAGCTGCTACTGCTTCTGTGGCTGCTTTTTTCGCTGCTTTCTTGTCTATTCTAGTTTGAATTGTAGGTTTTACCCATGCTTCTACTATAATAGCTGTCAGGATTGCTCCTACCATTGAGGCAACTGAAATAAGTGCTAGTTCTTTATAATTCATTTCTGAAAAGATTAATATTGTAATTCATTTTACTGAAAAGATTAAGTATGAATTTTTCGCTTTTTGCGTACTTGTTAGGTTCAAATGTACGTGGAAAAAGAAAGGAATAGCAAACTTTGAGTGATGCAAAAAAACACGTTTTTTAATACGTTTTTGAGGGTATTTTGGAATACTCAAACGTATTTTTGCTGAGTAATAGGCATAAAAAAACTCTTCAAAATTAAATTTTGAAGAGTTTTTTTTAGAGAATCAGCTTTTACTACCAACATTTATATAAAAATATCATAACTATCCCAAAAAAGAAGGCAACAATAGTTATAACTAAAAATGTAGAAAAAACCATGAGTTCTTCAACATCTTGAAGATTAAAATTTACGTTACTCAAAACAGTTAGAAAACAAAATGCAATAGTAAAAAAACATACAGCAACATTCAAAAGAAGGTTTTTGGAATTATTCATTTCTGTAAAAATTATCAATGTGAGCAGGAATATAGTAAAAATGACCATAAACAATAGCAAAGCACAGTATAAAGGCAAGCAATCCAAAATGAGGATAGTAAGGACTTTCTAAATAAGCTAAAAACGCTGTTAAGCCTACAAAAGAAATAGGAGTTAAATAGATTATCAAAATGATAAAGTAACGAGCTAAAGTTTCCATAGTGTGTGATTTTTATAAAAAGCCTTTAAAACTAATTCTAAAGACTTTTATTGTATTATGTTCTATTAATTTAGGTTTTACTTGCTTAACAAGACACCTACTCAAACCCATTTTTTCCTCTTCTTTATCACTACTTTAGGATAAGAAAAAGGAACGGTTACACAAATGCGTTTTGTGTAAAACGAGGGTAAGGAAAAGAAAAAGTTAATTTGTGTACTTAGACAGCATAGAAGAAATAAATTCTTTTTCTGTAAGTCCATTTCTGAGATTTTTATACCTTCTGTATAGCTCCTGAGCTGCTCTGTTGATTTGTTTTTTGGTAGCTCCCAAAATACGAGAATCGTAAAAATTAACATAAATAAAAAAACGCTTATTGTTTTGCTGTTCATACTCATAGTTTACAATTAATTGAGCTAATTTCATTAATTCAAAATTTGGTATTCGGCTTTTGTATCGGTTTACATCGTCCATTTGGTAGTGAAAACGAACGGCTGCCATATTTTGCCAAATACGAGGAAATAGTACCGAAAGACTTTGATAATGCAGCATTATATCCATTTTACGGTGTCTATTGGTAGTGAGCGCATTAATTACATCTACTGTTTTTGGTGCAATCAAATAGGAATTTATATCTTCTAACACCAGTAAGCCATCGGAAAAGTTATTTAAAATCTCATTTAAAGCATCTTCTTTGTCTTGTACACTCATAGGCGAACCGTTCCTATTTATGGGTAAGATTCGCCTTATTTCGGCTTTTTTGAGCTTGGGTAAATCCCAAATAGCAATACTTTTGAAAGGAGAGTAAGACGTTTCATAAGGGTAATTTGTATCAAAAACAACTACTTTTTTCTTTTGGTTTTTGATATAGTTTTTCATTTCCTTTAGCGTTGTGAAAGTCTTACCCACTCCTTTTGTTCCTGTGGCAACGATTAAATGAGGTTCTCTACTGTTCATATATCAATAAAAAGTTTGTTTTTACGCTCCTCAATAACATCAAAATATTTATCATTGAGTTCAAAGCCTATAAAATTCCTGTTTAGCTTTTTGGCTGCAAATGCCGAAGTACCACTCCCACAAAAAGGGTCAAGAACAAAATCATTTTCATTTGTTGTATCTAAAATCATTCGTTCAATGATTTCAATAGGTTTTTGAGTAGCATGAACTTTCTCTCCATTTGTCTTTTTTGCACCACTAGCAAACGATTTTTCAGACCAAATACAAGAACCTCCCTTATTGAATTTTGAATGAGAATGAAAAATAATAAGCTCCTGATTGTAGGAATAAAAATTGCCTGCTGCTGAGGTTTTATCCCAAATCAATAAATTTTTTGCACCAATAAAAGAATCAAAAATAGGATAGTAAAAAGCATATCCTCTCCAATCGCAAAAGAAGAAAATAGAACCATCGTCAGTAAGAACACGCTTAAATTCTTTGAATAATTCGGAATAAAACGGTTTACAGATAGCTAAATCAACAAACTCTCCTTTGTGTCCGTTGTGTGTCATTCCTAAAAAATATGGAGGGTCTGCAACGATTAAGCGAATAGATTTAGATTTGATTTTTCTCAATCCATCTAAACAATCCATTTTGTAAATCCTATTCAGTTTTTGAGGTGTCTGATTTGTCGTTTCCTTTAGATTTAGTAGTATCTCTTGGGTTTGAATCTGCTGTTTTATCATCTTCCTTTTTCTCTTCTTTTGGAGTGTTTAGCGCAATAATTTTAAGTATCATTCTTTCGTTTTGCTTCCTCATTTTCATAGTCGTAAAAGCTACATTTGCCATCATAAAAACAAAGGTCATGATGAGCATTGTTTCAGGCGAAATATTCATATCTCGCTTTTCCATGACGGCTTTAAATGGTTCTGCAATGAGCTGTATATTATCTGAAATTTCACTTTGCAGCGTGTCGAAATTTTCCTTATTGTGTTCTTCTAAGGTTTCGATTGTTCCTTCGGCTACTTCTATTCCATCAAGTTGTGAAGTGTCAATTTCTGCAAAGTGAAAGGCTGCTTTAGGCAAGAAACGCTCTAAAACATTCAAAACCGTTTTGCTTGTCAGCTCTGCAAATTTGGGATTGAATTTTGGTTTTTCTTCCTCAAATTCGCTAGGTGTCGGATCTGATTGTGGCTTAAATTCTTCTACTTCTTCTAGCTCTTCTTCTTCTATTTCACTTTCTGGAATGTCAAAAGGAGAAGAAAAAGAAGTATCAAATTCTCTATCAATCATAGGAGCATTAAAAGGTGAAAAATCTGTTGGGTCAGTTTCCGTCGTTTCCGTTTCTAATGCTTCGGTAGGTGTTGATTTGGCTTGTAAGTCTGTCATACAAAGTTTTAAATTCTATATTGGCGTGTTTGGAAGTAAGTAAGTAAATCATATCGTTTATGTTTTTGGCTACAAAACGATTATCTCTTGAGTATAATTTGGCTATTTCAGGAACTTTCAAACCAAATTCAAAAAGCAAGACAAAAGCAATTTTTCTCAAATCAGAATGATAGTGTTTGCTACTCGTTAATAAAAGATTTTTGTTTATTTGAGCGTGTTGAGCTAGACTATGTAAAATAAAGTCGTGTAATTTTTCGGTTGTTGTTTGGGGGTTTTGAGGAAGAAAAAACGGCAAACCTTTATCAAATTCTTTGAGCATTTCAAGCGTTTTGATAAGTCCTAAATTTCCAATAAGGCTAGATAATGTAGTATCTAATTGAGTAAAGATTTGCGTTGTTTGATTCATTATACTTCAAATTTTTGTAAAACTTTAAATTGTGAGCCTGTCTGAACAAGCATTTGAAAAAGTCCTTTTTTGATAGGCTTTCTAGTAATTTTATTTTTTGCATCAACTAAAGACATCATAAAGAAGAATTTATCAGCTTTATTTTTAGTCTTATTTTCTGTAAAATAATCTTCTAAAAAACTATTGATATTGATTTGATTGGGTAGCATTGATAAAACCATTTGGACAGATGGATTTGATAATTGCTTTTCTATCATAGAAGAAAAAAGAACTTCATTTACACAACCTTCCATAGTTTCATTTTTTTGCCAAATTCTCAAAAAAATACGGTGTTTGATGCTTTCCATATCTTGCTGTAACATCGGCATACTTTCCAAAGTAAGCCTAAAGGTGGATTGATTCTCTTTTTCTAACTCAATTAGCTGTGTCTTAAACTGTTTAGCGAATTGAGGTAATAACATATCTAACATTCGCTTTTGATTTAAGAGTGGCGTTTGATTTGGAAATACAAAGGAGTTGAAGAAACACGAACTATGTCAAAATGCTTTCCTTCATACCCTGATAGTTTTGAAAAGTTAGACCAAAAACCTGTATCTAATCCTTTTGATTTTAGATATTCTAAACTGAATACTGGGTGTTCTATTTGATTTTCTGTTACTTCTTTGAGTAAATTGTAACACAACTTTTCAATTTTATTGAGTGAGTTGTAAAACGGATTTGATTGATTCGGAATAGGAACAGATAAGCCAATTTCTATTTCGGAATCATTCGGTTTTTGCTCTTCTGTCGCTTCCGAGTGATTCGGTAATGATTCAATAATTTGAGTTTCTGAAAGCTCTCTTTCTAGCTCCTCAATTTCTGTATCAATTTGCTGTTGTTCCAAATCCTCATTTTCCTCATCTATTTCAGAATCATTCATATTTGAACCAATGATTCTGATAGAATCAAATTCATCATACAAAGAAGGTTCTGTTTGCCATTCCTGAATAAGTGAAGCTATTTGTTCGCTTTCTTCAACATATTCTTTGTGATAGCCTGTTTTTGTTTTGTTCTCCTTCCAAAGATTGATTTCATTTTGAATTGATTTAGGTAAATCATCTTGTTTCAAACGTAAATCATGAAGCGTTTTTTCATGAGGATAAAATTTAGCTCTTGGCATAAAATAAAATAGTAAGTAAGTGGTACATAGTAGAAAGTTCAAAATAGCGTATTATTTCAGAATCTATCACTATTATACATACTCTAAAAATACGTACTTTTTTATTAAAAACACGAATAATGTATGAATATTCAATGTATTTTTATTTAAGTGAATATAAAACAATATATAAATATATATTTCTATATCGCACTTGACTAAAACGCACAAAAAAACCGTAGCATTTGGGAATGATACGGTTTTTTGTAAATTGCTAGTATGAAAAAATATATATAATTTATTCATTATTTATACTGCTTTATCAAATTATTTACTCTTACTGGAAAAAGGATATCTAGTAACTCATAGTATGGTTTTCTATGTTGTTCATTTAATGGATTCGTTCCGTCTCCGTAAAGAAAAATCATGTTATCTTGAAATTGCGCACCCTTCAATTTTAGATTAGAAATTACTTGTTCAGTTATTTCTAGTTCTAATTCAATAGGTAACTCCTTTTTGAGATAATCGTTATTTGCAGTACAAAATGATAAAGGTTTGTACTCTCTATTGAGAACATGATATTTACCGTTTTCAAGTTTTTTGATGCAGTAAGGCATACATACTGCCCTAAAATCTAATAAAGCCATAATGGTATAAAAATATTGATTTAGTCTTCCGAAATAGTAGAAATAAGTTCTTGTAACAGCTCTCCAAAGCCTGTCATTTGTTCATCAAAAATATCTCCATTGTCAGCATAAAGATTATTCCTCCTCCTCAACTCTAGCATCTTGCAAGTATCAATTACTTGTTCGTATGTTAATCCTGTTTTTTTCTGAACTTTTTTAAGAATCTCTATTTGTTCTATTAACTTTTCAGAGTTCTCAATTCTGTGAAAGTTTCGTGGTTCTTGCTTAAATAACGTTCCCATTTGTATAAGTTACTTATGATTTAATAAAATTTTTATCCTCTAATATACAATACATATAAATAATATAAAAATGCTTTACGTATTAAAATGTAAAGCATTTATTAAATTGAATAGAAAGCCAATAAATCACTCTTTATTAAATTTAAGTTTTGCGCCTTTTACTTCCTCCCAACTGTCCATTCTGCATTTTTTAGAACAGAATTTTTGATGATTTACTTTGTAGGTGTAAGGCTTATCACAGTACAAACAATACCTATTTCCAGTTTCCAACGCATTGCGTTTAACGGAATCCGTTAAACGAGTTGCGTTGTTTTCTTCTGTTTCTGTCTTTTTTTCAAACTTAAAACCTATCGGATTCCGTTTTGATTCGGTTTTATATTCAGAACCGTATGTTTGAAAACCTGCGCTTTGTCTTGAATAGGCTTTATTCGGTTCTGAAAAGGTCTGATTTGCCTGATTCTGAATAGAATTAGATAAATTTTTGAATAAATCTTTGATTGATTCGGTTATATCATTCATATCAAAATCATTGTTCTTTCTATCGTCTAAAGCGTTTTTCTTTTGAAGTATTCCGAAATTAACGCCTTCTCTTTCGCAATTCCTTAAATAGATAAATTTGTATCTATAAGCCAAAATACAGAAGCATTCAAGAAAGAAAACAATAAAACCGACTAACAAGGATAAATCAAAATTTTCTTTATCTGCAAGCAAAATTTTAGCATCAGAAATTTTTTGAGAAGTCGTCAGTTTTCCGTCCAGCTTATCCAAAATTTCATTTTTGGCTGCTGTTGCTTTCTCTAAATCGGCTCTAGCTGTATTTGCTCTCCAGCCTGTTTTATATCTCACTAGCGTTTTTTGAGCCGAATTAATAGAGCTGTCATAAGCTGCAATTTGTGAGCTATATAGACTTTTCAAAGAATCCGTTTCAATTTGACTAGTATTCTGAATAGAAAGCGTTTTATCATTGAGTTCTAAACTCAAAAAACCTCCTCCAATAGCCGAAATAATAACAGATAAAACGAATGTTCCAAACATTCCAAATTTCGCTCCTGTGGTGGGTGTTTCTTCTTTCGCTATTGCCTTAAAAACGTCTGTACTTGCATTTGATTTGAATAATTCTAAACCTGCCAAAATAGCTACTAGAACAAGAAAAATAAGCGTGGAAAAGAAAAAGGTAATAGTATTTTGTTCTGTTATGAAAAGTTTTGCTACAAGAAAAACAGTAGCTAAACCCAACAAAAAACTAATGAAGTGGTAAAAACTAGCGTAGCCATTTGCAAAAATGTACGTTTTTCTATTTTTCTTGGCGTATGGAATAGGTTTGAGTAGTTTTTCGGCTTCGGAATAATAGCCAAATTGTGCCGTTTCTTCTAGTGTGTCGGTGTATTTATCTAAGTCGTGAGCTTCACTTGGTGCAACGGCTGTTTTTTTCGGCTGCTCCTGCTCCTGTGGATTTGGGCTTGTAGTAGGATTTGGGTTTTTAGTTTCCATTAGTGTATTTTTTTATTAAAAAGTGAGTGTTTGTCAAAATTCAAAGGTTTTTCTATACAAAAAGGGTTTATTTCCCTACTTAGGACTATTGAAAAGTATTTAGAAACAGATATAGAGTAGTTCCTAACTATGGAATAAGACCTAAAATTTATTTTTTGATGTATGGACATTTGATGCCAAAATATTTTTTTCATGTTATTTCCATTTAAAAAAGAGTAGAAGAAAAAAGCCTATTAAAAGCCAAATACCTGCTGTATCACGGATAGGAAAGCTCCATAAAAACGGATTTAAAACAGCTTCGTAAACTGCTGCAACAATGTAGATTGTCAATAGAAGTAATAGAAATTCAATCAATTTTGAACTTCCTGATTCTGTCTTTGTGATGGTTACTTTTTTGGGGGTTGTGGTTTTTTTTCTTTGAGTTGCCATAATTATAATTTTGATTGTAAGTTTAGTTTTAGAAGTTGGTCAGTTGTAATCAGAATAGTATCGAAAGGCGAATCTGTACGAATACAAATTTTTCGTTTTATCGTTCCTAAACCTCTACATTCGTTTGGATTAAAATTTTCAAATCGTTGAGGTATTTTGTAGCTAGAAATAAAATTATTTATCCTCTCTACATTATCAGGATTAGATAAAATTTGCTTACTCATATTACCACCAATCATTATTGGAGTGAAAGTTCTATTTTTAGCATATTTCCATTTCGCATGAAGTTCTTTGACTTTTTTACGTTCTGTTTTTAAAGTGTAAGAACTCATTTTTTTATAGAGATAATCAACTTTCAATGATTGCACTCTGTCTTTGTGTGTTTTCATTTGATTTGATTTTAGAAGTGAGAAAAACATTAAAATCCTTGTGATTTGGATAGATTTTTTTTGAGTAGTTGAAAACTCCAATTTCTGCGAACTGCTCAAATATTAGTTCAAAAGTTTCTTCTCCAGTTTCGTCATTGTCAAGAAAACAAAAAACTCTTGTAGGATTATCTACAACAAGATTATCGAGCATGTAATTAATTGCACGTTGTCGGAATGATGTAGAGTTTAAAATCATAATGTTTGCTTTAAATTCCTTTTTGAAGTAAGTAAGAGCCGAAAGAAAGTCGACAAATCCTTCAAATACTATCCAGTCAGAATAAAGCGAATTGCCGTGCTTATCCTGTGGTTCTATGGTGGTAAAATCTGCAATCCCGAAGGTTCTTTTTATTTTCGGATTCCGTATTGAATAACCTTTTGAATTATTCCGAAAGCATAAAGCGTAGTAGGTTCTGCCTTTCTTTTCGTATTGCAAATACTTAATGTATTTTCTTGCAAGCGTAGGACTTACACCACGTTCAATTTTTAGATAATAATTTAGGTTGTTTTCTTGCTCTTTTGTACAAGGTTTAAAAATTGGTAGTGGTTGTGGTTCTTCTGAATAATAAAGAGATTCGTTTGTAGTAGGAACAAACACGCCTGAAAAATTTAGTAGAAATTCAATAGATTCTATAAAATTGATTTTTTTATAGTCTTGAATAAAATCTATACAATTCCATGTCTTTCCATTGCTTAAATCCTTAGCCAAATACTTTCCTGTTTTTTTGTGTCGGAACACAGAAAAACTATTGCTTTTTTGCTCATTCCGAAAAGGATTTTCAAACAAAGTGCCTTTGATTTGATAAAAGCCAAAATGATTTAATAAGGCTCTCAAATCAACCTTTAACGCTGTTTCCGTTTGTTCTTTTGAATATTTTTTCTTTTCCACGCTAATTTTAATTTAAGTTTTGGGTAAGAACAATTTTTATCTTACCTACCTTATTTTTTTTATTAAAAAACCCTTTTAAAGCCTATTTAAAGACTATATATTATAAAAAGGTAGGTAGGTAGGTATAAATAAGAGTTTTAAATTTATATTTTTTTTGTTTAATGTAAGTTTTAAAACAGTATTGTTATGCTTGTATTACTGTTTTTATTTTATTACTAAAAGGTCTGTTTCTTCTTACCCTACCTACCCGATTCATTTTTTAAGAGAAAAACCTTTAAATTTCTCTTTAAACAAACATTTTTATTTGAAAAACTTAGGGTAAGTAAGTGGGTAGGGTAAGAAGGTTTTTTAAAAAGGGCAATCATCGCCATACGCCACACTTTCAACATCGTAACTATTTTGAGTAAGTTTACTTTCAAAAATGTTATCATTTTCACAATTAGAAACTTCGTTAGTGGTTTCGCCTTCTTCTTCTTCATAGTCGCTATCTACTCGTATTTTTGCGAAATATCCATACACACCTCTATACTTAATTCTGTCAAAACCTAAACTTACGGCAGCCTTACCCATCGGAATTTTTTTCAATCTCATTGTGGGTTCTTTTTCCTGTAAAGCTGTTAAAAATTCGGTTGCAGTATAAAAAGCCGAACCTCGTACATCTTTGGAACTTGGAACGTAGTATTTTCTTAATAAATCTTCCTCAACACTTGTATTAGTGTATCTTGAATTAGACGTTTCGTTCTCTATTACTTCGTTTCTTGTCATTTCGTATTTTAGCACTCCTTCGGATTTATAAATAGAGTAGGCTTGCGCCCAAACTTGATTTATATCTACTTCTTTAGAGTATGCAAAATCAATTTCATTAATCTCAAAACAAAGCCATCTAACCGAACCCGTAGCATCTGTTAAAAAATCTCGTTCGTTAGTTGATGCGACAAAATTCGCCCTTCTCGGCATTTGTATATATTTTTTCTCGTATGGAGGTCTTACCTTAACCGTAGGTTGAGAAAACATACTTTTAAGACCGTTTAGATTAAATTTTCCATATACTGCTAATTCGTCAAGATTTATAAGAAAATTTGAAGCTAATGTAATTTGCTGGTCTTTTACATCTCCTATCAATCCCCTTTGCCAATATTCAGATAAATAAGGAGGAACAAGCCATTCACAATATGTACTTTTTCCATCGTTTTGATTTCCCATTAAAACAAGACATTGTTTATTAAAAAATTTTGCTTCTATGGAACAAGCAACACTCCGAATAAGCCATTTTTTAAACTGTATTTTCCATCTCTGTACATCATTATCTGCCATTTTTACGTAACTAGCTAGTTTTTCTATTTCGTCATTTCCATTCCATATCAGACTTTCAAAGTAAAGTTTGAAAAAGTCAATTTTTTGTACGAAACTACTTTTCAAAATAGCAGATAATAACTGTTCAGTAACTTTATAGCCTTGTTCTAACAATTCACAGTATAAATCAGCAAATAGGACATCTTCAAAATCTTTATCACTATCTTTTGCCTTACATTGAATTTCATTATTAATCAGATTATAGCGAAATTCATAATGATTAGATAGATATGATTTGATTTGTGTTATATCTGGAATTTTTCCCATAAGGCAATAGTTTAGAACCTCACAAAAAGTGAGTTTTGAGTATTCAATAAATAGTAAATTGGTTTTTTGGCTTAGATAAGCCGTTTTTGCTTTGTTAGACTAGAAAGGCAAATCGTCAGAATCAGTCGTATTAATCAGGCTTTCAATAGCTTCTTTTTCGTTCTGAATTATTCTTGCGAAAGAAGAAACTAAGTTAATATCAAATGCTTTTGTTTCGCTTCTCTCGTATAACTCAAAGAATGTTTCTAGTTTAGTAAAAACTTTCAAAGTTGAATTAGATACTTTTTCAAGTTTTTCAGAAATAAAGTTTTTTTCTATTTCCAAATCAGAGAAATTATCATGAAGTTCGAAACGCTTTCTTTCAGATTCTTTTAATTCATTTTGTAAATATTGAATATGTTCATCTTTACTTGTTGGTTCAGGAGCTTCAATTTTAGGCTCGTGAGCTTCCATTAATTCATTAAAAACAGTCTGTAAGGCTTCTTTGTATTCTTTATCGGTAGTTTCAATAGAACCTAATAAAATGCCTAATTGACAACCTCCTAACTTCTCATAAAAAATTTCAAAACAAATAAATTTACCATTATTAAAATGCAATTTAGTTATTACGCCATTTCTCATGTTTTTCGCATAAAAAAAAGTTTTATTATCTCTAATTGATTTGTAATATTCCATACAAAAAATAAAATTTAAAGTGTGATAAATTAAGAATTAATACGCTCAATATCTTGTAACAATTCTTTGATACTCATTCCTTGTGCGCTTCTTCCAAATAGTTCAGAAGGAACAATCGAATAAGTAGGATTTTCGTTACAGTCTAACTCTACTACAAAAGTTACATTTTTAGTTTTGTACGCTTCTTTTGCCTTTTGAGCTTGTTTTTTTAGTAGTTGAAGAAACATTCTTTCTTGAAATTCCTCTCCTAGAAACATTGTTATTTTTGCCATTCCTTCCATCTTGCTTGTTGATAATTAGATTAATAATGAGCAATAAAATTGCTTTTGGTGTGAGTGGTTTTTTCTCGTAACTTCCTAAATAATAGCCATATCCAAATGATGATATATTGACTAAAATAGCTACTAAGCAAAGAGAAATTATAAAGGTTGCTTCCATACTAAAAATGTATGTTGTTATCCCACCAGTCCTCGAAACGTTGCCCTAAAACTAATTTACCAATAGTATGACAAATTAGGGCAATAACTAAAACAAGGACTAAAAACGCTCCTATACAAAGCAAGATAATGACTAAAATACTAGCTGCTTGATGAAAAAATTCTGACATAATGAGTATAAGATTTAAGAGTGTGAATAAAAAGAGTTATGGAATGATTACTGGAGTAAAACCTGTTTCTCTTAGTTCATAACTAAAAACTTGACTAGATAACTGCTCATTTTCTCTTTTTAAATCCCTTATTTCTCTTTTCAGTTTTCTGTTATTCACTTCAAATAAAAGCAAAGTAACGAGAGAAGAAATAAGCATTAAAATAAGAGAAAGAATATTTTTTTTTGTATTAAAAATTTCTAATATAGAATCTAAGCAATGCAAAAAATAATTTAAGTATTCCATAAAATTAAGTTTTGATTCTGTGAATTTTACGATTGACAAAATCTTGATTTTGCCCTACTTTTCCTTTACCTACTGCATAAAGAAGATAATTAGTTAAGTCTTTTTTTAAGCCATTTTTACGCATCATTAGCGAACGACTTCTTTGTATGTAAAGCATATTATCAATATGCTCTATCCAGTTTTGAGTACGCTCCGTTGTTGGCTCTATTCCTTCTTCGACATCTGACTGTATGATAGTTTTTGCCAAACATTCATATTC
Source organism: Bernardetia sp. (assembly GCA_020630575.1). Taxonomy (GTDB): domain Bacteria; phylum Bacteroidota; class Bacteroidia; order Cytophagales; family Bernardetiaceae; genus Bernardetia. The sequence goes on from JAHDBD010000015.1 coordinate 14,250, forward strand.
CATTCTGCTTTTAATACACCTTAATCCGTTCATACTTCCTAAGCGTTTTTAATTTGATTTTTAATTGATATAATAGTTTTTTTGTGTTCCTCAACATTGTTGAGTTCAATCCGTTCTTGTACATTGTTTTCCTTTTGTCTTGCTACAAAAAGTCTTTGTCTTGTTGCGTTGTAGGCTTTAATTTCACTTTCAAGAAGCTGATTTAAGTCTTTCATTATTTCTAGTGTGCGCTACTTCCAACATATCAGTTACTTTTTTAAATTCTGTTTCGGACAGTAAATACAATCCAACTAAAATCCATTTTAAAGTAGCTCCTTTGTTTTTAAAACGCTCATACAGCGTTTCTTTTTGCCTACTAGGTAAAGAAGTATAACAACCTGAATAACCTTCTTGTACACCCCTTTTTTTCTTCTTTTTTTCTGTGTCCATTGTAATATTGATTTAAAAGTGTTAGTTAAAAACTAGCAATATTGAAACCTTCACTAAAAGAATTACGATATAATTCTATATATTTGTATATATTTCAATATTGCATACACAAATATAGAAAAACATTTTCCATTTAAAAACATTTTCGCTCATTATTGAGCTATTTATTTTGAATAAAAATATAAATCACTGTAAATCAATTAGTTATGATAGGAAAAAAAATGAAAGAAATTATAGAAAACTCTGAATATGGACAGTCAGAAATAGCAGGTCTATTAAAAATCAGTGTTCCTACACTTCGTAGAATATATAGTAGAGAGAGTGTAGATTTAGATATTTTACTCCGTTTTTGTACAATTTTTGAATTAAAACCATCTTATTTCAATGAAGCATTAGAAGGTGTAGAAGTATCTAACTACAAAGAAGAAAAGGAAATAAAAGAAGAAACAAACTGGAAAGAAAAATATTTTGAATCACAAAAAGAAGTTTCATCGCTCAGATATGAGCTAAAAGAAGTAAGAGCTAGGTTAGACAAAATTACCGATGCTTTAACTGAAAAATTTCTAGGCTTAGAACTGGGAAAGCATAAGGCAAGTAGTAAAACAGCGACACTACCGAAAAATGAAAAATTGAACTTATTTAGTTTAAATTTTTAAAGGTAGTTTCCTACTTGCCTAAGAGGTTTTTTATTTTTTTAGTTACTATCTTAGTTACTAAATACTATAAAAAATACCTTTATCGCTACATATTCGCACTCTTATATATCCAATATGGTCCACAAGTAGAATACAGAGAGCAAATAAGTGAGGTTTTAGAAATTGAAAAGGCTATATATATTAGTATGTATAGCCTTTTTTTATGGAATGAAGTAATTTTATAAAAAATGTACACTATGTAATACACCTATCATCAGTAGTGTACACTTTTTTATTTATTTCATTAAATCTAAAATTATTTATGTTCAAAAAAAATGCGTTTAAAGGTTTGGTTCTTTATCCGAAATAATTCTGTTACTTGCAAACTATCAAGTAAAAATCAAAAGAGAGTAGAATTTGCAACTGGAATGCGTTGCCTTCTTGAAAACTGGGACAAGCAAAAAGAGTGTACAAAAAATAATTCAGCAGATAATGCAAGAATTACAGAATTAAGAGGACGTTTCCAACAAAAACATGAAGAGCTTTTAATAATTCAAAAACACAACCCACATACATTAAGACAACTATTTGACGAAGTGTGGGAGAATAAAGAAACTGCTTATACTTCGTTTTTGGTTCTTATTCAAGAATGGCAAGACTATTTAGAGAGTAGAGTGGGTACAGATTTAGAATACTCTACTTTTAAATCATACAGAGGAAAACTAAATAATATTAGAGATTTTGTAGCTTTCACAAAGACAAAATACATAAACGCTAACTCTTGGAATAATGGTGTGGCTATGGAGCTAGAAAGCTATATCAAAAAGCACAAAGGAGGACACAACCATGCAAATAAAGTTCTAGCCGAATTAAGGCACGTTTTTGAGTTTGGTTATTCAAAAAAATATCTTACTTCTATTTTGGTAAATTATTCTATTCCTCGTCTTCCTGTTGATTTGGTTTATTTGACTGCTGAAGAAATAGAAAGATTTGCAGCAATAGATGTCAGTAAACAAGACATACACGTACAGAGGGCAAAAGATGGCTTTTTACTACAATGTTATACTGGTGTTGCTTTCGCAGAACTTACTCGTTTAGACAAAGACACCATTTTTCAAACTCCAAAACTGGAATGGAAAGAATGGATTTTGATAAAACGAAAGAAGACAAGAAAGCGAAAATTAAAACCTTGTATTATCCCACTTTTACCACAAGCAAAAGAAATTTTTGAGAAATACAATTATCAAATACCAAAATTTCAGAATGGTAAGTATAACCTTGCTATTGCTTGTCTTGCTTTATTAGCAGGTATAAAAAAAGATATTTCTAGTCATAATGGGCGTAAATCCTTTGGGAATTATTTGAGTGAACTAGGAATAAGTAGTGAAGCAATCAGCAAAATGTATGGTCATTCTACTACTCAAATGACTGAACAATCGTATATAGAAATACAACAAACTCGTATTGCTCGAGAAGTAAATAGTGTCTTTGGTAACAAATAGTTAAGCAATAAGTAAACTTATTATTCCCTTGTTTTGTGTGTAGCCCTTAACTGCATACAATTTTTTAACCTTCTGTAAGATAATTGACAAAATAAGATAAAAAAGGCTTACCAAAAAATCATTATATTTTTACAAACTGTGTTTTTGATACTTTAAGGCAACTTTTACTTTTCTGCGCTCACTCGGAACTGCGCCATGCCTGTTCAAATTCAATCGTGTAAGTAATAATAAAAAAAGCCATCTTCCTAAGAAGATAGCTTTGTAAAAAATATATTTTGCTTCTTTACTCTATTGCTCAATCTGTTTTTTATTAGATATAGCAACAAAATTAAGACTTGGTAATACCAAAGGATTGTAACCACTACTAAGCATAATATTGGATATAAAAGCACGAACATACGGATACGCTATTGCAGGAGCATTTATTTTAGGGAAATTAGAATTCTTGAATTCTTCAGTAATACTTTCTGTTGTTTCAAAATGAGATGCAGACTGAACTTCCAAAGTAAATAATTCATTTTTTAGTGTTATTTCAAACTTTATAATAAATGAATTATCAGAACCTTCAAACACAGGTATATAACTTAGAGTGCTTTTTAGGTCATCCGTTATACCCTTATCAAAAGATTTGCTTTCAATATTTACTTTAGTAAACTGTGTATCCAATAAGCGAATAATTCCATTCATAATTAAGCTGATTTTGCATAGTTTATTTCTTCAGATTCATCGAAGAAAGAATCACTATTACTTCCAAGTGATGATAAATAGTTTATATCAAAGATGTCATAGCTTACACCAATTGTTTTCCCAGAAGTTAATTCCTCCATAAGTCTTCTTTCATCAAATGCAATCCATTTTTCTAGTCCTTCTTTAGTAAAAGAAGCAAATAATTCATCTGATTGTTGTGATAACTTTTTATAGTCTAACATAATAGTTGTTTGTTATTGTGACGTTTGATCTTCTAAATAAACCTCAAATTGATTCATAGGACTTAATTCAAATAAAGCTATTTGAACTCTCTTTATATAATAAAAAATTTTATTTCTACTATATTCCATATAATCTATATTTGAATAAACCCTGTTTTTTCTATAAGAATTCGTAGGCATATCTTCATAAATGATGCCTTTTATTCCTAAAGGCTTCCAAACTTCTTCTGAGAGAAATCTATTTATTCTATCTAAGTCATATCTTTTATTCTGTTTCTCAAAATAGTTTATAGCTTTTTCTACTTCTTTGACGTAAAACTTGTAGCCTTCATAGTCAAATGCAGTATCTACACAATCACTAATATCTATTTTGCACTTATAAATATCATAACTACCTGTCGCTCTTGTTTTAAAATCAGCTCCCCAATAATGAGCAAACTCTAGTTCAGTCCAAAAGTAATAACCGACTCCTAACCAAGCATTTGCACTTTTACATTTACAAGGTTCTGTCAATACAGGTTCATTACACCTATATTCTTGTGTATGATAAGCATCCATGTACTTGATGTTACTTTGTTCTGCCAAATTAAAATAAGAGTTTTGAGTTACATTAATCTCAGGTAAAACATATTGACTTGATATTTATTGAAGTTAGATGAGGAAAAAATTATTTTTACCCCAACTATACCAATGTCGTATAGACATAACAGTACAAAGAACGTATTAGTTACGTAAATATGCAAATATATTGAAACATATTGCCAAATATTTCAATTAGACACTTGTAACACTATTTTTATTTCACAAAAAAAGCTATTTCCCAAAAGAAAATAGCTTTGTTAATCATCGCATAAAAACTTATCTTAAACAATGTCCAATGATGACATCAAAAATTCTTCGGTTTCTTTCTTAAGCTTCTCTTGATACTTCCAAAAATCTACGCCTGTTTCTTCACTATTATCTACATTTGTAACCATTCCAAAATAGAAATTATCATCTTGTTTCAACTGCTCAATCTGCCACGTTTCTAAACGTACTTTCGCTTTCTTCATAAGCTTCAGTAATTTTTTTAGAAAATGAGAAGAAGAATATAATTCGTCTTCAGTATCTGAAATTGAGGTTACTCTACAAATGAAATCTTCTAGTAAATTCTTGACCTTATTTAGTTGTTTCCATTGACTACTCAATTCATCCAAACGGAAAAAAGGTGTTTTCATTAATTTAGTGAGAACCTCATCTACATGTTCCTTAATTTCTGTTTCTTTATCCATCATTTGAGCTAAGGAATCAACTGCTTTTTTTTCTTGTACTTCTTCAGTAGGTTCGTCATCTTCATACTTACTTGATGCTGCATATATCCTTGTTCCATCTTCGTCGTAACCCTCAAATGCTGCTATGGAACGTTTCAAGTAATCTTGGGACGGTATTTTGGAACGTTCCATTTTTTTTTGAGACACAGTTTGGACACTTTGGGACGTTTCTGAAACGCTGTTGGAACGGTCTGAAACGCTATGAAACGGTTCTTTAGAACGTTCTGTACTGTCCATTTCTACTGTTTCTTCCGTTTCTTCTTTGGTTTCTAGGGATTCTTTGTGCTGTTTCAACATACGGTAAACACTACTTTTGCTCACGCCTAATTCTTCGCCAATTTGACTTAGTGAATAGCCTTCTTCTTGTAGTTCTAAAGCTGTTTGTAGATTATCTAAATTATCCATTTACTAAGGAATTATAAGGTTTGTAAATAAGTTTTTTTACTAAGTGGTACATATTTGTACCTTTTTTTGTAAAACTATCTACTTTTATATTATCATTTTATAACTAAGTCCACTTATTTCCATTTATTCCCTATGATAAATGGTAATTCTTTCCGTTATTTGGGAAATAGTTAAATTAATTCTACTTACTTATGACTGAATCAGAAGAAAAAAAAGAAGCTCTTTACATCACAGTTGAAGGCACACTCCCTGTACATCGTCCTATGAGCAAAGGACAAATCAAAGAGTTTTATTCTGTTTGCTACAAGACTTTGAAACGATGGTTAGAACCTATCCACGACAAAATTGAATACTCTAAGAAGCGTATTTTTTTATCAAAAGATTTACGAATCATCAGAGAGTTGATAGATGGAATACCTATCAATTCGCCTTCCAACAGAGAAGAGATAGACTACTAAAAATTTAATTTTTACACTTACTTTTATTTTATAAATTATGACTGTATGCCACAACCGACTGGCTCTTATTGTTGCCGAGTTCGAACTCCAAAGAAAGCTACATTTCAAACCTAATTTAGACTTTTTTAAGTACATCAAAATTGGTAGAAAACGCTATCATAAACTACTAAGAAATGAAGCTGACATTACCTTTCAAGAAATGAGGCGTTTAGCAGATTATTTTGATGTAGATGTTTTGGAACTGCACGAGCGCACTTTGCCACTATTAGAAAATCCAATAGAAGCTGTTTTATCGTTTCACTAAAATTGTTTCAGAAACAATCCTAGAAACAACGTCAGAAACAAGAAACGCTGTTTCCAACCTAGAAACAGCGTTTTTCATTCCTAATTTATACCTAGAACATTCCACAATGGATGACTTTGAACAATTAAGAGATAACCTAATTGATAAAATATTTAAGGCTGGAACGTATGGTTATGCGCTCTACACAGACGAAGTAAATGAGTTTTTAAGCCTTCATTTTCAACACAGAAATAGAAAATGTAATCAACGTTCAGTTACTGGGTTATCAGAATTTGCCTGTAACCTTGTGGCTCACGGAGTGCCTGTTTATCAGCGAAATAATGTAATGGCTCAAATCCTAAGAAGGTATGTTGAGAGTTTGCAGCTCTCTAAATAGAGTTTGATTTTAGGCATAAAAAAAGCCATTGTTTCCATTGTTGGAAATGACGGCTTTTAATGTTACTTTTTGTTTTTATTTTGTTTTTGTTTTTGAAATTCTTTGAGTAATGCAGCTTTTTTATCTACCTCAATCCATTTTTTATTTTTCTTATCAAAAGTATAAAAACTCTTGTCATAACTAGATTCATTTAACTGATTTGATTCTAATAAGCCTAAAACTTTATCAATAGCATTCCAAAAATTTTCCTCATCCATATTACCATCAAGTTTTAAATCAAGTCCTTTATTTTTACCTAATTGTATGCTTAGACCAAAATTTAGTTTTTTACTATTTTTAGGTTCATTTATCTTGTTCCAATGTCTTAGTTGAATTTTTTTCCAAATGAAGAAACTAATATTTTTTATTGTATCCCAAAGGGCATTAGTACCAATCCCTAGCAAAATACTTTGAACTACTGATTCTTTTAAAATTAGACAAAGATGTAAAGTAAAATCTTGAAGTGATGCGTATGGTACACCATTTTTGTCAAATCTACTTAATTCAAGGTTATGTTTTTTAAGAGAAGTTTCAATTTCTTGAATATCCTCTAAGGTAATTAAACCTTCAAAATAGTCTAAATGAATAATATTTTCGCCTTTTTTTATAGTAGAGTATTTATTAGCCATCATAGTAGCATACTTTTCAATGTCTTCATCATTCCAATCAGGAAAATGTTCTCTATGTTCCTTAATTAGTTCTTCTAGTTGTTCTTTTGATAGCATTGTGTTTTGAAATTAGTTTTTTTTTAATTCCTCTGTTTATGAGCAACCCACATGTACATATAGAGTTTTTTTTTACGATATTTAACTTACTACAATATCTCCATCTTCAAAAGACCTCAAAGTTTTCAAAAGATTACTTTTTCTCTTTCTATCAGATAAATAAACAGAATCAAAAGAGTTTTTGCTAGGGCTACCTGCATTACCAAAATAGTGAATATGTGTCATTTTGCAGACAGATGTTACTGATTTAGCGTAGATTCTTTCGAAGAATGGTAACTCATCATCTTTGCTCTCGTCCACAACACAAGCACAATCAGCTAATCTACCTCCTTCTCTTGAATCTTTATTTTTCCATTTGCTACTGGTGTATAGAAATAAATCTTCAAGTAACCTTATCCTAAAACAAGACTGCTTTCTGACAAAGTCTTCTTTATTCTCATTTTCTTCTGAAATAAATAGATATAGGAATGAATTTGCAGACCTAAGTTTTTTAATGTGTGTTACGTTAGGGTCTGACTTTATAAAATCATAAATTTCAGTTGAAGAACGAAGGCTTGTTGGCTCTTCAAACTTACCCACTTTTATATCATTTTCATTTTCAAAAATCAGAATATAGTTTGTATTTTCTTCTACTACTATTCGTTCTTGTGTGTCTGAATTGTAGATATGTCCGTGTTGGAATGTGATATTGATTGAACGCATAATTTATGGTTTTTAATCCTTTTCTATTCATATTTAACCATAGTAGCCACAAAAAGAATAATTCTATTTGAATTCTGTGTACTTCTAATGTATTCCGTATTCAAAATTGTGTATCCAACTTCGGAGCTTTTATTTATTGAAATGCTGAAAATTTCTTCAGTATGTGCTTGAATTACACGAACTTCTTTAATAATCTTTGCCATAATTAATAGTTGATTTGATTAATTAAAATATGAGTTTCTGTTAGGTTATAGGTTTCTTTCTATACTTAATGTCCTTACAAAATAGTATCTTCAATTTCTGCATTTGGAGCATTCTGCTGTACAGAACTGATACCATTATCTCTACCACTCTCACTTTCATACATTTCACTTGTTCCAATGATTTGACCATTAGAAGCCTTTAGGTTAAAATAAAACTTACCATTGGTAGAGTTTTTTCTATCAAACCTACTATCAAATTGCGAATTTATCTGTACTGATTCAATGCCATTTTTACAGTTCTGTTTGGTAGTATATCCTTCGCTAGTCAAAATTACTTGACCATTTCCTGCTTTGAGGTTGAATTGATATTCTTCGTTTTTTCTTTTAGTGATTACAAATTTTCCCATAGTAATAGATGGTGTAGTTAGGTGTTAGGATAGAGTAATAAATATCTTCAATATTACAATATTACAATATTAAAATAGATATTCCATTAGAATTTTTACTAATATATAAAATATTGTCAAAGTAATCCCTTGCTACTTAATGACAAAAACTACCCAAAAATGACAAGCCTTGTAAGTTATTTTTAAATGTTACACTTTCTCAATTATATAAGTCTATATTTTCTTTTATTTTTGTTTTACAATAGCCTTTCATAGCCTTCAAACATCGATAACATTTCTTAACGCACTATGTACTGTTTTTTTGTTGTAAAATTATCCGTTGCACTGTGCAACGATTAGCGAACGGTTGTGTAACGTTTAGCGAACGGATATGTAACGGATAAATTATCCGTTACAAAATCGCTGTTCTATCCGTTCTAGCCGTTGTTATCCGTTGCATAGCCGTTGCAGTATCCGTTGCAACAATTTTTGATGAGCAATTTTTTTTCTGTCAGTCTTCTGCTCACTAAAAATTCAGAACGGATAAGGAACGGATAATTTTTCACACTAAAACGGTTAAAAAATAGATATTGTACACATAAAGAATAGATAGGGTACAGATAAGAAACAGATAAAAATAGATAAGGAACAGACAAGAAACAGATAAAACAAAGAATATTTACATATAAAAAAGACAAATAATAAAAGAAAGCGAACTTTTAACCTATTTGATTGAGGTAAAAGTTCGCTTTTAGTAGGTACTTTTAGGTACTTATTTTTGGGAGTTAGTATCGTCTGATTTTGCTATTAGATAATCATTGAGGTCATTGTGTTCTGCATACATATCTGATTTATCAATAATTTCTATTCCTACTAGCCCAGCTTTTAGAGTAGCTAATGCCTTTCTTCCTCCTTTGTCATTGTCAAAGAAACAGAAGAGTTTTGTAGGGCGTGGTTCAGCATTTTGTAGGTATTCTATGGCTCTTTTGATGCGCTTGGTTGAGTTGAGAATTAAACAGTTTGCTTTTGGCTCTTTGCCTTTGATAGTGAGCAAAGAAAGAAAATCTATAAATCCCTCAAAGAGTAGCCACTCGGAGTAACATTTCCATTCTCCCCAATCGTCGCTATCCGTTGGCTCTATCGTACTAATATCTCCATTTCCTAACATTACTGGTTTGGATAGTGCCTTATTTCTGAATACAAAACCGTCTGAATTGTTAGGAAAAAATAAACCGTAAAACGTCTTACCATTTCTTTCATATTGCCTGTACTGAATATAGTTTTGAGCTATTGTTGGACTTACTTTCCTATCCATTTTTAGGTAGTGAGTAAGTGCGTTTTTTTGTTTGGCTGTCGCTTCTGTATGGTTTGGCAAAGGCAAAATAGCAGGTTTTGAAAAGAAAAAAGAATCGGTTTGAGTATATGCTCCATCAAACTCCAGTAGAAAATACATGGCTTCTACAAAAGTCTTGTTTTTGTACTCTCTGACAAATTCCAATACTCGCCACGTTCTGTCCCTACCTAAATCACTAGCTAACCATATTTTTTTTTCTTCACTCCAAAATACCGAAAAACTAGGCGTATCGTCTATTCTAAAGGGATTTTTAAACCTACGACTATCTAATTGAGGAATGCCAAAATGTTGTAAAATGGCTCTCAAATCAATCTGATTGACTTTCTGTATTTGTTCTTGTGTAAATTGTTTCATTTTCTTTTTTCTTTTCAAAACCCTTATTTCTTACAAGACAACCTAAAAACGGTTTGACTTCAAATAAGAGTGAGGTACTAATAAGTAGGTTTTCTTATGGAACTATGGAATATTTTTAAAGAATATACCTTTACGTACCTTTAAAGGATGTTTTTGCGTTCCATAAGCTATTTTACGTTGTGGAACTTAAAAAATTAGCTCCTTGATTAACAGGCACTTGTAGTTCCATAGTGTTTTTTGAGTTATGGAACTTCTGCTACTTTTTGAGCTTCAACTTTTATCTCATTCATTCTTTTCACTTTTAGTTCCATAACTAAAAATTCACTATGGAACACGAAGTGACTGAAATACAGACTTTTAAATTTTTAAGTTCCTTAACGATTTTTGACTATGGAACTTAAAAACATTGTTTCTGATACCCTCAAAGCACTTTTTAAAGAAATGTTCCATAGTTCCATAGAAAATCAGAAAAAAAAGGGGGGGCTATACTTTTGAATTAAAGAATCAAAAAAAAGGTACATCAGCACCTAGTTTTTTTCCTTATCAGAAAGTAAAAAGAACTCAAAAGAATGTCCTTTTTTGGGTTTCTTCTCATTTTCAGCTTTTGAAAAAGGCGTATAGAATTGTGCGTACAAGGGCGATAACAGGCAATATTTGCGTACATATTCAGTAAATTTCCGTTGTGTCAGTTTGTACTGAAAATCGGTGTAAAGTTCTCTAAACTCATCAAAGAGTTCTATTTTTAAATGTATGCCTTTTAACTTGCCAGTTTCAATCTTATCATCAAGAAATTCAATCAATTCTAGTTGTGTTTCTTCTTGTAGTTTGCGAATAGCAAGATTAATAGTAGCAGGTTTCTGAACACCATTTTTGAGAAAATAGCAAATACAGAAAAGCATAAAGTTGTAGTATTTATTCCATTCTTCGGTATCCCAATCCCTAAAAAACCATTGACCCTCAAACTCATCTTCTGGACGATGTGAAGGACTAAAAAAAGAAGTTACCTCAAACTCAATAAAACGGTCTTGTGCGCTCCCACCCTCTATTTTGAGAGGTTTGTTAGTTGTTCCTATAATCTTTGTTTTGAGCTTGTAGGGCTGTTGATTTTTGGCATCAACCGTTATGCCTTCTGTGATGTCATTAAACAAATCCTCAACATCAAATTTGCGTTTTAAATCATCAATAAACACGATTTGACTATCGGGTTTAGCTTTGTCATATTTGTGTTTGCTCGTTGGGTCAAAGTCTTTTCCCAAAATATGAACAATGTTGCGAATATTCTCTAGGGACTTGAACAGTAACGATTTTCCACTCCGTCCATTCGCTTCGCCATTGTCAGAAATAGAACTATCCGTTAAGATAACTGACTGGAGCTTGTAGTCCGTAAAGTCGTGGATAATATAACCTAACAAAGAACAAAGACTAAAAAAACGCTCACTTGTTCCTGCCAAAAGGAAACAATACCGTGCAAAATTGCCATATTCGTAAATAAATGGAACTTCTATCTCTTTGGCTTTTTCTGAATTGTGAAGTAATTCGGCTGTATCTTGGAGTAAAATGAAGTCATTCGGTTTGATTTGTTCTTTCCAAATGTGCTTATTAAACTGGGAATAAGGTTTTAGTTCATAGCCTTTCGAACTACAAACAACAATACCATTTTTAAAATAAAAATAGGCATTGCCTTTGCTATCTTTGACAAATTCAAAAGGAATATCAGTTGTCAATCGTTGAAGTAAAGGTGTGCTAAAATACCTACCTAAATTACCGTATAATTTCTCTATGACCATTTTAGAAGTAACATATTCGCAACCTTCTAACCTTCTGACTTCGGAAATGATTCTATCCGTAATTTCGTGAGGTTGAACCATACGAACAACCTTATTTTCTACGTGAACAAATAGACAAACACCATTTTCCAAATCATAGCGAAAAAAGCCTAAGTCTTTGATAAAATCAACATATTCTACCATTTTGATAGTAAAACCTTTGTAAATCCCATCTTTATCAGTATCTATTTTATAGAAATTGATAGATTCCTTTTTTGCTTTTGATGTGCGCTTCTTTGGAGATGTTTTTTTGGTAGTTTTAGGTACAGATACAATTGCCTTTTTTGGTTCTTCTTTGGGAGTAGCAACTGGTTTCTGCTCCTGCTCCTCTACTACTTCATTAACTTTAGATGTAGAAGTACGTTTTCGTTGTATAGTCGTTGTTTTTTTTGATTCTGCTGTTTGCTCTTGTGCAGCTTCATTACTTTTTTGCTTAGAAACTCGTTTTTTTCTAGGCGTTTTTACTGGAGTTTCTGTACTTTTTGAGGGAGTTTTAGGTAAATTAGAAGACACAATTTGTGTAGTTGAAGTAGTTTTCATATTTTTGGGTAAGTAGAAAAAAAACATATAAATATGCCAACAGAAAGTAGTCGTTCCGTTGGCATATTTTTTTGTCGAAAAATCAAAAATTAAAATTGTAAGCTGCGTTCCAAATCAAAAATGCCTTGTAAATCATCACGCATAGCAAGAATTTTATTACTTATCCACTCATACATATCTACAAAATAGGCTCTATCAGCTTCATTTTGTTCTACTGATAAAATGCCCTGTAATTGCAGAAAAACAGTTTTACAGTCATTCATTTTATGCATCACATTGAACATTCTGTCAGTACGTGTATCAGTATGACAAACAGCTTCTTCTTCTGCTTCGTCCCATAATTCATAAAGGGCTTGACGTTCCTCTTCTTGATCCTCTTTTTCTTTGGTAGTATAAAGACACTCTTTAGGTTTAGGGCTAAAAAAATATTCATAAGAACTTGAAAGTAAGTCGTGAGCTTCTTTGAGGTTGATTAAAAATTGAGCTACACGGTTAAATTCCTTTAAATGAGCTATTCGTGATTGGTCTAGTCCTTCGGTTTGCAGATAGAGCCATTGAGCTATCACATCATGCAGCGTTCCAACAGGCTGACTTAGTTTACCAATATTGTAAAAATCATCTGTCATCAGATAGATATTAGTAAGAGATTTTGGTAAAATATCTTCATCAGAACGACCACTTGCATAGTCTTTAAACTCATAATAAATATTGGAAATAAATTCAATGATACGGTTTGTTTCATAAACTGAATCCATTAGATATTCTTTAATATAATCTTCTGAAAGTAAGACAAAATCCTCAAGAACAAAGTGCAACGTTTCAGTAGGTTTTTGAAGTTCATGAGAACTGAAGAAATTATAAATCGTTGTGTAAAATCGCTCCTCATAACGTGTAGCTTCTAGGGCCTTTTGATTGAGTGAATAAACAGTTTGGTTTTTCATAATATGAGAATTAAATAGAGTTGATTAGAAATGATTAGGACTAGCTAGAAAGTGGTTCTAGGTAGTGTTGTAGGTTTGTATTCTACAAAGGCAGCCGTAGGGTATTCGGAGGGTAAGGGTGTAGTAGGCTAGTAGTTTAGCTTATTCTGATGATTATAATTTTGTTTTGAAAAAGCCCTACGGACTTGTCTTTTTCCTCCCTTAAAACAGCTACAAATCGCCCAATATTGACGAGAGAAGCACATTAAAAACTGTTAGTTCCAGTACTGACAGTTTTTTTTGTGTCTTCTTTTTTCTGACCAAATAAGTCGGATAAATCCACCTCTAGCACTTCACAATACACAAGTGCATCAACGGCTCTCATTTCGTGAGTAGAATCCACTTTTGCATATCTATCTCGTTTAAATCGCCACTCTACAACACAAGCACAACATTTTTTTATTACTCGGCTGCGCTCTGCTTTTGGCAGGGATTCCAACAAGGTTTTTAAAGCATATTTTTGAGATGTATTTTCGTTCATTACTTAGCTGATTTAGAATGTTCTGCAATGGTTATTTGTGCCTTGACAAGTGAAATTTTGCTTTTGTAATCCTCTATCAAAGCTAGTTCTATGCGTTCCTTTTCCTCGTGTTTGATACTTCGTGCTGTACGTAATCGTTGCCGTGATGAAGCATATCCACGTTCTAGGTCTTTAAGCTGATTGTTTAGGTCGTTTATGGGCATTGCGTAGGGTGTCTATGAAGGTTTCAAATTCGGTATCAGTAAGAAGAGATAAACCTTCTAATATCCATCGGATTTTTACACCATAGTCTATAAAGCGACTGTCTAACTTTTCCTTAGCCAACTTTAAAATATTGGCGTAAAATCCTTGTAGGTTTGGATTTTTCTTTCTTTTACGTTTGGTTTTTGGTTTGGGTGTAATGTCTGTTTCTGACTTCATTAGGCTATATTTTTTAGATTTGATAAATGTTTCACACGAAAAATGTGAGTGAAATATGGAACGATATGAAACATATTGACAATATATTTCGCTATATTTGTATATATTTCAATATTGCATATCACAAATATCAATAATTATTAATTATTATCAAAATATATCAACACAATATATTGATAATAATTGATTTATTTTTTAACCTTAAACCTAAATTATTATGTATCAAGCAGATAACTATGTATTAGCTAGACAGAAACTTGGATTAAATCAAAGTGAAGTAGCCGAAAAGCTCGGATTAAAACAATCAATCATATCAAGAATAGAAAATGGAAAAGCTCAAAAACTATATAAAGAACTGATTGATTTTTATGTAGAAAATGGAATTGATGAAAATCTACTTACTCAAAAATCTGAAAATACAGAAGTATCAAAAGAGAAAGAAGAGGAGTTTGAAAAAATCAAAAAAGAAAATAGTTTTTTGATGCGTGAGTTACTTGAAGTAAGAAGAGAACTATCGAAAGCAAAAGATAAAGTTATTGAGCTTCAAGATGATATTATTAGTAAGTTTTCAAATTCTACTCCTGAATTGGGAAAGGATAAGACGTGTATAGAAAGTGAGTTTATGGACGAAGAAGAAAACAATACTACTATTTATCGTAGTATTGCCTAATTTTTTGTACACAAATTTATACACGACTGTTTTAGCTACGAGCTAAAACCTCACTTAATCAGCTTTTTATAATTCTTCTTGTGGTACAATATGGTCCACAAATGAAATAAAAGCATACTTTTTGAATACGATAATGCGACAAAAAAAGCCTAATCATTGATTTGATTAGGCTTTTTTCTTTTGATAGTGAACAAGTTACGTTTTTCAGTTACAAAAACAGTTACAAAGGAAAACAAAACAGTTACATTTTTTAGTTATCAAAGTTCACTATTTTTTAAAAAACCTTTATTATGATTAAAAAAAATGCAACTTTCAATTTGGCTTTTCATTCGTAGCAATCATGTTGTTTGCCGTGTAAAATCTAAAAAAGTTAAACCAATCCAAACGGCAGAATTTTCTACAAATGAATTTTGTAAGCCTGATGACTGGGATAAAGACGAATTATTGACAAAAAATAATCCTTCTACCAACACGAAGCTAAAAAAGCTCATTGCAGCTTTAGAAGAACGTCATGACGAATTACTGGTTATTCAAAAACACAATCCTCATACAATTCGACAACTTGTCGACGAAGTGTGGGAAAACAAAGAAACGGCTTATACTTCTGTTTTGGCTCTTATTCAAGAATGGCAAACATTTTTAGAGAGTAGAATAGGTACAGATTTAGAAGATTCTACTTTTAAATCATACAGAGGAAAACTGAATAATATTAGGGACTTTGTAGCCTTCACAAAGACAAAATACATAAATGCTAACTCGTGGAATAATGGTGTAGCTATGGAGCTAGAAAGCTATATCAAGAAACACAAAGGAGGACACAACCACGCAAATAAAGTTCTAGCTGAATTAAGGCATATTTTTGAGTTTGGTTATTCAAAAAAATATCTACCTTCTATTTTAGTAAATTATTCTATTGCTCGCCTTCCTGTTGATTTGGTTTATTTGACTGCAAAGGAAATAAAACGATTTGCTGATGTAGATGTTAGTGGATTAGATATACACATACAAAGGGCAAAAGATGGTTTTTTGCTGCAATGTTATACTGGTGTAGCTTTTTCAGAACTGACACGAATAGAAAAAGATACTATTTTTGAAACTCCAAAACTGGAATGGAAAGAATGGATTTTGATTAAACGAAAGAAGACAAGAAAGCGAAAACTAAAACCTTGTATTATCCCTGTTTTACCACAAGCAAAAGCAATTTTAGAAAAGTACGACTACAAAATACCAAAGTTTCAAAACGGTAAATATAATCTTGCTATTGCTTGTCTTGCTTTATTAGCAGGAATAAAAAAAGATATTTCTAGCCACAACGGACGTAAATCATTTGGAAATTATCTAAGTGAGCTAGGAATTTCTAATGAAGCAATAAGTAAAATGTATGGTCATTCTAGTACGCAAATGACTGAACAATCGTATGTAGAAATACAACAAACTCGTATTGCTCGAGAAGTAAATAGTGTTTTTGGTAAAAAGTAATTAATCAATAATTTTATCATATCTTTATGGTAAAATAGGACTTACAACAATCCCCTTGTTATTTTTTACTGTAAGGTTTCCCTTAAAAACCTAAAAAAATATTAGTCCTATTTTTTTCCCTTTTTCTAAAATCTTTGTTTATGATAGTTTAAAGGCATATTTATTTTTCACCTGTTGTCTTCAGTAGAACTGCTCCAGCTCGCAGCTTCATTTTTCAATCCACGTAAGAAGACACAAAAAAAGCTACTTTCCTAAGAAAATAACTCTTCTTTTTTATTCTAGGCTATTTTATTATTTACTTAATTTCAAAATTCGGATTGCCCCTTGAACTACTAAAATAAAAACAAGTGTTCCAATAATTAAGTCAGGCAGAACTGAACTAAGCCAATTTACTAAAAGCCCTGCTACTATAACTCCTATATTGATAATTATATCATTCGAAGTGAAAATCAAACTTGCTTTCATGTGTATTTCATTCTTACTTTTTGATTGTTGCATCAAATAAAGACAAATACCGTTAGCTAGTAAAGCAAAAAAAGAAACAATAATCATAGTCTGAAAATTAGGGAGTTTTTCATTTCCAAAAAAACGCCTCAAAATTTCAATGAAGCCAATACAAGCCAAGATAATTTGAAAATACCCTGCTAATTTAGCAATCTTTTGTTTTTGAATAAGAGTTTTTCCTACTGCCAAAAGACTGATTCCATATACAAAAGCATCTGCCAACATATCTAAACTATCAGCGACTAACCCCATTGATTTTGAAAAAAATCCTGTAATTATTTCTATTGCAAAGAAAGCAAAATTTATTACCAAAACAAGCCAAAGTAATTGTCTTTGGTTTTTATTTTCTATAAAAATAGTTTGTTCTGATTCTTCTGTTTTAATTTTACTTGCACCTAAATTTAACTCTAAAATAGCTTTTTCTATTTGATTAATTTTTTCTTTATCTTCATAAAAAATAGCTAATTCACGATTAGGAATATCAAAATCCAAATTTTTAATACTTGAAATTCCATCTAATTTCATTCGTATTAAATTTTCTTCTGAAGGACAATCCATTTTTACGATTTTAAAAATTGTTTTTTGCATAGTTCATTGTTTTTTTGAAAGCTATAAAATATTAAAAATAAGTAGAAAGAGTGGATAAAAATCACTAAACTGTTGGCAAAATAAAAAAGCTACTTTCCTAAGAAAATAGCTTTTGATATTATTGATGCAACAATTTTGTATATTTTTTACTTACAGCATCAGAGTTTTTCAAACAATCTATTAACTCTTTGAATAAGCTATTTTTCATTTTTCCCCATACTTCATAATTTTCATTTTCAGTAGGATATGTACTTTGTAAATAAGCAATCTCTTCTTTATTGATTTGCTTACCGTAGATATGAGTAGTAAAATCAAATTGTTTATTGCACTTAGTTACAAATTCTGTTTTAGAAATTACAAAGCAGTTCAAATCAATATCAGGCAATTCTACACAACCACGACTAACTGTATCATTTTGAGGAATGTGGTCTTTACGAGTTGGCAAACTAGCTAATATATAGACGTTATCTATATTTTTTAGAACTACAAAATACTTATTTTTAGATGCTGATTTACCATTTTTAAAATGATAAGGAGTAAAATATAAGATTGTTCCTTCGTCGTACATAGCTAGTTAAAAAGTTGGTATTCTTCGTAAATTTGTTTTTTTCGATTATCATGCTGAATCAATAAAGATAAATCAATATCAAATTCAGTAGCATTTATTTTTTCGGCTTCCAAATCTTCTAATACACCTTTTTCCTTTGCTATGGTATGCCATAAAGTACCTTCTTTGTGTGTATAACGAACTAACTCTTTAGCAGTATAGTTGCCAAATTCATTAACAACTTCCTGCAATAATCTTAATTCATTATTAGAAAATTCATCATCACAAAACTCACTTTTGGCAAAAAAAGAAACTTTATCATTTTCTCTTTTCTTTTCAATAAAGTTTTTTAATAAAGCTGGTTCGTCAGATAGTTCGATAAAAATATCCTTATCCACGGGGCCAAATTTCCATACTTCATAATTAAGATTTAAAAATGGTGTTCCACTTCTTTGTATTGACTTTTCATCAAGTATATAAAGAAGTTTTAATAACTTAGTTTTAGGTAACTTCTTAATATTTTTAATCAAAAATATAATTGTATTACCTATTTTATCAAGCTGTTCAGACGTATATTTAGTGTAAAACGGATTCATAGGTATTGGTGTTTAGAGAATGTAAAGATACTGACAATATGTAAACATATCAAAATATATCTACTTATTAGAACGTAAATTTTGCTAAAACTGTTGGCAAAAAGTAAATAAAAAAGCCACTTTCCTAAGAAAATAGCTTTATTAGATTCTCAATGATAAATTACTTTTTGTTGAGTGAATTTTGCAAATCCTTTTTTTGCTTTTCCCACTCTTTATCTGATATGGCTTTATTTTGACTATCTATTGACTGTTGTTTTTGGTATCTATTGTAAGCAACGCTATGACTTATTATGCCTAAAGCTCCTAAAAAACCTCCAATTTTTGCCCTTTTTGGTTTCTCCTCTATATTTGCCACAAACTGATAACCTCCAACAATAGGAACAAAAAAGCACAAAACACCCATCAAAAAACTCATTCCGTCCTTATTTTCATCTTCTGCTATTCCTAGCTCTGTATTTAGTTCCGTAGAACTATTTTCTTTTTTTCCTTTCATATTTGTATTTGTTGTGAGTGAACGAATATCTAAAATCAATTTTAGACAATATCCAAAGAAGTGATAATTAGTTTTTCGGTCTGTTTTTTCAAATCCTTCTGATATTTCCAAAAATCAACGCCCAACTCTTCGGTGTCTGATTCTTCATAATTTATCATTCCGTAGTAAAAATCTTTATCTGATTTGAGTTGTTCTGTGTCCCACGTTTCTAAGCGTGTTTTTGCTGTGCGTAACAAGGTTAGCAATCGTTTTAAGAAAGTGGGTACTTTATACAAATCCTCATCTTCAGATAAAGTTGTAACTCGGTAAATAAAATCTTCTAAGTTGTTTTTTTCCTTGTTGAGTTTCTTAATTTGCTTGGTTATTTCCTCCAAATCAAAAAACGGTGTGTTGAGTAATTGAGTAAGAAGCTCATCAATCGTATCTTTCAGTTTACTCTCTTCATTCATTAATTTACTTAGTGAATGTACTACTTTCTTTTCTTGTACTTCTTCAGGCTCGTCATCGTCATTATCCTCATTATTTGGTGTTTTTTCATCGTTCCAATAGCCTTGAAACGCTGCTCTGGAACGTTCCAAATCATTTTGGGACGGTTTTGTGGAACGTTCCAACGGTTTTTGGGACGTTTCTGGGACGCTTTGGGACGTTCCAAAAATACTGTTGGGACGATTTGGGACAGCTTGGGACGGTTCGGTGGAACGTTCCAAAGTGTCCATTTTGTCCATTTCTTCTATTCCTTCTTCATCTTCTTCGTCCAACATAGATTGTTCATGCTGTTTCAATAAACGGTGTACGCTGCTTTTGCTAGTGCCTAATTCTTCGGCAATTTGACTAAGTGAATAGCCTTCTTCTTGAAGCTCTAAGGCGAGTTGTAAATTATCCATTTTCTAGGAAATTAAAGGTCATAAATGATTATATATTACAAAGTGGTACATATTTGCACCTATTTATACAAAATTATAACTTTATATATATTTATTTTTTAATTACTTTTAATTATTTTCATTTACTGCCTATGAAAAATGAAATTTCTTTACGTTATTTGGAATTTAATTAAACTAATACGAATTGTTTACAAATGATTATGAAGGAACAAGCAAACCCAAAAGAGGTACAATCACAAGTAGAAGTACAAAAAAACGAAGCTCTATACATTACCACAGAAGGCTCGTTACCTGTTCATAAACCAATGACAAAAGGAGAAATAAAAGCCTTTTATTCTATTTCTTATGTTACACTTAAAAAGTGGTTAAGACCAATACTTGATAAAATTGATTATACTCACAAACGAGTATTTTTAACAAAAGACTTACGTATTATTCGTGAATTGATGGACGGCATTCCTGTAAATGCTCCGTCCAATAGAGAAGAAATTTAGGCTCTTTCTCTTCTGCTCCTTACTCACTCATACATTTTCACTTACTTTTTACTTTTTGTTTTATGAAAAAATTTAAAAACCGTTTGGCTCTTGTTGTAGCTGAATTTGAACTCAAAGAGAAACTGACTTTCAAACCTACACTAGCCTTTTTTGAACACCTAGAAATAGGTAGAAAACGCTTTCATCAACTTATGAGAAATGATAGAGATATTACTTTTCAAGAAATGCAACGGTTAGCGCAATACTTCAAAGTCAATGTTTTAGAACTCCACGAAAGAACCCTCCCACTCTTAGAAATGACAGTAGAAAAAGCTCTATCGTATCGCTAGAAACAATGACAGAAACAAAAACCGTTGTTTCTATGATGGAAACAACGGTTTTTTAAATTAATTTTTATACCACACTTATTTTACTACTCATTTTATGGATAATTTCGAAGAATTAAAAGACAAGCTAATCAAAAAGATTTTTCAAGCTGGAACGTATGGATACGCTCTTTATACTGACGAAGTAAAGGCGTTTTTAAGCCTTCATTTCAAATACAAAAATAGA
The DNA here is from genome assembly GCA_020630575.1 of Bernardetia sp. Taxonomy (GTDB): domain Bacteria; phylum Bacteroidota; class Bacteroidia; order Cytophagales; family Bernardetiaceae; genus Bernardetia. The sequence continues at coordinate 35,415 of JAHDBD010000015.1, forward strand.
GATTGTCCTCAACATTCGGTTACTGGATTATCTGAATTTGCTTGCAACCTTATTGGACACGGAGTACCTGTTCATTATCGTAACCGTATGATGGCTGATATTTTAAGGCATTATGTAGAGAGTTTGAACCTCGCTAACTAGAAGCAATAATTTAGTATGTTAGATTACAAAAAATTATCACAACAAGCTGACAAACTATTTGATTCTTTTTCTAAAGAAGATTTAGAAGAATGGATTGCACTTGATGAACAAAGAAGTATAGAAGAATTAAATTCTGAAAAAGCTATTAAGCCGAATGTTGAGATTTGTGATACAAAAGATAAATCTGTACAATAGTTTTCAGAATAAATATTTTGACTGTAAAAAGCCGTTATTTCCATTGATTGGAATTAACGGCTTTTTTTATTTAGAAATTCAAAAACTTATATTCTTCATCAAATGAATCAAGATATTGATAAAGGGTAAGTCCTTTACATTCTTGACTATTGTATTTTTCAAACTTTTTTTGTAAAACTTCTTTTGGAGTATTTTCTAAATATTTTTTCAAAAGTTCTCTTGATTTTTGTAATTTATTCATTCTATTTTTTTACTTCTGAACATTCTAAAAATTGCAAAAAAGGTGGATTTTGAGTAGCTAATTCATTTACTCTAGGTATAGCATCAACACATTTACGAACTAGAATATGCGTATTTATTGGGGTTCGTTTAAGAATTTTTTTTACTGTTTCACTTCTCATTGTGGTTGTGTTTTATAAACAATATATAAGCAAAAAACGCTATGTATCTTGACATAACGTTTTTCGAACTCCTTCTTCCGAATGGTAAGACGAGTATAAACAAATATACTACTATTCAAAGTAAAAAACTAATCTTTTTACATTAAAAAAAGCACTTTTTTAAGTTAATTATTACTCAATATTTTTGGCTATTTGAGTGTTTAATTTCCTTATAAAAATCGTTGCTCAAACTTCGGAACGATTACGGAACGGATAGCGAACGGTTAAAGAACGTTTTCGGAACGTTTTCAGAACGGATAAAAACGGATAAATTTATCCGTTGCAAAATCGCTGTTCTATCCGTTCTAGCCGTTACTAGCCGTTGCATAGCCGTTGCAGTTATCCGTTGCAGCTTTCGTCGACAAATTTTTTTTTTTCATTCAGCCTACTGAAAGTCAATCAAAAATAAAATCGTGTAACGGTTAATTTTTTTGCTTTGCAACGGTTATTATTTCGTTTAAAATGACGAATAAACATACGCTTTTTTGCAAGACAGATGACTGAATATAAATTGTACTATAAAATGATTTATTTTCTCCATTAAAACGCATAAAATACAGATTCGTAACCAACAAAAACAGATAGAGTACAGACAGAGTACAGATAAAAATAGATAAAGTACAGACAAAAATAGACAAAGTACAGATAAAACAAGACAAAGTACAGACAAAAATAGACAGAGTACAGACAAAGTACAGATAAAACACACACTAAGTACAATAAAAATGAATAGAAAATAAAAGAAAACGCATTTTTACCCTACTTTATTGAGGTAAAAATGCGCTTTTTGTGGGATTCGTGCTTCTATTCTTTTTCAAGAGTGTATAGAACGTAGATAATCATTGAGGTCGTTATGCTCCTTATACATATCAGATTTATCAATAATTTCTATTCCTGTTAATCCAGCTTTTAGAATAGCTAATGCCTTTCTCCCTCCTTTGTCATTGTCAAAGAAACAAAACAGTTTTGTAGGTCGTATTTCAGCGTTTTGTAGGTACTCTATGGCTCTTTTGATGCGCTTGGTTGAGTTGAGTATTAAACAGTTTGCTTTTGGCTCTTTGCCTTTGATAGTGAGCAAAGAAAGAAAGTCTATAAATCCCTCAAAGAGTAGCCACTCGGAGTAACATTTCCATTCTCCCCATTGGTCGCTATCCGTTGGCTCTATCGTACTAATATCTCCATTGCCTAACATTACTGGTTTGTGTAGTGCTTTATTTCTGAATACAAAACCGTCTGAATTGTTGGGAAAAAATAAACCGTAAAACGTCTTACCATTTTTTTCATATTGCCTATACTGAATATAGTTTTGGGCTATCGTTGGACTTACTTTTCTATCCATTTTTAGGTAGTGAGTAAGTGCATTTTTTTGTTTGGCTGTCGCTTCGGTATGGTTTGGCAAAGGCAAAATAGCAGGTTTTGAAAAGAAAAAAGAATCAGTTTGAATATACTCTCCAGTAAATTCCAGTAGGAAATACATGGCTTCTACAAAAGTCTTGTTTTTGTATTCTTTGACAAATTCCAATACTCGCCACGTTTTATCTCTACCTAAATCATTAGCTAACCACATATTTTTTTCTGTACTCCAAAACACCGAAAAACTAGGCGTTTTGTCTATTCTAAACGGATTTTCAAATCTACGACTATCTAATTGACGAATGCCGAAATGTTGTAATAAGGCTCTCAAATCAATTTGATTGACTTTTTCTATTTGTTCTTGACTAAATTTGTTCATTTTCTTTTTTCTTTTCAAAACCGTATTTCCTTACATTAAGGATAAAATTAAAATTTACTGAAATAGTAGATGTGTACCTAAAACAAGGTTTTCTTATGTAGTTATGTAGTGGAAAGACTAAAAAACAGCTTTAAGACACTAAAAAGGCACTTTTTGCACTACATAAGACAAAAACTCTTATGTAGTGAGTTTATATAAACACCTTACAATCAATGAGTTAAGCACTACATAAGGATTTACACTTTTTCAAAAGTTATGTAGTGGAAAACTCTATCAAAGAATTTGAATCAAAGCACTACATAAGGATTTTTTTCTTATGTAGTGGATAACTTACTGACTTTCAATTACTTATGATTTTAGCACTACATAAGGTTTTTTCACTATGTTGTGCTAAAAGTGCCTTTTTACCACTTTAAAGCCATATCACAACATAACTACATAAGAAAATCAAAAAAAAAGGGAGGTCTATACTTTTGAATTTAAAAGTCTAAAAAAAGGTACACGACGTACCTATTTTTTTTATGAAGTAGGAAGTAAAAAGAACTCAATAAAGTCTTCACTATTTCCTCTCCACTCATTTTTAGATTTTTCATAAGGAGTATATTTTTCTAAATAAAGAGGGGACAACTCGCAATATTTTCTAAGATAACTCGTGAATGTTCTTTGGGTGAGTTTATATTGAAAATCTTGGAAAGCCTGTCTAAATTCATCAAATAAATTTTTTTTATTGTGTTTACCTGTTAATGAACCATTCGTAATTTTTTCATCAAAGAATATGATAAATTCACTTTTAGTAAACTCATATAACTTCCGAAGAGATAAGTTGATATTAACTGGTTTCTGAACACCATTTTTGAGAAAATAAGAAATACAGAATAGCATAAAATTGTAGTACTTATTCCATTCTTCGGTATCCCAATCTCTAAAGAACCATTGATTATTAAACTCATCTTCGGGACGGTGTGAAGGACTAAAGAAAGAAGTTACCTCAAACTCAATAAAACGGTCTTTTGCACTACCTCCTTCTATTTTGAGAGGTTTGTTAGTCGTTGCAATTATCTTTGTTTTGAGCTTATAAGGGTGTTGATTTTTGGCATCAACCGTAATACCTTCCGTAATATCATTGAACAAATCCTCAACATCAAATTTCCTTTTTAAATCATCAAGGAATATAATTTGACTATCGGGTTTAGCTCTGTCGTATTTGTGTTTACTGGCTGGGTCAAAGTCTTTTCCCAAAATATGAACAATGTTGCGAATGTTCTCTAAAGACTTGAATAACAACGATTTTCCACTACGTCCATTTGCTTCTCCATTTTCAGAAATAGAACTATCAGTAAGTACAACTGAATGCAATTTATAGTCTGTAAAATCGTGGATAATGTAGCCTAAAAGCGAACAAAGACTAAAAAAACGGTCAGTAGTTCCTGCCAAAAGAAAACAATAACGTGCAAAGTTTCCGTACTCATAAATAAAGGGAACTTCTACCTCTTTTGCTTTTTCAGCATCATTGAGTAAATCAAAAGTATCTTGCAACAAAACAAAGTCATTCGGCTTGATTTGTTCTTTCCAAATATGTTTATCAAACTGTGAATACGGTTTTAGCTCATAGCCATTCGAACGACAAACAACAATGCCATTTTTAAAACAAAAAAAGGCGTTGTCCTTATTATCTTTCACAAATTCAAAAGGAATATCAGTTGTCAGACGTTGCAACAAAGGAGTGCTAAAATACCTGCCTAAATTGCCATAAAGTTTCTCTACAACCATTTTTGAGGTTACATACTCACACCCTTCTAATTTTCTGACTTCGGTAATGATTCGGTCAGTAATTTCGTGCGCCTGTACCATACGAACAATTTTATTTTCTACGTGGACAAATAGACAAACACCATTTTCCAAATCATAGCGAAAAAAGCCTAAATCTTTGATAAAATCTACATATTCTACCATTTTGATAGTAAAACCTTTGTATAAATCATCTTTATCAGTATCTATTTTGTAGAAATTAATATACTTTTTATCCCCTTTTGATTTTGGCTTTTTGGTAGATTTTTTCTCTGTATTTTCCTGTACAGAAACAACTGCCTTTGATTCTGTATTTTGAGTTGATAAGGTCGGTTTTTGTTCCTGTACAGCTTCACTACTTTTGGTTTTTCTAGTGTTTTTTTTCGGTGTAGCAACTGGTTGTTGTTTCTGCTCCTTTGCAGCTTCACTATTTTTGGCTTTTCTAGTGGTTCTTTTTTTCGGTGTAGCTACTGGTTTTTTAATCAATTCAGTAGGTGGAATTTGTGTAAGTGAGTTATTTTTCATATTTTTGGATAGAAGAAAAAAAAGGGAATTAAGCTAACAGAAAGTAGGAAATCTGTTAGCTCTTTTTATGCCCAAAAATTAAAGTTAGAAGGTAAGTTGGTTGTTGCGTTCTAAATCAAAAATAGAAGCTAAATCACTACGCATCGTTTCAAATTTATCTTTTATCCAACCATACATTTCACGGTAGTATATTTTTTTATTTTCGTCCTGTTCGGCTATCAAAACACCTTGTAACTGTAAACAAAGTTCTTTACAATCATTCATCTTTCCCATCACATCAAACATCAATTCACTTCGTCTATTAGGTAATGGTTTTACTTCTACTTCCTGCTTCATTTCTGCAAATGAATAGTTTTCTACTTCTTCCCACAATTCCGAAAGTGCTTGACGGACTTCATCTTGTGGTGCTACTCTCTCTTGACTTAGTTGAGGAATGTCGTACTCAGAGTACATAGCACTCAAATAATCAAATCTTTCTTTGAGCAGAATAAGAAAGTTAGAAATACGGTTAAATTCCTTCAAATATGCTATTCTTGACTCATCTAAGTATTCAGATTGCTCATACAACCAATGAGTTATAACCTCATTAAGCGTTTTGATAGGCTGACTTAACTTGCCTGAACCATAAAAATCTTCTACAATAAAAAACGTGTTTGTAAGTGAATTTGGAAAAATTTCGTCAGTAGTACGTCCTTTCGAATAAGGCTCAAATTCATCATACAAATCAGTCAGAAATTCAACAATACGGTTGATTTCAAAAACGCTATCTAGGATATACTCTTTAGTATAACCATCTCCTAAAAGAACAAAATCATTGAGTATAAATTGGAGTGTGTGGGTAGGCTTACTTAGATTATGAGGTACAAAAAAATCGTAAATAATTTTATGGAAATATTCTTCTAGGGATTTAGCACGCTTAAACTCCGTATTTGGTTTAAAAACAATTTGAGTTTTCATAGTTATAAATGTTTAAATGAAGTTGAGTGAAAAAGAATGAGAGTGATTGAAAAGTAGTTTTTAAAAGTAACCTACGTTTGTGTTCTACAAAGGCAGCCGTAGGGTACGAACAGGGGAAAGTTAGAAAATTGTAATTTGGATTGATTAGGAAACCCTACGGATTTGTCTTTCTCCCTTGATGTATGATTTTTGAGGAACTTTATGTTAAAAAAGGATTAGAAAACTGTTAGCTACTAGCTGGCAGTTTTTTTTGTGTCTATTTTTTTTGTGCCGAATAGGTCTGACAAATCCACTTTAAACACCTCACAATAGATAAGCGCATCAACGGCTCTCATTTCGTGGTTAGAATTTGTCTTTGCATATCTATCTCGTTTGAATCTCCATTTAGCCACACAAGCATGACAATTTTTTACGGCTCGGTTGCGCTCGGATTTAGATAAAGATTCCAACAAGTTTTTTAAGGCGTATTTGTGAGGTGTGTCTTCGTTCATTGGTCATCTGATTTAGAATGTTTTGCAATGGTTATTTGTGCCTTGACAAGTTTGATTTGACTTTTGTACTCTTCTATCAATGCCAGTTCTACACGTTCTTTTTCAGCGTGCTGAATCGTTCTAGCTATTTGTAGTCGTTGCCTTGATGAAGCATAGCCACGTTCAAGTTCTTTAAGCTGATTGTTTAGGTCGTTTATGAGCATTGCGTAGGGTTTCTAAAAAGGTTTCAAATTCGGAATCATTTAGAAGGGATAAACCTTCTAATATCCATCGGATTTTTACTCCGTAATCTATTAAGCGACCGTCTAGTTTTTCCTTAGCAGACTTCAAAATATTGGCGAAAAATCCTTGTAGGTTTGGATTTTTTTTTCGCTTTTTCTTTACTTTCATTTTGGTTATAATGGCTGTTTCTGACTTCATTTGGCTATGTTTTTTTAGAATTGATAAATGTTTCACACCAAAAATGTGAGTGGAATATGAAACGATATGCAACATTTTGATAAGATTTTTCGCTATATTTGTATATCGTTGCATATTGCTTTAACAAATATATACAAAATATTGCATACTCCAAATTATTGTATTCAATATTTTGTAGTGTTTAATTATTTTTTAACTAAAAAACTGAAAATCAAATGTTTACATTAGGAAAAAAATTAAAAGAATTAGCTCAAAAATCTCCACTATCCAATAATAAGATAGCTGACAAGTTGGGGGTTAGTGTAAATACTCTCTATAATTTCTATGATAGAGAACATTTAGATACTGAAATACTAATAAAATCTTGTAGTATATTTAATGTAGAGTTAGTCTATTTTTTTGGAGAACTTGAGGGTATTAAACTCTCGGAGAAAGAAGAGGAAAAAGAAGAATTAGCAAAGGAGAATATTTGGAGTAAAAAATATCTTGAAGCACAAGAAAAAGTAAATAAGCTACAAGATGAAATTTCAGATTTAAAATCCAAATTTATTTTTGCTCAATCTGATTTCATAGAAACACAAAAAGAAACATTGCAGAAAATGACTATGATTTTGGGAAAGCGTAAGGTGTATTCAAAAAGCAAGTTTGAAACTAATAAGGTACAGATGCCTAAAAAATTAGTTACAAATTTGAATACATCAATTCTAGCTGAATGCTAGAATCTTGCATTTTAAGCGTTATTCGCTTATTATTTAAATTTGTGAGTGGGACAATATCACAAATACAGAAAAAGCATTTTAGTACGATATGCGACAAAAAAAGCCTAATCAATATATTTGATTAGGCTTTTTTCTTTTGATAGTGAACAAAGTTATGATTTTTAAACAATTACATATAGTAGTCTAAATAAGGTCACTATATCTAGTCCTAGAACAGCATTACAAGTTTTTTCTCAAAATCCTATTTTTCTACAATCCATTATTCAAACGCTGTTTCTGAAATTCTTTAATTCCTTTTTTCAAAAATGCTTGAAACTCTTGTGTGCTAACTTTTCCAACAGGTTTTACTAATGGCTGATGTGTGTAAGGATTAATTATAAAATAATTAGGTTGAGCATTTTGTCCAAAACGACGAATCTGAAAATCTGAATTTCGTTTTCCTACTGTGGTTACTTCTTTTCCATTTCTATCAGAGGTATATTTTTCTTCTTCTGTTAGTTCTTGACGTTCATCTACATAAAGGGCAACAATTGTAAGTTCATTTTTGAATAATGGTAAAATCTCTGGCTGATTCCAAACTGATGCTTCCATTTCTCTACAATTTACACAGCCGTGTCCTGTAAAGTCTATAAAAAGAGGTTGATTAGCTTGTTTAGCTGCTTCTATAGCTTCAAAATACTCAAAATGACCTTCTAAGCCATGTGGCAAATGTAAAATATCTGAATACTTTGCTTTGCTATTTACTGATGTACTTTCTTCTCCTCTAATAAGCGCAACCAAATCAAATTCGTTGGTGCTTTGTGGTGGCAAATATCCCGAAAGTGGACTAAGTGGCGCACCAAAAAGACCAGGCATTAAGTATAAAAAGAAAGCAAAAGAAGCAATTGCCATCAAAAGTCTTCCTACTCCTAATTTTTCGATAACACTATCATGTGGCAAACGAATTTTTCCTAAAAGATAAAGACCCAAAAAGAAAGCTGTCGACATCCAAATTACAATATAAATCGGACGGTCAAGAATTCCCCAGTGGTAAACTTGGTCAGCTACACTCAAAAACTTAAACGCTAAAGCTAACTCTATAAAACCTAAAACTACTTTAACAGTATTCAACCAACCACCAGATTTTGGAAGACTAGAGAGCAAAGAAGGAAAAATAGCGAAAAGCGTAAAAGGAAGCGCAAAAGCTAAAGAAAATGCAAACATTCCCAAGACAGGTTTGATAACTTCTCCTTGTGCAGACATTACCAAAATACTTCCTGCAATAGGTCCTGTACAAGAAAAAGAAACTACTACCAGTGTAAGAGCCATAAAAAATATTCCTACATAACCTCCTTTATCAGCTTGTTTGTCAATGTTATTTACCATTTTTGAAGGTAAAACAATGTCAAATGCTCCAAAAAATGAAATTGCAAAAATTATAAAAACAAGAAAAAACAAAACATTAGGAATCCAATGTGTAGCCAAAATATTTGCTGCATCATCTCCTAAAAAACGAGATACAATAAAACCAATTAGCGTATAAAGTCCGATAATAGAAAAACCATAAAACATAGCACGAGCAATTCCTTCAAAACGATTTTTGCTTCGTGTTGTAAAAAAAGAAACTGTCATCGGAATCATAGGAAAGACACAAGGCGTCAGAAGAGCCACCAAGCCACTCAAAAAAGCAGCTATCATAAATCCCCACAAACTTTCACTCTCTCCACTCAAATCAGTCGTAACTTCTGGTAATTCTTTAAAAGGATCACCTGCTGGAATGTAATTTTTAGTATTGTCTAATGTTACAGTTTCTGGCTTTGTAGTTTCTGTTTTGGTAAGAGTTTCAAGAAGTGAAGTATCATTTCCTTCTATTACAACGATATTTGAATTTTCAGTATTTGTATCATCGTTTTTATTTTCATCAACCTTGTCATTTTGTGCAGTAGTTGGTGTTTGATTATCTACTTTATCATTTTTATCCTCTTTTTTGTCTTCTGTCTTTTCTGTTTGTGCTGCTTGTACTTTTATATTGAATGTAAAATCAGGTTCTTGCATTATACATTTTCCTGAAACTTCTGAGCATTCTTGATAAGTTAAGGTAGTTTTGATAGTCGTGGTAGGTTTCAAAATCTTTACAACTTGATAAAACTTACCTTTTTTGACAAAATATGTATATTCTCCTCCCCAAAGGTCATCGTATTTTTTCTTAGGACTTACAGCTTTCAAACCTCCAATTACTTCAAAAGCATCACTTTTTTCAAAAGCTACTTCAGTTACTATTGGACCTAAATTTTTATCAAAGTCAGAAGAATATACATACCAGTCTTTTTCAATATCTACTTCAAAATAAAGTTTTATTGTTTCGCCTACCTTGACATTTGATAAATCACTAGGCTGAGTATAAGTTTTCCACTGCGAATGCTGTTCTATCTGAGCAGAAACATTTGAGCAAGAAGAGAAAAGAAAAATACTAACTACAAAAAGTAGAGTTAGAAACGAAGAGGGGAAATATTTTTTCATAATTTATACAGAAACAAATGAATACATTAACATACGTTTATTTGAAAGCTCAATTTACGAACATAACGAGCAATCATCACTTTAAAGTTATGAATTTAATTTAATTTAGTTTTTTTATCCTTCTTTTATTGAATCTTAACGTGTGGATGATTCAGAGTATTTCTTAAATTTTATTCATTTCTATATCTGTTTTTTCTTCTATCACTTAATTTTTTAGGAAAAATAAGAATCAATTTTTCAGGGATAATTTTTACATTTTCCATAAAAATAGGAGGCTTAAAAGTAGGTTCTATTGTCGAATCCTTCATATTTCTATTCTTGTAATCTGCTAGAATAGATAAGCTATCAGGAATAGTAAGCATTTCATTGGTTCTTCTGACATCATATTCAACAACAGCTAATTGACGAGCAAGATATGCTGAAGAATCTTGTGGGAAGTTAAGAGGTTTTACAGGAACTGTAATTGTTTTTTTGAAATACAAATCAACATCAAATTTTACTTGTACACCTTCTGGATAAAAACTTACTTTTCTAGGAGGTTCATAAGAAATATCAATTATTTCATCATAATTTTCATCAAGTGTATTTTCATTTAAAAAAATCTCAAAACTATCTGGTTCGGCACGCACAAAAGAGGCTGCACCACTAATTGTTAGAGAATCTGGGTCAAGAAAAATACGAGAAGCAATACGATGATTTTTGACTAAAGGAATTTTTGAACTATCGATAAAAAGTAAAACTTGCTTACTTATTGTACTATCATAGTTGAGATGAATCGAATCTTCTGCAATAAAATCTACCCGTACATCACTAAGTTGTTGCACAATATCAGGCATTAAAGATTTGGCAGTAAAATATTTTACTTGTGTAGGGTCTTCTATTTCTATTTGAAGAGGAGTTATTCCAAAACCAAGTGTTTTTTGAAGCAATCGCCAACCACTTCCACTTACTTGAACAGAGATAAATTTGGGAGGCTCTTCTAAAGCAACTACATCTTGACGCTCGTAATTAATTACTAAAGGAAAGTTTATTGTAGAATGATAATTATCTTTATTGAGAGCTTGAAAACTCCATATAAAACAGGAAATAATAATACACAGAAAAAGACGAGACCAATTCCAAGTACGTATAAGTGGAATAGATTTATAAATAGCTTTAAAAATGTCTTTCAGAGTACGACGAATTCCCAAGATTTAATGTATTAAGAAGAATAGATGAACAAAGTATATTTCAAATTCCTAAAAATTTGTATGATTTATAAGTTAAAGAGGAACGATTCAAAAAAACGGATTGTTTTAGTCAAAAATATAGGAAAACTAGCAAATCAAAGGCATAAAACAAAATTTGTTTTCTCAAATTATACCTAAGCAAACAAAAATATAAAATGGAATCTCAAATAAAACAAGTAAGCTATTATAAATATCCTCGTACATTTCATTTGCCTTATTCTCCAAAACGTGGTTCAGACGACAAAGTTTTGATTGATGACTCTGATTTTGAAGGAAAGTACATTGTTGTACTAGAAAAAATGGATGGAGAAAACACAACTATCTACACCAATCATTTGCATGCTCGTTCGATAGATAGTGTGAAAGATGAATCTCATCGTTGGTTAGAACGATTTCAAAATTTTATTATCCCGCAATTAAATCAGTTATCTAATTGGCGAATTTGTGGTGAAAATATGTTTTATAAACATACTGTTTCTTATCAAGATTTGGAAAGTGTCTTCTTAGGATATTCTATTTGGCTAGAAAATCAAAATCAGGAATCAAACTATTCTTTATCTTGGCACGCAACAAAAGCCATTTTTGATAAAATTGGAATTTCTTATCCTACCATTATTTATGAAGGAGTTTATGATAAAAAAGCCATTTTAGAAAAGTTTGAAGAATATAGAAATCAGAAAAACAGGCAAGTAGAAGGATTTGTAATTAGATTAGAAAGTTCTTTTTTATATCAAGACTTTTCTAAGTCAGTTGCAAAGTATGTCTGCGATGACTTTGAAATAACGACAAACAAACATTGGCGTTATGAAGCCAAGACACTCAATCAATTAAGAAATAATCAGAATGTGTGGACAAAAATAGTATGAGAAACTTGACAAATTACTTCTAAAATTTTTAATTAGGTTTTATGTACTTATCAAAAAATTCAAAATCATAACTTCTTAATTGAGTTTGAATTAATTACCTTTGTAAGCATCAAAATGTATTTTATACTCATTCTTATCTAAGAAGAAATTCCTACACAACTACATGCAATTAATAGACGGAAAAAATACTGCCGAATTACTCAAAAAAGAATTAGCTATTGAAGTAGCGCAGCGCAAAGAAAAAGGATTCAAAACTCCACATCTTGCAGCTATTTTGGTAGGCGAAGATGGAGCAAGTCAGACCTATGTAAATAGTAAAGTCAAATCATGTGAACAAATTGGTTTTGCTTCTACTCTCAAACATCTTCCTGCTACTATTACAGAAGGAGAGTTATTAAAGATTGTAGAAGAGTTTAATCAAAATGATGATATTGATGGATTTATTGTTCAACTTCCTCTACCCAATCATATTGATGCTGATAAAATTACCTTAGCAATTTCGCCTGAAAAAGATGTCGATGGTTTTCATCCTTCTAATATTGGTAAAATGGTTTTGGGTTTGCCGTGTTATTTACCTGCAACACCTTTCGGAATTGTAAAACTTTTGGAACAATATAATATTGAAACTTCAGGGAAACATGCTGTTGTAATCGGAAGAAGTAATATTGTAGGTTCGCCAATGAGCATTTTATTAGCAAGAAATGAAAAAGTAGGAAACTGTACTGTTACGCTTACACATAGCAGAACCAAGAATTTAAAAGAAATTTCACTACAAGCAGATATTATCATTGCAGCCATTGGAAAACCTGAATTTGTAACAGAAGATATGGTGAAAAAAGGAGCAATTGTCATTGATGTAGGAACAACACGAGTTCCAGATGCAAGCAAAAAATCAGGTTTTTCGCTCAAGGGAGATGTAAAATTTGATGAAGTAGCTGAAAAATGTTCATTTATTACGCCTGTGCCAGGTGGAGTAGGTCCTATGACAGTAACAGCTCTTTTATTTAATACATTGGAAGCTGCAAAAAGAAAAGATTCTGTTGAGTAATCAGTTGAATATACAATTTAAAATCATAATTTTTAATTAACATAATAATGGAAGAATACAAAAAACCTGACCCTAACAAAAAACCTATTCATAAGGTAGAAAACATACAAAACACTGCTTTTGCTTTCGAAAAAATCAATTATATCATGATGATTGCTGGAGTAGTTATTATTACACTAGGTTTTACAATTATGGCAATGGAAGATGCAAAACATGGCTTCGGATTTTTGGGACTTACACTAGGACCTATTATCACTTTTGCTGGTTTTATGTTCGAAATCTTTGCGATTCTTTATAAAAAGAAAAAATGATTTTTGAAACACAGAGAAATGAAACCTGATAAAGCAGCGAAGCTAAATATCTTTTTCAAATACTTTTTACATAAATATTTTATAATTTTATTTTTAGGTCTATTTCTCTGTTTTTCTTGTCAAAACTCTGATAAAAACAAACCAATAAAGTTGCTTTTTGGTGGAGATATTTTATTGGATAGAGGAGTGCAAATAGAAATAGAAAAAAAAGGAATTGTTGCACTCTTCGATAGTATACAACCTGTTTTTTCTGAATATGATTATGTACTAGCAAATTTGGAATGTCCACTGACAGATGAAAGTTCGCCTATTCCTAAGCGTTTTAGTTTTCGTGCGCCTACTATTTATGCTGATTCTCTCAAAAAAGTAGGTTTTACACATTTGTTTTTAGCAAACAATCACACCAACGACCATCATAGAAAAGGACTTTCAAATACGTTTAATTCTCTCAAAAAAGCTGGAATTATAGGAATTGGATATGGAGAAACGCATTCTGAAAGTTGTGAACCTATTTTTATAGAAAAAAATAATCAAAAAGTTGCAATTTTTTCAGTAGTTAGAGTTCCTTTGGAAAATTGGTTTCGAATGGAAGATAAACCTTCTATTTGCCAGTTATCAACACAAGAATTAGTACAAAAAATAAAAGAATTACGAGCAAAAGAATCTCAAACGATTATTATTATTTCGCTACATTGGGGAACAGAATATAAATTTTTGCCAAAAGCAGAACAGCGAAAAGAAGCTCATTTGCTGACTCTAGCAGGTGCAGATGCCATTATTGGGCATCACCCACACGTAACACAAAGCATAGAGTTTGTAAACAAAAAGCCTGTTTTTTATAGCTTAGGCAATTTTGTCTTTGACCAGGAAGGAGATTTTAAAGACAGATGTATTCTAGTTGAATTTGAAATTCAAAGTAAAAAAATAAATACTATTTTCCTTTATCCTCTGCAAATCAAAAATTCTGTTCCTCAATTTTTTTCCTATAAAGATTCTATTGAAAAAGCCTTTTTTATAAAACATTTGAAAAGCCTATCAAAAGGAGTTATTTTTGAAGAAATAAAACAAAATAAATCTAGTCTTTCTAGTTCTTCTACCTTTTTGATACAACGCAAATGAAATTTTATAAATTTGTCTATATAATAGTTCTGTTTTTTGTTTTCTTATTGACTACTGCTCAATCTAGTTTTGCACAAACAAACACTTCTAGTCTTGTTCCTTATCAAACAGATTATTATCATCTCTTGAAACGCTATGAAATAAAACGAGGTAAATTTTTTCAGCCTTTTCATAGCTCAACACTACCACTCTCTCGCTATAATATTGCGCTTTTTGCAGATTCATTAGCAAACGACAGTACACAAATTCTTTCTTCATCTGATAAATTCAATATCAATTATTTATTGACTGATAATTATGAGTTTACTAAAAAAGATAGTGTAAAACAGAAAGGAATTTTGAAATATTTCTATAAAAGGAAATCTGATTTTCTTTCTTTTCTAAATGACAATTATGATATGAAATTGGAAAAAGGTCAGTTTGATTTTGTCATTCGTGCCAATCCAATTTTACATTTAGGAGTTGGAAAGGATAATACAAGAGATGAAATGCTTACTTTAAACACTAGAGGTGCAGAAATACATGGTGTGGTGGCTCGTCGTATTGGTTTTTATGCTTCTGTAACCGAAACACAGGCTATTTTTCCCCGTTATGTACAGAATTTAATTGATTCACTTAGTCCTGATCGTTCTTTAGAAAATTTTGTAGTTCCGAATGAAGCCTTTGCAAAACCATTTAAAGAAAATGGTGTAGATTTTTTGAGAGCAACAGGTTATATTACTTTTAATGTAGCAAAAGTAGTAGATGTACAGTTTGGACAGGATAAAAATTTTATTGGAAATGGTTATCGTTCGCTTGTTTTATCAGATTTTGCAGCACCTCATTTATTTTTGAAACTTCAAACTAAGTTTTGGAAAATCAATTATACCAATCTTTATACACAAATGGTAGCTGATGTGCAGCGTGCAAATTCATTGTATCCTAAAAAATACGTCATTTATCATCATTTGAGTATAGATTTTTCTAAGAAATTTAATTTAGGTGTTTTTGAAAGTGTAGCGTATGGGCGCAAAGACCAAGGACAAAATGATACTTTTGATTTGACATATCTAAATCCTTTTATTTTTTATCGTGCCGTAGAGCAAGGAATTGGAAGTATAGATAATGCACTTGTGGGCGCAGATTTCAAATGGCTTGCTTTAAAGGATTTTCAACTTTATGGACAGTTTGTATTGGATGAGTTGAAGGTAGGAGAGCTGATAGATAATAATGGATGGTGGGGAAATAAATACGGAATTCAGTTGGGTTTGAATTATATTGATGTAGCAAATATCAAGAATTTGGACTTGCAGATGGAAACAAATATTGTACGTCCTTATACCTACACACACTCTTCTGATGAGCAGCTTTCTAATTTTGTAAATTATAGACAACCTCTTGCTCATCCTTTAGGAGCTAATTTTATGGAGTTTTTGGGAATTTTGCGTTATCAACCTATTCCAAGACTTAATCTTACAGGTAAATTTATTTATGCCAAAACTGGAGAAGATTCGAATGGCAGTAACTGGGGAGGTAATCTTCTTATCTCAAATGAAGATGTAGATGATACCAATGAATATGGAAATACAATTGGACAAGGCGTAGAAACAAGCATTTTGTTTGGTCGTCTGACAGCAACTTATCAGCTTTATCACAATCTTTTTTTAGATGCTGATGTCATTCAGAGAAACAAAACATCTGCAATTGTAGCTAGAGATTTGAGTTCGACAGTTTTTTCAGTAGGGCTACGTTTGAATATTGGGCAGCGTTTGTATGAGTTTTAAGAAAGTAAAATGCTTGAAAAACAACATTTTATTACTAAATGAAGTTAATTAACTATGTGTTTTCTATCGAAAAAGAGAAAATATATTTTTAAATAGTAATTTTACAATATTCACCAGCCTATATGAAAATGAATAATTTACTTTACCCCATAAAAAACTACTTGGTTAGTCGTAAGAATAGAAAAGTCCGTCCTTCGAATTCCAAACACCAAACTTTGCCTTATGAAGATGCAAAACACTTTGGTATTTTATTGCAAATAGAAAGTGCAGAAGATGCAAAACAAATCAGTCCAATAATAGAAAAACTTCAAAAAGACAATAAAAAAGTAGAAGTTATCTTATTTCAAACCAAAAAAGTAAAAGAAGAGCTACAAGTTTCGTATCGCTTTTTTTTGGTTCATCCAGAGCAAATGGATTGGAGTGGAAATATGGATGTAGTCGCAGTACAAAAATTTATCTCAGCAGAATTTGATTATCTTTTCTGTATCAGTAATCAGAATGTAGCCCTTTTTGAAAGAATACTTTTGCTTAGTCAAGCCAAATGTAGAGTAGGAGCGCATATTGTTGGAAAAGAATTTTTATATGAATGGATGGTTTTTAGAGAAGACCAAAACACACTTTCTAGTCTAGCCAAAAATATGTTTGATTCGGTTAGTAAAATTCAAAATACAAATGCTGTTTTGGCATAAAAACAAAAAACCTATTTGATAATTTTCTATCAAATAGGTTTTTTTATATATTTTTGAATAAATTGCTGTTGTTTTATTTTCACCAACAACCTAATTATTTTTATTCAAAAGCAGGAATTCCAGTAATTTCTCTTCCTAAGATAAGCAAGTGAATATCGTGTGTTCCTTCGTAAGTCAATACAGATTCAAGGTTTGCCATGTGGCGCATAATTGGATATTCTCCAGTAATTCCCATTCCACCCAAAATCTGACGTGCTTCTCTAGCAATATTGATAGCAATTTCTACATTATTACGTTTTGCCATCGAAATTTGTGCTGTTGTTGCTTTTCCTTCATTCATCAAAGTTCCTAATCTCCAGCTTAAAAGCTGTGCTTTAGTAATTTCAGTAAGCATTTCAGCTAATTTTTTCTGAATCAATTGAAAAGAAGCGATAGGTTTTCCAAATTGAATACGCTCTCCAGCATAACGACGAGCTGTATCATAACAATCCATTGCAGCACCCAAAGCACCCCAAGAAATACCATAACGAGCCGAATCCAGACACATCATTGGTGCGCCCAAACCATCTTTGTTTGGTAATAAATTTTCTTTAGGAATTTTTACATTATCAAAAACAAGTTCGCCTGTAACACTTGCACGAAGAGACCATTTGTCTTTAATAACTGGAGCAGAAAAACCTTCCATTCCTTTTTCAACAATTACACCTTTGATACGTCCTTCTTCATTTTTTGCCCAAACAACAGCAATATCAGCCTCAGGAGAGTTTGTAATCCACATTTTTGAGCCATTTAAAAGATAATGATCTCCCATGTCTTTTATGTTTGTAAGCATTCCAGAAGGATTAGAACCGTGATTTGGTTCTGTTAATCCAAAACAGCCTAACCATTCGCCAGTAGCTAATTTTGGTAAATATTTTTTGCGTTGTTCTTCATTTCCAAATTTATAAATTGGATACATAACAAGTGAAGACTGTACAGAAGCCATCGAACGCATTCCTGAATCGCCACGTTCTACTTCTTGCATAATCAAACCATACGAAATATAATCCATTCCACCTCCTCCATACTCAGTAGGGATAGAAGGTCCAAAACAACCCATTTCACCAAATTTAGGTACTAACCAATTTGGAAAAATATGCTTGTCTGCACATTCTTCAATGATAGGAGAAATATCTTTTTTGATAAATTCACGAACTGAATCACGAATCAATTTTTGTTCTTCAGTAAGAAGTGAATCTAAAGCATAAAAATCTGGAGAAACGAATTCGTCGTTTACATTTTTTGGAGTAATGCTAGATTTTTCAGACGGTGTGTATTGTCCGTTTTTTTGTGTTTTATTGTGTTCGATAGTTGTGTTCATTCTTATTTTTATATTTTTGAATTGATTTCTTTTTCTTATAAGGATACAGATTAAATTCTGTAGTATATTTTTGCACTCTTAAAGAATACATTAGATTTATTTTGCAAAAATACGTATTTCTTTATAAAAACTATGTTTTATATAGATAATGTTTTGTGAAACGAAAAGTTTTAATTGATTGAATTTCAGTTTGTTATAGTCAGCTTACAAGATTGTTTTATTCTCTATTGCTTACAACCTCTCCCAAAATACCTAATAGTTCTATCAGTTCTGGAATTTTTTCACCTTGCGCTGCGTGTTCGAAAGATTGCATCAAATTATGAATCATTCTACGAAGAATGGCTAAATTGTCACAAGGAGAGTAAAAAACATCACTTTTAGGAAGTTTGAGTTGTTTGAGGTAATTATCAATATCTTGTTTCGAAAAAATAACTCCTCTATTAAATACATTGATGTAAAAATCTAGTTCATCACTTTTATAAATCAAGACAAACAAATTGGGAAGGTTTACACCAAAAATAGGAAGTTTGAGCTTTTGAGCAATCAACATATATACAGTTGCCAAACTAAGAGGATTTCCTTTTTTTGATTCCAAAACTTGATTTATCATCGAATTATTAACTGAATGAAAATTATTTACATTGGCTTTAAAAGCTAGTTTTTCAAAAAAAACACTATTCAATCTTCTTACTTGGTCAATCGGATGTTCTACATTTTGGAAAGCAACCCATGTTTCAAAATAAAGTTGTTCTATCTTTAGTTGAAGTTCATCAAAACTCAAATCTGGATATTGATAGGTTGCCAAAATCCACAATCCTTTTAATAAATCGTCTTGCTCATTTTCGTACCATTTTTGCAGCTTTTCTTTCAAAATATCAAACTGCAATGTATGTAAAATATCTTCTATTCTACGTTGTAATGTTGGATTAAAACTGCTCGTCCAAGAGTCTTCTAAGAGAGGTATAATTGATTGTCCGATAGACAAGATTTTGTTTTCTACGTGTTCTAAAATTTGAGCATCGTCATCTTCTAAAAGAGAAATTAGAGCTTTTAATTCCTTTTCATCTAATTTTTTGTTTACTGAATCTTCATTTTGTTCTTTCATATATTTCTGTCTGCTTCATTTTATTTTTTTTAATTTCACTAAGTGAATAACTTACCAAATTTTATTTTGTTATTGTTTTACTGATACACAAACAAACTTGGTTTCCAAAAAATGCAATGTCAGTATCTCACTGACGAATCCAACTTTCAGACAGTCAAATTATCCTAATCTTATGAATACTTGTTTTACAGATTTAAAGTTTTCTATTACTTTATTTATTTTCTTAGTAATCTTTAGTGTAGGAAAAGTAGCTGCTCAGGTTGAGCTTGTTGTTTCTTATCAAAATTCCTTTGAAAAAAAATTACCTGCTGTTAGTATTCCTAAAACATTAAAATCACTTTCAGAGCTAAAAGAATTGTCTACAAGTCTAATTCAAAATCTACACAATGAAGGATATTGGAATGCAAAACTACTTCCCTTTACTATTGATAGCCTTGATAAATCAAATTCTAAAAAGAGAATAAAATTTATTATTGATTTGGGCAAGCAATCTTTTTGGAAGGAATTAAAGACCAACTCAATTCCTAATTTAATAAAAAGAAATGTTATTTCAGATTTTGAAAAAAAGGATTTTCTAAAAAAGCTTTCAAAAAATGATACAAATGTTCCTGTAAAAACTCAAGATATAAAAAAATTACAAGAAGCTATCCTTACTTATGCCGAAAATAATGGTTATCCAATGGCAAGAACAAATTTAGATAGCGCAGAGATTATCGAAACTGAAAAACGTCTTTATTTTTCTGCAAATCTGACTTATCAGAGTGGTTCATTTATTCAGTTTGATTCATTAATTATTGATGGAGATGCAAAAATAAAAAAAGATTTTTTGATGAACTATTTACATATTCAACAAGGCAAAGTCTATCAAGAAAATACGGTCAAAAATGCAGTTCGATTGCTCAAAACAATGCCTTATCTAAAACTAAATGGCAAACCAAAGGTAGAATTTAGATACGATAGAGCTTATTTAAGACTTCCTTTAAAAAGAGTAAAAAGCAGTCAGTTTGATGGTGTAATTGGTTTTTTACCTAAAAGTCAGTCAGCAGCAAGTTCTTCAAGTTCAAAGGGTTCTAACTTACTTCTAACAGGACAAGTAAAATTAAATCTTATCAATCCGTTTGGAGCAGGAAAAACAATTGCTTTTGAGTGGCAAAGAATTCGCCCAGAATCTCAAACTCTATATGCAAATTATCAGCATCCTAATTTTTTAAAGACTAATCTTGAGATTGGTGGAATATTTAATTTTATCAAAGAAGATTCTACTTTTAGTATTGTCGAAAGACGTGCTAACATAGCTTATCCGAGTGCAAAGTTTGGCAAAATAGGATTTTTTACTTCTCTTCTTACAACTACACGTACAGGAATTATCAGAAATGCAGATACAGCCAACGTGCCGACAGCAGACAGTCGTTTTTGGCACTATGGAATTTCGCATTCTTACAATACCTTAGATGATGTTTACTTTCCACGAAAAGGCTTTCAAATTATTACCGAAATATCGACAGGAAATAAGACATTTACAGATTCACTTAGTAGAAGCAGAATATCAGATACACAAAATCCAAATGCAGAAAATGATTTTAAAAGTCCTCAATTAAAGTTTATAACAGAAATGAATCTATTTTTCAAAATAACTAAATTATCCTCTCTTCGAATCAAAACACAGATTCAGTTTATAGAAAGTGAAAATTTATTTTTGAATGAGCTTTTAAGGGTTGGAGGTTTACAGAATCTTCGTGGCTTTGACCCAAATAGTTTTTTTGTTTCTCGGTATGGACTTTTAGGAGCAGAATGGCGTTTTTATTTCGAAGAGCGTTCGTATTTGATGGCTTTTGCAGAGCAAGCAGTTGTTCGTGCACACACTCGTCGGAATGAGGTGTACTTAGATTTACCTACTTCGGCAGGTGCAGGAATTAGTTTTGCTACCAAAACAGGTATTTTCTATTTTATTTATGCGATGGGAAATTCAAAGACACAGGCTGTTTCAGTGATTAACTCAAAAATTCACTTTGGTTTGATTAGCCAGTTTTAAAAAAATCTAATAAAAAAAACAGATAATCAATCAAATTGATTACCTGCTTTCTGTTGGATGGTAATAGTTTAGCAAAAGTACAAAAAACTTTGATTCTAATAAAGTAGAGTAACTATATACAAAAGTAGAAACGTCTTTCTTAATTTTTTTAGCTTCAAAACATAAATACTACTGTACTTTATTTTCCTCATTATAGATAACATGAGTTACTGTTTGCCCGACAGCTTTTAGAGTTTCTTTTCCAATAACATCCATATTATCATCATGTGTATGCCAATAAGTTCCAAAATATCCTTTTCCTTCTGTTGAATATTCAATAATATCAATCATCGGAATTTGTGCTAATTGATTGACATAAACGTGGTCATCTGTAATGGCAGGAGCTTCTTGAAAAGGAAAAAATCCCCCATACCCAATTCGGTGTGCCATATTCCAAACATTTTTCACCACAGATGGTGCTGTTTGCCTAGAATATCCTTCTTGAGCAAATTTTGCATTTTTTGCGCCAGCCATATCCAATAAAATTCCATAATAGGCTGTATAATTTGCAGGCATTCTATTTTTGCCCCAATGTTGAGAACCCAAACAGTATGAATCTTGTGTATTGTTTCCATAATCTTCCAAATCAAAGAAAATCATATCAATTCCTACTTGTGGTTGTTCGGTAGAAACAGATAAAGTACGAGCAATCTCTAATAAAATACCTACTCCACTTCCTCCATCATTTGCTCCTAAAATAGGCTCGTCTTTACGTTCGTCGTCTTGGTCTGCAAAAGGACGAGTATCCCAGTGAGCTGCCAGCAAAACACGTTTTTTAACGCTTGGATTAAATGAAGCTATAATATTACGACCTGAGAGCATCTTACCATCAAAAGAAGTCGCTGTAAAATTCTGAACCTGAACATTTATTTTATCAAATCCTTTGAGTTTATTTATAATATAATCTCCTGCTTTTTGGTGTGCTTCACTATTTGGAAAACGTGCTCCAAAAGCTACTTGTTCTTCTATGAAATGATAAGCAGAGTCTTGATTGAAGGCAGGAACAGGTAAAAGAGGTTTTTCTTGAACTGTATTTGTGTTTTTTATAGGCTTTTCGGTAGTAGAAGTTCCATTACAAGAAACAAAACTCAATATTCCTATTCCGATTAATGATAGAAATAAAAAAGATGAGAATATAGCACGTAAAAAATGTGAATAGTTAGGAGAAGACATAAAACTATATTTTTTGATAGAGTAAAAAGGCAAAACAAAAGCTAAAGGTAGCCATTTTTGATAAATTTATTTCAGAAAAGAACATAAAAAAAGCCATACAACAAAATTGTATGGCTTTACTAATTAGAGTGATCCCGCTGGGGTTCGAACCCAGGACCCCAACATTAAAAGTGTTGTGCTCTACCAGCTGAGCTACGGAATCAAAACAAATTATCAACTTAATTACTAAATCTTTACGTGCTCACGGAGCGATTCGAACGCTCACACACATAGTGCACCACCCCCTCAAGATGGCGTGTCTACCAATTCCACCACGTGAGCAAAAACTAATTTCACTTTAAAAGCAATCTAAAATAAAATCAGTTTTTACGATAAGTGATCCCGCTGGGGTTCGAACCCAGGACCCCAACATTAAAAGTGTTGTGCTCTACCAGCTGAGCTACGGAATCAGATTTGCAAATCTTTAATGAATTTGAAAATGAATAAATTTTTGTTTTGATAGTTGAACGAACAACAGATTGAAATTATAAATAGTTCAAAATATCTTTAAACTATTTTTAAACTGAATTATTTCAACTTATATTTGTTCCTAAATCATCTCAAAAACCATTTAAAATTCAATAAAAATTGAGAGGCGTTTCCCTCAAATGCGTTGCAAAGGTAATACAATAATTTTATGATGCAAAATAATAATACAAAAAAAAGCAAAAGTATTCAGTTTTTCTATAAAGGCATTTTTGTTTTTTGTCTTTTAGTAGGATTTATTAGTATTTCTTTTAGAAGTCAGGCTCAAAATGAAAAATTTCTCAAACAAGGTGATTCTTTATTTAATTCTGGAGCTTATGTAGAAGCTCTTCTGCTCTACGAACATTTATTAAATAAGGGCAAAGAATTTAGTCCTCAAATGCTTTTGAGGATGGCTTTTGTAGAAGAAAGTAAAAATAATTATCCTAAAGCTCTTTATTATCTCAATCTTCATTACAGAGTTAGTCCTGATAAGCAAGTTTTAAGAAAACTAGAAGAGCTTGCCCAAACTCATCAGTTAGAAGGGTATCAATATACAGATAAAACCTATTTTTTATCACTTTATGATTCGTATCGTTGGTATATTATTTCATTTTTTGGAGCTATTATTTTTATTATGGCTATTTGGCTTATTAGTAGAGTACGACAAGAAAGAACGATTGTGCCTCCATTAGCTGTTGGTTTTTCTGTTGTTGTTATTCTGCTTTTACTTCATAATTTTGCTACACAGCGTACTTTAGGTATTATTCAGAATGATTATACTACTTTTGTTGAAAATCCATCGGCTGCTTCTCCTGTTTTGAAGGTGGTCAAGAAAGGAAATCGCTATCAAATTTTGGATAAAGAAGATTCTTGGTATAAAGTAACAATAGACAATCAGACTGGTTATGTACGTCTGCATAATACTTTAGTCGTTCAGTAAAACAATGAATTAAATATAATTAGACTTTAAAATTTATATCCACAACCAAAAAATAAATGACAACTATTATCTCTGGAACAAATAGAAAAGACTCTGTAACCTATCAAATGGCTCTTCTATATCAAAGAAAACTCAAAGAAAAAGGTGTTCATGCTACCATAATTGACTTGAAAGAACTTCCTCATGATTTTACTTTTTCGGCTCTTTATGAAAATACAGGAAAAAATGAAGGTTTTAATAGGCTTATTTCTCCTCTAAAAGATTCTACAAAACTAATTGTTGTTACTCCAGAGTACAATGGTTCTTTCCCTGGTGTAATTAAATCTTTTTTAGATGGATTAGAATTTCCTAATGGAGTAAAAGATAAAATGGTCGCTCTAGTTGGTCTTTCTTCGGGTTCGCAAGGAGCAGTTTTGGCAACAAGTCATTTAGCTGATATTTTTGGCTATTTGGGAGCAACTGTTTTGCCACTGCGTGCTAGAATGCCATTTATTGACAAACATTTCCAAAATGGAGAAATTTTTAATGATAATGAGTATGCCAAATATAATGATTTGATAGATTTACAGATTGCTAATATTCTTGCTTTTTAAAATAATAAAATAAGGTATAACAGGCTTCTAATCTATTGATATAATCTGATTTTTTCAAACAGACTATAAAGTTTGTTATACATTTTATGCTTATGCAAAAATTACCTTCAAAATTAGTATTTTCTCTTATTGGTAGCTTTTTGATGATTTTTATCTGTATAAACTTATCGTTTGGACAAATAGTAAAAGTGAAGAAAGAAAAAACTATTTCTCATTGGCAACATCGTTTTACACTTGCTTTGGGAGCAGGAGAACAACTTGGGGCTGGTTCTTTGGGCTATGCTGCTATGTATGGCTTTGGAGAATCACAGCGTTTTCGTATTGGAGGAGGAGTTAGGGTCAATTTAGTTTTGGGACTTACAGATAGTGTTCCTTATTGTTCTAAAAAGTATGAAGACACCTCAGGAAATTCATATAGAGATTCTCTTTTAGTAGAAAAACCTTTTTTAGGAAGTGCTAATTTGGGTTTTTATATGAGTTATGACATAAATGATAGATGGGAAATTGGAGCAAGTACCGATTTGATCGGTTTTGGTTTTGGAAGTAAAAAAAATGCTTTTCTTATTAATTCTTTAACTAAAGATACACTTTCTACAGAGGCAGAAGTTCGTTCTCTTGTAAGTATTCCAAAGGTGAGAGGTACTTTAAATAATGAACTGTTTATAGGTTACAAATTTAATCCTCGTTGGCGATTGCGTGTAGGAATACAATATCTTCTGACAGAATATTTGACACCTGAAAAATTCTTTAACGATAATGATGAATATAGAAATAATGCGATTTTAGGTTTTATTGGAATTACTTTTACACCTTTTAATAATGATGCTGTAAACTGTCCAAAATTCAAAAAAGAGAAAATTCATTATTTGAAAGAAGGTGAAATGTAGAAATAAAATTAGAGGTATGAAGTCAGAATAGAATACATATTCACAAACCTAGTTTACAAAAAAAAGGGAAAAGATTGAGCTTTTCCCTTTTTAATTTTGCAATAATAAAGACTACTTCCTCACATAAAACTGATACGAATAGGTAATGGTTTTTGACTCTCCTTTAGCTAATTTCAATTCCCAAGTAACGTCGTTTACAGGATTGATAGCGTAATAATTTGGACGTTTTTTGGTTTCCCAATCTGAATCTGTTTTTAGCATTTCACCAATAATTGTACGACTTACTTTCAAGTTAATTTCCTTGTCTTTATAATTCTTGACTTCAATAGTTGCCGTTGCTGTAACCAAATCATAGACAATCTTCTTTTTCTTAATATCAGTTTCTCTGTCTGTTTCTTGTTCGTTGTCTTTTACCATAATATCAGGTGCAACTGTCAAACGCAACATTGTTTTTGAAGTTTTGGCTGTGTATTTTAGCATGTCTTGACTCAAAACTTGTGGCTCTGCTGTCGTACTTACAGTTCCTTCTTTTGTTTTTCTAGGTTGTGTGACCATTGCCGTTCCTGTTGTCCAAGGAAAACCAGTTGTATTTTTGAGTTCTAAAGAATGATAAACATCGTTTTTTTGTTCATTTTCTTGTTTATAAACTACATTATAACCATTATTTTGAGGTAATTCTACTTCATAAATATGTTTATAATCTACTTCTTCATTGAATAGAGAATATAAAGCTCGTCCACCTTTTGGCAGCGAAACTCCATTTCTAGTATAGAAGAATAAATCTTCTTGAGATTGCGTTTCTATTTCGTCTGTGTTTCCTCCACCTCCAACAACCTCCATATCCATCGATTCATAGTTCATAGATTGAGTAGTAATCATACTTGACATTGCTCCTTGTTGTCTCCTATATAAATTATTGCCAGAACCATTAAGCTGATTCAGAAATGATTCTAAGCTTTGATTAGAAACAAAAGGAGAAACCAATTTATCATACTTAAAATTTGGAACTCCGACCACTAAACTAAGTGTAGCATCTTTGATGTCTTCTGCATCGTTTACCAGTTCAGCACGCAGGACAATTTGCGCCTTTTTATCATCTTTCAAATGAACCAAATAAGATGGTAACCAACCAATTCCACGCTGCAAATATGCCATTTCTACATTTTCTTGTGAAGAAGCTTTATCAATTTCTACTTCAATAATTCGCTGTTTTTCAGTAGGAGAATAGTCTGTATTTGGTTTTTTGGTAAATGAAATTGATTTTATTTCATTCATAGAAATTGCCATAAAACCTACTTTTGGTTTTGTTGTTTCTAAGAAAATCATTCCACTTTGTAAGTTTACATCTTGAATTTTGCCGACAATTTCAGTTTGATTTTCAGTATTACCTTTTAAAGTCAATTCTACAGTTTGACCTATATTTCCATACAACATTTCAGGAAGGCTAGTTGATTTTTTACTCTCTGTACTTTCTTCACTTTCATAGCTTTTTAGGCTGCTGATAGGTTTTCCGTTGGTATAAAACCAAAATGTTCCGAAAAGAGCTTGAGGTAAAGACTTAATGATAAATTTTCCTTTTTGTTCTCCATCTTTTTCGGCTTTCAGACTCATTGGATTAAAGAAAAAGCCAGTTCCATTTTTAAAAACGGCTACTCGTTGTCCCTTATCATTATTTGTTTGAGAAAATCCTATCATAAAAGTAGAGGAAATGAAAAATAATAAAATACTAAAGATTATTGATTTGTGATACATAGACAATTATTAGGTTAAGATTAAAAAATAAAATACACTAGCCAGTACGGCAAGTTCTAAAAAATGATGCTTTTCTAGATTAAAATACATAAATAAAAAATAAAAGTTATGTTTTTTTAAATTTTTGTGAGTGGGAACTGCTTGTATTTGTCTAAAGTAAACAAAATCTAATTTTATTTGTAGTTTTAAGAATCCTTTTTACTTTCAAAATAGTCGTCTCATTTTGGATTATTATTTTATGTATCTTTTCAGTATTCCTTATAAAAAACATGACAGCCGAAGATTTTACTCAGCACGACATTATTACCAATCTTATCAAACAACTCAAAAAAAAGGGTGTACATCACAAGATTTTTTCAGATGTTTTGGATGATGAAGGACATCAATATGTAGATTTGGTACAAGAAGGAGGTGGAGTTTTGGGAATTGCTTTGATTGGCTACGTACACGTTTTGGAACAGATGGGAATTCGTTTTTTGGGTTATGCAGGAACTTCTGTAGGAGCAATAAATACAATTTATATGGCTTCTCTTGGTGATAGAACCAAACTCAAAACTGATAAAATGATAGAACTAATTGCCAACAAAAATTTTATTGATTTTATTGATGGCGATGAAAATGCACGAGAGTTTGCTCTGGCAATTAGTGAAAATAATGGAGAGATTCATTGGAGTAAGTTAATATGGCGAGGGGTAAAAGCATTTAGCAAACTTTGGGAAGATTGGGGACTAAACCCTGGAACACACTTTTACTACTGGTTTACAGAAGCCCTAGGAAAAGAAGGGATTTATACTTCAAAACATTTGGAGAAAGCTGTTGCAGACTTACCAAAATCGTTACGTATTCGCCAAGGTGTCAATCATACTATTGAAGGGGTAAAAGCATCTATTTCTATTATTGCGACTGACATTACAACCGAATCAAAGGTTATTTTTCCTGCTATGCGTTCGCTTTATTGGAAAAATAGCCACTTGATAAATCCTACTAACTTTGTACGTGCTTCTATGTCTATTCCTTTCTTTTTTACTCCTTTTAAAGTTACAGATATTCCAAATGGAAAAAAGGCACAAGAAAACTGGAAAAGTAGAGTTGCTTATAGAGGAGATATTCCAAAAGAAGTCTTTTTTGTAGATGGTGGAATTATTTCAAATTTCCCTGCTGATGTCTTTCATAAATCTCATGTCCCAAGACTGCCTTCTTTTGGTGTAAAACTAGGAACAGAAAGACATCGTCCGAATGACATTTCAAATCCATTTATTTTTACTAGAGCAATTGTAGAGTCAATGCGACAAATTGCAGATTATAATTTTATTCTTCGAAATCCAGATTACAGACAGCTTATCACTTGGATAGATATTGGAAGTCACAATTGGATAGATTTTACACTTTCTGATGATGACAAATTAGATCTTTTTGTTCGTGGTGCAAAAGCAGCAGCTTATTTTTTGAAAACATTTGATTGGCAGAAATACAAAGACACTCGTGCAACACAAAGCCCATATACCATTCTTCCTCCAAAAGATGATTTTAGTATTCCTTTTTAGAAAGTTAAGTTTTTCTTGTTTTTAACAATTTTTGGGCTTGAATTTGAGCTATTCAAATTGTATTCTCATAAATAAATAAAAATAGTTTTTTTATTAAAAAAGAACAATAAAAAATAAGAATAATATAAAATGGAAGAGTTTTTAGGTTTTTTGATTGCTATTGTAGTCGGTTTTACGATGGGATTGTTAGGTGGTGGTGGTTCTATCTTGGCTGTTCCTATTTTTGTTTATGTTTTAAATATTGAAGCTGTTATTGCAACAGGATATTCACTTTTTGTGGTAGGTGCTGCTGCACTTGTAGGTGCATATAGATATTTTCAACAAAATTTAGTCAATCTGAAAATAGCCCTTGTTTTTGGTGCTCCTTCTTTGGTAATGGTTTATCTGACTCGGGCATACATTGTTCCTGCTTTGCCTGATCCCTTTCTGAGTTTTGATCTTTTTATTCTTACCAAAAATGCAGCAATTGTAGTTTTCTTTGCTATTGTAATGTTGATTTCTTCCACCATAATGATTCGAAAGGGCGCAAGGCAACAAGAACAAAATCACATTCCAAAAGCTGTTTCGAATAAAGCCTTAAATATTCCTGTTTTGGTTTTAGATGCTACTTTGGTGGGACTGATTGCTGGGTTGGTAGGAGCAGGAGGTGGATTTTTGATTGTTCCTTCACTTGTTTTTTTAGCTCGTATTCCGATGAAAGAAGCCATTGCAACATCTCTTTTTATTATTGCTATTAATTCACTTTTAGGTTTTTTGGGAGATTGGCAACACCATGAGATTGATTGGGCTTTTCTTCTTCCTTTTACAAGTTTTACTATTGTAGGAATTCTTTTAGGAACTCATTTTTGTAAATATGTTCCTGCTGCAAAGCTCAAACAGATTTTTGGTTATATGGTCTTAGTGATTGCTTTTTTTATCCTTTATAAAGAGTTTATTCATTAAAAATATTCAAAATTCAGAATTTTATTTGCTGCTATTTTTATAGGAAACAGAAAACAAGTAGTTTTGTGCAATATATTTTTATAAATTAACCAAAAACTCATTTATTATGGAATACAGAATTGTAGCTCTAGACGTTTTAGAAGCTAATCTTATTGCACCTACTCAGAATTTACCAAAAGAAATTATTTTTCAATTTGATGTTAATTTAGAACATCGTTGGAATACAGATGATGAAATTCTTATTGTAGTTACTAATATTTCTATTTATACAAATGAAAAAGAAAATGTTCTTGCTAAGTTTAAAACCAATACGGTTTATAAAATAGAAGGATTATCAAACCATGTAGATGCAGCAAATAAAAAGCTCAATCTTCCAACAGATTTTATTTTAGATCTTAATGAAACTGCTATTTCTACTACTCGTGGTTCATTATTTGCATTCTTGAAAGGAACTTATTTGCACAATGCTATTTTGCCAATCATCAATCAGACTATTCCTGTTCAATAAAAAACATAATTAATTGAGTAAAATAAGAATATCCTAATAAAATATCTTGACTAGGTTATCTCTACTCAAACATTTTTTGTACTTTTGTACGCTAATATATTATTTATACCGTTGGGAATTAATATAACAACAACGGTATAAATGAATAAACAGAGAAAATGAACCTAGACAAATGATAGGAATAGCAAATGGCTATTCTTTTTCTTCACTCCTTTTGATACTTTCCATATACAAAAATGTTAAATCGTCGTATTCTACGCCTGAAAGCTATGCAGGCTTTGTATGCTTTAGAGCAAGCTCAACGTTCCAATTATCAATTAGCTTTGGATTATATCCATCAAAAATTTGAACCCAATCTTAATTCGATGGTCATTCCGACAGCCGAAGAAGTAGCTCAAAAAAGAAAATTAGGAAAAGAACTTTTTGAAGCAAATTATCAAAACGAAACTTTGGAAGCTAAAAGTGAACATGGAGATGTAGATTTGGCTGTTAGTGAAGCTATGCGCATGTATAACACTCAAATCCAAAAGGAAAGGCGTTTTCAAAAACAAGAAATGGTAAGGAAAACAGAAGGAATTCATGACGATTATCTCAAACTACTCAAACTTCTTATGTCTTTGGCTGACCATTCAGAAGCTGATTACAATTCTCGTAAGGCAAGACAGTATTCTAAAGAAGTAGTCTTTGAATCAGAACTTCATTTTACAAATAATGCTCTAATAAAACATTTGATAGGGCATAAAGAACTACAAGAGCTATTGATAGGCTCAAACTGGGCAACAGAAAACATAAAACATTGGTTTAAACTTCTTAGAGAAGAAGAGTTTTATAAAAAATATCTAGCTATCAAACAACCTACTTTTTTAGAAGATAAAGAATTTATGATAAGTCTCACAAGAGATTTTATTATGCAAAATGAGGTTTTGGATGGCTTTTTCGACGAAAATGATATTTATTGGTCAGAAAATCGTAGTGTTCTTCGTAATATGCTTCTCAAAACTGTCAAAAATATAGAAGAAGAGAATGTTGTAAATAATACACCTGTGGAATTGTATTTGCTTTCACGTAACTGGGAAGACGACAAAGAATTTTTTGAAGAACTTTTTCAGAATACAGTTAATGAGAGCTTACAGAACGAACAACTTATTAGTGAACGACTCAAAAACTGGGACATCAATAGAGTTGCCATGACAGATACATTGATTTTGAAAATGGCAATTAGTGAAATGATACATTGTCCAAGTATTCCTGTAAAGGTTTCTATAAATGAATATGTAGAGTTAGCCAAAAACTATAGCACTCCCAAAAGTAAAGAGTTTGTAAATGGTATTTTGGATACACTTTCTGAATATTTGGTTAATGAAGGAAAAATTAAGAAAAGTGGACGTGGACTTTTGGATAATCAATAAAAATTGAAAAATACGTTTTCTTAAAACCAAAATCTGTTTTTTGTCAAACTAATACATCAAAAAATGCGTTAGTAGATTCAAATAACAAGGCTTACTAAAACACAAACTTAAATTAAGGTAAAGGTAATTGAGTTTCATTTTATTCTCAATTACTAACAAAAATAACATTATTATGAAACCATCTCACATCGGATTGCTTGCTGGCGTAGTGGGTGCAGCAGCTATTGGAACATTTTTTGGGATTTTATATGCTCCAGACAAAGGAAAAAATACTCGTAGTCGTCTCAATTATCGTCTTTATCGTACTCGTGATAGAGTAAACTCTCTTTTAGATAAAATAAATTCTACTAATGAAAGTGTGTTTTCGAAAGATGCCCAAGAAGAAGGTAAAAAGGTAATTGAAGAAGTAAGAGAACGCACAGAGGATTTACGCTCTGAAATTGATGCACTTATTTCTCAAATTCGTACTCAAAAGTAGGTTTAAAAGATATTTTAACATTAAAAAATACAAAATTTTATTTGTGCTTTAAATTTTATCTTAAGCAAAATAATTTGTAGTATCTTTGTAAAACTGTTTGTTAATCAAAATTATTTCATCAAAAAATCAATCATATATGAAAATGAACAAAATTATCGGAACATTTCTTATTTTAGGAATGAGTAGTTTTTTTGTAGCTTGTTCTGGAGAAAAATCAAGTGAAGCAAGCACAGATGAAACAAATGCAAATGCAGAAATTACAAATACAATAACTGATGATGCTTCTACGGCAAATGTAACAGCAGAAACAACAACAGAAGTAGCTGCAAATTTGGCTGCTATTGAGTTTGAAGAAACTGTTCACGATTTTGGAAATATCAAAGAAGGAGAAGTAGTAGAACACATTTTTAAATTTAAAAATGTAGGAGAAACTCCTCTTATTCTTACAGGTGTTCAGCCTTCTTGTGGTTGTACAGCTTCTGATTTTACAAAAGATCCAGTTGCCCCTGGTGAAGAAGGAACAATCTCTCTTAGCTTTAATTCTTCTGGAAAAGTAGGAGCGCAAAACAAAACAGCTACTGTAAAAGCAAATATTGAAGGTGGACAAACTACTATTTCTTTTAAAGGAAATGTAGAAGGTGCTGAAAGTAAAGCAAGTGGTGCGCCTTACAAATAAAAATAATTGATTCAATTTTGTAATCAAATAAAAAAGCATATTCTATTTTTTTAGAATATGCTTTTTTGTTGGACAAAATCTTTATGTCTGAATATTTGAATTTTTATTCCTTAATTTCTCCATTTCTAACCTCTTCAAAAAGCTGCATAATTTCTTGATTAGGCTCTTGTCCGTTATTCTGCTTTTTAAAAAAATCTACGAATAAATCACCAATATTTCTTGAATAATCCATTTGAGTTTCAGAATTAGTATTTTTTCCTTTTACTTTTGGAATAATTGTTCCTACAATCCCTTTATGAGCAGCATATAAAAGCTGTGCATCAGCAGCAGAAAGAAAATTGTCTGTTTCGATAGTAAGTTCTACAAGAGATGGTTTTGTACTAGCTTGGTCTTCATTGAGCCATTCTATTGCTTTATCTACTTCTGAAAAAGTTTTTCGTTTGAGTTCTTTGCAACCTGTTAGTTCTATTTTTTCATATTTTATTACTTCGTCTTCTTTCGCAGGCTTAGCGTCTAACAAAACCACATATTTTTTCTGAAAGGCTTCTGAAAAACTATATGCCAACAGACTACCACTATAAACCACAGGAAAAGGCTCTTTTTGAGTAGAATGATAACGATGTAAATGTCCTAAAGCGACATATTGAACTGTTTTAGGGAAATTTTCTGTATAAATAGGTTGTGCAGAACCTACCAAAATGGACTTTTCATCCTCAGATTCTTTTGGTTGTGGCTCACCTTTTTTCATGACAAATAAATGCCCCATCAAGATATTGATTCCATCTTTATCAAGATAACTTTCAGCTTGTTGTTGCCAAAGATTTTGTAGAAAATCTCTTAATTCTTGCTCTTGATTATCTAAGCTAAAATACGTTTTCAAACGTAGTTCATTTGCATAAGGAGTAAGCAAAAGACGCAACGGACATTCCCATGAAGGCATCATCAATTCTAAAAAACCTTCTTCACTTCTCAAAATCTCTAACCCATTTTCTAGCTTTATTTTTGGTAGTTTATCATTTGGATAACCTAAAAGAAAAATCCCTAATTCACTTCCCCAAACACTAAAATTAGCAATATATTGAGCCGAATCGTGATTTCCTGCAATAGCAATTACAGGACGAGAACCATTCTTTGAAAGACGTTGAAGTGTTTTTAAAAATAACTGATTAGCATCATTAGAAGGCAAAGGAATATCAAATAAATCACCAGCTATCAAAACAACATCAACATTTTGAGAATCAGCAATCTGACAAAGCTCATCTAAAACTTGTTTTTGTTCCTCCAAACGAGGAAAATCACCTAATTTTTTTCCTAAATGCCAATCTGCTGTGTGAAGAATTTTCATGTTTTCAGTGTTAATGCAGAAGTTATATTGTTTAAAGTAACTTTGATACTAGTATAATTTGAGCAATTTAGTGATAAAATAAACAAACTAATAATCCTTCTATTTCAATCATTTAAAGCCTTTTTATAGGTTTCTAAAACTCGTTCTCGTGCCATCTTATGTTCTACAATTGGTTTTGGATAATTTTTGGTGTCATATTCTTTTATCCAAGTGCGAATATATTTTTGATTTTTGTCAAATTTTTTGAGTTGTGATTCAGGATTAAAAACACGAAAATAAGGTGCAGCATCTACACCACTTCCTGCAGCCCATTGCCAACCTCCATTATTCGAAGAAAGCTCATAATCTAATAATTTTCTAGCAAAATAAACCTCTCCCCATCGCCAGTCGATAAGCAAATGTTTGGTCAGAAAACTAGCCACTACCATTCTGACACGGTTGTGCATAAAACCTGTTTCATTGAGCTGTCGCATTCCTGCATCTACTAATGGATAACCTGTTTTTCCCTCACACCATTTTTCAAATTCAGTCTCATTATTTCGCCACGGAATTTTATCATATTTCGAACGAAAAGCTGTATCAACTACTTTTGGGTAATGATACAAAATAGTCATATAAAATTCTCTCCATATAAGTTCATTAAAATATTTTTCATTGGTTTCTTTGGCTAGTCGTGCTAGTTTTCGGATGCT
Source organism: Bernardetia sp. (assembly GCA_020630575.1). Taxonomy (GTDB): domain Bacteria; phylum Bacteroidota; class Bacteroidia; order Cytophagales; family Bernardetiaceae; genus Bernardetia. The sequence continues at coordinate 70,329 of JAHDBD010000015.1, forward strand.
AATTGTTCCGAAACGCAAATGTGGACTCAATCTACTTGTTCCTTCTTTTGCTGGAAAATCTCTTGTTTCTTCATAATTTTTGATTATATCTTTAGGAAAATCATCTGAGGGAATATGAGGATTTTTATTCTCTTCAAAGCCTACTTCTTTCAAAGTAGGAAAATCAAATACTTCTGAGGCATTTATTTTAAGGAAATTATCAAAATACTTTTCTGTGGGATAACTTTTGAGATAATAAGGTTTTAAAGCATCTTTCCATTTTTTACTATATGGTGTATAGACAACATAAGGAGTTCCATCATCTTTCAAAACTTCATCTTTTTCAAAAATAACTTGATCTTTAAAAGTCTTGAATTTAATGCTTTCCTCTTTTAAAAACTCATTTATATTCTCATCTCTAATTTGTGCATAGGGTTCATAATCATGATTGGTATAAACTTCTTTTATATCATAGATTTCGGTTAATTCTTTATAAATCTCTATGGGTTTTCCTATTTTTATGCACAACGAACTGCCTATTTTTTTACTTTCTAATTCTTGTTTTATTTTTTTTAGATACCTAAAAATCATTGTCAGGCGTGCATCATCTTTGTCTTCTAACTGCTCCAAAATTTCTGTATCATAAATAAAAAGAGGCAATACTTCAAATTCTGAGCGCAAGGCATGATACAATCCTGCATTATCATCAAGACGTAAATCTCTACGAAACCAAAAGATAGAAATTTGTTTTTTACTAGGCATATAATTTTAAGAATAGTTGGTGTTTTTTGAATGACTTTCTAACGCTTTATTTATTTTTATTGTTTTGAAAAAATGTGATGAAAAAATCTTATTTTTCTTTCTAAGAATAGCAAATACATTTTAAAAAGAAAATGATGAAAAAAAATAGTAATTTATTGAGTTGAAAGTTTTAGGCAAAATGAATTGCAAATAAAAAAGTTTGCTTTTTTTATAAAAAATTCCTTTCTTACACTATAAAATTTACTTAACTATTATTAAAATAATTCTATTACAATGGCTAAAAAAGTAGCTATTCTAGGAGGTGGTGTTGCTGGAATGAGTGCAGCACATGAGCTTATTGAACGAGGCTTTGAAGTAGAAGTCTATGAAAAACAACCTCATTATGTAGGTGGAAAAGCTCGTAGTGTGGATTATTTTGGAGAAGAGCAAGACCCTTATTTAAAACCTCTTCCTGGTGAACATGGTTTTCGTTTTTTTCCTGGATTTTATCGACATATTGTTGATACTATGCAAAGAACACCTTTCATAGATGCAGATGGAAAAAAACAAACTTGTTTTGATAATTTAGTTTTTTCAGAAACAGCTATGATGGCTAGTTTTGATAAACCTCCTTTGGTTACCCTTGTGAATTTCCCAAAATCTCTTAAAGACTTAAAAATAATTCTTCACGATTTTGTAGAAGCTCCACAAGTTACAGGACTTACACATCAAGATGCCGATTTTTTTGCTGAAAAATTATGGAGATTAGCTACAAGTTCCTATCAACGTCGAAAAAGTGATTACGAACGCATTTCTTGGTGGGAATATACAGATGCTGATAACCAAAGTGAAGCCTATCAAACTTATTTTGTAGGAGGACTTACACGTACTTTGGTAGCTGCTAAAGCAAAAGAAGTAAGTACAAAAACAGGTGGAGATATTCTACTGCAATTATTATTCTTGATGGGAAGCCCTAAGGCACATGCTGATAGAGTTTTGAATAAACCTACCAATGAAGCATGGCTTTATCCTTGGAGAGATTATTTGTTAGAAAAAGGAGTAAATTATTTTCATCATCACGAAGTAACTCATATTTCATGTGTGAATGGAAAAATAAATTCAGCTACTGTAAAAGATAAAGAAGGAAATGAAAAACAGGTTTTAGCAGATTATTTTATTTCTTGTGTTCCTGTTGAAAGAATGAATGAGCTTCTGACAGAAGAAATACTAGAGGCAGATCCTGTTTTAAAAGGTATCCAAAGTCTTACAAATGATGTTTCTTGGATGACAGGAATTCAATTTTATTTAAATAAAGACGTAAAACTTAATAAAGGACATACTATTTATACTGATTCGCCTTGGGCATTAACTTCTATTTCTCAACTTCAGTTTTGGACAAATTATACTATTGAAGACAGAGGTAATGGAAAGGTCAGAGGTGTTTTTTCAGTAGATATTTCAGATTGGTTTACAGAAGGTCTTAATGGTAAACAAGCAAGTCAATGTATTTCTAAAGATGAAGTAAAAGATGAAGTTTGGGCAGAACTCAAACGAAGTCTTAATGTAGACGGACAAGAAGTTTTGACGGATGACATGTTGGAAGATTATTATCTTGATAGAGATATTGGGTTTCAGAAAAATATGGCAACCACAAATGAAGAACCTTTACTTGTAAATAAGATAAATACTTGGATACTTCGCCCAGATGCTTACACCAATATTCCTAATTTTTTCTTAGCTTCGGATTATGTAAGGACAAATACTGACCTTGCAACTATGGAAGGAGCAAATGAAGCTGCACGAAGAGCAGTTAATGCAATTCTAAATTATGAAAATTATTTTGGCAAGTATTGTGAAATTTGGGATTTACATGAGCCAGATATTTTACACGTTTATCGTTGGTATGACCTTACTCGTTTTCGAAAAGGACTTCCTTGGAAAGTAGAAAAAGGTGGAAAACTACCTTTTCCATACAATATTGTAAATTGGCTGAACATAGCTTGGGTAAGTTTTAAAGATATGTTGGGAATTCTATAAACAATTAATTTTATGAATGAGTGGTTTAATCTTGTCGATTATACTATATCTGAGCAAATTATTTTTGCTTTGGGTTGTGCTTTATGGTTTGTGGTATATGCAGTTACGATATACAACATATATAAAAATAAATTTTGTGAAATTCCTGCTTGGGTAGTATGTGCAAATATATCTTGGGAATTTTTAAAAAGTTTTATATTCCTTACAGATATGGGTAAATTTTATAATATTGCCTATGCTGGTTGGTTTTTCCTAGACCTTTACATTTTATATGGAGCTTACAGGTATGGAAATAAGCTAGTGTTTACTCCAGCAGTCAAAAAATATTTTAAGTTGATTTTATCATTTAATTTTATTAGTTGGTTTGCTATTCTCTACTTTATGATGTATTTAAAATATGATGATATTGTAGGTGCATTATCAGCTTTTGTAATTAATATCGTAATATCAGTATTATATAACTATGTTATTTTAAATGTAGATAGTAAGTATCTAAATAATTTTTCTTATACAGTAGCTTGGACAAAAATGTTTGGAACTGCATTCGTTGGTATTTTTGCAGCTATACATTGGGAAGGAAACTATCTTTTGGTTTCACTAGGAGTTATTATTTTTATTCTTGATTTATGCTATACTTTATTACTATATAAAAAACGAAGAAAAAACAAATAATAAAAAATGAAATTACTAAATACAATACACGAATTATATATAAATCCTTTTTATCTAAATAGTAAAGTGGATAAAACTAGAGCAATTTTAGTTTTAAATAGTTATTTAGTTGTTGTATTATTTGCGTTTTCCTACACATTGATTAGCTTAATTATCAAGTTTGATGCTGGATTTTATATTACACTTGTATTGGGTTTCGCTTATTTAGTTGCTCCATTTATCTTGAGAATACCAAATAAAATAGGTTTGTTAGCTCATTTTTTTATGATAACATCCTCTATAGCTACATGTATACTCATTTATTATTCTGGAGGATTATTTTCTGCTGTAACTCCATGGTTGGCTATTACTCCTGTGATGGCTCTGTTATTATTAGATAAAAAGTCTGCTTGGTTTTGGACAGTAATCATGATTCTAGTTGTATATGCTTTTGCAATTCCTCAATATCAAGGTCATCAATTCGATATTACTTTTAATAAAGATTGGATTATACCTTTTGACGCTATGGCTCTTTCTGGTTTTATATTAGTTATATTCTTATGCAACTTAATTTTTGAAACTGGAAAAAATAAAGCCCTGAGAATAGTAGAAGAAAAAAATTTACAACTCACAGAACAACAAGATGAAATTGCAGCAAGTAATGAAGAGTTATTTCAACAAAAAGAAGAGCTTGCAACTATTCTTGAAGTAGTACGAGACAAAAACAGACTTATAGAAAAGCAAAATACAGAAGTAAGGTCAAGTATTTTGTATGCTAGTCGTATTCAAAATGCACTTTTACCCATCGATAAAAAAATTAAAAGTTATTTTAAGGATGATGTTTTTATACTTAATAAACCTCGTGATATAGTTTCAGGCGATTTTTATTGGTTTGAAAAATTAGAAGACTGTGCTATCATTGTAACAGCAGACTGTACTGGACACGGAGTGCCAGGAGCATTTATGTCTATGTTGGGTGTAACAGGACTTAATTCTATTGTTTTTCAAGAAGGCATTTTCAGAGCTGATAAAATTCTCAACCATTTGCACGATTACATTTATAAATCGCTACAACAAGAACAAGGAAAAAGCTCTGATGGAATGGATGTAAGTGTTTTGGTTATCTATGATTCTATTCCGATTGCTGAATTTGCAGGAGCTATGAATTCTATTTATTTTATTCAAGATAATGAGTTAATAGAACTGAAAGCTGACAAAAAACCAATAGGTAGCAATCATTATGGAAAAGATAGACAATATTCCAAACAAATAGTTGATATTTCAAAGCCAACAGTGTTTTACACAGGCTCAGATGGATATCAAGATCAATTTGGAGGAAAAGCAGGACGAAAGTTTATGAAGAAAAATCTTAAAAAGATAGCTTTAGAGCAGTATGCTCAACCTTTCTCAAAACAAAAAGAAATATTTACGTCTACTATTGAGAATTGGATGAAGGAAGGAGAAGAAAATCAGATAGATGATATTTTATTGATGGGTTTTAAGATAGATAGAAAAGGAATTAACTAAAAAATAAATGATAATATAGGTTTTGGCAAAATGATTTTTTATTTTTATCAAAATCTTATTCTTTAGCCCTTTCTTGATTACTTTTAATGAATTATTCTAGTACAAACGGAGATGCACAGGTCGGTTCACTACGTGAAGCCTTATTTCAAACTTTTAGCTCAAATGGAGGTCTTTTGATGCCTGAAACAATAAATATTTTACCAAAAGAATTTTTATTGAATCTTCATACTTTTTCTTTTAAAGAGATTTGTTTGGAAATCTGTTTGAATTTATTTGGAAATGAAATCCCCAAACAAGATTTAGAAAAAATAATTGAAAAGACATTTGATTTTGAAATTCCATTAGTAGAAATCTATGAAAAAGAAGTGTATTCATTAGAGCTTTTTCATGGCAGCACCCTTTCTTTCAAAGATATAGGAATGCGTTTTATGGCAGAATTAATGAGTTATTTTCTAGCAAAAAACAAAGATAAAGAAGAAATAACTGTTTTAGTAGCCACAACAGGCGATACAGGAAGTGCAGCAGCAAGTGCATTTTTCGAAAAAGAAGGTATAAAACTTTGTATTCTTTATCCAAAAAACAAATTGAGTTTATTGCAAGAAAAACAACTCAATACATGGGGCAAAAATATTATAGCTTTGGAAATTGATGGAACTTTTGAAGATTGTCAAAGGCTTGTTAAAGAGGCCATTACAAATAAAGAACTCAATAAAAAAATACAACTTACAACCGCTAATTCTTATAATATTGCTCGTCTTTTACCACAATGTGTATATTATTTTTGGGCTGTTGCTCAGTTGAAAGGCGAAAAACGAACAGCTATTTTTTCAGTCCCAAGTGGTAACTTTGGAAACATAACAGCAGGAATTATTGCAAAAAAAATGGGGCTTCGAATCAGTCGTTTTATTGCTGCAACGAATATAAATGATGTTGTTCCACAGTATTTACTCAATGGAAGTTTTGAACCTCGTCCTGCTGTTCGTACTATTTCTAGTTCGATGGATACAGGCAATCCAGTTAATTTTAGACGTTTACTGACTCTATACAATCATTCTTATACTCGTTTTTCGGCAGATATTGCAGGCTATAGACTAACTGACCGAAGAACAAAAAATACCCTCAAGGATCTTTATGAAGGTTATAATTATTTGGCAGATCCTCATTCTACAGTTGCTTATGCTGCACTCAAAAACTATCTTACACCAGAAAGTGAAGTAGGAATTTTTCTTGCTACAGCTCATCCAGCCAAGTACTATGAAGTAGTTAAACAAACCATTTTGGATGTCGAATTAGAAATGCCTCCTTTTTTGGAAGAAGTATTGAGGAAAGATAAAGAAGTTGTTTCTCTGTCTTCTAAATTTGATGATTTGAAAGAATTTCTAACAAAAAATTAAACTCTAATCAAACTATTTTTTTTCTTGTTTTGTAGGATAAAGTACAATTAAAAGAGTAATAATACCAATTAGAACAAGAAAAGCAATTTCTATATTGGTAAATAAATCTATTGTATTAAAGGCTCTGTTTACTCTAGCTAACTCTCTTTTTCCTTCATTAATTTGTATATCAGATAAATAGTTAAGATTATTTCTGAGTCGTAATAACTTTGTTTCCATGGTATTTCTCCACTCTTTATCTTGCAAAATGTCTTTATTATTTAAGGATTGGTTTTCTAATATTTCCACATCTTTAAAATTGTTATACAACCTTTCTAAGTAATGTGTTTCGTTTGAAGTAAGTTGTGTCTTTGAAAATTTATCAATTAAAGTATAAATAGAGTCGTTTATAGCAGCATTTTTTGTAGAATAAAAATTAGAATCTGAAAGTAAAAAAGCAATCCTTTTTTCTTGTGTAAGGTTAGAAATGTTATAAATCAAGTTTTTTACAATCAATCTATCTTTATACATGGTAGAAACAGAACCTCTGATGCCTTTAATATGGTCTCTATCTATTAGGTTAGTGGCTAAGACCAATAAAAAAATAAATAATATTCCAGTTATCCACATTATTTTCTTGACAGTATTTTTCATAATCAAACCTTTTTTTATGAGATGAACCTTTAGAAACTCATAACTCTACATTTACTAAAAAGTTTATAGTAATACTATCAATTATCATTTTGTTTCATTCAATTTTAAATAAACTAGAAACAACAACTCCTGTTATATTATTTTTTAATAAAAAAAAACTTGCTAATTCATTCATTTTCAGTAATTTAGCGTTTGGGAATTAGAAAGATGACTTTCAAACTATTTTTGCAGCTAAAAATGATTCAAAACTTGTAAAAAAAATAGATAAACAACAGGATTTCTCTTGAAAATAATTTAATTCAAGAAGTGACCTTACTATAAAATCAAATTTTTAATAGAATTTTACTTGCTAAATACAAATTACAAAAGTACCTTTGCACTCCCAAAAGGATTGACAACAATCTGACAATGAAGTGATTAGTTTTGGTATATTATCAAATAAAAGTTAATTTATTAAACTATAACCTCAAAAAAGATAAAAAAATAATAGTCAAAAATGGACTGTGAAATAGAATTTTAAAATTAGAATATACGCAGAAATCTTATTACATGATTTTATATTCTGAGTTTGATATTTTTTACAATAGTTTGTTTGGTTATATATTGATTTTTCTTACTTATTTGATTTTGCTATTTTATCCTTATTTGGAACACAAACAACTAAATATCAATTGAATATAATTGGGAAAGTGTTTATACAAATAGTTTAGTTAGTAAGCTATTTTATTAAATATTTCACCAAATTCTATATAAAAATTAGAGTTAGATGGAATATTCTATCTATTATTTTGATTTTTGTTATCATACTTATTGAATTTTATTTTTGATAAACTGGTTTTGATACATCAAACTCAGCATCAATTTTATTTAAAATTCATTCTTTTAACCTAAAAAAAACAACCACAGTGACTAAAGCAGATCTTATTGCAGAAATTGCTAACCGCACCGAAAAAGATAAATTCGACGTTCAAAATATCGTAGAAGAATTTTTTAATGTAGTAAAAGACAACATGGCAGAGGGAGAGAACATTTATGTTCGTGGATTCGGAAGCTTTGTCAATAAAAAAAGGGCTAGAAAAGTAGCTCGTGATATTGCAGCCAAAAAACCAATGGTTATCGAACCTCACTTTGTTCCTAGTTTCAAACCAGCCAAAACATTTGTAGAAGCTGTAAAAACTAGCGAAAAACTACTTGCAGAAGTAGAATTAGAAGAATCTGATAGAAGAATGAAAGCAACAGCTTAAATTGCAATTATGAATTATAAATGGTAAATTATGAAATTTCATTAAGTCATAGTTTAATATTGAAGTATATTTTTTAATAAAACCTATTTTAATAAAAATATATTTAATGTATTGTCTTCATAATTTACCATTCATCATTAATCATTTACCATTGTTTTCAAGTTATGCAAATCAAACAGTATTCACTTATCGCAGCAGGAGTTGGACTAACAGCTCTTTTGGCTTTTTTACCCAAAGGGGTTGTAAAAAATGATTCTGATACTTCTGCAAATCGTGATAAAGGTGTTGTTTCGGCTTCTTCTTCTCTCAATCAAGAATCTAGTAAGGAAAATACTATTCCTGATGGACATAGTGAAGACGACGGACATGACCATAGTAATTCAGAATCAAATGAAGAAACTCAAAATGCTACTGCACAGCACATGATGACTGTTTCAGAAGAAGATAAAGAATTATTAAACTCAGCTCGTACTCTTTATTTTGAAGTTTCTAATACGAAAAATGTAAGTCATAACGATAAACATCAAGCATTAGAGAACTTTATTGAAAATCTCAAAAAAATTAGTTTATTTGATAGTGCTGCCTATTATTTGGCTATTGAAGCAGAAGAAAATCCAACTTTGGGGCATAATCTTGCTGCTGCTGATGCCTATTATGAAGCCTCTGTTTTTGCTATTGATCCAACAAAAGCAAGTGCAGCCTCTGAAAAAGCAAGGAAGTATTACGAGTTAGTTTTGAAGGAAAATCCGAAAAATACAGATGCAAAGGCACAACTTGCAATGACCTACGTAACAACTCCTAATCCGATGAAGGGAATTGCAATGCTTAGAGAAATTGTAGAGCAAGACCCAAATCATACAAAGGCTATTGAGAATTTAGGATTACTTTCTGTACAGTCTGGGCAGTATGACAAAGCTGTTACTCGTTTTGAGAGATTAGTAGAACTCAAACCTGATGATGTTTCGGCTCATTTGTATTTGGGAGTAAGCTACAAAGAAACAGGAGCAAAAGAAAAAGCTAGAAAACAATTAGAGTTTGTCTTTGATAATGCAACTGACCCAGCTTTGAAAGAAGCAGCTAAGGAGTATTTAAAAGGACTCTAAACGTGAAATAAACTGACAAATTGTGTAAAACTCACTATTTTTTTATTAATTGTATGATTTTTGCACTATTTATGGTATATTTGCCAAAATTAGGTGTAGAGTAATTAAAATCAATTAAAATTGGTTTCCTTACAATTTTTGAGTATATTTTGTTTCAAATTTTTACTCAAAAAAAGCCTTTTGTGATTTAGATTTCAATTCTTTTGAAAAACGGCAAAATTCACTAAATCAACCTTATACTTTATTTGACTTATATAATAAATTGGATTGTGTTTTTTCTAATACAGTCATTTATTAGTAATTATATTTCAAAATCATTTTTATAAAATTTTAATCATTTAAATCAAAACATTATGCCTTGCGGAAAAAAACGTAAAAGACACAAGATTGCTACTCATAAACGTAAAAAACGTCTTCGTAAAAATCGTCATAAGAAAAAATAATTGACACTCTTTACAAAAGCAGACACTTTTAATAAACAGATTTTATCTGTTTCTGAAAGTTTCTGCTTTTGGTATTGAAAAGCGTTTGTGGCAAAATGTAGCAAACACTTTCTGATGTATTTTTGAGATAGATTATTAAAACTCTTATCAATACTATTTAAGACAAGCAAAACAACTGTATTGGATTGTCTGCTACAAAATTTGCATTCTTTATGCCTAGCCATAAACGAAGCAAAGAATCTTCCTAACCGAGTTAAAGCGCAGGTTAGTTTAGATAAATTATTCAACTAATCGAATTACGAATGTGAGTAACGAATTAGTAATTAATGCCACTCCTGAAGGAGGGCGAATTGCGCTTTTGCAAGATAGAAACTTAGTAGAGTTTCATCACGATGAGGGAAATCATCAGTTTTCAGTAGGAGATATGTATTTAGGAACAGTAAGACGTATTGTTCCAGGCATGAATGCAGCTTTCATAGACATTGGATATGAAAAAGATGCATTTTTGCATTATTTGGATTTAGGTCCAAATGTAAGTTCTTTGATAAAATATACGAAGCAAGTACGTAGTAATAATCCAAAAAACGGACAGCAAGACTACAAGTTTACCAACTTCCAGCTTGAAAAGCCAATAGATAAACTCGGTAAAATGGGTGATGTTTTGAAGCCAAATCAGCTTGTTTTGGTACAAGTAGTTAAAGAACCAATTTCAACAAAAGGACCTCGTTTGTCGTGTCAGCTTTCATTAGCTGGTAGATATTTGGTGTTAGTGCCTTTTGATGAACGTGTTCTTATTTCTCGTAAAATTACTAGCAAAACCGAACGCCGTCGTCTTCAACGTCTTATAGATTCTATCAAGCCAGAAGGTTTTGGAGTAATTGTACGGACAGTTGCAGAAGGAAAAGATGTAGCAGAACTCGACAGAGATATGAGTACACTTTCTGATAAATGGCGTGGAGGAATGGCAAATCTTGCTAAGGCAAAGCCTAGAGATAAAGTAATTGGAGAAATTAGCAAAGCAACTTCTATGCTCAGAGACCTCTTAAATGAGAGTTTTGATAGCATTACAGTAGATGACGCAAGTACATTTGATACTATAAAGGAATATATTCATAAAATTGCCCCTGATAAAGAACGCATCGTAAAGATGTATAACGGAAGAGGCAAAATTTTTGAAACTTTTGGTATTGAAAGACAACTCAAATTGCTATTTGGAAAAACAGTAAGTTTGCCAAGTGGTGGATATTTGGTTATCGAACATACAGAAGCTCTGCACGTTGTAGATGTAAATAGTGGTAACAAATCGTCCTCAGAAAACGACCAAGAAACTACTGCACTTAAAGTCAATATGGAGGCTGGAGCAGAGGTTGCACGTCAGTTGCAACTTCGTGATATGGGAGGAATTATTGTGATTGACTTTATAGATATGCGAAAATTAGAGAATCGTCGTGCCTTGTATGATCACATGAAAAAAGTCATGCAAACCGATCGTTCCAAATTTACTATTTTACCACTTTCTAAGTTTGGATTGATGCAAATTACACGTCAGCGTGTGCGTCCCGAACTAAACATTGCAACTAGAGAAATTTGTCCTTCGTGTAACGGAACAGGCAAAATTTCGGCATCTATTGGTGTAGCTGAAGCTATTACACACAAGCTAGACTATATCTTAGGCAAACAAAATGAGAAGAAAGTTACTATTGCTTTACATCCTTATTTATATGCTTTTTTTACAGCAGGATTTATTTCCGAACGTATGAAATGGTTTTTTAAATATTACAAATGGGTAACATTAGTAAAAGATTCTTCTTTAGCTCTCACACAGCATCATTTTTATAATGCCAATGGAGAAGAAATAGAAATGGGATAATCCCATTTTAACAGAAAACTTACAAAGTTGATTGAATAGTTGTATTAATTCTATTTATTCACTTTCATTTATATAAAAAAAGACATTTAATTGTCACCTACTTAGAGAACTACAAAAGACTTAACAAAAGAGAATATTTCCCTCTCCTTTTGTGCAAAAGCAAGAAAAACCTTAGCCAACGGAACGGCTAAGGTTTTTTTTTTGATAAAATTGTCTCGTCCTAACATAGTGTTTTAGAGACATTTGTCATTTATCACCCTTTTTTATTTTTTCTTATTTAAATGAAAATATATTAATTTAATATTAAATATTAATTTTAAAAGTTGTTGCAAAGCATTTTTACCATTTGGAAAAATGATTGATGATATTGATACCACCCAATTGTTTAAAAAATACAGTTAATTATTGCTATAATTATAATTTATTTAAATGCTACTTTTTTGAAATTTAGGGTGGGGAATGAGAACTACAAATTAAAATATTCCGTTTTGAAATCCAATTTTACAAAAAATTATTAGGGCAACCGTACCAAAATTAGAATTGTTATCTTAGAGGTAAAAATTCTATGGTTAATTTATTTTCTTATTTTTCTATGGTTAATGATTTTCGTGTTTTAGGTCGTTGCCTTCATAATTTATGTGATATTCTAGGTTTAGTTCTTTGTGGTGTTTTATCTGACTGTGATACCTTCGTAGATATATGTGATTATGGTAGAGATAATGAAGTGTTTTTGAAAGATGAGTTGGGCTTTAGTTTTTCTCATGGGATTCCTTCGGAAGATACACTAGAAATGATTTTTAAACACTTAGATACCAATGAGTTAGAATCTGCTTATCGTCATATAGCAGCAGATATGAGTTTAGCTTTGCGTCAAATAGCTATTGATGGCAAAGAACTTCGCTCTTGTATTCCTCAAGGTAAAAAACATAGCTTGGTGCAGTTAGTCAATGTTTGGGTTTCTGACCTACAGTTGAGTTTCGGTCAGTATAGAGTAGAAAAAAAGAGCAATGAAATAGAAGCTATTCCAGAAGTGCTACGACTTATAGACTGCAAAGATAGTGTGGTTAGTATTGATGCCATAGGGTGTCAAAAACAAATAGTATCTGAAATTGTAGAAAAAGAAGCTGATTATGTGATTGCTCTCAAGAAAAATCAAAAAACACTCTATGAGCAAGTAGAGACAGAAGTGTTACGTCGTCTCAATGATTTACCTACTGCTACGCAGTGGGATATTGACCATGGTAGAAGGGAAGAACGAAAAGTATATCTATTAGAAGACTTACATTTTGTTGATGAAGCTCAAAACTGGAAAAAACTAAATAGTGTTGCATTGGTGGAAAGAAAAGTATGGAAAAATGACACACTTACAGTAAGCAAAAAGTTATATATCAGTAGCTTAAAAAATATAGTGCCTCAAAAAATGGGAGAGTATATTAGAAATCATTGGGCAATAGAGAATGAATTACATTGTCAACTAGATGTAACTTTCAAGGAAGACGATTCAAGAGTAAGACAAGAAAACGCAGTTATTAATTTACATACCATAAGAAAATGGGCGTTATTTTTACTCAAAAAAGAACCTTCTAAAATCAGTCTAAAACGAAAACGAAAAAAAGCTGCTAGAAATAATCAATTTCTAAAAAATCTAATTGCTTAAAATTTAGTACGGTTGCCCTAAAAAATTATTAAAAATGCTTTCTATTCTCCAAAAAACTGTAATTTGAAGATTCAATTTCATTTTTTACCATTCATTTCTGTTTCTATGAAAAAAATACCTTTACTTTTTGCTGTTTTATTTTTCTATCTATTTATTTTTTCATCTTGTTCTATGGCTCAAAAAACAATGTCTTCATCCAAGAATGACTTTTCCATTCCTTTTGATACAAATACAAATCATACAGTTACTTATAAAGAGGGAATTGAATTTTTGAATAAGTTATCAGCTGCTTATCCTCAATTTTTGCAAGTCAATGCGTTTGGAATGACTGATAGTGGTGAACCTTTGCACGAAATTATTTTTGAGATAAATGGAAAATTTAGTCCACTTTCAGAAGCAGAGAAATCAACTAAGTTTGTTGTTTTTATAAATAATGGAATTCATCCAGGGGAATCAGACGGAATTGATGCAACTCTAATGCTCTTGCGTGATTTGTGTACAAAAGAAGAAGTTAGAAATCAGTATAAGAATATTGTTTTGGTAGCTATTCCATTTTATAATGTAAGTGGTGCATTAACAAGAAACTCAACAACAAGAGCCAATCAAAATGGAGCAGAAGAATATGGTTTTCGTGGCAATGTCAAAAATTTAGACTTAAATCGTGACTTTGTAAAATGTGATTCCAAAAATGCAGAGAGTTTTACCAAAATGTTTCAAAAGTGGCAGCCCTTGGTTTATCTTGAAAATCATGTTTCTAATGGGGCAGATTATCAATATACCATGACGCACCTAGCAACGCAGGCTGACAAATTAGGAGGCAAAATGGGAGAATTTTTGAATCAAAATTTTACACCAGATTTAGAAAAAGCGATGATTAGTCGTAATGAAGAAATGACTCCGTATGTAAATGTTTTTGGTTATGACCCTGTAAATGGGTGGGAAGGTTTTATGGATTCACCTCGTTATTCGACTGGCTATGCAGCTCTTTTTCAAACATTTTCAATGCTGACCGAAACGCACATGTTGAAGCCTTACAACAAACGAGTAAAAGCAACTTCTATTTTTATGGAAGAACTTTTAAAATATGTTCAAACTAACGGAACAGAACTTCAAAAGATAAAGTCAGAAGACCAAAAAGAAGTCAAAACGCAGAAAGAATTTGTTTTAAACTGGGAACTGGACAAAGAAAGACATCGAACACTAAATTTTAAAGGCTATGAATCTTCAACAGAAAAAAGTAAAGTTTCAGGTTTGGATAGAATGAAATACAATACTTCGAAACCTTATGAGAAAGAAGTAAACTATTATGATGCTTTTAAACCCTCTTTAAAAATTGATGTACCAAAAGGATATTTGATTCCACTTGCTTATACCGAAGTTTTGGAGCGTTTGAAATGGAATGGAGTGGAAATGGACACTCTAATCAACGAGCAGCACAAAGACCATAAGATAGGTGTTTATTCTATCAAAGAATATAAAACCTCTCAATCAGCTTATGAAAGTCATTATGTGCATTATGATGTTGAGCTTTCGAAAGAGATAATGACATTTGGAGAAGCTCTACGCTATCCAGAGCAAAAATATGTTTTGGTAAAGATGAATCAAGCAGCTAATCGATATATTTTCGAAATGTTAGAGCCACAAGGTAAAGATTCATTTTTTGCGTGGAATTTCTTTGATGGAATTTTGCAGCAAAAAGAACATTTTTCGCCTTATGTTTTTGAAGATATTGCAGCTAAAATTTTGGAAGAAAATCCTACTCTGAGAAAAGAGCTAGAAGATAAAAAAGCAAAGGATGAAGAGTTGGCAAAAAGTGCATATTTGCAATTAGAGTTTGTTTATCAACATTCTATACATTATGAAAAAACACATTTAAAATACCCTGTTTTCAGAGTAGGAGGATAGTTTTTGATTTTTATCTAATTTTCTAGCACACAGATAAAGCATTCTGTGTGCTAGTTTTGATTTGTAGCCTTTATTATTTTTCTAATTGATAATGTTGCACCAAAAAATCTTCTGAGAAACCTATTCTTTGATACATTTTTTTTGCCATTGAGGAGGCTTGCAAGGTTGCCAAATTCATTCCTAAACGAATAGATTCATTAAGAACTTGAGACATAATTTGATTTGCAAATCCTTTTCCTCTTTTAGTAGGCAATATTCCTAAACTGTGTATTCCAACTACCTTTTCTGTAAAATGTAATAGCACTGTACCTACCAACTCGTCTTGAGAGTAAACAGTAAAATAATTTATTTTGTGATAGGTTTTGTTAAGAGTTTCCTCGCTTATAAGATAACCAAAACATTGCTCAAATGTGGTAGACCAAGTTTTTGCATCTACAGAATTAGTTACTTTTTTCAATATCAATGGTGTTGATACTTCAAATAAATCATTCAGATATAAATTCATTCCATACTGAACCCCTCTTTTTATAAAACCATTCCTTGTAATCAAATTATTGTTTTTATCTCCATTTGTATCAAAATAAGAAAATATAAGCATTGATGAGTTAAGATTTATCAACTCTGATATTTTAGATAAATCTTCTGATTTAAGTTCAGCGTCATTATTTAACCAAATTTTATTGGGCCATTGAGAATTTTGGATATAACCATAACTAATGTTATGTTGAACATCATGAGTTTTAAAAATACTGCTTGTTGTTGTCCAAAGAGAAGTTAGGTTAGTGATATTTGCTTGTATTGTATTCATTATTAGTTGTCGTTAATTAAAATAATTCCAGTTATTATCACTAAAATGCCTATTATTCTTTTGGTTGTGATAGGTTCTAATGGTAGATTGAGCCACCCAAAATGCCCAGCAAGTAAAGAGAAAAGAAGTTGTCCAAAAAGTCCAGCAACAATCATTTTAGAAACACCTAATCTAGGAATTGTATA
The DNA here is from genome assembly GCA_020630575.1 of Bernardetia sp. Classification (GTDB taxonomy): domain Bacteria; phylum Bacteroidota; class Bacteroidia; order Cytophagales; family Bernardetiaceae; genus Bernardetia. Next base: position 86,506 of record JAHDBD010000015.1, read on the forward strand.
AAAATACAAGGAAATCCCAACGAAGCTAAAAAGTCCACCAATAAACCATAAATACCAAGGTATTTGATAAATTAGATTAAATGTTATTCTATCTTTTGTCATCGAAAAAATAAATAGACTTCCAAAAAAAGCACTACTTATTGAGGTAGCAATCACAGCTAAGACCGGTTGCTTTAATAAACTGCCTAGTTGAGAATTGAAACCAGCTTGAATGGCTAAAAAAACACCACCCGTAAAGGCTAATAGATATAAGAGTAATAATTTCATATCCCAAAATTAAGCGATAGATTTATGCTTTGCCTTTACATAGGTTGAGAGTAAATTATTTTTTTAACTCATTTCGAATACGACTGAGTTGTGTGGGAGTAATCCCAAGATTTGAGGCTATATAATGAAGAGGAACTCTTTTTTCAATATTGGGATGTTGTTCCAAAAACTCTAAATACCTTGTTTTGGCATCTTTTGTTATTATATCAATTTCACGTTTTTCTTTATCTATTACCCAGTTTTTCTCAAGATATGCGATATAAAAGTTTTTGAGGTCAATATCTTGTTCTATCAGTTTTTTATATTCATTATAATCAAAACTAATTACTGTACAATTCTCAATCGCTTCTAAGCTAAATTCAGAAGGTTTATTGGTGAGCATTGATACTGTCGAACCCACAAAATTTCCCTCTAAAAAGATATTTTTATGATAAGCTTTTCCGTCTTCACAAATAAAATAAGCTATAATACTTCCACTGTACAACAGATAAAGTGTTTTGGCTGTTTGTCCAATAGTAAGCAAAAAATCTTTTTTGTTTATATGTTGAATATTTGCTTTAGACTCAAGTAATGCAATAGATTCATCACTTGCAGGATAATATTGCAAAATAAATTTTTTCAAAAATTGAAAATGTTCGTCTGTTAACTTCATAGTTATTGAATCATAATTTTTACAAAAAAAAAGTAATTTTACCTTATGAAAATACCATTTATAATTTTATTCTTTGGATTAATTCTTAATTCATCAAATCAAACGCACCCTGCTTCATTTAGTTATGACGATGAAAAATTTTACAAAGGACAAACTAAAACTTTGGATTTGAAACAGTTATCCTGTAGAGTTTATGACAATTCAAACATTATTGTAATAGATAGTTTATTATTTCTTTTTAAAGAAACATCAAGAATTGAAAATAGAGATTGCAGCTTATTCAATTTGTAGAGGAAGTGAAAAATACAATTTACTTTTTACAGAACGAAGAGCAAATTCTATAAAACAGTTTTTAGTCAATAAAGGAATAGGTAAAAATAGACTTTCTGCAAAAGGATATGGAAGATTTCTTTTCAAAGATTGTCCAAATTGCAATGAATGTAAAAATGAAAAAGTAGATATTGCAAATGGGTTGATAGAAGTGATAATTCTCTAAGAAAACTAAAAAAAGATTGGCAAAATAGTTTAATTAAAACATAGAATTATTCAGTTTTTATTTAAAGGTTTTTCAAAAAAAAACCGTATATTGTTAAATCTATTTGTTGAAGAATTTAACCTTAAATTCTTCAACGTAAATGTTTAAGCACCTCGTCTTCTAAAATTAATTTATCTCTTTTTTTATTAAATGCCTGTATATTCTAGAAAATCTTATACTTTTAAATATTCTTTATTTGGTATAGCATTTGGTTTTTGTTTTCCTGTTTTTTCCTTACTCTTTGATACTTTATTTCTCAAAGGCTTGCCTTTTAGTGCTGAGAGTTTTGTAAATATTCATCATATAAATCCACTTCATTTTATAATCGATAGTGCACCTATTTTTTTAGGAATAGCTTTTGGATTTGCAGGACGTAATCTTGATGATGTAACTGAAGTAAGACAAGATGTAGAAACTTATAATGAAGAGTTGTTACAACAAAATCAAATTGTTACACAGTATTCGCATGAGCTACAAGCGCAAAGTGATAAAATAAAAGAACAACGTGTACAAGTAGAAAAACTTTTTTCTGATATACAAGCAAGTGTTCGTACTGCTGAAAGGTTGCAACTTGCTCTTCTTCCAGACCTCTCAAACTTGCAAGCTGCTTTTGATGAAGTATTTATTTTCTATAAGGCAAAAGATATTATTAGTGGTGATTTTTATTGGTTCAGAAGTGTTACTCTAGAAAACAAAGAGTATAAAATAATAATTGCAGCAGATTGTACAGGACATGGTGTACCAGGAGCAATTATGACAATTGTAGGTTATTTTTTGTTAGAAAGAATAATAGAAAAAGAAAAAATTGTAATGCCTAACGAAATTCTAGAAGCTCTTAATGAAGGTATTACAGAAGCATTTACATCTTCTTCATCTTCAGATAGAAGTATAAAAGTAAGAGAAGGAATGGATGCATCTATTTTAGTTGTGAATGAATCAGATAAAAAATTATATTATGCAGGTGCAAATCGTCCTCTTTATTATAGAAGTCCTATGGATGAAACTATTCAAGTGATTAAAGGAAGTCGTGCTGCATTAGGAGGAGAGAGAAGAAAAAAAGAAAAAGTATTTACACTCAATACTTTAGATTATCAAAAAGGGAGTCAATATTATTTATTTTCTGATGGCTACCCTGATCAGTTTGGAGGAAAAAATGATAAAAAATTTGGAAGTAAACGTTTTCGTCAACTTCTAAATGAAAATCCATCTGAATCAATGAGTCAAATACATACAGAAATAAAATATGCCTTTGAAACATGGAAATACCGAACTTCACAAACAGATGATGTAGTGGTGGTAGGAATTAAAATAAAGTAATAATGTGTATAAATCATACCTTATCTACAGAAATATATTTCGAAAGTAATAATTTATCCTAACTCTTCGTTTTATCTATTTACATTTTTTAAGACAGTAAATTTATTCCAATTGCCACACTTCTTTACTTGCTCTCGTCTTTCTAACAATTAGATAAGTTTTTGTCTTCTTAGTCAAGAACTTCAATAATTTTACTAATTAATATGCCTTTTTGAAGGTTTTGAGAAAATAGAAAACTGAATTTGCTTAATCTTTTTGTAACTTGCGCCCCAAATTATAATGTCTTAAATCTGACTAAACTACAAGTAGTATAGTTTTGTTACAAAAGTAATCTGTAACTAGACATTTAAAAGTGGTTATAATAACCAAAAGGAAAGCAAAAAGGGAAGTTAAACTATGAAATCAGCTAAAAAAGAAAACACTTCAAAAAAGATAGAAAACTTTACAGCATTTGTTCCAATATCTTCTCGTACAAAAGAAGAAGTACAAGAATTATTGGATAAAAATCGTATGCCTTCTCACGTTGCTCTTATCATGGATGGAAACGGAAGATGGGCAAAACAAAGAGGCTTTTCTAGAATATTTGGACACAAAAATGCTGTCAAAGCAGTCAGAGAAGCAATAGAAGGCTGTGTGGAAATGGGCGTAAAATACCTAACACTCTACACATTTTCTACTGAAAACTGGCAGCGTCCTGAAGATGAAATAAACGGATTGATGCAGCTTTTAGTTTCAACATTGCGAAGTGAAGTAAAAGAATTGAGTGAAAAAGGCGTGAAGTTGGGAGCAATAGGTGAACTAGAATCTCTTCCTAATAAATGCCAAATTCAGCTTGATGAATCTATTGCCAAAACAGCACACAATGATAGACTAGTTTTGACACTTGCTTTGAGTTATAGTGGGCGTACAGAAATGAAAACGGCTATTCAAAAAATTGCTAAGAAAATAGAACAAGGAGAAATTAAATCAAGTCAAATAGATGAGGATTTAATTGCAAAACATCTTTATACAGCTTCTATTCCTGATCCAGAACTTCTTATTCGTACAAGTGGTGAGATGAGAATTAGTAATTTCTTACTTTGGCAACTTGCCTATTCTGAACTTGCTTTTCTAGATGTTCTTTGGCCTGATTTCAGAAAAATACATTTATTTGAAACTCTTCTCAGTTATCAAAATAGAGAAAGACGTTTCGGTAAGACAAGCGAACAATTCGAAGACAAATCAAAAACATAAAAATAACACAATAAATAATAATAGTCAAATATCAAATTAGCTCTAAAAAATAAAAAGTTTGTAGTAACTACATTTATGAAAAAGCTACGCTATTCTACTCATTCACTATCTTCATACGACTTTATGTATTCATATAATTCATTGCATTCTATAAAAAATAAATACTCAACTAGTTTTGTTTTTTTTCTTCTTATATCTTTTTTATTTTTGAGCAGTTCTGTATCTGTTTTTGCTCAAACAACTCCTTTTAAAGGTTTGGGAGGATTTGAAACTACCTCTACAAAAGATTTTGATTATTCTAACCCAAAAGAATATACCATTGGAGGAATTAGTGTAAAAGGAGCTAGTTATCTTGACCCAAATGCACTTATTTCACTTACAGGGTTGCGTATTGGAGATAAAATAAAACTTCCAGGAGAAGATATTGGACTTGCTATTCGAAAACTTTGGAAACAAGGACTTTTAGGAGATGTTAGTATAGAAGTAGACAAAATTGAAGCTGAAAAAGTATTTTTAAAACTAATCTTAACAGAAAGACCTAGACTTTCTCGCTTTGAGTTTACAGGAATACCTAAAGGTCAAAAAAGCACATTAAAAGACAAAGTAACACTTGTTCGTGGACGTATTGTCAATAATGTTATTCTCAAAAATACAGAAGTAGCTATCAAACAACATTACATTCAAAAAGGATTTAGAAATGTAGAAGTTAATATTGTTCAGAAAAAAGATACTACTTTAGCAAACAGTGTTCGTTTAGAGATTGATGTAAACAAAGGCAAAAAAGTAAGAATACAAGATATTGAAATTGAAGGAAATACAGCAATTACAGATAAGAAGCTCAAACGTAAACTCAAGAAAACAAAAGAATATTCACCTTTGAATATATTTAGGTCTTCCAAATTTATTCCTAGTGAATTCAAAAATGATAAGAAAAGCCTTATTGCTTATTATAATAAAGAAGGATATAGAGATGCTTATATTATTTCAGATACTGTCAAAACAGTAGAAGACGGAGTAAAAATAAAAATGACTGTCAATGAAGGAAATAAGTACCACTACAGAAACATTACTTGGTCAGGCAATTATATTCATTCTGATACTCTTTTAAATTCTGTTCTAGGTGTTCGTAAAGGAGATGTTTATAACCCAGAAGATTTACAAAAACGTATGTCTTATAATCCTACAGGTTTGGATATTACTTCTCTTTACATGGATGATGGTTATTTATTCTTCAATGTTCAACCAATTGAAGTTAGAGTAGATAATGATTCAATTGATATTGAAATGAGAATCTATGAAGGCGACCAAGCTACAATCAGCAAAGTAATTGTTACAGGAAACACTCGTACAAGAGATCATGTTATTCTGAGAGAAGTTTATACATTACCAGGTCAGAAGTTTAGTCGTTCGGCACTTCTTCGTACACAACAACAACTTTCACAGTTAGGCTATTTTGATGCAGAAACAATCGGAATCAACCCAATTCCAAATGTAGCAGACGGAACTGTAGATATTCACTATTCAGTAGAAGAAAAACCGAATGACCAGATCGAACTTTCTGGTGGTTGGGGAGGTGGAGCAATTGGCTTCATCGGAACACTAGGACTTACCTTTAACAACTTTTCTTCTAGTCGTTTATTAGACTTTAGTTCGTGGTCACCACTTCCACAAGGAGATGGACAACAAGTTTCTTTACGTTTTCAAGCAAGTGGACGTCAGTTCCAAACTTATTCATTCTCTTTTACAGAACCTTGGTTAGGAGGTAAAAAACCAAACTCATTCTCTGTTAGCTTACAACATTCAGTTCAGAATCAGATTAGTAATCTTACTAGAGAAAGTACAGGTAACTTTCAAGTTTCAGGTATTACACTTGCATTAGGTCGTCGTTTAAGAGTTCCTGATAACTATTTTACACTTAGTAATTCATTGGCGTATCTGCGTTATGGTCTAAATAACTATACAAGAGCTAATTTTAGAAATATTACTGATGGTAGTTTTAATAGCATAGTTTTCAATACTACTCTGTCACGTTCAAGTGTAGATAGTCCAATTTATCCTCGTAATGGAGCAAGTATTTCACTTAGTGTAGGACTTACACCTCCTTTTTCTTCCTTTAGAAACATAAATTATGAAACAGCAGAAGATTCAGAAATTTTTAAATTTGTAGAATATCACAAATGGATGTTTGATAATTCGTGGTACACACCAATCGTAGGTGATTTGGTATTTAGTGCAAGGTCACACATGGGCTTTATTGGTTCATATAATAAAAAAGTTCCTATTAGTCCTTTCGAACGCTTTATTTTAGGTGGTTCTGGTTTAGGATTTGGTAACTTACTTTTAGGTTCTGATATTGTAGGTCTTAGAGGTTATGAAGATAATTCAGTTGTGCCGAGTGATTCTAGAAGTGAAGGTGGTGTAGCTTATAATAAATTTGTAATGGAACTGCGTTATCCTGTTACTCTTAATCAAGCTGCTTCTATTTTTGTACTTGCTTTTGCAGAAGGTGGAAACAATTGGAGTAGCTTTAAGACTTTTCAACCTTTTGATTTGAAACGTTCGGCAGGAGTTGGCGCACGTATCTTTATGCCTGCTTTTGGTCTCTTAGGTATTGACTGGGCGTATGGTTTTGACCAAATACCTGGAAATCCAAATGCAAATGGAGCGCAATTCCACTTTACTATTGGACAAATGATTCGTTAAACAGTTATCAGTAAATAGTTACCAGTAACCAGTCAATTTCTAATACAGAATTAATTACTTTTGGAATTGAATTATTAAATGAAAAAAAGAGCTTATGGAAAAAGGCAAGAGTTTGGTTTATGATAAGGCTTACCTTTTTGCTATTCGTATTGTAAAAGCATTTCAGTTTTTACAGAATGATAAGCGAGAATATAACTTATCAAATCAACTCGTTCGATGTGGAACTTCCATAGGTGCAAATATAGCAGAGGCAAACGGTGCAATTTCTGATAATGATTTTTCTGCAAAAATGAGTATTGCTTATAAAGAATGTTTAGAAACAAAATATTGGCTCAATCTTTTGAAAGATACAGGCTATATAGACATCAAAATATTTGAAAGTATGATAATCGATGCAGAAGAAATTTCTAAAATGCTATTTGCTATCTTAAAAACAACAAGAATCAATAAACAGTGACCAGTCAATTTCTATATGACTATAAACTGAAACTAAAACAGTCAATTTATCTTAGTAATTGTTAAAATATACGTATTAACTGGTTACTATTAACTGATTACTGGTAACTGTAAAAAACTTGGCAATGATTTTGAATTTTATACTTATATATGATGAAAATTCCTTTTAAAAAAAATATCGCTTTTACTTTTTCTACTCTTTTTTTAGTAGGATTATTTGCTTTGAGTAGCTTTAATACAGCTTCTGCACAGCGTTTTGGTTTTATTGATTCTCAAAAAATATTGGAGCGTTTGCCCGAATATTCACAAGCCAATACGGAGCTTGAAGAAATGACAAAACAATGGAAAGCCGAACTAGCCAAGAAAGAACAAGAAATATTGGATAGTCGCACAAAATTGGAAGCTGAAAGAGTGCTTCTGACAGAAGAAATGTATGTCGAAAAACAAAAAGAAGTTCAGAAAAAAGAAGGCGATTTGATTGCTTACCGTGAAAGTATCTTTGGTGCAAACGGAATGCTTTTTAAGAAAAGACGTGAACTTATTCGTCCAATTCAAGATAAAATAATGGAGGCTGTTCGTATTGTTTCCTTACAAAAGAAGCTTCATTTTATGTTTGATAAAGCAAGTGACTTACACATGCTTTTCTATGACGATACTTATAACTTTACTGATTTTGTCTTAGAAGAATTAGGAATACAAGACCCTAATATTTCTATTGATAAAGGATAAACAAGTAATTACAACAATAAAAATAAATTTCCCTTCAAACTCACTTAAAACAAATTATATCAAAATTATGAGAAAAATAATTTTATCTCTAAGCCTTTTATTTGCTTTTGTAGTATTCCAAAATACACAAGCAACAGCTCAAAACCTCAAAATTGGTTATGTACAAGTAGATTCAGTAGCTAGTATGATGCCTGAATATAAAGCCTCTAGTTCAGAATTAGAAGGCTTACAAAAAGTAATTCAGAAAAACTTGCAAGGAGAATATCAAAAATTACAGGCAAGACAAGAAGAATTGAAAAAAACGGTAACAAACGAACAACAACAAGCTGCTGCACAACAAGAACTTCAAGAGTTGTTTGCAAAATTTGAAGATCAACAGAAACAAGCAGAAGAGCGTTTTAATAAAAAACAAAATGACTTACTTTTTCCTATCTATGCAAAAATCCGTGAAGCGATTAAAGAAGTAGGAAAGGAAAATAACTATGTTCTTATTTTGAATGAATTAGATGGTACAAATACTGCCTATATTTTATATTCAGCAGAAGGAACAGATATTACTGGGCTAGTTGTCAAAAAATTAGGACTTTAATCAACTTCTGAATTCTCACAACAATTAAATTTAATTAATTACTTACCTTTGCAGAATTATTTTTATGAAAGCCTACTAATAATAGGGGAAAAATCATAAAATCTATATAATTCATTTATCATAAAACAAACGATGAAAAAGATATTCCTTTTGCTCACTTTATTTGTGTTCGTTGCTTCAGTGCAAGCACAAGATATAAAAATTGGTTATACAAGTGCTTATTTGATTTTGCCTCACGTTCCTGCTTATATGAAAGCGCAAGATTCACTCAAAAAGACTGAAACTGCTCTTACAAATACGCTTATGGAGAAACAAAAAGACTTTGAAGCTAAAGTAAAAAAGTTTGAAGTTGATCGTAAAGACCCAAATGCAATTCCTGTTCTTTTAGAAACTCGTGCAAGAGACTTACAAAAAATGCAACAAGAAATTGCACAAGAGCGTGATTTGTATACTCAAGAGTTACAGAAGATGCAATCAAAATTACAAACTCCAATCCTTCAGAAAGTAAAAACTGCTATTGAAGAAGTAGGAAAAGAGAATGGCTATACATTTATTTTGAGTAGCCAAGATGGAATGGGGCAAGACAACTTTTTATTCTCTACTGATAAAATTGATGTAACTCTTTTGGTGTTGAATAAATTAGGCGTAAAAATGACAGCAGAGCAGTTAGAAGCTGCAAATGCTAAATTAGAAGCAGAAGCAATAGCTGCTGAAAAAGCTGCTCAAAACTAAGATTAAAATTGATTTTTTAAATCAGACAAAACCTTATTCTGAAAAAGAATAAGGTTTTTTGCTTTTTTGATAGAAATACGATAGCTTTATTTGATTAATTACAAACCTATACCGTTTTCAAAACCTTATAGGTTTAAGTGGAGTTGTAGAAAATTTATGTTATATTTAAAATCATGAAAATATCTGTAAAAATAATCTTATTTGTTTTAGTTATTCTTGTTACTATTGCAGCAACAGAAGTATATCAACGTGGACAAATGATAGATAGTGTCCATATTTTGGTACGCAATGCAGCACAAAATCCTCAAGATACTTCTCATTTTTTGACAGAAGTAGAAATATTAAAATTGGTTCGTCAGGATGCAAAAATTGATGTAAACAACCTCAAAGTTAAAGAGATAGATACCGAAAAAATTGAAAACTCCATAAAAACCAATAACTTTGTAGCAAGTTGTCAAGTAGCTATAGATTCAAAAGGAATTTTACATATAGAAGTAGAAGAACTCAAACCTCTTGCACGAATTTTGAACAAAAACTCAGCAAATGGTGCTTATATTACCGAATCAGGAAAACTAATTCCTCTTTCTACTAATTTTACAGCACGAGTTATGTTACTTTCTAGTCAGAAAAGTAATGATACAGAGCTTCTAGATACTGCTTTTTGGAGAACTCCAGATGGAAAATTATTTATAAATGCTCTCAAAGAAATAGATAAAAGAACATTTTGGAAAGCTCAGATTACACAACTAGAAAGAGATAGTAAAGGAAATTTGATAGCTTATCCACAAGTGGGCGAACAGCTCATTGAGTTAGGCTCAGCTAGAAATATGGAAGATAAACTTACTCGTTTGAAAACGTTTTATGATAAAATTATTCCAATAAAAGGATGGGGAAGTTATCAAATGGTAAGTGTTAGATACGACAATCAGATTGTCTGTAAATAAACTTTAAAATATAAAATCAATTAATGATGTCAATCGTTTTCATAAAAACAAGACATTCATTTTTATATAAAGACGTATGCAAAATCAAAGAATAGTAGCAGGATTAGACATCGGAACAACAAAAATTTGTGTTATCGTAGGCAGAATGAATGAATACGACAAACTAGAAGTATTAGGCGTAGGACAAGCTGTTTCCGAAGGTGTAAAAGAAGGAATTATTAGCAACATTAATAAAACGGTTGCAGCCATTACGCAAGCTGTGGAAGAAGCTGAACGTAATTCAGGCGTAAATTTGCGTATTGTAAACGTAGGAATTGCAGGAAAGCATATCAAAAGTTCGGTACATCATGGAGGCATTACAAGAAGCTCAAAAGATGGTGAAATTACTCCTTCTGATGTAAATCGCCTTACAAATGATATGTATCGCATCGTAACTGAAGCAGGAACAGATATTATTCATGTTATGCCTCAACATTATACTGTTGATTATGAGCCAAATATAAAAGACCCTGTTGGAATGGCTGGCGTAAAGCTAGAAGCTGATTTTCATATCATTACAGCTCAGACAAATGCTATTCGAAATATCAAAAAATGTGTTCAGCGAGCAGGTTTAGAAATTGAAAATCTGATTCTTGAACCGTTGGCATCTGCACTTTCTGTTTTAAGTGAAGAAGAAAAAGAAGCTGGTGTTGCTATTGTTGATATTGGTGGAGGAACTACTGATTTGGCTATTTTTATTGATGGAATTATTCGTCATACTTCCGTTATTCCATTTGGTGGAAACATTATTACTTCGGATATCAAACAAGGTTGTGCTGTAATGCAAAATCAAGCAGAATTATTAAAAGTAAAATTTGGTCGTTGTTTGGCTAAAGATGCACCTGATAATGAAGTAGTTTCTATCCCAGGGCTTCGCAATCGTTCTTCAAAAGAAATTTCTATCAAAAACTTGTCTTATATTATTGAGGCGAGAATGGAAGAAATTGTAGAACTTGTTTATAGTGAAATCGTTCGTTCGGGTTACAAAAATCGATTGGCTGGTGGAATTGTTCTTACTGGTGGAGGTTCGCTTTTACAGTATTTGAAAGAACTTTTTGAGTACAAAACAGGCTTAGATGTTCGTATTGGTTATCCAAACGAATATTTGGGAAGAAGTCAGTCTGATTCGGTCAAAAACCCAATGTATGCAACAGGTGTAGGTTTAGTTTTGGCAGGGTTTAGAACATTAGATGACAGAGATGTTTATCAAAGAAATTATGATCAAATAAGCCAAACACCAACAACAGGTTATGAAATTAATAGCCAAGGACAAGAAGTAAAAAAACAACCTGAGAAAGTAACAGGAGGATTTTTTGCAAATATCTTGAAAAAGACAAAAGAACTTCTCATTGATGATTTTGATGATAAAAGTACCTATTAATAAAAATAAAAAACAGACTTAAACTTCACTTTAAGTCTGTTTTTTTTGATTGAAATTAAATTAGTAACCCAAATCTATATTTATATCTTCCAGTTCCCAGTTCGCCTTGAGTTCTAATTCTCTTGTTAGAGTTAGAACAGGTTCTGGTATCGTACGCTCTTTAAAATCTCCGTTATCCCACTTTCCATTTGCATTTGTATCAACAAGCACTCGTATAGTCTTTTTTCCAGGTAATAAATTTTCAAACCTGTATTTTCTTATGTTTTGAAGTGTTTGTTCTACATTTCCTTTGGCATCGATTACTTCAATAATAAAATTGTCATATTTACCTAAAACTTCACCACTAATTACACCATAATCAGATAGCTTCCCTTGCGTATATTCTAAATTTTTATTGTCTTTTAGGGTATCATTTTCTACTGAAACAAAAGTATTTGAACGAATTTGTAATTGAAATGCTTTTTGTTTTTCAGTAGAAAGTTCAATTGATTTGATAAATGAGATTTCGGTTCTGTTTTTATTAAATTTCCAATCTGCTGCTGTGGTTCGGTTTCCTGTGCTATCTCCCTTAAAACCTATTACAATACTATCATACTGCATAGTTAAGATAGGCTTACTAAATAGAAATTTCAAATTAAGTCCTTCTGTAGGAATGATAGGAGTGTTTGAGGGAGGATCTTCTCGGAATGTAAAAGGTGCTTCACGAGGTTTTCTAACTTTGCCAAACTGAACAGTCAGAGTAGTATCAATTCTATTTCCAATCGAATCTGTAAAAGACATGAGAGCAGAAATAGAATCTTCTGTATTCATATTTCGATTATAAAAATTGATATATTCGTCTTGTAAAACAGGATAAAATAAGGTATCATAATCAGTGTCTTTTCCTTCATCTTGATATTCAATGGTATAATCAGCTACATTCTTATTAAATTTGATTTCAAAATACTGCGCTCGTTGCCTTGCACCTGACAATTTAAAAGGTAAAATATCATAGCGTATTACCTTAAAATCAACTCCTGAATAGCTTGATTTTATTTGCAAAGGCTCTTCATAAAACCCAATCAATTCGGTATTTTTGTTATAAATATAATCTCTTTTGTCCTTAGGTTCTACCAAAGCATAAACTTTATACTTTCCAGCTTTTATATTTTCAATAGCATATCTTCCCATCGAATCAGTCAAAGAAAAATAAAGAGGACGACGGTTATCAATATCAAAAGAATCTGCTTCAATATCATTATAGGCATATAGTCCTACCATTGCATTTTCTAGCTTATTTCCTCTCATAAGACTTGAAACTGTTCCTGTAATGAGTAAAGAATCTATTTTATCTCCTGTGCTGAAAGCAAGTTTGATATTTTTAGGAACATTTTTTTCATTAAAATCAACTACTCCTTTTCCAAAAGAAAATGTATAAGTTGTATTTTCTGCAAAAGGTTTATCAAACTTTAAAGTCAGACGGTTTCTTTTGACAGTTGATTTATATGTACCTTCTATAAAAGGCGAAATTTGTAATTCTTCTTGTAACCTTTGTGTCGTAATATCTTCATCAAACTCCAAAATAATCATATCGCCATTAAAATTAGTCGATTGGTCATTTGGATACGTAGAAATAAGTTTTGGAGGTGTAATATCCTTCAAGCCTCCTGTGGGCATACTTTGGCTTGCACAAGCAGCTAAGAAAAAAATAAATGTAATAGAAGCCAACAGATAAGTAAAAGGGCAAACGAAATGATTGAATTTCATATATTAACTAAGCGAATAATGTCAGAATAAAAAGTTGTAGCTGAATAATTCTTCAAAATTACTAAATTCGTTTAGCAACAACAGTATTTCTGAAAATTAAAGACGATTAAAAATAAGTAAAAACTCTAAAGAGAAAAAAATAAGAAATTAAAAATGATATTAATCGCTGATAATGAATAAGTTATGAGATTTGTGAAAAATAATTCAAAAATAAATCATTTTTTTTAGTAAAATACTTGACTCATATTAGTTTTGTGGCTACCTTTGCATTCTCAATTCGGGTAAACAAGTCTTAAAAGTAAAGACAAATTTATCTAAAAATAAAGAGAAAATAGCAAAAGCTAAAAAATGGGCCTATAGCTCAGCTGGTTCAGAGCATCTGCCTTACACGCAGAGGGTCATAGGTTCGAATCCTATTGGGCCCACATTTTTTAGAAAGTTATTTTGATTTATTCTATACTATTGAGAAAATTAAAATGGGCCTATAGCTCAGCTGGTTCAGAGCATCTGCCTTACACGCAGAGGGTCATAGGTTCGAATCCTATTGGGCCCACATTTTAAGAAAATTAGAAAGGTTTTAAAAAACTACTCAAGATTATTCACTTGATTATTTTTTAAAACCTTTTTTTTATGTCTAATTTTGTTTGTGAATTTATTTTTTCAAAATCAACTTTAAAAAATTATGTCGGTAAAAATTCCAAAACTACCAAAACTAGATAATTATGAAGCTATTATTTTTGATTTGGGAGGAGTAATCATTAATCTGAATTATAAAAAAACAGAAGAAGAATTTAAAAGACTTTTTGGAACTGATTTTTCAGAAATGTATTCAAAGCAAAGTCAGACAGAGATTCTTAATAGATTGGAAACAGGAGATATTTCTGAAGAACAGTTTGTAGAATCTATGAAAACTTTATCTTCTAAAGAAATTTATCATCAAGAAATTATTACTGCTTGGAATGCTATGCTTTTGGATATTCCCAAAGAAAGAATAGAGCTTTTAGAAAAAGTTGGAAAGGAAAAGCGTATTTTTTTGTTGAGCAATACAAATGAAATTCATAAAAAGGCTTTCGATAAAATAGTTTTAGAATCTCATCAAATGGACAGCTTAGAATCACTTTTCGAAAAGGCTTATTTTTCTCATTTGGTCAGAATGCGAAAACCAAACAGAGAAATTTTTGATTTTGTAATTCAAGAAAACAATTTGAATCCTCAAAAGACACTTTTTATAGATGATAGTCCACAACATATTGAAGGTGCAATCAAAACAGGACTAAATGCTTACCATTTGGAAGTAAGCACGCATTCAGTGTTAGACTTAATATGATTTGATATAAAAAAATATCCTTTATAAATTTTGGTTTGATAAAGGATATTTTTGTTTTCATCAAGAAGTAAGATTACTCTTTTTCTAGTTTGACAAATTTTGTACGAGTAGGTGTAGTTACTTTTACTAAGTACATTCCTTTTGCTAATCCTTCTAAAGACATATTGATTTTAGATGAATTGTTACTTGTTTTAGTTTTCAAAAGTATTCCTATACTATTATAAATTTCTATTTTATAGGTTGTATTTGCTAGATAAATCTCATTCAAATCAATTGTAAAGTCATTATCTGTAGGGTTTGGATAAATTTTTATTCCTCCCTCTACACTTCCATCAATTTTGGCACTTACTACAGGACTTGCTTTTACTTTTCCATTATTATCAATTTGATTTAGGTAATAATAATAAAGTTGATTTGTTTTGACTTCGTCATCTTCAAAAGAATATACATTTGACTTGTTTTGAGCCATCCATCCTATTTTTACAAAATTTTTGTTATCAGTTGAACGCCAAACTTCAAAACCTTTGTTATCTATTTCATTTACTGTTTTCCACTCTATCAAAATAGAGCTAGGAAGTAATGGTTTTGCAGTAAGAGAAAGCAGCTCTATTGGTAAAATAACTAAGTCTAAGGTCATCGGAACACCAAAATCAGAGAATCCAGACATCCATTCCATCGATGTCGAAACAACGGAATTATCATAACAAAGAGCTGGGAAATTTGGAATTGACCAAGGGTCTGTACTGGTAGAACGTTTCATAATTGCTGTTTTTGTACTTCCACAAGCACCTGCATTGGTATAGGCATTATTATAGAGAGTTAGTCTATAACTTCCATTTCCAGTAACTTTAGTAGCCAAAGTAGAATCGGCATACGCAGAAAGTGTCCAAAAACCGTGATTTAGTACAGGACAGCTACCAAAATTAGCTTGACAGCGATATTCAGTAGGCGAATTAGGCGTACTTCCATATTGATTAAAATAACTCAATATATATTTTGTATCTGTAATTGGATTTTGAAATTCTACTTTTGCTCTCTCATATTGTAGAGGTGAAATAGTACATGTTCTAGTTTTATGGTCTGCAATTCCAAAGCCATCTTCTAAGTCATAATTTCCTATAAGTTCTGGTGGTATTGTACATTCATAACGCACACAATAATTAGAAGCTATTTCTGCTTGCGCTCTAGCTACATTCCAAATGCGTATATTGTCGTATTTTCCAGATAAATACCAATTACTTCCTGCATCGCTTCTATATCTACCAACATAAAATTTGTTATTTGTTGCAGCTGTAAGGGTAGTATTTAAGTTTGTAACATTATAACTAGCTGTAGAAACTTCATTTCCATCTATATACACTACTATTTCTGAGCCATTGTATGTCATGGCAAAGTGATGCCAATTATAAGTAGTTGTGGCTGTACTAATCAATCCATTATAAGTAAAATCTTTTACAATTCCTCCTCCTAAATCTATTCTAAACTGATTAGTTGTTCCATTTTTACGAAGTGCAAAGAGTTGTTTGGGCTTGTCTGTACCCATGTAAAAAATTGCTCCATTACTTGGACTTGGGTTTATGGAAACCCAAGCCTCTAAAGTACGTGGATTGTCTCCCAAAATAGCTACATCAGCAGGAAACTGTAAATGTCTTGCATTGACAGCATCAGTTACAGCTGATAAATTGTCTGTTAAATGAATAATGTGATTATTAGGAAATGGATTTAACTGACAAAATTTATCAGCTGTAGCAGTAGGTATTACCCAGTTGGTAGCAATAGTATTTACAATACTTGCTCTTTTATTAGTTGCTATTATAGCATTACCCAAATTTTCAACAGCTAATCCAATAGGAAAATCATATATCCCCATTGTGTTTATGGCTCTTCTTAATTTTCCTCCTACAAAACGGTCATTCGAACTGTTAGTTGCAACAAACCCTAATATTGAATTTGGATTTGGATTATGAACTACTACTTCTTTATTTCCTTCTGTTTGTAATATTCCTCTTATGAAATTAAGTGAACCTGTTTTACTAATAACCATATTTTGAGTTCCTGCATCAGATACTTTTACTCGTGGAACATCAGGTGAGCTAGTTTGGTTATTGATTCGTAAATTCTCAAAGTTTCCTTGTCCTGTAGCTGTTCGTGTATAGGTTTGTGGTTGCAGACCAATAAATTGTAGAGTAGAACCTAGAGGCATAAAAAGAGTTCCTGAATGTACCATATCTCCACAAACATCTAGTCTTTGCCCTGGATTAATAGTTATATTTGCACCATTTTCTATGATGATGTTTCTACATGAACGATTCGCTTTTACAATCGGAAAAGATACTGGAGCTACTCCATTTACTAAAGCAGGAATAACAATATCTTGGCTACAATCTGGAATTCCTGTTTGTCCACAAGGCGCACTCCAGTTAGTAAATGAGCCATACTCACCAGGTTTTGTAAGGTCATCGCCTACCCAAACATATTCTACTGTTCCTACACAAATTGTATCATAAACAAAACACTGCCCCAAATCTACTCTTACAATATAATCTTTTGTTCTTCGTACGTCTACTGTGATTTGGGGTGTAGTTTCTAAGGTTGGATACCACAAATAACCAATAGCTCCATACGTTTCAGCATCTAAAGTAGTATTCGAACCATAAAAAATACTAATATCAGGACCTAAATTGAGAGAGTTAAAGGCAGAAAAATAACCATACCGACAACCACTAGTTGCAGCTCCATTTGTTACTCCCAAATGAAAAAGAGTACTTGTATTAGTAATAGAAGCAACTCCTAAACTTGCTACTTGAGCAGTTGTTAGAGTGATACGAGCTGATTTCCAACCTGTTGCACCTGCTACGTTAGTAAAAGCACTTGCAGGAATTGCTGTGTTTACAGCTCCTCCATTTAAAGAGAAAGTAGCCTCTCCACCTGTTTTGACTAAAAGAGTAAGGGTGAAATTATCTGCTGTTGAACGTTTTACTTGCACCAAACGAGAACCTGTACAATTAATAGGAGGTAAAATAGCAGCTCCAGTTTCACAACCGTAGCCAGACATATGAAGTACATATACAGGTTTGTTAGAACTAATATAAGCCTGAGGATGAGTACTAAAATCCATATCAAAAACATATTGCGCTCCTGCTGCCAAAGTCGGAATACCACCAATAGCTGTTCCTCCTCTATTTACTGTAATTACAGTTCCTGCTTGGGTTGCTAACACATATACTTTTTCAGGCTGTGCTGTTCCCCCTACTCCCAAAGAGCCTCGCATAACAATATATTCTTTTCCGATAATATTTGTAGGAACAAGTTGATCGCCTGCTAAATCATAACACCCAGTTGAAGCTCCAGTTTTAATAGAGTCATGGAAGAGAGTGACTGCAATGGGTTTTGTAGAAGTTATGTGTGAGCCTGCAGGGGCATTACCTAAAGCAGGTTGTTGTGAAGATACATTAAAAGTTTCACCTCTGTTAAGTGTGATTGTGCGAGTGCCAGCTACAGCTGTTGCACCTGATGCACCTGTCGCACTAAAAGTACGGGTGGGTTTTGTAGTTGTAATCGTAATTGAAGTATTATCTTCAGTAGCAACAATGACAAACCCTGAATGTCCATTTGGAGTAAGCCCTTGATGCGCCCAAGCTGTTTGCATAGGCACCCAAAAATCTGTACCTAAGCCATTCTTGCCTTTTAACGCAAAAATATCAGGGTTATTTCCAAAGCCAACTTCATAATAAGCTGTTATTTTTGAGGTCGATTCTACCAAAATTCCACTAGGGAATTTATTATTATAATTTCTATTTGCATCTGTATTTCCAGTCGCAGCAACCGTCATGCGAGGAGTTTCTATCAAATTTATCCATGTTGTAAGATTGACTTCACCTGTAGCAAAAGCAGCTAAGTTCACCACTTGTGTGGGAAAGGAAGGATCTCTGGGCATACTAATAACGACCGTAGCAGGTTTATCTAAAGTAGAAAAACGTAAATAAATAGGATTATCTCCGTGTCCTGAAGTAATATCAGGAGCAGCAAACCAAAAACGTGTATCTATTTGTGCATAACTACTAATAGGTTTAAAAATAGCAGAAAGCAAGAAAAAAAAGAAGATAAAAATATATAGGTTTTTCATGATGTTCGGCTTGAAGAAATAAGAGAATATATAAGGGAAAGAATTACATAAAATAAACTAATTTATAGTCAAATCTTATGCTAATAAATTTGTCTCTTAAAGCTAACTTTAAAGTTTTCGACGAACATTAAATCTCTACATGTTTAAATCTAATTTTTTATTTTTTTTGTCCATTTTTTAAAAAAAACTACTAACTTATTTTTTTTTACTTTTTGTTTTAAACTATTTTAGTTTTCTAAAAACAAACTTTCTTTAGTAAATTTTAGAGGTAATAAATCTACAATAGAACTTATTATGTAGATAGATTTACTCTCTCCTTGCATAATCATCCGAATAGGTTTTGCTTGTTTATTTTCATACTCAGACATCACTTGACGGCAAGAACCACAAGGTGAAATAGCAATAAAATCTGTCGCTTGTTGTGGTTTGGCTGCAATAGCAATTGTTTCTATCACTTCATTAGGAAATTGTGTAGAAGCTGAAAAAATAGCTGTCCTTTCAGCACAAAGTCCAGAAGGATAAGCAGCATTTTCTTGATTGCTTCCTAAGACTATTTCTCCATTTTGTAATTGAATAGCTGCACCAACTGAAAACTTAGAATAAGGAGCATAAGCCCTTTTTGTGGCTTCTCTAGCTTCATTTAATAAAAATAAATCTTCTTTTGAAAGGTCATTTTCAGTTTCGAAAACAGTAATCTGAATTTGTATTTGATGTGTTTTTGACATAAAAAATATATGTTTAATAATTTTGATATGATTAATGGGAAATTAGAAAGCAACTAGGTTAGTTTTTTGTTCTAAAAACTTGCTTAAATTTGTAGTGTCTAAACCCTAAGGGTCTTCAAAACCCCTAGGGTTTGAGTTTAGAATATTATAATCCTTACTTTTTTTGAAGCAAATAGCCATTTTTTCGCCCAATTATTCCCCTGAACTCGGAGCATGTGCCTCCCGTATTCAGCATTTGGCAGAACGTTTACAAAAAGAAGGTAATCAAGTTACTGTTTATACAACATTTCCTAATTATCCAACAGGAAGTATTTTTTCAGATTATAGAAGTCTTCTTTCAAAAAAAATCATTCATAAAGAGAATATAAATGGTATAAAAGTGATTCGTTTTTCTTTTTATCCTTCCAATTCTTCTTCGTCTTTTGTTCGTCTTTTTAGTATGATGACTTTAGCTTTGAGTTGGTTTTTTGCTTTTCCAGCTCTTAAAAAACAGCGTCCTGATACTATTTTGATACAAAGTCCTCCTCTTTTACCCGTTTTTACAGTTTGGATTTTATCGCAACTAATAAAGCTAAATGCCCAAAAAGGATATTGCCCTTCACTTATTTTAAATCTTTCCGACCTTTATCCTCGTGTGCTTTTAGATTTGGGTAGAATAAATTTAGACAAAATAAAAGGGCATACAATATACAATCTACTTTTGAATTTTGAAGCATTTATCTATAAAAAAATGGATTTTATTATTGGGCAATCTGATGAAATAGTAGGTTATGTCAAAGAAATAGTGCCTTCTATACCTGTTTTTTTATACAGAAATGGTGTAGATTCTCAATCATTTAAGGTAAAAGAAAATTATAAAATAAAAGGAAGAGAGCCTATAAAATTGGTTTATGCAGGTCTTTTGGGGGTTGCACAAGGAATTTTGGAAGTGATAGAAAATATAGATTTTGAAAAAGTAAATGCTCAGTTGCATTTGTATGGAAATGGAAATGAAAGAGATTCGATAGAAAAATTTATCCAAACTAAATTTCTCAATACTGGTAAAAAACAAACTGTATTTCTTTATAATGCGATCCCTTCAAAAAAAATTGCCCAAAAACTAGCTGATTATGATGCAGCTATTATCATTCAGAAAAAACAAATTTTGGGAACTGTTCCTTCAAAGATATATGAAGCTATGGCAGCAGGATTACCTATTTTGCTCTTAGGAAGTGGTGAAAGTGCTTTTTTAATTACTAAATATAGTTTAGGAGTTGTAATAGAATCAACAAAGAATCAACAAAGAGTTATAAATAAATACGAACTATTAGGTCAAGAAATTCGTAAATTGAAAGAACTATCTTTTGAAGAAAGACAAATCTTTGGGAAAAATGGAAAAAGAGCAGCTCAATATACTTTTGACAAAGAAATTCAATTCAAGAATATAAAAGAGTTATTTGACTAAAATTTATTTCTTGAAATGTATATCTGCAAAAAACAAATTTATTAAAAAAATAAAGATGTTTTTTTACTATGAAAATTGCTTTTTGCTCACTACTTTTGCAAGTCTGAAAACTAGCTAAATATAAAATACTGAAATTTTGAGTTTAATAAAATCAATATCTGGAATACGTGGAACAATCGGTGGAAAAGTAGGCGAAGGTCTTTCTCCAGTTGATGTAGTAAAATTTGCTGCTGCTTATGGAAAATGGGTTAGTGTTAGTGCAACTCAAAACATATCTGAAGAAGTAGAAACTACACCACAAAACCAAAAAATAATAATTGGACGTGATGCACGAGTTTCTGGACAGCTCGTCTCGCAGCTTGTTAGCTCTACTTTACAATCAATGGGATTTGATGTGATAGACTTAGGTCTTTCTACAACACCAACTGTTGAAATGGCTGTTCCTATGGAAAATGCAAGTGGTGGAATTATTCTTACTGCTAGTCATAACCCAGGGAATTGGAATGCACTCAAACTTTTGAATCAAAAAGGGGAGTTTATTTCAGCAAAAGAAGGAGAGGAAATTTTAAAATTTGCTGAAAATGATGATTTTGAATTTGTAAAAGTTTCTGATTTGGGAAGTTATACTACTGATGATAGTTACATTCAGAAGCATATTGATAAAATTTTAGAACTTCCTCTAGTTGATGTTGAGGCAATAAAAGCAAAAGATTTCAAAATTGCTGTTGATGGTGTAAACTCTAGTGGTGGAATTGCTATTCCGATGCTTTTAGAAGCCTTAGGAGTAACACAAGTAGATAAGTTTTTCTGCGAACCAACAGGAATTTTTCAGCATAACCCAGAGCCACTTCCTGAAAACCTAACTCATATTTGTTCTACTATCAAAAGTGGAAATTATAATTTAGGAATTGTAGTTGATCCAGATGTAGATAGGTTAGCTCTAATTTGTGAAGATGGAACTCCTTTTGGTGAAGAGTATACACTTGTTGCTATTTCTGATTATGTTTTGCAACATCAAGAAGAAGGACAGACAAAAAATACAGTTTCGAATCTTTCTTCTACACAAGCACTCAAAGACGTAACTCTAAAAGCAGGAGGGCAATATTTTGCTGCTGCTGTTGGAGAGGTAAATGTAGTAGAAAAAATGAAAGAGTGTAACGCTGTTATTGGAGGAGAAGGAAATGGAGGAATTATCTATCCTGAGTTACATTACGGACGTGATGCACTTGTAGGAGTTGCTTTATTTTTGACTCAACTAGCAAAGTTTAAAGGAACTACAAAAATGCTTCGTTCGAAATATCCAAGTTATCATATTTCAAAAAATAAAATCGAACTTACTCCTGAAATAAGTGTTGATAATGTTTTAGAAGAGATTTTGGATAAATACAAAAACTATCCAGTCAATACAATTGATGGTGTCAAAATTCAGTTTGATAGTGAGTGGGTTCATCTTCGTAAATCGAATACAGAGCCAATTATTCGTATCTATTCTGAGTCACAATCAGAAGCAACAGCCGAACATTTGGCACAAAAAATTATGCAAGATATTAAAGAAATTATTACGCAATAATTTTTATATATACAGATTTTGATAAAAACCGTTTTGCTTTTTTGATAAAGTAAAACGGTTTTTTCATTCAGAAATAAACATTCAAATCAAAACATTCGTATTTTTGATATATGATTCAAAAAATTTGTAAACTCATTTCTTATATTTTTCATCCTGCACTGATGCCAGTTGTAGGGTATTTGCTTTTTTTCTTTCTTCTAAGCAGTGAACCTTTTGGACAACGACAAGTTCTGTTTTTAAGCCTTATTTTCTTGGGTACTTTTGTTGTTCCTGCTTTTTTCTTGCTTACTCTACGTTACACAGGTTTTATTTCTTCTCTGAACATGGAAAATAGAAAAGAAAGAGCTGTTCCATTTATGTTTACTACTATTTTTTATACGCTTTTGGCTTATCTGATGATACAAAAAGTAAGTTATGAAATTCAAGTAGTTTTGCTGACTGGTGGTGTTGCACTCTCTATGTGTTTGACTACACTTGTTACACTTTTTCACAAAACAAGTGTTCATACCATCGGAATTAGTGGACTTTTGGGATTTCTATTTGGTTTCCAAGCAGCAAATACATCGCTTGGACTCTTATTGCCAATTGTCATTTTATTTTTCCTTACTGGAATGGTAATGAGTTCAAGATTGTATCTAAAAGCTCATACACCAAATGAAGTTTGGAGTGGTTTTTTGATAGGTTTTGGCACTTGCTTTGGAATAGTTGCTATGGTTCTATAAAAAGATTATATTCGAAATAATATCCTTTTAATCAAGTATTTAGTGAAAAATGGCAAACATTTGATAGAAAGTATACGTTTTTTTAAAAAAAAGTGAGTTTTATACAAAAAAAAACTCAAAAAACTTGCATGATAATCATTTTTTTTTGAATATTTCTGACTAAGCACTAAAGTTGCCTTTTATGTAACTTTTTTGTAGAAAAATTTGATAAAGAGAGTTATTTTCCTATTCTATTAAATACTACTTTCAATTTATCGCTCACTATCTAAGCGCAAAAAAATTGGCTAAAAAAACTATCAAAATCGGAACACGAAACAGTCAGCTTGCTATGTGGCAGGCAGAGCATGTACAACGTTTGCTTGAATCCCATGGCTTGGCTACTGAAATAATTGCTATCGAAACCAAAGGAGATAAAATTTTGCACAAAGCAATTTCCAAAATTGGAAGCAAAGGCGTTTTTACGGAAGAACTTGAAGAAATGCTACATACAGGTAAGGTAGATTTGGCTGTCCATAGTGCAAAGGATATGGCTTCGACACTTCCCGATGGATTAGAATTGATAGCCTATACTGAGCGAGAGAAAGCACATGATGTAGTGGTAAGTTATAATTCAGATTTTAGGCTAGATGCTGCTGATAAATGGCTTGTAGGTACTTCTTCTACACGTAGGATAGCAATGCTCAAACATTATTATCCAAATATCAGAACTACAAATATGCGTGGAAATCTTCAAACACGCATGAGAAAACTGGAAGAAGGACAATGTGATGCTCTTCTTTTGGCGTATGCAGGTGTACACAGAATGGGTTTTGAAGACTACATTGTGGATCATTTATCATTAAACGAGTTTACACCACAAGCAGGACAAGGCTCAATGACAATTGAGGTTTCTAGCAAAATAAGCAATCAACTAAGAGAAGATATTCGAAGGATTATTAATGACGAACAAACTGAATATTGTTTGCTTGCCGAACGTGCCTATCTCAAGCATTTAGATGGTGGCTGTAGTATTCCTTCCTTTGTTTTGGCAAAATTGGAAGGCGATATGCTTCAAATTGATGCAGGTTTGATTAGTCTTAGTGGTAAAAAAATCATTCGTAAGTCAGGCAAAATTCATAAAAATGAAGGACAAAAACTAGCTATTCAGCTTGCTCAAGAAGTTTTGGAGGCTGGTGGAGATAAAATTTTGGCAAGAATAAAAAACAAATAGAATAAATATTTTAAAATAATTTTTAATTCAATTATGGAAAACTTCATCAATTATCAAAAATTAGAAGATAGAAAAGAAGAACTTAATAACAGTTGGAATGACGAAAAAAAAGCCTTTCGTTATATTGTCTTTGAAGACTTTTTTAGCCCAGAAGCTGCTGAAAAAATACATCAAAGTTATCCGAAAGTAAAACAAGTAGACCCAACTGGTAATTTTGAGGAAGATCCAAATTGGAAATATACGACCTATATCAATCAGAATAATAAATTTGTGATGACAGAGTTTGATAATCAGCCTATTATCAAACAAGTTTTTGAAGAACTCAATAGTAATAAGTTACTTCAAATAATAGAAAAAATTACAGGAATAGAAGACTTACAAGCTGATCCAAAACTTTTTGGTGGTGGACTTCATCAATCTACAAAAGGAGCTTTCTTGGATGTACACGTTGATTTTAATTATCATCCTGAAACGAATTATCATCGTAGAATGAATATTATTATCTATATGAACAAAGATTGGAAAAGAGAATATGAAGGGTATTTAGAGCTTTGGGATATGGATAAAAAAGTTCAGATAGAAAATGTAGAACCTCGTTTTAATCGCTGTGTGATTTTTGAAACCAATGAAATTTCTTTTCATGGACATCCTCATTCACTGAACACTCCTGACGGACAAAGTAGAAAGTCAATAGCAGCTTATTACTACACTAAAACTCGTCCAGAGAACGAAATTGCACAGGATCATAACACAGTTTATGTAAATGTAGAGGGAATGAAAGGCAGCGTAAAAAACCTCAAAACAGGTGTACGAGCATTTTTAGAACGTATTAATAAGAAATAGAAGAACTAATTTTTTAAGAAAATTCAATTTTGTATTCTAGTCCTATTCTATCAAATAGACTTTCTTTTTGATAGAATATTTCTTTTTGTCCTTCTGTTAGTTCTCTATTATTTTTTTGATTAACCACTACAAAATCAATTGCTTTTTTGGGATTTCCTTGTCCATCACAAACTAAAAAATTGATTATTTCATTTTCTAAATTTTCAAATCCTTCTACTATTTCAGAGTGATTTTCTTCTAAGAAAACAGAAATAGCAATTTGAGGATAAACAAAGTGTTCTTCTCTTCGAAGTTGCTTAAAAAACTGCAAATGCTGTGAAGTGGGAAATATAGATTTTACTTTTCCTGAAAACTGTAATGGATTTTTTGCTTTTGCTTTTTGGGTTTGTCTTTTTTCTAAGGCATCTTTGCAGTTGTCGCACAAATAAGGCACAGGGTTTTCCCAAGGCTGATATTCATATACTTTTCTATTGGCATAATAATCATTCCTACGATTTAGAAAGTGATTTGGCATTCCACATAAATCACACTTTGATTTTTTGATATAAGCACGACTATATTTTGCTACTTTATTATGAATTTGGCGAGGCTTTAAACGAAAATTCAACGAGAGTTCGGCAAGTGTATAACGAAATTTTTCTTTTGCATCAAAAAGCTCTTGCTCTTCTGTATTTAGAAGCCAATAACAACGACAAAGTTCTTTTTCGTCTTCATCTTCAGTTAGATAATCTATTTCTATTTCTGGCAGCATTTTCTTTTAAATTATGAATTGATTTTTGGTTAAGAATTACCTACATATTCTACAATAAAATCACTCTCTTTGTTCTTCCAATGATTTTCTAAACCTTCAATTATAGAGAAAAACTCTTCATAATCATTTTTATTCTTCTCTACTTTATTCATATTCTTGATGATGAGTTTGTAGTTTTTCTGTTTGATCCACTCTAAACCAGTCAAATAATCATTTAAAGCATCAAGATTTGAAACAGTAGAAGGAATAGAAAAAGCAAGACTAAATTCTTCTATCAAATTTTTATAGTCTTTACATTTAGAAGCATTTATTTCTGTTACGAAATAATCTTTGTCTTTTATTTTTTCTATGTATTGCATATAAATTATACAGAATGAAGTGGTCTTCTTTCACTTTCAATTATTTCCAAAATTTTGCCTTTTAGAAACAATCTGCTTGCATACCCACCTTCAAATTCTTGTCCTACAAAAAGATTAACATACTCCTTAATCTTATTACCTATAAGAAATTCCATAACTACCTCATATTCTTCATTTTGATATAATACAGCTTCACTTGAAGTCGTAAAAACGCTAAACATACTTTTTGTATATTCCTTAAATTCTATATGCAGCCAATTTTCACTAAAAAAAATAATTCTTTTTCCATTAATTATATTTTCTCCGTTTATAGTTGGTTTATGAGATGCTTCTGAAAATTTTATTTTGGCTAAAATAGTCATAAAAAAATCAATTAAAGTTAAAAGTTTATTCCTCCAATTTCTTAAAATACTCATTCACTTGCTGCTTATAATACGGACTAAGCGTAGGAATAATCTTATTTTTTTAAATAGTCTTTCATTATCCTACTCAATTTTCCACGAGAAGGACTAAAAAACTTTATTAATAGAGATAAAGATGAGTTACTATATAATTGAAAACCATATAAAACTTTAGGATAAAAAACACTCATTTTGTCTGCAAAAAGAGGATAATCATTTATCTTAAAGTTAAAGTTTTCGCTCAAAAAAGAAATAACTTCTTCATAGTTTTTTAAGTCATATAGCCAGAAAAAATTTACTTTTTCATTATGATTTACAATGGCAACTGTATTTATAGGTTCGCCACCACTTTCACTATTCGTGTAAGCAATTATTGCTATATCTTCAATATTTATTTGCCAAATTAAACTTTCATCTATCACAAAAGATAGTTTCTTGGGTTCTATTTTTAGAAAATAATTACTTTCCATAACCTACTCCTCCAACTTCTTAAAATACTCATTCACTTGTTGCTTGTAATATGGACTAAGCGCAGGAGGAATCGTTTTCAAAAGTTCGATTTGTTGTTCCTTTTGCTTGAAATATTCTTCAAACTGTGGTGGAACTCTTCGCTTGTTTACTTTTGCTTGTTCGGCTTCTCGTTTTTCGTCTAAATCTCGCTCTCTTTCGGCTTTTTCGGATTGCAACAAACGTGTCATAATTTGCTTTTGACGTTCGATGAGTTCTTGCGTTAGGCGTTTGTTTACTAGGTCTTCTTCGGTTTTTTCCATGTCCTTTATCATTTTGGACATATTGCCACCATTTCCTTGTGAACCTCCGTCTTGATTGCCGTTTTCGCCACCTTCGCCTTCACCGTCCTGCATTCCGTTTTGTCCTTTCTGTCCTCCTTCTTTTCCTTCCTTGCCGTCTTTACCTTTACCGTCTTTGCCTTTTCCTTGTTGCATGGCTTTTTGTAAGGCTCTGCGTAAGGCTTCTTGTTGTGCTGCAATTTTGGCAAGACCTTCAGAAAGCTGCCTTCCCGATTTTCCACTTTTCTTTAGGTTTTCAATTTGTTGATTGATAGATTGTTGCATTTCACTCATTGACGGACTTCCATTTGGTTTACCTGACTTTGGCTTTCCCATTCCCATCTGTGACATAGATTGTTGCATTTGTTCCAAAACATCATTGAGCATCAACGCCAAATTATTAATCGAAGTCATGACAGATTGCTGACGACTAGCGAGCATACGAGGATTTTTACGGTCTTTTACCTCTTGCGTAACCTGTGCCATATAATCGTTCATATCAGTAAGTTCACGCATCACAAAACTTTCAATCTGAAAGACACGAGAAGCCAACGCACGAAGACTATCCTCAACAATCTCTGCGTCATCTTTTAGTTTTAATTGATCTTGACTAAGCGTAATATATTTTGGGTCACGTTGGTCAATTTCATTAAAACCATTCATAATTTCTTCTTGCTCAAAAGAAAGTTTCAACAAATTTTCCAAAAGCTGGCGCAAATCGTCATAATCTTCTTGTGCCTGTTCCATTTCGGCAGAAGAAGTCATTTGTTGCATCTGTTGAGCCATTTGTTCCATTTTTTCGCCAGCATTTTCTTGAGATTGAGCTGCTTTTTTCTTTTCTTTTTGCTCTAATTGCTCACTACTTTGCTCTTGGTCTTTCGAAACTTCTTCTTCTTTTTTCTTGGTGTCTTCTAAGTCTTTTGGAGTTTTGAGTTCTTCATTCATTTTGTCCAATTCCTCTAGCTGCTCTTTCATTTCCTCAAATTTTTCATTGAGTTCTTTTTGTTCTTCTTTGATTTCCTCGTTTTTGGCAGCGTCTTTTTCGGCATCTTTCTCAGCGTCTTTTTTGCTTTGTTTTTCTTCTTTTTCTTGCTGCTCTTTGGTTTCTTTAGCGAGATCTTTTTGTTGTTTGGCAAGGTCTTCCAGTTGTTCTGCAATGTCTTGCATTTTCTTGTCGACTTCCAATTTTTTGAACATTTCAAGCGTTCTATCCAACTCCTTTTCAAGATTCATTTCTTTGTTTTGGAGTTTTTCTAAAACCTCTTTTATTTCCTCACTATTGGACTGTTCTTGCAAAAGTTCTTGTAGTTTGTCGTACAATTCTTTTGTTTTTTCATCCATTAGTTCGTCCATCAACTCCTGCAATTTCTTTGATTTTTCAGCAATTCGTTCGTCTTGTTCTGTGAATTTTTCTTGCTGTTCATTGAGCTTTTTGTTTTGCTCTTGCATCTTTTTGATGTCTTCTTCTAGTTGCTTTTTTTGCTCTAAAAGTTTTTCCAAATCTTTTTGTTGTTGCCAGTTTAGATTCTTTTTACCTTTTAAATCTTCAGCAAGTTTCTTTAATTTTTTGTTCAAATCTTGTGCTTCTTCTAGCGTTTTATCGATTTGAGATTCTGCGCTTTTACTTGTTTCTGATACCGATTCACGCATTTCAGATTCTTTCGGAATTTTGAAACGATAACTTCCTGTTTTGCTGCTTTTTCTACCTTTTACGCCATCATTATCCCAAACTTGTACAAAATATTCCAATTCATCTCCTGCTTGAAGATTCAGAGGTGCTAATTCTACTTGATGGAAATACTGTTGATTAATCGCATTTGGATTGAAATTGAGAGGCAAAGATTTATATTCTGATGTTTTTTTGCTTGAGTTTGCCCCTGAGGTAATACGATAATTAAAACGCAAATTTGTAATTCCATAATCATCAGAAATATTTCCTCCAAGCATCAAATAATCGTACATTACCGAATCTTGAAATTGATTAAGCGAAACCTTCGGAAATTCGTCTTGAATGACTGTCAATAAATAACTAATCTTTTCTTTATTTTTACTGTATTTATTTTCCAATTCTATTTCAAAGGCTTCGGATTTCAAAGCCGTAGTTTGAAGTAAGAATCCATCATCTGCTTTTTTAGCTGTTTTTACGTTGGTAGAATCATCAGAAATAATCGAAACAAAATTTAGTTTTTCGGTTTCTTGGGTCTGAAAACGCCATTCAATTTGTGTTCCTGCTGGAACGATAAGATTTCCTGTATTTTCTAAGCGTTCATCTTTTTTTCCTGTATAATTTGGATAATTGAGATAAGCTACAAAATTGCGAAGCTGTGGACGCTCACGTACAATAATTTCATACATTTTTGAAGTATAACCTTCGCCATCCAATGAAAACTCAAACGGACGTTGAATATTTGTAAATTGATAGGAATATGAAGAAGCCGAATTTTTGTCTAATTTAATTTTACGACCATTTTCTGTAATCAAAAATACTTCATTTGGAAAAGCCTCTCCACTCAAATTTACATCAAAATTCAAATCTTCGCCTTTAAAAGCAATGAGTTGTTTTGTATCGACAGAAAACTGGAAAGGAGCTTTAGGCGCAAAATCTTGTTCATAATTGACCAAACGAACGGCACTTGCTTTATAAAAATCCAAATCCCAAATCAAAAAAGCAGCAATCAGAACAATAGGAATAAATAAAAATCGAAGATAACGACGGTTTTGTTCGTACTTAATGGCATCAGCAAAAGAAATAGGTGCAAATTGTGAGGCTTTTTGTTCGATACTGGCTTGATACAAATCTGAACTTTGAGCATTCGAACTTGTAGAATGCAGTTGCAAAACGTTCAATAAACGGTCTTGAACTTGTGGAAAATAACGACCAATTTGTTTTGCAGCTTCGTTGTGAGGCAGTTGTTTGTCTAACGTAAAGAGTTGATAAATCGGAATAATTACCCAATAAACAAGGGAAAAAATACTGACCGAAATAAAGCTATAAAACAAAACTGCTCTAAAAGTAGAACTAAAATTACCGAAATATTCCAAAATACTCACAATAGCAAACGCTCCCAAAAATGCCGAAATAGCAAGTAGAGAACCTTTTAGAAGTAAATTTTTATAATATTTTCTTTTATAGGATTGGATATTGGCATATAATGCCTCTATTGATGTTTTCATTTTTTTATTCTGTTCATTTAAACCTATAAGGTTTTCAAAACCTTATAGGTTTGAGAGTTATAATAACTATACAAGTTACTCAATTTCAAGATAGATTGAAAAAAGATTGTACTTTAAAAAAGTTAAAGTTTTATTTAATTTCAAATATCCCATCCTAACATAGCGTTACACAATTAATTTAATTATGGAACGTAATTATGTA
>JAHDBD010000078.1 GCA_020630575.1 Bernardetia sp.
CGTTTTTGTTAAAAATATTTCAATAAAAATACAATTATTTTTTCATATTTGCAATAATTAATTTATATTTGTTAATGCCAATTAAAAAACTAATTCACTCAATGACAAACAGATACAACTATGGAAAACATCGCAAATTCGAAATATAGAATTGATAATATGAACTTCTTTGCTACCACCACAGCGGGAAATACTTATGTAATAATTCTTACTGTATTAGTAAATACAGTTGGTTATATGTTTTTCTTCAAAATGATTTTTACGGAT
This sequence comes from Bernardetia sp., assembly GCA_020630575.1. GTDB lineage: Bacteria > Bacteroidota > Bacteroidia > Cytophagales > Bernardetiaceae > Bernardetia. Next base: position 268 of record JAHDBD010000078.1, read on the forward strand.
AGAATTGCAGAATATGATGCACAGATGGCAAACTGGTTACCGTATGTGATAGGCTTTGTTTTCTCACTTGTAATGTCTTCTGGTAGTTACTTTTCTATTATAAATGGATATGAAAGATTAGGAAAAGTATTGTTTTGGTTAAGTATTGTTTTGAGTATTTCTACTTATGCAATGATGTTATTGACAGATATTCCTTCTTTTTCAAAATTAGTAGCAGATGCTAGTGGGACTATGATTGAAAAGTGGAGTTTTGGGAAAGAAGAAATGAAATTCATTTTAAAATGTTTTGCTGTCTTTGTACTAGCAGTTACACCAGACTTTGTTGCAAAAGAAATTTCAAAAGAAGTTTCTGAAAAGTATAAGACGGATAAGTATATGGAAGCTTTAGGCTTGCAATTAGCAGCGCATCAAGAACTTAGAATAGAAAGAGAAATGCAAAATTTAGCCAAATCAAGTTCTTCAACTGAAGATGAAGAACTGAAAAGAATGCAAGACTTAATGAAAGCATTAGGCAGAAAACAACGTATTCCAAATTAAATTTATCCTTAGTAAACTAAAAAACACCTATTAAAAAATGGAAAATCAAAACACCAATCCAAACTCAGTAGCTCAAGAAAGTAGTAATTCACGAACAGTTGAATTATTGAGCAATTATTTCAAAACCTCTTCAAGCACGAAGACTGCTTTAAGCTTCCTCAAAGTGTTGGCTATCTTGTTTATAGCTTCCTTTCTTTGGTCAAACATTGCTGAAAGCTCGCTTCAATTTACTTTCCCTATTGTAGCCCTACTTTACATAATCTTTGTTTTTGGTCATATTATGATAAAAGAAAATGACTCTAGGCTAAAAAATGCAGATGATTTTGCCAAAATGTTACAGATTCAAGTAATTGAATTGAACGAGCTAGAGGAAGAGTTAGCAAGCTATAAGCAAGCTCATCAAAAGAATTTGCTAGTTGTGAAAGAGTGGGAGCAAGCTCATAGCTACCTCAAAGCCGAAAACAGCAACCTCAAAGAAAATTATAGCAAGCTCCAAGATAGCTATGATACCATAAATGGTAGGTGCAACATTGCCGAGAAAAATGCAGCTAGGTACAAAAAGGAGATAGATGATTCTGAAAATATCATCAAAAAAGCCAAAACAGAAGCATTTATTCAAGGAATTGTAGAGTATGAAGAACTCGTTACACTAAAACGCTCTATTCCTCAGACCAAGGATGAGGAAGCTAAAAGAGTGAAAGAAGCTAGGCAAGAAGTCTTGGAAGCAAGGATTGACCAAGCTAAAGCTATTCACGAGCAAGCTCAAAAAAATTAGAGTAAGCAATTAGAAAGGCTGTGAAGTTTTTTGCAGTCTTTATTATTCTGTTTTTATTCAATCACCAAATTACCAAATAAAACTATGGAAATTGTTATCCCAATAATGGCATTCGTTTTTCTTTCTATCTGTCTATTTATTGCAGTAGAATATGTAACTACTAAATATAAAAAATATGATATAGAAGTAGTGATGGATGATGAACTAAAAAACGCAGTTGGAATAGAAAACTTTATGCAGGAGTTATTGAAAGAACTCTCTTCTAAATCTATTACTGAATATTGTAAAGACAAAACTAGAAGTCAAAAACAATGGGCAGAAAAATACTGGACATTTGGTAAAGTTACGAGTGTTTATTTGCAGCATTTTGAAGATGATAATTCTTTTTCCATCCATGTAACTGCTAAAAAACTAGGAAACTACACAGGCTATCAAATGATTTTTGGAGATGTTATAATGGTTAATGAAGTTGAGTTTAGAGTGCATTCTATTAATAAATCACTTTTTCAACCTTCCTTTTTGGTTACCTATTTTTCTGAAAATAACATTCCTGTAAAGCAGTTGAAGAAGTTTAATTATAAAATAGCCGTTTAATCTAAAACAGAAACAAGCTTATGTGGGCTTAACTCCCCTTTCCTAATAAATTATTTTAAAATTTAACTTTAATAAAAAATGAAAAATCAAACTTTTTTAGATGCTTTAAGTAGCAGCACATTGGAAGAAATTCCAGCATTATTAAACAAAATACGCTCTAATTATGAAAATATTCCATCTTATCAGAGAGGAACATTTAATCAATTAGTTACTGAGTTTAGCGAACCCCCTAATAACTTCCAATTCAGCACTTGGAAAAGCCGTTTAAAGGTTTATGTTTCTGGGCTTGATATTCAAATTGACAGTTCTTCTAACACAAGTATTGTTGTAGGAAATGGCAATACCGTTATGCAAGGAACTAATCACGGAACTGTTATCAATAACTTTGGAAGCTCTGGTTCTGACTATGGCAAAGACAAGGAAATACAAGGAATGAAAAAGGCTATTGAGCTTCTTACGGAAAAACAAGATTATTTACTACAAGATTTCCATATTTCTAGTGGACAGCAGAAATTTAGCCTGCAAAAAAATCTTGAAGAAATAGAAACAGAACTCAAAAATTATCGCACAAAAATAAGTCAATACGAAGGGGAGAGTGCTAGAAATATTTTGATTTTAGTAAATCAATCTATTGCCAAAACGCCAACAGAATCAGTTTCATTATCACGCCCTTCAAGAAAGATACAAACTGTATTCTCTTCTTTAGAAGATAAAGTAGTTAAACTTGAAAAAGAGATAAATAACCCTTCAAGTGAAATTGTAGTGGATTTGGCTATTCAATTCTGTAAAGATTTTAGAACTACCCTTAATGAAAGTAATAACGCTTTTGATAAAATACTAAAAATTGAAGGAAAATTGAATGCTGCTAAAATAAAGCTAGAGAGAACCTCAGAGGTTAGTATTTATGATGACATTAATGAAATTGCTCAAAAAGCAGTAAAGTTATTCAAAGAAAGTAATGAGGTTGTTCCAAAAGAAGATGCTATCAATTATCAAGAAACTTTGGAAGGTTTGAAATCAAAACTACAAAAAAGGCATCAAGACCAAGAAACAAAGGATTGGTTAGAAGCAACTATTAGTGCCATATCTAATTTGCATAAATTGAATCAACCTTCACGAGAGAAAGCTGTTCAATTCAAGGCATATATTGACAGTTTTATTACAAAAGCTAGTCAATTTGCTTCTGCTGGAGCTAAAATAGGATTTGATTTTGATTCATTGTAGAAGACTTGAATAAATTTAGGGATTATAAAATGGCTGTGTAATATTATGATTGGACTACTATCAAAAATGATCAACTTTTTCTCTAACGATAAAGAAGAAGAAAGAAAGTGGCATTGGAACAACCCTTTTGAAAAAGGGACTGATACTTTCGATTTATATCAAAAAGGTAATGATAATTATTTCAAGTATTTACGCAATGAAATGCCATCAGCTGTTTATGCAGTAGAAGTTTGGATAGACGGTCATAAATTAGAACGCAATGGTTGGAATAAATTTTATACAAGATTAGTCTATACTGATAAAGAAGAAGCTGCATTAATCGCTATTCAAACAGCAAAAGCTAGAAACTTAGATATTGAAGATTATAGAATAATGCTTTCTATAAACGGACATGACCAAATGGAAATACCTATTTATTAATAAAACCAACAAACACCTATGGAAAAATTATTCTTCTATGATCTTGAGACAACAGGAGTCAGATACTGGAAAAATGGAATTCATCAAATCTCTGGTGCAATCGTCATTGATGGAAAAGTAAAAGAGCGTTTTAATTTTAGAGTAAAACCTTATAAAGATGCCCTGATAGAGGAAGAAGCTCTCAAGATAGCGAATGTTACGAAAGAGGATTTAGAAACAGATGTCTATGAGCCTTTTGAAACTGTCTATAAAAAACTAACTCAAATGCTGACCAAATATGTAAATAAGTTTGATAAAAAGGATAAATTCCACTTAGTCGGCTACAACAATGCAAGTTTTGATAACGCATTTCTCAGAGCATTTTTCGTTCAAAACGGAGATAAATATTTTGGCAGTTTGTTTTGGGCTGATTCTATTGATTGTTACGTTTTGGCGAGTAACTTTTTCAGAAAAGAAAGAGCTAGTTTTGAGAACTTCAAACAAATGACAGTCGCTAAAAAACTCGGTATTGAAGTAGATGAGACAAAACTTCACGATGCTGAATATGATATAGATCTGTGCATGCAAATTTATGAGAGGGTGAGTATGGAAAACTTATGAGTATGTCTAGTCCTGAAATAGTGTTACAGGTTTTTAGATAAATTAAATATATATCAGGCAGTCTTTAGATTGTCTGATTTTTCTTTTTTATAGGTTCTTATTTGAATATTTTCCTTTT
>JAHDBD010000037.1 GCA_020630575.1 Bernardetia sp.
GTGAAAATAAAAAAGAAAACAAAGATAATAAATCACTCATTAAATTACACTACCAGAACATAATTTTTATCTAAAAAAGGTATATCTAAAAAACGTGGTTACAAAAGTGTAACCACGCTTTTTTATGTTTTAGTGCTTAGTAGCTTAATTGGAAATAGGAGAGATGTCTATTTTTGAATACTGGTAGGCTGATTTTTGTAGATTTTACCTCTTCTAAAAAACTAAGAAAAAGTGTAGTTTTTTTTATCTTCAAAATTGAGGTCAAAGTGTAACCACGAAAAAAGTAGGTGTAACCAAACTAGACGTTTTTTGGGTTATATGTAACCAAAATACACACTTTGGAAAAACAAAAAACCCTATTTAGAGTGCCTAAACAGGGTTTTGAGATGTATTTGTGAACCCGACAGGATAACGCAATCGCCCTTAAAATAGCTTTAAACGCACATTTATTAGTAAAGTGTAACAAGGTGTAACCACCAAAACCGAGTTTAAAACGCATTTTTTAGGCATAGATTTTTGTCTAAAATCAGCTTTTGAAGCCTTATTCAGACTTAGAAATTGATAAGATACATATTTTATTTTCTCATTATTTTTTTCAAAACGAGCTTTTTAGGACACGAAAAAAATAAAATAGGTGTAACCACGTAGGTATATTTTTGAACCTAAAATTTTTCATTTAATCACTTCTACTAAAATCTATACTTATTCATACTCTTTTGTCTTTATTAGTGTAAATAATTAGAGTAAACGCACGAAACTTTTTATGCTGCTTTCAGTGTGTTTAAACGCACTTTAATTATCATAGTAGATTTAATTTACAAAGTTAAAAACTAGCTTGATTTGCTTTAAACGAGTACAATTTTTTTTTCGTGCGTTTACCCTAGTAAATAATTTATTGCAAAAATCAATTATATTTTCGTATTTAGATTTTCGTTATTTTCTTTGATGAAATAGGTAATAAATACAAAAAATGACTTTAGAAGAATACATCAGCAAAATCAATCAGCGTTTTCAGTTAGGAAATGCTACCAAGCATACATTTAGAGGAGATTTACAAGGATTATTGGAAAGTATTGTTCCTAAAATTTCCACTGTTGTTGGTATTTAAGCGACAGCGACACCAACAACAAACAAACAAACTCGTAAGTCCGTACAAAGTGATATGCTTGTTGGTGGCGTAATGACAGAGCTAAAACTAAAACATCAACAAGAGTATAGTAAACAATCAATGTTTTTTTGTACCTTATTATGAACTTACGTAAATTACACTGTGCTGCAAAAAAAACTATGTGGTTCTTAACTTCAAAAACCTATGAAAACAAATTGGCAGGATATAAAAGAAGGCATAAAAAAGGATATTGATAACCTCTTTGATGATAATGTAATTGATACCTTTTTAGAAGTTCTCAAAATTAGTGATAGGGGAAATAAGAGTAATAACCTTGCAGGATTACACAGAGGTTTGAAAACTCGGTATGTCGAAGACAAATTTGGGAAATTTCCAGAAGCTCTCAAAGATATTGTAGGAGACATTGAAGGTTTTTTTAGAAATCTTTATGAATTACTTACTCCTAATAATATTCCCACAGGTACATTAGCAAGTTTCTTCAAACGCTTTTTTAAGGATATTAATTTCACTTCAAGAAGAGAGTGGGATAATTTTTTTGATAAAGACCGTGATAATAATCCAACAACACCACCTCAATACTTTGAAAGTTTATTGAGTTATGGTGCAAAAGTTAAGAGTATTTACGATTTAAGAAATGCCTTTATCCACAAACAAGAGAAAATCATTTACCTTGAATATACTGATGAAACAGGGACAATTATTTATCCAGAGTTTACCAAACAACTCAACGAAAAACACCAAATTCCTGAAGACATAAAAAGTGTTGTGATAGCCTATTTAGCTATTACAGAACACTACCTCAATGATTTACAAGATAAAATCAAAGAACAAAATGCTTTAGATTTATCTCCTTATTTGAAAGCTGTAAAAGAAAACTTTATCACACGTTTTAAAAAGTATGTGCAGATTCGTTCAGAAGAAGATTTGAAACTTTCTCGCAACATCAAAGAAAGAAATATTGCCATACAGGAGGAAGAAGTAGAAAAAAGGCAGGGTACGATTGAAGAATTACGCAAAAACGGAGAAGTAACAGAAGGGAAAATGCTAATTTGGGCAGATGCAGGAATGGGTAAAAGTACTACTCTAGAATACTTAGCCTATACAGACGCTAAAAGTAAATTAAGAGATAACACTATTAATCTGCCTATTTTCTTACAAATGGGATTACTCACCAATACAGAAAAAAGCCTCAAGCAATATATGCTCAAAGAAATCGAAAAACAGGTTTTAGTAGGAGAAGAATATTTGGAAAATGAACTCAAAGAAGGCAAAATTAATCTTTTTATAGATGCTTTGAACGAAACTCCTGAATACGTCAAAAGCAAAAGAATGAAAGAGATTGAAGAACTCCTAGAACAATATCCAAAAAACTTTTTTATCCTCTCTTCAAGGAGTAGTGATAACCCTTTTCGCAATATGCCTGTTTTTGTACTTCAAAGAATGAATGATGATGAATTAGACGAGTTTTTACTAAAAAACACTAAAGGTTTACCAGAAGTAGCAGGAAAAATCAAAGAAGCAATGAATAATGACCAAAACCTAAAAAGTATTTTGAGGCAATATTTTATGTTTAGTAAGTTGATTGAAATTGTAAAAGACACAGGCAAAGTACCAGACGGAGAAGGTGCAATCGTCTATGCTTTCATACAGTCTTTGTATGACCGTGAGTATATAGAAAAGAAAGATGATAATTTTAATGAGCGTAATCGTGAAAACATAGATAGAGTATTGGCAAATTTAGCTTATCATATTCTAGAGGAGATGATAGAGGGGAATAGTGAAAAAAATCCAGTTTTCACAAAAAACAAAGCACTCAATCAATTTGCAGAGGTAAAAAGTAAATATGGTTTTGCTTTAGACTTGTCCTACATATTAGATATTTGCAATCAATTAGATATTTTAGAGAAGATAGAAGAAAAGTATCGTTTTTCTCACAGTATTTATATCGAGTTCTTTTATACACTACAAGAACGTATCATTCTAGATTTATGAAAAACTTAGCTCAAAAAATAGGAAACCCCAAATATCATAACTCAATTCGTTACTTTGCACATTTATTAGAAAGTAAAGAAAGATATGATTTCATTTTTAAAATTAGTGAACATAATATTTTTTTAGCAGCTCAGACTGCTACTACCTGTGCTTATGATAAAAAATTAGCTCAACAACTAATTGCACAAGCACAAGAAATAGGAGAAAAAGCCAAAGAAAGACAAGAGGTTTCAGTAGAAGCTATTTTAGCTTTGATAACTTTGAAGAAGTATATTGAGGCTTTTGATTTGTTTTACATTGAAGATGAAGACACTAAAGAATATAAAAATGTTATTATTACACACCTTGACGATAAAAATATAGCACAGGCAGATGTATTTGCTATTCTCATAGGCTTATCTCCCAACTATAAGGTTGCCAATGATTTTCATAAATCTTTACTAGAACTTAAAATACATCCTAACGAAGCTGTTTATAACAACTTAATTGCTAAAAGTCCAGATTATGAAACTGCTTTAAATTGGTTTAAAGAAAGTCAAGAAAAAGGGTTAGAGCTAACAATAATGATTTACAGCAACTTAATTGCTAAAAGTCCAGATTATGAAACTGCTTTAAATTGGTTTAAAGAAAGTCAAGAAAAAGGGTTAAAACCAAACATAAATATTTATGATAACTTAATTTTTGAAAGTCCAGATTATGAAACCGTTCTCCATTGGTTTGAAGAAAGTCAAGAAAAAGGATTAAAATCAAACATAAATATTTACAACAGCTTAGTTGGTAAAAGTCCAGATTATGAAACTGCTCTCCATTGGTTTGAAGAAAGTCAAGAAAAGGGGTTAAAACCAAACATAAATATTTACAACAACTTAATTGCTAAAAGTCCAGATTATGAAACTGCTCTCCATTGGCTTGGAGAAAGTCAAGAAAAAGGGTTAAAACCAAACATAAATATTTACAACAACTTAATTGCTAAAAGTCCAGATTATGAAACTGCTCTCCATTGGCTTGGAGAAAGTCAAGAAAAAGGGTTAAAACCAAACATAAATATTTACAACAACTTAATTGCTAAAAGTCCAGATTATGAAACTGCTCTCCATTGGTTTGAAGAAAGTCAAGAAAAAAAGTTAGAATCTGATGTAGAGACTTATGGTAGTTTAATTGCTAAAAGCTCAGATTATAAAACTGCTCTCCGTTGGTTTAAAGAAAACCAAGAAAAGAAGCTAAAACCTTCCATACGGATGTATCATAACATGATAGGAAGGTGTGTCCATATACAAGACAATAAATATCGTTATTTAACAGCTAAAAAATATTATAGTTTATTGTTGCAAGAATATCAAAAATCTCCAAAAATAGATACGTATCAGCATATGATATTTTATTCCCCAAATTACACAAAAGCCAAAAAATACTTTAAAGATTTGGAAAAAGCAGGTTTTGAGGCAGATGCACCTACATTTGAAACTATGTTATCTAAAAAACCAGCGTTTAACGAAAAAATGAAACTAAAAAAAATGATGAAGGAAAGAGGGATTACGCTTGATAAATCTAAAGGAGAAGATAACGAAGATGCATCAGAAAGTTTTTTACAAAAACTGAAAAATATGAAAGATTAAATAAATTAACAATCAATACTTTTCACTATTGTTGGTGTCGCTATCGCTTAAACACCAACAATAAATAGTGATTACTTATTAGAAAAATAACAATAGAACTAAAGATAGACTAATGAAGGAAAATGATAAAATTATTTAGACATCAAAAAAACCTTATTTACATAGCGTAAATAAGGTTTTTTTATTGAAAACTTAAAAAACAAAATTACTTTCTATTTCCTCACAATCAGTATCGTAGGTAAATGGAAATGCTTCTTGTATTTCCATAGTTAGCCATTTTTCTATTGTTTTTTTTATATTCTCTTGTATTTCACAGAATTGTTCTTCTTCCATTTTACAAGCGACTTTCATAGAATACATATATCTGACCATAGAATTTGCATATAAAAAAGTCAATCTAAAACGGTCATCTTTGTTAGTTCCTTCACTTGCTAGACTCAAAAGTTTGTCGGTGTCTTTAGCGATTGCTTTTAGCTTGAATATATACTCGTCCACTTCCTCAAAAGAGAGTACCGAATTGTAAAATAAATAGTCCATTGTATCTATAAACTCTTTGTAAATCCGTTTAGATTCTAAATGATAATTAGTTACTGAAATAAAAAACTTTGTTTCATCGTATCGTTCCTGCTCTGACAACTGTATATGTGCTGGACTAACTAAGTTTTCTACTAAAAAAGCGACGTTTTTAGGCACTTTTGAGAGAATGGACACACTATTTTGTGTATTTGTGGGCATTTTGGACACGTCATTTTGTGGATTTGTGGACATTGTGGACATATTTGGTTGTTGTAAATTAGATATTGTGGACGGTTTGGACACGTCGCTTTGTGATGATGTGGACATTGAGGACACCTGCTCTAATGAGGTTTTGGACAGTAGAATATTATTTTCTCGTATAATATTATGCGCTTTACTTTTTGATATGCCTAATTTTTTGGCAATGTTTCTTGAAGAGAATCCTTTTTTACTAAGGCTTAATACTTCGTTTTTTTCACTTTCGTAATTCATAATTCACGTTTTTTAAATTTAAAAATATAATTGTTTTTTTCTAAATACTTCCTATAAAATTAAATTTATAGGAAGTTATTTATTGTCTTTATTTGGTTTTAGTTTTGAAAATAAAAAGGACTATTTTTTCCCTTTTTTGAATGTTTTGCCTGTTCGTTGTTTCCAGTTTGTGATACGACATTGTTCACTACAAAACTTCTGATTGTGGATTTTATAGACATACTTTGTAGCACAATGCTGACAACGTCTTGTACCTTGTTCTACATTTGTCGTTGATGCCGTTGTAATTGGATTTTGTGGAGTAGGATTTGTTTTGAAACCTATCGGATTAGTATATTTTGCTGTTGGTTGCAAATCACTTTTAACATCAAGCGTATTTACGGCAAAAGTATTTACGGCATTAATAGCATTTTTTACTACACTTGATGTATTTTGCAATATCAAATCTTTTTCTAATAAACAGTTGCTCAAATAATGGTAGTAGAACCAATAACCTAAGATGTTCATTACTTCAAAAATGGCAAATAAAACGGCTGCAATAAGTGCTGTTTCTGTTCCTGCTATTGTCGTTTTTTGTTCTGTTCCTTGATATTTATCTGACAAATTGGATAGAGATTTTTCTTTTTCGAATACTGCTCTTTCTAGTGATTTATTTGCTTTCTCTAAATCTTGTCTAGCTACATTTGCTTTCCAACCTGTTGGGTATTTTTCAAGTGTTGCCGATGAGCTTTTTAAAGAACTTTGAATGATACTAATTTGAGCATCATACACATTTTTTAGGCTATCGGTTTCACTTTGTAAAGCATCGTTATTTTGGCTAATTTTGTCAGTCGTAGCTGCATAAAAAACGGCTTGTTTTGCGCTATACACACTCACAACAAAAGAAAACAAACAAGATACTATCAACACTATTAGAAAGAGCTTATCAACTGTTTCTTCTCGTGCAACAGAAAAGAAAACCGAATGACTTGTATTTGATTTGGCTAATTCAAGTAGTAAAAGTAAAATAGTTCCAACTAATACAATAGATACTCTTTGAAACCAACTTTCAATGGAGTGAGCAAATAAAAGAAGTCCACAAAAAGCAATAACATAGGATAGAAAGTGATAGGCATTTGAAAACCATTTACTAGCCAAAAACAACGGTTTTGCTTGTTGTGCGTAAGGCTTTGGTTCTAACTTTTCGGCTGCAAAGTCGTAAATTGCAGTACTACGTATTTTTGATACTGTTTTGCTTGTTCCTTTTCGGATAATTTGAAAGAAATTCATAGTTAATGAAGGTTTGAGGTTAAAAAAACTGATTTAATTGTGAAGTTTGGTAGGAGGTGCAACTCCTACCATTTTTCATTTATTGATTATTTTACTGATATGTCAGAAACTAGAAAGTCATTCAAATCATTGAAATCTATGTAGAGGTCAGATTTATCAAATATTTCTGTTTCTTGTAATTGTTCTTTGAGTTCTGAAAATGCTTTTTTTCCTGCTCTATCATTGTCTAGGAAACAAAAAACTCTAGTTTTATCTACTTTTCTACTATTGATATGAGCTATTGCCTTTTTCAAATTTGATGTAGAATTGAGAACTAAAATATTGGCTTTAAAAGGCATTTTGTAGTAGGTAATGGCTGATAGAAAATCCATAAAACCTTCAAAAACAATCCAGTCATTATATTTCTCATCTTCTATCGTAGTAATGTCAGATGATTCAAAACAACCTTTAAAAAACTTGCTTCTGATAGCAAAGCCTTTGCTATTGTTCTGAAACCAAAGACTGTAATACCACTTTGTACCAAATTTATACTGACGGTAAGACAAATACTGTTTTGCTAATTTTGGATTGATACCACGTTCATTTTTGAGATAGTAATCAAGATTTTGTATTTGGTCTTTTGTGGCTTCTTTGCTTTGAGGTAAAGGATTTACCTCATTAGGATTCGAAAAAGAAGAATGATATTCTGTTGGTTCGGAATACTGACCATTAAAGGAAAGTAAAAACTTCATTGCTTCTTTGAAATCATAGTTTTTGAATGTTTTTACAAACTCCATAACACGCCATATTTTGCTTTCTGACAAGTCGTGAGCTATCCAAATTCTACCGTTTGAGTGTTTGAATACTGAAAAACTAGCACTATTTTTTCTGTCTTAAATGGATTCTCAAAGTGAGTTTTTGAAATCGGATTAAAACCAAAATGTTGGAGAACTGCTCTAAAATCTGTTTGATGAGCTTGTTCAATTTGCTCTTGTGAATACATAATTGAAATCTGTTATTTTTTATTTTCAAATCTTATGTGATATTTTATTCGTTTTATCACAAAAAGAGATTTGTTCTTTAATAATTGTTTTGAAAATGAAAAATTACTGTAAATGCTGTAAATACTCATAAAATATACTCCAATCGTTTATTAAAGCCTTTTTTGCTATTTTGAGTGCTGTATTTTCTGCTGTGAACGCTGTAAATTTTTAGACTTTGTTTACAGTCTTTTTTTATGTTTACAATGAGATTGATAAGTTGTTGTAAACTCAAAATCAATCTTAAAGCAATCAAAAAGAAGGTTTTTATCTGTCTATTTACGGTGTTACAGTGTTTACACTAATTTTTAAAACTAATTAGTTTATACAATGTAATTTATTATTAGAATAAGAATTATTTTAATGTAATTACTTCGTAAAACCTTCGTGTTGTTTTATTTCTACGTTCGTGTTTTTGAGTAAATCCAAAGTTTTGTAGTCTTTGTCCTAAAGCATTTGGATAAATTTTGACAGGAGAAAAAGGATTGAGATAACTAGCTATTTCGGTAGCTGTCATTTGTTTAGAGCTTTCTTTTTTGTCTTCCAATGGAATTTCCAAACAGTCTTCAATAATTTCCATTATTGGGTCTGTAATCTGAAATTTAGCACTATATCGGTTTAGTATTTCTTTGTCTTCTGTACTCAATTCGTGCGTATATCCATTTTGGTACAAATGATAGGCTTCCATTATCAAATCTGTTTTATCAATAGCATTGTATTCATCGTGAACTATGCTACTAACTTCAATAGGTAACAAACGCCTATTTCCAGTCAAATCTCCCAAAATCTCATAATCATTACTCGTTCCTGCAAAAGATGCCAAACGTTTAATAGAAGCCAAAAGCCTATCATAAGGCAATCGTACTCTAAAATTATCTTGGTCAGATAGTGATTTGAGTGCTTTCCAGTCTTTTTTATTTTTACCACTCATTTCATCATCAAAAATGATTAATGCACTACCCATTTTTTGCGCTAAATCACTCTCACTTTCATTTTGAAGTTTGCTTTCTACCAAATAGCGTTTGAGTTCTTTTGGCAGAAGTCTAAGAAAAAATTCACTTTTTCCTGTGCCTTGTCCTCCTACTAAGATTAAAAACAAATTGCTACGCCCTCCAAAGCAACTAGCTACTAAACCAACTAACCAACGTTTTATAAATCGTTCATTAAAATCATCATTTCCTCCATTCTTATCTACAAGGATAGGACTGATAATTGATTCAGCTAGTTTCTTGATTGTTCCTTTCTCGTTACGGTGTTTGTTCTGTTCAAAAAACTCTAAAAAAGGATTGTAGGTAGGTAAATAATTGCTTGACAAAATAGTATGAAATCTATCTTTTGAACATTTTATACCAAACTTTTGAGCATCAATAAGTATGGTATTCATATCAGCATCAGATAATACTTTGCAAACTCTTTCGTAATCTTTTGTAATTCCATTTTTACGCAAATTAGGCTCATAAGTATCTAAATAGTGTACTATTTGTTCGTTGATGTGCTTTTTGAAAAATCCGAAAAACTCTGATTTTTCTTTATATAATGTTCTGATTATCAATTCTATTTCCTTTGGGTCTGACTTGGGAAACTTAGTAATTGATTCTTCGATTGCTTTCTCTATTTTTTCACCTTCTTTAAGGAAGAGGAAAGCTCGGTTTTTAATAATGTTTTTGATTTTTGCATCAAATTCATTATCTTTGGGAATAACCCTATGTTGTTTATCGTTCATAGAAATTGTTTTTACAAGCCGTTCACTTTTCCTAGAAGCGAACGGCTTTTTTTGTTATAAAAAATTAAAAGAAAGGTGTAGGTAATTCTACATAAGTCCATTGATAGTTACCTCTTTGGCTATCAATGTTGGTAATACACTAGCGTAGTGTCTTTCTGTCATTTTTACTGATTTGTGTCCTAGTATTTTGCTGACTGCTTCCATTGAAATACCACTATTGAGTAGAAATATTCCACACGTTTTTCGTCCTACGTGAGTAGTGAGTTTTTTAGTTATTCCACAAATATCTGCTAGTTCTTTGAGGTAAGCATTGTAGTTTGTGTTGCTAAGGACAGGTAATTTGTAGTCGTATTTATCTATTATTTTTTGAGCTTTTGGAAGTATAGGAATGTAGCATATTCCATTAGTTTTCTGACGATATACTGTTATCCAATCTATATTTTCATATTCTCCTTCTACTAATGCTTTTCCTATTTGTGAGCGTTCAAAATTGTTTAATTCTACATAACTCATTCCTGTATAGCATTGAAATAAAAATAAATCCTTGATTTTGGCTAAACGCTCAATAGCAATTTCTTTATTTTCCAAAATGGCTATTTCCTTAAAGTCCAAATAGATAATAGGTTTACTTTTAAATCGTATTTTAAACTTCAGACAAGGATTATGATTGATGATATTTTCCTCAATAGCATAATTTAGAACTTGGAGTACAAATTGAACTAGTTTGTGTGCGTGATTATGTCCGTGTTTGCATTCCTTGCGTAAATATTGTTCATATTCTTCAGCTATTCTAAATGAGAAATCTTCAGGATAAATTTCTTGTCTTTTGGTAGCAATTAGAAACCGATGTAAGTTTACATATCTTGACTTTAACTGCGAATACGTTCTACTTGCAATATGTACGTGAATTTCCTTTTCCTTTTTTTCAAGATATTGACGACATAACTCTTCTAAAGTAAGAGCAGAATAGCCATTAAGACGAACATAGTTATTAATGATAGTTTCTATTGATAAAGGCTTACTAGCCGTCCAAATAGCTTGAAAAGATTGATGCAATTTTGAACGAATAGAATCTATGTGAATATTATGCACTTCTGCACCTCTACCGATAACTTTCTGTTGTGTGGCTTTCCATTGCTTAACCTCCACACTAATAGCAGTAGAAAAGGCATTTCTTTTTTTGCCTAAATGTACTCTACAATAAATTTTTCCTTTTTTATTACTTTCTCCAGCTCGTAAATAGAAACTAACTCAAAAGCTAGGAACTTCTTTATTATTGGATACAGACAATAAATTATTTTTAATGGCAGTCATAATTATTTAGTGATTAAGAATTTATTGGATTGACTCTACCATTTTGTTTTTCATTGATGTATATTTGTGTTAAATCACAAATGAAAAAATTGCTGATTTCAATATTAAAGTAGGGTAAACGCACGAAAAAAAATTGTACTCATTTAAAGCAAATCAAACTAGTTTTTAACTTTGTAAATTAAATTTACTCTGATAATTAAAGTGCGTTTAAACACACTGAAAGCAGTATAAAAAGTTTCGTGCGTTTACCCTAATATTAAAGAAAGCAGATAATGTTATCCATTCAGAAACATTAGGCACTTGCTCATTACGTACTAATTGCCAAAATCTTTTTTGACCGATGCCGACAGACTTGAAAAAGCTACGACGAGGTTTGAACGGAACGCAAGTTTGCTCTTCTTGATTTTTGATTATAGATGACAGTCTATTTTTGTATTGTTGTTCTATGCTCATACTATTGTATTTTAAATTAAAGTTTTATTTTGAAACTTGTATGAACTATTATTAATCCTTTCTATAAATATCGTTCACAAATAAATACATTAAGTTTCATAAAAGTAAAATATTAACCAAAAATTTTAAAGTTTTTTGAAAAAACGCATTATTTGGTCAAAATAAAATAAATATGAACAATAAAATAGAGATTTACGAAAGAGTTAAGCTAATTAGAGTAGAAAAAAAACTTAGTAGGGAAGAAGTTGCTAGTAAGTTAGATTTATCTGTTACTGCGTATGGAAGGATTGAAAGAGGAGGTACAGAACTTTCAATGTCTCGTTTAGAACAACTAGCTGAAATCTTCGGAGTAGAAAAAGATGAGTTACTAGGTATATCTTCTGATAAAAATACTGATGACCTTTTGGCAGAGATAGAGAAACTAAATAAGAAAATAGAGGACTTACAGAGTATTATCAGATGGGTTTTTCATCAAGGAATTGAGGAAAATCCATTGACACTTCCATTACACAAGGAATATGTAGCAAAAATAAAAAAAATGGATTTAGACATTCGAGTTTATAGAGATACACGCCTTTTTACTGGAGAAGAGAAAAAACACATAAGCGATTATATAATAGATAGAGCTATGCAAATAGAAGAGGTATCTAAACTAATAAAGAGTAACATATTTACAGTAGAAGACTGGACAAAGGCTGTGAATAGCTATGTTTATAGAACTGATTAGTAAAATTCTTAATCTACAAAAAGGTATAACCAAAAAAATGTGGCGACAAAAGTGTAACCACATTTTTTTTATGCCTTGCTATATAGTCGCTTAATTAGAAGTAAGGGAAATAAGTACACAAATTATCTTTTAATTGCAAATAATTTATATTTGTAATATTATATTAATTTTAATAATTACATTTTTAATTAAAAAACAAAAATTATACAAGTAAAAAATAAAGTGTAACCAAAAGAAAAACGTGGTAACAAAAGTGTAACCACGTTTTTTTATGCTTCAGTGTGTAGTAGCTTGATTAGAACTAAGTAAAATATCTATTTTAACTAATTGCAAGCTGATTTTTATAGATTTTATCTCTTCTAAAAACGAAGAAAAAGTGTAGTTTTTTGTCTTCAAAACTGAAGTCAAAGTGTAACCACGAAAAAAGTAGGTGTAACCAAACTAGACGTTTTTTGGGTTATATGTAACCAAAATCGGACATTTGGGAAAACAAAAAACCCTGTTTAGAGTGCCTAAACAGGGTTTTGAGATGTATTTGTGAACCCGACAGGAGTCAAACCTGTAACCTCTACAGCCGTAATGTAGTGCTCTATTCAATTGAGCTACGAGTCCATTTATTTAACTAATTCGTTTACATTAAAAAACGAATGCAATTACAATTTTTTGTTAATCTGTAATTATTTACAAAACTACTCAAAATAATAAATAGTTCCAAAATAATTTTATGTTTAGTTGTTGATGTTTCCACCAACAACTAAACATAAACTTGTGAACCCGACAGGAGTCAAACCTGTAACCTCTACAGCCGTAATGTAGTGCTCTATTCAATTGAGCTACGAGTCCAGTATAAATTAATAACATTCTTTGTTGTTATTGCGAGTGCAAAGGTAAGAATACTTTTCTAATTTACAAACTAATTATAGTATTTTTTTTAATAAAATATTGCAGAAATAGAATGTATAAGGGTGAAGAATATTTTTTTTGCTCTATAACACTTTTATAATCAAATGTTTAAAAGCTTTTTGCTTTCTAAAATTGATTTTAATTTTTTTTCTAAAAACTTTAACTCCAGCTCTTTTTCACTTCAAAAACTCAACTAAAGAAAATATGATTTAGTTTTGTGTCATGTTTGACAATTTATCTTTTTAACCTAATCATAGACAAGAGAAAATACACAGATTATATAAGTATTTATTTGGTAGGACGTAGTTCTAATTTGAGACATTATTCAGCTAGTTATTTCTTAAAGAAGAGTTTACTCCTAGTTAGTTTTGTAAAATGGTTTCTTCTCGTATAGAAAAATAGGTTAGTACCAAATGATTTTTTAGGTTATAGAATTTAAATAAGAAATATTTTAGTTTTATAGAATTCAATAGTTCGCTAAATTTTTCTTGACAATTTATAAAAAAAGTGTTTTGTTTCGAGATACCACTCATCAAAACAAAACACCCTAATGAAAGTAGAAGCTACCCTCACTACAATATTATCAAAAATGCCTAATTTAAACAAATCTAGACGAGACTTTTTAGTGCATTGCTTTGTGATGTTCTTGAGTGTACGAGGTAAAATTAATTTTTTGTCTTTAAGTCGTCATAGTTACGAATATGTAGAAAGTAGTTATCGTAATCATTTTGATATGAATTTTGATTTTTCAAGTCTTAATAGTTTTTTATTTTATCCTCAGGAAGTGGTCACTATGTAGTAGCTCTTGATATGAGTTATATTCGTAAAAGTGGTAGACATACTGAAGGTGTAGGTAAGTATTGGAGTGGGGCATCTTCTCGTAGTGAGTGGGGTTTAGAAGCAGGTCTTTTAGGTGTAGTAGATATAGATAACCATACTGCTTTTCATCTTGAAGCTATCCAAACACTTAATAAATTAGAAAGAGAGAAAAATGGTATAAGTTATCTATCTCATTGTGTTGATATGGTAGTCAAAAAAAAAGTACACCTAGAAAAAATAAGTAATTATATCATTGTAGATGCTTATTTTACAAAAAAAGATTTCATTCTACCTCTACTTGAACAAACCCACCTTTCTATTGTCGGTCGCTTGAGAGAAGATGCAAATTTAAAATATCTTTATGAAGGAGAGCAGAAGAAAGGAAGAGGGCGACCTAGAAAGTACGATGGAAAAATACATCTCAAAAAGCCTCAATGTAAATATTTTAAAAAAGTATATCAAGACAAAACCATCTGCATCTATGATGCTATAGTATATGCTGTGTTTTTAAAACGTACTATCAGAATTGCACTTGTGCAGTATACAAATGAAAAAGGAAAGACGATATAGAAAATTTATTTTTCAACAGATATAAATCTTCCTGCGTGGCTCATTACAAAATACTATCAAGCTAGATTTCAACACGAGTTTATCATACGAGATGCTAAACAAGTAACGGGTCTGCAAGACTGCCAAGCTAGAAGTCGTCAGAAAACTGAGTTTCATTGGAATATGGCACTTTCAACAGTCAATCTAGCCAAAATACATCATTGGATAACTATACCAAAAGATAAAAGAAAAGCATTTTCTATAAAGGATATTAAAATGCTCTATCACAACAAGTTACTTGTAGATAGATTTTTTTCTATCTTACAGATAGAAGATGAATTTACTAAAAATAGCCCAAATGTAAAACAGCTTTACACATTTGGAACTAAAGCTGCTTAATTTTTAACGAACTATCGATTAAAAAATCATTAATTAAATTTATCCTAAAATTGCCTTCACAGATTAAATTCTTATCTTTGAAGTACAAGAATTCAATTCTCATTTCTATTTGATCTAAACAAGTCATCTTTTAGTTAGATTATGTTTAGAAGACAAAACTTATTTTGAATTCCATTCTAAAGAAATTTTAGTAATTTATAAATTACGCACGTTAAAAATAAAAACACAAAAGCAAACCACATAAAATAATACGTTCTTATGGCTGAAATCCTTATTATGCCACGCCTTACCGACACGATGGAAGAAGGCGTTGTAGCAAGCATACTCGTAAAAGAAGGCGACACAATAAAGTCAGGCGACCTTTTGGCAGAAATTGAAACTGATAAAGCAACGATGGAATGGGAAAGTTTTGTCGATGGTGAAGTTTTATATATTGGCGTAAATGAAGGCGATGGTGTTCCTGTAAATGACCCCGTTTTGATTTTAGGCAAAAAAGGAGAAGACATTTCAGACCTAAAAGCAAAGTTTGGACAAAGTGGGGAAAACAAAAACGATTCTTCTGAATCTAAAAAAGAAGAAACGAAAGAAGAGCCAAAACAGGAAGCAAAACAAACCGAGTCTAAAAAAGAAGTAGAACAACCAAAACAAGAAAAATCTACTACTAAGAAAGTAGATACTTCTTCTATTAAAGCTGTTGTACTTCGCATGCGAAAAATGACAGACACCATGGAAGAAGGTGTGTTGGCTTCTTGGCTTGTAAAAGTAGGTGACAAACTCAAATCAGGTGATGTTATAGCTGAAGTAGAAACAGATAAAGCAACCATGGACTTTGATATTTATGATGATGGTGAAGTTCTTTATTTAGCAGCAGAAGAAGGCGATAGCGTACCAATTGATGCGCCTATTGCAGTTATTGGAGAAAAAGGAGCAGATTACCAAGCACTTTTAGATGCTGAAAGTGGATCAAGTAGTTCGGATTCTAATAATGAAAAAGAAGAAGAAAAAGCAGAAACAAAAGAAGAAGAAAAATCGGCTTCTATGTCTTCTGCTAATAATAATTCTTCAAATGGAAGTTCAGAAGGACGTATCTTTATTTCTCCTTTAGCTAAAAAAATGGCAGAAGAAAATGGATATGATATTCACCAAATAGAAGGAAGTGGAGAAAATGGTAGAATTACCAAAAAAGATATAGAAAACTTTACTCCTCAAAAAGCTACAAAAACAGAAACAAAACAAGTTTCTGAAACACAGTCTAGTCAATCTAATGGACAGCAAGCTCAAAAAGCAGCTCCAGCTTTTGCACAAGAAGGCACACAAGACGAGAAAGTTTCACAAATGCGTAAAGCAATTGCAAAGAGTCTTTCGGCTAGTAAATTTACAGCACCTCATTTTTATCTGACTATTGCTGTAAATATGGATAAAGCCATCGAAACACGCAAAATGTTGAATGGGCTTTCTGACACAAAAATTTCGTTTAATGATATTGTAATCAAATCAACAGCCTTAGCACTCAAAAAACATCCAGCTATCAATGCCTCTTGGCAAGGCGACACAATTCGTTATTATGATAATGTTCATATGGGCGTTGCTGTAGCAGTAGATGACGGTTTGTTAGTTCCTGTGGTTCGTTTTGCAGAAATGAAAACGCTTTCTCAAATCAATACAGAAGTAAAAGATTTTGCAGGAAAAGCAAAAGACAAAAAATTACAACCTTCAGATTGGGAAGGAAGTACATTTACAATTTCTAATTTGGGAATGTTTGGAATTGAAGAATTTACAGCTATCATCAATGCACCAAATGCGTGTATTTTGGCTGTCGGTGCAATTACTCAACAACCTATCGTTAAAGATGGTGAAATTGTAGTTGGAAATATCATGAAGATGACACTTTCTTGTGACCATAGAGTTGTAGATGGTGCAGTTGGTGCAGCATTTTTACAAACACTAAAGGAATTTATGGAAAATCCTTTGAAAATGTTGGTATAATGTTTTGAAAAATTATTCTTCATCAAAAATGAAAAAATAATAAAAAAGCCTTTACAAAAATCTGTAAAGGCTTTTTTTATAGTTAAATATTATTTTATCTCTAATAATTCTATCAAATTGATATGATTATTTTTTATCTTTATAAAATTCTCGTTTATCATTTTTTACACTTCCTTCATAAATTTCAAAACGCATAAAACGACATTCTAACGAGCCATTAAACATTTTTAATTTTGGTTTGGATGAAAGACCAATATGTTTTGCAGCATCCATATTTGAAGTAATAATCCACGCTGTATAACCTGCCCAGTTTTGTTTGAGTGTATCTCCAATTTCAGCATAAAAAGCATTTATATCTTCATCTTTATCCATTCTCTCTCCATAAGGAGGGTTTATGATGATTACACCTTTATCAGCTTTTCGTCTTTTGAACCACGATTTTTCTTGTTCCTTTTCTTCTTCTTGCTTCTCTTGTTCTGTCTGAATTGTTTCTTCTTTCTCTTCTATTGGTGGTGGCATTAAATCTTGAAAAGCAATATCTTTTAGATGAATATATTTTTTTAGATTGGCTTCAGCAATGTTTGCAGCAGCTTTACGAGCTACATTTTTTGAAATTTCTCCTGCCAAAATATAAGGCATATTCTCTGTATTTATTTTTTCCATTTCCTCATCAAAAACTTCTTCCCACAAATCAGCATCAAAATTTGACCATTTCTCAAAACCAAAAAGAGGACGAAAAGAGCCTGCTGGAATATTGGCTGCCATGAGTGCAGCTTCAATAGAAAGCGTTGCCGAACCACACATAGGATCTACAAAATCACTTTTTTTATCCCATTTGGAAAGCATAATAAGTCCTGCTGCCAAAACTTCATTCATTGGGGCAAGATTAGTTTTGTCTCTGTAACCACGCTTATAAAGTGGGTCTCCAGAACTATTGAGCATTACCATACAAACATTATTTTTGATATAGACCTGAATTCTCAAATCAGGATTCATAATATCAACCGACGGACGTTTGTCGTATTTTTCTCTAAATTTATCTACAATAGCATCTTTTGTTTTTTGTTCGATATAGCGAGAATGCGTAAATATATTTGTACTGAGTGTACAATTAATAGCCAATGTTTCTTCAATAGACAAATACTTTTCCCAGTCTATATTTTTTATCTTGTCATATAAATCATGTTCGTCTTTGACTTCAAACTCTGCAATTGGAACAAGTACACGCAGAGCAGTTCTGAGGCACAAATTTGCCTTATACATCATTCTCAAATCGCCTTCAAAACTTACAGCACGATTATTTAATTGGACATTTTTTGCACCTAAATCTTTTATTTCTTGAAATAAAATTTCATCTAATCCAAACATAGTTTGGGCTGTCATTTGGAAGGTTTCGTTGAGCATTTTTTTATATTTTATGTCATTGGTTAACACCAACAACGGCGAAAAAGCGATATTTAGCAAATCATTTTAATAAATAACATTCAAAGATAAAGTCTTTTTTTGAAGGGAACTAAAAAACGCCCTAAAAACTTGCTTTCTAGGACGCTTTTACTTTTAGGAAATATTGAAAGATTAATTATTGAAACTAAATTTCACAAAACGATATACTTTTTTTCCTTTTGCAAATAATAATAGTTCATTATCTACTACTTGAAAATATAGTTTAGGATAAATATGTGTTGTTTCTTTTTTATTTTGAGTAATTAATATTTCTCTTGTGTATTTCCCTTGATTATCAATAGTGAGCAAAACTAGTACATCTTCTTTATTTACTGAATATCCATTTCTATCAATTTTTGATTCATATTTGTATGTTTCATCTTCATCTTTTAATAAGGTATTTTTAATATTATCATTAAAGATAAAATAGAGTTTATCATTTCTGTATATAATGGAATACATATCTGGAAACAAAATATTCTCACTAACCTTATTAGGGTCTTTATGTATATGTCCACCTTCCACTACTTGAGATAAAGGAATTTTCTCATTCCATAGTGTTTTTCCTTTTGGAGATAAATTCACAACTATAATATCTTCACTATATTGAACTGGTGTTTCAGAAGGGGTAACATTCATACCAATAATCTTAGTTCTATCATGATAACTACGTACATTTTGTGTCTGCATACTTTTTCCTGATTTATTACTCTGATATTGAGCTGTGATTATTGCTCCTCCATCTTCTTTTGCTATAACTTTTCGGATATAATAAGAATGTAAGCTAATATCTTTTCCTTTTTCGCTTTTCTTTGCTAGGCGATTTGCTTTACCTTGCTTTTCATTCTTGGCAATAAACTCTAGGCTAAATTCTTCAAAACTTTCACCTTGTTTTTCAGCCGTTTTTCCATCAAGTCTTAAAAAATAAGTTCCATCAATAGGGTAATGTTGTCTTTCACTTACAACATTTCTATTCCAGCCACTAATTAATGTTTTATAATCATTTGTATAGAATGCTGTACAAACTACCTCTTGCTGACTATTAAGCATGATACTTATATCAGTAAAATATTTTTCTGATGGTAATTCATACTTTTTGAACATAGCTCCCTCATTTAGCTGACTGATTAGTACGTATTCTATCTTTTGAGCTTTCATTATAGCTAGTTCACTATCCGTAATTTTCCCTAAAGTGTGTGTGTTTCCAAAATTATTTATTAAAGTGGCTTCGTGAGAATACAGATTTGCCAGATGAGGTAACTCTACTTCTTTTTGCCAAAGTAAATCAAAAGAAATTGTATTGTGTACTTGCGTGTTCAGCTTATATTTTTCTTGACTTGAATTTTTATTTGTGTTTGGAGAATAAGAAACTGATAACTTAGACTCATCTGGAGAAACTGAAATATAAAAAACGCTGTCCTTATTGATATTTTTGCCATCTAATAGTGTAGAGGCTATTTTTTTCATTTGCTCATTAGGCTGTAATGTGTTTTTGTCTATCTCTTGAATAAAAAGTAAATGTTCTTTTATTTTTTCATTTTCTAAACTTGAAAATAAATAGAATTTATTATTGATGTGCTTGATAGCTACATATTTCTGTTCTTTTTGAGCAAATTCTATTTTCATAGAACTCAAAAAGTTCATCTCTTTATCGTATTTGTCTATGTATCTATCTGGATTATAAATAAATCCTTTCTGACTTATTTTGAGAGAATAATAACCATCATCAGATTTTATAATTTCTTTAAAAGCTTCAAAATTAGACATTTCAGCCTCTTTGCTATATGTAATCTCTAAGTTTTTTACTTGACCCAAAGCAGAAAAACTGTATAAAAACAGAAAAATAGACAAATAAATGAATTTCATAATTTGTAGTGAATAATTGAATATAAATTAGAAAGAATAACCGATTTTGAAGTGAATTGGAAAAAGGAGATGAGAATTTAATAACTCTCTTGAATAGTCTTGAGGCTTATTATAGCTAGTAAAACGATAACCTAAGCCGACGTGAACATCTAAAGCAATACGACTAGGATAAATAATACTATATCCCCAATTTAGATAAATATCACGCATTGTAGTAGTGAGTGTGCCTTCATTAAATGCCCTGTATCTGTATGCTACACTACAAAAAGAGTCTTTATTATCTTTTCTATTAAAGAATAATTTAGGATGTAACCACAAACTATATCCAGAATCAGAATTGAGTATGGTCTGCTGATACTCCTCAAAGGAATAGCCTACAATATAATAAGGACAGATAATACCAGCTCCAAATTCTATATTGAGCAGCTTACTCAAATAAATATCAAAATAAATAGGAATATCTCCATTGAGCATAGCTATTGGATTTATTTTGATGCTATTCTTGTAGATTTTGTTTGAAGAGCCTATATCTAAATAATACGCTAGACTATCCAAAGAAGTATAGTTTATACTATCTGTTGATGTAGTCTGAGCAGATAGCGAAAAGCAAAACCCCAAACCTAGAAATAAGAAAAAACACTTTTTTAGTACCACCGAAAACAAGATTAAAACAAGGACACCATTCTATAAAACGACTGCAAAGATACCTATTTTCATTGTGTAATGACTTAATTCTTGATAAAAAAAGCATAGTTTTTTCTACTCTCTTATATTGTAGAATTGTTAATAATTAAATACAAAGGCACAACTGGAAATCGAATACATAGTAGTCTACTGAGCTACAATTCCTACAAGCAACATTTAGCAAATCATTTTATAAAAAAAATCAAAGATAAAATCTTCTTTTCAAGACATTTAAAAAAGCCTTAAAAAATTAGTTTTTAAGGCTTTTGCTAAAAATAATTATATTTTAATACTGCACCAATTTCTTTAATTTCTCAACAAAACGCTCATACGGCAAGAAATTTTTCTCTAATTCTGCACTAAATGGAACGGCTGTATCCAAACTTCCTTCACGCATGATTGGCGCATCAAGGTTTGTAAAGTGATGTTCTGCAATCCAAGCTGAAATTTCGCCACCAATTCCACCTGTTAGGCAGTCTTCGTGTAAAATAATTACTTTTCCTGTCTTTTTAACTGTCTCCGAAACAGCTTCTTTATCCCAAGGAAGTAATGTTCTTAAATCCAAAATTTCTAAAGAGTAACTATCACCTAGTTCTTCGGCTGCTTTTCTAGCCCAATGAACTCCCATTCCGTAGGTAATGATACTTACATCTTCGCCTTCTGAAACTAAAGCAGCTTTTCCAATTGGAAGTGTATAATAATCATCATAAATATCTTCTGAAATGGCACGATAAAGAGCTTTATGTTCGAAGAAAATAACTGGGTTTGGATCTTCAATAGAAGCATTCAGAAGTCCTTTTGCATCATAAGGAGAAGATGGATAAATAACTTTCAAACCTGGTGTATGAGCAAACCACGCTTCATTTGATTGAGAATGAAAAGGTCCTGCTGCCACGCCTGCCCCTGTTGGCATACGAACTACAACATCAGCATTTTGTCCCCAACGGTAATGCGATTTAGCTAAATTATTAATAATTTGATTGAATCCACAGGTTACAAAATCAGCAAACTGCATTTCCATAACGGCTTTCCAGCCACGAATAGAAAGTCCTAAACTTGCTCCCACAATAGCAGATTCACAAAGAGGTGTATTTCTAACACGTTGCTTTCCAAACTGCTCAACAAAACCATCTGTAATTTTGAAAACGCCTCCATAATCAGCTACATCTTGCCCCATAATTGTCATTTTTGGATAGCGTTCCATACTCTGACGCAATGAATCCGAAATAGCATCGATTAGGCGTTTTTGAGTTTGGCTACTACTGATTGGTGCAATAAGTTCTTGTTCGTGAGGTGCATACATATCTGCTACTTCATCTTCAGTATTTGGAACAACTTTAGGCAATTCTAAGGCTGTATCTAAGGCATTTTTTATATCTTCAAAAAATCCTTCTCTAATTTCTTTGACTTTTTCTTCTGTCAGAATATTATTTTCTACTAAGAATTTTTCATAATTTGTAACTGGGTCTTTTTTCTCCCACACCTCAAAAAGTTCTTTAGGAACATATTTAGTTCCTGATGCTTCTTCGTGTCCACGCATACGGAAAGTTATCATTTCCAATAAAACTGGATGTGGATTTTCACGCATCTCTTTAGCTAATGCCCTTACTGTTGAATAAACTTCTAAAATATTATTTCCATCTACCTGAACAGCTTTCATTCCATAACCAATTCCTTTATCAATAAATTGCTTACAACGAAATTGCTCATGACTTGGTGTAGAGAGTCCATACCCATTATTTTCTACAACAAAAATGGTAGGCAAATCCCAAACGGCTGCTACATTTAGAGCTTCATGAAAATCACCTTGCGAAGTACCACCATCACCTGTAAAAGTAACTGTAATACGCTTTTTGTTTTCCAAAACATCAGCTAAAGCAATTCCGTTGGCAACTGTCAATTGAGGACCTAAATGCGAAATCATTCCGACAATATGATGTTCATTTGTTCCAAAATGGAAAGACCTATCTCTACCTTTGGTAAAACCTTCTTTTTTTCCTTGAAACTGAGCAAAAAGTTTTTCTAGTTCTATTTTACGAGACGTAAAAAGACCTAAATTTCTGTGAAGTGGTAACAAATATTCATCTGTTTGTATGGCTTCTGCAATCCCTACAGAAATGGCTTCTTGTCCATACCCTGAAAACCATTTTGAAATTTTGCCTTGGCGAAGCGCAATTAGCATTCTATCCTCAATCAAACGAGGTTTTAAGAGGGCTTTATAAATATGAATAAGCTGCTCATCAGAAATATCTGTTCTATCAAAAATCATTTCTTCTTCTGAATATGATTTTCTGATTTCTGTTTTTTCGTCTTGAGAAACAGTAGGTTTTTCTTCTTCAATTTCTTGTTCGAAAATGGCTTCTGTTTTGATTTGTTCTTTGGTATCATTTACTGAATCTGTCAGTAACTCTACCTCGATTTCTTTTTTGTTTGTTGTGTGTTGTGGCGTTTGCATGTCTTCCTTTTCTATTGAATCTTGGTTTGAATCCTTTAAATAAGTATTTTCCAACAATTCAGTTTCCATTTCTAATTCTTGTTGAATAGAACTGATTTTGTCTTCTAAAGACAAAGATATATCATTTAATTCTGTTTCGCTTGTAGTTTTTGGACTTAGTTCTTTTTCTTTATTTTCTTCCAAATTATTTTTTTCTTTTTTAGCGAATCCATTCAAGTGAGTTTTTGGCTTTGGCAAATCTTCTGAAAACTCTATATTTTTGAAAAAGTCTGTTTCTGTATCTTCTAATTCAATTTCTAGTTCTATTTCTTCTTTTATTTGTTTTATTTTTTCTTCTTTTGGCTCATTTTGTTTGTGCAGATTTTCCAACTCTTCTCTAAGAGCATTCATTTCATCTTCTGAAAAAGCATCATTTCTATCTAAAGGACTAGCAAAATCATTTGGATTTTTCTTGCTTTTTATTTCCTCTTGTTTTTCTTCTTCTTTTTGCTCTTCTTCTTCAAGAATCATATCCAAAGGATTATTTGTCTTTTTGTTAGGAGTTGTATTGTGAGCTTCTATGATTTTTTCTTCTACCTTTTTGTCTTCTTTGTCTTCTTCTACTTTATTTTCATCAAAAAGCATATCTAAAGGACTAGATTTTTTTTTCTGAACAGTAGTTTGAGTTTCTGTATTAATTTCTTCTTCTTTTTGCTCTTCTTCTTCCAAAACCATATCCAAAGGGCTAAATGCTTTTTTCACAACAACTTTTTGATTCTCTTCTTTCTTTGCATCATTATCTTTATCTTTTTTTTCTTGCTCTTTTTTAGCTTTTGCTTCCTGTTCGGCTTTTAGTGCTAGTTCTAGTGGATTCATAGTCAGTTTTATTGAAAAGTGAGTTATTTGCTTGTGTTTCTTAGGACGGAAAAATAATTGACAATTTTATAAATTGACAATACATATTTTTTTTGGATACAATATTCATAGACAAAATTAAGTATAAAGTCACTCTAAATTTCAATGAATTTGTAGTCTATATTCTAAAATACGGATTTTTTTTGAAAAAAGTGTTTTGAAGGAGATAGATTTTCGATAAATATGCTTTAATACTATCTTTGATAGAATATTACAACGATAAAATTACAATCAAAATTTATTATTCTGATGTAAACTCGGAATTGAAAGCAATCTTTTTATTTGTTTATAGTCACTTTAAAAATGAAGATTACTAAATTAACCGTGATAACCTTTAATATTCCTTATTATTTCCAAAAATGCCGTTGAGATTATCGAAGGCAATCAAATAATAATCAAAGACAAAAAAATAGCAATCAGTAGAAAAAATACGCAAGAAATTATTAATGAAGTAACTCAGAATAGATTTTTGAAAAAATAAAAATAAGCAAACTATTGGCTTTCAAATACACTAAAAGCGAATCAAGATATATTAAAATTTATTGAATTATTTTTCCGATACTTAACTCTTGGTCATTAGGTATTTTGTACTCTTTACATTTTTGCTTTATACTTTCGTATTCTTGAATAGAAATATCTATCCAATTTTGTGTTCCCAATAAATCATTAAAATAACGTTTGTCTATATTTTTCAAGAAAAATGCTTTTACTTCAAAATAAGAGCCATAGAGTGTATCTTGAGTAATTGTATCTATAGTTTGGGTTTGTATAAACTGTTTTTCAAAATAGTGCATATAAATTGTATCCTTGCAAAAGATAATATGTTTAGGCTCTTGGTCTTTTTTACCCTTCCATTCTATTTCATCTTCTTTTAGATTTACTTGGTACTTAAAACTATGTGTTTTGCCATAATTATGTTTTGTAAGCAAACCTATATGAGTAGTTTCTTTATCTGTCTTCTCTACTTCTAAGTATTTCCTGTTGTCTAAGGTTGTACTTTCTACTTTTATGCTTTCTTCAGAACGCTGCTCACAACTTACCAAAAATATAGCAACCATTATAAAAACTATACTACTTTTCATTTTCAGAAATTTATTTTTGCCATTAAACTCAAAATACAAATTTAATCAAAAATAGCCTTAGAATTACTTTTTGTAATACTAAACGCTATTTTGATAGAATGAATGTAGTTTTTGAAATATAAAACCACAGCTAAAAGCCAACTACATATTTTAATTTAGATTGGTAAGCTAAAGCAAGGATTAAATTTAAGACGTAATTATTTATACCATTTGATGGTAATACTTATTCTTTTTTTGTTCTATAATACAAATTCCAAGTTCCAGAATTTGATTCTACAATATCTGGAAGTCCATCATTATTTACATCTCCTATTTCAATATTGTAAGTGTCTTCTTTTAAATCTTCTCTCAAACCAATTTCTATAAATGTTCCATTTTTCTGTCCTAAATAAACATAGTTTCGTTCTTCTGAATTTCCCTCCACAATATCCAAATATCCATCTTGGTTCAAATCAGCTACTTTAATTGATGAAGTCAAATGTTCAGGTGTAAAATCAAAAACTCTATTAAAACTTAACTCTTTATCACCAAAATAAATACTATTTTTCAAACCTAAATTTCCTGTTACAATATCCAAAAAGCCATCTTTATCAAAATCACCAATATCAATAGAACGAGTTTCCTCTTCAGTAGTACCAAACTCTATTATTTTTGCAAAATTCTGTTTCCCATCATTTAGGAAAATTTTATTTTTTGACCCTCTCTCAGCAGTAATAATATCCCAAAATCCGTCTTTGTTTATATCAACTATTTTTGTTTGGATGGTTTGGTCAGATGAATCACCAAACGTTATTATTTTTGCAAAATTCCCTTTTCCATCATTAAGGCAAATTTCGTTTTCAGATTTTCTATTTGATAGAATTAGATCAAAATCTCCGTCCTTGTCAATATCCACTACTTCAAGGTTTCTTGAGGGAGATATTGAACCAAATGTGGCTTCTTTATCAAAATTTTGATTCGCTGAACCAAAATATATTTTATTGGCAACATTATCATTGGCAACAGCAATATCCATAAATCCATCATTGTTGAAATCAGCACTTTTTACAGAATAAGAAGCATCAAGAAATCTTCCAATAGGTTGAGCTACTTTAAACCCACCACGTCCGTCATTGTAGTAAATATAGTTTTGTTCTGCCCAGTGTCTTCCATTGGCTACAAGTGCATCTAAATCTCCATCCTTGTCAATATCAAACAAAGTTATTGAAGCTGTTCGCTGTGATTGTGTACCGATTGAAAAAAATCTGTCACCATTAAAAAATGAGACATCTTGAGCAAGTCCGTTGAATGAGATTGTCAAAAAAGCAAGCACTAGTATATGGATTGATTTATTTTTCATAATTGTAAATAACAGTTTTAGATTTGGAGATGTGTCTAAATTCAAATTCATAAAACTTACAGTAAAATAGAAGAGTAATAAAGGTTTAGATTAGTATCACAAATGTAATTATTTTTATATGTTATTCCACAAAAAAGAGTATTCTGTAAAAAAATAGCCTTAGAATTGCTAAATAGTAATTCTAAGGCTATGTTGATAGAAAAGTAATTTGTTCTTAATAGAATAATTGGTTGTCTGACAATTTTTGTGATTATGGAGGTATTTATTGCAAATTCTTTTTTTTTGCCGTTGTCGGTATCTCACCAACAACCTCCATAAAAATTGTCAAACAACTAAATAATTTTGCATTATTTATAACTGACTAAAATATCAGATATCTTTTGTAAATTTGGAGCTACTATTTCAGTTTCAGGTGCTAATGGAAATAATTGCTGCCCAGGTCTGCTAATAAAAGCAGCTCTCCATCCAGCCCATAATGCTCCTGCTACATCCCAACCATGAGCAGCAATTAACATTGCTTCGTTAGACTTAATACCCATTTTTCTAGCTCCCCATTCATAGGTATCTCTAAAAGGTTTAAATTTTCCAACATCTTCGACACTCAATCGCTCATCGAAATATTCTGTTAGACCTGCACTTTCAAATTGTTTTTTGACTCCTGCATTAGACGAGTTTGTGAATGATACTAATTTATAACCATCTTTTTTGAGTTGTGCTAACGCTTCTTTTACTTCAGGATGAGCAGGTAAACCTCTTAAAGCATTAACAATAACTTCTCTGGCTTCACTTTCTGAAATAGTAATATTGTTATTTGCCCCCACCATTTGCAGAGCAGCTGCACCAATATTTCCAAAATGTTCATATTGTCCACTAGCTGTAGTTACCAAAGAATATTGCAACATTGTAGTAAACCACAGGGAGAGTAAATCTTGTCTTCCATTTAAGGCTTCTCCAACCTGTTTTTTCATTTGTGTAAGATCTAATAGAGTTTCATTTACATCAAAAAACAATACTTTAGGTCTTAATAATTGTTTTGGTTTCATAGTTTTTGTATTTGTTATGCCGTGAACAGTAGATGGTAAAACAAGTCCTGATATACCCATTAATCCTACATTTTTTATAAAATTTCTTCTTGAGTTGCTCATTTTTATTCAGTTAAATGTACAGTTTTTATTTTTTTATTAAAAATCATCAAATTGAGGGCAGAGGAGATGACAATACCAAGAGCAATGAATACAAGTAGCCATTTTGGCTCCACTCTCAAAGCAAACTCTGCGATTAACGCCCCTACCATTGTAAGTAGTCCAAGTGTATGAGCAAAGATTCCAAATACATAGTAATTTATACGATGACTTAAAAATTCTTTATCCTGAAAGAAAGTATAAATGGCAGTAATTAAATAAGATATAAAAACAACCAAAATTAATACTCCAGTAAAGATTCTAAAAAATGTTGGGTCAATTCCCAAAGGTTTAGCCATTTCAATAAATGCTTTAACCGAAATTTCCCACCCTGTTAGTTTTGAAATAGCAAATCGGCTAAGTATAAGACCACTTAACAAACTAGAAATAGCAATGTATATTTTACTTGATTTTTTCATGAATTGAATAGAATTAAAAAAAGATGTTGAAAATTATTCTCAACATCTTTTATGGTTATTGATTATTTTTTTTTCCAAGAAAATGCTTCAAAGCCTTTATCTAAAGGTGTTTCAGCAATATGATTTGTATAATTACTGATTACTTTTTGAGACAGACCAAGAATAATTTCTAATAATTGTCTTTGATTAAATCCTGCACTATAAAATGCTTGAACGTCATCTTTTGATACATTTCCTCTATTTTTTACCATAGATAATGTCATTGTTCTCAATGCTTCCAATCTTGGAGTAGGAAGTTCAGTTTCGTTTCGCAATGCTTCGCTTATTGCATCATCTACTTTCATTGCTTTAGCAATGGCTGTATGTGCAGGCACACAATAATGACATCCATGTTCTACATTGATAGTTTGCCATACTACAGTAAGTTCATCGTTATTGAAAGACGAGTTTGCAAATAACTCATGAATATTTTGATAGGCTTCTAATAAACCAGGTGCTCCTGCTAACACTCCATGTAAATTTGGAACATAACCATAAGCTTTGGTAGAGTTTTCAAGTAATACTTTACTATTATCTGGTGCTGTTTCGATAGTGTGAATCTGTAATGTTTCACCTGTTTGAGTAGTGCTCATAATTTTAAATTAGATGTTATAGTTTATATAACTAACCAATCGGTTAGTTTAATATTAAAAAAAATGTTATACGTTTTTGAAAATATTTTCGATGTAGTTTTTTAGTTGTAATTCATTGAATACTCGTGTTGCTGATGACAAACCAAACATTGAGATAAGCAAATAATCTGCTTGTTGCTCAACAGTATTGTTATCTTTTGTCTTATCTTGCTTTAAAACTTCAGCAAATACAGTTCTTACATGTTCTGTAAAGCTGAATAAAGCTGTTTTGATTTGCTCGTCTGCATCTTGTCCAATTTCATTAGCAGTATTGGTTATTAAACAACCTTTTCCACATTCATTTTCCTTTGAAAACGCTATAAAATCGTAGAAATATTCCTTTAAGCTATCAGTGCCTTTACTAGAAGTTTTTAGCTTATTGATAAGCTCATTTAACTTCTCTTTGTAGCATTTTATGCTTTCCAAAAAAACTCCATTCTTACTACCAAAACTTGAATAAATAGAAAATTTATTAATTCCCATTTCCTTTTCAAGCATTTGCATAGAAGTAGTTTCATAACCGTTGCGCCAGAATAAATTCATGGCTTTTTCGATTACATCCTGTTCGTTATATTTCTTTATTCGTGGCATTTTTTATTTTGTTATACGACAAAACTAAACAATCGTTTAGATATAATAAATAATTTAACAAATTTTCTACAAATTATTTTTTTTTATCCTACTCAGAGGTTATTTTTGATAAAAATATACAGTTTTTATTTATAACTTTTCATTCTTTGATAGAACTTCAATAATTTCTTTTACAGTATGACGAGCTGTTTTGCCAACACCATAAATTGTCGCAGAAGCAAATCCTGTCCAATTTCCATAGCCAATAAGCCATAAATTAGGTTCTTTGACCGAACGAGTGTTTTTTGTTTCTATCCTTTTGTCTTCAATAATATCTAAAGATTCTAAGTGTTTTAAGTTAGACCTAAAACCTGTACACCAAATCACAACATCAAACTCTTCTTTTGTTCCGTCTTCCCAAATGACTCCATTTTCATAAAATTTTTTGAAAGGTCGGACAGCATTCAATACATTTCTATCTCGTGCTTCTCTAACACTTTCAATCATAACAATATTAGACAAAGAAACACTAAAACCTTCAGTATATTTTTCATCTGATTTTCCTAAAAACTTTTGTGTTGCTTCATTAAAAAGATAACGACCATCAATATTATCAGGAAGAAATTGAGGTTTTTTTAAAGTAACCCATTTTGTATTTGCAACTTTAGATACTTCAGCTAAAATTTGCGCTCCCGAATTCCCTCCTCCAACAATAAGAACATTCTTATTTTGTAAATCATCTGAATTTTTATAATTGACAGAATGGATTTGCTCTCCCGAAAAAATATTTTCATTTGGATATTTTGAAATAAATGGATTGCCAGCTGTGCCTGTTGCACTTACTAATGTCTTGGAATGAAAAACACCTTTATTTGTTTCTACTTTGAAAAGGTCATTTTCTTTTATCACTTGCAAAACTTCTGTTTGTCTTTGTATAGTAAAATCATAACGTTTTTCATAAGCAGATAAGTAACTTATAAACTCAGCTTTGGTAGGATATTCTTCGTTGCTTTTAGGCATTGCCCAACCTGATAAAGAACTATATTCTGAAGGTGAAAATAGTTTTAAACTATCCCAAGTCTGTAACCAAGAACCTCCTATTTGTTCTTGATTGTCCAAAATCAAATAGTTTAATTTACTTCTTCTTAAAAAATAGGCTATAGACAATCCTGCTTGTCCACCTCCAATTATTAGTACATCATATATTTTCATCTCACTAAGGTACAAAAAAAATAGCCAGAAGTTCCTAGAGATAAAAAACAAAAAGTATGAAGTTAAAGTACATCAATAAGTTTTTAATGGCACACTAATCAAAAGAAGTTTATACACACTTAAACTTTATAAAGCTACATTTTTTATAAAAAACCCTTTTATAATTTTCATTATAAATTCTTTTTTGTACATTTAAAACTTACAAATAGATTATTGAATTTGTGAGAGTACTTTTTTTTCACATATTAAATAAAAAACATTCTTAGTATTATATTTTTTCACATAACTAATCACCATCATGAAAAAAAATTTTTTATTTGCTATTATCTTTATTCTAGGAGCTAGTACTTTTGTCAAAGCACAGAGTGTTACAGTTAAAGCCCATGATAGATTTAGTCTTTCGTATACTCTAAGTGAAAAAGCTGGTAATAAAAATTATAGTGATGTGCAAGGTAGTCCTTATACAACTACAGAATTTCAAGAAGCTACTTGCTCAGAAATAGATGAAGTAATATTTGTGCGTTATGATGCCTATAAACAGATTCTTCTGTTTAAAGATCAAAATGGGAATTTGAAAGCTATGAGTCCACTAAGTAAATATCGTATTGATTTGACAGGTAAAGATTATTCTTATGTTGTGGCAAACTTTCCTGAAGATGGATTAGGTTATGGATTATTACTATGGGAAAATAGTAATGGTATGCGTTTAATAAAAAAACAAGTTATTAAGTACAATGAAGGTCAAGAGAGTGATGGAAGTTACACAGCAGCTATTCCAGCTTCATTTGGAAATGTAATTGAAACATTTTTTATTCAATTGAAGGAAAATGGTCCTATATTAGAAGTACCTTCTCAAAAAAAGAAAGCTTTTAAACTTTTAGGTACTGATTTTGAAAATAATGCAAAGAAAAATAAACTCAATATAAAAGATGAAGAAGAGCTTATAAAATTGCTTAAACTAACCTTTGGCAACCCAAAATAAGTTGAATCAACCTCATTTTAAAATTGAAGATAGTTGTAGGAGACAAGCCATTTTTTTTCAATTCAATCTAAAAAAAATAGCCTTAGAATTACAAAGAGTAATTGTAAGGCTATTTTATGAAAGAAAATAAAAGTGCTGATTTGTAAAACAAAAAAATACTTACCTCATCTCCCTTCAGAAACAGACAAGAGCTTATAAAAATAACTAAGAAAAAAAGCAAGTAAGAGGATAAATTGGGCAGTTACGATTTAAAGTGTTTTTCTAAAAACTGGAGTGCATTCGAACTCATTACTCTTGAAATAACTTCACTAGGTAGTATCTTATTTTCTCTATCTAACGGACAGTTAGCATCTTTAAAATAGTTTTCAGCATGTCTTTCAAGATAACTAGCCAGCAAATCCATCTCTGAGGCTGTCCAAAAACCATTTAGAGGATCTATAATACCATCATAATCACTACCTATAGCTATATTATTCCAAGCAGGAAGATTATGTTTGTCAAGCACTTCTGCTATATGTTTTATTTGATTCCATACTATTTCAGAACGATAGTGTAATAACATGTGTCTTCGGATAGAACGTTTTACATTTTTAAGAGCTTCTCTACTTATTAATCTTCTTTCATCCATCTGTAAACCCATAATTCCACCACTTTGTGCTACCTCTACTATTTCACTATCATAAAAATTAATATCTTCCTTATAAAAAAATCTTCCTGTTTTAATAGAAGATAAGCTAGGATTAGTAGGTGAAGTTAGTCCATTCATTGCACCATGACTGATAATAATAGGAATATTTTCTGAAGCATACTCTTCCTTCAATATTTGATAATATTCTTCTCTAGCCTTAACACTCATGTGTTTGATATCTATCAAAATACGTTTTCCATTTTTATTTTCTAATAATTGATGCAGGATTATTTTTCCTTTTTCAGTAAATCCTTCTCCTATTCCGTATTCTTGATTCGTAACACAATCAGCTATTCCGACTAGGCTTTTGGCGTGTCCACACAACTCATTCCAAAAATGATGTGCTAGTGTTACAAAGAAAGGAGAGTGCTGCCAATTTTTGATTTTGTCTGTATTCTCTTTCAACAAATTAATATCTGAGCTACTATTAGCTCCATACAATCCACAATCTAATACATGCATACCTTCAATGGTTAGGAGCAGACATATAGTAATTACATCACTATTTGGATTAGTATCTACATACGATAAAATTTCGTCGTAACTTCTTACTATTTTATAACGAACTTTATGTTGATTATCTACTTTTACTACAACTCCATCTAATTGTTGATAAAATTGATACTCTTCTTCTAAATCTTTAAAATAACTATCCAAATTTTGAAGATAATCAATTCTTTTATCTCCAATACCTGTTAGAAGATTCAGAGGTATATCTGAAATCATATTCTGACCTAACTTATTTTTAACAAAACCTTTCTCAAGAGGATACAAAGAAGCACACACTACGTGTACTCCACCTTTAAAAAGAGTAGTACAATCCGATTGTGTAAACTTAGTCAAAGAGCCTAATGTATTAATAATCTTCTTGAAAATATTAGGAGTTTGCTGATGCCAAATGCTACTTCTATCACTAAGTTTTGTGCTATTTTTTCTATTTTTTTTATTAAAGCTTTTTCCAAAAGGCTTCATAGCTGGATGACAATGCAAATCAACATAAAAATCATATTGGCTCATAAGTAAAATGGGTTAAGGTAATGTAGCTTGAACAAAATTATTTAGGCAACTATTCTTATAGAATTTATTCTACTTTAAAAAAAGTGTTTAGTTAATTCTTTATTTAATTATACTACCTAAATATACAAATAATAACTTCAGGATTGCAAAAAGTAATGCCAAGGCTATTTTGATAGAAAGAAAATAAATTTGCTGATTTGTAAAATACAAATTAGTTGTCTCATCACTTTACAACGTCCTACCAAAGTCTTCCACATATTACTCACTTGTTTGGAAACGGATGAAAGCCTATAAAAATAGCTAAAAAAGACCAAGGGTAATTATATTTTTTCAAATTCTATTCCCATTATGATAAAACTTATAATTTCGTTTTTCTTATTTCTTATAAATTCAATTGGACTAATTGGTATTTCTAATATATCTTTAGAAAGTGATGTTAATTCATTTTTATACGCTCCATTTTTAAAATAAAAATACAAAGTATCATTTTCTAAACTAATCTTTTTACTGATTTGAAAGTCTTTATTAAAATAATGACCTTCAAACTCTTTTAATTCTTCTTTTGAATGATTATAGGATTGAAATTCTTTAAAAAGCCAAGGAGTTTCATTTTCTAAATCATCATAGGTATATTGCTTTTTACCGTTCTCAAAACTGAATTGAATTATTGCTTTGTTATCTCCCATTATAAAGACAAATTTATGATTTCCAATGGGTTTGAGTTCTGCTATTTTATCTCCATCTAATGTTAAAGCATAAAGTATATTGTTTTTTAGTTTTATAGAATTAGCTTTTCGATCATCATCATTGTAATAAAATAAATAAGTGCCTTCATACTTTTTTAGGTCATTATATGAAAGTTTTATTTCGGTATATTCTAAAGTCTTTTGCTTTGATTTTTTAGACGGAATATACAAATCTACAAACTGGAAAAAGCGTTCTCTAAAATCCCAATCAAATGTATTTTGTGTAGTAAAAAATGCTACATCTAGTTTTGGAAAATACAAATATTTTGATACAAAACCACCTACACTCATACCATCAAATCCAACAGCTTCATAACCATTATGAGTTTCAAATTCTACTCCTAATCCAAAATTTATTAATGTTCCATCATTTAACTTTGCCTTGGTGTACATTTTTTTCCAAAGTTCTGGTGTTCCAATTATAGATTTTTTTAAGTTTTGATGCCATTTAAACATATCTTGAGGAGTAGTTAGAATCTGTCCATCGCCAGCATATTTTAAGGAATAAAAATGTGTTTTGAAGAATTGTCCTTCTTCTTCTGTATATCCAATGGCTCTATTTTTTACAATTTTGTAAATATCATTATTGAAAGTAGTGTGGTTCATTTTGAGTGGGTCAAAAATATTTTTCTGCAAATAACCACTATAAGATTCTTCCGAAGCTTTTTCAATAATAGAAGCAAGTAAAATATAGTTTGAATTTGTATAATAAAAATGCGTTCCAGGTATAAAACGAAGTTCCTTGACTTTAGTAATTATATTAATCATTTGTGTTTGATTAAGATAGTCGTGAAACCACAAATCAATAATGCCCAAATAAGGATCAACTTCTTTAATGCCACTTGTTTGATTTAATAGTTGCTCAATGGTGGGATTTCCTTTTTCATAGCGAGGAAGCTTATCAATGTACTTATAAACAGGGTCTTTAATAGATAATTTTCCTTCTTGTTCTAATAATAAAATAGCTGCTGCCGTAAATTGTTTAGCGATTGAGCCTACATCAAAAACAGTTTCACTAGTTATTGGAATATTGTAATCTAAGTTTGCATTACCATATTGTTTTTCAAAGATGATTTTATCCTTTTCAAATACAGCAACAGAAAATCCAGCTTCATCTTTTTTTACTTGATATAATTTATCAATTTTGGATTCTATATTTTGAGAGTTTGCTAAGTTTGGTACTAATTGGATAAGTAGGATAAGAAATACGAATTGAATCTTTTGCATCTGATGTTTTCTATTTAAAGACACTATTTTTTTTATAGGGTTGTAATTTAAAATAAAAATTCTCTCAAAGATAAAAGAAAATAAATTTGCTG
The DNA here is from genome assembly GCA_020630575.1 of Bernardetia sp. Taxonomy (GTDB): domain Bacteria; phylum Bacteroidota; class Bacteroidia; order Cytophagales; family Bernardetiaceae; genus Bernardetia. Next base: position 35,475 of record JAHDBD010000037.1, read on the forward strand.
ATTTTTAAAACAAAAACTACTTACCTCATCGCTTTAGAACGCCAGCCAGAGGCTTCCAAATAGCTGCTCACTCGTTTGGAAACCAGAGAGAGGCTAATAAAATAGCTGAGAAAGGGCAGGGAAAGAAAATTGAAATCTGTAAAATTTCAATTTTAATATTAAATTTCTCCTTTATAGTCGCTTGCCCAACCTAAAATAGCTTTAAACTTTTGAGCAGGTAAAAATTTAAAAACTGTTGAGTTGGTACGCTCTCTTATATAAAATCTACCAAAATCTTTAATGGTTACTGAATCTCCTTTTTTCATTGAATCTAAAATAATTTGAGTAAAAACTTGAACCTGCTTTTTAGCAGTTTCTTCATCACAATCCACTTCTTGGGCATATTTCTTAACAAATTCCTTGTTGTTCATGGTATTTTAATTGAGTTTATTTAGATTTGTGTTTCATAATTTTGACTTCAAACCAAGATACGAAAAAAACTTATTTTTTGATTTTTCTAAATAAAAAACAGCCTTAGAATTACTTTTTCTGTAAAGCTAAGGCTATAATAAACGTGCTGATTTTTAAACAAAAAACTATTTTCTTTATTACTTTAGAACGAAAAACACAAAGCGTGACGCTTAAATACATTGGTAGGTTCTTAGTGGGACACTCAATGTTGTCAACTTAAGGTTTTACAAATGTGTTTTTTTTGAAAAATGAT
>JAHDBD010000079.1 GCA_020630575.1 Bernardetia sp.
TTTCGGCTACACTCATATCTTTGTATTCAAGTGGAAGTTGTCCCAATTTTGGAATCTTTCCCATTGATTTAAGAATGAAGTTTGAACCTACCGAAATAAGTTCGCCTGTGTTTGTGCCATTATCAACAATTTGATAAACACCTTCACCAAAATTGGCTACTAAAGCAAATGCGTTTTTGATGTTCTCCACACCATACTGACCGTCGATTTTTTGATTTGTTTTCATAAGAAAATTGTTTTTTTACTGGTTGAAATAATAAATAATTGAATACACTGAAAATCTGAATTAAAAAGCTGTTTTAAGCTGCGTTTTGTGATTTTATCGTTCTAACATCAAAGGCTAATTCTCGTAACTCTGTTAAGATTTGCTGTTGTATGACTTCTCTTTGAAGTTCTTTTTCCTCTTGTTTTTGCTCTTCTTCTTTTTTTTCTTGCGCTTGTTCAACTTTCCATTCTTTGATTAATTTTACTTCGGCTTTCAAATCACGAAAAGAAAGGAATTGTCGAAACGTCCAACCTAGAGCAGAAAATAAACCTGTAGTTTGAAAGAAGTCTAAGCCATCTTTTAAAGTCATGGTTTCTAATAAAAGTAGCATAGGTTATTTGGTTACAGTTTTGAACATTACCCACATAAGAAGGCAAACAACAAAGGTTACTAGAAATGTAGCTCCTAATTTTATATAAGTAGAATCTTCTAATTCCACTTTAAAATCCATTTTTACACCATCACGACCCACCACACCGAGTAGATTTTGTAAAAGGTTCGTTCCGTTTTGTACTTCGTTCATAATAAATAAGAGAAAATAAGTAAGTGAATATTTTTTTTGAATGTTTTTTGATTTGAGGGCCCTGAGACTAAACGAGCTTGTCAAATCCTTGTGCCGTAAAAACAGACCATGACACACCCACTTTGCTTGGTTTTAATTTATAAAGAGGGTTAAGATAAGTTTCTACTGCTTTTTGAGTATTGTTTCCAAAATCTCCATCTATATCAAGTTTTGCAAAGTATTTTTGATTCAATCCTTTTTGTAAGGCTTTGACATATTTACTTTTCATTCCTCTTTTGAGTGGAAATAAAGCTGTATTTGTGACTGCTCCTGTTGAGCCTGTTGTATTTGCTCCTGTGTTTGTTGCTACTGAATTATCTATATACGTTTTTGGCTTTTTATCCTTGTTAAAAACTAAGTAATAGATAATCACAGAAAGAATAGCTAAAAACAAGATAAATACGGCTGCTTTTTGAGTTTCAGGTTTCATAAGTGAGAAAGTTTATTTTGCGTTTCGGATAATTAATTTAGCATGTTCTATTTCTGCTCCTGAATCCAAAACAGATTCTAACCATGTATTTAGGTTTTTTCCTGTTTTAGTTTCTAGTCTATTCGAAAGACCTGCTAACTGAGATTTTGATTTATTGGATATAACAGCATAAATAGCATCTTCATCATCATTGAAAAAACCTTTTGCAGCTTCTAATTTTTCTACATCTTGGTTTACTGTCGGATAATATTCAGCTCTCACACCTGTAAAACCTATATTTATATCATTTGGGGTTTCCCCTACTCCTGATACAATGTTATTTCTCAGTTCTTCTAGCTCTTTATCTTTCTTCTTTTTTTGTGAGATAAAATAGAAGACAATCAGGACAAAGACGAAAGCAATGATAGTATAAGTATAGAGTTGTTTTTGATTTTTCATGATTAAATCGGTTTTATAGAAGCTGCTAGTTTTGCAAAATCAGAAGGGTTTTTTGAAATATTTACCAAAGAATAAAGAACAACGCCTAAAACAATTAAAAGAATTAATCCAACTGAAACACCCACTATTTTAACTGTTCCTGAGAGAGAAGAAAAACCACTATCCCAGTCCTTTTGCATTTCTTGCCAAAAATTCCCCTCCAGCTTTACGCCTTGTTTGCCCATGTATTCTTGCAACTCTAAAAAATTAGAGATTGTAGCATCAATACGACGCTCATAAGCCATTTTGAACAACTCGTTAGCTTTCTTTTTTCCGTAGCGACGTTTTAAAGCCTTATGCCATTCTATCCAAATTTGACCTTGTGCGTTTTTGTGAGGAATAGTTCTAATTGTGTTATTCATAACTTTTTATTCTAAAGTCCTAATCTAAGTTTATTGGCTGCTCTTTTGGTAGCTTCTTTACGAGAGAGTTTAGGAACTGTAATTTGTTTTGTTCCACTCATTTCTTGCATTTCAGTAGCTAGTTTGTTGATTTGTTGGAGTTTTGAACCTTTATAGTTCTTCTTTCCTGCTGCACTCATTTTGGCTTTTATTTGTGCCTTGGTTTGCTTGGGTGCTTTTGGCTGTACAGTTCTTTTTTTGGCTGCTGTTTTAGATTTTGCAGTTGCTTTTTTACGAGTATTTTTTTTTGTAACTACTCTATTAAATAAGCGTTGAGGGTCTTGTTTTTTTTTCATAGTTTTTGTTTCATTTTGGAAATAAGTAAATCAAAATCTTTCATAACATTTCGCATCTCATTTTCAGTAGGATAGACACGTTTAGAAAATTTATTTGTGAGCTTTCCATCATCATCATATTTGCCTTTAGCAAGAAAGACATTGAAACAGCCTTTTTGCTTCATTTTTAGATAGACATATACTTCAAAACTGCGTGCGAAAATCTCGTTACAACGTGCATAATAATCACTATCTGTATCTAGGACACGTTGAGCAAATAATGACTTTTCTTTTCCTTCTTTGTCTTTGTAACAAAGTTTAAGAAGTACATTTTTCATTAATCCAACTAATCCAACATTTGAGAAAAAAGGTATTTGATGCAGAGAAACACTTCCGTTTGACAAACTTTGATTTGCCCCTCCACCTACATAATAATCAAATGCATGTCCCCATTCGTGCGTAAGTGAGCGTAACCCACCACTTTGTAAAAAAGCATGTCGGTAAGAGGAATTATCTAAACGTTCAACTCCTTTGAAACGAGTGAGATTAATAATGTGATTGTAAGGTTCATAATGAGCTAGTGCTTTACTTGCTCCTCTAGCTCCAAAAGCAATTCCCAAATTCAAACCTATTTTTGTTTTTGGAATAGATAAAACCTCAGACAAATCATAGAGAGCAGCCGAAAGACCAACTAAGTAATTATATCTATCCTCATAGTTTGTCCATCTACCAAACTCAAAACCTTTCACACCAAACATTTTTTTGAGTAGTTCAAAATCGTTAGCGTTTTTGATGTATTTTTCAGGTAATTTGATACCCTGACGAAAACTTTTGTCTTGTGGATTAAGAATTAAACGTGGTGGATTATCTCTCCAGTAACTTGCCTCACGACCATTCACTAACCAGTCCGACTTAATACGACCATCACGAATATCTTTTCCATGACTTCGCAAAGTAGGAGAGGAAGTAGATATTTTTGCCTTCGGTATGTATTTCGTCTGTTTTGGCGCAACTACTTTTTTAGAAAAGTCAATCACACCTCCGTTTTTTTCAGTTGCATAAGAAGTTCGGAAAGCATCAAATTTCTTGTATAATTCGTTTCCTGTTTTAGTCCTTTGAACTATATCTTCTGAATACTTCAACGAGTAACTTATTTTGACTAGCTCACTTTGTTCTAACTTTTTGAACATAGCTGTTGCCATCTTACCATCTTTCAAAATTATCTGCTTTACTTCTGAATCATAGAGCTTTAGAAAAAAGCTCAATTCCATTGCTGAAATTTTTGTGCTTGGACGTTTTAAAAAAGCCTCTGTAATTTCCTTTTTTGTAATGCGTTTTAAGCGTGGTTTTTTGGTTGTTTTTGGCATAACCTTTTTTGGTGTTTTTATAGGAGTTAGTTTTTTAGAAATATCGTTTCTTTTTTTCCATTTCAGTTTAGCCATTTTCTCCCCAAAAGAGTAACCTACCTCATAGGCTTTTTTTATTTCAGCTTCTCTCCATGACTGACTGACCATTTTTAAATTTTTGACTTCATTATGTTTTTGTAAACGCATATCAAAAGCCTTAAAAATAGCATAATCCCTCACAAACGAATCTTCATTACTATACTCTTCTACTTTTGGTGCAATTTTCTGTTTTTCTCTCTTCTGTCTGTCGTATTCGTCTTTTTCAGTCTTCAACCAAATAACAAACTCATAAGCTAATTTAAAGGCTTCTTTTTCAGTTTTGACTATTGCATTAAATTTTTTTGGATAAGACCATATAGGTTCTTTTACACCAAAGAAATCCCATTTAGACAACTCATAGTGTACTTTAGGTTTGATTTGCTTAGAAATGATACAAGCTGTTTGATTAGGTAGATAATAGTGAACCGTATTACTTGTAACATTTTTTTTAGTTAAAGACTTTTTGAACTCTTCAAAAGATTTATTTGATATGTTAGGTTTCTTTTTCACTTCTTTAAAAATTTAATAATTTCATTTCTCCAAATCCAAATAAAGAGAATCGTTACAAGGGCAAAAACTGTCCACAACACGTACATGTCAGCTTTTCGCTTTTTTTTTCATCAAAACGTTT
>JAHDBD010000038.1 GCA_020630575.1 Bernardetia sp.
CCCTTTTTTGTCATAGTTCACCCCTTTTTTGTCATAGTTCACCCCTTTTTTGTCGCACAAGTGGTATGTAAACATCTCTTTTACAGATACTTACATAGCCTGTAAACCTATAAATGTATTTAATATATAGGTAAAACAACCTAAAGGGTTTGTTGAAGAAAAAAAAGAAAAAAAACACTAAGGTTTAACTAAGTTTAGCACCAACTACGACAAAAAAGGGGTGAAAATATATTTTAATACAGAAAGCCAATTGCGACAAAAAAGGGGTCTTTTCTAATCATATTTAAAAAATATTATATGTAAAAATAATTTACTACCTTAGTGTTTTATAAATTAACCCTGATAATGAATAAAGACGAGACAAACTATAATACAACTCATCAAAAACTCAGAGAAGAGTTTTTGAAAATATACAACGACTTTCCTTTTTCTCAAACTATTTGGGGGGAAATTTTGGGTATTTCTACTAATATGTTTCACAAGAAATTTACAACTCCTAGTAAAAAAGGGTATGAATACTACCACTTCACACAAGAAGATATAGATAAGGCTAAAAATTATATCAAAGATAAATCAATAAAATATCTCTAAAATTTAAAATTAATTTGTGACTTCATCACTAATCTTGTAATGGCAAAATCAATAAAAGAACAAGTTAAGAAAGTAACTCGCCACAATGATCTCATTGAAGCGAAGATAGATTTATCTACTATGCAACTGCGTATTTTCTTAGGAACAATTGCTCAAATAAAAAAAGAGGATGTAAATTTTAAGCCTTATCAAATTATTGTAAAAGACCTTTTAAGCGATTGTAATGTAAAAAGTCATAACTGGTATGAAACTATCAGAGAAGAGGCTGAAAATCTCTCAGAAGTAAAATTAAAGCTACCTGTGGAAAATAGAAAAGACTTTTTATATGCAAGTCTTTTCTCTTCTGTAGAGTACAAAAGTAATTTAGGAGTGCTGGAATTATCTTTTGATCCAAAGTTAAAACCATATCTTCTTCAACTCAAAGGCAATTTTACTACGTATGAGCTGCAATATGTATTTCTGATGAAGTCTCAATACTCTATTCGTTTGTATGAGTTGCTAAAGCAGTATGCTACTTTTGGAAAAAGACGTTTTACATTAGAAAATCTAAGATACATGCTCTCATTAGAAAATAAGTATTCAAACTTTGCAGACTTTAAGAGGCGAGTCATTGAGCCTGCTAAAAAAGAGTGTAGTAAATATTCAGATATTACTTTTTCTTATAATCTTATAAAACAGGGTAGAAAGACGGTGGCTCTTGAGTTCCTTATTAAAAGAAAAGTAGATTTTAAAGATATTGAAGCTGAACAAAAAACTATTCTAATTTCACATTCTAATTTTGTTCAAGAACTTTTAAATGCTGGACTTTCTGAACAGAGGATATCAGAAATACTTGATAAATACAAAACAGAAGAATATCTCAAATTTGTTTGGCAAAAGACAAAAGCACAAAACCCTAAGAAGTTAGATTCATTTTTCTTGAAGGCATTGCAAGAAGAATATTATAAAACGCAATATAAAGCCTTACAAGATACCAAAATTAAAAATAAGGTAAAGACAGTAGAACAGGATAAAAAACGCAAAGAAGATGTCTTAAAACACGAATTTCACGTACAGTATGTAGAAGCTAGAGATGAAACAGAATTCAAACCTACAAAAGCAGACAAAAACGACTTTGAAAAGGTTATGAAAGAACGCATTGCAACAGCTCCTGCCTTTCAAATTATGTTTGATACTTACCTTCAAACAGGAACAAGTACAGAGTTCAGAGATTTCCTACTCAAAAAATATGGCAAACCTTCACAATACAATTTTGAAGAGTATATAAAATCAAAACAAATTTGAAAAACAAAGTTCGTGCTTTTATCCCCTTCCCTTTTTTGTGAAAAGTCAGATTGTAGAATTGTAGTTTTTAACTAAAATGAGTAGTCTAAATCTTAACTACTTGATGAATTTTTTAGCTAAAAATTAGCTACATCAAATGTGTCTTTTTGGTCTTTTAAAACTGACCTAAAATAAAGTAAAAAAATAGAGGTATCAAGAATGACACTTCTACAAAAATCTACTCACAAACTCGCCTATTTTATGATAAAATCTTTCAAAAAAAGGAGTAGAAAACGATGCCTTTTTGATAAAATATGGTGTGAAAAGACTAAAATACGACCAAAAACGATGAAATTTTAGTAAAATAGGATGAGGTAAGATGCTTTTTCTATCAAAAAAGACGGTTTTTAGTAGAAATTACGGCAAAAAAGGCTATTTATTGATGTTTTAAGCTACTTTTGAAAGGAAAAACACAGCATTTTATAGCTGTTTTGTGCTAATGATAAAATACTATCAAAATTTAGAAAAAAATAGCTTTTCATAATGAACTAAGAAGGCAAAAAACGAATTTTATTTTTACTCTTTTTGAACGTATAAAAACAATCAAAAAAATAAAGTTTTTAAAATGATAACTCTAAAAAAAATATTTGATTTTTTTACTTAAAAAATTCTGAAAATATAGAGGTGTCAAGAATGAAACCCCTATAAAAATTATGTATATTGTGAATCATTTAAAATCATTTTTTTACTCTAAAAATTAACGACAATGAAAAAAACACAATCAAATCAGCTTTTTGAAAAACTAGAAAATATCAGAAATGAAATTGAAGGCGTAGAATATTGGTCTGCTAGAGATTTGCAAGAGTTATTTTCTTATAAGGAATGGAGAAACTTTGAGAAGGTAATCAAAAAAGCAGCAATTTCTATCGAAAACAGCTCTCAGAGCTTGGAATTACATTTTGTTGAGACCAACAAGTCATATATTTTACCTAATGGAGGAGAAAAAATAATCAAAGATTATGCACTTACTCGTTATGCTTGTTATTTGGTAGCACAGAATGGCGACCCAAATAAAGAAGAAATTGCTTTTGCTCAAAGTTATTTTGCTACACAAACACGTAAACAGGAACTTGTCGAAAAACGCTATTTAGAATCTGAACGAATAATGGCTAGAGGAAAATTGACAGAAACAGAAAAAGTATTATCTGAACTTGTCAATCAAAGGAATGCTAATTTTGGATATATACGAGCTATGGGAGATAAGGCTCTTTTTGGTGGACTTACTACTGGTCAGATGAAAGAAAAATTGAATGTTCCTCAAAACAAACCCATAGCAGACTATTTGCAAACTACACTTATAAAAGGTAAAGATTTCGCAGCCAGTTTGACAAACGACAATATCAAAACCAAAGACCTCAATACAACTCCTGATATTGCAGACGAACATTCTACAAACAATGATGAAGTAAGACAGTTACTTATTCGCCGTGGAATTGTTCCAGAAGAACTACCAGAAGCCGAAGATGCAAAAAAAGTGAAGAGAAGATTAAATAGTGAGGGTAAAAAGCTGATTAGTAAGAAGAAAAATTAACTCAGTTGAGTTTAGTCCAAGCTCTACTAGTTTTAGTTATAAGATTTACGAATGGCTCTCGCTCGTTTTTAACGAGTGAGCAATATGTATTCAGCTTGTAGCCGTGTATTTGTATTTATAAAATATACTATAATTTTCACTCTTATCCATTCATTTTTAAAGGCGATAATGGATTGGCACTACTGTAATTATAATAACTTTCGGTTACTCCAGTTGCTGCAACTGGATTGTGATGAATATAATCTATCTTTTGTCTAATTACTTTTTCTGTAAACAAATCAGTTGGATGATTTGATTTTTGCCAAAACATATACTTGCTATTTTGAGCTTGAAATTTTGCGTAATACTTGAACATGTGCAATAGCCATTCTTTTCGGCTTTCAAAACCTCCATTTTCTATTTCTTTGATTATTTTTTTGGCTGTATGACTCTTGAAATCTCTAAGCCAATCACTTAGTAAACCTTCATTTCTGCGAACAATCAAATGAATATGACTTGGCATAATTACATACGCAAAAATAGCTAACTGTTTTTCTTTCTTGCAAAACTCTAAACTTTCCACAAGTATATCAGCATATTCTTTGCGAGTGAAAACATCAATCCAACCTGCAACAGTCAATGTAATAAAAAATAATCCACCTTCATACGTTTTTCTATATTCTGACATAGTTTTGTACTATATATAACAATACTACAAATTTAATAAATTAGTAATAAAAAAATGCCTAAATAGGCACTTTTTTAAATCTTATATTGCCAGTAAAAACAAATACAAAAACCATGGCTACAAGCCGAATACATATAAATCACTCGTTAAAAATGAGCGATAGCCACAAAAAAGCCGAGCTAGGGCAGGGATTTATGTAGTCAAGTAAATACAAAAATACCCACACTCGCAAATCTGAAGATTTAGCTACGCTGACTTAAAAGTTGTCAAACTGATAAATCGTAGTCAATAGACAACGCTTAACGACCTTTTTTCATTCTACTCCCAACTGGACAAAAGGCTACGTATATCACTAATTAATAATAAAATTGATATTATAAGAAATAATATTGATATTAAAATAAAAATTAAAGGAGTACCCTTATGTAATTTTACTGTATCAATATCATCTTTTATATATGATACTACCATACTATCTCCTACATGGTAAAACCCCTCAGCAATTGAGTCTACAGCTACATATTTTTTATATTTCGTGCCATTATGCCATAAGAAAAATTTAGCAGTCTGAGCCTTAGCCTTCATACCTTCATCTACTACAACTACTGTATCAATTTGAACTGTGTATACCTGTGAACGTATGATGGCATCATCTAACAAAAATCCTCTTATTATAAAGAAAATTACTCCTATGTAAATAGGGATACTTATATATTTATTTTTAATCACCATGATCTCTTTCTCTTTCAGTATTTAATTGAGATTTCTTTTGATAACTCTTTATACCAGGAAGTACATCTGATGTAAACAATTTATTATTAAATGGTTGCCAAAAGATACCTGCCTCTGTTCTTTTCTTATCATAGTCATATTCTCCTTGAATACCAATAGTACCTGGCCCCGGCCCCCAAAGATTCTTTATTCCGATTAGAGCAGAGCCTTTATTTGATTTGTCATTAAACCAATAATTTGTTCTTTCTTGTTCTAAAGTACGACCAGGATCTTTAACATAGGATGCTTTTAAAGTCAAGTCTGTATCAACTAACTTACTCCAATCTTTATTTTGCAAATCTTCAAAGAATCGTGCACTACTTGCTGTCCAGTTTCCAAAACCCATTGTGAATGATGCATCTCCAGAAGCTTCTAGCACTCCTCCATTTGTACCATTGAAGTCTGTATATCCTGTTGCTTTTACTCCAAATGTTATTTTTGCTTGTACAACAAGTAAGTCTAATTGTCCTCCCCCCTCTGTAGCAAAAGCTATTCCATGTATTGTTGGTGGTTGTGAAGGTGTCTTTTCGACAGGAGTAATGTCTCCAGCGGTAACTGGTGGAGTACTTTTAGGTATTTCAACAAAAACTGTAACCTCAGTACCTTCAACAATATTAGGATTCTCATTATATATTCTATTGTATTTATCATTCCACTCTCCATCAGGCATATTTCCTCTTTGTGGCAAAGCATGAGAGTTCATACTTGCATCTCTTATCTCTTGCCAAGTAGATGACCTTGTTGTACCATTTGATATTCTTGAAAATTCCCACAGAGCTTCTTCAGCTGCGTGAGTATAGCCCTCATCATATCTAAACCTATAGGTTATTCTATATAGTCTTTTAGTAGGATCACCACTTTTCACTTCTCTTAGGGTATTAGGTAGTAGTTCTAATCCATCCAAATCAATTCCTATTATAGGAGAGTTACTAGCAAATTGATATGTACTAAGTTCGGGATACTGACTTGCAATAGGATCTACTCTATCAAACCTCTTGTATACAGGATTATAGTCTCTCATTCCGTAATCTTGCCACCCAGTAGATTTGTCCATTTCTTTTCCATTGAATGTGTATCTGTATTCAACATCACCAAATGAACGTTCATACATTTCTGCACCAAAACATAAATAATCTTTCTGTATTAAAATATAACTAATATATATATCAGCTTTTGCATCTGAGTTAGTGTCTTCGCCATACTTGTTATCAGAATATAAAGCAATAACATTTTCAGTATAATTGATAAACTGATACTTTTTATTACCCAAAGTTTGTTTTCCTTTTTCTGTCTTTCCATTATAAGTGCCTAGGGACATCATGCCTGTTATATTATATTCAGATACTTCAAGATCCTCATATATAGCTATAACATCACCAGAACTACCTCGTACATAATGAGTGATTTTGACTTCACCTTGTGGGTCAGTAACCTTTTTGTAGATTCGTCTATTAGCTGCATCATATTTATATTCTACTTCTGTATCATCAGCTTTCTTTACCACACGGCGTTTTTGATAGATACTCCATTCAATATTATCTATTCCTCCAGAAACATCTTTGATTAAGTTTCCAATAGCATTATATGAGAAGTTACCTTCATCTTGATCTTTCAAGTCAAAACCTTTGTGGTATTCTGTCTGGGTATCATCAATATAAGCAAGTTTATTATTTGAAAAAGGTTGCTGATAATGGTATATGGCATTATCTACTAATGTACCTGCTTTATTGTGTAATGTAGCAGCTACTATATTTCCATTAGCATCATAATCAAATGTTTCTTTGTAAGAAAGACCAGTACCAGTAGCATTAGTGCTTTCTTTTATTCTATTTAGCTGGTCATAACGGTATAACTGTGTCCTACTACCAAGCTTTACTAGGTCTATGGTAGCTGCTGAAATATTACTATTGTAAAGATTGTATGAGCTAGGATTTGAGCTTACATGACCTGAAATACTAATATAGTCTTTATCATAAAAATGATATTCTAATCTACCTACCTTACTACTAATATATTCATATTGAGGCTTATCTATATCGTACATGTTAGCACCTTTTATAGAACCATTAAGTTTATAAAAGTCATCTGTTGCTTGTACTTTGTATTCTCCCATTTCTGTACGAGCTACTGGTCCGTGAGCATAGTAATGATATTTCACATCTTCATCCCAGATGTAGCCATCGTGCGAAGTTTCTACAGAAGTAATACGATTATCAGCATCATAATAATATCTATGGCTAAACTCATCATCTTTACCTTTTTGGTAGATTACTTCATTAGTAACACCACTTACTAAATTATAGTCATAAGTTGTTGTTTTAATATCTTGTAAGTCAGGTAATTCTTGCCAAACCTGCTGAACATTTCCGTGAATATCATAACTGTATAAAGAACGAGACTCAACTTTTTGCTCTTCTCCCTCAACAAATATAGCAGAAGCTCTTCCTCTGAGATAAGTCTGATTGATATTTATATTATCTAGGTTAGGTGCAAAGTCATAAAAAGTACGGATTACTTGTTCTTTTTGGTACTCATTAGATGTAATGAGGTTGTCATTATGTATATCTTCAACAATTTGGTTTGATGTTTTGTTAGTTGTTACTTGTCCAACTTCTACCTCACGACCTTGATAGTCACGCAATGTATAAGAGTATTCTTCATTTATAGCTTGTTCTGCATTTTGTGTCAATACATTATAGCCTAAATCATCATAGAAAAGTTGTAGAACACCTTTATCTGGACTGTCTTGCCAACGCACTTGCCCTAGTGAGTTGTAACGGTAGCGAGTACGCATACGGTGAGCAGGGTTTATGTTTCCTGCTTGTGTTTGTGCTACGGTAAGTAATTGTACACCTTTTGGTGGTACAGTCTGTACTAACGAACCTGCTTGGTCGTAGTAAAAGAGTGTATAGTGGTACTCACTTGGTGTATATTCGTATTCTAAGTCTTCCGTTATATTAAAACAGTTTGCATAGTATTCCTGTAGAAGTTCCTCTTGGTACTTGTCTAAAAGCCTTGTAATTGAGTCTTGAGCTTCTATACGAGCGATTACTTCTAGTTCTTCTTTACATTTTGCTATTAGATCATCTAATGAAGGCATTTGAGGGAATATATCATCTAGTACATCTTGGTCGTATTCGGCGCAGATTCTTACTATTTGAGTGTATTCTCCTGTGATACCACACTCTGTAGGTTCTTCCCACTTAGCAGATATAGGTAATGGTGTCAAGTTTGTACTAGCAGACAATGGATTAGCTGAGTAATCTTGTATTATATTTCCACTACCTTCATTAATCTTCCAATACCCTAGTAAATTAGGTAGAGTAGTAGGATTGTTGATAACTAACTCATCAGGCGAACTAAACTGAGTAGGTACTCTAGCTTCCTTCCACATACGTACTTCACGTACTATACCTGGGAAATGCTGACCTGCATGTTGTACTGTACCAAAGAAAGAGTGCGTAGCGATATTTATAGCTCTTGTCTTTGTTGTACTAAAATTAATAGCTTCATTGAGTTCTTCTTGATCAGCAAACCAAGTAAATACTGTATTTTGAAGTACTCCATTGAAATATATGTTTATATCTCCATCCTTGCGCACTACTGATATATGTGTACACTCTCCTGTATTTAGTGTTGATGTGGTATATATTCTACCTCCAGGAAACCAAAAATTTACTTGTCTTGTTTCTCCATTAACATTCCAAAAAATAGCCTTTTCTACATAGCTACCTACACCTACAGACTCTCTATTGAACATATACATGATGTTATAGTTCACTCCTATTGCTGTACCTTGAGGTTGATTTAATGTAACATAAGCTTCCAGTGTAAAATCTCCTTGTCCAAAGGCATTATATTTATGCTCATCATTAGATACTTGTATAGATGATCCTCTATCTATACCATTAGCATAAGTAGGTTGTTTTAATACAGAATATTGCTTTTGTATTGTTTTCTCGTGAGTGATATATCTTTTACACGGATTGTCCACTATAATTTGGTCAAATGCAACTTCACAAGAAGCATTTGTTAGAATAGCTTTTATATTGTCAAGGTATATATTTCCTTCTGTATTACATCCTGTTCCTTGAGGACAATCTAATACTACTCCAGCACACTCTTCTAGTTGTTCTAGAGTTACTTCTTGTGCATCATCCACATACCATACACAACGAGCTATTTTAGCATAGTCGGATTGGTCTGTATCATTAGGTCTTTGTGTATATCCTAGAATGGCTTTTATTTCAGCTACTGTACCTGCATATCCAAGGTCACAGAGTGATTTTGGTTCTTGACAAGTAAATCCTAAGCATTCTTGTAAGTCATTCATATTTACCATACCGAATGTTTCAGAGTTCATTTTAGCTCTTCTATAACAAGTCTCATATTCTTCTTGTGATCCTGCAAGGTTGTGGAAGTAGTCTTGATTTGCATTATAACATGCTTCCATTTGAGCTGGTGTAACTTCTCCTTGTGCATAAAGCTGACAAAGACAGTCAGGTTTTGTAGGAGGAGTAACTGGGCAATCAATTGAAATTTGCAGACATTGTTCTATAGCAAGCATATCATACAGTTCATCACTATTAGGTATTATGTCTTCTAGACACTGTTTAAATTTTTTCTTTAAAACCCCTAGAGAAGTAAAATAACCTTCATTGTTTATATAGCATTCTGTTATTTCTTCTTGTGTAACATAACGTTTTCGATAGAGTTCACATATACAGCTTGGTGGTGGTGGTGGTATACAACCAAAAGAAGTATTTAAACATTGTTCTAGAGCAGATATGTTAAGTATACCATTTTGTAAGATAGGTACTATACTTCTATGACAGTTTTTTATGTATTGATAAAGACTCCCATTCCATCCATATACCTGATTAAAATAAGCTGTATTTCTCTCAAAACATTCTTCAGCTAATTCTATAGGAATCATTCCATAGTATTGCTCTGTAAGCTCACAAAGACAATCTGGTTGTTTTGGTATGTTGCATCCAAAATTTATATTAGCACAAGATTGTAGTTGTGTAATATTAACAAGATTTATTCCCGTAATAGGATCTGGTGTCAAATTATCAAGGCATTCAAAAACTGCAAAATAGGCAGTATACCCATAATATCTTGTAAAGTCATTCCTATTATTTATCATACACTCTCTTAATTGTTCAGCAGGAACAATACCATTATACTGTTCTATCAACTGACAAACACAAGCTGGTTTTGTAGGAGGAGGAGGGGTTGAACCACAAAATTCGGTACCTATACATGGTTCAAACTCAGCAAAGTCTATTACTTCTTGTCCTTGTGCATCTAGATATTTGATGTCATCAAGACAACTTATAATAAAAGTTGGATTTATATAGTCAGCTTGTGCAAGCAAGCATGCTTTTGCATCTTCATAAAGTATTGGGGTTTCACTGCGTTTCATTCTACATATACAATCTGTTGATGTTCCTATTCCTGTTCCTATAGTAGGTTCAGGATCTATAGGTTTTATACCTCCTCCTCCTAACGGGTCTAATCCTCCTTTTTGTAAATCTAACTTTTCTTTATCTGTTTGAATACTTTTTATTAGCTCTTGCGTTTGTTTATCTGTTTTGAGGTTTTGCGCTATTATAGGGTTTATTTTATTTGAAGTAGCAGTACTTCTTCCAATTGGGTCATCACACTCTTCATAATAGAGGAATCCATAGGCATTTCCACCATCATTTGTGATGGCACAGTAGGCTTCTAAGTTTTCTTGGATACTTGCTAATTGAGCATCAGTAAGTGTGTAACAGAGTGCTTTTATTTGTTCTATCCAGGCAGCTACTTGTTGCTGACAGTTTAGAGGAGGGAAGTTATCATCAAAGAATATATCTCGTTCTTGTGGCGTAATAGGTAATACTGGGTCTATTACAATAGGATCTGGTATTTCTACTGTTTCTCCATTATCATCTATGTAGGCTGCATAGAAGCATTGTCTATCTGGACTGTTTAGAATATCTCTATGCAAGGTATTTTTTGCTTGTATATAGAATCCATAGAAAAACTTCCATCTGAGTTCTTCTTCTGGTTTTCCTAAGATAGGAGCTTGTTCAGTGGCTATTTTTTCAGCTGCTTGCCATGCATTGAGAGTGTTTCCTTGTACATCTGTACCTACATTACTTAGTAATGCAATCATTTCATCTACTCTTCCTACTCCGTAGGCAGGTGCTGTTGTAAAGTAAGGATCATAAATGTGATTTGTTGTAGGTGCAGGTACTCCTGGTAAGTCAATATTTATAGGTCTTGCATATCCAGTATATACAGCTGTTCCTGATGTTATAGCATCGCCCCACTCAGAAACAGTAGACATCATTTGTGTATATCTATTACTTTCAAAATTATCGTTACAATCTTTTAGATGACAACGTTCTGGATGTTGTCCTATAGGGAATTTTCCTTGTTGTTCTTCATAATTGATTTGCGCAGATATATTCTCGCAACGTAATTGTTGTATTTCGGTAGCCCAATCTTCAATGTTAGTTACTCCATCGACACAGTTATCCCCTATACAAATATCACAGTTTGTGTAATCAATTTGAGATAAATACTTTGTTATAATTAAATCAGCTTCGTCTTTGAAACGACCACTACCTTCTATTTGGGTACGTATTTCAGCTACAGATTCTTCTTTAATTTTGAGTTCTTTGACGAGTGTATAAACACCAATTTCTTTGAATAGGACTTCTTTTTGAAAATCAAATTGACCTATAGTTGGACATTCTAGTCCACCAATTTCTTGCTTTTCTACCAATTCTATACGCTCTTCACTTGGCGTATAGATATATACATTGAGTTCGTATTTACAGGTTTTACACCAATCTTCGAAAGAAGCCTTTGCTCCTGTCATTCCATAGGTAATTGTATAATTTGTATTTGGAGTTACATTTAGTATTTCATTGGTAGACGTGCTAGTATGATTTTCTAGATCTATTCTATTATTGTCATTTAGAGATACATTGATACTACTTAATTGCTCATCTGTATCTTTATCTAATGCTAAAAGCATTTCAGGGGATTCTCCAGCTAGTGCAGTTGCAATTACATTTCCAGCTTGATCCATATAGGATACACTTACTTGTCCATTGGCATCACGTACAGCTTGCTTTCTATAATGAGATGCTTTACCTACGTTTTTACCAAACATGCGACGCAGTTCTGTCTCATTTGTATTGGCATAGAAATAGTCTGTTGAACGACGGTCTTCTCCATCTGTATCATACTGGAATAATTCGCCTACTCCTCCTTGAGATTTTACTCTTCCTTCATTATCATATACTACTTGTGTAAATGCGTATCCATCTGCATTCGGTAGATAATCTCTATGAATAGTCTCTAAATCATTGTTAGGAGAATAATATTTTCCTGTACCACCATTTGTACTTAATCTAGCAAGGCTTGTTTGCTCATTATCATAGAGATATTTTTCATATCCTGTTTCAGTTGGTTCTGTCACTACCATCTTATTTAAACCTTTACGATAATGTAGAGATGCTACTCTTTCAAAAGATTGATAAGAATCAGTAGATTCAGCAGCTAATGGAACAGGTAGTATTTGTAATACTCCACGTCCTTCATAGTCATAACGAGTTTCTGCTACAAGAGCCAAATTATCTGTATTTAGGTGAGTTACTACTTGACGTGAGCGCATACTACCATCTAAATAAGACACTACTTTTTTGTATTTTCCCTCTTCTGCATAAGTAGTTACACTTTGCCAAATTTTATCTTTTTCATATTCATAATTTTCATTTTGATAATCTCCAATTATCTCGTAAGTAACTGGATTTTCCTGTCCATATTGCCAAGATGCATATCTAGGTTGATCTGGATAGTTTTCATAATGTCCTACCCCACGTACTCTAAAATAAACTTTTCCTTGCGTATAGTTCATTTCTAAGACAAAATGTTGGTCACTAGTAGTTATACGTGTAGGTTCTTGGTATTCAAATGCTTCTTGTGGTGTAACATCTGGGTTGCTAAGGGCTAAATTACTTTTTGCATCAATAAACACCCATTCTAAATCATATTCTTCAGCTCCAGGTAAATAGTCCCAAAATAGTTGCAGTTGTTCATTCTGTATACTATTGGTAGCACTCCCACCAAATTTCAAATTATAATTCATTGCCAATTCCTCTTTTCCGTCTCTATAATATTCCATATCTAAGTAAATATCATCTGGAGCATTATTACTTTTATCAATGGAGCGAATATAAATTACAGCATTTTGATGGTCTTTTATATCAAAATCATTTCCATCTTTATCTTTATCAAAAAGATGGTGATGAATATAAGTTTGTAGATTCTCTTCACGAATTTCATCTATGCGTAGTATTTTGTCTTCTGTAATTGAAGTATAATATGCTCTCCCATCATAATACCTAACTTCTGCAACACTAACTGTTATTTGGTAATGCCATTCTGCTTGGGTAGTACGAGCTTTTCTATCATACCATAATTTCACACCAAATAGCCCTTCTTTTGATTGACAAGAATAAGTTTGGTCAGTATTTACTCTTATTGGTGCATACTCTTCCATCTTGCTACGGTGTATACTACGAGTTATTGTATAGTCAGAGTATTGACCATACGTAGTTGTGGTAACAAGTAAAAATAAAACAGTTATATAATAGAAAATATTTTTCATAATTCTTTATTCAGCAATCAGCGTATAGTTATTATATTTTTTAGTTAATGTCCATTTTTTTCTTTTCATCTTTATGTAATTCTCAATAGAGAAGAAGTTAGATTCAAAGACAGGAGAAAACAAAGTCTTTTTATAAATTACTTCAGTATAGCTATTTGTAGTAGTATTTGAAGTATTGAAATAACGAATTTTAGTTATTTCTTTTGTCGTATTTGTAACATGTATTTCAATACTATTATTAGTTCCTAATAGTGTAAAAACACTTGTTTTTATATCTTGATCTTTTTGCAGAGAAGAGATATCAATAAGACTATCTAATACTTTCAATTGCTTTTGTATTTGATTTTCTTCCTTATTTGATTCTCTTGTATTCACTACTATTAGACTATCTTGCGTTGATACATAAAGTAAATAGTCAGTAGTGGTAATTATTTTTTGGTTGCTATCTTCGTAGATAGTCAGATTTCCTTTTTTATAGAATTCTACTGTTCCACTATCAATAGTTATAGGAATAGCATTTTCTACCTCTATGCTTTTGTATTGCATAGTAAGTGAAATATCTGATTGTGTATATTTTCTATATAGTTGCTTCCATTCTTCTTTTGCTGTCGTATTACTTTGTGCTAGAGAAGATACAGATAGGAATAAAAAATATAGTAGTGTTATACTCTTTATCATAATTTTATTTTGTTGAAGGCATATTATTTCCTACTTCTTGAATTGTTTTTACGCCACGTTCTGTTTCTTTTTTTACAAGTCTGAGTTGTTGTTCAGAATCATAGTAATAAAAAGTTGCAAAATTATTTCGGTCTAGTACAGCTCTTAGAAGATAATTATTAGGGTCATAGACGTAAGTTTGAATATTTCCATCAAAAGGGTGTAAACGCATATCATCAAAATAAGTCGTTTCATTTCTACCACTCTGTAATGTGATAATAAGTTTTTCATAACGCTGAGGAACACAAAAAGTACCCTCTATACGTTGCCACCCTTCAATAATTCTTCCTGTAGGTTCAAAGAAGAACTCCTCTGCTGAGCCTTCAAATGTTATTTTTATTCCTCTTTTAGCTTCATCTGATAGTGTATTATCAGAAGTAAATGTAGGAACATCAGCATCTTTTACGCTTACCCAAAGACTGACTATATAACTACGTCCTGGCAAAGGGTCAAAACGAAATTGCTCAAAGCCAGCATTTCCAGTTACTAAAAGACTTTTCTTTCCTGTGTGTCCATAGTCTTGTGCTACTTCTACTTTTATTTCTTCTGGTGTAAATAGAGGAACTACTTTGTGTTCTGTAGAAAATGCGATACTTCCTTTCCATTTAGCAGGTAAATTATTTGGTAAGTTTGATGCTTTCCAAGTTCTAGAAGTATGTGGTGTAAATGTAATTGGAACATTTTGTATTACTTGTGTTAATTGAGTAGATATAGGAACTACTTTTAGAGTCGCACTTGTATTTAAAAATGGTCTTCCAGTATTTACTTCTACAGTTGCTGTATTGTCAATTGCTCCATTGTTTTCAGCCCATACTATATTGTAGTGTCTGTATGAAGAGATAGGTGCTTCAAGACTTTCATCATCACTAAATGTTAGAATGTCAAAATTACTTGTTGTTAAGTCAGCAGACTTAATTTTAGAGGTATTGTATTCTTCAAATCCTTCATAAGCAATTTCTGAGTAACGAGCATTTGTTGCTACAGCAGTAGATAATTGATTGTGATAACCATATAAAGCAGAACTATATCTTCCTAATATGTCTCTATTTTCTACTTCAAATCCCTCTGCATTGTACTGTTCAAGAGTGGCTACCTTTCTCCAGTTTTCAGAATAAAGATTACCATGATAGCCCCAATTAAGCATCTTAAGATTAAATGTTCCATCTTTACTCAAATCAACATCAGCTGCTCCTTTTTCTTCAACTGCTGAACGAGGTTGCATATAAGCAAAACTAGCATCAGCTCTCCACACTCCTTTTTGAGCATTTAAAAATGGGTTTTGATTGTTATTTGGCTTGACTAATTTTAACCAACTATCTGAATAATTTACTACTGATACAGATAGCACTTCATTAAAAGCAGTAGTCACTGTAGTAATAGGATCTTTTTCTTCATAACATAAGTCATTTGAAGAGGCGTAGAAGACACCTTTTCTAATACAATTATTGATAGCATCAAAGGCAGTTACACTATACTCGCCATCACTATGAACAATGAGTGTTTGTCCTTGCTCTCCTGTGTTCCATTGATAGTTTGTAAAACCATCTTGTGCTGTCAGTGTATAGGTGTCACAACTGAATATATCTGTGATTTCTAAAGGATTTTCACAAGGAGAACCTCCATTTTGAAAAATAACTTCTACTTCATTATCATACGAACAAACATTATCACAACTTGCATTATTATATTTTATTATTAGTTTGTATGTTCCAGAAGCAGTTACTGTAATGCTAGGTGTAGTCTCTCCTGTACTCCATTCATAGGTAGAATTAGCAATTTCATTTGCTGTCATATTTGTTAGATCGTCTACACTTAGTATTTGAGAAGTAGCTCCAGCAATTACTTGAATTTGATTTGTATTAAAGCTTATGCTAGGACAAGGCAAGAAACTTTGTACAAAACTAGGTAATCCATAGCGACTTTTTTCTTGAAATGGTGTACTTGAATCATCTAAATTCACACCATTAGATTGATAACCTGCATTAATCCCAGGGGCATTTGGAAAATTAATGATACCCAAATAAGATTTACCTGCACGAGCCACATATATTTTACCATCTTTTGCAAGTTGTAATGATCCTATACAATCTAGAGTAGAAATACCTCCTATAAATGGGTCTACAAATGACTGATCTGTTAGTGTTGCTATTGTTTGTTTAGTTAAGTTTTCTAAATCATATTGATGTACACCAGCACCACCACCAGAACCAGCACAAATTTTATCTATAGCATATAGATATTTTCCATTTGGAGAGAATTCAATTCCATATGCATCTGAACGACTTGTTGATTCATCGTGATAAATAACATTTGATAATTGTCCTGTTTCATCATCAAAAGGAAGTATATATATACCCATTTCAAAAGGTAAATCAACTAACCCAATTTCAGAACAAGCTACTGCTAAATATTTTCCATTTGGTGAAAATTTGAATTGTCCATTCATATAATACCTAGCTTCAGAAGCTATAAAATGAAAAGGAAGTCCATCAATATTAGCAGGAGTAGATTCTACAAAATCAGGATATACATTTGCTCCTGTAGGAGAAGGTTGGTGGGTAACAGGATGTATAAAACCAGTTTCTCCTAATAAAAATGAAATAAATTTATTTGTATTTCTTCTATGTGTAACAATCCAGTATGCATTTAAAGTCTTATGTTTAACAACTGTCAGACGTTCATCTAATTCCAAATTACTATTTTGTGGTGTCGCAAGTGGATTAAGAGGTGTGTTTTTTTGTATGACAGTACCTTGTGGATAAGTTGCATTAAACTCCACAATAGAGTAATACATATCTAGTCTGTTTGATGTGGGAGGTAGAGCTGATGAGGCTTCTATGGCAGTAGCATGAAAAATATAATATCTATTTTCATTACCAGGATCAGGCACTACTAGTCCAGTTTGTGTTGTAGAACTATGTCCTTTTAGTCCTGTACCATTATTCAATACATTATGAGCTTTATCCCAGACTGTTCTTCCGTCTGTATAAAATAGGAGTTCTCCATTATTATCAGTTACTATTCCACACCCTTCATTTGTTGATATAACAGGACTATGTATAGCTTCAGGAGGAGTTCTTGTGAAATCTAAACCTGCATGCTCACCAAAATGCCATATATCTGTAGGGCCAAAAGGAGAAGTACAAGCCCCAAAAGAGGACATAATATCTAAACCTGTTTGAGAAGATTCGATGGATATTTTTTTATTTGCATCAATAAAAATAGCATATTGGAACACATCATTTTTATAAAATGATAATGAATAGCCACTTCTTCTTATAGAGTAAGAAGCTACTTCACCTTTATATTTGGTAGCATCAAATTTATAAATGTTTTTATCTGAGTCTTTCAACCATACAGTTGTAGGAGTCCCATTCCATTTTATCCAACCATCTTGTAATTCAGCTAGTTGATTTTCAGATTGTTGGATAGCTCCTTGAGATAACCAAGTTACTTTTTGTTCTTTGAAATAAGCAGTAGTTATTTTTTGTTCAAAGGTTCTATTTGTATCAGGTTTATTAATAGAAATAAATCCAGTAAAATTTCCTTGTAATTTGGTAATTTTTGCTTTATCTAAAAGTATTGCCTTAGGATATAATACATCTTGTTTTATATTTTTTTGTTTGAATACTTCTTGAGTATTTACTCTAAAATATACATATTCATTATCTTTTTCAATTGTATAGGTAGTATTTCTATTTTTAGAACGAGAGATAGTATGTAGTATTTTTCCGTCATAAAAAATATCTATCTGATCATTTTCTAATAAGAATGCATAAAGAAGGTTATTTTCTGCATTGTCAGAAACTTCTTTGTTAGTAGTCAGACCAACATATAGTTTTCCTGTTACATCTGCTGCATTCCAAGTTATTTCCCCTTTTTGATTTTCTCCTATATAGTTTCCAGCTTGTAAAACTAATGGGTCATTTACGGTGTAAAATTCATTTTTAGATAGAGCAACAGAAGTATTAAATACCTCACTTAACTCAACTTCTGTATCAATTTGATATGTTTTCTTTATACTTTGTCCTTTTGTATCTTGGATAGTAACCGTATAATTTCCTTGTTTTAGGCTATTTACTTTAGAGGTATTTTCTTTAGTATGCTCCCAATTATATGTGTAAGGTGCATTTTTTCCATATACTTCAATGCTTATTGTTCCCATAACAGTTGAAGACGTATGGGTAACACTAGATTTAATAAAGAAAGGGGTAGCATTTTGACTACTAAATTGCAGACCTGTAACTTTATTTCCTTTCTTACTCACTACAGCAACTACTAAAGGATATAAATGACTGCTTTCAGCTTTAATTTCTTGTATGACCTTTCCATTTACGAGGAAAAAAACTGAATTTTTTAATCGTTTGATTTGTAATTTATCTTTTTCTGAAACTTGAGTAGGTATCAATTTACCATTCACTTCATAACCATTTGGCTTTCCTTGTATATAAAAGTCAAGGTTATTTTTGAAACTATATCTACCACTTTCTAAAGAAACAGAATTTGTTCGCTTTGCAGTTAAGGCTAAAATAGAAGTTTTGCCTATATTATATAAATCAACTTCTACTTTACCATCTTCATTAGGAGCTAACTCATTGACAGAATACCCAGCAGAAAAAGTATGTTTATCTATTGGTTCAAAAGATGTAGAAGAAATAAGTTTGGAATTAATTACTTGATCCCAATATACTTCACTTGTTTGTGCCTTTATAGAAATACTCATAAAGAACAACAAGCAAATGAAAATACTATTTATGATATTATTTTTCATGAATGTAATTTTTTTATTGACGACAACCTACAGGTATTTGAAATTTATTTATGGCATTGACACGTTGACGATTGCCTTCTGTGATGTCTTCATCTTCAGAAGAAGTCGGATCTTTCAATGCTGTAATATTTGCTGCAGGAGCACTTAATAGATTTCTTCTTCCTGAACGGTACAGGAATAAACTCATAAAAGAACTATTTTGAGGAGGCGTTTCTATATAAAATTCAGCTTGGTTACCTGTATAAGACATAAGCACAGCTCTACTCTGACCTTTATTGACTATAAATTCATCTCCTATTGATAACTGAGATAAAATATTTGAAGTAATCGATACTCTAAATAAATTACTGTTAGAAGAAGTTGGAGTTGCTCTAATTGTAAAATCTAAACCAATATTTCTAAATGCAGGACCCATACCATCATACTGAGTATGAGCTAAAATAGTATAAGAAAATAATGGATTGTCAAAGTTATTATTTACTTGGGTTAATAATACTTGTCCTGTCTGTGCATCCCACAATAAATTTTTTGTTTCTAGAACAGCACTTCCGTCGTAAGATTTGACAGAAGAAATAATGCCTGAACGATTAATAATTTTGTTAAAGACAATGCTAGTAAACTTTATATCAGAGCCAGAGTGATCAGGAAGGGCTGTAGGTATAAAAAAAGGAAATACGACATCTAAATTACCTTCGACTCCATAGGTTCTAGCTTTAGTATTATAAGATCGGCTATCTCCAAAAAATTCATAATTAAGACCTAACAAACGATTTTTAGTATCTAGTTTAATCGCACCATCATCTTTTTGTAATGTCTTACAGGTATTATTTAGGACATTTATTTCTTTGCCATTGATTATACGTTTGTCATTTTGGTAGTAATATTCTGTCCAATTGATAGGTTTATCCCAAATTGTTTCTCCTTTCTCCTGAGGGTAAGATGCCATTCGTTTAGGCTTACCATGCATGTTATTGAGTTCTATGACAAAACCTTGAGTAGCCATAAAACGAGTTAAAGTACTAATTCCAAGGGGTAATAAGTAACGAACTCCTTTACTCTCTTTTATTTTTTTATCAGTATAAGAGGTAATGATAGGATAGTCTTTAGCTGTATAAAATTCACTTACACTAGTTGCTGATGTAGAAAAAATACCTGTTGGGAAATAAGATGACAAACTAACCCCTGCTATATTTTCTTGGACAGCATTTGCCAAACTACGTACTGTTACTTTTCCATAGCCTACAGAAGCTCCTGGAAAATAACTCTCATTAATGGGTAACTCTATGTGCATATATTCATCTTTCAAACCGACATGCTCACGAGTATATTTTTTTGCATAACGAAGGGCATTTTCATCAGCTCCTACCATAGGCTCATATGTAGCTACTCCAGTAGTTATATTTTTGCCTAATTCTTTGTTATAATCATCATAACTATATACTTGACCATAGATACTTTCTCCACCATCATATGCCCAATTATCTTTATAGGTAATCTGTTTGACCCGATGTCCTCCTCCAATTTTTTCTAAATCAGGAGTATTTAAACGAATCCAAGATTGCTCTAAATTGAGTTGTCTACTCCATTGCATTTCATTAGCTCGGTCATAGAAATTAACAATGATATTAGCCAGTGTGATAGCAGCTACTATACTTTTTACTTGATCTAATATATTACCTTTATCAGGGTGATTCTTATAATATGCCATCAACTCTGGTTGATTATATTTAATGTGTTGCCAAGCCGCTAAAGTAAAGGGGTGAATATTTTTACCTCCTACACGTATAGGTTCTACTTCCACATAGCCTTGTGTATATGTATTAGAACCATCATCATAAAGGTCATAATCAGCAATATCTGCATAGCCTCGTACCTGTTCATAAAAATTTAATCCATTACGAAGATTAAGATTGAGATTAAAATACAATTGATTTGTTTCTAAATCTACATAGCGTTCTGCTTCTTTTTTTGTGTCTGTAACTGCTGATTTAGCTAAAGGTGTTTCTAATTCAAAATAAACCCTATAATCAGTATCATTTAAGATGCTATTCCCATTGATGAACTGTTTTCCACCTACTGCTGTAATGCTATTCATTTGCATAGCTGTTTTATTTTGAACATAGCCATAATCATCTGCTTCATAGGTTACTTCAATTTCACCACCTGAAGGGAGTTTAATAGTTGTCAAATTCCAAGCAGAAGCATAGCTATCTGCTTTTGTTCTATCTTGTTCAGAATAAGGAAATTTTATAGAAGTACAACGCTTTGATGGAGTTGATTTATCAAATGGCTTATAATTACCCCATCTATCTTGTGAATAAGTATCATAATCTGGGTTTATATCACTATAAACAAACTTGTAAGGGTTTTCTTTTCCTTTTTGACTATCTCCATACGTGATATTAATTTCTTTTAGGGTTAACTTTCCTCCTCCTGTAAAATTATTATCTGTTTTAGGACAAAGTGAATAGTCATATTCAAAAGATACTGTTTTGATAGGAACTCCACCTCTACCTATTTTTTCATAGGCATCACGAGTATATAACTCAATTATGTCTAACTTATAGGAATAATTATGTTGTAAAGATGGGTTTCTTACGCCTGGATCACCTTCGTTTTGTATTTCCCAAGCTGCTCCACGCCCATCATAACGAGAAGAAATCTTAAAAATAGCTACATGAGACTTTGTTTCTGCCTTATGGATATAATAAATTTCTTTTGTTCCTGTCGTAAAGCTCCCTTGATTATCTTGGATGGTATAATCATATCCTTCACTATAGTTAGCTCCATAATAAGGAGCTCTCCAACGATAACTATCTGACACTTTTTTATATCCAAAATTGACATGATATCCTTCATCGTCAGGAGTAACACCTGGTATACCATCAGAATCTACATAATCGGCTCCTAAAACAGAAGTAAGTAAAAAGGCGTGGGGATGAGCAGGAGTAGTTGTACTTTTAAAATACTGATTGGTTTGTCTGAGTTTTTCTGCAGTATTTCCAGTCGTATGATTAGGTTCATAAATAATAGATTTTTCAGCACCGATTCCATTATAATCAATATTTACATTGCTATGACAATGTTCACCATTAACAACTGTAAATTGATAGTCTTTTTGTTGATTGATGTAGGCAGGTAAACCAAAAACATAGCGCATTCCATCTGTAGTAGTAGAAGTAATGCCTGCCAAGTGATGATCTGGGCGTTGAGTTCTATCTAGTTTTATATATTGTTCATCCTTATTATAATATCCTGTATTGTACTCTGGAAGGATAGTTGGATTAGACTTAATATATTCATTCTTCATAGGAAGAACTGATAAATTACGAGATCTTCGATTGTTCTCATTTGTATTAGAAATAGCAATAGGATTACCTGCATTATTTTCTAATCCAAGAGAACTAGCATTCCAAGATAGTTTAGCTCTAATAGCTTCATTGCTTCCTATATTTGCAAATTCACTTGTTTCTAGGCTAGTCATTTCGCCTACTGGAGCAAAATAGTAAGGCTCATAAAAAATATCTTTTCCTTGCTTTTGAAATCCTAATAAAGCTGTAAGATTGTTATTCCATAAACCTGACGTGTTTTTTGTGGGAGCATAGACACCATGAATTCCAATATGACCTACAGGTGAAAAATCCAATCCAATTGTCTTAGCTCTACTTACTTCTTCTCTTTCCTCATCAGATATCATTCCCATATCTGAACGCCAAGGACGATACATAGCTGAAATACCTTGTGCTTGTACAGAATAAATATCATAAGTGAGTTGAGGACTTCCAATAAAAGGAGTTTCTTTTGTTACAACCCCATCTTTTTCTCTATTAAAGTCAGCTAAATCACCTCCTTCACGCTGTTCAGAATATAAATATCCATAAGAATTAACTGAATAATCTTTTCCTTTATGTTCCAAATTCTGATAATTATAATAGCCTTTAACTGTTGCATTAGGAAAATAAACACTTCCCAAACCAATCTTAGCTGAAATATTCCAACTACCTGTCTGCATTGGAGAATTGACAGAAGGAAGATATGCCTTACTTGAAAAAGAAATAGTTGTCGAAGCTTTTGCTCCAAATGCAAAACCATTTTTCTTTATACCTCGTGTACCATAACTACCTCGCAAACCTAAATTAAGATCTGATAGACCAGAAGCACTACTATATCCTATCCCTAAATCTAATTTACTTTTGAGTTTGCCTTTTGCAATATTTAAATTTACCCCTGTATTCATAGAAGCTCCTGATTGAGAATCATTACTTAATGATAAAGAAGCCGAAAGAGCTGCCACTTTATCATTATCTGGAGATAAAGACGAAGATGAAAGTCCATAACTTATTCCTAACCCTTTATAATTATTATAATATAAAGAAGCATTAAGTTCAGGTGCATATTTACCAAGTAATTCAGATTTCATCTGAGGCGAAAACTCTATACCAACAGTAATATTATCCTTCATGCTCTCTTGGGTAACAATTTTATCACCTTTAAACTCATCAGGTAAACCACGTACTTGTCTATTAATAGCTCCTACATTCAAATTCCAACCTAAACCTACCCAACTAGCTTCTTGATCCATACCAACACCTGCCTGATAAGACAAATTAAATGGATAACCTCCATTTGGTCCTGGAAGCTCTAATAAAGGAATATTATACGAAAAATCTCCCGAAAATGGATCCACCATATCACTTGTCCCTGCAGGACTGAAACTTTGTACTTCTGGTTGTGTGGGACCTGAAGTAAGTGCATAAGAAATTGTTGGGAGAAATATATTAAATATAAAAAGAATAGCTAAAAATAGAGCTAACTTTGGATAAATCGTTTTTTGTAGTAGAAAATTCATAATACAATTAAATTATATAGGCGATAATTTCTGAATAAGAATAAAATAGAGCGTATTTATCTTGTTTAATTATTTTTGTTTTCTTTGTCATCTTGAGAATTAGGAGTGTCTTTATCCTTATCTTTTTTGTCTGTTTTGATTTTAAAGAACAAAAAGAACTTAGATTTCTTCTCTGATGATACTCTTTCATCAGTAGGAGTTTTTACACAAAACACACAATATCTTTCATTTCCACAATTATCTTCTACCTTCAATTGAATTTTGTAGGGAGTAACCCATTGTTTAAGTAACTTAACAAAGGTGTGATTTAATTCATTGGTAGTTTCTTCTTTAACCACTAAAGATTCTATAATATCACCATGATCATCTTCTTTTATTAAAGTCCAAGTAATCTTAAAAGGTCCTATACCCTCTTCAATAACTGAATTTACAGTAACGTCTTGTTCAGGATAAGAAATGACAATCTCTGTATTACATCCAGAAGTAGTTGAGCTAACACCTGCACAACTAAGTCTCAAAGTTTGAGGAGCAAATAAATACTTAAAACGAAGAACTGTTTTAACTTTATTCTCATCTAAAACTTCTAAGACGTAGTATGAATTAGACACTAGTGGCTCTACAAGAAGAAGACTTGCACCATCTAAAACGTACCAATTCTCACCATATAATTTGGAGACTGTTAAAGAAGTAACAAATAGCTTTTCTCGTTTCCAATTATATAATTCTAAATCAAGACTTTGATCTAAATATTTTTCTGTAAAGCGAAAATAAAGCTTACCATCAATAGTAGTGGTATAGTAAGAGTCATCTAAATTTCTCTCAAAAACAGCAGCCTCATTTGCAACTATTATTCCTTTATCAAAACTATTAAGCTCATCTAAACGCCTAACCACATCTTGTGCAAATAAAGATGTAGTTAAGTAAAAAAATAAGCCTATAAGAAAAATAATTCGAAAATGACTAATTGAATTCATAGTGTGATACTTTATATAAATAAATGCCTAAAAATGTTATTCTTTAGGCATTTTTACAAATCTATTTTTCAATAACAAGCTTAGATGTATAATTAATTTGTTCTCCATTAATACTTACATAATAAAGTCCTGTAGCAACATCCAAGTGTAATGAATGTCTATTAAAACCTTCTTCTACTGCTACTTCTTTACTATAAACTGCTACTCCTAGTGAGTTATAAACACGAATAGTAGCCTGAGTTTTTAGAGAAGATCCAAATACAAGCTGAGTAGACGTAGAAAATGGATTAGGAATAACAGCTAAACTAAGAGAATATGAAGTATCTTCTTCATCTTTGGCTTGGGTGCTTACTTTCTGTAAACGATTAGCATCTTCTGTTATATCTCCTGTTTTAATACCAATGAAATCTTGATTCTCCAAATCACTAGTTCCGATATTACAAAGTATCTCTTGAGGGAAAGGACAGTATCCTTGAGTTGTAAAATCGTAATTTGAAGGTACAAATTGCCATGAAGGAAGACTAAAAGTATTAGTATTCTGAATAGCCTGTAGTAACAAATTATAATCATCAGAATCCACATCACAATCTGCATCTAAATCTGCAGCAATAGCTAAATAAGGTTCAACATCATAAGCATTAACACCTCTTCTTGAGAATATAGCTAAATACTTCTCCAAAAGATTTGCATCTGAAATATTCACACCATTCATCATATTGATATTTTTCTTAGGACGAATGGTAAAGGATGAATTAGCAGCCACATCAAATTCATAATAACCAGCAGCAGAAATATCAATATCACCAAAACCACTACCAACACCACTAGTAAATTGATCTATGACAACTCCATTATTATCTACTAGTTCTACTATAACATTACCAACTTGGTTCTCATTACCATTTCTGATATATCCAGATACTTTTACAGGAGGAGCTGGCATAGTTACAGATTGAGTAGAATAAGAAGAGAAAATACAACCTCTGCGACTTCGTATACGATACTCATAAGTTTGTCCTGCACTAACTCCACCATCTTCATAAATTCTTACATTGCCAGCCAAAGTAGCTAATGCACTCCAAGTAGAACCTACTTTCTTTTCTAAATAATACGTACCACCTCCAGTAACACCATTCCAATATAAATCTACTTGACCATCTGAAACAACAGTAAATGTAAAGTCAGGACCATCTGGTGCTGTAATTACTAACTCGGTCTCATCCTCAACAGAAGCTAAACCTGTAGCAGAATGTGCTATTACTTGATAGGTATAAGTATTTGCCTCAGTAATAAAAATATTATCTACATAAGACTGATGATTAGCAGGAATAGCAGTAGTCACAGTAGTAGTAACTCCATCTAAAATACGAATCACTTCATAACGATACTCATTACTTGCATTGTCTGTCCAAGTCAAATCTACCTTACAATCTGGACGTAAAGTAGCTACTAGATTAGTAGGTGCTGCTGGAACTGCATCTAAAGTACGAACTTGATTGCTAAAGATATAACTTGAGGATAAGCCTGTATTAGAAATAGCCTTCAAACGGTACTGATATAATGTATAAGGTTCTAATCCTGAATCTGTATAATCTTCAACATCTGCATTTAAATTTGCTACTTGAACATAAGTAGATGTACCTACTTTATTACGTTCTAAAACAAAAGTTTGCTCATTATCAGAATTATCTGTCCATGTCAATGCTATTTCACTAGTTGAAGAAGCTACAGCTTGTAAATTACTAGGAACTGTAGGGGCTACATCTATAAAATCTATAGCTAATTCAAAACCAACACCTCCAGCTAATTCACCATTATTGTATTGAGACACATCTAAATAATAAACAGGGTCTTGAGAATTAGGAATAGAGGAAGGATGAATATCAAAACTTAATCCTAAAGTATAACTTTCTCCTGCATGTAAGATGAATTCTAACCAACCATTTTGCTGTTCTGTCAATTTAAGATATCTAGTATCTCCATTAATTGTGCTTAAATTATTACTTATTCCTCCTCCTTGCTGCCAACGAAAGGCTAATGAGGTAGGCAAAGTTATTTTAAAACCATTATTTTCTAAATAATGAACTGTGTTATAGTTTTGAAAATCAAATTTTACTCTGACTACTCTATCTTCAGTATCTCCATTATGAACTATAATTTCACTCTCTCCCTGAGATTCTGAAATGAAATTAATATTTTTCCAAGTAGCATTATTATAATTACTGATATAACTTTGATTAATTGGAACAAAAATAGATGTACTTGGTAAGTCTTGTCCTACAGTTTCAGCAATACAATCATTATTAGGATAAGGGCTGCTTGTAAGATTAGTCGTAGTAGTAGTGGTAGTTCCGTTGCTATTATAGCTTGTAGTGCTAACATTATAATTTGATGTGTTACCAGAGTGACAATCTAATATTCTTGCTATAGAACAAGTATGACCTGTTGAAGGTGGTATTTGGCTTGAAATAACTTCAGCCACTATTATTAGACTTTCTCCTGGTTCGATATCTTTAGGAATACGAATCAATCCTCCAGTAATCTGCAAATTATCATCATTTGATTTACTAAGTATTAAAGGTTTCCAAGAAGACCCATTTGCACCTAAATTAGAACCTAAGAAATAAGCATCTAAAGCTAATCCTTTACCATAAGGAAAACAACCTCCATTATGTATTACAATAGACATATAATTTGTATTTCCTACTACTAGATTACTGCCTCCCAAACTTGCATTAGCTGTAGCAAATTGAGCATCATCTTGATAATAAAAACCATATACATTATCATTTACATTGGCATTAAAACTATGATATGGATCAATTACATTATTTGAAGGCAAAGGAGGAGGAGTGGTAGAATAAAAGATCGAACGACTGCCCCAACCTGCTCCACTTGGTTGTTGTCCAAAATCTGAAGGATTATCTCGCAGATACAAATCATGCTCTGGAGCTTCCTTGACTACGATATCTACAGAAACACTTCCACTAAAAGAGGTAGTAGTATTAAGTGTAACACCACAAGGTGCATTGACAGTAGGATTAGAAGTAATAATTTCAGCTGTTATGATAGTTCCAATAGATACATTACTAAAAGGCCAGCTAGAACCAGTTGTGTACTCTACTATATTTCCATTTATTGTCAATTTTATTCTATCTTCTGGAGATAGTGGAGTATTTAAAACAACTCTAATGTCATTATTAGGATTATAAACAGGATCAGGACGACAACCTGATGCTGATATAGTGTAATTTCGAGAAGATATTACCTTTATAGGTTTCTTTATTATACCTGTACAACCATTTTGTGAGTATTCAAATGTAATTTCATAGGTGTCAGGATATAAAATAGCTAGATCTAATTGATTTCCTAGAAGTACATTTGGTTGTAAACTATTAATACTATACGTGCCTCCTGTGACTGGATTTCCATCTAATGTTCCTACTAAATTTAATGTTCCAACACTTTGACAAACACTTGTGGGAATATCCAAACCTACCACCAAAGCAGGTGTTATTGTAATAGATACTTCTGCTTCACTACTACATCCATTTGGATAAACTTTTTTTGCTTTAAAGATTGTTGTTCCTAATGGTAACTGATTAGGAAATGATTGTGCATTACCTGCACTTAAGCTAGATATATAGTTAAGAGCATCCGTATTATTTAACGGCACTCCTCCTTGCCAAACACTCCATTGATAAACATCAGCAGATCCACCTTGAGGAATATCAAGAAGATGATAACTAGCAGGAGCACTACCTAAACAATATGACTTATCTTGTACTATAGGAATAGAAGGTCCTTGATTGGATACTTCCACTTCTAATTCCCTAGTTATTTCACAAGGAGTACCACTAGTTGTAAGCGTACTAGCTACTACTATTATTTTATATGTACCAACATTCATTCCTGTCCAAGAAATATCTTGTGTTGGTAAAACACTATTTGTTACGATAGTAGTTGAGTTCAAGAACTGATCTACAATAGACCATGTATAAGTAGTTTCAGGTAAAAGATCTCGGATTTCATAAGATATAGATGAAGTTCCTCTATTACAAACAGATTGCTCTCCAACTATAGTAAAATCTAAATCATCTTGAAGTACATTTAACCAAACAGCATTGCTGTATTGTTTATTCTGATTTATAAGAGCTTGAGCAGCATAATTACCATCAGTTTGAGCAGTAAATGTACTGCCTCCTAAAATTGGATTAGTACAATCAATAGCTGACCAACCTATATTACTTACAGAACCTCCATTAATAGAACTACTAGTAAAGGTCTGCTCTTGACATACTTTTAGTGGTATATCTCTAAACTTTAAAACATATTGATCTTTATTGGTAATAGGAACATAACCATGTCTATAACCAACTTCTCCTTGTAAAGTATTATAGATTTCATCTGAATTACTAAAGGCAAAACTAGACCTAGTAACTGCCAGATTACTACTGCTAAGAGCAAAACTCACTAATGGACGTGTCCAAAATACCTGACCACAACTATTCAATTTACTAACTTGAATACCTATCTCAAAAACTTCAGTGGGGAAAATATTTGCTAAAGGTAAAATTCTAGCTCCTCCAATTGAATAAGTAGAGGTAAAATAAACGTTCTCTTCAAAATCAGTATCAATACTAATAGGAATTTCCGAACGTCCAGTTAAAGTTCTACTCCATTCAAATGAACCTGAAGATCCTACAGCTGCTATCAAAGTGTTACTATTCTTTGTAGAAGTAGTAGTAGAAGGTAGTAAATTAGGTAACCCATTAGAAAACCTTACACCTTGGTTATCAAAATGCCCTAGTATAAATGCTTTCCCTTTACGAACAGCTATAAGATTACGATAAACTCTATTGATATCTCCAGGAGCTTCTTCTAAGCCATTAACAGGATGACTAGGATGTGGATTAGAGGCAGAGTTTGTACCCCAAGCTAAACCACTATTTGTTGAAAATGCAGGAGAGTAAACACTAAAAATATATGCCCCTCTACTCAATGTAGTTGGAAAAGTAACTGTTTCTACAGGATTGCTTCCTCTCTGAATTTGTAACTCCAAAGGAATACTTGAGCTTAAAGAAACCCCATTGCGCATATAAACATACGGTTGTCCATTTTCTTCATCTATATCTATTCCTAGTACATCATTAGTATTATCAGTAATTCCACTTGTTCCAGCTGCAAATGGCTGTTGATTACTAGAGATACGATGAGTTAAGCCTAAGTTAGTGGAACTGAAAGGAGTTTGAAAATTAGCTATAACTATATCTTTTCGGTTTGCATTATCATTTCCAGTATTGATTGGATCTCTACGTAAAAATCTTCTATTATAATCTACTAGACCTGTGATTGTACCACTTCGTCCACCAGCTGCAAGTGCAATAAAACGTGGTGTAAAAACAGTATAATCCTCTTGATCTAAAATATCTATACGACTAATAGAAAAACCAGAATTATGATCTTTTCTCATTATAACATATCCATATCGTATATCCCCTTGTTGTCCAAAATTAGAAGATGAAGATAATGGTGAACCTATTGGAGAACTACCACCTCCACTTGCTCTAATATGCCTTCCAAAGATAGTAACATCATCATCTTTATGATATTGAACATAAAGCAATACAGCAATATCTCCATCATCATTCACTGAGGCATCAATAACTTTTAATGCTCTGTGTTCATAAAGTGAACGACCTCCATATGTTAAATATGCGATACTATGACCTACATAATTATTCTGAGCATCTTTTTGCTCAATTGTAATTTGATGTGAGCCATAGCCTCCTGAAAAAGCACTAACAGTATTCGGATCTGTATCATCTTCAATAACAGTATAAAAACCACCACCATCAACACCTGTTGCTTTGATTGGTAAAACTCTCATATCCTCATAATAAGTAAAAGCACCTGTAGGCTCACTTCCCAAAAGAGGTGTTTGTGCAAAATTCTGCTCATCAACATTTGATGGTACAGGATTAATAGGGTCTATTCTTAAATTTTGCGAATAACTATTCTGAACAATCAGAAAACTAACAGTTAGTAAAGCGAGTAAAAGTCTGTTGTACATATAATATCTTACTTGTTGTTTTTTTATTTTAAGTGCAAATATACGAGTAATAATTACATAAACAATAGAAGTTTTTCAAAAAAATTTTATTTTTTTTTTGATAAAAAAAGCCAAATTTTATTTTAACAATTCTTTTTTTATTTAAAAAATACTCTAAAAACACCTCAAAAGACCATTTCTTTCTATTTTTTTGATAAAAAAACACTCCTCATTGAAAATAATAAACATGGCATTTTCTATTTAGATTTACATGACTTATATTTGCACAACTGTTTTCAAAGTATTTACTAACATATATTTTTACTAATTTATATTACATTTTATTTACCTCTATGCAACGTTTACTAATTGCAAACTTAGTTTTTATATTTAGTCTTATTACATTAAGCAGTTTTGCTCAAAATAATGCATTAGGAACACTTCCTATTACTCCAATCAAACAAGTGAGTAGTAAAACTCAACAATTGTCATTGCTAGTAGGAGGAGGATATATTCCAAATGCAAATCAGTTTTTTACGTCATCTTTTGAATACAGCATTCCAAATTTTGATACTTCTGTAGAAAAGCAAAAAACAAATTTATTGACTCAGTTAAACTTAAATTTTGCTTATAATAGATATTTAATAGGAGGACAACAGACTAGATTTAATTTATTTGCTACTTTCCAAGTAAGTACAAGTAAATTTGGACAAGTGGAAAATTCACAAGAAAACACACTTATTTCCTACTCTTTTAAAAATTTCATTCCTATGAATCTTTCCTTTGGGTTAGGAGGGATGCTAAATACAAAATATGTAAGTTGGTTTGGACAACTACAAACAGCTAATCTGAATAAAATACCTCAAACATTTTCAGATAATTATAGATTTCCTATCTCTTTAAATTTAGGAGCTATGTTACCACTACCAAAATTTTCTAACAAAAGAAAAAATAGTATATCTAAAAATAATTAAAAAAGTAAGT
This sequence comes from Bernardetia sp., assembly GCA_020630575.1. Taxonomy (GTDB): domain Bacteria; phylum Bacteroidota; class Bacteroidia; order Cytophagales; family Bernardetiaceae; genus Bernardetia. The sequence goes on from JAHDBD010000038.1 coordinate 31,902, forward strand.
AGGATCATTTAAGTTTGCTATTTAGTAAAAAGAAACCCCCTTATTAAAACTGTGTTTTGATAAGGGGGTTTTTAATGAATTTATCTCAACATTTCCTATAAAACTTAATTTATAGGAAGTTATAAAATGGACGACGTTCTGAGGGATTTTAGTTTCTTTTCCAGTTTTTTAATTATTTCTTGGGTAGCAACATTTTGCACCTTGGTTTGCTTTTGTAATTTTTGTACTAGTTCTACTATTTCTTTTTTAGTTTCTTCAAACTGCTCTTTAGTAAGTTGTTTTTGTTTTTCCTTATGTTTTGTTTTAGGTAATAATGGTCTTACTTGTTTTATAACTTCTTCTAATGAAGGAGAATCCAGTATGAGTTTTCTACATTCATTTTTTGTCTCATCTGAAGTGTCTTTTTTCTGTATTAAGTGAGTCAGTTGTTCTATATTTTTTGAAGAAGTTTCATACGTTAGTAGTTTATTTCGAACAGTTTTATCTTGTCCTGAAAGTAGATTGATAGCTCGGTAAAGTTTAGCAGCTCTCATGACTGTACTTTCAGAAATATTTTCTTCTTGTGCTATTTTTTCTTTGGTTTTGCCTTTGTTTTCTTCTTCCTCCATCAGCATTGTAAAACGGTTTGTTCCGTGCATTCGTTTTTCTGTTTCATACTTTTGTCCAAGCAAATAACGGCGTTGTACTGAACTAATATTTCTTCTTCCCAATTGATTATTTACCATCCAAATTTCTACTTCTGCTTTGGTCTCAAACTCCATTGTTTTATATGGAAATTCAAGTCCATGTTTTTGAGCAATCGCATAACGATTGTGTCCATCTATGAGTACATAATGGTCATTGTTTTTCCACAAAATAAGTGGATCTCGTATGCCTTCTTGCAGAATATTATTTTCTAATCGTTGTATTTCCTCGTCTGAAAGAGGAGCTATAAACTCTTTCAGTTCTTCATAAATACGGATATTTTCTAATATGCTTATTGCCACCTGTGAAACTGCTTTTTTGGTGCTTTTAGGCTGTTTTTGCTCTTCTTTTTTTACTTCTACTTCTTCTGAAGGCTGATTTGTTTGTCTTGCCAAAATATCTAAAGCACTTGTTTTTTTGAATGATTTTTTCGCCATTTTATGTAGTTCATTGTAGAAGTGTCAAAAGAGAAACCTCTAGTTTTTTTATTTCTTTTTTTGGATAAAATTTATAGGTGTGTCAGATTTGACACCTCTATTATTCTCTAATGTTTTCCTTAGAGGTATCAAGAATGAAACCTCTAGTTTTTATGACAACTAATTTGTCTTATAAAATCAAAAATAGTTTGATGATTTATTCATCTTTTTGTAGAAGTGTCAAGCGTGATACCTCTATTTTTTTACAGCTTTTTTCTTCCTCCTTTTAGGTTCTATATTTAATTTTTTGAGTAGTTCGTTTGTTAGGTTTTGATAGTCTTCTGCACCACTAGATTTAGGATTATAATCAAAAATATTTTGTTGAAGAGCTGTGGCTTCTTCTAAAGAAACCGTCTGACGAATACCTGTTTCGAAAACATCATATTGTTCTCTTATCCAGTCAGCTGTATCTCTACGAACTACATAATTTGAGGTTTTAGTCAGAACTAATCCTAAAAGTTCAAGCGATTTATTTGCTCCTTTTTTGAGTTTATGAATTAAATCTACTACTACTTGCAATCCCTTTGCTGAAAGTGAAGAACTTTCTGTAATAATAACTACTTTATCAGCAGCAAAAAGAGCATTCGAAACAAAAACGCCTAATGTTGGAGGATTATCTATCAAAACAAAATCATATTCTTTTTTTTGATTTTCCAAGATAGTACGCAAAGCAAAATGACCAAGTGGATCAGTAGGCAACTGTAACTCCAAAGAAGCATAATCTAATTCAGAAGGAGTAAGAAATAAATTTTCACTTATTTCATAGACAGGCAAACTTTCATTTCCTTCTGCAATTGCATCATAAATAGTAGTTTCGTTTTCTTCATTCCACCCATTCATAAAAGTTAGATTTGCTTGTGGGTCGTTATCAACTAACAAAACTTTAAAGCCTTTTTGAGAAAGTGAAGCTCCTATTTGATGTACTGATGTTGTTTTTCCAACTCCTCCTTTGTGATTGACAAAAGCGATTGTAATTCCGTGTTTCATAGTGTTTTTTTAGAGGTATCACAAATGACACACCTAGTAAAAGTAGTGATATAATTTGATGCAAATGTAATTAAAATTAAGCAAGAATTTATAGAGGTTTCATGTTTGACACTTCTATGGTTTTCAATCAAGCAAGTGCATAACCTTTGACTTCTTGATGTCCCCATTTACCATATTCTATCAATTTGTTGGACTCAACAAATTGATTCCACTTCTTATAGAGTTATTTTAGTCTAACCAAACAGTTTTTGTAAATCTCTACCACTCCCAAACTCAATTCCTTCTATCTATGTCTTTTCTGATGCTATCAAACTATTCGAACAGTTCATTAAATTGTGTATTATTCATATTTTTTCTTTTTAAATCAATGACAAAATCAACTTTTAAATAAAAAAACAAGATAGAAATAAAAATAGAGTCATCAAAATAAAAACTCTATTTTCATAAATTATAATTTTAGATTATATTTTGAGTGGTTTTTAGGATATAAAAAGCCTCCTTTTTTAGAGGTTTCACTTATGATACTTCTACAATTTTAGAACTTCATATTCTCAAAAAAAGGCTAGGAAAATAAAAATAAAAACTTTGAATTACAAATTATACTTTATGATAAAGTTATCTTTGATATAACCCCTATTTTGTCGCAATAGATTTGGTGTGAAACTGAAAACTTGCATCTTTTCTGTTCTCGATATAAATCTCTCTAAATACTTAAAACATTGAATTTCAGTTAATTAGATATAAACTTTGATTTTTACTCGTACCAAATCTGTAGCTTTTTGACATCCATTTTGTTGCAGGTCATACCATATTTGTTGCAACAAATTTGGTGTGAAACTGAAAACTCGCATCTTTTCTGTTCTCGATACAAATCTCTCTAAATACTTAAAACATTGAATATCAATTGATTTAGATATAAAATTTGATTTTTACTCGTACCAAATCTGTGGTTTTTAACCCCTATTTTGTCGCAATTCGTACCAAATCTGTTGCAACAAAATGGGTGTGAAGATGGAAACTCACACCAAATCTGTTGCAGATAGAAACCTTTTTAAATACATAAAATATTGATTATCAATCAATTAAAAATAATTAGTGGTTTTTACTCGTACCAAATCTGTGGCTTTTGACATCCATTTTGTTGCAAGTCGTACCATATTTGTTGCAACAAAATGGGTGTGAAGATGGAAAACTCGCACCATATCTGTTCTCGATAAGAATATTTTAGGCTTTTATTTTTTGAAAAAATTTACCGTAAAAAAGGCAAAAAAATACTCACCCCTTTTTTGTCATAGTTCACCCCTTTTTTGTCATAGTTCACCCCTTTTTTGT
>JAHDBD010000039.1 GCA_020630575.1 Bernardetia sp.
CCTGATATATATTTAATTTATCTAAAAACCTGTAACACTATTTCAGGACGAGACATTCAACTATAAAATTAGCTGTATAAATTCTAGAGTTTGTCTTTTCAACTAGTTTCTATAAATCATATTCTATTTTAACATTGACAATTCCATCACGAATAAAGTCTAATTCTCTAGCTCCTCTGCTAGTTACATCGATAATTCTACCTGTTACAAAAGGACCTCTATCATTTATTTTAACTCTTATTTTCTTTCCATTTTTCAAATTTGTGACAGTTACCATTGTACCAAAAGGAAGTGTTTTGTGTGCTGCTGTCAATAAATTTTGTCTAAATGTTTCGCCACTTGCAGTAGGTCTTCCTTCATACTTATCAGCATAATAAGATGCAATTCCTTCTTCTGTATACTCTCCTCCATTTGTAGAATCATCTTCTATAGGTGCAAATAATTCGTCACAAGAGGAAAGCGAAAAAATTAGAAGCATAGCAATAGAAAAGAAAAAAGCATTTGCTTTGATTTTCAAAATATTTTTAAATTTTATTGTAGAATTCATATTGTATAATATTGTTAGTGAATAAGTTAGGTTTTACAAAACCAGTAAAGAGTAAAAAATAGTATTTATTTTATATCTTTTATAATAGATTTTACAAAAGCCTTACCAAAAACAATCCTATTAACAAGTTGAATATAATTTTTATTTGATTTAAGTAATTGGGCAAAATAAAACATATCTAAAAAAGATTTAGAATTTGCCTAATCTAATAAATAATTTTGCTCAGTCACTAACTTATATTTGATTAAAAATTAGAATATCATTTTATAATTATTTTTTCAAATAAATTTCAGAAAGATTAGTATTTTGATTAATTTGAATGGATAAAAATTTGATTCTATTTCCATTGTAACTATTTTAAAATAAAAAAAATTACCAATTTTGACTATGACCAACAATAAAAAAATAACTATAAATAATTCACTTTTTTTGAAAGCTAATTTCATTTTACTTTTACTTATCGGAATATGCTTTTCTAGCTCAGCACAGATACAAGTCATTGATCACACCGAAATTACAACAAAGTCAGAAGAAGGATCTGATTTTTCAGATTACACGGCTGTACCTTTAGGAGAAAATGGTTTATTAGTTTCCCTAACTCATTATGTAAAAGGACAAAAAGAAATTTTAATAGCTAAATATGATACTACTTTTCAAAATATTTGGGAACAAAAGCATGTGATAAAAGGAGAGGATAAAATTGTTCATTATGTTGTTGCAGATAGTTTTATTTATTATTTAGTAGATAAACAACGTTATGATTATGAAATATTAAAAATAAACTTGCATAGTGGCGCAATGAAAATTATTGCTTATGAGAAAATATTAAAAGCTACTTATACAGAAATATGTGCAGCAGGAAATATAATTCTTTTGGGAGGAGAAGCAGAGAATAATCCAGTAGTTTTACATCTAAATATTGAAACAGGCAGACAGCAAATTTTACCTTCTTTAGTTCAGAAAAGCACTTACTTGGCAAATCTAAGTATAGATGTTGAAAATGATGTAATTTTGGCTATTGTGGCAGGTAAATATAGTTCATATAAATATTCATTCTTTTATTTCTACAGTCTAGATGCCCAATTACGTTATAATGTAAGTATTCCAGATAATAAAGAATATGATTTACAAACTTTTCGTCCTTTGATTACAGCAACAGATGAAATAATAGTATTTGGAACATACTCTTCTCCAAAATGGAAACGCTCACAAGGAATTTATAGTTTGAAGATAAAAGATAAAAAAGAAGACGGTTTTAGATTTTATGATTTTTCTTATTTGAATAATTTTTTTAATAATTTGAATGAGAAAAAGCGTGAAAAAATGGCTGTTAAAGTTAAAAGAGCAAGAAAAAAAGACTCTCCTGTACGCTATTCAAATGATTATTTCATAAGCCCCTTGCGAATAGAAGAAGACCGTATTTATTTATCATTAGAAGGATATAACCCCATTTATCAAAATGGAAATAATGTAGCTAACAATATGATAGGAAATTCTTATTTTGGTTCTGGAAACTCTCGTGTTTATAATAATAGAGGGGGAAACAGAAGTATGTGGCAAAATGCAGGAAACCCAAATCCAAATGTAACAGTAAGCTATAAATATGAACAAGGCATCGTTTGTAGTTTTGATAAAGAAGGAAAACTACTTTGGGATAACCAATTTGACTTTGATGAGTTTGAGTCACAAAAAATATTTCCTTTTTTCTCTTATAGTGTGAGAAATGATACATTAGCACTTTTTAGATTAGATGAAGAAGAATTATTTTACAAACAAACTGTAAAAAGTAAAGAGCAAGAATTAATCTCTGAATATGAAGTTCCAAGAAGAGATAGTTTGGATAATATAGTCAATCGTTCTGATGAAATTTTGATGCACTGGTACGATGATAACTATTTGGTATCAGGTTATCAAACTGTCAGAAATCAACTTTATAATCCTGCTCGTAGAAAGGTATTTTATTTTACTCGTTTGCGTTATCCTTTTTCGGCTGTTGAGGTCGATAAAAAGGAAGAGAAAGAAGAGAAGTAATTTTTACTGACACAAGATTCTAGCTTGTTTCTATCTACTCTATCAATATATACTAACAAACTGAAAGTCAGTAATGCTAAAAAGAGCATTCAATTAAAATGTTTGAAGAAGATACATTTTGATATAAGTTTAATATAAACAAAAAAATAACGCTATGAATTTTCTTCATAGCGTTATTTTTATATAGATATTTCTTTATTCAATTAATGAACAACAAATAATTGCATAGCCATAAATACAGCAGCTCCAGCAACGTATCCAATAAGTGAAAGCCAAGCAATTTTTCTAAGATACCACATAAAGTTAATATGTTCCATTCCCATGGCAGCTACACCAGCAGCAGAACCGATAATAAGTGTACTTCCACCTGTTCCTGCACAGTAAGCAATAAACTCCCAAAATACATGGTCTGGAGGATATACACTCAAATCATACATACCCATAGAGGCAGCTACTAATGGCACGTTATCCACAATCGCAGACATAAGCCCTAAAAGAAGACCAATAATATAAACGCCTCCCTCTCCTGTGAAAGTTGCATCTAAAAACACAGCTAGTTTATTAAGCGTTCCCATAGATTGCAAACAACCTACGGCAAGCAAAATACCAAAGAAGAATAGTACACTAGGAACATCTACACGCTCTAAAATCGCTACAACAGAAAGTTTACTGTGTGCTCCATCTTCTGCTTTTTTACGATTATGAAGTATTTCAGTAACCAGCCATACAATTCCTAAACTAAATGACATTCCCATAAAAGGAGGTAAATGTGTAATTGTTTTGAAGATAGGAACAAATAAAAGTCCTGCAAGACCAATTCCGAATACTAGGTTTCTATCAGCCTCTCTTACTTGAATAGGAGCATGTCCTCCATGTCCTCCAGACTCTAAAGTGCCTTTTTTGTCTGGTTTCAAATCTCCCTTTAACATGAAAGTAATAACTGTAAGAGGAGCAAGTAAACATACAATACTAGGCAACATCAATTTTGTAATAATATTTACTGTTGTTACTTGTCCCCCAATCCAAAGCATAGTAGTTGTAACATCACCGATAGGCGACCACGCACCACCAGCATTGGCAGCAATAACTACCATACTTACATATATCAAACGATCATTTTTGTCTGTAACCAATTTGCGAAGCATCGAAACCATTACAATAGTTGTTGCAAGATTGTCTAATGCTGCTGATAAGAAAAATGTTACCCAACTAATAATCCAAATAAGTTTTCTTTTATCTTGTGTTGTTATTCTTTTTGTAATTACTTCAAAGCCTTGATGAGCATCAATTACCTCAACAATCGTCATGGCACAAAGCAAAAAGAATAGAATCTGGGAAGTTTCGGCAAGATGTGTAAGAAGTCCTTGATCATGTCCATGAACAATTTTATGAATCATATCTTCATCGTGAGGTAGTATTCCTTCTGAAACGATATAGACTGTCCAACACAGAACAGCAATTAGAAGCGCAGGCGCAGCTTTATCAACTTTAATATTATGTTCAAGGGCAATAGCCATGTAGCCCAAAACAAAAATTATAATAACGACAATCTCGTAAGACATAGATTTAAAAGTGGTTAGAAAATAGCCAAAAAGGATATAGATTATAGAATTAAGACAGATTACTTTTCTATCTTATTCTAATTTGCATGTTTATATTTACAATTAAGATGAATAATTGATTTAGATAATGCTTCTTAAATCTTAAAAGCTAAAATTAATCTAAAATAAAATTCGAATAATAATAATGTATAAATAATTTGGTTCAGAAATGCCTACATAATAAAGCAGGCTTAATAAACCTAGTGCAAAGTTAAGTTTCTAAAGTTAGGAAACAAGAAAAAATATAAAAGAATAGACAAACTTAATTAGAATTTAAAGCAAACGAGTTGTTTCTACTTTAAAAATCTGTCTTATAGTTTTATTTCATTCTATCTCCAAACTGTAACTACTACTTTTCTATCTTTTTGTTCTCCAACTCCTCTAGCTGTGTCATCATTGCGAGCAAAAAATTCTCCGTGTGATTTGCGTAAAATTTTTTCATATTTTACACCAAACATCTGCAAAGCATAGCCCACCTGACTAATTCTATCTTTAGAGAGTTCTAAATTTACTTGCTCAGAACCTTTTGCATCTGTATAGCCTTCTACTAAAGCAGCCTTCCAACGTCTAGCACCAATAAAGTTTCGTAATTTAGCTTCTTCTTCTGAACTTAATTGACTTTGGTTAGCATCAAAATACAATGTAATTTGAGATTTTCTATTCGGTTTATGATGTTGTAAATTTATTCCTTCTTTTCCTTTAGGCACGCCATAAAACACTCTAAAAGTACGCATCTCACCTTTTCTTAATGTTTTTGTATTCCATCTCAAAAGAATTGCACTGTCATCTGTATAGTTTCCCACTTTTTGCTGTTCAAGTTGTAAAACATTTGTTAGATATGCCCATTGCCCTACATAAGCCAAGTCTGGACCAATTGCATTTTTATGTTTAGTGACTAACTGTGCCTGCAAGTCACCATTATAAAATGCAAAATGCAAAGGAATTTTTGCACCTTCAAATTTTACATCCATTCCTATATGCGAACCATCCGCCGAAAGTTTACAAATATCATCAGCATCAATCATAGGGTCTAACAAAAGTGTAAACTCTATGTCTCTTGGAGCATCAGATTGATTTTCTATTTCATATTCTATTTTGTAATAATTTCCTTTAGATGTATTTTCTAAATCTTCTAAATCTGCATCAACAGGCACTAAAGTTTGGGTTATCAATAGATTATCATAGGTATAAATTACTTTTGAAGTAAACGTCATATCAGAATTTTCTTCCACTTCTGAAATAAGAACACCTTTTAATGCCTTCGTTTGAGAAAGCTCTGGGTTATTAGATGCATATTTTCCACTTGATTGTAAAACAAAATGAGAGGTAGAAAAAGAATAAGGATAACCAAATAAAATACTTTTATCGCCATAACCTATAGTAAAACGTCCATCTATAAGTTGGTCATCTAACGGACGAGAAATCGACGAGAAAATACTTTTAGGTAAAAAACTAGTAGGAAGATAGCTAACTTTATTTTTTACAATATCATTTGCATAAGGGATGCCTTTCCACTTTTCATATAGAGTTGAAAAAGAATGTTCAACTATCTTATTTATTGGGGAAAAGAAGGATGAAAACACCAAGATTAGACAAATTGAAGCTAAGACTACTGTTTTTTTATTGTTTTTATAAAATTCTTTTTTTTTAGTTCTTTTTTTGTTCAATGGGAATTTTAGTAGTATTTTTCTATTCATTTTGATAAAAATAGTTGTGTAAGGTAGGATATTTTTGGGGCTAATAATTATTTTTCATAATTATTATATTTACAGGTAAGCAAAAAACGTTCTTTTTTAGTTTTTTTAGATTTATGCCTAGTTCGATTTCAAATATATGCACGTCAGATTGTTATTTGCTTTTACAAAAATGTTTAAAAAAAGTGGCTTTACAAAAAAACAAGTTTAGATTTACCAATAATAAAATTTGATTTGTCAAATTATCACTCTAATTATCAAGCACTTTACTTTATCTATCTTAAAAAAATGATAATTATATCTATTCTACTTTTCTTAGGAATTATAGTAGTACATTATTTTCTCAATAAAAATGAAATTCTATCAAAAGTGTATGTAAAAGCTTTGATTTTCAAAATTTTTTGTGGAGTATTATTATATCAACTTCATTTAAGTTTCAATATTCTTCCTGACCTTATTTTTTATAAGCAAGATATACTTAGATTGAGTGATTATTTTTGGAGTGATACTCTAGGGTATTTGATTTTTTTAGTAACAGGAAAACTAAACCCTGCTTGGATGTATACTTTTGCAACAGAAGGTGAAAGAGCATTTTTCTTTGTTCGATATTTGAGTTTTATGAATCTTTTAGCTGCAAAGAATATGTATTTGACTAGTCTTTATAGCTCTCTTATGGCTTTTTTTGGAATTTGGGCGTGTACAAATAGTTTGGCAAGATGGTTTATAACCAAAAATGATTCTGATATAAAAATTAAAAAAATAAAATTAGCTCTTTGTATTGGTTTTTTCTTTACTCCTTCGGTTGCTTTTTGGGCATCAGCGATGATGAAAGAGAGTCTTTTATGGCTGATTATGGGATTTTTAATTGCTTTCTTTTTAGATATTTTGAAATTTTTTGAAAGAAAGAAGTATAGAATTGTCGGTGAGGACACCTACAATGGAGAGATTAAAACAGAAAAAAAAGCAAAATTTTTTTTTATAGGAATTGTTATAAAAACAATTTTATTTTTTGTTCTTATCCTTTGTTTGTTTTTACTCAAATACTATTATTTTGCGTTGCTTGTTCCCTTACTTTTTGCTTTTGGAATAAGTTTCTTTGCTAGAAATTATTTTAATAAATCTATTCGCTTTCAGTTTCTTTTATTTTTAGGAAGTTTTGTTTTTATTGTTGGTTTAGCTTCCAATCTTCATCCAAATTTATGGTTTTCTCGTCTAACAGAAGCTATTTTTATTAATCAACAAAATATTTTAGCTAACTCTGACTTTGATAATCAAATAAATTTTACATATAGTTATAATTTTGAACCTACTTATCATAATTATCAAAATGGGGAGTATAAAAACTTCCCCACTTATCTTCAGTTATTTGAGCAAAGTCCAAAAGCACTTTTGGCAGGTTTATTTTTTCCTTTAGAGATTGACTTTTCTACTTTCGGAACACCTAAATTTAATTTTTATAGATTAGCTTCTGTTATCGAAAACTGGATTATTTTATTTTTCTTTATTCATACTATTTCTATCAAGAAGTTATTTCATCAAATTCGTTCTTTAGTTTTTGCTCAAAAATCTACTTCTAAAAATGATTCTTTGGCTATTTTATGGCTTCTTGGAATATTTTTTTGTTTGGGAATGGCTACGCTTTTAGCCTTATCTGCCCCTAATTTGGGTGCGCTTGTTCGTTATAAAATAGGATTTCTTCCTTTTTTTATTTTCGGTATTATTATGCGTTTAGATTAATTTTTTATTAATTTGCTTCAAAATTAGTGATAAGGTTTTAGTGATTAACGATTAGTTATTTAAAACCACAAAACTAAAGCTAATCACTAAACACTCACAAATTAAACACTAAATAATGTCCACTAACCCAAAAACGCCTACACCTACTCTCTTTCAGTCGCTCATTCCTATTCTTGGCTTAATCGTTTTATTAGTATTTAATGTTCTTATTTTTGGTGATAATGCTACTTCTGGTGCAAATCAAGTAGCTTTACTTTTGGCTGGCGCAATAGCAGGTCTAGTAGCTTGGTATCTCAAAATGAGCTGGACACAGGTAATGGATGGTGTTTTGGACAGTATTAATTCAGCTATGTCTGCTGTTTTGATTTTATTAATGATTGGCGCATTGGCTGGTACTTGGATGCTTAGTGGGATCGTTCCTGCTCTTATTTATTATGGTTTACAAGTTTTGACACCTACTTTTTTCTTAGTAGCTTCTTGTATTGTTTGTGCTTTAGTTTCTCTAGGAACGGGAAGTTCTTGGTCGACGATTGCAACAGTGGGTATTGCTCTTCTAGGGATTGGTGCAGCTCTTGGTTTTGATGAAGGTTTGGTAGCAGGTGCAATTATTTCGGGGGCTTACTTTGGAGATAAAATGTCACCTTTATCAGATACAACAAATCTTGCTCCTGCGATGGCTGGCACTGACCTTTTTACGCATATTCGTTATATGCTTTATACTACTGTGCCCTCTTTCTCAATTACATTGATTTTATTTTTGATAATTGGATTAATGAGCGAAAATACAGCTTCTGCAAGCAATGTAAACGAAATTATGAGTGCCATTGAAAATAAATTTTCTATAAGTCCTTTTCTTTTTGCTGTTCCTATTGCTGTTATTGCATTGATTGTAAGTAAAGTTCCTGCTTTACCTTCACTTCTAATTGGAAGTGTTTTGGGAGGTGTTTTTGCTATTATTTTTCAACCAGAAATCATTGAACAAGTAGCCAATGTAGCTCCTACTTTAGAAAGTTTGAGCAAAGAACCAGAAACAGCTTATAGAAATATGCGAATATTTGCTTTAGAAAATTTTGGAGGTTATACGGCTGTTATGATGGCAATGTTTGGCGATGTAAGCCTTATTACAGATAGTGAAACAGTAAACGGACTTTTGTCTAGTAGTGGAATGAAAGGAATGTTGGGAACAATTTGGTTAATTTTGTGTGCTATGATTTTTGGTGGTGTCATGGATGCTGCTGGAATGCTTGCACGTATTAGCAATGCTGTTATTTCATTGGCTCACTCTACGGGTTCTATGATTGCAGCTACTGTCGGAACTTGTATTGTATTTAACTTAACAGCTTCTGACCAATATTTGGCAGTTGTAGTTCCAGGAAAAATGTATGCAAATGCTTTTCGTAAAAAAGGACTTGCACCTGAAAACCTAAGCCGAACACTAGAAGATTCAGGAACAGTTACATCGGTTTTGATTCCTTGGAATACATGTGGAGCAACACAAGCAGGAGTTTTGAAAGTTGCCACTCTAGATTATGCACCTTATTGTTTCTTTAATATTATTAGCCCTTTTATGAGTATTATTTTTGGTTATGTTGGAATAAAAATCAAAAAAATTAATCCAGAAACAGGAAAACCTATTAATTAAGTTAGAATAAGAGATTTGTCTTTAAATTTTTAAATAAATTCTCAAAACTATTCTCTTTACTAACTTGTTTTTAAAATTCAATATAGAATTTATAGAATTATCATATTTTTTGACTTTCTTTGTTAAAACAAACTCAAAGTTCTATATCTTTCAGTTAGTTTTATATCGGCATTTAGCAACGTACTATCCATAAAAATAATCTATCAATTTAAATAATGAATCAGCTCTTTAATCAGTAAATTTAAACAAATAGCGTTTTTCAACTCGCTTTTTGTATAATAATTTTGATTCAAAAGCATATTCAATACCTTACGAACGCTTTCTCATTTAGTGTTTGCAGTCAGTAATTTTATGAATGAATATATATTTTTCGCACTCTTTACCGTCTTTATCGTCCTTATTCTTTTAGTTGATTTAGGTGTTTTTTCTAAGGAAAATCATATCATATCATTCAAAGAAGCTGCTATTTGGAGTGTATTTTGGATATGTTTGGCTCTAGGTTTTTGGGGCTTTTTAGATTATTATGGCGATTTAATTCATGGTGTAAATAACTATGAAGACGTAGTACAGATTGTAGAAAAATATATTCCCATAGAAGACAGAGCAGGAATTTTGGTAGAAGGGAATTTTGAACAAAGTGTTCAAAATTACAGAGATAGAATGTCTTTAGATTTCATAACAGGCTATTTATTAGAATATTCACTCTCTGTTGATAATATTTTTGTAATTATTTTGATTTTTAGTTCCTTTGGTGTTGCTGAAAAATATTATAAGAAAGTGCTTTTTTGGGGTATTTTGGGAGCTATTGTAATGCGTTTTCTATTTATTTTCTTGGGTGCTACTATTATTCAGCATGCTCATTGGGTTTTATATGTCTTTGGAGCTTTCTTGATTTTTACTGGTGGCAAAATGTTTTATGAATTTATAAAAGGTGAGGAAGAAGAAGAAATAGATACGAATGATAGTTGGATAGTAAAATGGACTTCTAAAATCTTTAATGTTTATCCTCGTTATGTAGGTTCACATTTTTTCATTCCACTTCCTACCTACGAAGAAGGATTATTGACTAAAAGTATCAATAATAAAAAGTTAAAAACTAATGAAAACAGAAAACGTAAAAAGAAAATAACTTGGGCTGTTACTCCACTTTTTATTGTTGTTTTGGTTATCGAATTTACAGACTTGATTTTTGCTGTTGATTCTATTCCTGCTATTTTTGCTGTTACACAAGATCCTTATGTGGTTTTTTTCTCCAATATATTTGCTATTTTAGGTTTGCGTTCAATGTTCTTTTTCTTATCGAATATTATGCACCTTTTCCACTATCTCAAACTTGGTTTGGCTTTCCTACTTACTTATATTGGTCTGAAAATGCTTGCAGGAACTTGGCTCAAAACATTTGGTTTTACTAACGAACATTCCATTTTTATTATCTTGGGAATACTTGCTATTAGTATTTTGGCTTCTATAATTTTTCCTCAAAAAGAAGTTACTACTCCTAGTTCTAAAACAGAAGATAAAAGAAATATAAAAAATGTTAGCTAGATAAAAATATATTCGTTTGTAGCCTTCATTTTTTTAGCATTTAATCAATAAGAAATAGAATAATAAAATATTTTAATATTTATTAATTGGTTCTGTTGCTCCTTACATATTCTTGCAATAGATTTTTTTGTACATTTGAAAAACTCAAATTAAAACATTCTATTCTCATTTTATGCGACACGAACCTATAAAAAGTAACCTTTTCGTAAAAAATCGTAAAAAATTTACAAAAGGCTTACTCTCCAATTCAATTGCTATTTTTAACTCAAATGATATTATGCCAACTAGTGCTGATGGCACTATGCCTTTTGTGCAGCATTCAGATATTTATTATTTGACAGGAATTGACCAAGAAGAAACAATTTTAGTTCTTTTTCCAGATGCAAAAGAGGAAAAATATAGAGAAGTTCTTTTTGTTAAAGAGACCAATGACCATATTAAAGTTTGGGAAGGAGAGAAACTCACTAAAGAAGCAGCCACCAAACAATCAGGAATACAAACAGTATTTTGGACAAGTCAATTTTGGTCTATTTTGCAGCAGTTTTTGATTTTCCCTGCTCAAAATGTCTATCTAACTACCAACGAACATACTAGACAAAGTGTTGAAGTAGAAACTCGTGATGACCGTTTTCGTAAAGAAATACAGCATCGCTTTCCTTTGCATACCTATCAAAGAAGCGCACCTATTTTACAAAACATTCGTGCTATAAAGGAAAAAACTGAAATAGAATTGATGCGTCATGCATGTAGTATTACTGAAAAAGGTTTCCGTCGTTTGCTTTCTTTTGTAAAACCAAATGTAATGGAATATGAGATTGAAGCCGAACTTTTGCATGAATTTATAAGAAATCGTTCTAAAGGTTTTGCTTATGAGCCAATTATTGCAGCAGGAGAAAACTCTTGTGTTTTGCACTATGTTCAGAATGATAATATCTGTAAAAAAGGAGACATTATTTTGTTAGACATTGGTGCAGAATATGCAGGTTATGCGTCGGATATGTCACGAACAATTCCTGTAAGTGGAAAATACACAAAACGTCAAAAAGAGGTTTATAACGCTGTCTTGCGTGTTCAGCGTGCTGCCATGAAACTTCTTAATCCTTCAAATACATTAAATGAATACCACAAAGAAGTAGGAAATTTGATGGAAAAAGAATTGATTGGATTAGGACTTTTAGATAAAAAGGAAGTTAAAAATCAAGATCCAAACAATCCATTGTATAAGCAATACTTTATGCACGGAACAACACACCATTTAGGAATTAATGTTCACGATTATGGTGCTTTTGATAGGAAAATAGAAGCTGGAATGGTCTTTACTGTTGAACCTGGTATTTATATTCCTAAAGAAAAAATTGGTATTCGTCTTGAAAATGATATTGTCATTACAAAAAATGGTTATGATGACTTAATGGGCAATATTCCTATTGAAGTAGAAGAAATTGAAGATTTGATGAATAAAAAATAAGAAAAACAAAAAGAGTTAGATAATTATGTTGTCTAACTCTTTTTTTAAGGCATTATGTATCTTATCTAACATAGCGTTAGACAAACTCTGTGTCATCAGGAGACAACGCAAAAAGAATTCTTTTACAGCACAACCCTCGCCATTATCGGTGTCTTAATTCCGAGTTCACGTTATTTTATTAAAAATCAACACCTTAGCATCATACTTCAGCAAACAGCATTAAAAAAACACTTTTTTTTGAAGAAAAATTTGTCTATATCAAAATAAGATACTACCTTTGTATCACCAAAGAAAAACAAGCCTTCTTAGCTCAGCTGGTAGAGCAATTGATTTGTAATCAATAGGTCAACGGTTCGATCCCGTTAGAAGGCTCACAAAAACCTTTCAATTTGATTGAAAGGTTTTTTTATGATTTTTTCTATGAATTATTGTAAAAACATTCCTATAAAAAAAGCCTAAATTTTCAGTTTATCACTGAAAATTTAGGCTTTTTCTATGCTGTAAAGAAATATTTTATTGCTTACTAATACCTTCTAAGTAAATTACTAATACCTGCCAAGAGGTCATTTATTTCTACGCCTATTCCGTCCAAAACAAGAACAATATAAGAAAAAACATCCATTACTAGAGGCATAAGCAATGATTTTTCTCTGATTTCAGCTTCTTGAAAAAGACCAATATCTATACAAAGAACCATTACAAGACCAATTACAAAACAATATTTGACGAGACTAAAAATAGCTCCTATAAATGAATCAGCAGAACCGAAAAGCGTAAATCGTAGAAATTTTCTACCCAAATTTCCTAAAAATTCCATCAGAAGAGCTAACAGAATAGTAACAATAAGAAAGGTTAGAAAAGGAGTCGTTGTTTTGGAAAATTTTCCTACTACATCACTTTCTTGCAGAGAGTTAAAACCCAAATATGTACCTGTCATTACCCAATAGACAATAAAAATAAGTATAAATAAAGACAACAGTTCTACAATAATTCCTTTTAGATAGCCTTGATATGCACCAAAACCAAGAAGCAAAAGTAAGATTACGTCTCCAATTTTGAAGGAATAATCCCAAAATGATTTGTCTGCTGCACCGATTTCTAAGAGAAGATTTAACATAGGTAATTGATTATGCTGTAATTAATACTATAATTTTTGTTTTATATAAAGTTACTACAACGAAAAATATAAAATTAAAGTCAAAAAATGCTTACTAAATAGTTTGAAAATTGTGATACACTCGTAAATCTATTGAAAGATAAGCAATTTTACAATAAAAAAGCTATCAAAGTTTTCTAAAAAATAGGTTCAGGTATAGTTTTGTTAGCCTTTTTATGATTTATTTCAGTTTAACGCTATTTATCAAAACAAGTTTTAGTAAAACAAATACAATTGTAATCTATTTTGACCTATTTTTCTAATGTTGAAAATTTGTACTATAAAAAGTTTTTTGTATCTTTATTAAAGCTGTTATATTTCACATCTTATCGCAACTTTTTAATAAAAGTAGATTCTCCTTCCTAATTTCTATACTCCTTATAAAATGAAACTACTATGACAACAATTTTGGAAAAAACAAATCTCTTGGAAAGAATAAAGCAAGATTTAAAACAAACAAATGTAGATATCAGCAATCTAAAACGTAGTATTGAAAATAATACGAGTAAAGATAATCTAAACGAGCTTGAGAACATTATGCCTCCAACTGATGATGTAAACGTCAGAGTAGCACAGATGTACCGTGTTCTGTCTTTTTATGGAAATAATGGAAATGAAAAGCCAATTTGGAATGAATTAAGAAATTGCTTCACTCCTTCTGCTATTATGACAAATAATACATTTGGTGAGCCTATTCGTTTGTCTGTTGATAGATTTATCAGTTTGTTTCGTTCACAAATTCAACAAAATGACTTTCCTCCCTTTTATGTTCGTGAACTCAATTATAAAATTGAACAGTTTGGCAATATTGCACAGCGTTTTGGTGGTTTTGAAATCTGTTATTATGATTCAAATATTGAAAATAAAAAAGGAATGGCAAGCATTGAACTGTTATTTATAAAAGGAGATTGGAAAATTAATTCTATGATTTGGCAAGAAGAAACCGAAGATTTTAAATTACCTGTTCGTTTTATTCTATAAAAAATATTGGTTATCTGACAATCTTTGTGAGATATGTTAAAAAATGTCGGTGAGATACCTACAAATTTCAAGAGAAAAATGACTAAATGGAATAATTAATATCTTTTAAAAATACTCTATTTTCATCTATCCATAAGATTTTACTTTTCATCAAGATAATTTCTTGTGGTTTTTTTATATTTTCATTTATCAAAAAATGAGTTTTCAAATTTCCTTTTTTATCTGTACAAAGTAAATAATTTTCATTTTGTTGTTTTTCATTTTCCACTAAATAGCTACAAATCAAATAACTTTCATTTTCTGTATAAAGAATAGAGTTTTGAATAGTTTGATTTGTCTTCTTAAACACAAAATTTGAAATATCCTTATAATTTAGATGACTTATTAGATACTCATCAGTAGAATAAAAATACTGTCTTACTTTGGATTTCAGATTATAATATTCTTCTTCAATGGCTTCTATTTGTTCTTTATCTGTATAAATTTCTATTTCTAAATTAGGTTTTAGAGGAACAGAGTAGTAATTGGATTGTAGAGAAAAGGCTACTTTGGTTTCATTCTGATTATCTTCTTCTATAACTCCGTAATAACTTACTTCTTCCAATTCCCAGATTGTTTCAAAATCTGTATTTAGAGCCTTCAAGCCCTTTGCAAGTGGCATTTCATGTTGAAAATCAATTTCTGATAATAAAATAGTTTCATCAAAAAAAGTAAGAAGTGTTTGAGTAGCTTCCATTTCAGCCATTGCTACAATTTCTTTTTTGTAATTGTGCAAGATAAGAAGTTGAGATATATTTTTTTGTTCTTGCTTTTCTCTGATTTCTAAAACTATTAAATCACTTTTTGGATCAGGAAAAACACGCCAAATTTTTTGATTTACTGCTTTTGGTTTAAAAGAATATAATCTATTATTTTCATCATATTCTATTTCAACATTTACCATTTATAATTCATCATTTGCAATTCATAATTCATTTTCTAGTTGTCTAATTGTAAACCAAAACGTCGCATAGCTTCATTTATTAGAGGAAACTCTTTCACCAAAACATCTAGCTTTTCTTGTTCGGATAATGCTTTTACAGGTATTTGTTTTTCTATATGTTGGTCTATAATTTCTATTTGCACAAAATCGTTATCCAAATTATTGGCTAAATGAGGATTTAGTGCAATTCTGATAGTAGAAAATTCGGAACGCAACGCAATATTATTGAGTAATTCTACTTTAATAATTGGTGATTTTTCTACTACTAATTTTGCATTGATTAGACTTCCTGCAAAAGCTGAAGGACTTGATTTGAAAAACTCTTTCCAAACTTTTTGAGCTTTTGCTGTATCAAAACTAGAATTTCGGTCAGCTTGTGAATTGACTCCTTTCTTTTCTTCTACTTTACTTTCAACAACTACTTTCTTTTGAATTTTGACATTTGTTGTAACCTTTGGCGTTTTTTTCCAAGGTATATCTTCTGTATTTTTTGCTAGAGCTGGATTTTGATATGAAGTAGTTGTCTTTGATATAGAATTTTGTTCTTCTGATGAATTTTGAGATTTAGCTAGTCTTTTTTTTTTAAATCTTCCACCAGTTGAGGAATAGACAGTGCAGCCATTACATGAGAAAGTTTTAAAAGTGTCATTTCTACATGAAGACGCTGATTTTTGCTATTTTTATATCCCAACTCACAGGCAGAAGCTAAATTAAGAGCTGACATCAAAAATGAAAAAGAAGATGCAGCAGCTTGAGATTTATATTTTTCTTTTATCGATTCTGAAAGTTCTAGTAAAGAAACTGTTGCAGCATCTTTTGAAACGAGCAAATCACGTAAATGCTCACAAAGACCAACTACAAAATTATGTCCGTCAAACCCTTTTTTCAATATTTCATCAAAAATAAGTAAGGCTTCAGTATGATTTCTACTCAAAAAGGCATCTGTCAATTTAAAGTAATAATCATAATCCAAGACATGCAAATTATCGATAGCACGAACATAAGTTAGTTTTCTGTCAGGTGAAAACGTAACTAACATATCAAAAATAGAAAGAGCATCACGCAAAGCACCGTCAGCTTTTCTTCCGATAAGCTGTAAAGCTTCTTCTTCTGCTTCTACATTTTCTTTGATAGCAATTTTTTCCAAATGACGAGCTACATCATTGGGCTGAATTCTATTAAAATCAAAAATCTGACAACGAGAAAGAATAGTAGGAATGATTTTGTGTTTTTCTGTCGTTGCCAAAATAAAGATAGCATACGAAGGTGGCTCTTCCAAAGTCTTCAAAAAAGCATTAAAAGCTTGATTGGAAAGCATGTGAACCTCATCAATAATATAGACTTTCTTTTTTCCAGCCTGAGGAGGATAACGCACTTGCTCAATTAGATTACGAATATCTTCAACTGAGTTATTCGAAGCTGCATCTAGTTCACTAATATTAAGAGAATTACCACTATTAAAAGATTTGCATGACGTACACTCATCACAAGGTTCTGTTTCTGGCGTAATATTCAAACAATTGATTGTCTTTGCCAAAATACGAGAACAAGTTGTTTTACCAACACCACGAGGGCCACAAAACAAAAAAGCCTGTGCAAGTTGGCTTGAGCGAATTGCATTTTTGAGAGTATCCGTAATGTGAGATTGTCCGACGACAGCATCAAAAGTATCTGGGCGATACTTACGTGCCGAAACTACATAATTTTCCATTCCACGAAGTTACGAAGAAATTTATGTTTTTGATAGTTATTTTTTACTAATTTGGTTAGAAGCTGGTAACTAAAATAGATTTTGATTTTAAAAATTGCTAGTCTTTAGTATTTTTGAGATTGTTATACTAAAATGTAAATAAAATTTAATTCTTTCTCAAAAATTTCTGAACTTTACAGATTAAACACATTGTTACAAAAATAATTTACTGATAACTGTTTACTGGTAACTGATAATTGAAATGAACGAACTTAGCAACACCTACCAACCCACAGAAATAGAAAACAAGTGGTACAAATACTGGCTTGAAAACGGATTTTTTGAAGCCCATGTTCCAAAAGAAAATGAGCCTAAAAAGGAATCTTTTACCATTGTCATCCCTCCACCGAATGTTACAGGTGTCCTTCACATGGGACACATGCTCAACAATACAATTCAAGATATTTTGGTGCGTCGTGCTAGAATGCAAGGTTTTGAGGCTCTTTGGGTACCAGGGACAGACCACGCATCTATTGCTACAGAGGCTAAAGTAGTTCGTTTGCTTCGTGAACAAGGAATCAAAAAATCTGACCTAACAAGAGCAGAATTTTTAGCTCACGCCTATCAATGGAAAGACAAATATGGTGGAATTATTCTTGAACAACTCAAAAAATTAGGTGCAAGTTGTGACTGGAATCGTACAGGTTTTACAATGGACGAAGGCTATTATAAAGCCGTTATTCGTGTTTTTGTTGATATGTATAAAAAAGGCTACATCTATCGTAGCTTGAGAATGGTAAACTGGGATTGTGAAGCTCAAACTACCATTTCGAATGAAGAAATAATCTATAAAGAGGAAGGCGAAAGAGCATTTTTGTATCACACAAAATACGAATTAGAAGACGGAGGAACAATTACAATAGCAACGCAACGCCCAGAAACAATTATGGGAGATGTTGCCATTGCAGTAAATCCAACAGATGAGCGTTTCAAACATTTAATAGGTAAAAATGCAATCGTTCCTTTTATTGGTCGCAAAATTCCAATTATTGGAGATGAGTATGTAGAAATAGATTTTGGTACTGGATTACTGAAAGTTACGCCTGCACATGACCCTAATGATTATGAAATTGGACAAAGACACAATTTGCCAGTTATTGATACAATCAATGATGATGGAACTTTAAACGATAAATGTGAAATGCCTGAAATGGTAGGAAAAGACCGTTTTGAGGTTCGTAAACTAATCACCAAAAAATTAGAAGAAGCAGGTTTATTAGTAGAAAAAGAAGAAGTTGTTTCAAGAATTGGACGTTCGGAACGTACAGGAAGCGTTGTTGAGCCAAAATTATCGTTGCAATGGTTTATCAAAATGAAAGAAATTTCTGCGACGGCTTTAGAAGTTGTTGAGAAAGATGAAATCGTTTTACATCCTGCAAAATTCAAAAATACATACCGTCATTGGATGGAAAATGTAAGAGATTGGTGTATTTCTCGTCAGCTTTGGTGGGGACATCAAATTCCTGCTTATTTCTACGGAGATGGAGATGATGATTTTGTTGTAGCCGAAACTAAGGAAGAAGCTCTACAATTAATCAAAGAAAAAACAGGAAAAGAAGTAACTGAAAATGATATTCGTCAAGACGATGATGTTTTGGATACGTGGGCTTCTTCTTGGCTTTGGCCTATCGCTGTTTTTGATGGATTCAATGATGAATGTTTTGACAAAGAAACAGGAAAAATTGATTTGTCTAAAAATAAGGAGTTAGACTTTTTCTATCCAACACAAGTTTTGGTTACTGCTCCAGAGATTTTATTCTTTTGGGTAGCCAGAATGATAATTGCAGGTTACGAATATACAGGCAAACGTCCGTTTAAAGATGTTTATTTGACAGGAATTGTACGAGATAAGCAAGGTAGAAAAATGTCTAAGTCGTTAGGAAATTCTCCTGACCCATTAGATTTAATCAAACAGTATGGTGCTGATGGTGTTCGTGTAGGAATGCTTTTTTCTTCTCCAGCAGGAAATGATTTGCCTTTTGATGAGAAATTATGCTTTCAAGGAAGTAAATTTTCTAATAAAATATGGAATGCTTTCTTACTTTTGAAGTCACTTGAACAAACAAATGATGCTATCTCACAAGGAAATCAAGTGGCAATAAATTGGTTTGAAGCAAAATTAAATCAGTCTTTAACAGAAATTGAGAATCATTATAAAGAATATCGTATTTCTGATGCACTTTTGGGAGTTTATAAATTGATTTGGGACGAATTCTGTTCTAATTATTTAGAAATGATAAAGCCTGCTTATGGTTCTCCAATTGATAAAGGAACATACAATAAAACGATTGAGTTTTTCGAAACACTCATGAAAATTTTACATCCTTTTATGCCATTTATCACAGAAGAGCTTTGGCATTTGTTAAATGAAAGAGGAGAAAAAGAAGCGATTATAGTTGCAGAATATCCAAAGGTAAAAGAATTTGATGCTGCTATTTTAGAAAAAACAGAACAGATTTTTGAAATAGTTTCTCAAGTTGGAAAGGTTAGAAATGCTAAAAGTATTCCTCCGAAAGAAAAGCTAGATTTATTTGTAAAGATTGCAAATACTACTTCTGATGCTAGTTTTTATGATGAGTATCTTTCTCTAATTCAGAAACTAGCAGGAGTTGATAAAATCAATTTTACAGACGAAAAGCCAAATCCAGCTATGAGTTTTGTAGTAAAAGGAGATGAGTTTTCTGTTCCAGTTCAAATTAATGTAGAAGAAGAGCGTCAAAACTTAGAGAAGGAAATCAAATATACAAAAGGCTTTTTGGTAAGTGTTGATAAAAAACTTTCAAATGAGCGTTTTGTAAATAATGCAAAACCTGATATTATTGAAAAAGAACGCCAAAAGAAAGCTGATGCAGAAGCTAAAATTAAGGCTTTGGAAGAGGCTTTATTAAGTTTGGTTTAATTGATTAATAATATATACGAACAGTTTATAAAACGAATAAACTGTTCGTATAAACCAAACACAATTTATTTATGTTAGCATTCAGTTTATATGGATTATATAGCTTATTTTATGAATTATTTGTTCTACTTTTACCATTTTATAGCATAGGAGTTATTTTTTCTATCATATCTCTAATTGATATTTTGAAAAATAAATTTGAAAATAATGATAAATTAATTTGGGTTATTGTGGTGTTAGGGAGTAATTTTTTATTTGCCTTTAATATCGTTGCAAATATTCTCTACTATAAGATAGGACGCAAACAGAAAATACAGTAATTTCTTTTTTACTTTTTATTTATTTAAAAACCATTTAAACATTCCTTCAAAAGCCTTTTCTCTAACTATTTTTGAAGATAAAAATATATCGTGCATCGCATTTTCTACTTCTAATAAAGTAACTTTATCACCTAGTTTTGCACCTCTTTCTTTTATATCTTCTACATCTAAAACAATATCTTTTCGCATAGCTTCTTCTGAAAATTTGGAAAGTTTGGTAGAAGCAGAAGAGTGCATAACCAAAACGGGAACTTGAATAGCTGAGTGTTTTTGTAATCTTTCGTGTGCCTCATCAATTGCCAAAACCCATTTGAAATAAGTAGGAAAGCCTTTTGTATATTTCCATTTCAAATTAAAATCCCATTCTCCCTTAAAATCTTTGTGAATACTTTGCACATAAACAGGCGAAAGCATATTATTGATATAGGTATAATCTGAAAATAAAGTAAGCATATTACAAGCAGCTAAAGTAGCATTCTTTTTAAACTCAGAATCATAGAAATCTAAAAAGGGAGAGTTTAGGATAAGCCCACTTATTTTACTTTTTTCTTCTCCAAAATTAGCATAACTAGATGCTGTAAGTCCTCCAGTAGAATGTCCAAATAGATAAATAGGCGACTGACTTTTTTCATAAATCTGATTAATTGCCATCGTTATTTCCTCAAAATATTCTGTAATAGATTTACAATAGTTTTCTCTTTGATGAGGAAGCCACGAACGCCCATATTTACGAAGGTCTAGCGCATAAAAATCAAATCCATTTTCAATAAACTGTTCAGCTACATGAGGATGAAAAAAATAATCGATGTAACCATGAATATAAATTATACTTTTTCTATTTCCTGTATTCTCATTACAAGAAACAAGTGTAGCAATTACTTTTCCTTCGTAATCATCTTTTAAATTTAGAATTTGGGTAGTAAAGTCTTTTTCTAAGTTCATTTTTTTATAGCTAATTGTTTTTTTTTATTTTTTTTTGCAAAATACAAAAAAGATTGATTTAAGTGTATCGTTTTAAATTTTGACTTTATAGGACAATAAGAATTATTATATTTGTCCTTCAAACCAATTTTTAATACTAAAACACACCATGAAAAAATTAAGAATCGCTTTAGATTGGACTCCAAACATCAATCATATCGGAATTTTTGTAGCAAAAGAACTAGGATTTTACAAAGAATTGGAGATAGAAACAACCATTATAAATCCTTTAGAGGATAATTATGCTCTTACTCCTGGTAAAAAATTAGAGCTAAATGAAACTGATTTTGCTATTGCACCTTTCGAAACTGTGATTAGTCTAAACAACAAAAAAAATGTAGTTGATGCTATTGCTGTTTTCGCCATTTTGCAAGAAGATATTAGCAGTATTGTAACATTAAAATCTTCAAAAATAGATAGACCTCAACTTTTAGATGGAAAAATTTATGCTTCTTATAAAGCACGTTATGAAGACTATATTGTGAAAGAAATGGTAAAAAATGATGGAGGAACTGGAGATATTGAATTAGTATATCCTGAAAAACTAGGAATTTGGAATATTTTATTAGAAAACAAAGCTGATGCAACATGGATATTCAATAATTGGGAAGGTATAGAAGCTGAATCCAAGAATGTAGAACTCAATAAATTTTCTTTAGGTAACTTTGATATTCCTTATTGTTATTCTCCTGTCATTATTACAAAAAATAGTAATTTGAACAAACAAAAAGAGGAATATTCAAATTTTATAAAAGCCACTCAAAAAGGATATTTATACGCCATAGAAAATAAATTAGAAGCTATAAAAATCCTAGAAAAACACCTCACAGAATACGATAAGCAAAATGTTGATTTAGAAAAGTCAATTAATTTTACGGCTCCATATTTTAAAACTGATTCAGAATGTGGTTCTATGAAACCCAAAAGAGTAAATTCATTCTTGAATTGGCTTGTTGATAACAAACTAGAAAATGAGCGAATTCTTCATCAAGACTTGTTTACAAATGAACTTCTAAAACTAGAAAAACAATTTTCTTAGCATAACGTTATCGGAGTAATTCTATCTTTATAAAAAGATAGAATTACTTTTTTTATGTAACACTTTTTAATCTAGTTAGAATGAAAACCGATATTAAATTTAAAGAAAACACATTTGTAGTAAAGGGTTATGGAGCAAAAGATAATTTGCTTAACAAATTAACAGACCATAGGCTATCAGAAATGGATGTAGAACGTCCTATGATTAATGATAACCAAGTTATTGTAGAGGTATTATATAGTGGTGTTTGTCATAGTGATATTCATCAAGTAAACGATGATTGGAAAAATACTCGTTATCCATGTGTACCAGGGCATGAGATTATTGGAAAAATAGCAAAAGTCGGTAACAAAGTAACAAAATTTAGTGAAGGAGATTTAGTAGGAGTTGGTTGTATGATAGATAGTTGCCAGACCTGCAAACCTTGCCAAGATAATGAAGAACAGTTTTGTGCAGGACCTCACGGCCCTACAATGACTTATAACGGTTATTTTAATGACCCAGCATCTGATTTTAATACTTTTGGAGGTTATTCTAGTCATGTAGTCTCAAGCGAAGAGTTTTTGTTACGTATTCCTGAAAAGCTAGATATAAAGAAAGCAGCTCCTATTTTGTGCGCAGGAATAACAACTTATTTACCACTCAAACAATGGAACATCAAACAAGGAGACAAAGTAGCTATTGTTGGAATAGGAGGACTTGGACACATGGCTGTGCAACTAGCAAAAGCAATGGGCGCAGAAGTAACAGCAATTACTACACAAGAAGCCAAACGAAAAGAAGCCTTAGAATTAGGTGCTGACCACGTTCTGATTTCAGAAAATGATGAGGAAATGAAAAAAAATGCTATGAATTTTAATTATATACTGATTACAATTCCTTATGCTTTTGATGTCAATCCTTATGTTAAGCTACTCGCTATTCGTGGTAGTTTGGTAACAGTTGGTCTTTTGGGAGAGTATAAAGAACCTCTTAATAATATGGAAGTGGCAAAACTAGCTCGTCAAGTAGGTGGTTCGGTAATAGGTGGAGTAAAAGATACACAAGAAGTTCTTGATTTCTGTGCAGAACATAATATTCATCCAGAAGTACAGATGATGAAAATAGAAGATATTAATGATGCCTTCGAAAAGATAAAGAAGGAAAAAGTACGTTTTAGATATGTAATTGATATGAAAGCCTAAAGAACTATTATCTCATTTTTTCAGATTAGCACAAGACCAAAATCTTGTGCTTTTTTTATTCCTATTTTATATTTCTTCTAACCCTAACAATATAGGTAACAAGATATTGATTATTATTTTTTATATGAACATCATAAAAACCTAATTTTTCAAACGCATATTTTAACTCTAAAAATCCTTCTTTAGTTCTGCTAATGATTGGCTTTTGAGAATATTTAGAAGAACCTGAAACTAGTTCTAGTTCAATAGCTTCTGTTTTGAGTGAGTCTGGAGATTCAAATAAAAAAATAATTGTTTCATTTTTACCTATCTCCATTTTCATTTTTTGAGGCTCTAACGGAATGAGCTGATAATTGAAAGCATATTTATAAACTAATGGTGCATTCAAAAAGTCAGATAAAGAAGGTTTATTTTCCAATAACATCCATTTTTTATCTAAAGGATAATGATTTTTGATAAATAATTTGGGTTCAGCCAAAAAATAGCCATCATTATATTCTGAAACAAACTCATTTTTATTTACATCAAAAAAGCCACTTGACCAAGTTGCATCACAGAGATACCATTTGTTATCAAGTTGTACTGCATTCCACGAATGATTGGGAATACTGTGTTCTTTATCTGTATTGCTATTTGCTGTCTTTCCATAACCATTTACAATTTCACAGTTTATATTTGAAATATTTGCCAATTCTGTTACTAAATAAGCATAGCCTGTACAAAGTGTTTTTTGTTCTCTGACTAATTTCTCAAATACTTTAGTAGAAAATGAGCGATTCCAGTTTTTTAAAGCCACACTATCATCTTGAAATTGCTTACGTTTCTGTCTATTTTTGACATATCCCCAATAATCATTTTCAATGTTAGTGCTTACCCAAGTATATATTGCTCTAAATTTTTCTACTTGAGAAGGTAACGAGTTTGTCAAATTATAAGAAAGTAAAGGCAAGTTTTTTAAGCTCTCGCCTTTGTAGTGATTTGCAACACTATCAGCTTTACGAAAATCTACATTTCCAAAGTCACTGAGTTGTGCTTTAGCTATTCCAGTAATACACAAGAATATAATACAGAAAAATCGAATCATCTAAATAAACCTTTAAATTTTTGCCAAACTGTTTGTTTTGATTGATAAACTTCATTGACACTCACTTCTCCCAGGAGTTCATATTCATGTAATTGTAATGTCAAATTTTGTGATGTATTTTCTGTTACTACTTCTTCTCTTGCCTCATATCCCACAAAACGTGCTACAATAATAATTTCATCAGCATAAGGAACTGTAATACTAAAATTGCCCTCCATATCTGTCTGAGTTCCTATTTGAGTTCCCTTTAACTGAATAGTTGCTCCAGGTAAAGCACCATCTACACTGGTAATATTTCCTGTTATAGTAATTTGCTCCTTATCAGTAGTAGTCGTTTGTTTGTTTTGTGTATTTTCAGATGCTTCTATAATCACAGTTTGATTAGTCTGTTGTGCTTGACTTTTACTAATTGATAATAGCGAAAGAAGAGAAAAACTCATCAAACCAATTCCTATTTTTCTCAAACTATACGTTCTTTTTGAAGGAATAACAGTAGAATAGGTTTTGAGTTGAGATTCATTAAAACGCCCACAAGATTTTTTCTGATTATTTTGAAAGTAGGCTATAATCTCTTTATCAGTCATTTGGGTAAAATCTATGACTTCTTTCTGACAAGAGCCACAAAAGCCACCTACTTTTGTAGCTTTAAAATTCTCAAACTTTTCTGAACAGCTCTTTTTTATGGAAAGTGTAATATCTTTGCTCATGAATCAAATATTTTTATTGTTGTAATTTTATTGACAGTACGTATCATTTGATGTAAAGTGTTGCATTAGTAATTTTACTTCGCTAGTAATTTCTAGGTATTAACTAAGTATCTCACAATAAATTCTTATTTCTACGCTTCTATTATAAACTATTATTTATTCTAAATTCAATAAACATGATGTCGTTCCTTCAAAAAAAAATGTTGTTATTACTCATTTGTTCATTTACCTTTCAAGGTGTTTTTGCTCAAAATGATGAGCCTACTGCTGAAGAAATAATCGAAAGACATCTGGAAGCCATCGGAGGCAGATAAGCTATAAGTAAAATCAAAACTATAGAATTTGTAGACAAGGTTTACATGCCTGCTGATACAATAACTCTTGAATCAAAGATAATTATTGGAAAGGCTGGTTATTCTGAAAATAAAAGAGATTCTATGCTTGTTGTTGCAAGAGATAACATGGCAGTAGTTAATACGAAAGGGCAAGTTATAGGAGCAATGTTTTCTACAATGATGGAAGCTATGGGGCATGAAAAAACATTTGAAGAATTAAATTTTTTGTCTAATAAATATAGAATAAAATATTCAGGACAAGGAAAGGTAAATGATTCTGTTGCAGCTTATCAAATAACAATTACAGATTTTCAAGGTGTCTCTCAAACAAGAGCTTATGATAAAAAAACAGGACTTTTAGTTCTAAAGTTGAGCAGAACAGGTCAGCTAAGTTATTACAGTGATTATCGTGAAGTAGAAGGTATTTTGTTTCCTTTCAGAGT
The DNA here is from genome assembly GCA_020630575.1 of Bernardetia sp. Taxonomy (GTDB): domain Bacteria; phylum Bacteroidota; class Bacteroidia; order Cytophagales; family Bernardetiaceae; genus Bernardetia. The sequence goes on from JAHDBD010000039.1 coordinate 26,127, forward strand.
AATTATAGAAGGAACTAATGAAACAGTCGTGAAATATATAAAAGTAAATCAAGAGTTTGACAGCAACTTATTTGAATGGAATAATGAGCAAGACAAAAAAATAATTGGAAAATGGATTCATAAAGCTGAAAAAGTAGATGGAGAGGATACTTCTTTCCTTGAACTGAATTTACAAGAAAACAGAAATGGAGAATATCAAGCAGGTTTTTTTGATATGGAGGGAGATAGAATAAATCAGTCAAGACTTCCTATTTTGGGTTGGCAACTTTACGAAGATACACTAATGGTTCAGATTGTAGATGTTGGAAAGGTTGATATTCGCTATTTTAAAGTGGAAGATAAAACTAAAAACTCGTTTACTGGTCGCCCTGTTAAGTTTGAATTAGAGGAAATGAGAGATGATGAAAGAGAACAGATAAAGGATTTTAGGTTTTATTTTAAAAAGGAGGAAGAATAAAGCAAAAAGAGAAATAACAGTTAAAAAAACTATTATTTCTCTTTGATAAAATACATTTCCGATACTAAAGTATCGGCTACATTTTAAATTCTGCCATTGTTAGTGTCCCCACCGACGACCAAAAAATTACTTTCTAATCAAAGCTCCTACTTCTTTTTCATAAGCAGCAATAAGTCTTTGCATCGTTTTTTCGATTGTTTTTTCGTCTAATGTTTTGTCTTTGTCTTGCAATGAGAATGCAACAGAATATGATTTTTTGCCTTCTTCAATTTTATCACCTTCATAAATATCGAAAACAGAAACATTTTGTAAAATTTTTCGCTCTGTTTTTTGAGCTACTTTCTGCAGTTCAGCAAAAGAAACTTTTTTATCCAAAACGATAGACAAATCACGACGCACAACAGGGAATTTTGAAAGCGCAGAAAATTCTCTTGGTTTTATTTTTTGATTTAATAAAGCTTCCCAACGAATTTGAGCATAAAAAACCTCTGCGTTTGTTTCTGTGAGCTTGCAAAGTTTTTTCTTTACCAATCCCATTTTCAAAATCTGCTCAAAAGAATCTTTTCCTGTTCTTTTTGTAAGTTCGATACCGTATTGAAGTTCCTTATCTTCACTCAATTTATTTTGGTCAAAATCAGAAATATCAAAACCTACAGCTTTTAAAACTCTTTGAACAACACTAGAAAGCTGAAAATAATCAACTGGAGTAGCTTTTTTATTCCACGAAACAGGCGTTTGTCCGACTAAGAAAAGACCTAATTGCCACTCTTCAAAATAGCTACGTTGCTCATCTTTTGGGTTCTTTTCTCCGTCAATGAGTTTATGATAAACTTTACCAAACTCAAATCCTTTTATAAGTTCTTCTTGTCTGTTTAAGTTTCTTGTAATGCTTTCCAAACCACCAAAAAGCAAACTCTGACGCATTACGTCCAAATCTTCACTAAGTGGATTGAGCATTTTTATACTTGTAGATTCTATTTCTAAAGCTTTTGCATAATTTGATGAAGTAAGCGAGTTATTCATCATTTCTGAAAAGCCCATTCCTACTAAAATATCAGCCGTTTTTTTACGAATTTCTTGGTCTTTTGAAATGGAAGGCGCAATATAATCTGTTGCAGCCGTCTGTGGAAAATCAATATTATTTAATCCATAAATACGCAAAACTTCTTCAGCAATATCAGCAGGTTGAAGCACATCGACACGATAAGTTGGAACTGAAACAGTTATTTTATCATCATTCTCGTTAGAAATTTCGATATCCAAATCAGTCAAAATACGTTTTACAGTTTCTTTTGGAATATCATTTCCGATAAGTGTATTTAGATAATTATACGAAACTTCAAAAGTCGGATTTTCAATTTTTTGAGGATACAAATCTGTAACTTCACTAAAAATAGTTTCTTCTGTTCCTGCAACTTCTTGAATTAATAAAGCTGCATATTTTAGTGAATACAGAACGTTATTTGGGTCAGTTCCACGAGCAAAACGGAAAGAAGCATCTGTAAAAAGGTCGTGAATTTTTGATGTTTTACGAACAAAATCAGGCGAAAAATAAGCCGATTCTAAAAATATATTTGTCGTAGTATCAGAAACCCCCGAGTCTAAACCACCAAAAACACCAGCAATACAAAGAGGATTTAGTTCAGAATCACAAATCATCAAATCGCTTTCAGAAAGTGTATATTTTTCTTTGTCTAAGGCTACAAATTCAGTCTTGTCTTTAAGAGTCGAAACTACAACTTTATTTCCTTTAATTTTATCAGCATCAAAGGCGTGTAAAGGCTGACCGAAAGAATGCAAAACATAGTTTGTAATATCAACTACATTATTGATTGATTTCTGACCAATACTTTCTAAAGCCATTTTGAGCCACGCTGGAGAAGCTGCAACTTTTACATTTTTGATTGTTACGCCTGCATATCTTGGACAGGCTTCTGTATTTTTTATTTCTACTTGAACAGCATCAGTTTTATTAATTTCTTTCTTTAATTTTTCAAATTCTTCAATACTAGGCATAGAAATTTCACGCTTCAAACGAGCTTTCAAATCTCTAGCCGTTCCATAATGCGAAGCTGCATCTACTCGGTTTGGAGTAAGACCAATTTCTAAAACTATATCATTTTGTAAATCAAAAACTTGACTTGCAGGAGTTCCATTTTTGGCTTGTGCTTTTTCGCCTTCTAAGACCAAAATTCCGTCGTGTCCTTTTCCTAACCCCATCTCGTCTTCGGCACAAATCATTCCTTCCGAAACTTCTCCCCTGATTTTTCCTTTTTTGATTTTGAATGGTTCGCCTTCTTCTGGATAAAGCATTGTTCCGATTGTAGCAACAATTACTTTTTGTCCTTTGGCTACATTTGAAGCTCCACAAACGATGGATAAATTTTCTTCTGCACCAATATTAACTGTTGTGCAGTTCAAATGATCAGAATTTGAGTGTGGTTCACACGTCATGACTTCGCCCACTACAAAACCTTCTAAACCACCTTTTATTTGTTCGAAAGTTTCAATTCCTTCTACTTCTAGTCCTGTTTCGGTAAGGTATTCTGCTATTTTTTCGGCAGATTCTTCAAGTTGAATGTATTTTTTGAGCCAGCTAAGTGAAATGTTCATAGTATAAGTTCTAGGTCGTGGGTGAGGACACCAACAACGGCGATTTTAATTTCTTGATGTATATTTTTTGTAGATGCGAAGGTAAGAAGTTTTTTGGAAATTATCTATACTGGTGTTGGTTGTTATGGAATTGTACTTGATGATTGATGAAAAATTTTAATCAGCTAAGAAAGACCATAAACATTTTAATTTGCCCCAAAAACTTAATTTGTTCATTTCTAATTTAAATACCTCTCTTTGAAACTCTTTTTTTCTTTCTGAATTATTAAAAGTTTTGATATAATGTTTCAAGGCTTCTAAGTGAAAACCTTCCATTTGCAACTCTTTTCCAATTGCAATACTTATTAAATTTTGCTCTTCTGTCCAGTTACTTTTTTCCAATCTCCATTTTGGAATCAAACTCTTTAAATACTTGTATTCCTTTGCACAATATAAAAAAATCATTTCATCTTTGATTGGAAATTCAAAAACTCTAAAATATGCCTGCTTATGTTTTTTCCAATCATCAATTTCTTCTTGTAAAAACCAAGAATCTGTACTATTTTCTCCAATTGTTCCTTTTACAAGCTCTTTATTTGGATGTTCAGTATTTTCCAAATATTCAAATACTTTATCGACTCCAAATGACAATAAGTGTTCTGTATCAAAAAAAGAAGCATCAAAATCAATTGTTTTGACATCAATAAATTTCCAAATATCCTCTATTCGGTCAAATTTGCATAAAATGAATGCTGATAAATAAAGAATTTCTGTTTCATAATCATCATCAACTTCTAAATCAGACTTTCTTAATATTGTTTCTTCATTGAAAATAAAATCAGCTATTTCATAATCTGAAGGTTTACAATCATTATAGAGACCAATTAAAATTCGGTTTCTTTTTATTTGATTTCTATTATTATCCACAGCAGAATCTATAGAATATTCTGACAGAAGGTTTAAATTACTTCTTAATAATTCTAATTCATCTCTATATGTCTGTTCTAATTGCATTAAATAGTTGTTTTCTTAAAATACTGTTGTTTTTTATAAAAAAACCTAAACTCCCTCCCCTTTAATCTCCAAAACGGCATTACAAACCTTTTCAATCATTTCTTTAGAAATATCTAAATGTGTAACAATTCTGAGCCATTCTTTTCCAAAATTAGAAACTAAAATATCTTTTTTAGCTAGTTCATTCTTAAATTTTTCAGAAGAATAAGAAGACTCAATTCTAAACAAAACAATATTTGTTCCTTCAAAAATAACTTCTTCTACTAGCTTATTTTGCTTTAATGAATCTGCAATTTTACCAGCATTTTGATTGTCTTCTTTTAGTTTTTCAATATTGTTATCAAGGGCATAAATTCCTGCTGCTGCCAAAAAACCAGACTGTCGCATTCCTCCTCCTAAAACTTTTCGTACTCGTTTTGCTTGATGAATAAGTTCTTTGTTAGCCAACAAAACCGAACCCACAGGCGCCCCCAATCCCTTCGAAAGACAAACCGAAATGGTATCAAAATATTGCCCTAGTTCTTTTGCAGATTGATTTCTATATACCAAGGCATTAAAAATTCTAGCTCCGTCTAAGTGAAGTTTTAAATTATTCTTTTTACATAATTCTGAAATGGCTTTTATTTCTTCCAATTTATACGAACTTCCACCTGCTTTATTGACGGTATTTTCTAGTGCAACAACTCTTGAACGAGGAAAATGAATATCGTCAGGCATAATAACTTCTTCAATCATTTTGGGAGTCAAAATTCCTTTTTCGCCTTGTAAAAGTCTGACCGAACAGAACGAATTATAGGCAATTCCTCCTCCTTCATACTGATAAATATGCGAACGAATATCACAAATAATATCATCTTGAGGTTGTGTCAATATTTTGAGTGCAATCTGATTTGTCATTGTTCCAGAAGGACAAAAAAGAGCTGCTTCATGTCCAAATAAATCGGCTGCTTTTGCTTCTAATTCTTTAACTGTTGGGTCTTCATCCCAAACATCGTCGCCTACTTTTGCATTCATCATGGCTTCTTTCATAGCTTGAGAAGGAAGCGTAAAGGTATCGCTGCGAAGGTCTATATTTTTATTATTCATAATAATTTAAAGAGGTATAATAAAGAAGTATGCTTAATTTTTGATTTAAAATTTTTGTCCTAAAACAGTAACTAAAGGCGCATTTTTGAGACGTTCTTTTACAAAATCAATGTCTTTACAATAAATTGTATTATGATTTCCAAGTGATTCTATTTTTTTGAGTTCTCTTTTTATAGGGTCGTAAGAATAAGGTTTATATCCCCAATTTTCTAATTTTTGATGAATTTTTGATTCGTCATAACCATATCTATCTCCAGAACCATTAAGTTCTATAATAATTGCTTTTTGTAAAGGAGAAGAAAAAATAGTTTCTCCACCGTTTATAACTTCAGTTTCAAATCCTTCTACATCAATTTTTACTAAAATAGGAATCCTTGTAGCTATATCATCTACTTTTTCAATCAGAACATCAATTCTTTGGTCTTGTGGTGTTTCTTCTGTTGCGACATGATTTAACTGTATCTAAAGATTTTGTAAATTGCAAAACACCTTTTTCACTTCCCAAACCAATATTTAATGCTGTTGTTTTGTTTGCTAAATTATTTACTTGAATATTTTTTTGAAGTTTTTGATACGTATTCGGAATAGGTTCTATACTTGTTGTTTGCGTTCCAATTACTCCTGCTGCCAAAACGGTATAGCTGCCAATATTTGCCCCAATGTCCATAAAATAGTCGTCTTTTTCTTCTTCTGTATTTCTCAAAAAGTGAAGTAAAAACCCCATATCACTAAACTCGTGCAGACCTGTATAGATATTTCCTGTTGCACCCGTCATTCCATTTTGAGCAGCTAATTTTGTATTTTCTACAAAAGGTACAATATGGATTCCTTTATCTAATCTTGATTGAAGTTGCCACTTGAAATACCTAAAAATAGCTGATAGTTTTTGATTTTGGGTAAGTGGGTGTGAGGTAATATGTTTTAGGGTGATAGATAATGACATAATAAGGGGTATTGATAAAATCCAGTAAGGAATATATGTTTTTATAAAACTGTTAGTCAAAACAACTTGTTAAGCAAAGATACTAGAAAGCTATTAATTTAATCTAAAGGAACTTGAAGTAAATTATGAGTTTTCCTAAATTTTTAATCAATTCACTAAAAACACTCGTTTTACTATGAAATTCGCTACTAAAGCCATACACGCAGGCATAGAACCAGACCCAAGCACAGGAGCTATCATGACTCCTATTTTTCAGACTTCTACTTTTGCACAACCTGCCGTTGGTCAGAATAAAGGTTTTGAGTATGCACGCTCATCAAATCCTACTCGTCAAGCGTTAGAAAAATCATTTGCAGCCTTAGAAGAAGCCAAACATGGCTTTGCTTTTTCTTCTGGAATGGCAGCCATAGATACAGTTATGAAACTTTTAAAACCTAATGATGAGGTTATCTGTGGACAAGATATTTATGGTGGTTCGTACCGTTTGTTTGTAAAAGTTTATGAAGAAATTGGAATCAAATTTCATTTTATAGATATGCAAGATGAAGAAGTAGTGAAAAATATAGTAAATGCAAATACTAAAATGATTTGGATAGAAACGCCTTCAAACCCACTCTTGCAAATCGTCGACCTTGAAAAAACTATCAAAATTGCAAAGGATAACAACCTTATTTCGGTAGTTGATAATACATTTGCAACGCCTTATTTACAAAATCCGATACCAATGGGGGCAGATATTGTCATGCATTCAGCTACAAAATATTTGGGTGGACATTCCGATGTTGTGATGGGAGCTTTGATGCTCAATGAGGATAAACTGGCAGAACGCATTTATTTTATTCAAAAATCATGTGGTGCTGTTCCTTCTCCTTTTGATTGTTTTTTGGTTCTTCGTGGCATTAAAACACTTCATTTGAGAGTAGATGCAAGTTGTCGAAACGCTACAAAAATTGCTGATTTTTTGGTAAATCACGAAAAAGTTGAGAATGTATATTTTACAGGATTAAAAACTCACAAAGGACACGAACTTGCAAAAAAACAAATGCGTCAGTTTGGAGGAATGATTTCATTTGATTTAAAAAACGACACACAAGAAAATGCGTCTAAATTTTTAGAAAGTACGAAGATTTTTGTTTTGGCAGAATCGTTGGGAGGTGTTGAGTCTTTGGCTTGTTATCCTGCTATGATGACACACGCTAGTATTCCTGTTGAAAAAAGACATGAAATTGGCATTACAGATTCTTTGATTCGTTTGAGTGTAGGCTGCGAAGATGTAGATGATTTGATTGAAGATTTGGAACAGGCACTAACAAAAGTAACACTTCAAAAATAAAAGCATAAAAAAAGCTGTTTTTATAAATTAATATAAAAACAGCTTTAACACTTGCAGAGAAAGAGGGATTCGAACCCCCGGTACCTCACGGTACAATGGTTTTCAAGACCACCGCATTCGACCACTCTGCCATTTCTCTAAATGAAGAAGTCTTACAAATTAATATAAAACTCTTGTGGTGTTTCTCTCAATGAGGATACAAATGTACAACACTTTTTTTTATTATGCAACTATTTTTTTCTGTATTTGGTGTTTTTTTCATTTTTATTGCTCTCTAAATTTGTATCCATGTTGTGATACAGAACAACAATTTACTTTTTACATTGTGTCTGTAATTAGAAAACTATAAACATAAAAAAAGCTATTTTTATAAATTAATATAAAAACAGCTTTAATACTTGCAGAGAAAGAGGGATTCGAACCCCCGGTACCTCACGGTACAATGGTTTTCAAGACCACCGCATTCGACCACTCTGCCATTTCTCTAAATGAAGAAGTCTTATAAATTACTATAAAACTCTTGTGGTGTTGCCCTTAAGACGATACAAATGTACTACGCTTTTTTTTATTATACAACACATTAACTAAAGTTTTTTCAAAAAAGTTCGCCTCCTTTATCTTTTTAAAATAAAATCAATTGACTTTCAGCATGTTACTTATTTATTTTTTTCTTAAAAAAAATATCTTTTTTTAAATATGCTTCTGACTTCTTGATATTCGCCTATTATAAAACCTTTCTTTATTAAACAATAGTTCGCTAAATTTTTCTTGACAATTTATAAAAAAAGTGTTTTGTTTCGAGATACCACTCATCAAAACAAAACACCCTAATGAAAGTAGAAGCTACCCTCACTACAATATTATCAAAAATGCCTAATTTAAACAAATCTAGACGAGACTTTTTAGTGCATTGCTTTGTGTCCCATCCTAACATAGCGTTACACAATTAATTTAATTATGGAACGTAATTATG
>JAHDBD010000016.1 GCA_020630575.1 Bernardetia sp.
TACAAAAATAAACCGAATAAAATTTGGTTCAACTTATAAAATGCGAAAGTCCTAGTTTGTAAAAGGGAGAAAAAATACTAAAAACATATTCACAGGCAATAAACGCATTTTATTGCAATTAATTTTTAATTTATTAACTTTCACAAACTTATTTATGGAAAAAATAGATTTACTCAAATTTATAGTTTGTTTTTAATCTGTTTTCAGTTTATCTTCTTCTATATTACTTTGAGAACTGCCTTTTAATAAATCTCTAATTTCGGTAAGCAATAGAATATCTTTTGGCGTTGGTGCTTCTACATTTTTTGGGTCTTCTGCTTTCTTTTTTAAGGCATTAAAAGCCTTTACAACAGCAAAAATGCAAAGAGCAATTATGAGAAATTGAATTACAATATTGATAAAATTGCCGTAATTGATAGAAACAGCTTCTTCAATCACTTTTCCTGTTTCATCTAAAACAGCATTTTTAAGTACAAATTTTAGATTAGCAAAATCAATTCCTCCTGTCAATATTCCGATAGGAGGCATAATAATATCATTGACAAGTGAAGTTACAATTTTCCCAAAAGCTCCTCCAATAATGACACCGACAGCCAAATCAATGACATTTCCTTTGACAGCAAAATCCTTAAATTCTTTTATAAAGCCCATTTTCTAAATAATTAATGTATTCGAATTATTTTTTTACATAAAAAATCCGAAAACTACTTTCATAATTTTCGGATTCAAAAATACTTTTTTTCTTTGGTTCAAAAAAGAGCTAGATCAAAATTTTTAGACATATAATCCAACAGCTAAGAAATGACACAAACTTCCTCCCAAAACGAATAGATGCCAGATAGCATGATTAAAAGGCAGTCTTTCCCAAATAAAAAAGATTACACCTAATGAATAGGAAAGCCCACCAATTCCGAGCAAAATAAGTCCTCCTGTGTGTAAATTTTCAAAGAAAGGTTGTATTGCCACAACAGCCATCCATCCCATAGAAACGTAAAGAATGACAGAAAATCGTTTCCATCTTCCCAAAAAGAACATTTTATAAATAATTCCTAACAGAGCAATTCCCCATATTATACCAAAAAGCGTCCAGCCCCAAGCACCACGCAAAGTAACGAGTGTAAAAGGAGTATAAGAACCTGCAATTAAGAGATAAATTGCCATGTGGTCTATTTTTTCAAAAAACTTTTTTAGTTTAACTGTTCTTGCTCCATGATAAAGTGTAGAGGCTGTATAAAGCAAAACAAGTGTAGTTCCGAAAATGGAAAAGCTAATTATTTTCCACATATCTTGTGCTTCACTTGCCCAATTAACAAGGAGCATAAGAGCAATAACACTTAACACAATGCCTAATCCGTGTGTAATTGTATTGGCAAGTTCTTGGTGTTTGTTGCTAAATTTTTGTAATTTTTCTAAAGTTGTCAAGGTATTATTAAATATTTTTATTGATAAAGGGTTAATTTATTTGAGTTAAGTGTTCATTTGTTTTCTTAATCAACATCGAAACCAAATTGTTTGGCGTATTCGATAAGTTTTTCCTTCAAAACCCCTCTCGCTCTATGCAAACGAGAACGAACTGTTCCGATAGGAATATCCAAAATTACAGCCATTTCTTCATACGTAAACCCTTCCAAATCGCAAAGAATAATCACAGTACGAAAATCAACAGGCAAAGAATTTAAAGCTCCTGTAACTTCGTCACCAATTTTATTTTGCATTGTCGAAGTACGTAAATCAACAGTATGATTCATTTCAGCCGTTTCTACTGAAGCCGAATTATAATAATTCTCAACATCTTGATAATCTACTTTTGAAGGTTCTTTTGTCTTTTTTCTGTAATTATTGATAAAACTATTTTTCAAAATACGAAAAAGCCATGCCTTTGCATTTGTACCTACTTCATACGAACCTGCAAAACGATATGCCTTCATGTAAGCATCTTGTACCAAATCTTTGGCATCGTCTTCATCAAAGGTAAGTTTGTAAGCAAAGTTGTACATGGCATCTGCATGAGGCATAAATTCAGTATTGAAAATATGTAATTTTTCTTTTTCTGGAAGTGATTTAGCCATAAATTAGGAATGGTAAATTATTAATTAGGAATGATAAATGAATACAAATACGTAAGCATCAGATTTTTAATTAGAATACTGTTTAGATTTTTTATAAAAATGAATAATTACATCTAACAATAAAACAAATTGGTAACTGATTACTACTTTACTGGTGACTGACTTAGCCATTTTCAGCCACTACTTCTTTTACCTCAGGCATCATATTTTTGAAAAGATTTTCAATTCCAGCCTTCAAAGTAATTGAAGAAGATGGACACCCACTACAAGAACCTTGAAGCAAAACGCTCAACTTTCCTGTTTCTTTATCAAATTGAGAAAAAGAAATTGCTCCTCCGTCCATTTCTACAGCAGGACGAATATATTGGTCTAAAATATCTTTTATTCTTGCAATAGTTGGATCATCATTGAGTTCGACTTTTGAGTCTGGCAAATCTTCTGAAAAAACAGGCTTTTGAGCTTCAAAATAATCTTTCAAATAATTACGAAGTATAGAATTAATTTCAACCCATTCTACATTTTCAGTTTTGGTAATTGTAATAAAGTTTTTACTCAAAAATACACGTTCTACAAAATCAAATTCATTAAAAAGAGCAGCAGCTAAAGGAGAATCTGTTGTGTCTTCTTTACTTGCATAATCTTTTACTATTCCATCTGCCATGAGCATAAAGCTCATCACAAATTTCATTGAATTAGGATTTGGATTTTCTTCTACATATATATGTACGTGGGGCGCACGGTTGTTATCTGTGATTACTGCCATAATGATTTATAGATTAAAATTAACTGGTTACTTATTTATCGAACTATAAAAAAGCATTTGAGTTCTATCAAAATCGCTTTTTATTTGTTTTTACTACAAAGATACCATAAAATAAAACCAAAATTAAGTATAGAAACTATAATCTATCTAAAAAACCATAAAATCGACTTATAGTCAAATAAAATCAATTTTCCAAAACAATATACACATTTCTATGTTATATAGGTAGATTACAAATTTTATAGTAGTCTATTTTTTTTACCTCACTTTTTTGAACACTTATTTTTATGGCAACTTATCAAGAAGATACTTCTTATACCTCAATGGACAGAGATTCTAAATTTGAATCTGAAGAAACGGCACAAGCAAAACTTAATCAATTGGATTCTGATGAAGTACAATCCCGACCAGCAGGTCAAGCACCTTCATTTATTATGCGTGTTATGTTAACAAGCATGGTTGTATTTTTGGTCGCTGTAGGTTTAGAAGTTTTTGTTATGCACTCTGTTATGGATAATCCAGATGTAAACTTAGCTCGTAGAATAGCTGTATTAGCTATTGGTAGTGCGCTTTTAGGTGGCGCAGTTGGAATGATCACAGGTTTTGCATACGTAATGAAGAAAGAATTCAAATTTAAAAGCGCAATGACTGTAATGGGAGTTGTACTCGTAATTTTAATGGTCGGAATCGCTATTTTGGGAGATAACCCAATTTTAAATCAATATATGACTAATTAATCTTAATTAGATATCTTAACTATCACAATTTGACTAACTAAAAATTATTATCATTATAAAACTGAAAAGCCTTTTTTCTCACGAAAAAAGGCTTTTTTTGTATTATCTGTATTATTATTATTCAAAGGCTTCCACGGAATAGACTGTCTGTTCCAAAAATTTATCTAGCAGACTTCTTTCCTCTAAAACTATTTCTACTGTTCCATAAATTTCATTTTTAGAATCTAAATCTACTTCGACCTTTCTGTTGGTTTGTAAACCATTGTCTAATTTTAGTTGGACAGAATATTTATTTTCTTGTGGCGCAAGGCTTATCTGTGCAACTTCTGCTTCTATCCAACCATAACGAGCAAAAGGATAGGCTTCTAATTTTATTTTTGCTTTATTGGCTTCTTTTCCCTCCTTGAGCTTAGAAATATGTTTTGAGTCTACTTTTGTATAGGCATAAATAGCATTTTTTTGAGGAATAACAGAAATAATCTCTTTATCCATACCAACTGATTGATACAAATTAAGAGGATTAAAGAAATTAACTTTACCTTCTATCGGACTAATAATCAAATAAGAGGTTTTCCAATCTTCTAACATTTTCTTTAGAGTTGCAAAACTAGTTCGTAATTGTTGCTTATACTTAAATGCTTGCTCTTGATAAGCAATAGAAACTTCTACAAGCTGTTGATTGAGCTGACTAACTCTCATTTGGGCATTTAGATTTGCTTCTTTATTTTGCAAAAAACTGCTCTCTTTGTTTAGAAATGCACTCTTTGTTTGTAAAAACTCTTGTTTGGCAATTGCTTCACTTTTGTACAATAATGAATCCGTAATATATTTTTGTTTGCTCAACTCATAGTCTCTTTCTTGAAGTTCATATTTTTCTTGTAAAATAACTCTTAACGAATTTTGAATTTCTATTTCTGAACGAATAGCAGCTTGTTTTTGAGCATGCGAGTTAGTTTTAGAAAATAACTGATAATCTAAAATATTATTTTTTAGTCTTTCGTAATCTAGTTGTAGATTTCCCAAATTTGTAAAGAAAGGAATTTCATTTTCCTGAAAAAAATCTACACTTTCAAATACTGAATTTTGACTAGAAAGCGTGTCTAAATAATCTTCTAACTTTTTGGCTTCTTTCCAATCTGTTGTGCTTTCCAAGACTAATAAAAGCTCATTTTCTTTTACCTCTTGACTATGTGCTGCATTTATAAAAATAATACGGCTATTAATCTTTGGAAACAAACTTGCTTTTGCTTGATTTGCATATAGTGTTACTTCTGAAGTCGATAATTCAGGGTAACGTATAAAGTGAGAAACGACAAGCATTAGAAGCAAAACACCAAAGATGATTGTAATACCTGAACGCATAAAAAAGCCTTGTGGACTTGTCAATAATTCTTGTGTTTCTTCTGAATAAGAGCGAAAAACCTCTTCTCTTTCTATATTATCTTCCATTACAAAATTTACATTATTCTTAGTAGTAGAAACTAATTAGGTACAACTTTAAACTATTTTGATAATTAGTTTTCTTGCAAAGATAGTTCTTCTTCTGGATTTTCTTCTGACTCATCCATTTCACTAGCCAAATGAACTAAAAAATACTCTAAATCAGTAACTGTATATTTTTCTGGTAATAAATAACCATTTACAATAAAAGCAGGTGTAAAAGTAATTCCTGTCTGATTTATCCAAGTATAATGCTCTGAAATGATACTTTCTTTTTCTTTATCAGAATAAGATGTTGGAAGATTTGATAACATTTCTGAAATTTGTTTGTAATCTTCACTTGTTTGATTGGCAGTCAGATGGCACATAGTTGTAGTAAAATAATTGCCAAAATCTTCTCTCAATTTTTGTAAATCTTTCTTTGCGCTAATACAAGGTGGACAAGTAGGGCGACTAATGACAACTAAAGAAACTTTACTCTCCTCTTCTTCTTCATCTAGTTCGGCTGAAATAGTATTTCCTTCTACAAAATGGGTTGGAACTTCGCTTATATCTACTTTTTTATTTTGATGAAGAAGTGTTTTGAAAACCTCATAATCATACTTAAAAGAACGTAGATTCTTAGTTTCGTTATTAGAAGAGTTATATTTTTCAAGAACTGGTTTTAAAATATTCCAAATAAATATAGGCAACAGGAATGAAAAAACAGCTATTGCTAAAATTGAAAAAACAGAATACAAAGTAAAAGTAGAAGATAAAATTTCATCTTGAAAGCTAAATAAATATATTCCCCCTAACACAGATTCTACAAACAAAACTGCCATTACAGAAACACAAAGCGAACACCATTCTTTAAGAACAAATTTCTGATAATATAAAGACACAACAACAGCAAAAATACCCAAAACAGAAATTAAACTTTGAAAAATAAATCCCCAAGAATTACCAATCAGTAAAAATAAAAATGCCCCAAAGAAATAATAAACTCCTAATTCAGAAAAGGTAAACCATTTTTTGATTGAATCTATTTTACTGGTATTTTCTTGTTTTATGTCAGCACAAGAAGATGATTTTCCGAAGGCAGTACAGGCTTTTTTGAAAACTGCGTTATTTTTAAAAATTTCTCCAGAAAGTAAGATAGCACTGATTACAAATCCTATAGTATGTAAAATATAAAAGGAAACTTCAAGGATAGACTTTGTGACTTGTTGATTTGTAGTAAAAAAAGTTTTTCCAACTAAAAATAAAAAAGAAATACCTACTAAAACTTGAATGGTATTTTTTATAGTGTCAGAAAACTGTTGGTTCTTTTGTGCTTTTTTGTGAGCAGAGTAATTTGGTTCTGCTGCATTTTCATTTTTATCTAATAACAGTGTATAACCTGTCCATGATTTTTCAAATTCTTCTATTTCAACTATCTGTTTCTCTGAATTGACATTAATCAAGACTACTTCATTGTCTCTAACTTCGTCTAAAATAGAATAATCCGTGTGTGTTCTTCCATTTTCATCATTATGAGAAGCCAAAACAAGAGCAGGCAAAAGAATTTCTGATAAATGCTCTTTTCCAATCTGAACAGCTAAAGACTCTATTTTATAATGTGCTAAGAGTGTAGTAAGATCACTTAATGTTTGAGCATCATTATATTTTGCTGTCAGTTTTTGTAGATAAGTGAAAGTATAAGAAATTTCAAATTTATCTAATAAAATACTTACGATAGTTTTCATATTATATCTATTTTCTTTTAAAGTTACCAAAAAAATAGCGATAGAGTCTTTTGAATATCATCAAAACTTATTCTATCGCTAGATTTTATCAATTACTTCACATTTTGATTCTTATACGTTACAATACTCAGGGAATTGATTTGGGTTACACATAATGTAAGGAGGACAACAACATTCAGGTAATGTGTTGCATCTGAAACTACCACCATTTACTTTAGTTGCTTTTTCTTGAGAGATAGCAAATTTTCCAAATTTCTTTTTCAAAGATTTCATAAAAATTGAATTTAATAGGTATAATTAAAATAATTTATCAAGATTACTTACTTATACATTTTTAATAATTACCAAGTAAGTTTGACACTGTAAATATCAATAAAAACAAAGCAAATTTCCAAATAAAAATTACATTTATTTTTACTAAAATATTAAACAACTGAATTACAGACATTTACAAAGTGTTAATTTTTAAAAACACAAATTATTTGATATTGTAATTAAAACCCAATATGTTTCTATTTTTAAAACGCTATAATTTATGATAATTCTTTCTTTTTAATCTAAATAGCTAAAGACTCTACTTTATAGTATGTAAAAAGTAATACAATATTACTTAAAGTTTGAGCTTGATTGGATTTTTTAATAAGCTTTGACAAAATTAGGCGTCTATAAGACGCCTAATTTGTCTAATAAAAATGTACTTTTATTTTATAATTGATTGATTTGAGTTTCCAATGCTTTATATTGTCTCTCATCAAAAGTCTCATCTTTTACTTCAAAAGCTTTTTCTAGCATTTTTTGTGCTTTTTGTTTTTCCTTATTGTGAAAGAAAACTTTTGCAGCAGTAAAATAGTCAGAATAAGAAGCAAGATATTCTTTCTCTAAAACTTGTTTCCAAATAGTGCTTAGGTATGATATTACTTCTTCTTGAACTTCCATTTTCAAATATTTTGAGGTATTATCATTTAAAAAATATATAGGCATTTGACTATCATTTCTAAAATTTTCTTCTATATTTTTTTGTAGATTATCAATTTGTCCATATTTCAAAAGATATTTACCAAACTTTGCACTCTCATTAATTTGAAAATAAAAGTTCATAGCTTCTCTATTTGTGATGAAAGTAACAAAACTATGAGAAATGGGACGTTCAAAACTTCTTTCTTTGCTGAGTAATTCTAATTTTTCAGAAAATAGTTCGTATTTTGAAATAGCCTTTTCAAAGTTTGTCATATCTTCCTCTGATATATTTTTTATTTCTTTAGTGTGACTAATAATTTTATCAATAGCATTAAAAAAAAGTATCTCTTCCATATAATTTTCATACGCCATTATGCTATCTCCATAGTTTTCTTCAAATTTATCTATATGATCAAGATAAAAATTATATGTTTTATCGTTTCTGGTTTGTATTAATCTTTCTAATAAAAACTCAACTTGTTGCTTAGAATATTCGTTTTTTTCTTGCATACATTCTACAAATCTATCTTTTATTAAAATCATTTCTTTCTGTAGCTCATCTTCAGGAATAATACCCAAATATGTAATTACTAAATCTACATTACAAGGATTTTCAAAGTATTTTTGTTTTGCTCCTTTGTGTATAAGTTGATTTACTTCAGATTCTGATGAAAAAACTTTTCCTTTCTTCAAAGCCTGTCCATAAATTAGTAGTTCATAGGCTGCTAAAGCACCTACATATTTAGATATCAGATTTCCCTCTCCATCTAGAAATAATAAAGTAGGAACGACTGAAATTTGATAATCTTTACTTATTTTTTTTCCTTTTTCTGTTTCTGTATTAATTTTGATATTCACAAAATTATTATTGAAATAGGCTGACAAAGTAGAATCTGTAAAAGTAAATTTATCCATTTCTTTGCAAGGCTTACACCAATTTGTATAAGTATCTATAAAAATCAGTTTATTTTCTTTTTTAGCTTTGTCTTTAGCTTCTTCAAAGGAAAGGTATTCGAATAATATTCTTTTGCCTTGTTTAAGGTTTAAACTGTTATCTTGAGCTAGAACGGAAAAAGAAATACAAATAAATAACAGAATATAGATTAATTTAGATTTCATAATAAAAGTAGTAAAAGTTAATTCTTGGATGATTACAATATTATATGTCAAAAATTTAGAAAAGTAAACCTATTTTTCCAACTCCTCAAAAACTACTTAATATCAATTTTTAAAAATTATATATATTTACATAAAACACACCTTTTCAATATTGATAATTTACAAGTGCTTATAATATTTAATAAGAATTATTTTGACCAATAGATTAAATGTGTTTTTAATCCTGTGTTTTCAGTTTTGATAGTTCAGTTGTACAGAATATATTAGTGCAAATTTGGATATACCATCAAAAAATAATACTACTTTATCTCTTTTAAAATACACATAGTTCTATTTTTTATTAATTTTTGATAAAAAAAGGCGTGTTGAACCGCCTAATTTGTCTAATAAAAGTGTGATTATGTTTTTATTGATTATTCCTCTAAAAGAGCAGTAATCTCATTTGTATATAAAGGAAAGTAATCATAAATGTGCTGTGAATAACCAGAAGTAATAAAACGAATAACTCCTTTTTTATCAATAAAATAGCTTTTAGGGGCAGCTTCTGTAAGATAATATTCTTTTAAAAAGTCTTTTGTAACATTTTTAAATTCCTTGCTGACTCTATCATCTTTATAATAACCATCACCATTCTTTCCAAGATAAGAAGCAGGAATAACTTTTACCTCATCGTTGTACTTTCCTTCTCTAAACTCTTTACCTTTTTTAGGGTTTTCTAGATATTTTTGTAAAGCTAAGAAATCTTCTGGGGTATCATGATGTGAAATCATCACAAAAACCACTTCTTTACCTTTATAGTATTTTTCTAATTTATTTATAAAAGCTATCTCACGCATACACGGACCACAAAGGCGAAACATAGTAGTAAATAAAACTACTTTGCCTTTTAAATCAGATAACTGCACAGAATCTCCTTTTAGAGTTCTGAATTTAAAATTAGTAGCTTGTGTATCTAGCAATGTATCCATCTGTTCTTTACATTGTTTGCCTAAAGATGTTTTATAATAACTTTCTTTTGTCAGAACCTCTAAAGTAGTGGTATCTTGAGCTAACGAATGAAAACAAATAAAAAATAATAAGAAAGCAAAAATATTTTTTTTCATAATATTTGAAATTTAGTATAATTAAAATTAGCTAGACTATTTAATTATAGTCCAACTAATTTTAAAAATAATTGAAATAACTTTAAACAGCAGTACAATATCCACCATCTGTATCTGCAAGTGCTTGCAAATCATCCATATTTTCGGCTGCAATAAGCCAATCTGTTCCACTTCCATCTGAGTTTTGAGTACAAACAGCCATGATGCCACCCTTAACTTTAGCCAATTTCTCAGTAGAAACAGCAAACTTTCCAAATTTTTTCTTTAACGAGTTCATAAAAATACGATTTAAGAATTATAAATAAAAATAGTTCCTCAAAAATACGATTAGCAGTTTCTAGAATACCTACTTGAGTATGTTTGATTGCACAAATATCAAAAAAAAAAAAAGCATATTTCCTAATCAAAATAGCAGTTGCATTAAAAATATTCTTTAATCAACTAATAATAAGCGATTTGCAAAATATTAAATTTCATATCAATTGTATTTTTTAAAGTTTATCATTGATATTTATAACTATTTTAAATATTTTTTCAGGTTAGATAAAGTATTTTTTGACAAAAAAAAGCAAATTCTTAGATTAAGAATTTGCCTTTTTTCTATATTACTTTCTAATTAAAATAGATTAATCTTCTTTAGCTATTTTGAAAGTAAGTGTTTCACTTGGTGTAACTACATTGATAAAATACATTCCCGAAGCATACTTACTCAAATCCAAACGGATTTCTTGTTGAGATTCTTCTCTGGAAATAGATTTAGTGATGAGAGTTCTACCAATACCATCAGTAAGTGTAAGTGTGAAGGCATCTTTTAAGTTAGCAGCCAATTTCAAACGAACCTCAGAACTAGTTGGGTTTGGATAAACTAATGTACAACAATTTCCTTCTTCGTCATCAACACCTGTAACTGGTTCAGGCTTACGATAAAAGATACTATTTGAAGTAATAGCTTGACAACCTGTATCATAGGTAACTTTAGCTCTGTAACGCCCTGTTTCATTAAGAGCAAGTGAAAGAGAATTAGAAACACTAAGCATTTCACCATCTTTACTCCACTCCACTTCTGTAATTGTTCCAGTAGATGTTATTGTTGCGATATTTTCTTCTACTAGATTAATATGTGCTGTTGGAACATCTATTCTTTCAATACTTACTGAATCGGTAATGAATACACAACCAGTTCCTAAAGAAACCTCAACATGATACTTTCCTGAACTATTCACAGTAAAGTTTCTATTTTCAGAACCTATACGCAATCTATTTCCATTTCTAAATAAAGTATAAATTGCATTTTCTACTTCTGAAACAGAAATTATAGCACCTTGATCTCCTGCACAAAACTGTTCTTTGTCAGCAGTAATACTAATGTCTGTTGGAAATGAAATTACCTCTACATTAATTTGAGCTTCTTGAGTACATGTTTCTTTGCTTACTCGCAATGTATAAGTTCCTGCATTAGAAACTGTAATAGAAGAACTTGTTCCTATTTCAGTATCATTAAACAACCATTGATAAGTCGCACCTTCTACTTCTAAAGCAGATAATTGACCTGTTTCACACAACAATACTTGGCTACCTTGTTCTATTTGAGCAGGAGCAACTTGTCCTACTTTCACTTGAACAGTTGGAGATACCATTGAAACACACTCATTTTGTGTTATTCTTAATGAGTAATTTCCACTTCTAATAACTTGATAAGTTGGCGCATTGCTATTTTGTATAGCTACTCCATTTGAATACCAAGTATAAATCAAATCAGAAGAAGCATTTTGTGTATCTGCTTCTAAAGTCAATGTGTTTTCACAGGTTGAACGGACTAAATCTCCCAAAATAGTTGCTACTGGAATTTCTTTAACATCAATAGTAACAGCTAATCTGGTCTGACTTTCATAACGAATACCATTTGCAGCAACATAATAGGTTTTTGCAGCAGTAAGGTTTTGAGTTTCGAAAGTATAAGAATCATCTTGAATAGGCTCAGTAGATGTTTCAGACTCATACCAAAGAATACTTCTTGTTGTATGTGTACTATTTACTACAATCTTTCCTTTTCCACCTGCACAAGCATCTGTTTTGCTTATTAATGTTGGAGCTTTAGGGTAAGTAACAGCATTGGTAGCAACTTCTTTTCTAGATACTGAATTGAATGCTTCTAGTCTATACCCATAAAAAGTATCTTCATTCAATAAGCTATCATCATAAGAAAGAGTAGAAGCTGATAGAGTTGCCACCAAACGGTTTAATCTATATAACTTATACCCAGTTGCATTTGTAGCAGCTTGCCAAGTAAGGTCAATACGAGAAGTATCTATTGCAATAGCTTTAAATTGTGTAGGTGCAGATACTGATGGTATAGTATTTCCTCCTCCACCTGTTGGAGCAACTACATTTATAAGGCTACTTAAATCGGTAAAAGCACTTCCATCATCATTTACTCGTATACTATACTCTCCAATTTCATCAAATTGTAAATCTGACCAAGTAAATACTCCATTTATCATAGCACGACTTCCTAATCCAGAAGTAGCACTAAGAACTCCAGTTCCAGTTCCTCCGTCTCTTAACAATGTAATTGTTCTGGCTGCTCGGTCTATATTTCCATTTGCATCAAGTGCCTGTACGCTTACTACAAAGTTTGAGCTAACAGTTGCTGTTGTTGGTACAGTTGAAAAACCTAAACGTGTAGCCACCACCTCTAAAGTAAATGTATTTGATACTACATTAGCAGGGAAAGTAGATGCAAAAGAAGAAGAACTATTTGAAGTTTGCGCTCCATGTGCCACACTAGGAATTTGGAATTGTAATACTCCTTCGTCTAAAACTCCTGTTGTATTCAAAAACACTTTTACAGTATAGTCTGTATTTGTTCCATTTGCTGTGCTTGCATTACCAGCAGGAATAGTAAAACGAATTTGGTCTGCCGTAATAGTAGCTGTTGCAGTAATCTGAGTTCCTCCAGACCATAATTCTGCTCCTTGTAGTTGTGTTGTCCAGTCTGTTACTGTATTTGCAACTCCTTGTTTAATATCAACCTGAGTTACATCAGTAGGCAAAGCATCTGTTGTTGCTAAATCCTCTACTTTAAAAGAAAATACTTCTACTGCATTAGCTGATGTAGTAGCCAATGAAGATATTGAGACAGAAGCAGGCATTGTGGTTGGCGCAACAATTCGTGAGTCTGCATCTGCTGATGTAGTAATAGTAGTAAACTGCCAGTTAGCAGGTAAAACCCCTCCAAAACCTAAACTATTAGCTGTAAATGTACTGCTAGGAACATCCACAGAATAAGTTGTAGAAGTTGCTAGTGCCGAAGGTAAAGTTACGGTTGCTGTATTTCCTGTAATTGTAGTATTAGTTGCAGAAACAGGAATTACAATTGGAGTAGCTCCTCCTGTAAGAGTAATAGAGCCTGTACCGATAGTAGGAACACGATTAAAAGTAAGAGCTAGTGATGTATTTGTATTTACATTAGTCGCATTATTTGCAGGCAAAAAGCTAACTAATTCAATAGGCTTTTCTCTTACAACTACATCATCAACAGCAAAACCATATCCCCAAGTATTCAAATCATCATAGTAAAAAGCAATCCATACTTGAGGTTCGTTAGCATACGCATCTAAATCTAGGGTAACATCTTGCCAAACGCCAGATATAGATGCCATTGTATGAATAGTTGTCCAAGTAATTCGGTCTGTACTTATACGAACCTCTCCTCTATCCGTTCGGAATACAGCTCTAAATGCCATTTCAATTTGAGAATAAGAGGAAAAATCAAACTTTGGACTAATCAACCACGATTTATAAGGTGCTCCACAACCTGGACTAGGACAAGCATCATCGTTTGCTGCTGCATATTGATTACCAGCAGGAACATCTGGGATGGTAAAGAAAGAACTTCCCAAGTTAGTTCCATACTGCCAAGTTCCAACTCCTGCTCCATCATTTATTATATCCCAACACTCTGCAGGATTTGGATTCTCAAAATCTTCTGTATAAGGTAGTACAGTAACAGGAGGATTATTTTGAACTGTATGATTTGAAATAGCATTATTTGCTCCATTTGTATCAGTTGCTAGGTTAGCAGATGCTGTAAGAACATAACTACCTCCTGCTGACATATCTACTGTAGTAGTAAATGTATAATCTAAACTAGCTGCACCATTTAAATCACTAGCTAAAACAAGATTTTCATTTACTGCTGTTCCACCATTTACTGTGTAAGAAACTGGAATTGTTGTTCCACTTGGTATAGCAGAACAAGCTAAGTTTTTGATACGAATTGTAATGGCTTCAGTAGCTGTTCTCAAATCACAACCTTGTGTTGGAGAAACGATTGCTGAAAGTTCTAAATCTATTCCTGAGCCAGCAGCAGGAGTAATAGAAAACGCTACTGAACGCTGACTTGTAGCTCCTGTAGTTGTATTTCTTGCACGAATACTAAACCAAGTTTGTCCTGAAAGCCCTGTTGCAGTAAAAGTAGTAGTTGCACTTGTTCCTATTTGTGTATATACTCCAGTAGTAGTGTTCAACTGATAAACAATATACTCGTCTGCATCAGTTACTGCATTCCATTGTAAGATAGCTGAACCACTACAAGGCTGACCTGTAATACCAGTAGGAACACCAATAATTGAAAATGCTTCACTTGTTCCACTTAAAGATGGAGTTGCTGAAGAAACACGAATCTTTGCTTCATTAGTCATTGCATTTGGAACAGTCCAACTCAAACGACGAGTGTTGGCAGCCACAGCACCATTAATAACTGTCCAAGTAGTTCCATTATCCAAAGAATACTCAACAGAAGTAGTTCCTGAAACTCCTTCCATATCCCATTGAATAAGTTCAGTAGCAGAAGGCGTTAAAGACATTCCAGCTGATGGATAAGTAACTTCAATATAAGGTTCTGTAACCGTCCAAGTCAATGAATATTGTTGGTTTGCTCCAGACGGAACAGCTGTTCCTTTTACTCTTAGTGTATATGTTCCTGTTGCTGGGGTAGGAATAGTTACTTGTTCGATAATATCTACATTGTTTACAGCTCTAATAGCTACATTATTCGGATTTGCACCATCTAATGTCCAAGGAAGCCAAGTATTTGTAGTTGGGTCTAATACTTCTAAATCCAAATTATTTATCAAAGCAGGATTTGCATTTGCTGCTGCTGCTGGGTCAGACCAACATAACATTACTTTTAGTTCGTGTGTACCAGCAGGAACAGCAATAGTAACATCATTTTGTCCTGCTGTCGTAACTGTATTTATTGCATAATTATTTCCCTCTAATGCTTTAACAGCTTTCAAACCATTAATTCTACCAAAACCATATTTATAATCAGGCCCTGTATTTCCTAAATCATCAGCATTATTTGATAATACAGCCTTCATAAGTGAGGCAATAGGGTCTGCATTTGCATTTAATTGACGATAGCTTTGATAAAGTTGAGCTACTGTACCCGAAACACCTGGTGCTGCCATTGAAGTACCACTATTTGCTCCATATCCATTACTTGGTAATGTAGAAACTACACCATTTCCGAATGCACTTACTTCAGGTTTGATACGTCCGTCTTCAAGAGGACCAAAACTACTAAATGTAGTAATAACATCGTTATTTGTTAAAGCTCCTACTGTAATTGTGTTTTTGGCTGCTTTTCCTGTTGTAGAACCAAAACCACCTGCACAAGAACTTTGAGAATTGCCTGATGAAAATACATGAACAAGTTGAGGATTATTATTTACTAATAAATCTTGTCCTCTATTATTACTACCATAAGGGTCGCCAGTAGCACAATTAGGTCCTCCTCCGTATGAATTTTGAGTAATTACAATACCAAAGTTAGTAATGGCATTTTGCATTTCAGTAGCAATATCTCCATTAAAGTTATGAGAATAAATTTGAGCATTAGGAGCCATTCCTGTATTTCTAGGATTTAGTAAACCTGCTCCTGCCATTGTTCCTGCTACGTGTGTTCCGTGGTCGCTATCTGATGTATTTTCTACAAGAGTACGTCTTCCACTAAAGTCTAAATGATTTGCAACGTTTCCTCCGTCCCAAATTCCAAGATTTACTCCTGAACCATCTAAATTTCTAGCACCATAATTTAGGATAGCCGAACGGTGGGCTAATTTTCCATAATAATTTTCTTCTTTTGGAGGCTCTGGCAAAGATTCTACCCAAAGTACCCAAGGCAAATTAGCTACTTGCATAATTGCTGTTTGAGGTACACTTACTGTCAGAATACCTGATACTTTACTTTCATAGATTAGCTTTCCTCCCATGTTTATCATAGCCATAGAAGTAAGCATGGGATTTACAGTATCAAAGGGAATAATATTCAATTCTACTTGATTAGGCTCAGAAATAGCCCATTCAGGAATATCTCCTTGTACTAATCTTGTTTGCGTTTTTTGATTAACAGACAGTTTTACAAACGCATGAATCTTAAAATCTGAAATAAGAGCTTCTAATTTATCATTAGAAATAGTAGAATTGATTTTTGCAGTATAGGATAAATCTGGCAAATACTGAATCAGTTCGATACCTTTACTTTTTAGATTTTGACGTTGTTGATGTGATGGAAGAGTAGTAAATTGTACTACTAAAAAATAATGATTTCCAAAAAGAGCATCTGAAAAACTACTCTTATCATTTTTAAACTGCTCAGTATTTGATGTATACTGTTCAATAGATGATTTTAAACGTAAGGAAGGGGAAGAGCTTTGTGCAATTGCTGATTGCATTTGAGAACTCAATATACCTATTCCCAAAACAAGTAATAATACAAGTTTTTGATAAGAAATAATTGAGTTCTTTGAAGAAGAAAACGAATGTCTATGCTTCATAATTAGTATAAAATAAATAAAAGTAAAAGGGTAAGATTTGTATCAATCTAAAGTTATAATAAGCAGCTAGTATGTAAATCTAGGATAATTTTATGAACTTACATAATAGTATTTTAACTTTTATTGTATAATGATATACATTTCCACGCTTCACTTTATTTTTTTTACTAAAAAAGCACACAATTTATATGATTCTGTTAGGTTAAATCATAAAATTCATAATTTAATCAAAAATACTTACTCAAAATTACATAATATCATCTTCCAAAGAGCCTCTAACTGGCATAAGATCACGCAGTGAAGAGTCACTTCCTGAACGGTTATATTTACTACAATCTGTTTCAATGGAAAGCTCAGATCTATTCACTAGATTTACTCTTGGTAGCACATAGTCAGTAATAGTAGAATCCATATACAAAGAATCCATAAACATTCCATAAGCTGGCATTGCCATTCTTGAGCCTTGTCCATAAGCAAAGTTGTTGAAGTGAATACTTCTATCATCTCCCCCTACCCATGTTCCGACAACTAAATTTTTGGTCATTCCCATAAACCAACCATCAGAATAATTTTGTGTAGTTCCTGTTTTTCCTGCTATCTGAACGCCTGCTTTTCTAAATTTATATTTCCATAATCCTAAAGCTGTTCCTCCTCTTTCTTCTCCTGCACCCATAAGCATATAAAGCATTGTATTTGCATCATCTTTGGAGAGTGCAGGACGAGTTTTTGGAGAAAAATCACGAAGTACACGTCCATTTTTATCTTCTATACGAGTAATAAAGATAGGTTCTGTCCAGTTTCCTTCATTATTAAAAGTTCCATAAGCTCCTACCATTTCATAGACAGAAACATCACTTACGCCTAATGCTAAAGCAGGAACGGCATCTAAAGGAGCTTCTATTCCCATTCTACGAGCATATTCAATTACTTTACTTGCTCCATTTTTAGAATCTAGTTCTCCAATCAAATAAGCTGCAATTGTATTTACAGAACGAGCAAGTCCTTGGCGAAGTGTCATGGTCTGTCCTGTATAACCACCACTATTTTTGGCTGTCCAAGTTCCACCTGATTCTAAATTAAATGTTTTTGGAACATCTGTAACTTGAAAACAAGGATGAAATTTTTTCTCAGAAATAGCTGTTGCATAAACGATAGGTTTGAAAGTAGAGCCTGGTTGTCTTCTCCCTTGTTGTACGTGGTCAAATTGGAAGTGTTTGTGATTGATTCCACCTACCCAAGCCTTTATTTGTCCTGTATGTGGATCCATTGCCATCATACCAACATGCATAAAGTGCTTGTAATATTTAATAGAATCTAATGGTGTCATGACAGAATCTTTTTCATATCCTTTGCTATTCCAGTCAAAAACCTTCATTTTGATAGGCTCATTCATTTGTTGTGCCATATCTTGTGCTATGAGAGTAGAATCTCCGTCATGTTTTATTTTTGTAAGACGGTAACGTTCGGTTTGTCTTGTTGCTTTTTCTAAAAAACCTTCAATTTCTTTTCCATATTCATCTCTCCAAGGATTTTTGTCTTTCCATTGTTTGAAAAAATTACCTTGTAATTCTTTCATGTGTTCTTTTACTGCTCCTTCTGCATGCTGTTGCATTCTTGAATCAATAGTAGTATAAATTCGAAGTCCGTCAGCAAACAAATCGTAGCCATTTTCTTTACACCATCTCATCACTTCATTTCTTACAATAGTTCTGAAATAAGGGGCTGCTCCGTTGTGGTGAGCATCAACTTCACTATAATTTTCATTTGTTACCATTGGCTCTTCCTTCAAAATTGCACGTTCTTCAGCAGTAATGTAATTATATTTTTCCATTTGCTTAAAAACTACATTTCTACGAAACTTAGATTTTTCAGGATTTCCGATAGCGTTGTAAGAAGTAGGAGCTTTCAACATTCCAATAAGTGTAGCAGCTTCTGGCAATGTCAAATCAATTGGTTCTTTATCAAAATACGTTTTTGCGGCTACTTTTATTCCAAAAGCATTTCTACCAAAATCTACAGTATTGAGATACCAATAAAGTATTTCATCTTTTGTATAAGAACGTTCTAGTTTTATAGAAAGCATCCATTCTTTAAATTTGATGATTCCCATACGTAGAATTTTGCTATTGTCTGGTGTTGTCCAATCTCCTTCATATTTTTCGGTACGAGTATTAAATAAGTTTTTGGCAAGCTGTTGAGAAATTGTACTTCCTCCTCCATCAAGCTCAAAAGTAATAACTCCATAAAAAACACGTAATAAACTAATAAAGTCTATTCCAGAATGTTCTCTAAAGCGAATATCTTCAGTAGCAACTAAAGCATTGATTACATTAGGAGAAATTTCGGAGAGTGGTACAGGAGTTCTGTTTTCTCTATAATATTTTCCCATCAATGTTCCATCTGCTGAATAAATTTCAGAAGCAACATTACTATTTGGATTTTCAAGATCTTTTAGGTCTGGCATACCACCAAAATAACCTCCAAAATCTTCTTGAATTGCCATTACCCACATGGCAATAAAAAATAGTCCTACTCCGAAAACTGCCCAAGTAATTTTTATGGCTTTTATGAATAAGGATTTTTTTAGCATAACTTTTATATATATAAATACATTTTTGATAAATGTATAATGAAATTCTTTTTATATGACACTTTAAAGTGTTAGCAATATCAACAAACAAAATTGCAAAAAAATAAGGACTTTTTCAATTCTGAAAAGCCCTAAATAACAATTACGAATTAAAAATTGCGAATTATGGATTTAAATTACTGATTAGTCGACAATTAATCACAAATAGTAAATTCTTATTACCTGTTCTTACCTATTTTTTTTGGTTTTTTTTGGTTTTTATTGAAACATATCACGAATAATTTTCAAATGATGTTCAGTATGAATGCCTATAAAACGAATTGCTTCTTTTTTATTCATGTGTCCAAAAATAGGATGAGGAAAATAAGTGTTTTTATTCAAATCTTCTATCTTATCAACCTGCAATTTTGTCTTTTCTAAAAACTCTCTAATTGATTCTTCTGTAATTGGATTTTCATTTCGGACAGATTTGGGAACTCTTGCCTTTCCTCTAGGAATATGCTTTGTTAGCATTACAAAAAACTTAGGAAAACTAAATTTACTTTTAAACTCACTTGGGTTAGAGTCTTCTAGCTGTTTAGCTACTCCACGAATAACACGCAGTGCATGGTCGACCTGCCAACCTACATTTGAATGTGTGACTTTTGGGTTTGTTTTTTCTAGTTGTGGAATATAAGACTCAAGTTCAGCAAGCTGTTTTTCGAATAACATAGGAGAACAAAGTTAGATTTTAGAAATTAGAATTCAGAAGTAAAATTAGAAATACAAAACGTAAACTCTAAAAGTAAAAATTCATTTAATTCTAACTTCTAAAATCTACCTTCTAAATTCGCTTACGTTTTTCTTTTCTTTTTCTTAGCAGCAGGAAACAGAATATTGTTCAAAATTAGTCTATATCCAGGTGATTGTGGATGTAGGTTTAAGTCTGTTGGAGCTTCTCCTACATAATGTTGATAATCTTCTGGATCGTGTCCCCCATAAAAAGTCCATGTTCCTTTTCCCATTGTTCCATGAATATAACGAACTTCATTTACCGTCTTAAATTCTCCCAAAATCACAACATCAGATTTTACTAACTCTTTTCTAAAAGCTGTCGTTTGTCCCATAAAACCTTTTACTTTCGTAACGTGATTTTGAGTAAGCATAGTCGGAATTGGATCCCATTTGGCAGAAAACTGAAAAAGTTCGAAATAATCATTTTTTTCTGTGATTCCTGTGCGCTGACGATAGCTATTATCAATACTAGAATACTCATATTCAAAAGGATTCAAGACTAATTTGAAATCTTTGAAAGCAAATGTATTCTCAAACTTCAATTTTTTATTGGCTGCTGGGTCGGCAGGGTCACCGTCATAAACTCTATCACAAATATCTATTCCTTCAGCTGCAAGCGCAATATCGTATGTATCTGTTGCTGAACACATAGCAAACATAAATCCACCACCTAAGCAATATCCTTGAATCTTCTTTACAACAGCTAATTTAAGCTCTGAAACTTTAGCAAAACCATACTTTTTGGCTACTTCTTCATATTCTCTTTGTTGGTCTTGATACCATTTTTGACCTGAATAACTAGCATAAAATTTTCCATATTGTCCTGTAAAATCTTCGTGATGCAAATGTAACCAATCATATTCAGGAAGTTTGTCTTGCATAATTTCATCATCAAAAACGACATCATAAGGAATTTCTGCATAAGTCAGAACAAGGGTTACGGCATCATCCCAAGGCTGTTTAGATTTTGGAGAATAAACAGCAATTTTTGGAGCAACTTCCAGTTTTACAATGTCCATATTAACATCAGCCTTTGCAATCTGACTACGAACTTGAGTTGCTTGAGCTTCTGAGATAATTTCAAAACTCACTCCACGAAGGCGCATTTCTTCTTCAAAAGGACGAGAATAATCAAACATAAAACTACCACCACGATAGTTTAGAAGCCATTCGACAGTCATATCTTGTTTAAGAACAGCAAATGCAATTCCGTAGGCTTTTAAATGATTTTTCTGTGTTTCGTCCATCGCAATCATTATCTGATTAGCTTTAGCAAAATTTGAAACACTTATAAAAAATAGAAAGAATAGAGATAGAATAAGTTTTTTTTTCATAATTGGATTTTTGTCTTTTTTATTAATTCTAATTCAAATATATAAAATTGAATCTAACTCTAAATATCGCAAAAATTATACTTGTTTGTACTAACACAGAGAGAAGTATAAAGGTATTTAAGTTTTTTTTCACTATGTTAAACATCAAAAATGAGACGTAAAATATGTATAGAATTAGCCGATTCTCAAAAAATAATTGTTATTTCTAGGTTTTAACTTTACTTTCTCAAATAACTAGCAAGTTTTTGCTTGAAGGCTTCTTTATTAAATGGTTTGGCAATATAATCATTCATTCCTGCTGCAATACATTTTTCGGCTTCTCCTTTTAGTGCAGAAGCAGTCATGGCGATAATAGTCAAATCTTTAGAAATGGTTTCTCTGATTATTTTGGTAGCTTGGTAACCATCCATTTCGGGCATGTGAACATCCATTAAGACCAAATTAAACTCTTCTTTTTGTAGCTTTTCGACGGCTTCTTTTCCATTGAAAGCCACTTCAATTTCATAGTTCCAGTTCTTAAGCATTGTTACTACTAAAAGCTGATTGATTTCATTATCTTCTGCTAATAAAATCTTATTTGTAATTGGTTTGGGAGCTGCAATACTTGTACTGTCTATATTCTCTTTTTGGATAAGATTTTCAGAATTGATTGCATTACGCAGAAAATCAGGAATTTGATTTGTTCTATCTCGCTGTACCATAGGCTGACTTACTTCTGTATATTTTTTGTAGCGAAGTTGAAAAGCAAATGTAGAACCTTGTCCTACTTTACTTTTTGCATAAATCTCTCCTCCTTGAAGTTCTACCAATTGTTTACATATTGCAAGACCTAGACCTGTTCCACCATATTTTCGTGTAGTATCGCTGCTTGCTTGCGTAAACATTGTAAAAATATCATCTATCTTTTCTTCTGAAATCCCTATTCCTGTATCACTTACATAAAAATGAAGTGTTACAAAATTTTTATCTTCATCTACCAAATTAGCACCAATTACTATTTCTCCTTTGTGTGTAAATTTTACAGCATTTCCTAAGAGATTAAGCAAAACTTGTCTTAAGCGTACTTCATCGCCCACAAAACGAGCAGGAATATCTGGACTTATTTTGCTTCTTAAAGTAACCTTTTTAGTATCAGCTTTTACTTTGATACTACTTATCATATTTTCTACAATTGGATAAAAATCAATTGGACTTTCTTCAAAAGATATTTTTCCAGATTCAATTTTTGATAAATCTAAAATATCATTGATAATAACTAAAAGATGGTCAGCAGAAGATTTAATGGCATTGACATACTTCAACTGAACATTATTTAGAGAAGTATCCAATAAAAGCTCTGACATTCCGTAAACGCCATTCATAGGTGTTCTAATTTCATGACTCATATTTGCCAAAAACTGCTCTTTTGCTTTTGCAGATTGTTCTGCTTGTTCTTTTGCCAAAACTAAAGCTAAGTTTTGCTGTTCAATTTGTGCAAGCATATCATCAAAACTTTCTGTCAGTGTTCCGATTTCGTCCCTTCTTTCTCCTCTACTAATTCGTGTAGAATAGACTTTTTCTTGAGCAATTTGTTTTGTTTGTGCTGTCAGTTCCAAAATCGGTTTCGAAACTAATCTTTGTAAACGAATAGCTATAAAATAAGTAAGAAGAGAAACAGTAAGCAAAATAAGCCCCGTAATGAGCGCATAACGTTGCATACGATCATAAAAACGATCAAGATTAGATAAAAGATAAACGGTTGGATAAGTTGGAGGACGATTATCTATCGAAAGTCCTGTTGTATTATCTTTATCAAAATTAGCTAAATCTACTTCTCTACGATGATAAATTGACATTTGATTATTTAGTAAATCAAAGTCAGAATTTTCATAAGGAGGTTTCTTATAAGCAGGATTTACTTTCATTCCCAAACGCTCATATTTTGCAAAGGGTCTGCCAAGTGTATCATATACTTGTGCAGCCAAAATATTAGGGTCAGAAGCAAATAAATCTTTTAACTGGTCTTCTGTATTTTTAGGATCTGCAAAACTAACTGGAAGATAAGCATCCCTAGAAATAATCTGCGCTCTATCACGCAAACCTGTTTCTAATTCGGTTCTGTAATCAATCAAGTCATAGATAATAAAAGCCGAAAAGGCAATTATTAAAGCAATAATAGTCGCTATCATAATCGAACCGACTACTTTTGTCTTTATAGAAACATGATTGAGAAACTTAAACATAGAAAGGAAAGATGAGTTTTTTAATTTGTGTATTTGTCTTGAAATCTTTAAGAATTTTGAAAACTATAAGAGTTAAATAACTGCAATAGTTTTGCCTTAAAGTCAAAAATAGGATAAAATTAGTTATTATACTACTCTATTTTAGACCAAAGCTAACTTTGTATCGATTGACAAGATTTTTTACATTTGAAGTCTATGTTACTTTATATTTATTTTGTCCTTACCTCAAAAGCCTAGCAATCTGTGCCAATAAATCCATAAAAATAATTTTTGGTAACCCAAAGTAATTTTGGAAATAGTTTAAATATCTGCCTTGTATAAATCAAAATACTTCCTCAATTTCAAAATCATTTCGTTGCCCAGCTTTTATATTGAGTTTGTAGTTTTTAGTATTTCCGAACGTATCATTTGTGTAATAATCTGTTCGGATTTGAAAATGAAGTGTGGTGTCTTTTTCTACATCAAAATATAGGTTCTCTATGGATTGGTTGTTTTGATGGAGTTGGTAGGAAAATAACTTGGGATTATCAGAGTAATGCAAAAATATTTTTGGACTTAAAGTAATGAGATTGAGCGAAAATTTATCAAAAATCCCCCCACAATAACTCACTCGACTAAACTCCACTATTTGAGCTTGATTGTGTATTCTGTACAAAGTCATTTTGTGAAGCCTTTGAAGGATTGAAGAATTAAGATTCTCATAATTTAGTAACTCTGTACTTTTGGTAGAAATAATATTCTGATAAGAGCTATCTCTCAAATGTTTTTTTAATAAAGTCCATTTATAATTATTGGTTTTGAATAGAGAATCTGAAAATTCATAATTCTTGCGAAGTGAACCGTATAAACTGACATCTCTTGGGTTATAGCCACTTTCTGCCATTTGAGTTTCTCCTTCTTGTAATTCTTCTAAAAAAACTCTTTTGCTTTTCTCTATCAAAAATTTACTGCTCCTTTCAAGTGATTTGATATTTCTTTCCTCTTGCCTTTCTTTCAAAAAAAAGTATAAAAAACAAAAAATCCCTATCAAACCCCAAAGTGAAACAGAAAATATAGTTTTAATTTTCATTTTAAATAGTATTCAATGGGTTCTGGATGGAAAATATCTCTCAATCTAATAGCTATTTTATCATTTTCTATAATCTCAATACTTACTTTGCTATATCCTACCTCCCAGTAAGATGTTCTTGGGTAGGTTGCATCATCTACAAAATTCATCAAGTCTTTGTACAAATAAAGTTTGTGTATTTTCTCTACAATTTTATTTTCCTTAGATGAACAGTAATTAGAATCATTTTGAGAAATAATTTTATTAGAAAACTCATTTTTGATTATAGGATATTTTTCCATATCATCTAATGAAATAGCACCTTTTTCGTATCTAATTTCTGCCAGTTTGTGAGCATTTTCTATGTTTTGAAACATATATTGTTCTCTTTTACTGTAAGTAATAGTAGCTCCTACATGATACAAAAGTGTCAAATATCTATCTTTGTGAGCCTGTTGTATTGATTTTTTCAAGACTTGGCTACTTTTTTCTACTGCAAAAACTTCATTTTCTTTCTTGTTCTTTTGAGAAATGAAATAATAAATTCCTAAGAAAGCAATCAAGAACCAAAGCGAAACAGAAAGTAAGATTTTATTCTTCATCTTTATAATAGGTATTTAGGTAGTCAAAATCTTGTATGATAGCGAAAGCAGTATCGCTTTGAAGTAGCGTTGGAATTTGTACTTGAAATTTTTGCACTCCTTTTCTAAATTCTTTTGGAACGATAATAAATCCATTCTCATCAAACTTAGTTTCTACATTCTCTGGGTAAACGATACGAGTATTCTCTTTGTCAAAAGGAACAACACTCATTGTAGTAATATAATACGGTTTGTCTTTTTCCTTTTTGTAATGCACATAAGGCACAACTTTTATATCTTCTGCTTTCAAATCAAGAGGAAAGAGAAAATATTTTCTTGAAAGTAGTTTTGCATCTTCGTAATACATAGTGGCAAGTTGTGCCTCAAAACGAGAATAATGAAAGGCTCTCAAATAATCGTCTGTATCAAAATAAAAATCATATAATTCTTCGTTGGTCATTCCCTCTTCAAAAACAAAATCTTGATAACGCTTCGAAAGCGAGGAATCTAAAGCTGATACTTTTTGGACATATTCATTAAAAGCTGTAACGACTTTCAAATTAGGAAATTCGACGACAGTGCGCTCTTCTGTATATTTGGGGTTTGATTTTACTTTTTCTTTGACTAATTCAAATCTTGGCTCTTCAAAATAGGTAGTATGAGTTTCTTGATAAATTTTTTGAAGTTCATCTCTTTGTTTTTTGAAACGAGCATCTACTTTTTTTATGTAATCATTTTCTTCAACTCCATGTTCTTCAAAATGCCTTCCTACACTATGCCACGCTCTTTCTGCTAATTCAGTATATTCTTCCTTCAAGCCTATATTTTGATGATAATTATAGCCAAAAATTTCTTTTTCAGTTTGAGTATAACGTTCATCAAAAAAAGTCTTGTATCCCCAAAAAGCGAATAGTAACAATAAAATAGCTGTAGGCAAATAAGGATTTTGTAAATATTTCATAACTAAAGAACGAAAAAAGGACTGAATTATTCAAAACAATAATTTTCATTTCTGACAAAAAAATCACCTCAAAAGCCTAGCAATCTGTACCGACAAATCCATAAAAATAATTTTAGAATTTGCATTTCTTTCTAAGTGAAAATAGGCTTCATCTATTTTTTCTACCAATGAAAAAATATTCCTTTCATCAATTACTTTAGCAAAATTTTGCACAAATGTTAGTGTTTCAGATTCGGTACGAATAAGCTGTTCTGTGCCAAAATTAGAAATTAAAGATTCTCTCAAAATAGTCAAAGCATACATTAAAAGCGTTTTTTGTCCTTCTTTTCCTAAACTATGAAATACATCAGCTTGATTTACAAAACCTGCATAATCGTGTTTGAAACAAAGACGCATCCAATCTCTAAAAAGCTCTTGATTTTTATTTTGTGAATGCTCACTTAGTTTTATGGCTTCATTCAAGTTTCCATCTACTAAAGGCGCAATTTCTCCAGCTTCGTCTTCCTTTATATTCTGACTTATCAAATATTCCTTGACTTCTTGGTCAGAATAACGAGGAACTTGAATAAGCTGACAACGAGAAAGAATAGTAGCTAATATTTTATCAGTTTTTTCGGCTACCAAAAGAAAGATAGTATTTTTTGGAGGTTCTTCTAACCCTTTCAAAAGTGCGTTTGCTGCACTCGCATTCATATATTCAGGCAACCACAAAATCAAAATCTTGTAACCTCCTTCATACGCTTTCAGAGATAAAATTTTTGAAATATAACGACTTTCTGCCACCGAAATACTAAACTGCTTACCATCTGTTTCCAAATAATCAGACCAATCTTGTAAAACTGGGTATTTATGTTTTGGTAAAAATTCTCGCCAACCTTTCATAAACTCCTCTCTTTCTTTGTAGGCTTTTGCTTTTGCTGTCGGAAAAACAAAATGTAAATCTGGGTGAATTAGCTTTTTATAACGAATGCACGAGCTACATTTTCCACAAGCATCATTTTCTTGTTTGTTTTCACAATTTAAAAAAGTAGCATACGCCCAAGCAAGCAAAAGTCCTGCGCTTCCTTCATAGCCTAAAAAAAGCTGTGCATGTGCCACATGGTTGTTATGAACAGCAGAAGTAAGCGTTTTTTTGAGTTGATCTAAACCTAAAATATCAGAGAAAAGCATTTGTTTTTAGTGATTAGTGAAATACAAAATACCGTTTATTAGTTTTATTCCATGTTTTAAAGACAAAGATAACAAAACATTTTCCTTCACAATTTGATTTTATAGATTATGAAACTAACCATTGAAACTCCAATCAACCGTTCTGCCCAAGAGGTATGGAATGGCTTTACAGAAAAACTGTTTTTAAAACTTAGTCCTCCTTTTCCAAAGCTCAAACTAAATCGTTTTGATGGCTGTAAAGTAGGAGATGAAGTACATTTAGAATTAGATTTTGGGATTTATAGCTCAAAATGGACTTCTTATATTGTGGAACAAGCTGAAACAGAAAGTGAAATTTATTTTATAGATACAGCCGAAAAAGATTTGCCCTTTCCTCTCAAAAAATGGAAACACCATCACAGAATAAAAAAAATAGATGAGAATTCGTGTATAATTATCGATGATATAGATTATTATACTTCATCTAAGATTTTAGATACAATAATTTATCCTGGAATGTGGGCGCAATTTGCCTATAGAAGTCCTGTTTATAAAAAGTTTTTCGAAGAGGATTAAAATTTTGGTTCTCTAGGCAAACAAACAATAAAAGTAGTTCCTTCATCAACTGTACTTTTTACATCTATTTTTCCCCCATTACTATATACGATATTTCTAACCAAATGTAATCCAATTCCTCTTCCTTCTATTTCAGTATTATCTTCGTGTAAACGTTGAAACATACCAAATAGACGGTTTTTATTGGCTTCCATGTCGATTCCTATTCCGTTATCTTCTACATTTAAGCAATAATATTCTTCTTGAGATTCTGCCCATATTTTTATTTTAGGAGTACGTTTCGGAGAGCGATATTTTATAGCATTTGAAAGGAGGTTTTGCATAATGCTATACATTAAATCGGGAACAAAAGAGATAGTTTGTTCGTCTGTGAGATCTACTTCAATGTCAATATCAGGTTGATTGTAAATCTCTCGCATATCTTGAATTACCTTTCTAGTAAAACTAGATAATTCTATTGTATCAAATTTAGAACCTGAGGTTTGCTGTTCGACAAGAGTTTTGACAAGTGATTTTAATTTAAGGTGTAATTTGTCCACTCCTTTATATACCTCATCCATTACCTCTTCGGCAGTCTGGGTCAAATCATTGTGTTTTTTTTCTAATTCGTACAGTTGGATAGAAGCCTTTATAGAAACAATAGGTGACATAAGGTCATGAGAAATAATATGAGCAAACTGTTCTAGTTTTTGATTATATCCTCTGAGCATGTCCATTGTTTTGGTCATTTGTTTTTGCGCTTCATTACGCTGTAAAGCATACAGAATTGCTCTTTCCATTCCAAACTCATCCAATGTTCCTTTGACAATGTAATCAGCTGCTCCTAAAGAAATAGCTTCTAAACCTACATGAACATCATTTAATCCTGTCAAAACAATAACAGGTGTTCCATAATAATTATCTGTAATTGTTTTACATGTTTCTAATCCATGACTATCAGGCAATGACAAATCTAAGAATACTAAATCTACTTTTTTTGTATTCAATTCTTTTAAACCCTCAGTAAGAGTGCCTGCTGTAATCAGGTTTTTGACAGGGAATGTAGTCTTCTCTAGTATTTCTTGCATGAGAAACTGATCAGCTATATTATCTTCTATCAATAAAATATGTATTCTATTCAAAGTTCGATTCATGATGTAAAAGGTTATTGCTCAAAATTAAAGGTCACTTTTTGTGTTTTTGTTCTAGTCTATGAGTTAGGCAGTTTTACTATGGTCAGCCAAAAATTATTTATAGAAGAAACAATTTTGGTAAATTCATCCATTTCAACAGGCTTACTAATATAACTATTTGCATGATTTTTATATGCAAATTTTACATCTTCTTCATTTTCAGAAGTAGTCATAATCACAACAGGTATGAGACAAAGTTCGTCATGTCCTTTGATTTCCTTTAATACTTCTCTTCCATCTTTACGAGGCATGTTCAAATCCAAGATAATTAAATCTGGCAACTTTTCACTATCATTTTCTAGTCTTTCATAAAGATATTCCATTGCCTTTTCGCCATCAATAACAGTATCAATATCAAGATTAAGTTTACTTTCAAGCAAACTTTCTTGAATTAATACAGTATCAGCAAGATTATCTTCTACTAAAAGAATTTTGATGGGTTTCATAATTATTTTTACTTTGTTTGTAAGTAAGTGTTTATTTGATTAGTTAGTTATATTTAGATAAACAACGAATCATCTATCTTTGTTTATTTTTATTTTATATCAGCTAAGTGCTATTTATTTAAAACAATTTATTAATCTGATTTTTTCAATGTAAAATGGATAGTTGTTCCTTCTCCAAATTTACTTTTCTGAGTATCTAGCCAAATTTTTCCGTTATGCTGTTCTACAATTTTTTGACAAAGAGCAAGTCCGATTCCTGTTCCTTCATATTGTTCTTTTGTGTGCAAACGTTGAAACAAAACAAAGATTCTCTCAGCAAACCTTGAATCAATTCCGATTCCATTATCTGAGATAGTAAATTCAAAATACTCTTCTGTTTCTGTATAAGATACTTTTATATGAGGAGTTTCTTCCGAACGATATTTAATTGCATTTCCTATTAAATTTTGAAAAAGTTGAGTTAGTTTTGTTTCATTACCCATTAAATTGGTTGTGGGCAATTCATTTTTTAATTCTATTTTAGCTTCTGTTTCTTCTATTCGAAGTGTCAGATTTTTAAGAGCATTTTGATAAATATCTTGTAAGTTAACTTGTTTGTGAGGCGTTTCGTTGCGATGCAATCTTGAATAAAGCAGCAAATCCATAATAAGACTTTTCATTCTGTTAGAACCTTCAATAATAAAACCAATATACATATCAGCTTTTTCATCTAATTGCCCTTTATAGCGTTTTTCTAAAAGTTGGCTAAAACTAGCAATTGCTCTCAATGGTTCTTGCAAATCATGAGAAGCTACATAAGCAAAGTGTTCTAGTTCTTTATTGGTAAGCTCTAAAAGCTGCATCCCATCTTTTAATTGTTTCGCTATTTTTTCTCTTGTCTGTATCTCTGTATTTAATTTTTCATTTGTTGTTGTGAGTTCTTCTGTACGAATTTGTACTTGTTGTTCCAATTCTTTCCTTCTTAGTTCTTCTCTATATTCATTCATATTTTGAGTAACAAGATAGAAAATTTTAGACTGAATATTCTGCACGACATCTATTTCTGTTGTACTCCATTCTTTCGAATGACACTCTACCCTCTGATTCCATTTAGCAAATGAATTTCTAGGTTTAAGTACAAACTCATCTCCGTTTTTGAAAATAGCCTTTTCAGGCTTTCCTCCCCAACTTATACTCTGTTGTAATTCTTTTCTAAACCAAATTATACGGCTATTATCTTCTTTTGAAATAATAATACTCAGCAATCCTGAACAGATAGTTGTATCTATCTTGATACTTGGAATATCATCCGTAATGCAAGAAGAAAAAAACAATTCATTTTCATGTTCCTTATCCAACCAATCCGTAATTTCCCAAATTTGTTCATCAGTTGGTGTAAGTCCTACTTTTTTTATTTTTCTAGCACTTTCAATAAGATTGACAACAGCAAAACCATCAGCTTCTAAAAATCTAAGAAAAGAATTCCCTTTCTTTATCATTCCTGCATAGATATTTTTCTCTTCATTAAGCGATTCGATAATACCTTCTGATAAAATTCGTTTTTCTAATCTATCATACTGAACAGCATTTTTTTGTAATCTGTCAATTTGTAGTGAAACGAGCTGACCAAAAAACTCAGATGTCATACGAGTAGAATAATCTACTCTTTTAGCAGAGTTGTGATGGCACGAGATAAGTCCCCACAGTTTATTATCGATAACAATAGAAATAGACATAGAAGAACCCACTCCCATATTTTTGAGATATTCGATATGCACAGGAGAAACACTTCGAAGCGTAGAAAAACTCAAATCTAAATAATCATTTTGTAGAGAATCAGCTAATAAAATAGGAGAGGGTTTATAGTCTGTATCTACAATCAAACGCAGCCAATTTTTGAGATATAATTCTCTTGCTTGCTGAGGAATATCGGTAGAAGGAAACCATAAATCATAATAAGGATTCATTTCCTCTCTTTTTATTTCGGCTACAATTTGTCCATCATATTCTTCATTAAATTTGTAAAGCATTACCCTATCAAAATCTGTAATATTTCTTACTTCTTCTACAATCACTTTATACAGCTCTGTCAGTGTATTTGAATGCTGAAAACGAATAATAGACTTTTTATTAATTTGATAAAAATTATCTCTTATAAGTTCTGTTTTTTCTGTATCTATTGATTCTAATTCTAATATAAATCCTTGATTACTTTTGTGAATAATTCCATCAAATGGCTTTTTTTCTGTATCTATTTCTAAGAAAAGACGTAACGGATTGATTGTTTTGTAATAAGCTGTTTTTTGTTGTAGGTTAGCCTCTTTTATCTTTTTTTGGATAAAAAGAGTTTGTCTTTCTCCCAATAATTTAGAAAGAGAATTATTTATAAGGTCTTCAAAACTATAATTTGTTTCTTGTATTAGATTTTGACTTACCCCTAATACTGTCATTTCTTCTGAAAATACAATCAAAAAACCATGAGGTTGTATTGAACCTAAACGATGTATAGGCTCTTTTGCACAATTTTCAATAGCATTTTTTAATTCCTTTTCAGATAAATTAGACATAGAGAAATAAGTAATTTGGAATGAATAAAGATAATTTCTTAGCTTTAATATGTATTAATTATTTTTATTGTAAAATGTTTTTAGCTTTATAAAATGCTGCTTCAAAATAGAGATATGCTTTTTCTGCTCCTTCTAAAAACATTTCTTTTTTTTGCTCTGTATTACACGTTTGTTCAACTAATTCTTTAAATGACTTCCACAAATAAGATGTTTTTTCTTCATAATTTTTAAAGAAATCAAAGTTTGTAACTAAAGGAATTTCTTTATTTTGAGCCAAAATTCTATGAATCATCTTTCCTCCCAACATTGAACCCTCTGCTACATACAGCCAGCCCAAAAGATTCTCAAAACTAGAAAAATGAATTGTATTTTCTTGTTGTTTGAGTTCTTGAAAAATAGCTACAGGAAGCATTGCTCTTAATTCTATTTCTAAAGAATCATTCTTTATACGATTTAAAAAATCTAGTTTTTTGATTTGCTCTTCTTGATTTTCATCTTTTAGAGATAAAAAAAAATGACTTTGATGTTCTAAATGAGAATGAAAAAGATAATTGGTACTTAAAAGCAACTTATAATCTTCAACAGAAAAATTACTCAAACGGTCTGAACCAATCAGACTTTCCATTAAATCATGCCTAGGGCGAGTAACAGTTCGGACAGTTTGAAGAATAGACATAGTGGATATGAAAGATAAAAAATAGAATGTTTAAAAAATAGTCTAGCTTTATTAAACAGTAAAGATACAATGTTTAAACTTAACTCACAAAATAACATCTTAAAAAAAAATCATTAAACAAATATAAGTTATAACACACAAAACCCTTACTTATTTTTGAAAAATAAGTAAGGGCGATATACTTTCTAACGACAACAGTAAGCCTTCTTTATCGTATAGATAGAAAACGAATTAGCTATTCACAGAAGAATTTTGAACTGTGTTTGTTTTTTTAGCATACGTAGGACATGTTTTGTAAGAGGCACAAGAACTAGCTGTGATTACTAAAAGACAACCGATAATAGCTGATGCTCTGCGAAGATTTTTGATTGAAGTAATTTTCATAGAAGTAAATTTTGAGGTATAAAATATCTTTAGGATTACTAGGATAATGGTAAAATACTAGTTCAAGAAATAAATATAAGTAAAAGACGATAATAATACAAAAGTACGAAATTTTTGATGACTTGGTTCTGTCAAAATGTATTTAGAGAACGTATTTTTGTTTAAATTGGTATATATTAATGGTGTATAAAATTTAAAGCAAATAACTTGCCTTTTTGGTGCATAATACGTCATAAAGATACTAATCTTCAAATAGTTATAGCTTCATTTTTTTCGTCGAGTATTTCAGATTATTTACCGAGCATTTTTATCATATAGCTTCTTTATGGCTACAAGTTTGAAAAGTATAGCAAAGACTAAGTAAAAATCCTATTTCCTATACGCACCCATACGTAATTAATAATTTAAGTTATGAGATCTCTATCTTCTTTAAATACTAGTTTTACCAAAAAAAATTTATATAATCTATATAGAAGTGTTTTTTCGCTTCCATTTTTTATAGTACCTCTTCTAGGTTACATTGTCCTTTTGGTAGTCCTTTTCTTTGGCTCTAGTTTTTCTACGTTCGCCCAAAAAGGAATTTCTAAACAAATACAAGCCGAACAAATCCAACAAGCACAAGCAATAATGGGCTTGCGTTTCAAAAAATTTAACTCTGATGATGGTTTAGCACAAAATAATATTACTGCTATTTTACAGGATACTCGTGGTTTTTTATGGATAGGAACAGGCGACGGACTTAGTCGTTATGATGGATATGAGTTCAAAAACTATACGCACATAGTAGAAGATTCTTCTTCACTTTCATCTGGAATGGTAACAGCTCTACACCAAGACGATAATGGAGTGCTTTGGGTAGGAACTACAAATGGAATCAATAAATATGATTTTACTCAAGATCGTTTTATTCAATACAGGCTTAAAGAAAACAAAATTTCTAATCTAAATACTCGTACAGTAAGAAGTATTTTTCAAGATAGTCATGAAACACTTTGGGTAGGAACTGAAAACGGAATCAAGATTTATGATAAGCTAAATAATAGTATAGAATACTCACAAGAATATAATGGTCTTTTAGATGTTCCTGTTTTGGCTTTGTTCGAAGATAGTGATAGTACATTTTGGGTAGGAACTGAAAATGGTCTTTACAAATTAGATAGACACCGTAAAGCATTTGTTTCTGTTTTTATAAATGACAAACAACTTACACAATTTCCTGTCTATACTTTTTTTGAAGATAAAAAACAAAACCTTTGGATAGGAACACAAGAAGGAGCTTTTAAACTAGATAGAAAAAAAACAGAAGTACAAAAATATTCTTCTACTAGTTTTCCACATACACTTAGTAATGATATTGTCAAAACAATTGCACAAGATCAAAAAGGAGACATTTGGGTAGGAACGTATGGAGGTGGCATCAATCGTTTTATAGCCAAAACAGAACAAATCATAACTATCCGTCAGAATGATGCTGAACAGTATTCATTGAGTGATGATATTGTACAAACTATCTACCACGACCGAAGTGGCATTATGTGGATAGGAACTTATGATGGTCTTAATAAATATGATGAAGAAAAAGAGGTCTTTTATAATTATCCAATTCCGTTACAATATGTAGCACACCATCTTCAAACCGAAATTTGGGCTTTAGAACAAGATTATTTAGGAAATACTTGGCTAGGAACAGAAAACGGATTGTATGTCTATATGCCAAAGCCAGAATCAACAGAATGGCAACTCATCAAAATAAGTGATAAAATTGGACTTCGAAACAAACATATTTTGAGTTTATTAGAAGACAAAAACGGCAATCTTTGGATAGGAACACTACAAGACGGATTGTACAAATACAATTTAAAATCATTAGGACTTACAGGAAACTCTACTTCTGAAGCTATTCCATTTGATTTGACCAAATTAGCAAATAAACAAGAAAAAAATGACCCTCAACTTGCAGACAATAGTGTCTGGACAATGATGCAAGATACATATAATGATATTTGGATAGGAACAAATAATGGACTTTATGCTATAAAAGGCAAAACTGAAAAAGTATATAAATATAC
Source organism: Bernardetia sp. (assembly GCA_020630575.1). GTDB lineage: Bacteria > Bacteroidota > Bacteroidia > Cytophagales > Bernardetiaceae > Bernardetia. Next base: position 35,286 of record JAHDBD010000016.1, read on the forward strand.
AGAAAGAGATGGCTCAGGATTAAGTGATAATTCAGTATGGGCATTATTACAAGATAGATATGGCATTTTGTGGGTAGGAACGAGCAATGGACTTAATCGTTTTAGAAAACAAAGTAATGATTTTATTACCTACAATCAAGCCAATGATAATTCTGGTGGACTTAGTAATGGTTATATTGTTACTCTTTTTGAAGATGAAACAGGCGTACTTTGGGCAGGAACACATGGAGGAGGGCTTAATCGTTTCCATAAAGAAGCTGATAATTTTACACATTACACAGAAAAAGATGGTTTGCCTGATGGTGTAATTTATGCCATCGAACAAGACAACAGTCGTCATTTATGGATTAGTACAAATAGAGGTTTGTCAAGGTTTAATATTGATACACAAGTTTTTAGAAATTATGATGTAAATGATGGGCTTCCAAGCAATCGCTTCAATCACAATGCCATAGAAAGAACAAAAAATGGTGAACTTATCTTTGGTACAGTGTATGGAATTACTGTCTTTCATCCAGATAGCATTAAGGACAATAATTATATTCCACCTGTTTATCTTACTAATTTAAAGATTTTGGGTAGAGATATTCGTGCAAATGACGAAACAGGCATTTTGAGTAGAAATATTGCTCAAACAGACATGATAACACTTGCTCACGGACAAAATAGTTTTTCGGTTGATTTTGTCGCCCTAAATTATCGTCTTCCTAAAAAAACGGTCTATATGTACAAATTAGAAGGTTTTGATGAGGAATGGCATTATACATCTTATCGTAATCATACTGCATCTTATACCAACTTACCAGAAGGACGAGAATATATTTTGAGAGTAAAAGCTGCCAATAATGATGGATACTGGAATGAAAGTGGTGCTACTTTACGTATCTATATTAACCCTCCTTATTGGGAAGCAATTTGGTTCAAAATTGCATTAGCTATGCTTTTGATTGGTGCTGGAGCTTCATTTTGGTTTTGGCGAAATGGGGAAATGCAAAAACAAAAAAGTCGTCTTTCTATGGAAGTTCATCAAAGAACAAATGAACTAGAAGAAGAAAAAGAAAAATTACAGATTGCTTACAACGAAATTTCTAATCAAAGTCGTCAGATTTTAGATATGAATGCTGTTTTAAAACAAAAACAAGCCGAAGTAATGGCACAACGTGATGACCTTTCAAAACAAAGAAATGAAATCGAAAATTCGTATCAAAATGTACGTGTACTCTCAGATATTGGGCAACAAGTAACAGCTACTTTAGATTTTGACCAAATGGTAGCCGTACTTTATCAGCATGTAAATAGTTTAATGAATGCCCCAGGTTTCGGAATTGGTGTTTTGAATGAGAAAAGCAGTTTGATAGAATTTAGAGGATATTCAGTAGAAGGAAACCCCTTAAAGTATGATTTTAATGCAGCTAGAGATAAAACATTACTTTCTGCTTGGGCAATCCGTAATCAAAAAGAAGTAAAAATTGGAGACCTTCAAAGTGAATATGCAAAGTATGTAGCTGGAGAAGTAGTAGCAGTAGGAACTACAATTCCAAAATCGCTTATTTATTTGCCGTTGGCTATCAAAAACCGTCCTGTTGGTGTTCTGACAGTACAATCTTTAGAGAAAAATACTTATTCTGACCGTCATTTGACATTATTAAAGGGATTAGCTTCTTATGTTTCGATTGCCTTAGATAATATACAAAATTATTCGGAGCTAGGTCAGGCTAAAAATACAATTCAGGAAAGTAGTGTTCGTATTATGGACAGTCTGCGTTATGCACAAACGATTCAACAAGCCATTTTGCCTACTGATGATATGCTTAAAAATAGTTTTGATGATTCATTTATGATTTTCAAACCAAAAGATGTTGTTTCTGGAGATTTTTATTGGCTTAGAGAAATTGAAGGACGCACTTTTATTGCTTCTGTTGATTGTACAGGACATGGAGTACCAGGAGCATTTATGTCTATGATTGGAAGTAGATTACTCAATGAAATTATCAATGAAGCAAATGTTCTTGAACCTGCAAAAATTTTAGACGAATTACACGTTCGTTTGAAAACGGCTTTAAAACAAGAAGATTCTAAAAATGATGATGGAATGGATGTTTCTCTATGTAGAATTGATGCTTTAGAAGAAGATACACTAGAAAGAGAAATTGTTTTTGCAGGTGCAAAACGTCATGCTGTTTGGATAAGCAGAGGAGAATCACATATCTTGAAAGGCGATAAAAAATCTATTGGTGGTTGGAGAAAAAGCAAAAAACGTCCGTTTATTCAACTTCAAATGACTGCCAAAAAAGGGGATGCGCTTTACTTATTTACTGATGGAATAACTGATCAAAATAATATTGCAGGTGCAAAATATGGTTCGAAACGTTTACATCAATTATTAAATCAGAATTCAGATTTTGATATGAGTGAACAAAAAACTATTTTAGAAGAAGATTTGGAGCGTCATCAAGGAAATCAAAAACAACGTGATGATATTACCCTTATCGGAATTAGACTTTAATAACTGGAGATTGGAGATTGGGAATTAGAGAATGGAGAATTACAAATTAATGATTACGAATTACAGAATTCAGATACAGTATTTAACTGGTAACTGATAACTGATAACTGATAACTGAATATGCTTGATTTATACCCTTCCTTAGCTCATAAAGATGTCATTTTGATGTATCAAGGGGCAATGTCCCAAACTATTTTGGCAACGATGGCAAAACGATTACGTGAAGCTGAAGAAGATTATTTAGTTAGTAAACGTCTTTTTGCTATCATTATCGAACTAGGACAGAATATCAATCATTATTCTGAAAAAAGAGAGTTTTCTGTTGCAGACAGAAGAGAAGTAGGCTATGGAATGTTTGTCGTACAAAAAACAGATACACATTATATTTTTACAGCTGCCAACAAAATAAAAGCTGGAAAAATAAAAAAAATGAAAAAACATTGTGAACATATCAATTCGCTAAACCCTAAAGACTTGCGTGTTTTTTATCGTTCACAGCGAAGAGCAACTCGTCAGGACGGACATTATGGAGGAAATATTGGCTTTATAGAAATGGTCAGAAAATCTAATAATCCATTAGAAACTGAATTTACTGTTTCAGAAAAAAACGAAAAAATGGCGTATTTTTCTATTCAAGTAAAAATGAATCGCCTTGAGGTATTTTAAAAACTATTTTTTCTTTATTTTTATCAAATTCTTCTCGCATACTATTTTCCATCGTAGTAATAAGTCTCAAATATTAATAAATAAACTACTTGGTATCCTCTTTTCTGATAGAATAACATGAGAAAAAAATAGACTCTTTACGAATAATCCTAATTATGTCTTGTTTAGCTTTTTCCAAAAAAGCTCTTCTCATATAAAACATTTTTAAACAAAGCAAGTTTGTTCTATAATTGATTATTAAAATAATCATATTATTGAATCATTTTTTAAACTTATAAAAACCAATTTTTATGAAAGCTCTTTGTTGGCATGGTAAAAACGATGTTCGAATTGATAGGGTAGATGATCCTATTATTGAAGATCAAGGCGATATTATTATAAAGGTAACTGCAACAGCAATCTGTGGTTCTGATTTGCATATATTGGCAGGAATGGTTCCTACTATGAAAGAAGGAGATATTTTAGGTCATGAGTTTATGGGTGAGGTAGTAGAAGTTGGAAAATCTATACAAAATTTTAAGAAAGGAGACAGAGTTGTTGTTCCTTTTACTATTGCTTGTGGGCATTGTAATTTTTGTGATGATGATTTATACTCGCTTTGTGACAACTCAAACCGAAATGCAGAGCAAGCTAAAGAAAACTTAGGACATAGTATTTCAGGTATTTTTGGATATTCTCATATGCTGGGTGGCTATGCTGGTGGACAAGCAGAATATGTACGTATCCCTTTTGCTGATTATGGACCTATCAAAGTACCTGATTCGCTTCGTGATGATCAAGTATTGTTCTTATCTGATATTTTTCCGACAGGGTATATGGCAGCTGAAAATGCCCAAATTAAAAAAGGAAGTACAGTAGCTGTTTGGGGCTGTGGTCCTGTAGGTCAGTTTGCTATTCAGAGCGCATGGATGATGGGAGCAGGACGGGTAATTGCTATAGATGATGTAGAAGAACGATTAGATATGGCAGAAAAATATGGAAAAGCAGAAGTAATTCGCACTACTAACGAAAAAGAAGTGTATGAACGTTTGCAAGACATGACAGATGGTTTTGGTCCTGCAAGTTGTATAGATGCAGTAGGAGCAGAAGCACATGGAACAATGTTGGAGAATGCAAAAGATAAGATAGAAAAAGCTGTTAATTTACATAGTCCTCATCCTTATGTATTACAGCAAGTTATTAAAAATTGTAGAAAAGGAGGGACAGTTTCTATACCAGGAGTTTATGTGGGTGTAGTGGATGGAATTCCTTTTGGTGCTGCTATGAATAAAGGGCTCACCTTCAAAATGGGTCAGACACACGTACAGCATTATCTTAAACCACTTTTAGAAAAAGTAGAACGAGGAGAAATTGATCCGTCTTTCCTCATTACACACCGTCTAAAATTAGATGAAGCTCCAGAGGCTTATAAAACATTTAGAGACAAACAAGACAAATGTATTAAGGTTGTATTGACTCCTTAATTTATACCTATATGATTAAAACCTATTTTACAATGTATGTAAGATAGGTTTTTTTATATTTAAAAATTTTTTCTTTCTCTAATAAAACGAAAAGAAAAATAAAGAATATTTAGAAAAATGCCCATCAAAATTGTCATTCCCACCATCCGAGGATATTCTGTTAAATTAGTAAAACGAAGACTAATATCATTAAAAAGAGCAGAAGGTTGATTGATGATATCCCACGTATTCCAACGCAAATATCTGCCAATATAAATTCCAAAACCACTTAAAAACAGGAAAAATATAGTTGTAGCAGTTATCCAAAAAGAAGAAACTTTATTTTTTGTTTGATTTTTTAGGAGCTGTTCTATATCCCAAAGACTCAGAAAACCAAAAAGTAAACCTGCCCAAGCAAAACAAAGAATCAGAAACAAATCAAACCAAACAGGCATAGACGTTTTAAGACGTAGATGAAACAAATCAGTCAGAATGTAAGGGGCGTTAGGAAAAAACACAAGCCAAACAAAAAAAAGAATAGCTAAAATAATTTTACTTTTTCCAATCTTGGGAGTAATTGCTACAAAACTGGTCAGCAACCAAGGAACACACGCCAAAAATAAATTCCAATTCAAGAATAAAAACACTTTTGAACCTGTGTAAGAATAACGAAATACAGAAAGTCCGAAGCATATTAAGGTAACAAATCCTAAAAATAAAGTTTCTTGTATCCTAGGATGAATTTTGAATGTATTTATCATAATTATAAGTTGAAATAAGCACTAAAGCAAATTAATTGTATCACTTCACTTACAAATAAAACACAATGTAGAAAAAGTAAAAGGTACTGCGAAAAATATTGACATTTTTTTTAAAAATTTCAAAAATTACGTCATGCCGCAACTAAAAATTACTTTTTAAAAATAGTAGAGTAGTACGATTCTACTAATACATTAATAAAGGTTTTACAATAAGAAAAATTCGTAATTCGTAATTTAAACTTTATAAATCATTTTGTAGTGCATAATTCCACTTTCTTCAAAAATATCTCCGTCTTTTTCGAATCCACAACGTTCATACAATGAAACGGCAGCAAGTTGAGCATGTAAATAAATTGTTTCTAAGTTCTTGAACTCTTCCTTTTTTTGGATTTGTTCTAATGCAAATTCTACCATTTTTTGTCCTATCTTTTTTCCTCTAGCTTCTTCCAAAACAGCAAAACGCTCTAATTTTATTTTTTTTGGAGAATTATCTTTGTGTTTTTCAGTTACTCTAAAACGAGCTGTTCCAACTGCCTTCTCATTATCATAATTACTTTCATCTATTGCTAGAATATGAGTTGCGATTTCATCTAGTCCATCAAAATCATCTTCTTCAGGAACATCTTGTCCTTCAATAAAAACAATTCTACGAATAGAAAAAGCACGTTCTAAATTTTCTAATGCTGTTGAATCAAAAAGCTGAATCTTCATAATAGAGGAGATAAAATAAATAAAAAAGAGATTTTAAGGATTAAATAAAAAAGATTTCAGAATCTAATACCACTTTTTAGACTAAGTTCTGTAATTTTGCAGCCACAAAAATAATTTATTTAATTTACAAAGGACAACGTTTTACTAAAAATACTTTCAAATTTTGAACGACTTATTAACTAATAAAAAAATTTATTTACTTAGATTAATTTGTAATTCGTAACTCGTAATTGTCTTTGATTCATTCATAAAATTCATAAAATTATGATTCAGCGTATTCAAAGTATTTTTTTATTGATGGTTTCTATCTTAATGGGACTTACTGTTTTTCTTCCTATTTGGGGAAAAGAAGTAGGAACAAACAAAATTCAGATAAATGCTATCGAAATGATACAAACTTCAGCAGGGGAAACAGTTATGCAACAAACAACAGTTTACCTCGCCATTATTGCAGGTCTGACAGCTATTTTAGCTCTTTGGAATATTTTTAATTTCAAAAATCGTCGTTTTCAGATGAAAATTGCACTCTTTTGTACTCTTCTCATCGCTGCTTTTATTGGTGTTGCTACATTTATAACCTTTCAAGCACAAGACATTTTTTCTCCTGAGGTAGGAGGAACTATGGCGTACGGTTATTACTTACCTGTGGCAGCCATTTTATTTAATTGGCTTTCTGTTCGTTTTATCAAAAAAGACGAAGATATGGTGCGTAGTGCAGACCGTTTAAGATAATTTTTTTATACCTAAAAAACAAAAAGCCATTTCTAACTAAGTAGAAATGGCTTTTTGTTTTTTGTTAAATTAGGATATTAATCATTTATAACTAATAATTAATTTGCTCCTTCTTCTGGCGCATCTAATTTATCCCCTTTATTCATATTGAATAAAAGAGAAAAACGAATTGTATCAGCAAGTGGATGTTGTTGTTGATTTGGAATAAGATAAGCGAAATCAAAACCAAAAACTTGATAACGCAAGCCCAAACCTACTGTAAAGTAACGACGATTTCCTTTTTCTTGGTTTTCATGAAAATATCCTCCACGAAGCGCAATCAAATCAGCATACCAATATTCTGCACCTACAGCAAAAATCATTTCTTTTACTTCTTCACCAAAACCATCAGGAGCATCTCCAAAAGATTTGAAAATAGAAGATAAAACTGGATCATTTTTTCCATTAGAGGCTGTATTTTCAGGAGTAGGAACAAGTAATTTGCTTACATCAAAAGCAAGAGTTAGTTTATTAAACTCATCAAACTCTGCATTAAAAGCCGTTCCGATACGTAAGTTGGCAGGCAAATAATCTTGTTGTGCTGCATCATTATAAGTTACTGGCGCACCAATATTTGAAATATTTACACCTAATGCCCAATCTCCTTCAAAACTTTTAAAGTTTAGTTTGCTCTTATAAAACATCGACACATCTACTGCACCTGTGTTAGCTGGTTTAACATTTTCTACTGGTCCATTGTTGGTTACATTTCCTGCTAAATTAGAGTGAATATAACGAAACGTACCTGCAATACTTAATTTTTTAGAAAGCTGTTGAGCAAAAGTTGCATCAATAGCCGCTTCACGAGGGTTAAAATCTCTTAGAGGTTCTCCTCTAGCATCTGTAAATTGAAGACTTCCCATATCAAAATAACGAAAAGAAACACCTACTGTTTGCGTCTTTGAAATGCGTTTTACACCACTTACATAGCCCAACCACATATCATTTACCAATTTTTGTAACCAAGGAGAATAAGAAACACCAAAAGACCAATCATTTTCTATAAAAGCTAATTTTGAAGGATTCCAATGTGCAGCATTTGCATCAGGCGAAGTAGCAGCTCCCAAATCTCCCATACCAGCAGCACGAGAATCAGGACCAACTAATAAAATAGGAACAGCAGTTGTGATAACTCTACGTCCAGTAGAATCAACACCAATTTGAGCTGAAACTGTATTAAAATTTGAGTAAAAAAAACTCACTACTAAGCAACCCAAAACGGCTGCAAGAACTTTACGTATTTGCATACAATTATTTAATTTTTAAGAATATAAATTTCGAATCTAATTTAGTTAAAAGCTGAAGGGATTAAGCCTCATTAAATCTTTTTTTTTGTTTTAATAAAATACTATTTCTATCCTAATTAGTTAAGATAAAATTATATTTTTTTGAATAAACTAGTTGTGACAAAATAAAAGACAAGTAAAAGTTTTTTTCATAGGCTAAATCAGCACGTAACTAAGGAAAATACCAAAGGGTTTGGTAAAAGTGGATATCTAATGACCGTTTACAAAAATATAAAAAAAATCTATTAAACGATAGTAAAGAGAATTAAATCTATAAAAACATTGAAAAAATAAGAGAAAAACTTAAAATTATTTTTTTTAAACTTACTTTATAGTATTTTTCTCTTAATAAACTGAATTATTTCTTGGGCAAATTTTATATAAAATGATAATTCATTATAATCTACAACAAAAAAAGTCTTTTCTTTACTTCCAAAACTAGCATAAAAACGAGCAACTTCTTTTTCTTGTGCCGATTCAAAATCTAAAATTGTTTCATGAGTTATATCTTTACTTTGAATATCAAAATTATTTACATTAAAAAAACACTCGTCTTGATTACTTTTTTCTTGAATAAATTTATCTAAAAACCATCTTCTACTTTCATCTCTTTTATGAGTTGGTTTGGCTGCATTGAATAAATAAATCCATTTTGTAATAGAATTTTCTTGATACAATGATTTGCTTTTTACCAACAAAACTCCACTTACAATTTCCTTTTCATTATTTTGAATGTAAACTAACTCTGCAAGTTCTTTCTCTTTCAGAATATGGAAAAGTTTTTTTAAAACTGGTTTTGCTTGATTTGAAATTCCATTTTCTAAAAAAACACTTTCTTCAAAAAACTGCCAAACCAAATCTATATCATCAACTTTTGTTCTTTTGATAATTTTAAAATTCTGTTTTTGAGCTTGGTTGATTCTATATTTTGTATCTCTCTTATAGTTTTGACGAATTTTAAGATAATTCTGCTGCACAGAAAGATGATGATTTTTGTATTTTTTTAGATTTTCTTCAAATTTATTATCATTTTGATTAATAAATACCTCTTCAAATTCAGTTGAAAACTCTTCGCAATTTGTAGTATTGAAAGGGTAACTCGAAACCAATTTGAATTTCTTTTGAAGTAAAATCAAAAAAGTTTTAAACTCCGAAGTAGATAATTTTTTAGTAGAAAAAACACCTAATTGTTGTACAAAAAGAGGTTGCTGCAAAAATGAAATTCCATATTTTTTTTTGACAGGAAGTGGCATGACAGCCTCATAATTTTGCTCATTATCTTCTAAAATAAATCCTTCCCAAGAAGGAGAAACACAATCCAAATACCAAGAAAAGGCATAAATTAGATTTTCTTTTGAAGAAGAAATACATTTATCCCATTTTTTCTTATCGATTTGATGATGTTTGAAGTGCAAAAATACTAGAGTAGGATTGGTAAATGATTTTTATGATTGATATGATAAATAAAGGATAAATGCAAATTTCTTTTTTTGATACTAATGAAATTAACTGGTTACTGGTCACTGATAACTGATAACTGAATCGCCATTTCTTCTTGAATTTCTTGTGCTGCTTTACCTGCCATTTCTGCAAACTCTCGGTCTTTACTGGCATAAATAATCTGACGGGAGGAGTTTATTAAAAGTCCACAATCTTTTGTCAATCCTGCCTTCGAAACTTCTGCTAAATTTCCTCCTTGCGCTCCTACCCCTGGAACTAACAGAAAATGATTAGGAATTATTTTACGAATGTTTTCAATATATTCTGCCTTTGTTGCGCCTACTACATACATTAGATTTTCATCTGTTCCCCAGTTTTGGCTTTTTTCTAACACTTCTTCATAGACTTTTTTACCATTTTTGAGTTCTAACATTTCAAAATCTTGCGCTCCAGAATTGGAAGTTAGAGCCAACAAAATTGTCCATTTATCTTTTATTTCTAAAAAAGGTTTTACCGAATCTTCACCCATATAAGGCGCAACCGTAACGGCATCACAGTTTAGATTTTCAAAAAATGCTTTTGCATACTGCGAAGAGGTATTTCCAATATCGCCACGCTTTGCATCTGCAATAATAAAGACATCGTGAGGCAAGAACTCAATCGTTTTTTGCAGACTTTCCCAGCCTTTTGTTCCTAGAGCTTCATAAAAAGCAGTATTGATTTTGTAAGAAACGGCATATTTTTCTGTTGCATCAATAATTCTTTTATTAAATTCAAAAATAGGGTCTTTTGCATTCAATAAATGAAATGGAATTTTTTTGATGTCGCTATCCAAACCTACACAGAGATAGGAATTTTTGGCTTTTATTTGGGCAATAAGTTTAGTACGGTTCACTTTGTATAGGTTGTGTTGTTGGTGGAGTCACCAACAACGGCGAGAATAAGCAATTTTACACAAAAATAGTCTTTTTATCTAATTCTTTCAATACTTGTTTTTCATTCATTGTTTTTATCAGAAAAAGAAAGCCATTTTTCAATTTTATTTGTGATTTCATCATATCGGCTTACATCAGGAATATGTTTGGCATTTTTCAAAATATAAATTTCTCTCAAGTCTGAAAATACTTTTTTCATTTGTGGAATAGCTTTTTCTTTAGGGAAAAAAACATCATCTTCTGCAATGATAGTAAAAACAGGCGCATCAAAGTTTTGTGTGTCTTTTTCAGAAAGTAAAGGAGGACGACGGTAATCCATTTTTACACCCAATAAAATATTTTTTTGAAGTTCTATCCAATGTTTGTCCTTTGTAGTAAAAAATGCGTCCATAAATTTGACTAAATCCTTCTCTTTTTTGGTAAAATGAAACTTAAAAAGTGGAAGAGTCAAACGAGAAAAAGAAGGCAAAAAATCGCCATTTGCAAAGCCAGAAGGAACAATATAAATAGCTTTTTTTATTTTTTCAGGACTTACTCGTATAAGCTCATTCAGAATGAATGCGCCATACGAAATAGCAATCACAGGAACATGTGGAAGTTTGAGTTTTTCCAGCACCTCACTTGCCCACTTTCCATATTCATTACTTTTAAAATCAAGCGTTGTTTCATCGCTTTTTGTCGCTTGTCCGATAGTATCGACAGCATAGATTCTATACTTTTTATACAAATCCTGCATCGCTTCCAAAGCAACTGGAGCACCTGCATGAATGCCATGAAAAATGACAACAGGAGGCAAAATTTTATTCCCTCTTACAATAATGTGTGTATTTCCTGCAAAGGTGTCGATATTCAATTCTTCATATTCTTCTTTTTTGGCAAAGGAATGGAGTTTTTCATCGTACAAACTCATCAAATTTTGTCTGTAAATCGGCTTTTTATAGATTGTTCCTGTTTTCATTATGGGTAAAATTTGTTATTTGGCAAGAAATATATGTGTGAGTCATTGGTGGGACACCAACAACGGCAAGTTAGGTATCACAGACATCTCTGTCTGTGTAGAAATAGTTAATGGTAGAGTTTTTTTATTCAGACTAGGAAGTCTGAATTACTTAATTAGCTTACAACTTGAAACAAAGATAATCAATAATTTTAAAATTAGTCCATTTGACCTAAAAATATTTTTCATTAAATTTGTTCTATGAAAAACAAACCCAACACTAGCCAAGAAATTAAGAGAGTTGCAAAAGATTTATTCAACCAAAAAGGTATCCCTTCGGTTACACTTCGTGAAGTAGCTAAGGAAATGAATAAGAGTTATGGAAATATTACCTATCATTTTTCTACAAAAGAAAAATTGATTGAAGAATTGTATCAAGATTTTAGAAATGAAATGCAGCAAGTTTCACAGGCTTTTTTTGGAGAAGAAAATTTATTTTTATCCATTCTGAAAGCTCCTTTTTATACGTTTGATATTTCGCTTTCGTATTTATTTTTCTTTAAAGACTATGTTTTTTTAATTAGGGAATATGAAGAATTAGCAAAAAAAATCAATCAAGAAAATGAGCAGCGAAAAGCTATTTTAAAATCAATTTTGATGCAGCTTGTAGCAACTGGAATATTTAGAAATGATTTTGAAGAAAAAGATATTCTCTATCTGATGGAGCTGAGTGGTGCAATGCGTACTTTCTTTTTTATGCAGCTAAGAAACGAGGAATTTGAAAAGTCTACTTTAAAAAATGAGTACATAAATTATGTCAATCGTCTTGTTTTTCCTTATCTATCAGAAAAGGGAAAAGTTACTTTTGAAGAATTTGATAGTAGCTTAATGTGAATTTAGTTCTTCAAACACATCAAAATTTTCAATAGAATGATATTCTTTGGGAATAGAGTTTAGTTTTGTTTTCTTTACATTTTTCATATCAGATGGATCTTCCCATTTTTTAGTTTTGAAAAATGTCCTTCTTGTAGTGTCTGCTATGTTTGGAGAAATATGTTCTAGTGTATCTATTTTTAATCCGTTCCATTTATATTTATAAAGTAACGGATTCCAGCCATAAGTAAGTCCTCTAATTACTTTTTCTTTTGGATAAAATGTAGGATTTATAAAATCATATTTTTCTGTAAACTTTGTTTTATTTTGAAATAAATAAACATCACGTAATTCTGCTAAACAACAGCCACTCATGGGATAACTTTCTATAATAAAATCCTTTTTATTATCTCCATTTATATCTCTTATTGTATCTCCTTGATATGTATTATGGTATCCATCAAAATAAAGTAAAGTTTGTAGAGAATCTGATTTTTCTATTGAATTATAATAGTACACACAAATTAGAGTTTGATAAATTGCACCTATACGAAGTACAGCATGAATACCATTTTCAGTAAAAAGATTGCCATATTTAATTTCTATTTGTAAATCTGAATTAGTTACTTTTGATTTGCTTTTATAATTATATTCATCTACTTTTTCATTTTTGTTCTCTTTGATTAAACTTTTGATTTTTTCCTTTGCCTCTCTTATTGTTGTTTTTAGTTCGCCATCAAACTCATCATAAGCATCTTCCTCTGATAAATTGACTTTCGAAGAATCAATTTCTTGTTGTTGAGAAATAACTGTTTTATTTTCTTGACAAGAAAAAACACCTAATATCGTAATTACAAAAAGGAGTTTGAGTAGTGATTTCATAAAATTATACTGAATTGAATAGATTTTTAGCCGAAAGCTAAAGCATTTGGTACATTTTTCTCACGCTAAAGCATAAGCTACATGGATTACATTTAATACTGCTGCAATGTATTTTCAAGTTCCATTCGAATCTGTGAAGAAAGAGGCGCAGGACTAATCACACGAACCGACGAACCATAGCCCAAAATCAACATTTTGAGTTCGTAATTTACAATCAAATGCAGACGTATTCTGTATTCATTATCATCTTCTATCAAAACTTCTTGCGTATGATGAATGGGTTGTGATTTGATATATTTTCCTTGAAAAGGGTCAAAACTCAAAATTACATCTTCTGGCTTTTGGTTGAGAGCCGAAACGCCAATACAATAATGATAAAATTCTTCTGGATTAAAATGCGCCTGTTCAGGAGTCATAAAAAGTGTTTCATCAGAAGGTTCTATGTCCATTATTCTATCCAATCCAAAGGTTCTGACTTCGTTATATTTGCGTACCCAACCAATCAAATACCACATATTTCGGTATTCTTTGAGCAAATAAGGATGAATACTGTATGGTTTTGTGTGTGGTTCGTTATGTTTTTGATAGAATATTTTGATAACGTTTTGCTCTGAAATATGATAGATTAAATCTTTAAGTTGGTGCGTTCCTTTTCCTTTATAAATCGATTGTTCGACCTGAATAATTCGCTGTACATTTTTTTGGATTTCCGAACTTTTGGCAATTTCCATTCCGTCCAAAACCTTATCTACTGCTCCTGAAAATTCATTAAAAATAGGAAGTTCTCTAAACTCTCCCAAAAGAGATTCTACAAAAGCCATTGCAAGCTGCTCATCATCAGAAAGATTGACCGACAAAAACTTGTACTTTGAATCCGAATAAGAGTAACCTCTCATTTTTTTACTATACTCAATCGGTGCATCGAATTCATCACGCATAGCAGCCAAATCTTTTTCGATGGTAGAAGCTGACGAAACTCCAAAACGCTCACGACATGCCTCCAATAATTCATCTTTAGTAGGAAAGGGTTTGAATTTGCTGCGTAACATTTGGTCAATGAGCAAATAACGAAAAAAAGCGAGTTTGGTAGCTGCCATAAGAACAATTACGAATTTAAAATTACGAATTACGAAATAATCAGCGTAGCTAATTACGAATGAGTGTATTTCATAAGTAACTGCTAAAAGTGAGTTTATGTGTCTAAAATAAATATAAGGCATCGAAAAGTAGCATTTTTAGCATGACTTTTCTTTATTAATTTACTTATTTCTAACAAAAGACGCATTTTAAAAGGATTTTGCCAAAAAAAATTAATCACTTACTTCTATTCCACTATCAATTCGTAGTCTTTCAAAAAACTCTTCTTGTTTTTGGGTTGTGATTTCGGTTATAATAAGCATATCTACATCTAACTCTAACCATTCTAACCAATCTGATTTATTGTAGTATTTAGTGTATATTTTCTCTGCTTCTTCAAAATGATCATTTACCAAAAATGCTATGAAAGCACTACGAGTAAAGAACTCATTACTAAATTCTTTATCAATTCCTTTTTGTGCCATTTTGAGAACCTCTTCTTTTTTGTTTATATCCAATCCTTTGTCTATTGCTACTGAAAGTGCATATTGATGATTCAACTGATTTTTTTCTGAAAATCCTTTTTTTGTTAACGCAATGTCGAACAAACTAACTATTTTCAAAGCAATAGGATATTTCTCTACACTATATCCTGCCTCTTTTAGTTTCTTTTCATACTGTGTTATGATTGCCATAATTTCTTTCAAATTTGCCTTTTCTATTTCTTCTTCACTTGGTTCTACACCTATACTAAGTAAGTCAGATATATTGGGAGTATACAAATTATTACTTTTAATTGGAGAGTTTACAGTATTCCAAACTTTCATATTTCCATCTTCATCAACAGAATATATTTTTTTATTATCATTAGAGAATATGGTCTCATTTACATTCGCTTGATGTCCTGTAAAAGTCTTGATAAGATTGCCCTCTAAGTCCCAAACTTTGATAGAACGATCTGTACTGGATGTAATGATTTGTTCATTATTAAGTGATAACTCTCCTCCTAAAACAAAAGAAGTATGTCCTTTTAAATTAGCTTTTACTTTTCCATTCCAATCACTCAAAATAGCATTATCATTTCGCCCTCCCACAAGAATTAGCTCTTTTTCTTTTGATAAATTTAAGACATATATATGATGAGGATAAAGAGAATTAAGAGTTTTGTATATATTTTCCATTTCTATATCCCATATTTGGAGTGTTCCTTGTTCATCTCCAATTCCTATGTACTTCGAATTTTTTGGATCAAAAGTAATTGCAGAAACTTTTTTGGGTGTACTTATTACTAATTGTCTTGTTAAATCATTCGTATTATAAATGAATACTCTTCCTTTACCTTCGTCAGTATTATCTGCGCCAATAGCAATATACTTGTTATCACCAGAAATAGCTACTTTTCTAACATGATTAGGGATTGTTATGAGGGCTTTTCTCTCTGTCAAGTCTGTATTCCATATTTCCACTTGCTTGTTCCACAGTCCTACAATTATTTTTGTCCCATCTTTTGAGAAGGTAGAAGACATAACTGTTGTCTGATATTCTTTTTGTCTTATCAGTTTGCCATCTTCTGTGTATAGTTTTAAAGATTTGTCGTAAGAAGATGTAAGTAAATTATTGTTTGTTGGGTGCTGAGAAAGACCTGTAACTGATTTTTGATGTATATTTTTTTCTTGCAACAAATTCCCTTCATCTTGCCAAACCAATACCGTTCTATCATGTGAGGAAGTAATCATTTTATCATCTATGAAACCAATCCCACTCACACGGTCTTGATGTCCTTTGAAAGTATGAACTAGATTGCCTGTTAGATTCCATTTTTGAACATTTCCATTTAATAATCCAGCTAAAATATAATTTCCATCAGGGGAAAAGCTAACACTCTTTACATAATCAGTAGGAACTATAAAAATAGGTTCACTTATATTTGATAATTTCCATAATATTATTCTTCTCTTTCCCCAACTGCCTGTTACTAACAAACTATCATTTGGAGAAATATCAATTGCTTCTACATGTTCAATATCTGAAAAGAAATAATCTTGTATCTCTAAATTAGTATCAAGAATATTAGCATCTTTTCTCGTGGAAACAATTATTTTTTTTCCATCAGAAGTAATTTGTATATCTGTAATTTCTTCTTCTTTCAAGTCATTTTCTGCAACAACTTCCTGTGTTTCGATGTTCCATTTTTTTATATACGAGTCATAATCGCCAGTAATAATATGTTTGTTATCTGGCATAAATACAACTTTACTCATCGCAGTCTCATCATCGTTTTGTAATGTTGCTATCAATTCTCCTTCTTTAGTCCAGACTGTTATTTTGTTTTCTCCTCCCAAAGCAATAAGTTCTCCGTCACTTGAAAAAGCTACTGTACCAATATACGCCTTATGCCCTGCTATGCTGCGAGTAAGCTCTCCATTGCTTGACAAACCTGAATCTGCTGAGCCAACTCTGTCTGCTCCTCCTGCTATACCAATACGTTTGCCACTACTATTTATTAGATGTGCTGTTTTGTCTGAACTTCCTGTCAGTATTGTTCCATCAGGAGAAACAGCTATTTCATTGATTGATGCAGTATGCCCTTTATATTTTGTTTCGTAAAAGGAATAATTCCGATGGATAGAAAATACTACATCTTTGGTAATTGGTTTTGGATTTTCTTGGTACGCTTCTTTTGCTAAAAACAAAGCATAGGTAGGGTCTTTTTCTGTCAGTTGTAAGGCAGTAGATATTTTTGCATTTGATTTTGATTCTTTATCTGCTACTTTTTGAGAAATAATTGCTTTTTCTTTTGCTTGCTTGGCTTTATTTTCTGCTAGTTCAGCTTCAATACGTTTTGCTTCTGCAAAATTCTTTGAATTTAGGGCATCAGATAATGCTTTTTGAAGTTTTTTTTCTTTTTCTTGTAATTGAACTAATGCTTCGCTCGTTTCTTTTTTTGCTTCATCAGCAGCTTTTAAGGCTTTTTTTGCGTCTCTTTCTGCCAATTTTGCTCTATCTCTTTGTTCTTCTGCTTGAATACGATTTCGATTAGCTCTTTCATTCAATAATAAAGCATTATTACGAAGACGATATACATAAAAACTAATTCCAACAAATGCGATAAGAGCCACAACAGCCACAGCCAAAAGTCCTCTAAGGCGTTTGATTGTGTTTTTTTCTTTACGTTGTAACGCAAAAATGGCAGCATCACTTTCTTTTAAATATTCTCTTTGTAAAGCAGTTGGTTTTGGTTTTTTGTCTTCTTTATCAGCAGACTCTAACCACGCAGAAGCTAAAGCAAAACTACTTCCTCTGAGCAAATAATCTTTATTTTTATCACTTTGTTTCCATTGTAAAGCCTCTTTTTGCCATACATTGTGCATTCTGACATATTCTCTATCTGTATCTAATGTTCGGATTACTTCACCAAACTGCTTACTAAAATCCTTATCTACAAAATCTATCCATTGAACAGCAGCCAAAGCAGGTGGCAACGTAGAAGGGTCAGTTTCTCTGTGCAAAACAGTAATAAAACGTTTTCCTAGCTTTTGAGCATACTCAACCTCATCAGCACAATAAGGCGACTGAATAGCATCTGGAGAAATAACAAACAGAAAATTAGTCGCCCCTTCTATTCCTCTATAAATTTCTTGTTGAAAATCTGCACCTGAGGCAATACTTTCTTGGTCAAACCACGTCGTTTTTCCATTAAATTGTAGTTCTTCGTTTAGCTTTCTAGCAAAATCACTATCTGTACGAGAATAAGAAACAAAAACCTCTGTGTCTAAATTTCCACTTTTGGCTTCACTTTCTAAAATAAAATTTTCGTGCAACGGTAAAGGCTGATGTTTACTTAATTTCTGTCCTCGTTTGAGCCAAACTTTTGCTTCATCTAGTTTGTGTCCTCTCAAAAGAACAGAAGTATTATTATTTTGCCTTTCCCATTTTAAAGCATTGGTTAAAAATACTTTGTGTTTTTTGTAATGCTCTCTATTTCGGTTTATTTCTTCTACTAATGTATCGATGTCTTTCTCAAAATCTGTCTTTTCATTCTTTGAAGTAACTTCTGTAATTATATTATCTGTAAAATCAATATATTGTAAGTTCTTGATTTGTGCAGGAAAGTCTTTTATTGGAACTTCTTCTATCAGCAAAGGAATAATTCTTTTGTTCAGTTTTACAGCGTATTCTAGCTCAAAAAGACAGTATTCTGAAATAATAGAATCTTTAGTAATAAAAAACAGAAAATTATCAGCTCCTTCAATTCCTCTTTCTATGGCTTTATCAAATTCCTCTCCTTTTACAATATCTCGGTTATGTGTCCAAGTCGTAATTAAATGCCTTGCCAAAGCCAAACGAACAGATTCTCTTTCTTCTTTGTCTTGAGAAGAATATGAAATAAAACAGTCTGTCAATAAATTTTCAGCATTTTTTCGTGATTCACAAAGGTAATCAGTGTGCAATTCAGAAGGCTGACAAGGAGGTTGCTGATTTTTAAATTCTGTCAAAAGCCACTCTTCGGCTTCCTGTCTTTCCTTTCCTACTAAAAGTAAATGAGAGTCGTTGTTATGCGTTTCCCAGTTGAGGGCTTTGTCTAAAATCTCGGTGTGCTTTCTAACATATTCTTTATTCTTTTCTACTAAATTCCAAAGTCCTTCCAAGGCTTCTTCATAATTATCTATCGTTTTGTAGTCTTCTTGTGGAATATCTTTTTGCCATTCTTGGCGCATATAAACCCAGTTTATTTTTCCAATGGCTGGGTGAAGTTGCTGCCACGTTTCATCATCTGTTGGCTCAATTTGAAGAATAGGAACAATTCGTTTTCCTCTTTTTACGGCTAAATCAATTTCCTTTCTACAATACACCGAACGCACAGCATGAGGCGCAATAATAAAAACAAAAACATCTGCTTTTTCGATTCCTTCATCAATCTGATTTTGAAAATCTACACCTAATGGAATATCATTTTGGTCAAACCAAACATCATAACCTCGTTCACATAAATTATCATGCAATTTTTTAGCAAAGGCTTTTGATTCAGCTCTGCCGTAAGAAATGAAGACATTATTGAAATTTGACATAGTGAAAATAAAGAACTACTAGTAATGTAAGTTTATTTTTTTTGCAAAATAACATTTATTAGCTGACATTCAAATTACTTAGTCTTATTCCTTTGAATATCGTTTACTTCTAATTTCAACTAATGCTTGTTCTAGTTTTTTCACATTTGGATAATCTGGCAAAGTAGAATTTTTATAGGCTTTTTCTAACTCTTCAATTTTTCGGTCTGCTTTTTCGATAAGCTCTTCATAGGTAAAAAATCCACTTCTGATTTTTAACAATTCTTCTCTGTTTGGACGTTTTACAATGACTTCTTTTTTCTCCAAAATCTCAATCGCCATATCTAGAAGGCGAAAAGTGTGCATCATATTTTTTGCATCGTAATTTTTGCCGTGTTCAAGTGTGTTTTCATAGCGTGTGTCATTTCGCTTTTCTACCCAATCCCAATATTGTTTGTATTCCTTGCAATGCGCTGCATAACCTTCTTTATTGAAATATAAATAAGCAATTGGTTTTTCTCCTTTCGGAATACTGCTCAAACTAACTTCATTGGATTCATTATTTTTCAAGATTCCTTTATAATAAAAGTCATTTTGCTCATTTTGATTATGATAAAAAAGCAAATACGTATTTTTGATATGATTTATTGACGAAAGTCCACAATTCTCCTGTTTGTAATCATTTGTTTTAAGCCATTTTTGAAGAGAAATACTTCCATTATCAGTCAGAATATAGCAAAAATCTAAAACTGTTTTTCTTTCCTTTGGCATCGGATTAAAAATTTTCTTCTTTAATCCTTTTGCTTTTTTGATTTGAGTAAGGGCATAACCTGCAAAAGTATCTCTACATAATTTTGATAAAATATCTTCCGACTTTATCAAATCAAGAATTGGATTTTTGTAAAAAACATCTTCTTTTGCAGTATGAAAAATCTCAATCGCAGACGGATTATTTTTTGATAAAAGTTCTATAAAACGTTTTATTTCATAAAAAACAATGTCATTTTTTTCATCGCTCACTTGTGGAACATAGTCTAATCCATAAAATTCTTCTTTTGGTAGAATAAAAATTCCTTTTATATCTGTGTCCGAAGTTGGTAAATCTGTTCCGTAGGCTTTACTTCCTGCAAGTGCTTCTAGGAGGATTAGATTTTTTTCTTTTAGTGTTTCTAGGTTCATCATAAGTTGTAGTAATGTTTTTAAAGAATACGGAAAATTACTTCATCAAAGGAAATAAGTGTAAATTTAAGTTCAATTTTATACTTTCTAGACTTTTTCTAGTGCTATTTTTTTAGATTTAATTTTATCATTGTTTTGTAGTAAAGGTATAAAAGGAGTTCTAAATTGAGTATTTAGAATTTCATTGTATATTTGTGCTACTAATTTTCACTACTTTAGTACATCCTAAAACTATCATATAGGACACTAAACTAGAATACAAACGTATAAAAAAGACGATAATAATATGAGATTGATAAAATTTGCTATTCTTTTTATCCTAATAACTCAGACCGTTTTTGCTCAAAAACCAATAGCCAATGAGTTTTCAGCCATCGATAAAAAAGCATTGGAACTACCTGATTCATTGACAAAAAATACTAATCTTATTGCAAATTATATTACTTCCAACTTTGTAACTGATGAAGACAAATCACGAGCAATATTTATTTGGGTTGCATCAAACATTGAATATGACATTGAAAATATGTTTGCAATAAATTTTTACGCAAAAAAAGAAGATAAAATAGCAAAATCACTTGAGACAAGAAAAGGAATTTGCGAAAATTATGCTTTATTATTTACAGATATATGTATTAAATCAGGTATTAAATCTTTTGTAATAGAAGGTTATACAAAGCAAAATGGCTTTACTGACTACATTCCTCATGCTTGGAGCGCAGCAATAATTGACAGCTCATGGGTTTTCTTTGATCCAACTTGGGGTTCTGGTTATGTAGATGGTGGAAAGTTTTTTAAGAAAATAAATAATGAATACTATAAAACTAATCCAACAACACTCATCAAATCTCACATACCTTTTGATTACTTATGGCAGTTTGTAAATTACCCAATAACAAACCAAGAATTTTATGAAGGTAAGATACAACAAGACAAAACTAAGCAGTTTTTTAACTTCAAGGATACAATCCAAGTTTATGAAAAACAAAGTCATATTGAACAATTAGTTTCTACAGCATACCGTGTAGAAAAAAATGGAGTAAAAAATTCATTGATTTTTAATCGACTTCATCGTTTAAAATTAGAAATAGAGAATAACCGAAAAATAACAATTGTAAACCTATATAATTCAGCTGTTTTTGAATATAATGATGCAATCAAAGGTTTAAATGATATTATAAATTATAGAAACCAAAGAATTACACTCAAAAAAGCTGATCCTAAAATACAGAGCCTGATTGATTTTGCAGATAATAAAATAAAAGAGGCAAAAGGTAAATTAGACCAAATTGCAAATCCTGATGTAAACACAGCTAATATGATTCAGCAATTAACTAAATCAATAGATGATGCTTCAAAAAAATTGCAGGAGCAACAAGATTGGTTAACACTATATTTTAAGTAAAGGTAAATTGAGACGAAAATCTATGTTTTATAAAGTAAGTTGGTTTGGTATTCCTTTAAATTAAAAGTTGTTTATCCCCTGTTTCTAATCTTAATAGGCTTTTTTATACCCTTCACTCATTTTCAAACGAGTAAGTAACGTATATTCTACATCTTGTCTTGTATTTACTAGGATATAACTAAAAAAATTCAACCAACAACTTTAAACAGGAGTTAAGCACAAATTATCATTTAAGAAGTAGAAAAATAGCTATACAATGAAGGCATTACTTTTGCGTTTTGGTATAAAATGTATCACAGACTTCCTAGTCTGTGCAAAATATAGTATTTCTAACAGACTAGGAAGTCTGTTTTACTTATAAATTCTATCCTAATGAAAATTTCATTCTATAAATATAGTTCAAAATACGCTCTTTTGTGCATATTTTTGCTTACTTCTTTTTCACTTTTTGCTCAACAAAAACCAAGTTTAGATAATCATGGTAAAGGTTTGTTATTGGAAGCAGAAGTAAAAGAAAGCGAAAAAATTCAATTAAAATCTCAGCAAACAGAAGAAAGTTATCGTGGTTTGCCTTCTGCCGTTTCGCTCAAACAATACTGCCCCACCCCAGGGGATCAAGGAAGTTATGGAACGTGTGTGGGTTGGACAACAGCGTATGCTGCAAGAACAATTTTAGAAGCTCGTCAGTTGGATTTGCGCTCACAAGCCGAAATTGACAAACTTATTTTTTCCCCTGGATTTATTTACAAATTAGTAAAAGAAGAAGAAGACCAAGATTGTACCTATGGTGCAATTATGACCGATGCACTCAAAAAAATGCAGGTTCATGGCGTAGCAAAACGCAGTAGTTTTCCTGAGCAATGTGTTGACTATGTTCCTGAGAGAACCTACAAAGAAGCCGAAGAATATAAATTAAAAGATTATGTGCGTTTGTGGAATATTAGCTTTACACAAGAAGAACGAATTTTGGCACTCAAAAAAAGTTTGACAGAGGGAAATCCTGTTGTAGTAGGAATGGAAGCCCCTCCTTCAATTTATCAAGCACAAGAGTTTTGGCGACCTACTGAAATAGCTGGTCAAGGATGGGGAGGACATGCTATTTGTGTAGTTGGCTTTGATGATAAAAAAGGAGAAAGAGGTTCTTTTGAAATAATGAACAGTTGGGGAACAGGCTGGGCAAATGGTGGTTTTACTTGGATAGAATATGATACGTTTACTGATTTTGTGCGTTTTGCTTACGAACTTGTGCCTTATTATAAACCAAAAAAAGAACGTCCTTTACTCGCTGGAAGTTTGCGTTTTGAACTTGCCAATGGAAACAAAATTGACTTAAAAAAGAATGGAGTTGCTACTTACAAAACGCCTCAGCCTTTTAGTGGAGGAACTAATTTCCGTCTCTATCTTTCTAATTTCGAACCTGCTTATGTATATGCTTTTGCAACTGATAAAACCAAAAATGTACAAGTTGTTTTTCCTCATAAAGCTTATATAAGTCCATTTTTGCCCTATCATAATGGCGAAATTGCTTTTCCAGACGAAAAACATTATCTAACGATGGACAATGTAGCTGGAACAGATTATTTTTGTGTTATTTATTCTCGTTATCCTTTAGATATAAATGATATTTATCAGAAGTTAGGACAACGAAAAGGGACACTTAAAGAGGGTTTAGAGCAAGTTTTGGGGAATAAATTAGTGAGTACAAATGAAGTCGCTTATTCTCAAAATGAAGTGAAATTTTCTACTAGTTCGCTAAAAGGAACAGCCGCTTTTTTTGTGGTAGAATTGGAACATAAATAATTTTTTTTGTATTATAAAAATATTATAAAAACACTTTTTAAAATTGTATTTATTTTATATATTTATCTGAATTAAAATAAGTTCAATTTGTATTTTTGGCTCTTTTTTCGTTGGCTATACATAACAAATTTATACAATTTTTTTTGTAACAAATTAGTCTTTTTACAAAAAGATTATTTTAGATTGCTGTAAATTTATGGATTCTAATTATGGTATTATTTTATGCTATGCTTTTAGCAAACTGTTTTGCTTATTTAGTAAAACCTTTCAATTAGGTCTATACAAATATGATTTATTTGAACACTTTTTTCACCTCTTTCACAAGTTAAAATACCTTCTCAGAATCCACAAAAATCTGTAAATCAATAAATTAAATTGCATTTGTTGATTATAAAATTTCAAAAATCATTAAAATTCTATTCTTTAGACTACGACTTGCATTAAAAATATAAACATATCAAGATTACAAACACCTGAAAAACAAGTATTTTTGAAAAATTATAACCTTTTCAATAAAATATTGTATTTTTAATTTGTTAGAGAAGTCATTTTTTATTACTTTTGAGAACTATCAATAAGGTCAAAGGTATGGCTTTTTATTTATTCTACAAAACACAAACCTTATTGTACTTTTCAAACCACATCAAAAACAACTTTACTACACAACAAACAATTACTTACAAAAAAACAATAAGCTCAAATTGCCTTATGTATAATGATATACCAAAAGAATTAGATGTAGTTCTTCTTACTCATCCTAGAGATGAAGAAGATGTAGTTCGTTTATTGCCTTGGGCAAACAAAATTTCTCTTGAAGAAAAAGCTGAATTATTAGGATGTATGAGACCTGTTTTTGGAGAGGTAATCAGAACTAATAATCTGAATGTAGGAATTTTATTTATACCTAGTTTAGCTGAGAAAATAATGAACCCTGCTACACGAGGCAAGGTAAGATCATTAATAGAGAGTGAAGTAGTAAGAATGTTAATTTTGTCACGAACAAAAATAGTGTGTTTAGGAGGCTTAACAGCATCTCTATTAGGGTACGGAAGACATCTCAAAAAAACTCTTAAGGATTACCCAATCCAGATTACTACTGGGCATGCTCTTACATCAATTTCTATCTACAAAACATATAAAAAAGTGATAGATCAGTTAGGTGTAGATATGCAAAATGAAGGTATATCTCTACTTGGAGTAGGAAGTGTAGGAACTGCTTTTGCAAGACTTTTAATAAATAAAGAAAAGAAACTCAACTATTTGCTGCTCATAGATAAGCCTAGTAAAGAAACTGAATTAACTAATCTGAAAAAGGAATTAGAATTAATAACTAATATTCCTATTCTTTTAGAGACAACAAATAACGATGGGACTATTAAAGAGGACAGTATTATTTATGAGAGTAAGGTATTAATCAGTGCTGTAAGTAGTAAAGATGTAATACAAATTGCTGATATTCCTCCCAATAAAATATTGATAGATGATAGTCAGCCTTACTGTTGGAACAGAGAAGAAGCGTGGGAGAGAGTAATTGAAAAAAATGATATAGTCCCTTGTGAAGCAGGTCTAATAGATTGCTCTACTATAGGTTATTTGTCAGATTTTCCTTTTGATTTTGCTAATCATGATGAAAATGGAACAACTACTTCGTGGTGTTGTATGACAGAAGGACTCTTAAAACATTTGGATAATAGTCTGCCTTCAATTTTGGCAATACCATCATCAGAGCAAATAAATACTTATTATAATGCCTTTGAAAGGTTTAATTTAAGTGCTGCAACCCTTCAATGTAAAGGTAATATTTTACCAATCGGAAAACTAAAAGAAAATTTTGCTAAGGAAAAGAAAGAAGTTCATTTTACAAATTTAGGACTTTCAAAAAATATTTGTTAGACCAAAGAGTATTTTATTTTGCTTAGAGTTTATAAACCCTAAACTAAGACCTAAACTAGAAAAAAACGAGTTCACACAGTGAAAACTTGGTGCTGTTATTAATTTGCTAAAACACTAAAATTAAGATAACAAAAAAGGTAAACTTCCTTTTTAAAAAAATTCTCTTTTTATTTTAACTCTAATTTTACTTTTAACTTTTATGAAACTGATTTACCAAAACAAAGACGAAAAGCAAAATGCTTTTTACAGAATTTATATTGATGAACAAAAGAAATATCTTCTTATCAGTACAGGAGGTGATATTACTCAAGAGTTTCATACTACTACAAATCTTAAGTTTTTAGAAGTAGTCGAAGAATACAAATATAATAGCATCATTTTCGATTTGAGTAAGCAAAAATCTACTCAAGTAAAAAGCAGAATTTGGTTTGTTTCTTATGTGACTAAAAAAGCTCATTCTATTTTGAGCCAAAATAATATCTATTGTGCTGTTATAAGTTCATCTAATGCCCTAGAAAAAGCTGTTACAAGTATTATTAAAAATTCAATAACAAGTTTTAAACCTAATATTCATATCGACTTTTTTAATCCTGACCAATTGCAAGAAGCTAAAGATTGGGTAACGCATAAAAACAATGTAGTTTCTATTGCCGAATAAATAAGCAGCAAATATTTATTGAAGTTGTTTAAGAATAGAAAAAAACTTTTTTACTTTTAAACAACTTCATTTATTGTAGTCCTTCCCACCAATTTTCAAAATGTTGATTGCTATTTTGAATTTCTACTTTCTCTCCAATAATTGGAGTTACTAAAGAAAATGGTTTTTCTAAACTTTGATTCAGTGTAGAAACTTTTGTTAGAGGTTCGTCCCAAGTATGATTAGCAAGAGCAAATTTGGAAGAGTGAACAGGAAATAAACGTTTTGCATTCAAATCTTTAGCAGCTTGTAACACCTCCTCAGGCATCATGTGAATGTATTTCCAACTTTTATCATATTGTCCATTTTCTAAGATTACCAAATCAAAAACTCCGAATTTATCGCCTGTTTCTTTGAAGTGTGTATCATAACCACTGTCTCCACCAATATAGATTTGCATAGTAGGACTTTTCAAAACATACGAAGCCCAAAGAGCTTGATTACGCTTAAATCCACGACCAGAAAAATGACGAGTTGGAATAACATGAACTTCAAAATTGTCATCTAATTTAATTTCTGTATGCCAATCTTCTTCATGAATTTTATCCAAATCAAATCCCCAATGTTCAAAATGAGCTCCCACACCTAACCCACAAAACACATTCTTGATTTTTGGTTTTAACTTTAAAAGTGTTTCATAATCTACATGATCCCAATGGTCATGAGATATGAATAAATAATCTATTTCTGGAATGTCATCAGTTGTATAAGCATCTGTTCCATTAAAAGCCTTTACGGTAAACGAAAAAGGAGAAGCCGAACCACTAAAAACAGGATCAACTAAAATCGTTTTTCCATCAAGCTGCATAAAATAAGACGAATGTCCGAACCAAACTAAAACATTTTCAGTTGCATCTAAAGCAAATAAATCAATTTTGGTAGAAGGAATTTTATCTACAGGTGAAACACGGCTTTTGTCTCCAAAAGCAAATTCTTTCATGACTGTATAATAATTAGCATCTTCGCTAAGGTCTGGTGTATGATGAATATTTTGAAAAGCTCCATCCTTGTAATTAGGCGATTTTTTGATGCGTTGCAAACGCTCTCCATCAGGAAGTTTTCCAAATTTGTCTTGTCGTAAAATAAGATTTGTAGCAATTGTAAGCATAATAGTTAAAACTAAAAGAGTGTAGAAAGTTCGTTTGAAAAACTTTTTCAATTTTTGTCTAAAGGTTTTTTCAGACCTTTTAAGTGATTTTTTTTTCATTTTTAAAAAGTATTTAGAACAAACGAACGTAATATATAATTTTTTGTTTCACAAAAAAGGTATTTTAATGAAAATTTAGTCATTTTAAAACAAAGTATTTGCTTTCCAAAATTTTCAATTGTTGCAGATTGTGTGTTGAATAGTTAGTTTATTATGCCGTTGTTGGTGTTTTACAACAACAAATATTATTTACAAGGAGCAGGACATTTTTCAATCATTTCCTTTGCACTCAATGTATCTTTTTTCAGAAGATAATTATTATACATCTGTTGATAAGTTTCAGGTAAATGGGGGATTATTTTTTGCATTTTATCATAATAAAAAATAGCACTATCATATTTTTTTTCAGATTGATAAAGAACAGCTACTTGTTTCAAAAGTGCAATACTATAAGGCATTTGTTCTAATCCTTTTAGATAATTTTCTTTTGCAGCTTTGAGATTTTTTAAGTTAAGATATGCATAACCTTTATGCATATAAACCGAATTGATAAAATAATCAGATGGCACAAAATAGTCATTTATTTGGTCAGCCAAAGGCAAAACAGCATTAAAATTTCGGTTTTGATTATTGATAAGTAAATCAATTGTTTTGGCTTTATCTCGGTTCTGAACAAAGGAAATATAAACACAAATAGCTAATACAAATAGACTTAAATAGGCTAAATAAGTAGGAATTGTTTTGAAAGTAGGAAGAATAACTTTAGGTTTTTCAATGTGTTTTTGAACTGATTTTGAACCTGTTTTTTTATTTTTAGATTTAATTTTCTTCTTATTTTTCGAGTTTTGTATAATCGGTTTTTCTTCTATCTTAATTTTTTCTACTTCATCAATTTCCTTCTTTGTATTAGATTCTGAAAGATATTTTTTACTAAATAATTTTCTATCATCTATCAAAATAATTCCAATACTGGTAGTCAAAATAAGAGTATGAACAATTCTTTCTTTTGGAAAAGAAAAGACAGAATCAATTAGAAAAGCAAAAACAACAAGCACCAAAATATTTTTGTTTTTTATTCCGACATACACCAAATAGCTCATCAAAAAAAGATAAAAAAGCAGTGTAATAATTCCACTTTCGGCAGCTATCCACAGAAAATCATTGTGAGGACGTTGTACATTAACTTCATTTTTTTCACTTCTGAGTCCTTCCAAACTATATTTGGGAATTTGGTATTTCCAATTTTGAAAACCTACTCCTAAAAATGGATTTTCTTTTATCATTGAAAGTGTTTTTTCCCAAAGTAAAAGTCGTTCTGCTTGGCTATCTGTTTGTGTCAAATCTCTCCAACTTTTTTCTTTAGAGTTTTGGTCAAAATTTCCAGTATTTAAAATTGAATATTTATAAAACACAAAACCACCAATACTTCCCAAAACCAAAACAGTAAGCGCAACATACAAAAAGCGAAGATTGAGCAAGAAATAAAGCACATAAAAAAGACCTATAAAAGCTGTTGCAACATAAGCACTACGAGTTTGAGAAAGATAAACTCCTATCAAAATCAGAATTATTCCTATCAGATAGAACACTATATTGACAAGATTATTTTCTTCTCTATTGGCTTGGGTATTTTCACTTTTATTTTCTTTCTTAATTGCATTTTGAAAGCCCAAAAGAGCAAAAGGAAGTCCTAACACCAAATATGAACCAAAAAGATTACGATTGACCAAAAAGCCACAAGGTGCAACTCCATCAGCACAGTTTTCTAAAACTCCTATATATTGCAAAATCCCTATTGTCGCCAAAATAACAGCTTGCAACGAAATAATTTTGGCAAGTAAAGTCAATAATTTTTCTTCTTTTTTGATAAAATGAATAGAAAAAATGATAGAAAAAAAACAATTAATCAGTCGTATAATCTCTGAAACTCCTTCCAGCTGAAAAGGAGCATATAAAAAATGAACTAGCAAATAACTCAAAATTCCGAGTACAGCATAACCTAAAAAAGAAACGACACCTATTTTTTTGACTATGGAAAAAGGTATTTCTTTAAAGCTAAAAACCAAAATTAAAAAATTAACCACACTCCAAACTGTTGTTCTGAAAAGAACAGAATCAATTTGAGTTTGTCCATTTTTGGCAAATAAGAAGGGAAGAAAAGCAAGACTAGCAAGCCAGAGCCATTTAGAAGGATTCATTAAAAAGAAGTCAAATAGAAAAAGAATTTATTTTTAGTCGTTCAAATGTATTGATTTTTTGAGAGATTTTATAATCCATAAAAAAGACATTTACTTTTATAAAAATAGTAAATGTCTTTTTCTTGTTTTAAAGCTGAACTTATCTATTCTGCTGCTGCTGGTTTTTCTACACGAGTTGTAAACACATTAGATACATCTCCGTTTGAAAGAATAAGTGTTGTCTCTATGTCTAGAAAAGTGCTACTTCCAAATTGAATAGGAATACTATAAATAAGGCGTTTTTTGTCTTCGCTTAATGTAATTTCACTAGGAGTTTTTGTGATAGGCTCAGGTCTGTCTCCATTACTAAAAATAGGAGTTAGTTTAACACTAAGTCCTGATGCGTTTATTCTATCATAAGGGTCTTCAATATTGATTTCGATAGTAAAACGAGTTGCATTTCCCAAGTCTTCACCCAAATCATTTGTCCCCAAATCTACGGTATTGAGTTCATTAAATTGAGGAGAACCACTTCCTATAATCTCAGGAGGGGCGACAGCTTGTCCTTTTACACCAAAACTAAATACAGGAAAAGCAGGGTCATTTGTAGAAAAACTAATCTTTCCTATTGTTGTCCCTCCTAATTTGGGAGCAAAAGTAACAGAAAATTTCAGACTTTGTTTAGGGAATAAAGCAACTGTATCTTTTTCTAGTTTTACAAAAAAATCTGGGCTATCACTCGTAATTTGACTAAAGTAAAGCATTTGTTCACCTGTATTTGTAAGTGTATAACTTTTGGTTACAGAATCTTTCAAAATTCTCAATGTACCATATTCTACTAGTGTAGATTGGTTTTGCATAGGAGCTGTGCCTTGCTTTACCTGTACAGAATTAGGTTGTATAGAGTCTAATTCTGCTTGCATCATACAAGATGTAAACACAGATAGACACAGGAGGATATATATTATTTTTCTTGTCATTTTCATAAATTGATATTAAAATAATTCATTTTTTACATAAATAGTGTTAATAGTTGTCGTTCCATAGATTGTATAACCTAACTCTTTCATTAAGTTATCAAATCGTTCTTTGTAGATATAGCCTTCTGTATAGCTATATGTTTCTACACAAACCAGTTTAGGAGTGGTTTGAAATTGCTTTAGAGATTCCAATATTTGATAATCCCAACCTTCCACATCTAATGATAAGAAATCTGGAAACACACTTTTACTATATTTTTCAAGAACATAAGTCAATGTTTTTACTTGTACATCTATTACTTTTTCTATGCGTGCTGAACCTTTCTCCTCATATCTTTTAGCCTCTTCTTCGGAAAAAGTATTTAGTGTAGGCGAATTCATTGAGTAATAAGCCAAAACAGATTCTTCATTACCAATACCAATATTCAAATTTGTATCTTCTGGACGATATTTAGTAAATTTTTCAAACCCATCAGGATTAGGTTCGATAATAATTCCTCTTGAACCTTTTTCATAAAAAAGTGCTGTATTACTTATTTTGTAAGGATGGTATGCTCCAATATCAATATAAGAAGGCTTATCTATCTTACGAGCAGTAAAGAAAAAATCTATAATCAAATCTTCTCCTGATTGTGAATAACTGACTTTTTGATGCAACTCTTTTTCAGAGGGTTTTGCTTTTCTAAATAACATGGGATGAGGTTTAGAATGAAATGACAAAGTTCTGTTATTATAACGATAACACAAAAATTAAAGGCAAAAAATAAGCCTATAAAATTTTATTTATCAGATATACATTATTTTTGGATAACTTTATTCAGAAAGGTCTTTTTTTGCTTTAAAAACTAACAAATGTTATTTCTAATCTGTTAAATCAAAAATAAAGCAAATTAAAACCTCTGAATAGCTGTTTTTGAAAAATAGTGTGTATTTTGGCTTAATTTTTTAGACTAGTTTATTCAAGTTCAAATGATATAAAAATAGGAACAGTAAAATACCATAACGTTGATTTACCATTTTTATTCGCTTTCATTCAAGTTATCCAACATTACTAATTTATACATGAAAACATACCTTCAAAATATATATTCAACTACTGAAAATGATAGCACACTTTTTCAGAAAACAAAGCAATCCATTAACTCCAAAATTAAATCTACTTTCAGATTTGGCTATGTAGGAGCTTTTGCTCTTTTGGTTTTGTCTTCTTGTAATCAAAATCAAAATACTGCTGAAGCTCAAGAGTTAGATTCTAATCAAGTTCCAATAGAGATGGTAGCTCAGAATGTAGCCTTGCAATATCCAAGTTTGGCTACTTTAGACAATCCAGATGAAGATAATGAAGAGAAAAATCGCTTTTTGCTTACTCTTTTAGTGCAAGCTCTAACACAACAACATTATCAACCCTTAGCTTTAGATGATGATTTTGCAGCTAAAACATTTGATTTGTTTTTGAAGCGAATGGATAACAATAAACGTTATTTTACACAAGAAGACTTTAAGAAAATTGAAGCTCAAAAAAATCTAATCGATGACCAAGCTCTACAAGGCGACTATGCTTTTTTTAATACAGCTTATGAAATCTTCGAACAAAGATTAAAAGAATCAGAAGAAATAAGTACAGAAGTTCTCAAAACACCTTTTGATTTTACTAAAGATGAGACAATTGAGTTAGATGGTGACAAAGCAATTTATGCAAAAGATGAAGCCGAACAAAAAGAGGTTTGGCGCAAACTTTTAAAATATCAGGTGATGGTTCGTTTAGATGATTTGTTACAAGCCGAAGAGAAAAAACAAAAAGAGGAAAAAGGCTATAAAGCAAAATCATTGGCTGAATTAGAAAAAGATGCTCGTGAGCGTGTACAAAAAAATCAAGATGAGTTTTTTAAACGCATGTATCGCTTAAAGAAAAAAGATTGGAGAAATCTATATTTAAACAGTATTACAAGTGCTTACGACCCACACACAGAATATTATCCACCAAAAGACAAAGAAAATTTTGATATTCAGTTTTCAGGTCAGTTTGAAGGAATTGGAGCAACACTACAAGAACGTGAAGGCGAAATAAAAGTAATGAATATCGTTCCAGGGAGTGCATCTTGGAAACAGGGCGACCTAAAAGAAGGCGATATTATCCAAAAAGTAGCACAAGGAGATGAAGAACCTGTTTCTATTATTGATATGCCTTTAGATGATGCTGTTCAGCTTATTCGTGGAAAAAAAGGGTCAGAAGTTCGTCTCACAGTTAAGAAAGTAGATGGAACAACAAAGATAATCCCAATCATTCGTGATGTAGTTGTATTGGCTGAAACATACGCCAAATCTGTTGTTTTAGAACCTCAAAAAGGAAAGAAAATTGGTTATATAAAACTTCCTTCTTTTTATTCTAATTTTCAAGATAAAAATGGACGTACTTCTTCAAGAGATATGAAAGAAGAACTCATCAAACTCAATGAAGCTAATGTAGAAAGCCTAATTTTGGACTTGAGAAATAATGGTGGAGGTTCGTTAGGAGATGTGATTGATATTGTCGGCTTATTTATCGAAACAGGTCCTGTAGTACAAGTGAAAGCTCGTGGTGGTCTACCAAAAGTTTATTCTGACAATGACAAAGAAGTAGTTTTTGATAAACCTTTGATTGTTTTGGTAAATGAATTTAGTGCTTCGGCTTCTGAAATCTTTGCTGCTGCTGTTCAAGATTATAATCGTGGTATTGTCGTCGGAAGTCCTACTTTTGGAAAAGGTTCGGTTCAAAACTTCCTTGATTTGGATAGAGTTTTGGGCGAAGAATATGCAAGTATTAAGCCTTTAGGAGCTTTAAAACTCACTATTCAAAAATATTATCGTATTAATGGAGGAGCTACTCAGCTTAAAGGAGTTGTTCCAGATATTACACTTCCAGATATGTATTCGTATATAGATTTTGGCGAAGAGCAAGAACCGTATGCACTAAAGTGGGATGAAATTAGAAAAGCAAAATACCAAGAATGGTCTCCAAACTACAAATTGGATAAAGTTCAGAAAGAAACAGACAAACGAGTTTCTAAAAACACTATTTTCTCTTCTATTGATGAAAATGCACAACGTCTGAATAAACGACGAAACGAAACCCTTTATTCGCTTAATTTGCAGCAATATAGAGACTTACAACGTACTTTAGAAGAAGAATCTAAGAAATACGAAAACTTGGTACAGGCAGATGAAACTCTTAAAATCTTAGCTTTAAAGAAAGATTTGGAAGAGAATAAAGCAGATACAGTAAAGCAAGCTAGTTTTAATAAATTTGAGAAAGAACTCAAAAAAGATATTCATTTACTAGAAGCTATCCGTATTATGAACCAAGTACAGTAAATTCACCGTCGTTGAGGTTCAAATGAAACCGTCAACGAGATATAAAAAAAAGAGTTTGATTTTCTTCAAACTCTTTTTTTTTGATTCTATTTTTCAATCATAAATTTACCACGCAATGAAAAAATTATTTTTTTATCCTCTCTTTATTTTATTAGTGTTTACTTCTTGCTACCAAACAAAAGAGCTTTCAAGTGAGTCAGAAGATAAAGATACAGTACATCAAGTATTGAAATGTGAATCTGTCAAAAGTTTTATAGAAATGACCTTACAAGATTCTCCTAAAAAACCAAGCGCATACATAGACAAGTTTTTGTATAAAGGTCAGTATGTGTTTTTCTTAGAAGAAGGCGGAGAAACGTATCCTGATAAAATGTATACTATCATAAACGCTGACTGTGAAGTAGTATGCCGTTCGGGTGGAATAGCAGGATTTGTATGTGAAGATTTTGATAAAGCAGAGTTTGTAGAAAGAATTTGGAAAGATGAGAGATAAATCCCATCAAAAAATAGCATAGGTTTTCAAAAATCTGTGCTGTTTTTTTATATAAAAATCAGAGAATCAACAAATTACACCCTCTAACATCTGAATAATCAAAACGTCCCAAAACTTGAAACTCTCCCTTTGAGTTGATTTTTCCTAAATCCTGTGTTTCTATAAAAGCACAACTTTCCACATTAGCCAAATCTATGACATTGACTGCCCCACTTTGAATTTCAGATTCATTTTCTATGTTTTTCAATTCAAAAGGGTCATTTGTATCACGAATAATAATTTTGAGATAAGAAGGAGTTTGAAACCAAATTTCATTATTATCTAAATTATTTTTTTCTAGATTTTTAATCGCATATCCTTGAGACAAAAGCTCTGTCATTCCGTATTCTGAATCAATTGCAGAAACACCAAAAGCAGTCTTTAAAATGTGATGAACCTCTTCTCTTACCATTTCCTTTTTTCGTCCTTTCATTCCTCCTGTTTCCATCACAATTATTTCATTCTTTTTAGTGAGAGTTGTTTCTAAACTTTCAAATTGTTTGGTTTTAGGTAAACGATAGTTAGGATATTTTTCTTTCAAAAAATCAGCAAAATCTAAAAGTGCAAATGTTACACCTAGCAAGAGAATTGGTTTTGTAGGATTTGTTATAGTTGCTTTTTCTAATTCATTCTTCAATTTCTCATAATCATACAGGAAATAATTTGAATTGGGTTGTGCATTTTTCAAAAAATAATCTACCATATAAATTAGCGAAGAACCATCACGCTCCAAATAAGAAGGCAGCAGCGCAAAAATCTGAAAATCACTTAATTGTCCGTATTCTTTATACAATTCTTCAAAAATAAATTGGCTTGATTTTTCATAAAAATGCAAATCCGAAAGAGCATGTTTACTTCTCTGTGTCAAATCTGTTGTTCCACTACTTGTAAAAATTTGATTTGTCTTTACACCTTCTATTTGTACTGTATGTGACTTAAAAAAACGAATTGGCAAAAATGGAATTTTATAAATAGAATTTATGTCTGACTTATTAATATTTAATTTTTCTATATACTGCTTATAAACAGGATTATATTCTGATTGAAAATAAAATAACTCCAAAGCTTTATTTTCAAATGCTTCAAAATCGTTTTTTGGAATAGAGAAAATACTCTCTTTGTACTTTTTTATAAAATTTTCGTCCATATTATAAATCAATTACGAATTATGAAATAATCAGCGTAGCTAATTATTGTTGGTGTTTCCTAAAACTTTTTACTGGTTCAAGCGTCGATGCTTGAACCAGTAAAAAGAAAACTAAAAAGGTTCTTTTTCGTTAAGAAAGGAATACTATTTTCGATAACCTTTCAACAACTGTTAGAAAGTAATTTAAAAGTAGCTAAAACAAGTATAAAAATGAAATAACAATTTTTATTCTCACAAAAAATTACGATACTTGTTAGATTAACAATAAACTGATAAATTTAAAATCTAATAAGCTAAAAATCGTCGGTGGGAACATCGACAATGGCGAGGAGAATAACAAGTCGCTGTTTTTTCCGTTGTTAGTATCCCTACCAACAACAAAACTGAAAAAAAATTTATGATTGACAATAACATCTATTATACGCCCCGACAAATTGTTGAGGAGCTTGACAAATATATCATCGGACAACATGACGCCAAAAGAAATGTAGCCATTGCGTTGCGTAATCGTTGGAGACGTATGCATGTCAAATCAGATATGCAACGTGAAATTATGCCAAACAATATTTTGATGATTGGCTCAACAGGTGTTGGTAAAACAGAAATTGCACGTCGTTTAGCAAAAGTAGCAAATGCTCCTTTCGTAAAAGTAGAGGCTTCTAAATTTACAGAAGTAGGTTATGTAGGACGTGATGTAGAAAGTATGGTGCGTGATTTGGTAGAACAGGCTGTCAAATTGATACAAACTGAAAAACGTGATGCTGTAAAGCAAAAAGCAGAACAAGCTGTAGAAGATATTATTTTAGATGCGCTTATTCCACCTTTGAAAAATAGACAACCTTCTACTTCTACAACGCCTTCTACTGTTGGTTTTTCAAATGATGAAATGCCTACCTCAGATGCTGAACTTAACGAAAGAACTAGAGAGCGTTTTAGAGAAAAATTACGTGCTGGAGAATTAGAAGACAGAAAAATTGAAATTACTTTAGAGTCTAGCAATAACCCTGGTGTAGGTGTTGTTGGAGGTGCCATTGACGAAGTTTCGATGATGAACCTTCAAGAAATGTTAAGTGGAATGTTGCCTTCTCGCTCAAAAAAGAGAAAAGTTACAATAGAAGAAGCTCGTAAACTTCTTTTAGAAGAAGAAGCCTTCAAACTCATTGATATGGATGAAGTAAAAATAGAAGCCATCAAAAAAGCCGAAAACTCAGGAATTATTTTTATTGATGAAATTGATAAAGTAGCTTCTTCTGGAAATAAAGGAGGAGGAGCAGATGTAAGTCGTGAAGGTGTTCAACGTGATTTGTTGCCAATTGTAGAGGGAAGTGCTGTGACGACCAAACATGGAATTGTCAATACAGACCATATTTTATTTATTGCTGCTGGTGCTTTCCACGTTTCGAAGCCATCTGATTTAATTCCAGAATTACAAGGACGTTTTCCGATTCGTGTAGAATTAAATTCTCTTACAAAAGAAGATTTCCATAAAATCTTGAAAGATCCAAAAAATGCACTTAGTAAACAATATGTTGCTCTTTTGGATTCTGAAGGTGTAAAACTAACCTATCAAGAAGATGCTTTAGAAGAAATTGCAGATATTGCTTTTCATATTAATTCAGAACTTGAAAATATTGGAGCAAGACGTTTGCATACAGTTATGAGTCATTTGCTCAATGAAATTTTATTTGATATCCCTGATACTATTCCTCCAAATGCTCATGTTGTCATTACCAAAGATATGGTACAAGAAAAGCTAAAAGCTCTTATTAAAAATAGAGATTTGAGTCAGTATATTCTGTAATTTTGTTTTATGAAAAAAGGCTTTGTATCATTTTTGATGCAAAGCCTTTTTTATTTGTTTGAAATAATTTTAGTACCATTCTATATCAACAGCTTCTAAATCTACATCTGGAAAATTATACTTTTCTATCAATAATTTTCTTGAAAATGATTTTTCTTGTGGGTCTATCATAGAATATAATAATTCTTTTATTTCATCTAGCTTTTCTTTATCTATGCTTTGAGCTAAATCCCATACTTTATTTACAGTATAACCTCCCATAAGTGTACTGGCTTCCATAACTCCACTATTAATTTTTAAAAGTTTATCTGCTCGTTCTATTACTTCTAAAAATTTGGTAAACGTAAATGACAAAGAACTTCCCCATTGCATTTTGTAGTCTTCTAATTGCTCTTTTTTTCGTTTTTTATAGCTTTGTGATTCTATATTATCAACATACCTTTCTACATCGTTATTAATTAGTTTATACTCAAAGGGCTTTCTATTTCTCAAAAATTTGCCGTTTTTAAAATTTTTCGATACATCCTCTCCTATATCAAATGCTTTCATTAAAGATTTAAGTTGTTGCAACCTATAAAGTTTTGGAGGATGAGAAGAAGTAGCTTCTTCATTCCAATCTGATCGCTTTGGAACTAGATTTACAAATTGGAGATAAATATCTAAAAAATCTTTTACTGTATAAAATGTAGGAGTAATTCTAGTATTTCCAATATAGATACCCCATATTTTTTTATTTGCATCATTCCAAGAAACAACTAATTTTCTATCAGAGTAAAAGTAATAATGCGAACTATATTTCTTTTCTATAGAATCTGCTTTGCCAAATAAACGCTCAATATCTTGTGCCTCTGTTATTTTCAAAGCATCTAAACCTTCTTTTCTAATCAAAAATTCTACAATCTTATTATCTGATGTTCTATAACAATAAAAATCGTTATTGTGTGTATTAACCCAACCATCCCCAGTAATCTCTTTTTCTGTTATAGATAGTTTATCTAATAATATATTGCTATTTTGATTAAGACGAACACCCAAAAGAGTGATTTCATCTAAGTTAAAATCTTTTGTCAAAATGTTAATATTTTCTTGTAATTCCATAAAGTATAATGTTTTTTTTGATTAAAAATAATAAAACCACATCTGACAAAAATCAAATATGGTTTTATAGAAATTAATAAATATTAAAAATTACTCTTCCGTATTCTCAGGCAATTTCAATCCACTCAAAACGCTACTCAACTGTGTTCCTTTCAAAAGATTTCCAAAGACATCAGCGATGGATTTTCCTCCCAAAATAGCCAATGGTGCCATAGAATCTGCCATTTTTTGAGCCAATTCTTTGTCAGAGAAAGATTGTAAAGCAGCAATCAAATCTGGAGAAACTGCTTTTGCTTTCGCTACAACAGCTTCTACTTCAGTTTGCTCTTCCAAAATAAACTGTTCTAATTCTCTTTGTGCCTTTTCTAATTCTACATTATTGACAGCTTTTTGTCTTGAAAGCTCGTCATCATTGATTTTATTAAGTGATTTTTGTTCGTCTAATCGTGCTTGTAAATGACGTTCTTTACTAATTATTTCACTTTCAATTTTAGTAAGAGTTACTTCTAAGAGTTTTTGAGTTTCTTGTTTTTGAAGCTCGTAAATGGTCTGTTTTGTTTCGGATTGTGTAGCAGCAATTTGTCTTGTAATGGCTTCACTTTCCTGTGTAAATTCTAGTTTTCGTTTTTCAGAATTGATACGCAACGTTTGCATAACAGTATCTTGCTGTGAAGAAATCAATAAATTTTCAATATTTGCATCTCCCAAACTTATATCCAAAATTTCTACATCATAAATACGCATTCCATTTTCTTCAAAAAGTCGTCCTGTTCGTTTTCCTGTTTTCTTATCTGATTCTCCCAAAATAGCATCTCTCAAAATAGTAATTCCATTGGCATAAAATTCCATAATTGGGTATCTTCTGACTGTATTTCGGATATACGAACGCATGTGGTCTGTCAAAAACTTAACATAATTTTCTACATTGAACCATTTATCCGAACTTCCTTCAAAATTGACACGATACGAAAGATGAATTCTTACTTGCGTATAATCTGCTGATTCTGCCATTATTTCATCAGAAACTTTATTGTACAAAACTCTCAAATAAACCGTTTTGATAGAATTATCTGTCGTTTTTGGAGTTCCTGTTGAAAGTTCAATTCCTTCCAATTCTTCATCATATTCTAATAAATAGGATTGAGGGCCTTCAATAACCTTTCGTTTTCCAGTCTTGCTGACCACCAAAACAGCATAACCTGTCCAAGGTGCAATCGTAACAGCTCCTTCATATTTAGTATCTAGCGTAATCATGCGAGGTGGCGTGTGCGTATTATCACGATTAAACTCATCGCCTACCATTTCATCTGAAATTTTTGCTTTTTTACGGAGTTGTTGAGACTGTTGAGGAGCTTGATTTTGTTCTTGAACTTCAAAATCAGTTACAAAATTATCATTTTTAGCAATATTTTGTAAGGCTAAATTATATTCTAAGGCTTCATTATTATTAGGAAACCAAAGCGAAGTTTGTTTTTTGGAAAGTACACGACGCACCAAAACAAATTCTCTAGGGTCAGGCAAAAACATCGCTGCACCTTTCATAAGAGCAACTGTTCCTGTTTTTCTATTCAAATAATAACGTCCTTCTCCTGCTGGAATGGCAATGGCATAATGGCGTTCTTTTGTTCCGTAACGAACAATGGCATGTTCTGGACGAGGATAATAAATCATTTGGTCTTTTCCTGTAATGAAAAGTTCGTCGCCTTCTTTGTACTCATTTTTTCCTTCTTTATAAGGCGCAATTACTTTTATATAAAGTCCACTCATTTCATTGAGTTCGATGGCTTTAAATTTTCGCATTCCATTTTTTTGAATAAAAACCTCTGTTGGTTCTGGGAAGACTACTTTTGGTCCTTGAATATAGCGTTTGTTTCCATCTTCATTGAGTAAAATACAATATTCCAAACGCTCTAAAGTTACTGCTTCACGTACGTATTCGTCGTCGTCTGCATACTCATCTCTGACTACTTCGATGCCTGTTGGTGGAATATAAAATGAAACTTCATCACCACGAATAATCAGAAGTTGTCCCATGGTTAAGGTTTCTGCTACTTCGTTTAGTTCTTTTGCCTCATTTGCTTCTCCTTCTTTTGTCTTGATGACTGATTTTCCCCAATTTGCTCGTGCTTGTTCTTCATCATAAATGCGAACTAATAAATATTGATTCGAACTCAGATTATGCCCACGAATAACTCGTGCCATTTGTCCTGCCCAAAGCGCAAAAGAAATAGGCCCTGCAATATTTACTTTGCGTCCAACATTGAGTTCTGCCAAATTATTACTTGTTCCAATCTTTGGAGGATTTGTGTCCTTTGAAGGATTTTTTAATACTACATACCATCCTTCAGGAGCAATAATAAAAGAGCGCATAGAATCCTCTAAATTGCATTTTTCGAAACGCTTTGTAGCAGGGTCAAACATAACAGGACGGTCAGTATTGGCAAGACTAGTCTTGTAAGGACCTACATAAACATTTATGTTTCCTTTTGTTTGGTCAGAAATAAAAGCATATTCATTAGGAGCTAAAACTAAATCTCGTTCTCGGTTTACGTCAGACATAAGTTATTGGTGTTAAGTTAAAATGATAGATAAATTTGATGGTTATGAATAGCATACTTTGTGATAAAATTCTTCCTCAAAATAAGAATAAATCAGAATTTTACAAAGGACAAGTCTAGTTAGTGTAAAAAATACAATAAGATATTTATATTCCTTAACGCTACTTTATAAATAAAGGTTTCATTTTTTTTAAAGTAGCAACATTTTTGTTTTAATTTAAAAAAATTAATTCTATTTGTTTGACTAAGGAAGAAGAGTTAAATAAACTGCTATTTTCAAACACACAATTGGCTGATAATAAATGAATTAAGTTTGTAATTTTTAATTAGCTTCGCTGCTTTAATAGGTCGTAATTTCCTAAACTCCTGTCCTTATGAAAAATTATCTGTATTTAATTTTAATTATTCTCTCCTTTTTTTCGTGTACAAAAGAAAATCTTGTAGTAGAAAAACGTAACTATAAAATGGGTTTTACTACCTTTCCTTATGATTTTAGTGTGGAAGCTGTAAATTCTACGTACTCATTTATAAAACAAAATGCCGATATTTATTCTGAACAGATAGACAATAAAATTCCTTGGGAATCACTTTTAAATCAAACTGATTTTCCTACTGCATTTGTAGAAAATATAGATGGGAAGATTAGCCGAAAAATAAATAGTCATCAACTTCTGCTTTCTGTAAGTTTATTGAATGATTTTAGAAATGATTTAAAAGAGGGATATAATGAACAAATTCCGATTTACAATTCCTTAACTGATGAACATATAGAAAATGCTTATTTTCGTTATTTGGAATATTTGGTAGATCGCTTTTCACCAGATTATTTGGTAATGGCAATGGAAGTAAATGAATTGAAACGTTCTAATCCGAGTAAATGGAATGAATACAAACTTTTATCAGATAAATTAAGAGTTCGTTTGAAGTCAAAATATCCTACTCTCAAATTAGCCGAATCGTTTACTTTACATACTTGGTATCAACAATCAACGGATTTTATAAATGATGTTCGTACACAAAGTGAAAAATCAGATTTTTTGGCGACTAGTTTTTATGCTTTTGTGATGCAAAAACATACAAAGGCAGAGTTTCAAGGTGCATTTGATTTTTTACATACTCAAACTTCTAAGTCTATCGCTTTTGTAGAAACAAATGCTTTAGCACAAGATTTGTCTATTCCCAATCTGAATAATTTGTTTATTCCTTCGTCAGAAGCTGAACAAAATATTTATTTAGAAACTCTTTTAGAAAATGCTCAAACCAATAATTATGAATTTGTAATTTGGTGGGCGCATAGAGATTATGACAAACTTTTAGCTTATTTTCCAAAAGAAAGCCAAGATTTAGGAAGTATTTGGAGAGATACAGGTCTTTTGGATGAAACTGGAAAAGAACGTCCTGCTTTTTCTACTTGGAGAAAATATTTTGAGATGTAAAAATTAAATTTAGAATCTAATA
This sequence comes from Bernardetia sp., assembly GCA_020630575.1. Classification (GTDB taxonomy): domain Bacteria; phylum Bacteroidota; class Bacteroidia; order Cytophagales; family Bernardetiaceae; genus Bernardetia. The sequence goes on from JAHDBD010000016.1 coordinate 77,844, forward strand.
AAGGATACTATTATTGGTAAGAAAAGCATTGGAATTATAGCTTACCTATTGATTCCTAAAAGTCTAAATAATCGCTTTATATTAAACTTTGGAAGAGGGGGAGCTGGTTCTGTAAAAGGATGCTCTTTTTCTTTTATGTGTTCTTTAGCCTTTTCTATTAGCTCATTATCTGTCCAAGGTAATTTTTTTATACTCAAGTTAGAATCAGAGTTCTTATCCAAATTACCAATATATCCAGCAGTCATATCTATATAATCATAAAAACCACCATCATATGATTTCCAAGAAGAACTTTCATAACAAAAAAACATAGATTTTCCATACTTTCCTTCTCTCTTAGTCAAGCATAGAATATCTTGCTGTTTAGGTTGATAATCAAAATCGAAAGCATGTGAATTATTCAAACATTCAAGTACACCATTAATAGTTAGACCTTCTTCAAGCATATCTTGAGACATAAGAGCTACACCCATCACTATACTTTCTTGTACATCTAAAATTTCTTTAATGTGTCGATATAAAGTCCAATTAACATTAGACGATATATCTGAATCAATTTTCTCATGTTCACAAGTACAAAATATAATTCCTGATTTTGGTTTACACATAGCTTCATATTATTTATTTTCAATGAAAATTTATGGTCATTTTTGATGTTTTAGTGTAGTCATGCTACTGAATAAATACATCTACTCTTAAACAACTTTTATAAAATAGAATTATATTTTCACTCCTATAATAGCTATATCATCTCTCTGAGGTGCATTTTTTTGAAAATCTTTTAAGGTTTCTAGTAATACTTCTTTCTGTTCTGATAGAGGTAAATGTTGTACACTCTCTAATCTTTCCATAAATGCTTGAGTACCTATGCGTTGTTCATTGGGAGCATTTTGATCGATATATCCATCTGTTGTTAAATATAATATTTCTCCTTTTTCTAATTCTAAGGAAGTTTGAGTGAAAAGTCTTTTATTGCTTTTGCTTCTTCGTCCTCCAATAGAACGTCTGCTTCCTTTTAGTCTTTTTATTTTATCGTTCTTGGTATAAAATAAACTATTTTTTGCGCCTGCAAAAGTAACTTTTGTTTTTCCATTATTTTGCAGATTCTCTATTCTACAAAGAACTAAATCCATTCCATCACTATTTTTTGCTTGTTGTTGTTGTAGAGCAATTTGTATTTCTTGGTCTAATTTCTCTAAAATATCGACAGGTTCTTCTATCTTTTGAAGATTGATGAGTTCATTAAAAACTGAAATTCCTATCATTGCCATAAATGCCCCTGGAACGCCATGTCCTGTACAATCTGAGACAACTAAATAGATACCTCTAGGCGTATGACTTAGCCAGTAAAAATCACCACTTACTACATCTTTTGGCATATAAATAAGAAAATTTGCACCCAAAATTTCGTCTAATTTTTCTTTTGCAGGTAAAACTGCGTGTTGGATTGTTTGAGCATAACGAATGCTGTCAGTAATTTCTTGATTCTTTTTTTGGATAGTAGAAAAAGATTTTGCGTTCGAAAGTGCAATAGTAATATAAGATGCTAAAGCTCTCAAAACAGAAACAGATTCTGGAGTGTATGCGTTTTTCTCAAAACTTTGTACAGTAAGAACTCCTGCTGGTTTGCTATTAAGAAATAAAGGAACATAGATTAAAGAACTCGTCAAATCGTCTTGTCTAATTTCTTTGATTTCTTTATAATGCTTGTACTTACTCTCCATGTCATTTATCCAAATATCTTCTTTTTCATTAAAAGATTTTACAGACAAAAGTGTATTATCTTCCAATGAATCTGACGAGCTAGGTTGTAACTCTCCTTTTTCTATATAATATTTAAACTCTAATGTATTATTGAATTCATTATAAATACCAATTCCAAAACCATCAGTAGGCATTAGGTTAGTTACTTGTGTATAAATAGTTTGTATTATGATTTCGATGTCTAGCTCTGCTGTAACTTGTTGTCCTATTTTACTTACTAAATCAATATTCTTATATGAGCTTTCTAACCTTTCGTGTTGGACTTGTATTTCCTCTTTTTGTTGGTTGATTTCAGCAGTTCGTTGTTCTACAGTTTTTTCTAGTTTTTGATTTCTTTTTTCTATTCGTTGTACTCTCCATCTATAAACAAAATATAAAATAAGAAGGAACAGAACAAATACAGCTATTTTAAAGGTTATAGTTTGATATAACAGAGGTTTTATTTCGAATTTAAGAGAGGCTACTTCCTCACTTTTTAGTCCCTCTTCATTATATGCTTCTACTTTAAAAGTATATTTTTTAGGAGGAAGACTTGTATAAGTAGCTTTTCTTTCTTCTTCTGCCGAAATCCAATCTTTATCTACACCTTCCATTTTATATCTAAATTTTACATCAGAGGGGCGCACAAAACTAAGTCCTGAATAGTCAAAAATAATACGTTGTGTACCTGCTGGAAGTATGATAAGTTCTTTGTTATTGACTATAGATTTTCCATCTACCGTCATTTTATTGATAACTATGTTAGGAGGTATTTGATTCATTGGAATAGAACTTGGGTCAATAGAAGCAACCCCACCCACTGTAGGAAACCAAAAATGTTCATCCGAAGTTTTTAATGAAAATGCCGCTCCCGAGCATTGATTTTCTTTCATTCCATCACTTTTATTAAAAAGTTCGAATGGAAGTTTATCAATTTCTCCTTTAGTAATTTTTTCAAAGTCTTTTTTGGCAATTACGAAAATGCCTTGACTTGTCGTACACCAAAAATTACCAGATTTATCTTCTAAGATATCAAAAACACTAGAAAAAGGAAGTCCATTTTTGGCAGTAAAATTTGTAACCTTACCATTTTTTATTTTACTAATACCTTGTGTAGAAGTTGCCCAAACAGTATTTTCTTCATCAATATAAGTACTAAAGATAAGTTCGCTCACTAATCCTTGTTCGGCTAGAAGATGTTCTATTTGCTTTTTTTCTTTTAACTTTATGATACCTGCATTATTTGTTCCTACCCAAATAATTCCGTCTTTATCTTGGTTTATAGACATTATAAAATTAGAAGGAAAACCTGTTTCTGTATTGTGATAAGAAATCTCACCTGATGGAGAAATTATTGTAATGCCTCCTGTTCGTGTTCCTATCCATATATTATGATTTGTATCTTCAAAAATAGTTCTGATAATATTACTTGAAAGTCCATTTTTTTCATTGTAAAATACTTCTTTTGTATAGGGTATTTTGGCTAGTGGATCAAATTTTTGAAGTTGTACAACTCCGTTATCAGAACCTATCCAAACAGAACCATCATACGCCTTTTGAATTGCTTTTATACGAGCTTTTAGGTTTTTGATAAGATACTTAAAAGCCATGGCATTGCCTTTATGAATAAGATTGAGTTGTGGAAAGTCTGCTCCTACTAAAATCGTATTTTCGTCAAAAACTTCTAATACATTTATAGAGTTATTCGTAAATCCATCCTCTGTGGTATAGTTTGTAAACTTTCCTTGTTTAAGTTGAACAATTCCTCCTTTGTAACAAGTAAGCCAAATATTTTTTTCTTTATCCTGAATAACTTTGCGTACAATATTATGAGGCAATCCATTTTCTTCATTCAATCTCTCTATTTTTTCATCTTGCGTAACTCTAATTAATCCATTATTCGTTCCTATCCACATGCTACTAAAATTATCTATATATATAGAATTGATATAATCTTGAGAAGCAACTTCTAGTGTTTGAACTTGGTTATTTTCTATAATAGCAATTCCTTCAGTCGTTCCGATATATAGTTTCGGGTTTTTATAATTTTCTTCATATAAAATTTCAGTAACATTATTGGTAGGTAAACCCTCTTTTTGAGTAAATTCTTTTACTTTTTGACCATCAAAATGAACTAACCCTACTCCAGTAATGGCAAAATAGATATTTCCTTGTTGATCACCTGCAATTTTTTTGACAGTAGTATTCTTATAGTCTGTTACAGCTCCTGTTGCATTTGTTATTCCTTGCCATTTTATTAACTTTTCATTTTCCACAAAAAAAATTCCTTTACCTCTTGTTCCTAACCAAATTCGTTTGGGTTTATTATTTCTACTTTTTTCTATAAAAATAGCTTCTATACGTACAGATAGAGTATCAAATAAAGATTCAATTTGACGGTTTTTATAATGCACGAGTCCATTTCCTTCTGAGCCTATCCAAATTTCTGATTCTTTGCCACTTTCATCTGATTCTACTTCTATTGCTGTAAAACTATTGGTATTAAATTCAGGATTAGTAGAGTTAGTATAAGTCTGAAAGTTTGCGCCATCAAACTTTACTAGTCCATCATATCCTGTTACCCAAATAAAACCTATATCATCCTGAATAATATAATTTGTTGTATTTGAAGGCAATCCTTCAGCTGTTGTCCAGTTGGTAAGAATATATTGAGTAAGACTTTTATCAGGCAAAAGTCCTTGTTGGGCAGTCGTATTGAGCTGTGGCTGTGCATAAGAAACTACAGACAGACAACAGTACAATATAATAGTTGTAAAAAAATTAATATAATATATTCTATTTATCATTTTAATTAAGTAATTGTTCTTACAATCTATTCTTTATATGTTAGTAGACAGAAACTTCAGTCCTGAAATTGCAAATCATTCTATTCAATAATACTAATTTTTTGTTGATTATCAAATTAGTTATTCCAATTCAGGCTTACTTTTCGATAAAAAACTCAAAACAATGAGCATAAAAAAATCCTATCATCATTTCTGAAAATAGGATTTTTGCATTACATATTTTTTTAGATTCTTGGAGGATTGTAACCATCATCATCATTTCTACGCTTTTGAGGTTGCTCTTCTGGAGCTGCAATAGACTCACGCATAAGTGTATCAGCTTGCATATTGCGTAAACGTTGATAATCCATAATTCCGAAGTTTCCACTGCGTAGAGCTTCTGCTAATGCTTTTGGAACTTCGGCTTCTGCTTCAATTACTTTTGCTCTTGAAGCTTGTGCTTTTGCTTTCATTTCTTGCTCTACTGCAATCGCCATCGCTCTTCTTTCTTCGGCTTTTGCTTCGGCAACTCTAAGGTCTGCGTTCGCTTGTTCGATTTGAAGTTTTGCACCAATATTTTCTCCTACATCAATATCTGCAATATCAATAGACAAAATTTCAAAGGCTGTTCCTGCATCAAGTCCTTTTTCCAAAACTAGCTTTGATATTCTATCAGGGTTTTCTAAAACATCTTTATGAGAGTGAGAAGAACCTACTGCTGTTACAATACCCTCACCAACACGAGCCAAAATAGTTTCTTCACCTGCACCACCGACAAGTTGAGCAATATTTGCACGAAGCGTAACACGAGCTTTTGTGATAAGCTGAATACCATCTTGTGCTACCGAAGTAACTGCATTTGTTGTAATTACTTTTGGATTAACAGAGATTTGAACAGCTTCAGAAACATCTCTACCAGCCAAATCAATTGCAGCAGCCTGTTTAAAACTCAAATCAATATTTGCTTTATCGGCTGCAATGAGAGCTTTTACAACTTCTTCAACGCTACCACCCGCCAAAAAGTGGGTTTCTAGATCAGAGGCTGTAATTTCTTTTAGTCCTGCTTTACTCGCATTAATAAGAGGCAAAACAATTTTACGTGGACGAACATTTCTAATTCGCATAGCTACTAGCTCTAATAAACCCAAACGAACTCCTGAGAAAATAGCTGTAATCCATAAATTAACGGGAATGTAGGTTCGGATAACATAGGCAAGTCCTAATACGATTATACCGAGAATACTAAATAGGATAATCTGTTCTGTCGACATAGTGTTTTTTTATAATGTTTAAATGAAGTAGCAATTTAATAAATTGTTGTGAAACAAATGATTTTTTTATTTTAAAAAACTGATTCAAACCAAGATTCTATAAAACGTTTTTTCTAAAAAAGATATATTTACTTTAAACCCTAAACTAAAAAAATACTTTATAAAAACTAAAATCAAATCATATTAAGTAACTGAGCAAAATTATTTATATACAAATGGAATCTGTCTGACACCTCAAAGGTGTATTGACAGTTTAAACTTCCACTTTCTAATTTTTTTCTTAGATATGTTTTATTTTGCTCAGTTAATTATTTATGTGCATTTAATTTATTAGTGTCATTACACTAAAAAAGGCGACATTTTTTGTAAAAAGAAGAATTTACAAATCCGACCTTAACAAACTGACCACAATGCCTAACTTATCATACTTTTTACAACACCATTTATTGGTGCTAATAATTTTCTGTATCAGAATAATTTATATTTTTTTCAACTCTCTATATTACAAAATACAATTGACGTTTTTATTTAAAAATATTCATAAATCCATATAATTCACTTCTTTTTGAAAGAAAAATAAAATTTTTGTTTGAATTGTCATAAAAAATTAGAATTTTAGATGTTCTAATGCACAAATTCAATTTACAATTTAATTTTATCCCTCTTTAATGGAAAATATCATTTATTTAGTACCTCTTTTTGGGGTTCTTGCGCTTATTTATACAGCCATTCGTTCGGCTTGGGTCAGCAAACAGCCTGCTGGCGACGAAAGAATGACCACAATTGCTCGCTACATTGCCGAAGGTGCAATGTCATTCTTAAAGGCTGAGTACAAAGTTATGGCTGGTTTTGTAGTCATTGCTTGTTTGGGTTTGTTTTTCTTAGGAATGACAAATGCTAATTCACATCCTGCTATTGTAGGTTCATTTATTATTGGTGCTTTTTTTTCTGCATTAGCTGGTTTTATCGGAATGCGTATCGCTACAAAAGCGAATGTAAGAACAGCAGAAGCTGCAAAAACAAGTCTTTCTAAAGCCTTAGATGTTTCTTTTGCAGGTGGTGCAGTTATGGGAATGGGCGTTGCTGGTTTGGCTATTTTGGGAGTAGGCTCTCTTTTTATCGCTTTTTACTGGTATTTTGTGCAGCGTGTAGGCGCAGGAGTAAATGGCTTAGAAATGGAAATGGCTCTTGAAGTCTTGACAGGATTTTCTTTAGGAGCTGAAAGTATTGCCCTTTTTGCTCGTGTAGGAGGAGGAATTTATACAAAAGCTGCCGATGTAGGAGCTGACCTTGTAGGAAAAGTAGAAGCAGGAATTCCTGAAGATGACCCTCGTAACCCTGCCACAATTGCTGATAACGTAGGTGATAATGTAGGAGATGTAGCAGGAATGGGTGCAGACCTTTTTGGTTCGTATGTAGCTACTATTTTGGCTGCCATGATTTTGGGTAGAGAAATTAAAGTTTTTGATGAGTTCAATGGACTTTCTCCAATTCTTTTACCTATGATGATAGCAGGCTTGGGGGCAATATTTTCTATGGTTGGTGCTGCATTTGTTCGTGTAAAAGAAGGTGGAAATGTACAAACAGCTCTAAATATTGGAAACTGGGCTGCAATTCTGCTTACTCTGATTGCTTCTTATTTCTTGGTAACTTGGATGCTTCCTCAAACGATGAATTTTAGAGGTTTTGCATTCTCTTCAATGGGCGTTTTTTGGGCAATTGCAATTGGTCTTGCCGTAGGAGCAGCCATGTCTTACATTACAGAATATTTTTGTTCAATGGGAAAAGGTCCTGTAAACTCTATTATTAAACAATCTGCAACAGGTGGAGCAACAAATATTATTGCAGGTTTGGCTGTCGGAATGCACTCTACAACACTTCCAACATTAGTTTTGGCTGGTGGAATTGTAGGAGCTTATGCAGTAGCTGGGTTTTATGGTGTTGCTATGGCAGCAGCAGGAATGATGGCAACAACAGGAATGCAGCTTGCCGTTGATGCGTTTGGTCCTGTGGCTGATAATGCTGGTGGAATTGCTGAAATGAGTCATTTAGCTCCCGAAGTGCGTGAGCGTACAGATATTTTAGATGCAGCAGGAAACACTACGGCTGCCGTAGGAAAAGGATTTGCTATTGCTTCGGCTGCCCTTACTTCGCTTGCTCTTTTTGCTGCCTTTGTTGGTATTTCTGGAATTAGTGCGATTGACCTCTACAAAGCTCCTGTTTTGGCTGGACTTTTAGTAGGAGCGATGATTCCTTTTGTGTTTTCGGCGTTGGCAATTTCTGCCGTAGGTCGTGCAGCTATGGAAATGGTTAAGGAGGTTCGTCGTCAATTTAGAGAAATTAAAGGAATTATGGACGGAACAGGAACACCTGATTACGACCGTTGTGTTCAGATTTCTACAAAGGCTGCCATTCGTGAAATGATGTTACCTGGGGCGATTGCGATTATTGTTCCTATTGTTATCGGTTTCGGATTTAAAGGCGTTTTTGCAAATGTGAGTTCTGCCGAAATTTTAGGTGGACTTTTAGCAGGTGTTACTTCGTCTGGAGTTTTGATGGCAATGTTTCAGTCAAATGCTGGTGGAGCGTGGGATAATGCTAAAAAATCTTTTGAAAAAGGAGTTGAGATTGATGGAAAAATGTATTATAAAGGTTCTGAACCTCATAAAGCTGCCGTTACAGGTGATACAGTAGGTGATCCATTCAAAGATACTTCTGGTCCTTCAATGAATATTTTGATTAAACTTATGTCTATTGTTTCTTTGATTATTGCTCCTCACATTAGCGTAAATGAAGGAAATCATTCAGAATTAGAAATTCCTGTTCCAAAAATTATTCAAGTAGAGAATAATCAAAAGAATACGCAAAAATCTGATTTAGCTTTTAATTCTAATACTAGTAAAATTATTATTTCTGATTTTAAGAAATAGTTTAAAATAGTTTAGAAATAGTCTGAGATAAGTTTTTGATGTATGACTTTTAAGCAAAAAACCTTTTACTTTAGGATAGTAAAAGGTTTTTTTTATAGTTGATATTTCTCCTATTGATTATTCTCTATTTTTTAAAAATCCAAACCTGGGAAATAAGCTGCTTCGCCTAATTCTTCCTCTATTCTGAGAAGTTGATTGTATTTTGCCATACGATCAGAACGAGAAGCCGAACCTGTTTTGATTTGTCCTGTATTGAGAGCAACTGCCAAGTCTGCAATTGTATTGTCTTCTGTTTCTCCACTTCTATGCGACATAACGGTTTTATATTCGTTTCTATGTGCAAGATTTACAGTATCAATTGTTTCTGTTAGTGTTCCAATTTGATTCACTTTTATCAACACCGAATTAGCTACTTGCTTTTCAATTCCTTCTTGTACTCGTTTTACATTCGTTACAAAAAGATCATCTCCCACTAATTGAACTCTATCGCCAACAAGTTGAGTTAGTTTTTGCCATCCACTCCAATCATCTTCATCCATTCCATCTTCAATTGACAAAATAGGATATTGCTTGCACCAATCTGCCCAATATTCAGCCATTTGATCAGAAGTAAGTTTGTCGCCAGTTGATTTATGAAAATGATATACTTTTTCTTTTGCATCATAAAATTCTGAACTTGCAGCATCAAGAGCAATAAACACATCTTTACCAGCTTGGTAACCTGCTGCCTCAATAGCTTGCAAAACAACTTCAATCGCTTCTACATTTGAGCGAAGATTTGGAGCAAATCCTCCTTCATCACCTACATTTGTAGAAAGTCCTTTTTTCTTCAAGACTGTTTTTAAGTGATGAAAAATTTCTGTTCCCATTCTCAATGAATCTGAAAAACGCTTTGCACCAACAGGCATAATCATAAATTCTTGAAAATCAATAGCATTATCAGCGTGCGAACCTCCATTCAAAATATTCATCATTGGCAAAGGAAGTGTGTTTGCATTTACACCACCAATATAACGATACAAAGGAAGATTTGCTTCTTTTGCAGCAGCTTTCGAAAGAGCAAGCGAAATACCAAGCATTGCATTTGCACCTAATTTTGATTTATTGGGTGTTCCATCAATCTCAATCATCAGTTTATCAACAATATTTTGATCAAAAACTGAAAAACCAATAAGCTCAGGTGCAATAATTTCGTTTACGTGTTTTACAGCTTGTAACACTCCTTTTCCTAAATAAGCTGTTTCATCATTATCTCTAAGTTCGACAGCTTCGTGTTTTCCTGTCGATGCACCAGAAGGAACGGCAGCACGTCCCATATTTCCTTTTGAAGTATGCAAATCTACTTCAATAGTTGGATTTCCTCTTGAATCTAAAATCTGACGTGCGTGAATATGCTGAATTTGAGCCATGAATAAAATGTGTTTTTTTGGAATGAATATGAGTAAAGATTGGAAACTTATTATTTTGATACAAAAATAAGTACGATAATACAAAGGTAGTTTCTTAATTGAAAAATGGCAAGTTTGAACCTAAATCTATCTCTATCTTTAAGTTAGCTTAGTATTATTTGTGAAAATGTAGCAGAAAAAGATAGAAGTAGGTGTTTTAGATTTAAAAAATCTGAATAATTATTTGGATAAATCGTTTTCTAACTAGATTTTTGATTAAATTGAAACTAAAACTATTTGCTTTTCTTAAAAGTTGAAGAAGTAGAAGTAACTTAAGAATAAATAATAGATACACTATTTTTATTGGTATTGCTACACTCAAACATAACAAATACTATATTATTTTTCTATAAATTAGATTTTTACAAGCTAACTTTATAGAAAAATTATCTTCTTAAAACAGCTTTAAAATAGATAACACATACTCACTAAAAGATTTTATTAGCTAATTTATGTTTGTTAGCTAAACCAATTTGAATTTATGCGTAAAAAAATTAGAGAACGACTCAAAAAAACTTCTCATCGAATCCGTAATCACAGACGAATAGAGGGTTTTGAGCGTTTTTTGGGAAATGTTCATTTTAGGAAAAACCCAGAATTTAATTTGTATTTAATTTTAGGAATTTTTTTTTCTAAGATACAAAAAGATGCCGTTCCTGACCGTGCCAGTGGGATTGCTTTTAATCTTACTTTAGCTATTTTTCCATTTGTAATCTTTTTGTTTACTCTTATTCCTTATTTACAAATTCCAGATTTAGAAGAACGTATCTTTACAGAACTCAATGCCATTGTTCCTAATGGAATTTACGCTTTTATAGACACAACCATTTATGATATTGTCAGCAAACAGCGAGGAGGACTTTTATCTTTTGGTTTTGTGGCTGCACTTTTTGCTGCAACAAGTGGAACAATTGGTTTTATGGATGCTTTTAGCCGTTCACAGCGAATCATTGATAAGCGAAATTTTATCAAAAAAAGAATTACAGCTCTTAGCTTAACACTTATTTTTACAGTTCTTTTATTGCTTACCATTGTCTTAATTATTGTAGGCGAATACCTACTCAATTTCTTGATTTTTCATGACCTTATGAGTCAAGACGGACTCTATTACAGCATTCAAATTCTGAGATATATCGTTGCCTTTTTGATTATTCTTCTTACCCTTTCTATGTTGTATCGTTTTGCACCAGCTCTTAAAATTCCTTGGCGTACGTATGGTGTAGGTGCAATTTTAGCTTCTTTTTCGTGTGTTGCTGTTTCAGTAGGATTTTCGTATTATATAAATTACTTTAATACTTATAATAGATTGTATGGTTCGATTGGAACTTTCGTAGGATTTATGTTTTGGCTCTTTGTTATTTCTTTAGTTATTCTTTTTGGTTTTGAGATAAATGTAAGCATAGAAAAAGCACGAAAAATAGCTGTCAGAAGGCGTAGAGTATGGCGAGAAAGCATAGCTAAAGATTTAGAACTACAAGACAAAGAAAAACAGGAAGAAGCAAAAATAATAAATGAACCACAAAAAGCAGAACCAGACAAAGAAACAGAAGCTGAAGAAAATAAAATTAAAGAAGAAACAGAAAATAAAAATGAAGAGAAAGACTAGAAAATATTAGATTTAATACCAATCAAATTAGAACTATACTTACCTATCTTATTTTACTGATGAGCGCATAAAAAAACTCTTTCCCAAACTGTCTTTTTAGTTTTGAGAAAGAGTTTTTCTTATATCTGAAGGAAATTAATTTCCTCCACTACTTCCACCTGTTGTTGTTCTTAGTGGTTTTTTATAATCTTTGTTTCTAATTGATTCAATAAACTTCGACCAAGCAAACGGATTTAGAAGAGGAATAGAAGGCGCAAAAAACTTATTATTTCTTGAATTGAGATTTTGTTGCATCAAATATCTATAATTCGAATTAGCATTCATTGGCATATTTGCAGCCATTTGATTAAGCCTTTCACTATCCAAATTTTCTTTCATTTGTTCTATAAGTGGGTCAGAAGTATTCATTGCCAAAACCATATCTTTAAATTCTGTCGAATTTTTATATGGCAAAACAACAATTTCATTTAACATCTGAATATTTTCTTTCAAATCTATCAAAACAGAATATAAAGGTTCTCCTCGCTTAGGAATCACTATTTGCGAACTTTTATAACCTACTGCACTTACCATAACAGTATCGCCTTCCATAGCTGGCATCGAAAAATAACCTAACGCATTTGTTACACTTCCTCGTCCTGCTCTAGGAATATAAATATGCACTCCCGAAACACCATACGAACTATCGCCCTCCACTACAATTCCTGAAAAACGAACCATTTGATTTTCTCCTTGTCCAAAGGAAAAAGATGAAAAATAAGTAGTAGAAATAAATAAAATTAGAAAAGTAATTCCATATTTTAGAATAGAATTTTTAATTGGAGTTTTTGTAAAATTTGCAATTTGGCTCATAGCTTATTTAGTTAGTGTTTCTTTTTATTTAACCAAAAATTTCATTCTAAGTAAAAAATTTTGAATCAATAATTATGTTGAAAGTATTTTTTTAGTCAATTTATTCTACTAAGATAATAGATTTTTATATCCTTTTGTTAGGTTGGTTATAGATTTATGTTAGATTTTTATATTTTTAATTCAAATGATATAGAATTGTTTGTGCAAAGGGAGAAAAGTGAGCTGTTTTTTGATTCGCTTTCTGCAAGCCTTCATTTGTCCAACTATTACAAGTATAGAATAAATGATAATTACCTTTTGCTTCAAAAAAATAATCAGAATCAGAATATCCTTTTTGTGGTAATCGAATAAATTTTGTCTGGTTAGTTATATGCTGCGCTTTACTTTCAGAATCTTCTCTTACAGTTCGGAAACTCATCGTAATATGTTGCAATAACTTCTGATATTCCTCTTTTTTTAACTTTATTTTCTTGCATTTTTCATTTTCTAGTAGGTTATTTTTATAAAAATCTAAGTGCATAAGTGTTTCAGAGGGAACAAAAGCAGCATTCAAACACGCAGAAACAGAGGGGAAACCTCCATTATAAGATTGATTATAAAAACCTTTATCTCCCCAACCAACAGAAAGCCATTTATAAGAATTAGTTCTTCCTAAATAAGAATTAAGGATAGAATCTTGACTGAGAATTTTGAAAAAATCAGTTTCAATTTGAATAGGAATAACGATATCAGTATGGAATCCATTTGATGTCACATAAATCTCTACCTCATTTTCTTCTAAATTAGAGTTTGATAATTTTGGTTTTACAGTCCAAATATAGCCTCCAATAAGCATAAAGAGTAGATAAAAAGAAATACTAAAGAGAATCATTTTGAAACTCCAACGCAGAAAACAGAATAAATAGTTTTTTTTACGACTCATTTTTGTAAGAATTATTAAGTTGAGATTAAATTAATTTACTCACTAGATGTCATAAGTTCAGAGAATCCATAAATTCAAATTATTGCTTACCTGTTCTTTTTTCTTGAACTCAAAAAAAGCCTTCACTAAAACGAATTAGTAAAGGCTTTTTTGTATAAAAAACTAATTTAAGATTCAATATTAATTATGTCAAAGGGTCTAGATTACCCTCTAAAACATCATCAAATCCATTTTTTGTATGTTTTTCATAGTTTGTTGGTTTATCAAAAGGACGTTTGCCAATCAATTTTTCCAAATCACTTTGAAATAATACTTCTTTTTCTAAAAGTTCTTTTGCAATTAATTCTAAGTGATTTCTGTGCTTTGAAAGTAATTCTTTGGTAAAAATATATGCTCTTTCTACCATTTCTTTTACCTCTTCATCAATAATTTGGGCTGTTGCATCAGAGTAAGGTTTTCCTGAAAACTCTGAACGCTGTGCATCATAAAATGAAACATTACCAATTTTCGGATTCATTCCATAGACAGAAACCATACTATATGCCATTTTTGTAATTCTTTCAAGGTCAGATAATGCACCTGTTGAGATTTTACCAAAAGTAAGCTCTTCGGCTGCACGCCCACCTAAAGCCATACACATTTCATCAGTAAGCTGTTCGACAGTATATAAAAACTGTTCTTTTGGTAAATACTGTGCATATCCTAAAGCTGCAATTCCACGAGGAACAATAGAAACTTTAACCAATGGGTCTGCATGCTCTAAGAACCAACCAGCCACAGCATGTCCTGCTTCATGGTAAGCAACAATTTTCTTTTCTTCTGGAGAAATGATTTTGTTTTTCTTTTCTAGTCCACCAATAACTCTATCAATGGCACTTTCAAAATCAATCATTCCAATTTCTTTCTTGTTTTCACGAGCAGCAATCAAAGCAGCTTCGTTACAAACATTTGCAATTTCTGCACCTGCAAATCCAGGAGTTTGAGCAGCTAATTTTTTCGCATCTATTTCAGGAGCAGTTTTCAGAGGCTCTAAATGAACTTTAAAAATTGCTTCTCTTCCTTTAATATCTGGCTTATCAATACTGATTTGTCTATCAAAACGACCTGGACGCATCAAAGCACTATCCAAAACATCTGGACGGTTGGTAGCTCCTAAGATAATTACACCTGCGTCGGTAGAAAAACCATCCATTTCCACTAAAAGAGAGTTCAATGTATTTTCACGCTCATCATTCGAACCAGGTTGCTTTCCACCACCACGAGAACGACCAATTGCATCAATTTCATCAATAAAAATAATACAAGGAGCTTTTTCTTTTGCTTGCTTGAACAAATCACGTACACGAGCAGCACCAACACCTACAAACATTTCTACAAAATCAGAACCTGAAAGTGAGAAAAACGGAACACCAGCTTCACCAGCAACAGCTTTCGCTAGTAATGTTTTACCCGTACCTGGAGGGCCTACTAATAGAACACCTTTAGGAATTTTTCCACCTAATTCTGTGTATTTTGTTGGCTGACGAAGGAAATCTACTACTTCTTCTACTTCTTGTTTGGCTTCATCTAATCCAGCAACATCTTCAAAAGTAATTTTTACTTTATTTTCTGTATCAAATAAAGAAACTTTAGCTTTTCCGATATTAAATATCTGCCCACCAGCTCCTCCACCTGTCATTCTGCGCATCAAAAACCAAAAAGCTACCAAAATAAGAATCAAGAATCCCCAAGTGAAGATTACTCCACTAAAATCAGCTTCTTGTCCTACATCATATTTTATACGTTTATCAGCAGGCAAATCAGCTTGAAGTTTATCAAAATCTTCTTTAAAACTCTCACCACTTGTAATATTTAAAAAATAATGAGGTGGTTTTTCGATAATTGCTCCAAAAGGATTTTTCTGTTTTAGCTCATTTGCATATTTATCTTTTTTAAGAGCTTCTTCTGTAAGTGTAAGTTCTACAATATTTTTATTTGTAATGAGTTTTACACTTTCAATATCTCCAGCACGAGCCATTTTATCAAAATCTTGTTCATAAGTTTTGATAGTCGTACTTTGATTGAGATACCATGCTCCCAAAATCAATGCAATCAGAAGACCAGACAACCAAATTTGATAGTTACCTCCTGTACCTTTTGGTATATTATTACGAATTGGATTCTTCGTGTTTTTGGTATTCTTTGTTCCCTTGGTGTCTTTTTCTGTTTTAGTATCTTTTTCTGTCGCCATTTATAAAAAAGTATATAAGTAGTATAATTTATAGGATTTGTTTTAGAATGAACTAAATACTAAATCTATTTTATATTTCGGTTTCTAATTGTATTCAACTATGAATCTAAATTATCGGTTATGTAAACGAAAAGTTAGTTCTATTGTTTGTAATCATTTTATCAAAAAAAGCACAAAACAGAATTATTCAAAATTCTGTTCTGATTTTTACCATTTTTTATATCTATTCTGTTCTAATCCAAATCAGGAATTTGAGTAATTTTTGCATCTCCCCAAAGTTCTTCTAAGCCAAATCGATCTCTTTTTTCAGCTTGAAAAATATGAACTACAACATCTACATAATCCATCAAAATCCATTGACGATTTTCTCTACCTTCTACGTGCCAAGGGTCTTGTTTATATTGTTTGTAGGTTTCTACTTCTACTGAGCTTTTTAGTGCATCTACGTGCGTATCAGAAGTTCCAGTACAGATAATAAAATAATCTGCAATAGAATTTTTGACATCACGAAGGTCAAGAAGAGTAATTGATTTTCCTTTTCGGTCTTGAAGACCAGCCACTACAGCTTGAGAAAGCATTTGTGAAGTAACAGACTGTTTTTGAGTCATAGTATAGATTTAGTATTTTTATTCAAAAATTAGAGGAAAGCAATTATTTTTTAAGCAGCTTTCATAATTTTGATTTTATTTATTTTTACTTATTAACGAATTTGCACTCTTGAATTACAAATAGGATAAAGATTTTGTTCCAATTTTGAGATAAAATCAAATTTATAGCATCTAAAACTATACTGTAGCCAAAAGTTTAACTACAAAGATACAGTATTAATAAGTAAATTATAGTCAAAATATTCATTTACAATGAGCAATTACAAAATTCATACAAAGGGACTTTTTATAGGACAAAATCAAATTTATCTGCCAAGCTGTCAGTCTACCAACGAGAGTTTGGCTTTTCATACTACCGAACAGAAAAAAAAAGCCCAAAATACACTTTTTGAAGGAACGCTTCTTTGGACAAATCATCAAACACAAGGAAAAGGACAACGAGGAAATAGTTGGACAGCACAAGAAAATCAAAATCTTACTTTTTCTATTTTGCTTACTCCTACTTTTTTATCTCCAAAAGAATCTTTTTGGATTACAATCGCTGTTTCGTTGGGCGTTCGTGATGCGCTAGAGGAAGTTATGAAAACTAATTATCCAGATATTGCTGATTCTTTTCAGATAAAATGGACAAATGATATTTTTATAAATCATCAAGTTGGGAATGAATACAAAGACCAAAAAATTGGAGGAATTTTGATAGAAAATCAAATCAATTCACAATCAATAAATCAAAGTATTGTAGGAATTGGAATTAATATCAATCAGATTTTTGATAAAAATGACACTACCAATAGAGCTATTTCATTAAAGGAACTAACTGGAAAAGAATGGAATAAAGAAAATATCTTAACTGAAATTCTATTTTTTATAGAAAAACGTTATTTGCAATTAAGGGCAGAGAAAAAAGAAATACTTAGAGCTGATTATCTTTCTCATCTTTTTCGATATCAAGAATGGCATTATTACAAAGATAAAATCAAAAACCAAAAAATTACAGGACAAATTTTGGGAATTAATCCAGAAGGAAAACTAGCCTTAGAGGTAGCAGGTCAAAATGGAAAAATTAGCTATTTTGAGAATAAAGAAATTGAATTTTTATACACGTAAACTAATTTCATAAAAAAACTTTAACTAAATATTCTTAGAGAATAAATAGTTAAAGTTTTTGCTTTGCTAATCTTAATAACAATTTATATTAAAAACCGTCATCGTCCATATCTGTTCCTTGCCCTCTCTTTCCTCTATTTTCTTTCATTTTATCTTTTTTCTCAGCTTTCTTTTTCTGGTAAGCTGCATATTGTGCATCTGTAAAAATACTTTTTACTTGAGTATCAAACTCAGTCATTATTGCTTTACGTTGCTCTCTTTTTTCAGGACTTTTTCCCTCATTTTTTATTGCATCAGTTGCTGTAATTCTTGTTGTAAGAGCAGTTTTGAGTTGAGCAGTTTGTGTATCATTCAATCCAAATTCAGTTTTCCATTTTTGAGAGCGTTTTTCTGCTTTTTCAGTGGGTGTAGCATCATTGTCACGTTTTCCTCGTTTTTGAGCAAAAGTTGTAGTCATTCCAACAAAAAAGAAAAGAAGTGATAAAAGAGCAATTTTGCCAATTATGTTCGAAGTGATTTTTTGAGTTTTCATAATTTTCAAATAAAAAAGTTTAGTGACATTTAATTTAAGTAACCCAATCAAGAAGTTTGATTAAGTCGTTTTCGTAAGGTTAGATACCAAGTAAAAATGAAGGTTTAATCTGATAGAAAAAAAATTCTTCTTTATTTAAACTCATTCAAAAAAAATTCCCTACTTACTTTATAATAAAAGTAAATAGGGAAAATCTAATATCTTTAACTGTTTTGAAACAAACTAGTATCTATCTTAAGTCTACTTCTTCAACATTTGGATGTTTGGCTTTATTAAACTGAAAATCAGCATCTGTTACTGAAACATTAGGTTGGAAATCAGCAATTTTGTAAGAATGAACACGTCCATTTTTTTCAAAAATATTCCAGCTTGCAAGACTGTAATTTGCTTTATCAATAGTCAAACGAACCTTAAAGAATTGTAAGTTTTTATCTTCTGGAACTAAATCAATTACTTTGTGCGCTCTTCCACCAACTTTCACTTCTTCTACAACTACATATTTATATCCTTTTTTATAAATATCAAAAATATCAGTTGGGTTGAGACCATCAGCTTCGTCATAACTTGTAATAGTTACTTCATTGGCATCATCTAAAAATGTCCAAACTGTTTTGTGGTCGTTGTAAATCTCTTGACCTTGCGTTTTAAGGTGGTATTTATTTCCTTTTACAGTAATTGTTCCTGTAAGTGATTCATTGATGCTTTCAGACTCACTTGCTAAATTTGATGTAAAAGTAGCTCTAAATGAATTATATTTTTTATACTTATTGCTCATTGCATCTAAAAGTGTACGAGCTTGAGCATCTTGAGCATAAGTAAAATTAGTTGCAACATGTGCAAAAAATAAAGCAATGAAAATTATAAAAATCTTTCTCATTATGATGGTATTATTAAGTTTTTGTTGAATACTTCGATGTATTTTGAATTCGTTTTTAGTCTTTAATTTATCTTTTAATTAAATAGTTACTAAAAGCGTACCGAAGTACCAAGACAGGATTTTATTTAAATGTTACTATTCTTCCTAGATTCAATAACCGTTCCAAATGAAAAGTAAAATAGCATTGTGTTTTTCTAAGAATAAAAAAACAAAAAACAACGAACATCCGAAATGAATTTTAGCCTTAAAAATTTATTTTATGAGAAAAAAAATAAATTTCTAGTCTTCTATTTTTCAGAAAGTTGTGGAAAAAGTCGTACCTTTGCCTACTTGATTTTTTAGTAGCTAAATCACTCGTGGTAGACACGAGCAATGGTTTAAAATAGATTTTTTAAATAAAAAATCTCAATTTAAAATTTCTTATTCATTTATTCTTACAAAATATCTGTTGCTTGTATCCCTACAAGTGACCCATTCGTAATTCATCGTGCAATATTTACTCAATCATATAGAATCTCTTATTTTTTGTTCTCCCTCTCCTATTTCTGTAAAAGAAATTCAAAAGGTTTTAGAGGAGCTTTTCGGTACAGAAGTTCCAAAACAAGATATAGATGATGCTATAGAAGTATTACAAAAACGCTATGAACAAGCTGATTTTGCAATCGAAATAAAAGCAATTGCAGGAGGATTCCAATTCTTGACCAAATCCGAATTTCAGAGTAGTATAAGTTTGTTGCTTACTCAAAGAGCAAAACGCAAACTTTCAAAATCTGCTATCGAAACGCTTGCTCTTATTGCTTACAAACAGCCTATTACAAAATCAAAATTAGAAGCCATACGTGGTGTAAGCTGTGATTATGCTGTTCAGAAATTACTAGAGAAAGAACTTTTAGTAATTAAGGGAAAAGACAAAACAGTGGGTCGTCCTATTTTGTATGGAACTTCTGATAAGTTTATGCACTATTTCGGAATAAATTCCTTAGATGATTTGCCAATGCCAGAAGATTTGTCTGCTGAAGATGTAGAATCTGCACAAAAACAAGCTAGATTACAATCGAATTTGGAAGACGAAGAAGGTGATGAATTTTCACTCTTCAAATTTCAACGAGGAACAAAAGCTATTCAAGACAAAAAAAATCAAGAAGAAACTAACGATTAGTGATTAATTAGTAGCGATTTATATAACTACAATTTCATAACAAATAAATTTGAATGAGAGAAGTTATTTTTTAAATCCCTAAAAACCAATCATTAAAAACAATTGCGAGATGCGCTCGTAATTTTATTAACAAACTGAAAAGATATTCAATGAAAAATAACGATAAGCAGCCAAATCAAAAAAAAGATTCTAACTTAGATAACAATTCTGCCTTCAAACCTAAACTCAAATCAACTGAAAAAGGAAACTTGAAAAGTAATCGTTTTGCAAAAGCGAAAAACAAACCTAATCCTCATTTTGAGAAAAAGAAACAAGATGAAAAACTAAAGCAAGAAGAAAATAAAACTATTGCAAAAAAAACAGCTCCTAAATTAAGACAAGAAAAAACAACTAATTCAGAACGTACAGAAAGACCAAACAGAACAGAGCGCACAGAATCTACTGAAAAAACCTATCAAAAAGATAGAAGTTTTGAAGATCGAAAAAGTAAAGACAAGAATTTCAAAAAAATGGACAAAAAATTTGAACGTCCTACTCGTGTTGCTGCAAAAAATATAACCTCTGATAAAGCAAAAGAAAATTCGTATTCTTCAAACAGCAATAATGAAATTTGGAGACTGAATCGTTACATTTCAAATTCAGGTGTGTGTTCTCGTAGAGAAGCTGATACACTTATTGCAAAAGGAGAAATTAGTGTAAATGGAAAAGTAGTAAAAGAATTAGGTTTTAAAGTAAGACCAACCGACGAGGTAAAATATAAAGGTAAAGTTCTTCGCAAAGAGAAACCTGTATATGTTCTTCTAAATAAGCCAAAAGATTTTATTACAACTACAAGTGACCCAAAAGGACGCAAAACTGTAATGGATTTGGTCAAAAAAGCAACCACAGAACGCATTTATCCAGTAGGAAGACTAGACAGAAATACTACAGGACTTTTACTTTTTACAAATGATGGAGAAATGGCAAAACAGCTTTCTCATCCTTCGTACGAAGTTCAGAAAATATACAGAGTAACATTAGACAAGCCATTTTCAGAAGAAGAGGTAGAACAATTAAAAGAAGGTTTACAACTTGAAGATGGATTAGCCAAAGCAGATGGTGCAGCTATTTTATCACCTGATGGTCTTTCAGTAGGAGTAGAACTTCATATCGGTAAAAACAGAATTGTAAGACGCATGTTTGCTCACTTAGGTTATGAAGTAATTAGATTAGACAGAACTGTCTATGCAGGGCTTACAAAAGAAACTCTAGGACGTGGACAATATCGTCTTTTAAACGAACGTGAAATTATTCGTTTGCGTTTCTTTAATAAAAGAGGACAGTAGAATAAGTTTAGAAGCCTGATTTTAGAAGTTAGAACTGAAATATATGAAAATACAAAAAGGTCTGATAAATTAATTTTTATCAGACCTTTTTTATCAATCAATAATAGCTAGGCACTTTCAAATCATTTTGTTTTGCCCACTCTTTTATAATTTCTTTTTCAAAAGAAGAAGCAGATTCATTAAAACGACGAGATACTTGTATAATTTTTAGTGTTTTTGGGGCTACTTCTATCGTTACCAAAGAATTATTTCTTGAAAGGACATTTTGCATAGAAAAAATAGCTGATTTACTGTTTTTACAATCACTCACATAAGAACCTACACAGTGATTCATATTTTTACCTTCTTCAAAAAGCTCTTGTTTGGTAAGAAGTTGTTGAAAAACAAAACATTGTCCTGTCTTGGCTCTCACATAATTGTCTTCCATCATAAAATGCGCCCATTCTTGAGGAGTTTGATGAGAAAAACCTACAACTTTAAACCATTCAAAGGCTTTTTTCCAAAGAGAATCCCACGTTCTGCCTTTCAAATCAAAATTTGGGTTAGAGGGATTTTTCTGAACTACTTGTCCTTTGGTATTTTGCCCCCAAAGTCTAGCAAACTTTTGAGTCCAAATATATTCTACAACAATGTCTAGTTGATGTGCTGTAGCAGTAGGATTATTTCTGAACAAAAAAGCAATTACTTCTTTCCAAAAACCTTCTTTTGGATACAAATATTTTCCTAAATCAGTCTGAACAAGATTATTTATAAAACCTGTTGTGCCTCCTATTGCCTTTACTTGTCCGTAACGGATGGCAGCAATGAAAGTAAACTTTGAAGGAGCTTTCGTAAAATAATGTGCCTCTTTTTTGGTAAGAATTGTAGGAAAATGATTCAATTTAGAAGCATTTTTGCCTTGTCCAACATCAATAAACCAACTTCTAGACAATTTATTTTCGCTATCAAACCAAAGTGAAGTCATACAAGCAGGAATATCATACTTTACAAAAAGATGACGCACCAAATCAGCAAACAATTTTTCAGAATTACGTCCTTTTGGTTTCCAATCTTCAATAGTTCTGATGAAAAAAGAATGTTCTTTTGCTACACAAGACAAAGCATCTAAGATATAATCTTCTTGCAAAAGTGTTTCAGTTTTTCCTTTTTGAGCAATAAGATTTATAATTTCTGAAAACTCTTTTTGATGGCTTCCAGAACTCATCAAGGTAAGTAATTTGTTTACTTTTTCATTAGTATAAACTGGCAAAACACTATTTTTTGCATGTTGCTTAGCTACTTTTCGCAATGATTTTACGTATGTGTGTTTATTTTTTTTGAGTGTATTTTGATAATTTTGAAGAATTTGTTCTTCTCTAATTTTTTTGAGTTTGAGTTTTGACAAAGCCATAATTGATATTTTTTTTAGGCTGTTTTTACTAACAAAAAGGCAATACGAAGGAGGTACAAAAACGACTGTTTTTGTAAACGAAAGCAATTTAAAGCGAGTAGAAGGTTTCTTATTTCTAGTCGCTCTCACTCAAAAAAAATTAATGAAATAAGAAAGAAGATAGAAACAAGACGGTTTACCTTATCATCGATACTAGAGACAAGTTATTTTTCCGATACGTCATTGTTTATATAAGTTTGCAGTTGAAAAAAATTATTTGATACACCCACCCAACCACAGAAAAAGTAAAAGAAGTTCCTTATCAGAATAAAAAAAATATTTTTTAGAGTAAATGAAATGGTGTTTTTGTATAATTTATTCTCACAAAAATTAATAAATCATCTAACAAAGTCTTAAAAATGAAGGTTTTAAGATAAAAAAGCATGACTATTGATTTAGAGTCAATTGTCAGCCATTTATAAAATAAAAAACATCTCAATGAAAAATAAAACTACACTTCCTTTCTTCATTTTACTTCTGATGAGTTTGTCAGCCATTTTTGCAAGTGCTTGTTCGCCAAAACAAAATGCTCATGCAAAAGATTCTATAGACTCAAATCAAGCAAAAACTAAAACAGAAAAAAATAATACTATGACAGACATAAATGCAAAATTAGAAAAAGCTACTTTTGGAGCAGGATGTTTTTGGTGTATCGAAGCTGTTTTTCAGCGTTTAGAAGGCGTTGATACAGTTATTTCAGGATATACAGGTGGGCAAGTGCCAGACCCAACTTACAAACAAATCTGTACTGGAACAACAGGACATGCTGAGGTGGCACAAATTACATACAATCCAAAAATAATTACTTTTGATGAATTATTAGAAGTTTTTTGGGCTACACACGACCCAACAACACTTAATAGACAAGGAAACGATGTAGGAACACAATATCGTTCGGGCGTTTTTTACCACAACGAAGAGCAAAAAGAAAAAGCAGAGTTTTACTTAAAAAGACTAACAGAGGAAAAAGTTTTTGATAAACCAATCGTTACCGAAATTACACCTTTAGGAAAGTTTTATGTAGCCGAAAATTATCATCAAAACTATTACAACAATAACAAAACTCAAGGCTATTGCTCTTTCATAATTAGTCCGAAAGTAGATAAACTCAAAAAAGTATTTCCTAATAAACTCAAAAAGGAATATGTTAAGTAGAAACATGTAAATTGAGAATTACTTAAGCTCATTGTTTAATAAATTAAACAATGAGCTTTTTTTTTGCCATTTTTTTTAGTCCTCATATACGTTACGACCTACTCATGTAAATTTGTTGTATAAATAATTAGTAATTGCTATTTTATTTAGCAAATAATTGGTATATTAGCTTTCATAAATGAAGAGAATACCAATTTTACTAAAAAAGTTATCATTCTCTTATACACCAAATTTACCTATTATGATTAAGCAACATTTTATTCCTGCTGGTTCTCAATTACCAAAAGTGCCTATTACTACATTCAAAACAGCAAAATTAGTAATGGTAACGGCTCACAACAATAACAAATACTATGAAATGCGTCAGATTTCTGATGATATTTTTTCAGTTTCGTATGGAAGAGTAGGACAGCGAGCAGCTATAAATGAATATTCGATGTATCAATGGGAAAGCAAATACAGAGAAAAAGTACGGAAAGGGTATAAAGATGTAACACATTTGTTTTTGGAGGAATTAGAAAACAAATCCTCAAAGAATAAATCAACTTCTTCTAATTTTTTAAACTCTTGGTCAGCTATCAAAAATGGAGAAGTTCGTGAGCTTTTTCGTCATCTGACACAGTATGCACAGCGTTCAATTCATCATAATTACCAAGTTTCGGCTGCTGATGTTACAATGGCACAAGTAGAAGAAGCTCAAAATGTGTTGGATAACTTAACTAAAAAAGTAGATTTTAAATCGAATAAAGTAAGCAAAAAAGACTTAGAAAATTTTGATACAATCGGATTTAATGCTCTTTTATTAGAACTCTATGGAGTTATTCCAAGAAAAATGGAAAATGTTCAGAATTATCTTTTAGAATACACAGCAGGAAAAAATGTTTCGAAACAGGTTTTACAAAAAGCTAGAAATATCTTGACAAATGAACAAGAAACACTAGATGTAATGCGTGGCGAAGTAGAATTACGAATACAGCAAAACAAGAAAGATAATTTAAAAGCAAAAGCAACAAGAAATAAAACACAAGACGAAAAAACACTTTTGGATGCCTTAGGAATTGAAGTCAGTATTTTAGATGAAAAAAAATCAGTTGATGCCATTCAAATTAAGCGTATCAAAAAAATGATGCAAGAAGAAGTCGGAAAATTTGTCAATGCATACTCAGTAAAAGACATCGCTCAAGAACAGATTTTTGCTACTGCTCTCAAACAAAGCAAGTACAGAACAACAGATTTACTCTGGCATGGAAGTCGAAATGAAAACTGGCTTTCTATCTTAAAAACAGGTTTGATTTTGCGTCCTACTAATGCGCTGATTACAGGAAAAATGTTTGGCTACGGGCTTTATTTTGCTGATAAATGCCGAAAATCTTTGAATTATACTTCTCTTGCAGGTTCTTTTTGGACATCAGGAAACGATAAAAAAGCCTTTTTGGCAATCTATGAAGTACATACAGGCAGGCAACTCAAAATTGAAGAGTATGAAGATTGGTGCGCTGGTCTGACTTACGAAAATCTCAAAAAACAAAATTCAGAAGCTGATTCTCTTTTCGCAAAAGGAGGTATTGATTTATTCAATAATGAATTTATAATCTACAAAGAAAACCAATGTACAATTCGATATTTGGTCGAAGTGCATTACTAGGAAACAATTACGAATTACGGATTACAATAATTACACTTAACTATTTAAAGTCAAGAGCATTATTACAATCGTAATTTTTAATTCGTAATTAGCTACGCTGACTTTCAGTTCATAATTGATTTCAAACTCTAAATATAAATCTACAATGAAAACACTCTCTTTGATTGATATACAGCTTGTTGCACACGAGCATTTCAAAAAACGTGGTTTTACAACTACTTTAGATGTAAAAAATGAACTTCGAAAAAAAGGTTTTCATGCCATTCAGTCGGAAGTTTCGCTTTGGATGGACGAACTTGCCACAGAAGAAGAATGGGATTATGAGTGTAACGGAACATTCAGAATGTATTCTTTGGGTGAAGATGAGCAGTATTCGGCAACACTTTATATGGTAAAAGGAAATACTTTTTGGGAAGGCGAACTACATGGAAAAACAATTTGGGTAACTCATGGTGCAATCGGAAGCACGATGCAGAGCCGAACTGTTCACGAACATACTTTTCCCAAAAGTCGTATTGCGTGGGCAAACTGGAAACAAATTATTACTAGAAATTATCAACATGGTTTCAAAGCTATCGAAAATCCATTTATTGCTCGTCTGCGTTTGCGTTCGTTGTATCAAAATTATAGAATGCAAACTCCTGTTTCTTGTCTTGTTTCATATAGAAATACCAAAAAATATATGGCAAAAGGCAATCAGTGGATAGAAATGCAGGGAAGTTATGTTTTGGGTTGGGAACTTCCAAAACAAGAAAAAGAACTCAAAAGAATGCTTCGTAAAAAAGAATGGAATAGCGTACAAGTCAATTTTCAGACTGTTCATGTGCATCACGAAGAAACTTCTCACAAAGAACCTTTATTAGTAGAAGACCTTTCACAGCCAATTATGGAAATTGATAATTCGAATATTTATGAGATAGAATTATCGTATCCAAATGGCGAAACTCTGTATTTGAGTGCTTATGATTGGCAATGGGAAACCGAACTTTTGCCTTTGGTGCGTTGGCTGACTTTGTAGTATGTTGTTGTTGGTGAGGGTAACAACCATGAAAAAGGCTGGTATAACCTATTCACCCAAAAAATCGTCTATTTAAAAATCGTATTCATCATAAAACAAAATAATATGAACATATTTAAAGATGAGGAGCAAGCTGAAATTTTGTCTGTTAAAATAAATAAAATAGGCTTTGCAGTAAATTATGAAATAAAAGACAACCACATTACTGCAATTTTAAAAAAAACTGAACGATACAAAGGAGGCTTTGATTTGGAAAAATGGAAAGTAACTCTAGCAAATCATATACAACCTAATCTTGTAGAAAATAAAACTGTGAGCATTGAATATGCTTAGAATTTTATCAAATAAAACCGTTTTTAGAAAAAATCTAAAAACGGTTTTTGTATTTATTTCTAGTTATTACTTTGCTTCATTTTCTTCATTGCCTTTTTATATCTCTTATAGGCTTTCCAACGCTCTCTACCTCTTGAAATCATATAAATACCAACTCCAAAAGTAATTAGTCCTGCTAACATTACACCAGCTGTTGCATAAATATCTTTAAAGTAAAATCCTGAACCAATAGAAAAACCGAGTAAAAAGGTAAGTAATAGAGTTACACCAAATAAAATTCCTAAAAGATTTAGAAAACTTCCCCAAATTATCATTCCTAGCCCATTTTTTTTAGGTTTTTCAGGGAGAACTTCTACTTTCGTTTCAACAGAATCTCTTAAAGAAATATTCTTATTGTCAATTTTACGTTTTATCTTATCTTCTGATAAAGATGATTTTTTCATTTCTGAATAATAATCCGTTTTTAGAGCAGGGCGAGAAGCCACTAGAACCATAAAAAAACCTGTAAAAAAGAAAAAAAAAGAAAAAATAAATGATAAAAATAATTTCATAATGAAAAGATGGAAATGTTTATCTATAATTTTTTTAAAGCCAGCTTGGCCTTTTGTGTAATGCTTTCTTCATATTGATGCCCTTCAAAACTAATTGCTTTTTCAAAATAGATTTTAGCTAGTTTTTTATCTTGATTTTGATAAATAAAACCAAGTTGGAGTGCCGAATTTGCAGCAAAATAATGAATTTCATTTTGATTGTGCAAAGTAGAGTATTCAATTACATCTTTATAAAAAGGAATAGCTTGATTTAATTGACTTAGCTTATCTAAAATTCTGCCTTTTCTATATTTATATTCTAAAATAATTTCAAACTGCTTTTCTTTTTCCCACTTTTGAAGTTCTGAATTAGTGATTTGGTTTAGAGTTTCTAAAGCTTTTTGATAATTTCCTCCATCTGTCAAAATTCTTGCTTGATACAATTCTTTATTTGGTAAATGATTTGATTCGTTTACCAATTCTACAAATTTTTTGGCATTTTTATCTACTGCTGTTTTTGTACTTCCTTTACTTGAAATAGAAGTAAAATAATTATTTTCTTTTACATTTTCAATGTCATCTGAGTCATTGATTGTATTTTTTTTTCCCTTTAGCCATTCTATCAAAAATAATTTGTAATAACTGTCTTTAATAAAATTTCGGTTTTGAATTGAATTAAGATTCTTTAAAAAATTAAGATAATGAAATTTTGCTTTTTTGGGTTTTTCTGAATAAAAATATAATTCTGCCAAAAGATATTCTTGACTAAAATGTTCCTTTTTATCAAAAGTCAATGTATTATTTTGATAGACTCTAGCGTAATTCTGCCAAGCTAAAAGAGCTGTTTTATGTGATTCATTTTTCATCAAAACTAAACTAGAAACCACCAAAACCAGTCTTTCAGAAGGATGTTTTTTTACTAAATTTTGAACAATCTGTTTTGAATTATTTCCGTTTTCTATTAAATCTTCTACTAAATAGGTTTGAAGTAAAGCCTGCCAAAGCAACGTTTCTTTTTGAAAAAAATGAATTTGCGAAGTGCTTTTTTGAAGGTTGTTGATTCCACTTTCCAAGTTTGCTTCCATTCCAATCAAGTCCAATGCCCATTTGTACTTTTGAGGAACACTTGCCAAAACAATTTGAAGCAAAGCTAATGACTTTTTTTGCTCAATGAAATTTGGAAATTCTTTTTCATTTTCTAAAAATAGTTTATAGGCTTGCCTAACTCGCCACGCAGAAGCCCATTTTTCATCAAAACTAAGTTTTATTATTGCCCAATGTAGTTTTATTTCAGCTTTTGCCCATTTATATTCTTTATAATAACTGCTTTTTTTGGTATTAAATTTTTCTAATTCGTCCAGTCTAATTTCTTCATTTTTTTCTAAATTTTCATAGTTTTTTTTGTCTTCTGTCAGGAGAATAAAAAGCATATCTCTAAAATCTTCAACAACTAAATATAAAGGTG
Organism: Bernardetia sp.; assembly: GCA_020630575.1. Classification (GTDB taxonomy): domain Bacteria; phylum Bacteroidota; class Bacteroidia; order Cytophagales; family Bernardetiaceae; genus Bernardetia. Next base: position 106,815 of record JAHDBD010000016.1, read on the forward strand.
TTTTTGTTTTATCATCTTCTTCCTTTATTTGATAATTAGCATAATTAAATTTTAAATCAAAAATTTCATCATAGAGTTTTTGAGTTTCTGTTTTCGAAATAAATTCTTTCTGAACCATCAATGAGGAGTAAAGACCTCGTTGAGGATTTGAATTTTCAAAACCAAAAATATCCATACAAAAAAAAGGAGTAATTGAGAAAATCAATATTACTCCTATTCTATACATTAATTTTAAGTTGATTTTATTTATCATTAATTCTAACTTCTGAAATCTAACTTCTACCTTTGTTCTATTCCTGTACTTTTTTAGCAATTGTAGTTACCAAATCTCTAGGCAAAAATCTTGCAGACTGTGCCATCAAGGAATTAATCATTCCATGTACAGCAACCGTTTTTCCTTTCATCATGGCTTCATAACCATATTCTGCAACTTCTTCTGGAGTTGCCATACTTGACTTTGCTTTATCTAAAAATTTGCTCTCTCCCATATTGGCAGCTTCTACAAAACCTGTTCCTGTAAGTCCTGGGCAAAGTGCTGTTACCGTTATGCCATGATCTTTCAGCTCGCTTGCAATTGCTTCTGAAAATGAAAGCACAAATGATTTTGTAGCTGCATAAACAGCGAAATAAGGCATAGGTTGAAAAGCTGCTGTTGAAGCCACATTCATAATTTTACCAAACTTAGAACTTATCATATCCTTTGAAAATAAACTTGTCAGATGCACTAATGAAATCATATTTAGTTGCATCATTGAATTGAGCTTTTCCCAATCATTTTCTATAAAATTTCCATATTCCCCAAAACCTGCATTATTTATTAAATAACTGATTTCAATATCATCATTTTGTGTTTGTTGATATAGATTTTCAATTTCTTTGGTATTGCTTAGGTCAGCTTTATAGGTCTGAACTTTTATACCATGTGATTGTCTAAGTTCAGTAGCAAGCTCATTGAGCTTTTCAATGCTACGAGCTACCAAGACCAAATTATGTTTTTCTTTTGCCATCACGTGAGCTAGTTCAAGACCAATTCCACTAGATGCGCCAGTAATAAGTGCTGCTTTCATATCTTTTGTTGTATATTCTAATAAAAAATGAGATTATAAATAGAACAACGTTTATTGATACGACTTGTTTAAGTATTTTTTACATAAAATTTTAACAAACAGTTGTAAACACAAAAAACAGATTCTATATTGTAGACTGTTTTGAAATCCCCTTAGTATTTTTATTAATTTTAATCCTAATCCATTCAGTTTTGAAATTCCTTTTTTAGTAATTACATATTTGTAATTCAACTGGTAACTGATAACTGTTTACTGATAACTGACAATGAATTCTCCTCTTTTTACAAACGATGCTATTGTTTTAGGTATTTTACTTATTGTTTTGGCTATTATTTTTGTTACTTCAAATAGTAAAAATAAAGGTTGGCAAAAATTTTATACGTATGTTCCTGCTTTACTTTTATGTTATTTTATTCCTGCTTTATTAAATTATCCATTGCATCTTATTGCAGCAGAATGGTTTGATTCAGATATTTTGGAATTTGCAAGCTCACTCAATATTTCTATTCCAGAGGGTGCTAATTTTAATGAAGTAAAACAGATTTTTTCAGATAATGGAATCGAAAAAAGTCAGTACAAAGGATTTATAAAAGAATCTCATCTTTATTTTGTTGCTTCTCGTTATTTGTTGCCTGTTGCATTGGTCTTGCTTTGTTTGAGTATTGATTTGAAAGGAGTTTTGAATTTGGGTTGGCGTGCCATTGTTATGTTTTTGACTGCAACAGTCGGAATTATTATCGGTGGTGCTGTTGCTCTTTTTATTGTTCATGCAGTAAGTCCTGAAACAGTAGAAGGAACAGGAAATAATGCTGTTTGGAGAGGTTTATCAACCATTGCAGGAAGTTGGATTGGTGGAGGGGCAAATCAAGCAGCTATGAAAGAAATTTATCAACCAAGTGGAAGTTTGTTTGGTGCAATGATAGTAATTGATGTTATAGTAGCTAATATTTGGATGGGTTTTTTATTATATGGTGCAAATATGAGCGATAAAATAGACAGAATTTTAAAAGCTGATACTTCTTCTATTACAGCTTTAAAGAAGAAAATGGAAGATTTTCAAGCCAAACATGCTCGTATTCCATCTACAACTGATTTATTTGTTATTTTGGCAATTGGCTTTGGTGCAACGGCAGGAGCGCATTTTTTTGCTGACCTTATTACACCAATTATGGAAGGATATGAAACACAATTAAATGATATTGGACTTAACTCCCTTACAAGTGGATTCTTTTGGCTGGTAGTTTTTGCTACCACAATCGGTGTTTTGCTTTCTTTTACTCCTCTTCGTAAATTAGAAGGGGCAGGCGCATCAAAAATAGGAAGTGTTTGTATTTATATTCTTGTCGCAACAATCGGAATGCACATGAATTTAGCTGAAATAGGTCAAGATTTAGGTCTATTTTTCTTAGGCATTATTTGGATGCTTGTTCACGTTAGTATTTTGCTTTTTGTGGCTTATCTTATAAAAGCACCTTTCTTTTTTGTAGCTGTAGGAAGTCAGGCTAATATTGGTGGTGCTGCATCTGCACCTGTGGTAGCTTCGGCTTTTAGTACAGCACTTGCACCTGTGGGTGTTTTATTGGCTGTTTTGGGATATGCACTCGGAACGTATGGAGCAATTGCAGCAGCTTGGCTGATGGAATGGGTGTATGCAGGGGGATAAAATAAATTTTAATCCTTAATTTCTATCTTCTTTTATAAATAAATCAAAATGAAATATTCTAAAGAAAAACTAGATGAACTGATAAGCAAAGAGAAAACTTTAGGAATTTATGTTTTTGATGAAGAACAGAGAATATTTACTTCAAATGTAGATATAAGTCTAGTCATAAAGAAAATTGAAAAAGATTTATATAAGGCTGTAAGCTATTTCTTTGATGGATATGAATTTTGGGTGAAAGATAGGATAACTCTTTTTTTTAAAGGAAGTGAAGATGAAGCTAGGCAAAAAGCAATAGACAGTTGGAATAAAGAGCCAGAAATTTTTATGGGTTATCCAATAATTTATACTAATCTCACTTGTGAGTTATATGATTAAGATGATTAATAAAAATTTATACATATATTTTGAATAAAAATTTCATTTTTAATATTCTTTCCTCATTATGAAACATCTCACTTTCATTCTAAAAACAGTAGGAATTTCTCTACTTATTTCTTCCTTATTAGGCTATGTGGTTGGATTAATTTGGAGCATGAACTCAGTAGCTCATCCTCATCAGATATTTCCAAATTGGCTAATTACGCTTATTTTAGCTGCCTGCACTTCTTTGTTATCTGGGGTAGTTATTGGAAGTGTGCTTTCTGCTTTGAATAAAACTAACCTAGTACACTCTACTTTATATACTGTTGGATTTGTAATAGTAGTTTTGGCTTTCTTTTTAATTCCTTTGATTTAGACTTTACTGAAAGAAAAACTCTATAGACTCTATTTTAATTCTGAATGACTATTTTTTTTCTAAAATCAACGGACAACCTAACTTCTCTTACAACTTCTCTAGGAATAAAGACATGGAATGAATTAACAAAATATATTCAGAATTTACCGTATGGAAGAAATGCAAATCGTCATGATTTGAGTTTGATTCTGGCAGAACAAAAAGGAACATGCAGTTCAAAACATGCCTTTCTCAAAAAAATAGCTGATTTAAATAAGATAGAAAATGTAAAACTCTACATTGGTATCTATAAAATGAATCCATCCAATACACCCAAGATTGGAAATATTTTATTAGAAAATGAATTTGGTTACCAACTAAATTATATTCCAGAAGCACATTGTTACCTCAAAATAGATGGAATAGAACAGGATTTTACAGATAATAATTCTGACTTTGAGAAATTAAGAAATGATATTTTGGAAGAAATTGAAATCGAAGTACATCAAGTAAATGAATTTAAAATAAACTATCATCAAAATTTTCTAAAAAATTGGCTTGAAAACCAAAATAAAAAACCTGATTTTGTAATTAATTTTAACAACCTTTGGCAGTTAAGAGAAAAATGTATTGCCAATTTGACTGATTAATTTATTCAAAAAATCCTTGTTACTGACAGAAAAGCACTTTCAAAACTAAAAAAAAGCACTATTTTATCAAATTGAATTTATATCTCAACTATCTAGAATGATTTTTACACACAAATATATGTAGGTACAATTATTGTATATACAATTAAAAATTTTAAGACTGATTTTTAGTAATTTATACAGTAATGAACAGAAAGGATTTTTTAAAGCGAGCTTTAAAGACAACACTTGGAACAGGTTTCTTAGTTTCTACACCTGTTTTGGGAAATGTTTTTGGCAAACAAACTCAGAAAAAAACAGTAAATTCTGTTGCAGACTCTGACACTTTTTTAGGATTTAATCATTTACCAAACTCTTCAACACAATCTATTATGGCAAATACAGTTTTTCACAAAGCAAACACAAGAGGAATGGCTGACCATGGTTGGCTCAAAAGTGCACACAGTTTTAGTTTTGCATCATATTACAATCCAGAACGTATGAATTTTGGTGTTTTGCGTGTCATGAACGATGATATCATTGCAGGTGGAAGTGGTTTTGGAACACATCCTCACGACAATATGGAAATTATCAGTATTCCTATAGAAAATGGCTTACGTCATAAAGATAGTATGGGTAATACTTCATTCATAGGGAAAAATGAGATACAGGTAATGAGTGCAGGAACTGGTGTGCAACATAGCGAAGTGAATGACACGCAAGAGACGACTAAATTTCTTCAAATTTGGGTCATTCCAAATAAACGAAACGTAAAACCCCGTTACGACCAAATTAAGCTTAATCCAGCAGATAGAAAAAATAAATTACAGCAGATTTTGTCACCCAATGCTGATGATGCAGGTGTTTGGATTCATCAAAATGCTTGGTTTCATTTGGGAAGTCTTGAAACAGGAACAAAAGTAGATTATGATTTGAAAGATGCTGCCAATAATGGTGTTTATGTTTTTGTCTTGAAAGGTAAAGTTATCTTGAAAAATAACAATGAAACACAAGAGTTAGACACAAAAGATGGTTTTGGAATTTGGGACACCAACAACTTTGAGCTTGAAGCCTCACAAGATGCAGAAGTATTATTGATGGAAGTTCCGATGGGTTAGGTTTATTTGGTAGAATTAAATATTAAAATCACGTATTAAAACCTTTTGGATTTTAATACGTGATTTTTATTTTTAGCAATTTGATTATTTATTTAGCAAAAAGCTGTATATTGTGTTATGAATAATGAAAACTATATATGCTATAAAAATGAATAGAAGTGAAGTAAATAAATATCTTGATGAGTTATTAGAAAAGATAAATTTTTTCAGACAGGAACAAATTATTGTTGTAGAGCCTAGTCTAAGGTTTAATCTCAAAAAAAAGATTGAAGAAACAGAAAATAAAATAAATAGGACTTTCGCATTTTATAAGTTGAACCAAATTTTATTCGGTTTATTTTTGT